>NZ_FMHV01000002.1:4290243-5720324 GCF_900091465.1 Micromonospora rhizosphaerae | reverse complement strand
ACACCGTCGTCGGCCGCGTTGGCCGGCTCGGCGACCTGGCGCCGGAGTGATCCAATCGATGCGGATCTTTTTCGCGCCATGTCGTCCATCGGCGCCTGTCCTACTTCCTGTACAGCGATGTCAACAGCAACGGATTGACCAGGGGCATCCGGCTCGGTGACATCTTCGGCGGACGAAGAGGTCACCGAGCAGCTCTAGATTTGCGCGAGCGGAAGAGTCGTAGCCACGATGATCGGGCGTGGGGCTTCGGTCCGTCTAGCCCTCGGACACGTTAATCCCCCACGGAATCTCTGATGGGGATTGCGCTTAGCCCGTCAGTGGGCTATGGGCGACCAGGTGTGAGGGCCAAGTCCCAGGCGTTGCCATGGGAGACGATCGTCATTTGGTTCGCGCGCAGAATCGCTACCACCTCGGTCGGCGCAAGGGCGTGAGCCCGTCGCCTCGCTTGGCCCTGCCTGCTGCTGCGGTTCATGTCGGCCGTGAGGCTGGTAAGTAGGTCGTCTTCCCGTAGATAGAGGTTCTTGGGGCCTCGTGGGAGTTTCGCGCTGGTGTGCCCGTGCCGGCAGCGGTAGCCGGCGCGGCCGTGCACCCAGTGCGATTCCATCCGCCGCCCGCAGTGACCGCAGCGCAGCAGACCGGACAGTAGGAAGGTCCGGGCGTGGCCGTCCTCGGGGGTCGGGTTACATCGGATGGCCTGGGCGGTGACGAAGTCCTCCTCGCGGACCAGCGCGGGGTGCGCCATCTCCTTGGAGATCACCCACTGTCCGGCAGGGTTCCACCGGTGCACCTCGCTGCGCTGGTGGTCGACGGGGTTGTGGTCGGTGCGTTGCCGGTTCCACACCTGTCGGCCGGTGTAGCGGGGGTTACTCAAGATCGCGGCGACCGTGCGCAGGGTCCACCCGTCTCCGCTGCGGTGCCGGTTGCGGTCCGGGTCGACGCCGGACGGGCAGGGAATCCCCATCTCGTTCAGTGCTCGGGCGATGCTGGCAACGCTGCGTCCGGCAAGGCGTTTGGGCGAACATCCACCGTACGTGTGGGGCGGTGGCCGGATCGGGTTCGAGCCGGTTTAACCGGCGGCCCCAACGGGCGTGGGCGGCGTTCGGGTGAGGTCCGGCGTCGGCGAGCTGGTAGCCGTAGGGCGGCCGGCCACCGAGGTAGCGTCCCTGTTCGCGGGCTTGAGCCTGCATCGCGGCTATGACCCGGAACCGGGCGCGCTGGACCTCGCGTTTGGACTGAGCCCCCAACATCATGACCAACCCCCGGTGGGTGGGGCTGTGGTAATCGAGCGGGCCGTCGGTCTCGGGTAGCCACAGCTGTACGCCGTGGCGCTCAAGAGTCGGGGCGAGGTGTGGCAGTTGGTTGCCGTGGAACGCGCGTTCGTACTCACCGACCACGATCGCGTCGAACGCACGGTCGGGATCAGCGAGCGCATCCAGTAGCGCCGCGGCTTGCGGGCGCTCATCCCACGCCTTGCGGCGGGAGTATCCGATATCGAAGAACTCGGCCACGATCGTGCCCCGCCCTGCGGTCAGGCCGAGGGCCACCTCACGTTGCCAGTGGTACGACGATGCCGGGTCCTGGAAGTCCTTCGTTGACATTCGTCCGTAGAACGCGAACCGCAGCCCGCGGCCGAAGGGAGCCGCGTCACGGCGACTCGCTGTCGCACGCTTCTGTTCGCGATCGATCCACCCGGTCAGCAGGTCCGGATTACTGCTACTCGCGGAAGTTGTCGTCACGTCTCGCTCCGTCGATAGGCAGTCGCTCGCGGAGGCGAGACTGCTGCTCACTCACGGCCACACTTGGCCAGAGAGGGCACCCAGAAGTGGTCTCTCTCAGCGCTTCAACCGGCGGGTTCGGGTTGTTGCGTGGTTGCGTTCAGGGGAGTGGTGTTGTCGACCTGCCCGTGAAAAGGCCGTTGATGTCCGTGTCCGGCTCGGTACCCAGGCCCTCGACTTCGAACTGGAGGAATCCACGGAACCCGCGCCACGCCGCGGCGACGTCGGTCACGGCCGCCGCTCCTGGCCGTGCCGGCGTGCTGGCGGTCACTTGAAAATCCCCGCGCACGGACACGACCGTGTAACCAAATGTCTCGATCACAGCAAGTGACGAAAATTGACCCAAGACCAGCCGATGGCACTTCCGACCAAAACGCCTGCCGGGCTTCCCAGCAACATGGGATCCCCGCGCGAACCACAGGATTCGGTGGCAAGCCGACCCGCACCGCAGCCGCGTCAAACGCGGCGAGGAGCGGAAGCGGCGCGGCAGGACGGGCCGCTTCCACAGCGAGGCCGACAGCGGGCCGGATGAGAGGTTCATCGTCGGCTGTCACCCTCCGCCGGCCCGCTACTGCGAGCGACGAGGTGTCCGCCTGTGAGGACTGAACGTGTCCGTCGGCGCGGAGGGCAATGTCCGCCAAAAAGGAAAAATCCGTGTCCGCTAGCACGGCGCAGGATTCGCGTGAGCTCGTCGGGGCTGCGGCGCCACGGCACACCCACGCCCGTCACCAGGTCCTCGGCCGTTTCGGACGCAGGTACGCAGCGATAAGGGCGTGCCGCCGGACGTTGCACCAGCTCCCACTACGCCGTCAGGACTCTGCGCAGGCCGCGGACGGCGTCGAGGGCCGGGTTGACGTCCCCGGCGGCGGCGTCCTGCCACAGGTCGCGCCATTCGGAGTCCGCGGCCATGATCTGATCGAGGGCCCTCGCCGCGAGTACCGCCAGGCCGTCGGGCAGATCGAGCCGGCCGTCGTCGCGTAGGAAGTCCGGCGCGTACGGGGAGGTGATCGGCTGCCCGCCGGGCTGCTGCGCGGCCACGATCGCGGCTGCAGCGATCGCCTGGCAGGCGGTGTCGGCGTCGAGGTAGCCGTCCTCGCTGGCGGCTCGGCTCAGCGCCTCGCGGACAGCGCCGGGCGCTGGGCAACGTGGGCGTCGTCGAGGTCACCACACCAGTCAGCGGCGGTGTCGTTGTCGAACGGTCCGCTGTCCCCGGTCCCCACGAGGCCTCCCAAGATCGGTTGCGCGGCGTTCTCGCACCGGCCACCGACAGGCTGAACAGGAAGGCGGCTATGGTGGCCGGATGGCGATCGGCAGGTCGGGGCAGCGGCGGCCGGAGACGGCAGCGGCTGAGCTCGACGCGTACCTGCGCGAGTTCCGGGCGGGCGGCTTCCCGGTGGCCCGGGTCGGGTGCCGTTGTTGCCTGATCGGGAGACGCGTCAGGCCGGGGTCCGGGTCTGCGGTCAGAGCACCCGGGCGAGTTCGCTGAACGCCGTGGCGACGCGAAGCTCGGGGGATGCGTCGAATCCGGGTTCGTAGTGTCCGCGGCGCAGATTCTGGATGAACGCATGTCCGGCGATGATCAGCTGTGCGGTCTGGTCGGTTCCGAGCCCGCGCATGGGTCGTAGCCGATGTTTGAGCTGACTGTGATCGGCCTCAATGGGATTGTTGGCGTGCCGCACGACATGATGCCAGGCCGAGGGGACGAGTTCGTCAAGCACGGCGGGGTAGACCGGGGCGGCGTCGGTAACGACCTCGGTAGGCCTCACCTTGAGCACCCGCAGCGCCCGCAGAAAGAATTGCCGGGCCGCGACGGCATCCTGGCGAGCCGAGACCAGCACGTCAATCACCGGCCCGTGCTGGTCGACCGTCCGGTAGGCGTAACGCCACACACCGTTGACCTTGACGTAGGTCTCGTCGACGAACCACCGGTCACCCGGTGAGTGGCGGGCGAACCGGGCGGCATCGGCCAACAGCGGGGTGAACCGTTGTACCCACCGAAACACGGTGACGTGATCGACCTCGACACCGCGTTCGATGAGCAGTTCTTCCACGTCCCGGTAGGAGAGGTTGTACCGCAGGTACCACGAGACCGCGACGACGATCACCTCGGACGGGAAACGGAATCCGGTGAACGCCGACTTCGGCGGCGAGCACGGGCGACGACGGCTCGATAGCCTCACCGGTCAAGCCTGCCTCGGTCCCCGGACACAGGCAACGCAACAGCCCCCGCGAGTGGGCCCGGCGGGGCGGAGCCGCGGCCGATGCGACGCGTCCTTGGCCCGTGATCCGCCCGCCGGCACCGCGCGCCACTCCGGCTACGGCGTCATCAACTCGCGCGGGCCGGGTGTCGGCCGCAGCCGATCCAGGTCATGCGCCGCAGTGCCGCCAAGGGCCTCGGCCCGGGCTCCGTGGAAGCGCACCCCGTGCAGCGCCAGCCGGGCGAGGCCTTCGGGTAGCTGCGGACGCACGGACAGAGTGCCAGCATCCGGCTCGAGGCCCAGCATCATGCGGATCAGCATCATCGGTGCGCCGGCGGCCCAGGCCTGCGGTGAGCAGGCGGTCGGGTACAGCGCGGGCACCAGGCTGTTCTCCCGCGGGTAGCCCGCGAGCGCCTCGGGCAGTCGGTGATGCAGGTAACGACCGGCCTCCAACAGTGCCATCGCGAGCCGATTGGCCTCCTCGCGGCGACCGTATCGGGCCAGCCCGGCCGCCGCGATCGCCGTGTCGTGCGGCCAGACCGTGCCGTTGTGGTATTCCAGCGGGTTGTAGGCCGGCTGCTCTGCGGCGAGCGTCCGCACCCCCCACCCGGTGAACATCCGAGGCCCACAGAGCAGTGCGGCGAGCGCATCGACGCGTTCAGGCGGGACGATCCCGCTCCATAGCAGATGTCCGATGTTGGATGTGAGAGTCGTGACCGGCTTCTTGTCTCCATCCAGCGCGAGCGCATAGTAGCCGGCGTCCGGTAGCCAGAAGTCGGTGTTGAATCGGCGATAGAGGTCCTCGGCGTCACGCTCCAGACGCTCGGCAAGCTGGGAATCGTGCCAATGTTCCCGGGCCAGCCGCGCGGTTCGTCGACGCGCATCGTAGGCGTACCCCTGGATTTCACAGGTGGCCCGGGGGAGCTTGGCGAGAGTGCCGTCGGCGTGGACGATCGAGTTCCAGGAGTCCTTCCAGCACTGGTTGACCAACCCGCTGCGTGGATTGCGGGTCTGGTACTCGATGTAGCCGTCGTGGTCGAGATCGCCGTACTTGTCCAGCCACTCCAGCGCCGCACGTGCCGCAGGCTCAAGCTCCCGAACCGTTTGCACGTCACCGGTCCACCGTTCGTACTCGTCGAGAACGATCAGAAACAGCGGCGTGGTGTCGGCAGCACCGAAGTACGGGGACTGCGGGCGGTCGCCGAAGTGGGCGAGTTCCCCGCAGCGCAGTTCGTGCAGGATCTTTCCCGGCTCAGCATCGCGGTGGTCGTCCCGATGAGTCGCCTGCCGCTCGGCGAGTGCCCGCAGCGTGGTCCATGCAAGTTCGGGGTGGAACGGCAGGGCCTGATAGCTCACCAGCAGGCTGTCCCGGCCGAACAGCGCCATGAACCAGGGCAGTCCTGCGGCGGGCAGCGACGCCTGGTCGCGCGGGAACGGGTAGAACCGCAGCGCGGCCAGGTCGAGCAGACTGCGGTGGTAGATGTGCAGGAGATCGTCCCAGTCCGTGTCAAGGACGGGTGCCGAATCCAGCCAGTCGCTGATGGTGTAAGGCATGTCCGGGCAGTGCGGACGGCGCCTGACCGCCACGTCCGCCTCGACGCCGACCCGGACCTCGATGTCGATACACCAATCCTGCCCCGGCGCCAGTTCACAGCGGTAGGTGAGTGATTCTTCGGTGATGAAGGCACCAGGCGCGGCGATGTGGGTCTCCCGGCAGAAATCACCCCGCCGGTAGCCCAAGGTGATCCCACCCTCGCGGCGGGCGCGGTACAGGTGGCCGGTTTTCGACATCTGGTCCTTGACTTCGAAGATGTCGGCGAAGTCGGCGTCAAACAACACGCTGAGCTCGAAGGCGACCGAGTCGGTGGTGAAGTTGTGGACGGTGATGCTCTCGTACATGCCGGCGGCAACCCCCCGCCGGCGGGTCACCGAAAGCGACGGGTTCTGGTAGATCGTCCCGGTCGGCTCCATCAGGAAGAAGACAACTTCGTCGTACTCCAGGTTATCCGCGCTCAGCGCCTCCAGTTGCTTGCCGTTCAGACGTAGCTGCCAGCGGGACACGTGCCGAATGTCGCGGTAGAACATGCCGTCAGGCACCGCTGGGGCCGGGTTTATCTCACCCCGCCGGTCGCTGACCACGAAGGCATCGCCCTGCAGGATGTTTATCTCATCGAGCCGCACCCCTGGCCCTCCGCTCTGTGCACGAATCCTGGGTCCGCTCACGCGTCGAATCCCACGCGCCGGGGATTACCCCTTTTTCTGGCGACTGTGCGGAGGATCTGCTGTGGTCGACAAGCGCAACCACGGACAGCGGCCGGCCCGGATGTGGTATCGCCCGATGGTCGCCCGCCGTCCGGACGAGCCCTACCGCACGGTGACACCGTTGGAACTGCTCTTCGACCTGTGTTTCGTGGTGGCCGTGCGGCAGACCGGCGCCGCTGCTCGCCCTGCTTCAGGCCCACGGCTTTACCAACGTTCACCAGCTGCACGGCGCCTTCGAGTTCGGCAAGGACTTCATCGCCCAACGCTGCGACGATGGCCAGCTGCGCCAGTACGCGCTGCAGAGCAAGGCCGGCGACATCACGATGTCGGGGTGGCGCGACGTCCGGCATCAGCTTTTCGAGGCGCGCTTCAACGGTCTGGCGCACCCCGACTTCGACCGGGACCTGCCTCGCGCCGCCGTTCGGGTCCTGACCTGCAGGCTCGTCGGTGGCGCCGCGGTTGAGGCCCAGGAGTACGCGACCCAGCTGGGGCAGTCGTCTGGACCGGGCTTCGAGGTATGGGACCGCGAAACGCTGCGCTCAATGATGACTGCCCACCCAGGGTGCGGTCTGGCCGGCGGCAGTCCGGGTGACCTTCTGGCCTTGCTGGGCTCAATAGGCCAGGGCAAATCCGATCATACAAGCATCGAGCAGTACAGCCGGCGCTGGACCGAGAGCCCACTGCAACGTGTGGCGGTCGAAGCCGCCGTTGTGGCCCACCGCCTACGCACAAACCGACGCAGCGACCTGGCCGCCATCACCGCGCTTGCGCTGCTGCGGGCCGCGCTGTGTCAGCCCTCGGTGCCGCAGTGCCGCGAGCTTGCCGCCGTTGCGCGTCGGCTGTACGCCACCTACGCCGCTGGGCTGCTCGACCGATACCAACCGGCCGTAGACAACCCGCCAGACCTGGTGAAGCTCATCGACTCAGGGTTCGTGCATGTCACGTACCCGGTGACTTGTATGACGCTCGCCGAGACCTGGGGCTTGCCCGCACTCGCCCCCCACGTCGACCCCGACATCACCCACCGCGCCCGCGCTTCCGTCGCCGCGCTGCTCAAGCACCAGCCCGGAGCCGCACATCCCATCTCCGACCGGTGGGCGGTATCCATCATCCCTGCCGTGCTTGCAGCCGCCGCCATCGACCGCGCCGCGGTGGAGGCCTATCTGCATAGCGTGGTGACCTGGGTCGCCGATGCCTATGACAACGGCATCGGCCTGGCCAGCACGAGAGCAACCCCGGCCGACGAGGTCACCATGCTGCTCGGCCCGGAACTGGAGCATATCGAGGTCGCCAAACCCGCTACCTCATATCTCGCTACCGTGCTCATCGACCTCGCCGCAGCTGCCGACGTTCCCGACACCTATCAATATGCCGTCAATGAACTTCTTGCCGCCGGCGCGGCACCGACCTTCATCACGGCCGACGAAGCCCAAGCGAAATGGGGAGCCGTAAACAGCGGGCTGCAAATCGTGCCCGTCGTTCGCTATCGCGAGATGTGGGCCCCCGGCGGTCCCCTTGCCCTGCATCACGACGAGACTGCCCCAGCGGACATTGCCGCGTGGGACGCCCTTGCCCTTGCCACACTCCCTAGGAACCGTCACCACTGGTGGGCCATCCGCCAGACCCTGAGGGAGGGGGAGTCGCCCTGCGCGACTTAACGCCAGAAACAAAGAGGCCAAGATCGGTGGAGGTGCCGCCGCCCCTTCTGGCGCCCAAGATCAAGAGAGCACCACCTGCGGGAACGCGGATCGGGTTCCTTACTGTCCCGTCCCTTCTGGACGTCCCCCGCCGCTCGTCCGCTGGGTGATGGTCGGCGGTCGGCAGCAACGCGCTCCGGTATCCGGATCTGCCGATGACAGTGCGTTGTCCGCCCACTACGCTGATAGGTAGTGATCCAGCCAATCCGGCGCCGTCGTGATCCTTCGCACGGCCGCCTCGATATGATCGTCCACCGTGTCCGGTCCGCCGTCGCAGTCCGTGCCGAAGAGCAGGGCTTGCCGGTTCAGTTGGACGCTGGCGGTTGTGACTGCCCTGCTCCTCTTCTGCGGGCTGCCACTTGGGTTCGCTCGGTACTCGAACCGCAACGAATCGCGCGAAGCGGACAAAGAGGTCGACCGATACCTGACCCTCGTACAAGGACGCGATCGCGCGGGCGCCGACGCGATGCTCTGCGGCGGAGACGACACGAGCGCCGTCCAACTGCCCGGCATGAACCAACCGAATTGGCACCTCCCCCTCGTGGAGTCCTTCACCATCGTCAACACATGGGATTGGTCATCGGTGACAGACGGCCACGGGAGGGGTTACCAAGTCCGACTGGTGTTCGCCGACAGATCGACCGCCAAAGTCGAGCTGGCGGTGGAGGTGATAGCAGACGACCCGTGCATCGCTACGGAGATTCCGTTCTGAACGAGCAGACCTCCGCTACCGCCACTGAGCGGGACCGCCGACGGCATCCGGATCTGCCGATGAGAGTGCGTGAAAGGACATCGATAGCAGGAGCGGTAAGTGGTGTTTTCGAGATGTGAGTGGCCTGCACCACGGTGGTGCTTGCGAGACGGGCCCTGACGAGCAGGAATCCCTCAGTGTCCTGAGTGCTCTCCGGCTGAGTCGCCCGCCGCCTCAGGGCAGCGGGACGACGTAGGAATCGACGCGGGCGATAAGCCCGTCGCGGAACGTGAACAGGTCGTTGAAGGCGAACCGGAACCGCCCGTGGTCGACGCTGACGCCGCGGCCCTCGCCGGTGGTGACGACGACCGGGCCGTCCTCGTGGATACGCTGGACCTCGAGTTCGGGGCTGCCGGTGAACGCCGGATTCTCGATCTCGCCGTCGAACTCCGCCTTGCCGCGGGTGGTCCGGTGGCCGTGGATGACCCACTCGACGTCGTCGGTGAGGGTCGCGAGGATTCGCTGGTGGTCGCTCGTCCGGAATCCTTCGAAGTACTCCGCGACGAGGTCGCGCTGGGTCTTCGGCGTCATGGTGCTCTCCGTCCTGGTGTGGCATCGCAATGCTGGAGGTGTGCGGCGAGGGCGTCGAGGATCGAGGCGAGCCCGTCGGCTGCTTGGGCGGTCCGGAGCTCAGGGGGAAGCCGACGCTGGTGGACCGTGAGATCCGTGCCGCCGCCGGCGGGGCGGACGTTGACGGTTGTGCGGAGGCCGGTGGTGGGCTCGTCGAACACGAGTTTGTGCGGTGCGGCGACGCTTACGTAGACGAACCGGAGCCGGCGGGTCGCGCCGTCCGGCGCGCGGGTGTCGAGCGCGAACTCTCCGCCGGGACGCAGGTCGACGGTCACGGACTCAGGGGGCACGGTGGCGTGCGAACCGCCCCAGAACGCCGCGATGCTTGCCGGCGAGATGAAGGCGGCCCAGACGCGTTCGGGTTCGGCCGGGAGGTGGCGCTTAGCGATCAGTTCGTCGCCGCGGAGCTCGGAGCTGGTCAACGGGCCGCTCCGTCGTCAGTGAGGTGCTGCTCAAGGGCGTCGAGCCGGTCGTCCCAGGCGCGGCGCTGGTCGTCGATCCACGTGCCGAGCAGCGACAGCTGATCGACCCTCAGCCGGCAGGGGCGCCTGGTGCCCTCGCGCCGCTGCTCGACCAGGCCGCACCGCCGCAGCACACCGACGTGGTGGGAGATCGCCTGTGGGGTCAGGTCGAACGGTTTAGCGAGCTCTCCCACCGTGGCGTCACCCCGCGCGAGACGAGTCACCAAGGCGCGACGGACGGGGTCGCCGAGAGCAGCGAAGGCCGAGTCGAGGTCTGGGCCGGGTGCCACGAGCGAGGGAGGCATGGCTTCATGCTAGCGCAAATGCTCATTTGCGCAAGTCGTCGTTTTTGAAGATAGGCTTGTGCCAGCCCTGCCGGGCAGCACCAGTGCACTGCGACGAGGCGGCGCAGCGGGGGAAGCGGAGCCGGTGGGCCTGCGCCCAGCCCGAAGCTCGCTTGATCGAAGTGCAGCAGCACGCCGCAGCGACCAGTAGCACGCCCGGCATGCTGCGCGAACTGGGCGCTGACGGCCCGCCCACCACCATCCGCCTCAATGCGCAAAAGCCGCTGCCAGCCATGCCCGACCGCAACGAGACTGATTGAGCAATGACCGATCATGCCGCGGAGAGGTTAAACGCCGCCATGCCGAGATCGGCAGTCAGGAGCGATAGCGTTGACCTGCCGCCCTCCGGGCGGCCATCCGATACTGCCGCTGGTCGCGCGTTGGAGGTTCCGGTGGTGGCGCACATCCGAAACTGCCGATGTCCGGATGTTGATCAAGTTGCCCGTCGAGGGAACGGTGACCGGGCAACTTCACGGCCCGCGTCGCTTTGCGACGGGAGCTCTTGTTGGCGCTGTTCGTTGATCGAACGGTCTTCGAACAGCGGGTGCTCCGTGAATTGATCTTACCTTGCGCCGGCCTTCAGCCGCTGCCAGCCCGTGACCAGGCGGGCGCCGTTGTCGCGCAAGGCCACCCCGAACCGGGTGGCCGGCACCATGAGCGTGGCGGCCGTGGCGAACCCGTTCTGCTTGGGCGCAATGAGCTTGCGGTGCTCGTGCTCGTAGGCCTTCAGGCCCTGCCCGAGGTCATTGCGGTGCTCGGCCAGCCTGCACGCGAGCGTGTACGACCCCGCGATCGCCAGGCTCGACCCGTCGCCGAACAGTGACACCGAGGACGCGGCGTCGCCGAGCAGTCCTATGCGCCCCTGGGACCAGGTGTCGAGGCGTACCTGGCTGACGGCATCGAAGTAGAGGTCTCCGGCATCGCGTACACGCTCGATCAGCTCGGGCACGATCCAGCTGCCGCCCGCGTACGCCTGCTCGACGGTGCGCTTGTGCTGGGCGGTGTCGCGGTAGTCGTAGCCGGGCACGGGTTTGCTGCGCCAGATGAACGCCGCGATACCGCCGTGGCCGCGCACCGGATGGACGGAGGCGAGGCGGCCGGGCATGCCGTAGAGCAGCACGTCGGTCGTCGGATTGAGCTCGCGCTCGACGGGCAGGGTGGCCACGTAGAGCCCGCGGTGCCTGACGAAGTCCGTCTCCGGTCCCCAGGCGAGCCTCCGGACCATCGAATGCTGTCCGTCGGTGCCGATGACCAGGTCGAACCGGCGCGGTGCATTCCGCTCGAAGGTGACGTCGACGCCGCTACCGTCCTGGGTGAGGGCTGAGATGGAGTCGCTGTAGATGAACTCGGCGCTACCGGTCACGGCGTCGGTGATGATCGCGGCCAGGTCGGCCCGGGGCACCTCGACCTCGGTGGCCCGGTTGACCGACAGGTCGACGCGGCTCTTGCGCCGTCCCTGTGCGTCGATGAAGGCGAGGCCGGTCGTCGCCGTCGCGGCCGTACGCAGCCGGGGGAGCAGGCCCATCTTCTCGGCGATCGGGAATGCCGGTCCGCGTACGTCGACGGGGTTGCCGCTGGAGCGCTGGCCGGCGGCGCGCTCGACGATCGTCGGCGCGAATCCGTTGCGGGCGAGCCAGTACGCGAGGGTCGGGCCGGCCACGCCGGCGCCGGAGATGAGTACCGTCTTCGCAGTCATGGGTTGACTGTATGACCAACTTTGAAATCTGGTCAACTGTTAGGATGTCGGTGTGACTGCCCGCACCGATCGTGAGACGAAGATCCTCGAAGTCGCTGCCGACATGCTGCTCCGGCACGGCTACCGCCGCGTCACCATCGACGACGTCGCCGGCGCCGCCGGCATCGGCAAAGGCACTGTCTACCTGCATTGGAAGACGCGCGAGGAGCTGTTCGCTGCCGTGTTCGCCCGCGAGGTACGCGGCGCGATCGCCGACATGGTGACCGCCCTGGGCGCCGACCCCGCCGTCGCGCTGCTGCACCGTTTCGCCGCGGAGTTCTTCCTGGCGATCCTGCGCCGCCCGCTGCTGTACGGCATGGTGGTCGGCGATGTGCAGATGTGGGGCAAGCTCGTCGGCTCCGAGGCCGGCTACGACGGCGGCCGGCACAACAGAGTGATGGCGTCCTATGTAGACGTTCTGGCCGCGCGACGCCTGGTGCGTACAGATCTGGCGACGCCGGAGCTGACCTACGCCTTCCAGTCCGTGTTCGAGGGCTTCATCTACGCCGAGCGTACGGTCGGTTCAACGGGTACGCGCGACGAGCGGGCGCGGTTGCTTTCGGCCACGGTCGAATCGGCGTTCTCCCTGCCGGGTACTCCCGACGTCGCGCTCGCCGATGAGGTTGCCGCGCTGCTGTCCGGCCTAGTCTGATCCGCACACGAATCCCCCAACGGACAGCACCTTCTGCGCTCACGCCGAGATGCCTGGCCGTTACCTGCGCACTCTCATATAGGGCGCTCGTTCCGCTGTCGCGGGGGGTATTCGTGCAGGGAGCAGCCGAGGTCGCGACTGCCACGAAACATCCGGATCTCCCGCTCCGGGCGTGCTGGCGTTCATCGCCCAGGGTGATCCGGCAGCATCCTCATCTGCCGCGACGCGCGCGTTCGACCAGGCTCCCGGACATCCGACTCTGCGATGAGCGCGCGGTGCGCCCAGGAGATGATGCCAGTCGGTCCATAGACAATGTCCGGATGGAGTTGCGTCCCGAGCTCTGCCCGCCGGTGGTCCCGGCGCAGAGCATCGCAGAGCTGTGTACCGCCATAGAGACCATCGAAGGGCTGCTGGAGCGCGGCGAGTCGGCCGACGCGGCAATCGCCGCGTTCAACGCCGGCACCGACCACGCCTACACCGCCCACGACTTCCTCACATACTGGAAGTCGCGTGACGTCGAGGACTTCGCGATCGAGGCCGCCCGACCCGCTTTGCCGAAGGTCGAAAACGTCACCCGCGATGAACTGATCGAGATTGTCCGCCGGATACAGCGCGCCGACGACGACACCGACTACTACGTTCTCTTGCTGCACACCAACGTCCTACACCCACGAGTCACCGACCTGATCTTCTATCCGCCACCGGAGCTGGCCAATGCGTCACCGGAGGACATCGTCGACGCAGTCTTGAGCTACCGACCCATCGCGTTGTGACAACGCCGCAGCGCGCGCTCATGCCGGCGGGCGGGTGCCTGGGCTGGCCGGCGCCGACCACCATCCGTAGCGGCTCCGCCAGCGGAAACGGGCTAGCTGCCAAGGTCGAGGGCTTCAACTTGCAAGGCCCAACCAGGGAGCCTGAAGGCGTAAGGTCGCTGCCGTGGATCAATGGCTTTCGGTGCTCAACGACCTTCTCGTGAGGCCGTTCCCGGCCTACGCCGACGCGCACCAAGTCGACCTGCGGGTGAGCGAGGACTTCGAGGACTGCCAGACTCGCGATGAGATCTACGAACCTCGTTGTGCCGAGTTCGAGACGGACCGTGACCGCCTCGCGCAGGCCATCACAACCCGGTATGGGGCGCCGCAGCCGAAAGATCTCATGCCGTACGTCTCTGGCAATCCGCCGCATGATGAGCCAGGCAGCTTGCTCTTCGACTACTTGGCCGGCTGGTTCTCCGAGGTCGACGTCGGGCAGGTTGGCGACCGCGGCATCATCGTCGAGGTCGGCCACTACGACAAAGAGCTACCGCTGCAGCTCATGCTCGTCGTAGGCGATATGGGGGACGGTCGGACAACCGTGCTGTAGCAGTATCCGGATCTGCGGCGAACCGGAACGGAGCCTGCGGGCAGTCGCCGAGTGTGCACGTCCGCCTATGGCGGGGTGCGGTCATACGGTGCGTGGTTAGGCGCCGACGACCGGGGATGCGATGTTGTCGCCCGACCTTTTCAGGAAGCGCAGGCCCTTCTTAAGTGAGGCACGAGGGTTGGTGTCGACGAAGTCCGCCCAGTCCGGGTCTTGTTCGCCGCGCATCCATGCGTAGCGGGCAAGTGCGTAGCCGAACATCGGTTCGGTCAGGTAGCCCAACCGGCTGGCCGACCAGCGGCTGTGTCGACCCTCCGCCCGGTTAGAGAACTCCAGCGCAGCGTTGGCGGAAACGACTCCGAAGCCGAGGAAGACGGTGAGCAAGTCGGTCAAGGGCTCCTGGTCCACCCGATCGGGCCGGACCCGGTCCTCACCGAGCAACCTCTCATGCGCCAGCTCGTGTGCGACCGTGGCGATCAACGCCAATGGTGTCTGCCCGAGGGATTCTTCCAGCGAGATCAGGGCCTTGCCGCCGACGGTGCGATAGTGCCCTGCCGCGCCCGACCAGCTGGCCGATACCGGAATCCAGTCCGTCACCTCACCCGGGAGGGCCTCGGCACTGAAGTCAACGTGTACACGCCCGGGGACCACCCCCATGTACCCGCAGACCCTGGTGACCGCATCGCGAATGTCCTGCTCAGAGCCGGAGTATTCGCCCGGGAAGAAGTCGTCTGTGGGCAAGACGACCGGCGAGTGCAGCCACGAGCTGCCGAACTGGCCTACGAACCACCGTAGGTTGTCGTCGATCCAGGTCTGCTCGTCAGCGACGACCGGGCATCTGGCCTCGAACCACGCCATCACCCACCTCCCCGCAGGGATCGTAGGTTGTCGGCGCTCGCACCCGATCACTCCGGCGACCGTTGATCAAGATCCGTCGCAAGATCGCACGCTCACTGCGCAGACTCTTCCTGTCGGCGGTCTCGTCGGGCACCGTGTCTGGTGCCGGCGATCTCGGGTCGTCGGCGCACCTGGTCTCCACCGGGCCACCGCCTCGCACGCTTGACCGTCAGAGGTCCGGCATGAGTTCCGCGGGGCCCGGTGGTCCCAGGGCACGTATGACTGGCGACAGGGCTGAGCGCCGTCGAGCGCCGATCAGTGAGCGACCGGCTTCCGTGTCCTGAGACCACTGGGTGCCCACCTGCTGCTGCAACAGCAAGGAGGACACTATGAGTGTCGGACACGACTCCTCGATGCGTCGACCCACTGCGGGCATCGACTGGGCCAGCACGGAGCACGCCCTCGCGATCGTTGGCCCCGACGGTGTCGAGGTTCAACGGATGCTCGTCGAACACACCGCTGCGGGGCTGCGGAAGCTGCTGCGATGCCTGCAGCAAGCCGCTGTGCTCGAGGTCGGTATCGAACGCCCCGACGGGCCCATCGTCGAGGCCCTCCTCGATGCGGGGCTCACGGTCTTCGTGATCGCCCCGAACCAGATCAAGCACCCGCGCCGCCGCTACGGCGCAGCCGGCAACAAGGACGACCGCTTCGATGCCTACGTCCTGGCCGATACCGTCCGCACCGACCACCATCGCCTGCGTCCCCTCACCGTCGACTCTCCCGCGACACTCACGTTGCGGATGACCGTCCGCGCCCGCAAGGACCTCATCGCCGCCCGTGTCGCGATGGCCAATCAGCTCCGCGCCCACCTCGAACACGTTCTGCCCGCCGTGATCGGGCTGTTCCGCGACATCGACTCCGCGATCACCCTGAGTTTCCTCACCCGGTTCACGACTCAGGACAAGGTCGACTGGTTGTCGCCACGCAGACTGCAGAACTGGCTGCGCAGCGTCTCCTACCCCAACCCGGCACGAGCCGGGCTGCTGCACGCCCATCTGCTCGCGGCTACCCGCGGGACCACCGGTCCTGAAGCCACCGCCCGGGCGCACGTCACCGCTGCGTTGGTGGCTGGGCTTACCGCCCTGCGGGAGCAGATCAACGCGCTGGAAGAGCAGATTGAGCTCCAGCTGCTGCAGCATCCCGACGCGGCGGTGTTCACGTCCCTGCCCCGGGCAGGGATCGTGCGAGCGGCCCGGCTTCTGGCTGAGATCGGTGACGCCCGCGGCCGCTTCCCGACGCCCGAGGCACTCACCTGCCTGGCCGGCGCCGCGCCCTCGACCAGGCAGTCCGGGAAGGTGAAAGTCGTCGGCTTTCGCTGGGCCGTCGACAAACAACTCCGTGGAGCAGTCATCGACTTCGCCGGCGACTCCCACCACGCCAACCCCTGGGCCGCCGACCTCTACCGGCGGGCCCGGGCTCGAGGCCACGACCACCCCCACGCCACTCGAATCCTCGCCCGCGCTTGGCTGCACGTGATCTGGCGCTGCTGGCAAGACGGCGTCCCCTACGACCCCACCCGCCACCGAGCTCTGCAGGCCGTCCTCGCCCCTCCCGCTTGACACAGGGCTACTCATGCCGCACAGCGGTCGCTACGCACCGTGACGGCCATTGATTGGAGCGGACGCACGGTCATCGGACCTACCGGGAGGCCGCCGCTGGAGCTGGCGGCACGTCGGTACCGTGACCCGGTGACCCTCGTTGACGATCTGCGGCGTTGCGCCGATGCGTCGGGAGGTCCGCTCGCCAGGCTCGAAGCAGGCGTTGACCGCTTCGGTCCTGTCGCTGCGATCCTGTGCCCCGGGCGGATACGTCAGTGTCCGCCAGCGGGATCACGATGGTTACACGGTGCTGATCTGGGCTGGTGACGAGCTTGAGGCCTGGGGGATCACGCCGAGGTTGGACGACATCGTCACCACCATGCGAAGCTGGCAAGCCGACCAGCCGGTGCAAGCCCTGACCGAAGCGTCGCCATACCTGACGGCCGTCGATCAGCAGACCGCTGTCGACATCCTGTGGGGCCTGCTCTCTGGCAACAGCGATCCGCACGTGGCGCGATCGTCACTGCGGCTGCGGCCCATCCGGTGCTGCGC
The DNA here is from genome assembly GCF_900091465.1 of Micromonospora rhizosphaerae. Classification (NCBI taxonomy): domain Bacteria; kingdom Bacillati; phylum Actinomycetota; class Actinomycetes; order Micromonosporales; family Micromonosporaceae; genus Micromonospora; species Micromonospora rhizosphaerae. The sequence continues at coordinate 5,703,533 of NZ_FMHV01000002.1, read as the reverse complement.
GCCCAGAGACCGTGGATAAGCCACGCCACGCTGCACCTGCTCCATCCCGGAGACCCTGCCGGTTCGACGCGCCGCGGCTTGGCGTTCCTGCCGGTCGATGAGGCCAGGTTCAGGGTACTCGTATACGGCGGTCCCACTGGCCCCGTTCAAGACGCTAAAACGGCTGCGGCAACGGCGGCTGTGGCAGCCTCGGAGTGGTGACCGGACGGCACCCGCTCATGGCACCCCTTTATGTCAAGGCGCCGCTGACACCAGGGGTTTAGGGTGGTTGGTGGCGGGTCCGGGTAGTGGCTTGTCCGAAGGGCCGATGTCCGGGGTCAGGTCGGTCACGCTGGATTGCAGAGTCGTCCCCGAGTGCCCTCCCGGGCCTGCCACCTGCCGTCGTCTCCGGTCTTCGACCATGCGGGCATAGACCACGTTGGAGAGGCGTCGCTTCAGCGGGCGCATGGCTTCCATGGAGGTCTTCCCGGCGGCTTTCTTCGCGTCGAAGTAGGCGCGGCCTTGGGTGCGGTTGCGCAGCTGGACCACGGCCATGATGTGCAGCGTGCGGTTGATCCGGCGGTTTCCGGCGCGGGAGAGCCGGTGGCGCTTCTGGTCGCCGGAGGAGGCGTCCAGGGGTGCGGTGCCGTTCCAGGAGGCGAACCGGTCGCGGTCGGCGAACCGGCTGATGTCTGCGACGTCTGCCAGTAGGCGGGCTGCGCCTGAGGGGCCGATGCCATGCAGCTCCATCAGGGTGGAGCCGCGCGCGTTCACGAGTTCTTTGAGGTCCTTCTCCGCGGCTTTGATCTTCTTGTCGATGCCTTCGAGTTCACTGATCAGCTCGACGGTGAGGCGGCGTCTGGTCTTGCCCACGATGTCGCGGGGTTTGACCGTCGCGATCAAGGCGCGGGCCTGTGGCGCGGACAGGAACTTCTTCGCCCCGCCGGGTAACAGTTCCAGCAGCAACCGGTGCAGCCGGTTGATGGTCTGGGTGCGGGCGCGGCCGAGTTCGTCACGCCGGTCGGCGAGCATGCCCATCACCTGCAGGTCCGCGTCGACCTGAACCTGCACCAGATTCGGGCTGCGCAGCGCCACCATCGCCACCGAGTGCGCATCCACCGGGTCGGTTTTGCGGCCGTTGCCGGTGGCGAACACCCGCACCTGCGCCGACAGTTTCGCGGGCACGTCGAGCACCGTCTCACCGTCGTGGACCAGGCGGTGGGCGATGTGTTTGCCGATGCCGTTGCAGCCCTCGACCGCCCAGACCCGATCGGCGTACTTGCGGCCGGCGGCGAGCATGTCGGCGTAGCCGGCCTTGTCAGTCCCAAAGCGGCCCACCGCGAGCCGCGTTCGTCGGTGACCTCGATGGTGGCTGAGCGCTTGTGCGGGTCCATCCCGATGATCACGCTCATCGGCGCCTCCCTTGGCTGAACTGGACGGAGTTGTCAGCAAGGAGGGCACCGCTACTTCGAGCAGAACAAACCCCTTTCCAGCCACTCCTCGCGCGGCGCCCGGCGAGACCGCAGGCCATGAGAGAGCCACACCAATGACACCGGTGCGCAGCCGCAATGTGGGAGCGTCTCGCCGGGCACCTGGACCGAGTCTGGCCGGACACCGATCCTGGACCAAGTCTCTAAGTAGCCGCGATCCGCGGGCTACGGAGCGTCACGCCGAGCTGGGCCGGTGGCCTTCCGGACGTGCCGAGTTGAATACGTTGGCCTGCCGCTCTTCGTCGGGGTCAGTCGAGCTGCTCGAACTGGAGGTTGGCGTGCAAGACCGCTGACCTGTTCGCGATCTCGACGCCTTCCTGGGTGAAGTCGAACACGGCGTGTAGTACAACGTTGATGCTCAACGACTGGGCCGAACCGAACTCCATCCGGGTGATGTCGACCGGGTTGTGCCCCCCGCCTAGGTAGATGCTCGCATCGATGTAGCCAGGGTGCGGGTTGATCGGGAAATCGAAGGTTCGGTTGGTCAGTGCAGACAGGTCGCTGCCGGGTAGATCGATGAAATCGCCGCGGATGGCCGTCCTAACGATCTCGGGTCCGTCAGTGCCGGGGCGGAAGGTCGCGGGATCGAAACGGTCGGCTGCGGAGAACGGCGCGAGCGGTACGGTGATCGCCCAGGTACCGGCATCTGGGCCTGACCACAGCGGTGAAAGGTAGACGATCTGACCGGGCTCCAGCCGCAACAGGTCGTCCGACAGTTCGAGCACGACGAGCATGCTAGGCCCCGAGCTGGTCGCCCTGCCCTCACGGGCCTGCCGTCATATCAGTTCCGGACTGTGCCGGGGCATCCTTCTGCCGCGGGTCGGGTGGTACGGTAGTCGGCTTGCCAGGCGGGGTCGGTCTGGCGGGTGCGGGCGGTGGTGAGGTGGGCTTCGTGGTGGCCGATGGTGATGCTGCGCCCGGTCTTGGACTCGGTGCAGTGCCTGCGCAGCGGGCAGGTGGCGCAGGCGCTGCCGAAGTCGGCCCTGCCGGCGTTGCGGTCGTGGCCTCGCACCCGCCGGATCGGGATCGTGACGCCGCCCGGGCAGGTGACCTGCTGGTGTTGCAGGTCGATGTCGAAGCGGTCCTTGGTGAACTTCCCGGCGGGGGCGTTCGGTGGCTGGACCTTGGTCTTGATGTCGATCCCGGCGGCGTCGAGCCGGTCGAGGACCTCGCCGGCGCCGTAGGCGGCGTCGCCGTAGACCGCTGCGGTGTCCTCGGCGGGCTCGGTGGCGTCGGTGAGATCGGTGATGAGGTCGGCGACCGGCTCGACGCCGCCGGTGTTGCCGGCGGTGACCTCGGTGGCGGTGATGATCTCGGCGTCGGGGTCGACGGCGATGTGGCCCTTGTAGCCGTCGAAGCCGCGGTGGCTGGTCTTGTGCCCGTGCCGGGCCTCGGGGTCAACGGTGGAGATCACCCGGTCCGGGGCGACCTTGCGGGCGATGCGCAGCACACCGTCGTCGCCGGTCTCCAAGTCCTGGCCCAGCACCGTGGCCAGCAGCCGCGTCGCCTGAACGACCGGCTCGGGCAGCGTCAGCCCGTCGAGGACGGCCAGCAGCGCGTAACCGTCGCGGGCCCGGGAGTCGACCAGGGCATCACGGGCGGTCTTGTCGTCCCAGTCGATGACCGGCTTGCCGGTGCCCCTGTAGTCATCCCCGCTGGCCAGCACGGCCCGCAACCGTGCGGCCAGGTCGCCGCCGGCGGCGGCGAGCAGCCCCCGGACCGCCGAGCGGATCAGCGTGATCGTGTCCATCGTCGCGACCGCGTCATACAACGGTGTGGAATCGAGGACCCGCCGCCGACCCAGCAACCCCGCCGCCCGGACGGCGTCCAACGCCACCTCGAACACCCGGTCCGGCCGGTCGGAGCGGCGCAGCCGTTCCCGCATGTCCACCAGCACCGTGTGAGCGAACCCGACCCGACCCGCGCCGTCCCAACCACCGACCCCAGCGGCGTAACGCCAGCGCGCGTCGAACGTGAACCGGTCCACCGCCTCCCGATCCGACAGCCCTTCCAGTCGTTGCAGGACCATCACCGTGGCCACCACCGACGGCGGCACCGACCGGCGACCGATCTGCGCGAACAGGTCGGTGAACAACCCATCCGGAAACAGCATCTGCCGATGCTGGTGCAGGAACGCGAAGATCGAGTTCGCCGGCAAAGCCTCTTCACAGAACCGGCTCACCGGATCCAGCAGATCCAACTGCTGCGAAGCCACACCCAACGCCACACCAGCAAACTATCTGAAATAGATAGAAAACGATGGCCGCCACGCCGGTGGCAGCCATCGCTTACCACCAGTCACCTAGTCGATGTTCCCCGACCGGCGCGTCCTGTGAGGACGGAGCGGCCCCTCGGCGGTCAGGCAAAGGGCCCGGCGGCGGTTGTCTAGCTGTTGATCATGACGCCGACGGGGCCGACGCGCAGGGTGCCGTCGGTCAAGGGCGTGCAGCGGACGCCGCCTCTACCGCGTAGCGCCTTCCACCCACCGGTGCCGATGGTGACGTCCATCCAGGCGCACGGATTCGCTGGCCGGTTCACCCGCAGGCTGACCGGACCTTGCCATGAGTCCAGGATCAGTACCGACCCGACCAGCTCGTCCACGGCGATGCCGGTAGTGAGGACGTTGCGCCGGACCTGCACCAGATCAACGCCGGGCGGCAAGGACTCCTGCGCGATCACGGTCACGCTCGCGTCGCGATGCGCCTGCTTGCCGAAGTACCGGTCGCCGACGATGCCCAGGCCCGCCCGGATCCGGACCTCCTCGACCAGTTCGCCCGACGGCGCCGGCGCCGGACCGTCCGCGGGCCGGCCCACGTACCGATGTACGGGCGAGGCCAGCAGCTGGACGATCCGCGACATGGCAGCCAGCGTCACCCGATGACCTTGGGCCTTCGCATTGGCGCACCATCCAACGGATGTGCGGCCGGGGCCTCCCCGAACGCCTGGCGCAGGTGCAGGGCGACCTCCTCTTGGGCGTGCGCGGCCTTGTCCAGCACTGCGGCAAGGCCGAAGAAGTCGTGCATCACTCCCCCGTAACGGACCGACGTGGCCCGCACGCCGGCGGCGTCCAAGCGGGCGCACCACTCGTCGCCCTGGCTCTGCAGCACGTCGCGGTCGGTGGTGACGATCAGTGTCGGCGGCAGACCGGCGAGGCCCTGCGCGGAGAGCGGGAGCAGCTCGACCCTGGGGTCTTTCAGGCTGTCGGTCACGCCACGGAAGGCGTGCATCATCATCCAGGACAGCAGTGGACGATTCAGCGGCCGGGCGTCTGCGGCGTCCCGCATGGACGCGCCGTACTGGGCGGTGGTGGTCAGCGGGCAGACGAGCACCTGCGCCACGGGCAGTGGCTCACCTGCCTGCTTGAGCTGACCGCAGGTCGCGGCCGCCATGTTCGCCCCGACGCCCTCGCCACCGATGGCGATGCGTGACGGGTCGCCGCCGAGCCCGGTGGCGTTGGTCCGGAGCCACCGGTAGGTGGCCAGCACGTCCTCGTGGGCGGCCGGGAACACGTGCTCGGGAGCCTTGCGATACTCCGGCGACACCACAATCGCGCCCGTCCGGTTGACCAGGGCGCGGCAGGACGCGTCATAGTCGTCGTTCGTGAACAGGATCCAACCGCCACCGTGCACCCACATCACGACGGGCACCGGATCGCGGGTCTGGCCGAGCGGCTTGTAGACGCGTACGACCAGATCACCACCCGGGCCGGGCACGGTGACGTCCGCCGCCGATCCGACCTCCTCGGGGTCCGTCGGCCGCCCGTCCTGCTGCAGGATCTCCATCGCCGCGTCGGCGAGGCTCGGCTGCTGGCGGGCCTGCTCGAGGGTGAGGAGCTCGTACGGGGCCAGTACCAGTCGGGACCAGGTGTCGAGGATCCGCTGCGCCTGGGTGTCGAGCAGGCAGGAGGCGTCGGTCGACAGGACGTTGCTGCGGCCGGATACCCGGTCGCGTACCTTGTCCATGAACCCGGCGGCCGCGTGCATGAGCCTGCGACGGCGTCCGGTGGACGGGACGGTGGGATGCGAGCGGGCCGGGACCGACCGCTTGGCGGCGAGGTACCGCTCGCCGAGCCGACCCATCTCCTCCGCGCCCACCGCCCGACGCAGCGCCGGCAGGAACTCCCGTTCCTCCTTCTCGATGTGGTGCCGGACACCGCCGATCAGCTTGTTCAGCGCCCGCTCGAATTCGCGGCTGCCGGGATCCGCATGGTCAAGCAGGACGAGCAGCCTCTTGAGGGCCTGGTGCTCGTCCCGCCCCTCCTCGGCGTCCGCGGCGGCGCCGATCTCGGCCAGCGCCGGATACAACACCTCCTCCTCGGCGTGGGCGTGCAGGGCGCGGCCGTAACTCACCTGGTCGACCAGCATGCGCCGGTCACCGCGTCCGGCCTCGAGGTGCTCGAAGAGGCGGTTCGCCACCACGTGGTCGTCGGCGATCAGGTGGTCGAGGTCGCCCGGCAAGGTCGCGTACGGCAGCGTCATCGGACACCTCCTCCTCCACACTTATCGCAACCGGCGCCGCCTTCGCGGCATAACCTGGCATGTCGCCAAGAACCCGAACGGGCGGGTCGACGCTGGTCAGCGCACATCCCAGCCAGACGTTGGCGCCCGGCTGCACCCGCAGTGAACATGGGTCGGCCGCGTACACTCACGCCTGTCTTCCCGTCAGCAGAGCCCGCGTGATCATCCGGCGCATGCGCCCTCAGAGGGGGTACGGACGGCCCGCGGCGAGCGCGGCCGACCCGGCTGACCGGGGAACTACCTGGTCGTCGCCGCCTGGAACGCTTCGCCGTACCACCGCCGCAGATCCCGCGACGCCTCGATCAGCCCCACCACGACCCACGCTCGCTCGCTGTCGGACATCTCGTGGAGCGCGCGGAGATCGGCGCGCTGCCAGTCGAGTTCCCGATCCGAGAGCGAACGTTCCGCCCACCAGCTCAGAGCTTCCGGCCGGTTGTCGGCCAGCTCACGGTCGAGGAATTCCACCGAGCTCTCCACCCGGCTCAGGCCGCCGCCCGGAGCGCGGTACGAGATACCCGCCTCCCCGGCGACCAGGGCCGGCATCACCCTGGCGGCCGCCACGTACCGCCCCACCATCCACAACAACCGGGTCTGGGACAGCCAGCCCAACCAGACCCAGACCCACGGCCTACAGATCACCGACACCGGCACCTGCGAATCAGGGTGGGTCCACGACAACCAGTGGGAAGGCAACGCCGTCGCGGCCACGCACTTTGAGACCGCGCGGTCCGGCGGTTGCTGGTACCACAACCTCGGCCTCGACGAATGCCCCGGCACACCCCTGATATTCACGCCGCCGTAGGGGGCTCTGGCGAACGCCCTGATCCTGGCGATCAGTCCCGGCGGTCCTCCTCCGGGACCGGAACCTCCTGGTGCTGTTCGAGGGCGTCGGCCTGATTGGCGTCAGGGGGCAGCGATCTGGGCATCTCGCGCGGATCGTCCGGAACCAGCACACCCTGCTCCGCAAGATCCGCCTCGGACGCCTCCGGTACGGCGTCCTCGACCGTGTCCGGGGGCCCACCTCGGTCTCGTCCTGCTGCTGCTCCAGCGCGTCGGCTTCCGGCGGCTGACGGAGCGGATCAGCCTCTTCGTCCCAGTTGGCGGTCATCACGGCCTCCTGACCGGTACACGTCTCGGTCCCCTGCGCGAAGCCCCCTGCCTACCCACCTCGGACGGGGTAGGCACGCTGGGACGGGGAGCGCCATCAGCGGCCGGTGAACGTGGCCTTACCCGGTCCGGTCCGTCCGTGAGGAAAGGAGCGCACCGTGCCACGGAGGTCCTCGGTCCGGTACAGGTCGGCGGCGATCTGCGTGACGTGCCGGTTCGCCTCGGGCACGCCGCCCCGCTCGAAGTGGGCGAGCACCTGCTTCGTGGCGGCGTGGGCGCGGGTCGGACCGGCGGCGAACGCCGGCGCCGCCGCGTCAAAACCGTCGTCGGGAAGCACCCGGTTCACCACGTTCCACCGTTCGAGCGCGGCGGCCGAGTAGCGTTCGCCGGTCATCACGAACTCCTTCGCCCGGCCCACGCCTGCCCGCGCGGCGGGCCGCTGGGTGCCGCCCATGGTGGAGGTCAGCCCGACCACCTTGTCCACCAGGCCAAAGCTCGCGCGTGCTCTGACCGGCTGTTCTGCCACACCTACGGCCGCACGAAGGGTCAGGCGCAGATGATGCCGGCTGGCGGTGGCCGCCTTCCTCGTCCTCGGGCAGCACCTGCGCCCGATGCTGATCTCCTGGCAGGACCCGGCGCGGCTGACCGAGTACGCCTCCAGCCCCACCCCGTTCTGACCGGTCAAGCTGATGGACCTCGGCATCGTCGTTCCGGCCGCCGTAGCCACCGGCGTCGGCCTGCTCCGGCACGCCCCTGGGCGCGCCGGATGATGTACGCGCTGCTCACCAGTTACACCTGCCTCGCCGTCTCGCTGGCGGCGATGGCGGTCGTGATGATCGTCAACGGTGACCCGGACGCATCGGTGGGCCTGGCGGTCGGGTTCGGGCTCTTCGCCCTGGTCTTCGTCACGCTCGCCGCCGCGCTGTACCGCCCACTGTTGCATCAGGGGTCAGCGAGCCGCTCCAACGCTGAGGGGCCAAGTCCGCTGCCTCCAAGTCGCGGTCTCATCGATGGCGTTCGTGTCAGCCAGCGGCGCGTGCCGCGCTGATCGGAGAGCGCCTGCGTTGCCATGCCGCCGCCAGCATCACCACGCCGGCCACGATCGCGTAGGCGCCGATCACCTGCGCTATGACCACCGTTCCGACGTCGGGGCGGAACAGGATGAGCAGCCCGGCCAGCACCGACACGACGCCGACCACCGCGAGCAGCCGCGCGGCACGCCAGCGGACCGACGCCCAGATGTCCAGTACGCCGATGACGATCGCCCAGATGCCGATCACGATGGCCAGCGCGAACGCGGTGATCGCGGGCCACAGCAACGTCACCAGGGCGATGGCCACGCCGAGCAGACCGGTCAGCAGGAACAGTCCCCGAACTGCGCCGGGTTGGCCGCGGCTGAACCCCGCCGCCAGGTGCACCGCTCCACTGACCAGCGCGTACGCGCCGAACAGCACCGCGAGGGCGAGCGCCGTCACGGCTGGCCATAGCAGGGCCAGCAGGCCGAACACGATCGCGGCCACTCCCCGCAGGGCCAGTACCCAGACTCCATTTCGCATCGCGTCACTCCTCGATGGGCCAGCGGCCCTGCCCTCTCGGACTTGCCCACTCAACGTCGAACCGTGGTCGGACGCCGGCGGATAACTGGCGGCACTAGTCCGCGGGGTTGACCACGATCCGGTTCTCCACCGATGTCACTCCCGGCGCCGACCAGGCGACCCGCGCTGCCTCTTCGCGCCCGCGCCAGGACCGGACCACACCGGTCAAGATGACCTCGTCGCCCTCGATGGTCACGGTGAGCCGCTCGCCGGGCGTGTCCACGGTACGGACCAGCGCCTCCTCGATCCGGCGCCGCGCCTCCGCCAGATCCACCCTCGTTCGCGGCCGCAGGGAGATCTGGTTGCTCACTCCGCGCACCCCGGACAGGCGGCGCACCGCCCGTTCCGCGGCCCGTCGCTGGTATTCCCACTCGACCTCGCCGCTCAGCGTCACCCATCCCCTGCTGACGCTGACGTGGATGTTCTGGCTCGGCACCAGCGCATCCCACTCCAGGGCCCGGGTCGCCGCCGCCGCCAGATCCGGGTCCGTGCGCTCCGCCGAGGTCGGCAACTGCACCTCGATGTCGTTCGCGACCGCCTTCACCCCACGCACCCGGTACGCCGCCTACTTCTTCACGTACGAGTCGACCCACCCGGTCAGGGCCACCACCCCATCCTTGGCCGACACGCCGATCTCATTGGGTTGCACCCGGGCGTCCCACTTAAACTCAGCCAGCACATCCCGCTGGAGCTGCTCATCTGTCCGAGTCATCGTTGCGGTGGTCATCGGGTTCCCTCCAGGTTCGTGGCTTTCCGACGTGATGTTTCGCGTTCGATGCCGCGCCGTCCGCAGATTGCGGCAGCCGTAGCCGAACGGGTGACCGGTCAACATTTCGAACCGGTCGACTTGCTCGGGGACCAGGGCCTGTGTCGAAGTCGGTCACAGCCACTCGCTGATCGCGGCGACGTGCACGGTGGCTTCGTAGCGCACGGCGAGCTTGTCGAATCGGGTGGCCACGGCGCGGTTGCGCTTGAGCCGGTTGATGCCGCATTCCACGGCATGACGCTGCTTGTACCGCTCGGGGTCGAAGGCCGGTGGCCGGCCGCCCTTCGAGCCCCGTTTACGCCGGTTGGCGTCCTGATCGGCCTTCGACGGGATGGTGGCCTTGATTCCGCGTCGGCGCAGGTAGCGGCGGTTGACCCGGGACGTGTACGCCTTGTCGGCCAGGACCCGGTCCGGGCGGGTCCGCGGCCGGCCGCTGCCCAGACGGGGCACCCGGATGCCGTCGAGCACCGCCACGAACTGCGGACTGTCCCCACGCTGCCCCGCGGTCAGCACGATCGACAACGGCTTCTGCCCCTGCTCGCAGGCCAGGTGCAGCTTCGTCGTCAGCCCACCCCGCGACCGCCCGAGCGCATGATCGGCCGGCTCGACCGTCACCCCGCCCGGCGGTTCGACCTGCAGATCCCCCTTTTACGCGCCCCGACGGCGTGCTGATGCGCCCGGGCGACCGACGAGTCCACCGACACGTCCCACGTCACACGCCCGGCCGCGTCGGCCACCGCCTGCAACCAGGTCAAGATCTTCGCCCAGGTCCCGTCGCGCTGCCAGCGGCGGAACAACGCGTACGCCGCCGCCCATGACCCGTAGCACTCCGGTACGTCCCGCCACGGCGCACCGACCCGGGTCCGCCACCGGATCCCATCAATGAGCTGCCGCTTCGTCCATGTCGGCGGCCGACCCGGCCGACGCCCCACAGGTAGCAGCGGCTCCACCGCCGCCCACTGCGCGTCAGTCAGGTCGTGCCGCCTCGTCACCGCTACAGTGGCCACGAGGTCTCCGTGCTGATGGTCTTCTTCGTCGATGAACCATCTACCGGAGACCTCACTACTTCTCGATCACCGACGCGCCGGAATCTCTTCGCCCACCACCGCCGACTTCGACACAGGCCCTAGCCCGTGTTTCGTAAGGGCGCTGGGCGGTGAGAAGAGCCGGCGTGGCGGTGATCGATAAGAGAGGAGGTCTCCGGTAGATCGGTTAGCGACCAAGCAAACCGAAGACCGACCGGAGACCTCGTGCCCAGGGTAGCGGCAGCGAGGCGGCACGATCTCACCGACGCTCAGTGGGCGGGGCTGCGGCCTGTTCTGCCTGCGGAGCCGGGCCGGGGGCGTCCGCCGCGTTGGACGAAACGGCAGATCATCGACGGGATCCGGTGGCGGGTCCGGACCGGGACGCCGTGGCGGGATGTGCCGGAGGTGTATGGGCCTTGGCAGACCTTGTATCGCTGGTTCCGGCGCTGGCAGCGTGACGGCACGTGGGCGAAGGTCCTGGCAGGGTTGCAGGCCGGGGCAGACGCCGCCGGGAAGATCGACTGGACGGTCAGTGTCGACTCCACGATCAGCCGCGCCCACCAGCACGCTGCGGGTGCCCGCCGGGACGGTCACCTGCAGAAAGAACCGCCGGGCGGCGTTGCCACCGAGCCTGCCGATCACGGGCTGGGCCGTTCCCGGGGCGGGTTCACCACCAAGACGCACCTGGCCTGCGAGCAGGGCCGCAAGACCCTCGCCGTGGTGATCACCGCTGGGCAGCGCGGAGACAGCCCACAGTTCATCACCGTGCTGCAGCGGATCAAGGTGTACCGGGTCGGCGGGGGCCGGCCCCGCACACGTCCCGACCTGGTCCTGGCCGACAAGGCGTACACCAGCCGCGGCAACCGCGGGTATGCCCGCCGCCGAAAGATCCGGGTCTGCATCCCGAGCAAGGCCGACCAGGACGCCCACCGTAAGGCCAAGGGATCCAAAGGCGGACGACCACCCGCCTTCGACCCGGTCGACTACCGATTGCGGCACGCCGTGGAATGCGGCATCAACCAGCTCAAACAGCACCGCGCCATGGCCACCCGCTACGACAAACTCGCCGTCCGCTTCGAAGCCACCGTCACCATCGCCGTCATCAACCAGTGGCTCCGAGCCTTATGAAACACGGGCTAGTTGCTCTGGCCCTTTCCCGCGCGTCGCTGACACCGTTGCCAGCGCACCGATTCCCTGCGCCGCCCGGGTGCGACGGGCGAACCTGCGTAACGGGCTGTTTCCGCGCTACCCACCTTCTACGATTCCTGAGGGGGACACGGGCGACGTATGCGTGGAGCGGTGCCGGGCGCCGCAGACGCACGAATGAGGGACCCGAGGAGGCAGCGGTGGCACAGGCCTACCCCCAGCCGCCGGCCCCGGCGATCCGGCGACCCTGGCTGCGGATCTTCTCGGGCGGCCTGGCGCTGTGGCTGGCCACCGTGGTGGTCACCTTCCTCACCGGCAACCCCAACCTGGTGCCGACCCTGGTGCTGTTGGGCAGCTTCCTGGTGCCCGTGACGTTCGTGGCGTGGGCCTTCCAGCGCCGGGAGACCGGGGAGCTCGCCCCGGGCCTCATCCTGAACACGTTCCTGGCCGGCGGCGTGCTCGGGGTGCTGGCGGCGTCGCTGCTGGAGTCCTACCTGCTGCGCCCGTCGTGGTGGCTGTTCTTCGGCGTGGGACTCATCGAGGAGGCCGTGAAGCTCGCGGTGCTGGCGTTCCTGACCCGGCACCTGCATGTGAAGGCACCACGGGACGGGATCGTTCTCGGCGCCTCGGTCGGGTTCGGCTTCGCGGCCCTGGAAACCGCCGGGTACGCGTTCACCGCGCTGTTTACCGTCCACGGGCTGTCGGTGACCCAGGTGGTGGAGACCGAGCTGTTGCGCGGCGTGATCGCACCGTTCGGTCACGGCCTGTGGACGGCGATCCTCGGCGGGGTGCTCTTCTCGTCCAGCACCCGCGAGCACTTCACGATCAGCGGGCGGCTCATCCTGGCCTACCTCGGCGTCTCCCTGCTCCACGCCCTCTGGGATGGTATGCGCGTGATCGCGCTGCTCCTGACGCTGCTGCTGACCGGAGGTACCACGACTCCCCAGGGCTGGGTGGCCAGGCCGACCGCTGGGCAGGCCGCCCTCTTCGCCGTGCTGGAGTTAGCGGGGCTGGCACTCGTGGCGCTGGTGGGGGTCGGCTGGCTCTGGACGCTGGCACGGTTAGCGCACCGCGCGCCGCAGGCGCCCCCGCCGGCGTACGGGTGGCGGGTGCCCATCCGCCCGCCCGGCACCTGAGAACGCCAGGTCGAACGACGGCGGCACTCGTCGTTCCGCCGCTCGTCGCAAAGGAAAGGGCTCAGGTGGCGAGCTAGTCGGATGCGAAGGCGCTGATGCCCCTATGTTCTGTCAAGCGGTTCGTGGGGTCGGATCTATGGGATCGAGCTGGCGGAGCAGGTGGTAGATCTCGCGGGCGATGTACCGCTTGAGACATCGCATGGCTTCGCGGCGGGTGAGGCCTTGGCTGCTGCGTCGGTCGAGGTAGTCCTGGGTGCGTTGGTCACCCCGTGATCGGGTCAGGGCGATGCGGTAGAGGGCGGCGTTGGCGCGGCGGTCGCCGCCGCGGTTGAGTCGGCGCCGGCGGGTCTTGCCCGAGGACGCCTCGATCGGGTTGACGCCGCATAGCGCGGCGAAGGACGCCTGGCTGTGCATCCGGTCGGGGTTGTCCCCTGCGGTGATCAGCAGCGCGGAGGCGCTGTCGGGGCCGATCCCGTGACGGTGCAGCAGCTGTGGCGCGTTCGAGTTCAGCACGGCGGTGATCTGGCGCTGGAGTTCGCGTTCCTCGGCGGTGAGTGTCTGGATGCGCTGGGCCAGGCGGCGCAGGGTGTAGACGGTGGCGGTGGCCACGTCGGTCGGGGCGGTGTCGGGCAGGGCGGCGCAGTGGCGGATCAACGCTGTGTTGGACAGGCCGGTCAAAGTGTCGCGTAGCGTTGTGGCGGCGGTGACGATGACGGCCTTGAGCTGGTTGACCGCCTGGGTGCGGGATTTCACCGCGGAGGCTCTGGCCAGGCGGAACATGCGCAGCATCTCCACCGGCCCGTCGGCGGTCTTTGCGGTGGCGGCGGCCCGGCCGGACAGCACCGCCAGGGCGGCGGCCATCGCGTCGACGGTGTCGGTTTTGCCGTGGCGGCGGCGCGCCGCGCGGTCGGGGCGGTTGACCTCGATCACGGTCAGACGCTGGTCACGCAGGTAGCGGGCCAGGCCCGCGCCGAAGGAGCCGGTTCCCTCGACACCGGCGCGGCGGAGGTCGCCGAAACCACGTGCCCAGGCCAGCAGGTCGCGGTAGCCGGCGGCGGTGGTCGGGAAGCTGGCAGAGGCGACCTGGACGCCGAGCGGGGTGGTCACTGCGGCGACGTGGGCGTCCTTGTGGGTGTCGACGCCGAGGATGACCTCCTCGCCGGTCGGGTCGGGCTGACCGTCCGGGGCGGTGTTTGGCATGCTGGACATGGACCGTTTGTCTCCTGATGGCTTGGGACGGCGGATGGCCATCGCCGGGCCGGCAGGGCGGTCAGAACTGTGATGGTGCCCTTGTTGCAGCAAGGCCCCTATCGGGACACGCTCTACCGGTCCGGTGACAGCAGGCCCTCCCGCGAGCCACAGTCGACAGATCAGCGCGAAGGCATCGACTGAGCCGGTTGCGTTACGGGTCAGACCGTGGCCCGCGGGAGCACGGCTCCTACCGTCTCAGAACCGCACCCTCACACTCACAGTTGCGTTATCGGATCGGCGGACGTGTTGAACCCGTGCCGGGGTCACGGTCAGATCGCTTGGGCGAGTTCGGTGAACGCAGCGGCGACCCGCAGAGCGGGTGGGGCGTCGACGGCGAGTTCGTAGTGGCCGCGTCGGAGGTTCTGCATGAACGCGTGTCCGGCGATGATCACCTGTGCCGTCTTGTCCGTTCGTAGCCCGCGCATCGGTCTCAACCGGTGTTTCAACTGGCTGTGATCAGCCTCGATCGGATTGTTCGCGTACCGTTCGACGTGGTGCCACGCGGACCGGGATCAGCTCATCCAGCACGCCAGGGTAGACCGGCGCGGCGTCGGTCACGACCTCGCCGGGTCACCTTCAACTTCGACAGCGCGTGGCGGAAGAACCGCCGGGCCGCGCCGGCGTCCCGGCGGGCCGAGACCAACGCGTCGATGACCTGCCCGTCCTGGTCGACCGCCCGGTACACCACACACCGTTCACCTTGACGTACGTCTCATCAACGAACCACCTGTCGCCTGGCGAGTGGCGGGAGAATCGGGCGGCGTCGGCCAACAGCGGCGTAAACCGCTGCACCCACCGGTAGACGGTGACGTGATCGACCTCCACACCACGATCAACCAGCAACTCCTCAACATCCCGATAGGACAAGTTGAACCGCAGATACCAGCGCACCGCGACCACGATCACCTCCGGCGGGAACCGAAGCCCGGCGAACGCCGACTTCGGAGGCAGCCACGAGCCAGGCCGGGTCGATGACTTCACTGCTCAAGTCTGCCTCGATCTCGGCGACGCTCAACGCAACGGAGCCCGCTGCAGCGGATTACGCCGCTGCATGCACGGCTCGCTGTGGGCGAACTGGGGACCGAGGCCGTCCTGCACGGGGCAATCGCGACGGGCGTGGCGATCGCCCGAGAGGTCGTTTTCACGGCAAGCGTCGACTCCTGACAGAACCTGAGAACTGCATCCCCCGACCGTGACCGCTCAGCTTCTGTGACGTACCGAATGCCACCGACGACCTCTTCGGACTGCCGAAGGGGTCTCCGAGCAAGAAGTCCTGGTCAGAAGGTTGCTGGTGGGATTCGAGTCTCAGCTCCCGGGATCCATACCGACAGCAGCACGGCCGGACCCAGAGCCGTACGTCGATGCGACAGACTCTCTTGAGTGACGTCACCGGGCTCCACGACGACAGCCCGCACCGGCTAGGCGGGGAGCAGTGAAGGCCGACCTCTTCGGTCTTCTCTGGGAGGTCACACCGGCCCGCTCGCCCGCATCACCGCAGGTCAGAGCGCTCTGCTCCGCCTGGCTGGTTGAACACTTCGGGCGCGGCGACCACTTCGCCAAGCTGCACCCAATCTGCTCCCACATGCAAGGCCACGCGGTTCGGGAGCTCCTTACCGGCCTGACCTGCGGATGCTCCCCTATCAGGCGACATAGAGTCTTGTCGACTGCTGCTCAATACGGCTGAGCACTCCGTGTGAAGCAGGACGCCGCACCGACTCTGATGCGATGAAGGAGCGGGGCCTCCGCTCCTCGTGACCTCCCGGCGGGATGCTGGGAGTGCTCACGTCCACGACGAAGGAGGCCCCTGGTGGAAGGGTATGCGGGACAGCAGTTCGTGGGTATCGACCTGCATCGGCGCCGGTCGGTGATCGTCCGGATGACCGAGCTGGGTGAGGTCTTGGAAAGTGTGCGGATCGTCAACGACCCGGACCGGTTGACCGAGGTGATCGCCCGGGCCGGGCAGTCGCCGGAGGTGGTGTTGGAAGCCACCTACGGCTGGTACTGGGCGGCCGACGCGCTGCAGGCGGCCGGGGCCAGCGTGCACCTGGCGCACCCGTTGGGAGTCAAGGCGTTTGAGTACCGTCGGGTGAAGAACGATGTCCGGGACGCGATCGACCTGGCCGATCTGTTGCGGATGGGTCGCCTCGCCCAGGGGTGGATCGCCCCGCCAGCGACCAGGGAGTTGCGGGAGCTGGTCCGCCACCGCGCCAAGCTGGTCGCCGTGCGCAGCCTGTGCAAGGCGGAGGTGCACGCTGTGCTGGCCAAGTGTGGTGTGCAGGTGCCGATGACCGACCTGTTCGGGGTGGCCGGCACCGCGCTGCTGGACCGGCTGGACCTACCCGCCGCCTACACGGCCCGGATCGCGTCGCTGCGCCGGTTGATGGACGCACTCGACGTCGAGATCGACCTGTTCGCCCGGCTGGCCCGCGCCCGGCTCGCCCGGGATCCGGCCTACACCGCGGTTCAGACCATCCCCGGCATCGGACCCACCCTGGGTGCGGTGTTCGTGGCCGAGATCGGCGACGTCACCCGCTTCGCCACCGCGCCGCAGCTGACATGCTGGGCCGGATTGACCCCGCGCCACCACGAGTCTGACAACCGGGTGCGCCGCGGCTCGATCACGAAACAGGGCTCCCGGCTGGTGCGCTGGGCCGCGGTCGAGTCGGTGCAGACCTTGTCCGCGACCAGCAAGGTCGGACACATGCGTGACCGCATCGCCGCCCACCGCGGCCGCAACATCGGCGTCGTCGCGGCCGCACGCCGGCAACTGGAGTACGTCTACTACGCGCTCCGCGATCACCACGTGCGCGCCCTCCACACCACCCTCACGGCGGCATGAACCGCCCCTCGACCGGTCGGCGCGGGTCGTGCAGGTCATGACCCCCACCACAACGCCAGGCGTGGTCGCCCCTTCTGATTGACCCCGCCGACCCGAGCACCGCGCACCCCATCATGTCCGCCCCTGCAGCGGGCGAAGGGATGACCGGCAGCCCCACCAAGGGCCTGCCCACCGCCGGGACACCGGCACTGATGAGCGCAACACCCCCGACCATGCCAAGACCCGGGAGCCCGCCCACTCACGCTTCTCCGCCGCCCACATCCTGCGCCAAGCGGCGCCGGCGTCAAGGCCCTACGGCCGCTACGCGGTCGGGCAAAGCCCGAACCTTGACCCCGACGCCTCAGCCCGGCGCGCCCACACCCCGCCGAAGAAGGTCAAAACCAAGACCAGCACCACCCTTGACCGGGCCCCGCTCCTTCAGGGATGGCCTGCGGAAACGGAAACCCGCAGGTCGTGGTGGGTGCAGTTGAACGTCGTTCGGTGCCTTTGGGCGCTGTTCAACGCCGTTCAGTGCACCCGGTTGCTCCCAACCTGCTCCCCGGCCACGGGCCGCGACGCCGGCGGGAGCTGATCGGCTGGCGCGAGTCTCTTGTCACGCAGGCCCGCGCCGCTGTGGGCGGGGAACTAACGCGGTGCCGGGTCCGCCGCTGGAACGAATGCGCTGCCTCGGTTCACGGCATCCCTAAGCTCCCGATCCGCTCCCGGCATCCGTCAATCGGCTCGCCGAGCCAATCGCATTTGGCCGCCACCTCCTTCGCCCACCGGTTCGGCCTCATCGGACTCCCGGCGCACCGCCGCGCCTCGTGAGGTGACTCGCGGATCTTGCTGTTGCCGAGCCGCTCAGGTGCTCGGGCGACCGGGCAGGTTGATCATCGGTGAAGGACTAGACAGCCCTGCTGCACCGTCCGTGAACCTTGCACGTCGCGGGTCGCTGATCCGGCTCGACATCGGGTTCATGGTCCCTGCCACAGTGCCGCCCACTGGCCTTCCCGAAACCTTACGAG
The DNA here is from genome assembly GCF_900091465.1 of Micromonospora rhizosphaerae. Taxonomy (NCBI): domain Bacteria; kingdom Bacillati; phylum Actinomycetota; class Actinomycetes; order Micromonosporales; family Micromonosporaceae; genus Micromonospora; species Micromonospora rhizosphaerae. Next base: position 5,685,678 of record NZ_FMHV01000002.1, on the reverse strand, counting down.
TCCGATCTGCGGTGACCGAACATCCCTGGCGACAGCCGCTCGGGGGCGAACGATTCTGCGGCTGGCGGTTCCCGCGGCCATCATGGCCTGTCAGCCAAGTCCGCGGCGGCGGGGGCGAGCGGGTGTGGCTGACCGGTCATGGCGACCAGCGCGGCGGCGACTGACGGCAGGTCGGCCTTGATGTAGGTGGTGGTGGCGGGAGTTGGTGTGGCCGGCGTAGGCGCGGGCGACGCCGTAGCCGAAGTGACATTCGACCCAGGCCGAGCTGGCCCACGCGATCTGACTGCGGACCCGAAACGGACTCGGCATGTCTCCTGATCCCGCAACGCAACTGTGAGTGTGAGGGTGCGGTTCTGAGATCGTAGGAGCCGTGCTCCCGCGGGCCACGGTCTGACCCGTAACGCAACCGGCTCAGTCGATGCCTTCGCGCTGATCTGTCGACTGTGGCTCGCGGGAGGGCCTGCTGTCACCGGACCGGTAGAGCGTGTCCCGATAGGGGCCTTGCTGCAACAAGGGCACCATCACAGTTCTGACCGCCCTGCCGGCCCGGCGATGGCCATCCGCCGTCCCAAGCCATCAGGAGACAAACGGTCCATGTCCAGCATGCCAAACACCGCCCCGGACGGTCAGCCCGACCCGACCGGCGAGGAGGTCATCCTCGGCGTCGACACCCACAAGGACGCCCACGTCGCCGCAGTGACCACCCCGCTCGGCGTCCAGGTCGCCTCTGCCAGCTTCCCGACCACCGCCGCCGGCTACCGCGACCTGCTGGCCTGGGCACGTGGTTTCGGCGACCTCCGCCGCGCCGGTGTCGAGGGAACCGGCTCCTTCGGCGCGGGCCTGGCCCGCTACCTGCGTGACCAGCGTCTGACCGTGATCGAGGTCAACCGCCCCGACCGCGCGGCGCGCCGCCGCCACGGCAAAACCGACACCGTCGACGCGATGGCCGCCGCCCTGGCGGTGCTGTCCGGCCGGGCCGCCGCCACCGCAAAGACCGCCGACGGGCCGGTGGAGATGCTGCGCATGTTCCGCCTGGCCAGAGCCTCCGCGGTGAAATCCCGCACCCAGGCGGTCAACCAGCTCAAGGCCGTCATCGTCACCGCCGCCACAACGCTACGCGACACTTTGACCGGCCTGTCCAACACAGCGTTGATCCGCCACTGCGCCGCCCTGCCCGACACCGCCCCGACCGACGTGGCCACCGCCACCGTCTACACCCTGCGCCGCCTGGCCCAGCGCATCCAGACACTCACCGCCGAGGAACGCGAACTCCAGCGCCAGATCACCGCCGTGCTGAACTCGAACGCGCCACAGCTGCTGCACCGTCACGGGATCGGCCCCGACAGCGCCTCCGCGCTGCTGATCACCGCAGGGGACAACCCCGACCGGATGCACAGCCAGGCGTCCTTCGCCGCGCTATGCGGCGTCAACCCGATCGAGGCGTCCTCGGGCAAGACCCGCCGGCGCCGACTCAACCGCGGCGGCGACCGCCGCGCCAACGCCGCCCTCTACCGCATCGCCCTGACCCGATCACGGGGTGACCAACGCACCCAGGACTACCTCGACCGACGCAGCAGCCAAGGCCTCACCCGCCGCGAAGCCATGCGATGTCTCAAGCGGTACATCGCCCGCGAGATCTACCACCTGCTCCGCCAGCTCGATCCCATAGATCCGACCCCACGAACCGCTTGACAGAACATAGGGGCATCGGCGCCCGCTCGTGTCCGGGCTGCGCAAGGCCCGCGAGCAGGGCGGCACCGAGGAGCCGCTGAAGGAGACCGCGGAGCTGCTGTAGGGGATGGCGCTGCTCGCCGAGGGTGGGGAGCTGGCCGACCCGTCCCGGTTCACCCGCATCCTTGCCGACCGGCTGGCCCGCACGCTGTGAGGCCGGCACCGTGACGGTGATCGGTTAGGAGGCACGAGAAGTGCGTCTTCTGGACGCCGCCCCCGCAGATCTCCTGCGTGTCGTCAGCCCCGGCAGGGGCGGGCGTCACGTGCCGGCCGGCACGGCGGCGGGCCGGACCGAGAGGTCGAGTTCGCCGCCGACGACGTTGACCTCGATGGTGTCGCCCGGATTCGCCCCGTCCTCGAGCAGCAGGGTGGACAGCCGGTCTTCCAGCTCGCGCTGGATGCTGCGCCGCAGTGGCCGCGCGCCGTACTCGGGCTGGTAGCCCCGGTTGGCCAGCCACTGCACGGCGTCCGGGCTGACCTCAAGGTTGATGTCCTGTGCGTGCAGCCGGCGGCGGGTGCGGTCCAACAGCAGGCCGGTGATCTCGAGGAGTTGCTCCCGGTCCAGGCCGGTGAAGATTATGATCTCGTCGATCCGGTTGAGGAACTCCGGCCGGAACCGCTGCCCCAGCAGCCCCATCAGTTCCTCGCGCAGGTCGCTGACCGGACGCCCTGCCGTCTGGGCGGCCAGAATGCGGTCCGCGCCGATGTTGCTCGTCATGATCAGGATGGTGTTGCTGAAGTCGACCGTGCGACCCTGCGAGTCGGTGAGGCAACCGTCGTCGAGCACCTGCAGCAGCGTGTTGAACACATCCGCGTGCGCCTTCTCCACCTCGTCGAAGAGCAGCACCGAGTACGGCCGGCGCCGGACCGCCTCGGTGAACTGGCCGGCCTCCTCGTACCCGACGTAGCCCGGGGGCGCCCCGACCAGCCGGCTGACCGTGTGCCGCTCCTGGAACTCGCTCATGTCGAAGCGGATCATGCTGGACTCGTCGCCGAAGAGCGCCGCGGCGAGGGCCCGGGCCAGTTCGGTCTTGCCGACGCCGGTGGGTCCGAGGAAGAGGAACGACCCGTCGGGTCGCTGGGGGTCACTCAGCCCGGAACGCGATCGGCGGACGGCGGCTGCCACGGCCCGTACGGCCTCATGCTGGCCGACCACGCGCTCGTGCAGTTGCTCCTCGATGCGCCTCAGCCTCTGCTTCTCCACCTCCGTGAGTTGGGTGACGGGAACACCGGTACGGCGGCTGACCACCTCGGCGATGTCGCTCATGTGCACCTCGGGCACCGGGGGCGTGCCCTCCTGCGCCGCCGCCAGGTCCCGCTCGGCCGCACTGATCTCGGCTTTCAGCGCACCCGCGCGCTGGTAGTCCTCGTTCGCCACCGCGCTGTCCTTCTCCCGGCGCAACTGGGACAGCCGCTTCTCGATCTCCTTCTTGTCCGGAGCCGGGGTGCGGGAACGCAGCCGGACCCGCGCCCCCGCCTGGTCGAGCAGGTCGATCGCCTTATCGATGGGGTGGGTCCTCGGCACAGGCCCACCTGAACGCTACGCACCTTTCGCCCGTCAAGGCGGCTTTTGTGGGTTTGCGAGGAGGTCAGGGTTTGTACTCGCTGCGGGTGCGGGGGAGCCACTGCGGGTGGTTGTCGCGGATGTAGCGGATCAGGCCCTCGCGGAGGTCGCAGCGGAGGTCCCAGGCGCTGGGCCCGTCGGCGGCTGCGGCCTGCACCTCGATCACGACGCTCGATGCGGTGGCGTCGACCATCTGCAGTACCCACTGGCTCCGGTCCCACAGCGGTGAGGACTCGACGAGCCGTCGGGTCTCCGTGCGCAGGTCCTCGAGGTCGGCGGTGTGGTCCACGTGGATCTGGACCTTGCCGACCACCCGCGCCTCGTGCCGGGACCAGTTCTGGAACGGGCGCTCGGTGAAGTACATCGTCGGCAGGATGAGCATCCGGTCGTCCCACAGCCGGACGACCACGTTGGTCAGCTTGACCTCTTCGACCCGGCCCCACTCGCCCTCGATGACCACCACGTCGCCGACGTGCAGACCGTCCGAGAAGGCGACCTGAATACCGGCGAACGCGTTGCCCAGCGCGGTCCGGGCGGACAGGCCGATGAGCGCGCCGACGACGCCGGCCGAGCCCAGGACGGAGATCCCGAACGCCCGGATGGGCGGGAAGGTGGTCACGATCAGGCCGATGGCCACGATCGTGACCACTACCGCGGTGAAGCGTCGGACGGGGCGGATCTGGGTTCGGGCCCGCCGGATCCGGCGGTCCGCGACCACCTCCGGCGGCAGCCGGCTGAAGGTAACGCCCTCGGCGACGTACAACGCCTTGATCACCAGCCAGGCGACGCTGCCGATGAGCAACAGCCCGATGACGTGTCGGACGTCGCCGAGCCATCCGGTCGGCCTCGGCGGCAGTGCGAGGTACAGCCCGGTGAAGAGCAGCACGGCGGCCGTCGGACGGCGGCAGGCCTTCCGCAGTGGTCCCAGGACCCACCGGTAGCGACCGTGGTCGACGCGACGGACGAGCCTGCGCGTGCCGATGTCCAGCAGCACGGCCACCGCCAGCGTGGCCAGCATGATCAACGCCGCGCGCATCAGGCGGCGACCGCCGTGGTCTCGACCGTCATCCCGCTGCGCTCCTCGCCCACGTCATGACGTACAGAGGACCGGTTACCGCCTGACCCTATGCACACCGGGAGGACACGGAGTATTTCCTGCCAAGAACACCCCTTCCGGGTGGCACTCATAGCCGCCGGCACCGCGGTGAGAGGCAGCCGACGCGTACGGATCTGATCGGCTGGGTGACACCGGCGGCCATGAGCACGAGCACTGCGGTGGGCGCCGAGCGGGTGGCCGCCGCCCGGGTGGGCACGGTCGCCGTCGTCGCCCACCGCCGGAAGACCCTCGGCGGCGGCCTCGACGAGCTGTGGGCGGAGCTGGCCGGCGCGGGCGTCGAGGACCCCATCTGGTACGAGCTGCCGAAGAGCCGCAAAGCCCCGAAGAAGGTCCGCAAGGCGCTGAAGAAGGGGGCCGAGCTGATCTTCGTCTGGGGCGGCGACGGCATGGTGCAACGCTGCGCCGACGCCCTCGGCGGCACGGGCACCCGATGGCGATCCTGCCGGCCGGCACCGCCAACCTCTTCGCCGCGAACCTCGGCATCCCCGAGGACCTGCCCGAGGCGGTCCGGATCGGCCTGCACGGGCTGCGCCGCACCCTCGACTTCGGCAAGCTCAACGGTGAACACTTCGCCGTGATGGCCGGCGCCGCTTCGACGGCGACCTGACCCGGGAGGCCGACCTGACGCTCAAGGGCAAGCTCGGCCGGCTCGCCTACATGCGGACCGGGCTGCGGCACGTCCGCGGCGAGCTGGGTCCACGCCCGGGTGACCGTCGACGGCGCGACGTGGTTCGACGGCGAGGCGAGCTGCCTGCTCTTCGGCAACGTCGGCACCATCACCGGCGGCATCCCCGCCTTCGACGACGCCTGCCCAGACGACGGCTGCCTGGAGGTCGGCGTGGCCACCGCCAACGGTGCGCTGGACTGGGCGCGTACGCTCGGCCGGATGGCGGCCGGCCGGTCGGAGGTGTCGCCGTTCGCGCGGATCACGCGCGGACGAAAGGTCAAGGTCCGCTTCGCCACGCCCCAGGACGTACGAGCTGGACGGCGCCGCCCGCAAGGAGGTCACCAAGCTCAAGGTGCGGGTGGTGCCCGGCGCCCTGACCCTCGGCTGCCCGGACCCGCGCCCCTGACCGCCGCTCGCAGGGGAGCAGGACAGGAGCGTGGGCGAGACGGAGCTGTCCCTCCCTCTCGCCCACGCCGGTGGGGCATCGGGTTGTTAGCGCAGCACGGCGTCGGGGTTCGCGCGCAGGGCCGCGACGATCGGCGCCGGTGCGGTGCCGGGCGAGCCGGCCCGGTAGGGCGGCTGCGGGTCGTACTCGATGCCGAGTTGGATCGCCTGAGCGGTGGCGTCCCCGACGATCCGCCCCGCCAGGGTGAGCGCCATGTCGATGCCGGCGGAGACCCCGGCGGCGGTGACGTACTTGCCGTCCACCACCACCCGGTCCGCGGTGGGCAGCGCACCGTACGCGGGCAGTTGGTCCAGGGCCAGCCAGTGCGAGTTGGCCCGCCGGCCGTCGAGCAGCCCCGCCGCGGCCAGCAGCAGGCTGCCGGTGCCCGGCTGCGCACCCGCTCGGAGAGTACGCCTACCTGACCCGGGGTCGCCGCCCTGGCGCTCGCGGTCGGCGCCGGCCTCACCGCGCCGGACACTGGCCGGGCGATCGGGTTCAGCGACGCCGTCTTCGCCATCATCATCACGCTGCTCGTGCTTGACCTGCGCACCCCGGAGGTACCACCGGGTGGGCTGCTCACCCGCTGGCCGGTCTACCTGGCCTACGCCACGTCGTACCTCTACGTCGCGGTGAACTGGCTGAACCACAAGGACACCTTTCACCGGATCCGCTGCACCGACCGCGGGCTGCACTGGGCGAACCTGGGCGTGTTGTTCAGCGTGGCCCTGCTGCCGTTCGTCACCGCGGTGGTCTCCCAGGCGGTGGAGGCGGGCGACCGGTTCGACGAGGGCGTCGCGGTGGCGTTGTACGGGCTGGTCGGGGTGGTCCTCTCGGCGGCCTGGCTCTACCACTACCTCAGCCGGCACGGGGAGCTGCTGCAACGGCACGTCACGCCCCGGTTCTTCGCCGTCGAGCGGCTCCGGGCGCTGCTCGGGATCATGGCGTACGCCGCGGCCGGCGTGGTCGGCTGGCTGGTCAGCGTGCCGGCGGCGCTGGTCGTCCTGCTCCTGCTTCCGCTCTTCTACGGCCTGTCCAGCAACGGCTTCTACGACCTGCGGCGCAGGCTGTGCCACCGCTGAGTCCGGCCACGTTACCCCGCCCGGGGTGGCAGGTAGACCGCGGTGCCGACACCGAGAGGGGAGCACCATGACAACGGTCGGAGAGTTCATCACGACCCGGTTGGTGACGATGGACGGCGACGACACGCTCACCGCCGCGGCGCAGGAGATGTGCGACAGCGCGATCGGCGTGTGGTGGTGACCGACGACGACAATGCGGTCGGTATCGTCACGGGCGGGGACATCACGGTCCGGGGTGTTGCCGAGAACATGGATCCCAACTCGACCAGACTCAACCAGATCACCAGCAAGGACGTGCACCGAACAGTCGCTGTCGCTAAAGCAATAGCCGGAGAGCGCTGCTGACGTCGAGCGTTGGCGGCAGCACGAGGCTAGTGATCCGTCGCGGTCCGGGCGGCGCCCTGCCTGCGCCGGGTAGCGACCACGGTGGTGGCGACGAGGGTGGCGAGGAGCAGAGCGGTCAGGCGGGACGGCGCCGGCGTGAGCGGTGTGAGCAGCACCAGCGCCGCCGTGGCCCAGTACGGCACGGTCATCTTCAGCTGCTCATACGGGCGGATGTGCAGCGTCCAGACTGCGAGCAGGTAGACGGCGACCGGCGCGGCTACCGCGTACCCTGCGGCGACGCGCCCGAGGTGGGCGGTGCCGGTTTGGTAGTCGACGTCGACGGCGAGGCCCGCGCCGAGCGCAGCCGCCGATGCGAAGATCAGGTACTGACCGTATCCCCACAGCAGCGCCACGCGCGGCGAGGCCGCCAGGTGCTGAACTGGGCGATCGAAGTACAGCCACCACATCGCGAAGACGATCACGATGCCGGCACCGGCGATCGACAGAAGAGGGCTTGCCTTGGTCCCCCGGTCAAAGGCGGTCTGGACGGCGAGGCTGGCCGCGAGTACCGACTCGCCGAGGACGATGATGGTGAAGAGGCCGTACCGCTCGGTTATGTGGCGTGGGTGCCAGATGATCGGAGCGGGGCGTCTCGCCCAGAAGGGTAAGAGCAGCTCGCCGAGGACGATCGCCAGGAAGCCGGGCAACAGCCAGTGCCACCCTCCGGGCAGTGCCAGCCGGGCGATCCAGGCCGCCTGCAGCACGATGACGCCCACGGCGTAGCGCAGTGCGGTGGCCCGCCGCTCCGGGTCGCTGCGGGCGACGCGCAACCATTGCGCGACCATCGCCAGCCGCATGATCACGTACCCGTAGGTGATGACGGAGAAGTCGCCGCGGTCGAACGCGCGGGGTACGCCACCGGCGATCACCAGCGCCCCGGCGATCTGGACCAGGGTGGTGAGGCGGTAGACGTCGTCCTCGGGGTCGTACGCGGAGGCGAACGTGGTGAAGTTCATCCATGCCCACCAGATCGCGAAGAACACCGCCGGGTAGAGGCCAATCCCGTGACCGATGTCGGCCTCGCCCAGGTTGTGGTGCAGTCGATCGGCGGCCTGCCGCACCGCGGCCACGAAGCACAGATCGAAGAGCAGTTCCAGCGGAGTCACCCTCCGGTACGGCTCGTCGGTGGGGCGGGCGACCATCGGCCGGTACCAGGCGCGCACGGGATATCGTGGATGACTCACTGTGCCGGACATGGCAGCACCTCGGACGGCTCGCGCGACGAAGGTTCCCTGCGCTGATCATCCCGAACACGGCCCGTCCCGTGCTGACGCTCACCAAAGTTTCACGTGACGGGGCCTGGCGCTCTTGGCGGAGTTGGCCGACTGCCTGGTCGAGCCGCCGGTCCTGGAGTGGCCTTTCTACGGCGGTTCGATAGCCGACGTGGCGGCCTCGGGCCTCGGCGGTGTCACCGTCGACTCCGTCCCGTGGTTGGCGGAATACCTGCTCGAACGGATGCGCGTTCCGAGCCCGGGTCGATGCGACCTTCTCGCGTTGCGGCTGCTGCTCGGCCTGGCCTTCCCCGAGGGGCTGCCGCCCGACGGCGTCAGCTTCGCCGATCTCTCCGCTTCGCAGCAGGAGGTCGTCCGGCTCGTGCTTCAGGCCGGTCTGCTGAGGCAGGGGCCGAAGATGCCGCGAGGTCGGGGAGTGCAACCTGCCCTGCACGGAGGACGTTGAGGATCTGGTGTGCCGGCCGTACCGACCAATAGGGCGGGCACTTTTGCCAGGCTGTGCAGTGTCGCTTGTCGAGGAGGTTTCCGAGACGCTAAACGCCCTACCTTCATTGCCGGCCCGTCGCGGACCCGGCCCGACTTCTACGCCGCCGGGGTCGACCACAACTCGTTCGACACGGTCTCCCTTCGGCCCTCGGTCCACGAGCCGCCTCAATGGGCCTGACCGAGAGGTGGACGCGCAAGAGGACAGTCCTGCGCTTTTCCGAAGGGCAGCCACCCGAGCAGCCAAACCGGCCAGCAAGGGCGAACGATCGCGGACGCTTGACAACCTTTGTTGTCAGGCGGACTCTTGAGTGCGAGGTCACTAGCAAGGGGGTCGGGTCATGCGGGACCTAACGCCGGACGAGCGGCAGGAACTACGGCGGGAGCTAAGTGCGGTTGCCGCAGACTGGGCGCTGCGGCTAAAGGACTCCGATCTGGATGGCCGGCGCAGAGCAGACCACGAGCCGAACTCCGCGGAGAGGATGCGGACTCACCTCGCGCGCATGGCGGCGGGTGAGCAGATGCGTACCATTCTCGCTGACCTCGTGTCCGCGAGTGCAGATGAAGCGGTGCAGCACGGTGCGGGGTATCCGGAACTTGGCGCAGCGGTAGGCGCCAGCCGGCAAGCGGCACGCAAGCGATGGCCTAACCTGTCGATCTCCAAGAGGCGCGCCAGCGAGTGGAAGCAACCGCCCGGGGGTATCGGTTGGGCCGGTGACAGCCATCTGGGGTACCCGGGAACTGTCTGAGGGAAGTCGGCAGCTGACGTCGCGGGCCCACCTGACCTGACTCCGCGGCATACGTGCGGCAGACAAAACTTCCGCACCACCGGGCGCGGGGAGCCCGCTCGTAGTGCGGATCATGTTGTTGGTCCGCAGGTAGGCGGCGGCCTTGTCCGGGTCGGGGCTGCGCAGCGCGGGGTAGTGGCGGTGATGCCCGCCGCCGTGGCGGATGCGGTCCAGCAGGTGGTCCTCACGGATGTAGAGGATCTTCGGCCGCGGAGAGAGTTCGCTGCGAGTGCTGGTGTAGCCGTGCCGGCAGCGGTAACCGGGACGGGCGTGCACCCAGTGGGAGTCCATGATCCGGCCGCAGACGCCGCAGCAGACGAGCCCGCCGCTGCTCGAAGATCCACCGTACGTGGGGCGCGGTGGCGGGGTCGGGTTCCAAGCGGTTCAGTCGTCGTCCGCATGCTGCGTGGGCACGGTTGGGGTGCGGGCCAGCGTCCACGAGCTGGTAGCCGTAGGGTGGCCGGCCGCCGAGGTGGCGGCCCTGCAGCTCGGCTTGAGCGCGCATGGCCGCGGTCGTGCGGTGCCGGGCAGCGACAGCATCGTGCCGGACACCGCGCCGACGGCGAACAGCACCGCCGCCACCTGTGACCAGCGGCGGGCCAGCAGCAGCGCGGTCTCGTCGTTCCGGCGAATGCCGCGGGCGTTCGCGATCAGCATCAGGAATGTGAAGGCCACCCCGAACGGCACCAGGATGATGTGGAAGCCGAGGGTGAAGGCCATCTGCTCGCGCGCCGGCAGCAGCTGCGCCGGATCGGCGAGCACGAGGCTGACGCCGACGGTCACCAGTGACAGGCCAGGCATGGCGCGTGCTACCCGTTGACGGCGGCCGGAAACGTACCGATGGGGTGAGGATCAGTCAGCGTGTTGGGAACGGGTGCTGTCCACGCCAGCCTGACCCGCCTGACCGAGCTGATCCATGACGGGCGCGCACGCTGGGTGGCCGCTGGCGTCGGCTGCCCGCGCAGCAGCAGTCGCTGATGGCCTTGGCCCACCTGGAGGTTCGTCCGCTACGCGGACGACTTTCTGATCCTGGTCCGCGGCGAGCGCGCCCACGCAGGGGCCCTGCGGGAGCAAACGGCGGCGCTGTTGGCCCCGATGGGATTACACCTGTCGGTGACCAAGACCCTGATCACGCACATCGACGATTTCGACTTCCTCGGCTGGCGCATCCAGCGTCACCGCCGCAAGGGAGACACCCGGCGGTTCGCCTACAACAACCCGTCGAAGACGGCTTTGGCCTCCACCACGGGAAAGGTCAAGACGATCTGCCGACGCCCGGCGATCGTGAAGCTGTGGTCCGACGAGGCCAACTTGCACAAGTCCGCTTGATTCCGGCTGGGGCGTTTCAACTGCGGGTTCACCGTGAGGAAGTCTCGGTGCGTCGTTGATCGCAGCCGGGGAGCTGCTGCCGAGGGAATCGGGCCTGTTCGCTCCCGCCCAGCCGGTCAGCGATCGTTGCCGATGTCCGCCGCCTACCACCGGACCGGATGCCACCCTGAGCACGTGGACCGGGCAGGGAGCTGGGGAAAGGCGGCATCGGGATCACGGTGAACGGCTTCTGATGCATACCGCGTTGTAGTAGCCGCGCTGGCGACGGCGGTGGTCGTGGACCTGATCTCCGGCGTGCTGGTCCGTCGGGTAGCCCGCAGCCGCTACAAGTGGCTGCTGGAGCCGCTGCGGCACGCCTGCCGCAATCAGCTCTGCGGCTGTTGCCCCTGCGGTCCTACCAGCCGCGCCGTGACCTGCCTCAGGGGCTGGCTGCTGTTGACGATCTTCTTCATCCGTTGCCACGCCGCTCGGGCCGGAGATCCGCCCAGCACGCCGCCCAGACCCCCACCGCCGCCAGCCGCCGCCCCGCTGTTCTGAGCCAGTTGCTGGGTGGTCTGTCCGAGTTGCTGGGTGGTCTGTCCGAGCTGTTGACCGACCTGCTGGGTGGCCTGCTGCAGCGTCTGCGACAGCGGCCCGTTGGGCCCCAGCGCCTCCTGCGCTGTCTGCCCGACGTGGTCGAGCGTCCGCGCCAGCGGCCCCTGCGGTCCGAGCACCTGCTGAGCTGTCTGCCCGACCTGGTTCACGGCGGTGTCCACCGTCTTCACCACCGACTCGATGATCTGAGGGTTGCGCTCGATGGTGCGCAGGGCGCTGTCGAGAATGCCGCGGAGCTCCTCGAGCCGAACCTCGAGCATCGCCTCGGTCTCGACGCCCTTGATGTCGATTTTCACCGTGCCGAGATGCGCCTGAACGCCCACGTCGAGCTGGAGCAGGCTACCCAGCCGGGCTCGCAGTGAGACGGAGGCGTCCAGGTTGTCGACCTCGACGTAGATCTGTTCGACCTTGACCTGCGGGATCTGGAGGACGACGTCCGGATCTGACATCGTCTTGCTGCTGTGCCCGCCAGCCGGCTGGGGAAGGTCGTGTTCACCACGCTGCGGGGCGGCGGGGCGTTCGCCGGGCTCGGCACCCGTTGGCCCGCCGGCGGGACAGAGGTTCTGGCCCCGACCGGCGACTTCCGCGTCCTCCTCGGCGTCGCGCTGCCGATCGACCTGCTCGCGCGGTTGCGCGGGCGACTCCCGTGCGCCCGTGTCCCGGCTCTCCGGTTCGGCCATCCCGCACTCCTCGGGCCTCGCCTAGCATGCGGACCGAATGGAGCCCACCATCGGTATGTGGCTCCGACCCTCGGCCCACCCCCTCGGACCGGGTCGCGGTCTACCCGTGTGCCGACGCATCAAACGGCTCAGAGGTGCGCCGAGGAGACGGCGGGTCAGCTGCGCCTGAAAGCGAGGGGCAAGCAGGTGAGCACCTGCTCCCACCCGTGCCCGCGCTCACGACGACCCCAACGACAGGTCGGCGTGCCAGTAGCGATCGGTGTCGTCTTGCTGGCCATGACGATCATGCCGGTCGCGCTGGTGACGGCCTGCTTGGTGGTCGTCACGTTGTTGAAATTGAGCGACAGGCTGTCCCGGATGACCGGCGGACCACGGCCGTCGGGGAAGGCGGAGCTGCGCCACAAGGTCCTTGCATGGCCGTGTGTGCGCGACCGGGGAGATGCCAAGAACTCCTGGCACCCAGAATTGTGGCAACCCGTTAGGCCCCTAGTTCATGATCTGCACTATTGATTCGGATTTGGGGCGGCGGTGCACGGCTGCTTACCGCGGACGCCCCTGGGTAGGCACGCTTGGTGAGCAGCCAGGCACGGACCTCGGCACCCGGTCGGACACCAGCCGTGCCGTGGCGTTCAGCGACGCCATCGTGGCCATCGTCATCACGCTGCTGGTCCTGGATCTCCGGGTGCCGAACGTCCGGCCCGGCCGCGTCCTGTCCGGACTGCTCGGCCAGTGGCCGGCGTACGTCGCTTCTTTCGTGTCCTACTCGTACGTGGCCGTCGTCTGGCTCAACCACAAGGCGGCGTTCAACCGCAGCAAATCGATCGCGGCCTGCACTAGATGAACCTGTTCCTGCTGTTCACCACGGCGCTGCTGCCGTTTCCGACCATCGTCGTGTCGCACGCGCTGCAGGAGCACGACAACGCGGGACCAGCGTGTAGCCATCGCCTTCTACGCGCTCATCGGCGTTGCTGTGCGCGACTTGGCTGGCGTTCTACCACTACCTGGCCCGGCACCCCAACCTGCTGAAGGAACAGGTCAAGGACGGGTTCTTCCCCGTCGAGCGGTTCCGGGCCCTCGCCGGGGTCGTTCCCGGTTCGACGCCGATTTCGCCTGGCTCCCGGAGGTGGCCCGCAGGCTGGCCGACCCGACGCCACTGACCGCCACCGTCAGCCCGCCCACCGCCCTCCACCGCCGGATCGCCGAGCGGATGGCGCCGACCTCGACCGGCGCCGTCCGCCGAAACGGTCGGTGGCGCTACAACATCTCCAGCGGTTGCGGGCCGGCCGGCGGCGGGAACGTCGTGTCGAGTGCCGCTACTCCTCCTCAGTCAGATGCAGGTCGCGCGCTTCCGCGTTCTCCCGGGTGCGTTGGGCTCGGACGATCGGGGGATGGCCGCAACCATCTCCTGCCGCAGCAGCCAGGCCAGCGCGACCTGAGCGGGCGTGGCCCCGTTCCGGGCGGCGCCCGGACGACACCCACGGCCGCCTGTTCACGTGGAGGAACAGTGGCGACAGTCGAGAAGAGGCCATCCGAGGACGGCAAGAAGATCCGCTAGCCGCCTGCGTAGCCGTGCCCGTTGTGGCACTCCTGCGGCTCGTCGCCGACCAGTTCGCGGACCTGGCGATAGGGGAAGGCGACGACGTGCGGGTCGGCGCGGGCCCGCTGCACGAGGCGGCGCAGCTCGGCGGGGGTGTCGGCGACGCGCTCGACGACGGTCACGCCGGCGGGCGAGTTGTCGGCCCGGTCCCAGCGGATCGTGATGTGCCAGCGTGTTCGCCACTCCACGCCCGCAGGTTAGTCGAACACACGTTCCAGGATGGGGATAGCGGGGGTCTGCTGGCCCACGCTGCCTCGTTGTTCATGACGCGGCGGGGGCGGGGGGCGGGGGTTCGGATGTGTCGGTGTCTGTCGCCGGGGCGACGGCTGCCGGCCGTCCACGGCGTTCGTAGATCGCCGAGGCGAGCACGAGTGGGGCCAGTAGCAGTGGCGTGGTGAACGCGATGAAGCCGAGGACTCGTTTGACGGCTGTCGCTGTGCCGGCCACCGTGATGATTGCGGGATGTGTATCGGGCCAGTCCAGCAGCAAGGTCCACACGCCGATGTTCTCGACATAGTCGAGGACGGTCATGGCGACTGTCGGCAGCAGGAACGGCCACCATCGGTCGCCGTAGCGGCGGACCAGCAGCGCCGTGGCCACCAGGAGGAGCGCGGCGAGTGCGGCCGGATAGGCCAGGTCGAGCAGTTGCTGGTGGATGTAGGCAATGCGTCCGGCAGGGCCGCAGGCGGTCAGCATGGTCCGGGCATCCTGCATGGTCCACCAGGCGCGGACGTCGAACGGGGGCAGACCGGCGCAGGCGCGGCTCACCGCCATGAGGGAGGCGGGCCAGCTGCCGAACATGAGCGCCGCCAGCGGCAGGTAGATGGCTGCCGTCACAGCGAGGTGGCGGGGACGGACGGAGGAGATGAGTGAGCGGAGCACGGGATCACCACCTGTGGTTTACCGCTGTATCGTATAAGATATGCAACGTAACAGCAGCAAGCTTCGTCGGTCTACCGGGTTGTTGTTCGACATCTGGCTAGTGACGCACTTGACCACGAATCTGCTCGATGAGGCACTGCGGGACCTGGGCGTCACCGCGGACGAGTTCGGCCTGTACTCGCTGCTTCATGAACTCGGACCGAGCACGCCGACGCAGATCGCCCGCTGGACCGGGATGGCTCCGACGACCGTGTCCGGAATGGCTCGCCGGCTCATCGCACGAGAGCATGTCACTCAGATGCCGAATCCGCGGGATGCCCGTTCACGACTGCTTGGACTCACCAACGAGGGCCAGCGGGTCACCAACGCCGGCGGCGCTCGGCTCGCCGCAACCATGCCGAGGCTGCTCGACGCGCTTGCTCCGCACACGTCCACAGCACGCCTCGGGCTCCGGCGGCTCGACCACGCGCTCCGCTTGGTGGTCGGCGCGGCCAAACGGCCGGACGAGCCGCTGCCCGGCGAAACCGGCCAGGTCGCCGACGGCGGCAGTGTGTCCTATGCCGGCACCCCGCTGAACGAGGCACAACAGCAGGAGGTCCAGCAGTTCATCCGTTGGATCATCCATCGCGACGCATCGCCCGGCGACCATGGCTGACCCGTCGCCCCGCCTCGACCTGGTCCGGCCGATGTCATACAGGGAGCCTAAGCGAGTGGAAGCAACCGCCCGGCATCGGTTGGGCCGGTGATAGCCATCTGAGTTACCCGGGGGAGCCTGAGGGATCTGGGTCAGGAGGACCGGCGCCCACCTGATCCCACGCATTCGTTGTGCGTGTTCTCTGCCCGGAAGCCGATCCCGTTGCCCGACGATGGCGGGGAAGGGACGTGCATGAGTGACGCTCGCGGTGTGGGCGGACGGGGCTGGAGGTGGTGAGTCCGGCCTGGCAGCGACAGCCCCGGAGGTTCTAGGTTCTCCGGGGCTGTCGCTGTTTTCGCCAGTCACGCATTTCGCCGCTGGGGGCCGGTCACAGGGTGACGACGGCGTCCTCGGCGAGGGTGAGCAGGCCGGCGTCGAACGTGATCGTCTTCAGCTTCGTCCCCTTCGGCACGTCGAAGTAGACGTTCGCGCGCACCGAGTTGCCCGGGTTGATCTCGTCGAGGAAGCCCTTGGCATCCTCGTTGCCGTACATTCCGGCCTCCCCGTCGGGGCTGTACTCCCGGCCGCTGGCGTCCTGGGCCGTGAGAATGCTGTCGGCGTGGAAGGTGTGCGCGCTCTTGGTCACGTTCTTCGCGGTGACGTTGACCCGGCAGAAGGTGCCCTGCGCCTTGGTGTTGAGGAAGCTGGTGCCGACCTGGGAGATGCCGCACTTGACGCTGTTGACGGTGTACTCGAAGTCGCCGCCGCGCACCTTGTCCCCGATGCCGAAGGTCTTCGGCTTCGCCGGCGCCGGCGCGGTGGTAGCGGGAGCGGTCGTGGCCGGGGCGGTCGTGGCGGGGGCCGGCGCGGCGGGGGCCGTCGTAGGCGCAGCCACCGCCGGAGGCTCACTCGCCGACACGCTCGCCGGCTTCGGGTCGCTGAAGACGGCACCCACGGCGCCGATGCCGCAGCACAGCAGCACCAATGCCCCGACGCCGATGGCCGTCGGCACGAGCCACGCCGGGCGCTTGCGCGGCGGCGCCACCGCCGGGAACTGCGCGGTCGGCGGAGGTCCGTACGGTGCCGGCTCACTGGGCGGGGGTCCGTACGGTGCCGGCCCACCGGCAGGCGCATCGGGGTTCGGCTGGTTCTGGCTCGGATCGCCAGGCATGGTCATGTTTCTATCCCCACAGGTCTAGGCGCGGCGCCCCGCCGCGCGAAGTCCCGGTAGACGGTAAGTGGGGCGCCCGAAAGAAGCACCCCCGTGTCCGCTATTCGACTCCGCACGACCGTGTGAAAAGTCCGCCCGAACTGCTTGCCGCTGGGCAACCGTTTGGATGATCTTGACCTTCTCGTTCCCGACGGTCACGCCGGTCGGCCCCTGACGTTCATGCGCCGGCCGCCGGTCCCAGAACGGGTCGGCCTCGTCGCCAAGCAGCAGTGGCACGTCGTACACCGACATGTCGAGCCGCGGTCGCACGTACCGCACCCGGTGGCGCCATCGCCGGTGCTCGAAGGCGGTGTCCACTTCGATCTCGGCCACCACGGTCGGCTCGACCTGCACGTAGGGCAGCGGCTCGGGTCGGTCCAGCTGCCCGCTCCAGCCCGCCGGCAGCGGCTGCGGCCAGGGGTGCGCGACGATGCCCCGGCGCTGCAACCGGGATGGGGACAGCAGCGGCGCGACCTCCCGGCGTTGGACCATCGCCAACGGGTGCGTCCGTCCCGTGTAGCGCAGGTGTCCCCGTCGATCGAACCGGCCGAGGAGCAGCGTGCTCGGGTTGCCGAGGCTGCCGGCCACCCCGCCGACGATCGCCTCGGTCGCCATGTGCACCCGGAACTTCTGCCAGCCGCGCCGGCCGGGCTCGTACCGGCCGTCCAGCCGCTTGACGACCACCCCCTCGATCCCGGCCGCCGTGTACGTGGTCAGCCAATCGCCCACCTCATCCATGTCGGTGGTCTGCGGCGTGAGGGTCAGCTGCGCGGGCGCATCCTCGAGCAGCTCCGTCAGCCGGGCCTGTCGCTCGAACGGCGGCGCGTTGATCACGACCTGGCCGCCGGCGTCGGCGAGCAGATTCCACATGACGTAGTGCGCAGGGTGTTCCCGCGCCATCATCAGCAGGCCCCGGCCGGCGGTGATCCGGCGCTGCAGCCGGGCGAAGCTGGTCCGCCCCCGCTCCCACACGATCAGCTCCCCGTCGAGGATCACCCCCTGCGGGAAGGTGTGGCGGATCGCCCGGGTGATGTCCGGGAAATACGGGGTCAAGTTCTTGCCGGCGCGCGACTGCAGGTAGACGCCGGCAGCCTCGACGAAGGCGATAGCGCGGAACCCGTCCCACTTGGGTTCGTACGCCAGGCGCGGCCCCTGCGGCACCGCGTCCACCGGGGCCGACAGCATCGGGGCGACCGGCCGACGCAGCACCGGCTCGGCCCAGCCGAGGCTCACCCCGGCCGGGCCGAGCCATCCACGCAGCGCACCGCGCTCATCCGGCCCCCTGCCGCGATCGTGCCCGACCGGCATGGCACCGTGGGCGCAGATCGGGCAGCGCGAATGGCTCAGTGCTCTTCTACGTGAACACGGCGACGGCCCGAACCGGGGGCCGTGAGCGTGTTATTGAGGTGCCAGCTACGGGTGTAGCCACTTCCAGCCGGCGAGGCAATTGCCGGTCTCGAAGATGGCGCCCTTGGGCACCTGGACCTCCGTGTAGGACGTCGCGTAGCCGCCGTCATCCAAGCCGTACTCCGGCGGCAGGGACAGCCCCCACATGCAGTCGGTCAGTCCCGTACCCCCATCAGTCGCCCACGTTCCCGGCTCGACAAGGTCATCCTTCCCGCACCACTCGACCTTCTTGCAGCTGGACCCGGCGACGTAGTAGCCACACTTGTCGGGCTTGTCGTCGATGCAGTCGCCTCCCTCGCCCGTCATCGTCGTCGGCAGCTGAACTCTATGGCTGTCGCTTCAACCGGCCGGGTGCGGGTTGCGTTCAGAGGAGTGGTGTTGCCGACCTGCCGGTGAAAGGCCGTTGATGTCCGTGTCCGGCTCGGTGTCCAAGTCCTCGATTTCGAGCTGGAGGAATTCACGGAACCCGCGCCACGTCGCTGCGACGTCGGCCACGGCCGCAGCTCCTGGCCGTGCTGGCGCAGGATCCGCGCGAGCTAGTCGGCGCTGCGTCGCCACGGCACACCCATGCCCGTCACCAGGTCCTCGGCCGCTTCGGACGCAGGTACCCAGCGATAACGGCGTGCCGCCGGACGTTGCAACAGCTGCCCGCTACGCCGTCAGGACTCTGCGCAGGCCGCGGACGGCGTCGAAGGCCGGGTTTACGTCCCCGGCGGCGGGCTCCTGCCACAGGTCGCGCCATTCGGAGTCCGCGGCCATGACCCGGTCGAGGGCCCTCACCGCCAGTACAGCCAGGTCGTCGGGCAAGTCGAGCCGGCCGCCGTCGAGCAGGAAGTCCGGCGCGTACGGGGAGGTGATTGGCTGCCCGCCGGGCTGCTGCGCGGCCACGATCGCGGCTGCGGCGATCGCCTGGCAGGCGGCGTCGGCGTCGAGGTAGCCGTCCGCGCCGGCGGCCCGGCTCAGCGCCTCGCGGACCAGCTCCGGGCGCTTGGCACCGTCGGCGTCGTCGAGATCACCACACCAGTCAGCGGCGGTGTCGTTGTCGAACGGTCCGCTGTCCCAGGTCCCCATTGATCCTCCCAAGATCGGTTGCGCGGCATTCTCGCACCGGCCACCGACAGGACCCCACCGAACACGAAGGCGGCTATGGTGCCCGGATGGCGATCGACGGGTCGGGGCAGCGGCGGCCGGAGACGGCAGCGGCCGAGCTCGACGCGTACCTACGCGAGTTCCGGGCGGGCGGCTATCCGGTGGCCCGGGTCGTCCACGTGGCGTGTGCGCGGTGCGGCGGGTCGGTGTTCGGGGTGCGGGTCGACGATGACGCTGGCTACGCCGAACGCACCTGCCACTTGTGCGGTGACCGGTCTGTAATGCTCGATGGCCTCGACGTCGCCGAGGACGCAGATCCCGGTAACGCCGCCTGCCTGTGCGGCGGTGAGCGGTTCGACGTTGCGGTGGGGTTCGCGCTGCGCGAAGACGGTGAGGTGCGGTGGCTGTCGGTGGCGTTGCGCTGCACCGCGGACGACGCCCTCGGGGTCTACGCCGATTGGAAAATCGACTACTCGCCCAGCGGTCATCTCATGGCCCGGGTCTGACAGGAGTGGTCGAGTGACACAGCCGCGGTTCCGTTACCACCCCGATCCGGTCGCGACCGGGTCGGCCGTCCCCACGGTCGAGGCGTGCGTGCTGTGCGGGGTTGCTCGCGGCTGGCGGTACGCCGGTCCGATCTACGGCCGCCAGGCCGACGTTCTGTGCCTGCACTGCATCGCCTCGGGTGAGGCGGCGCGGACGTTGACGGGCGCCGCCGACTTCCCGTGCATGTTCACCGACGCGACCGACGTGCCACCAGACGTTCCGTTCGCCGTCGTCGAGGAGGTCACGCAACGCACGCCGGGGTTCGGCTCCTGGCAGCAGCCGAGCTGGCTGTATCACTGCGGCGACGGTGCCGCGTTTCTCGGCCCGGGCGGCTACGAGGAGCTGCGCACCCACCCTGATGCGCTGACGATGATCCGGGACGATCTGCACCAGCTCGGGTGGCCGGCAGATCAGGCCGACGCGATGCTGCGGCGGATGGATGCCAGCGGTGAGCCGTCGGCGTACCTGTTCCGCTGCCTGTATTGCGGCGTGCACCTGGCCTCCTGGGACATCGGATGACCGGCGGCAGCAGGGACAGGTCAGCAGATGCCGGCGCGTCGGCCGATGATGGACGGATCTGATAGCCCAATGGACGTGGCGTACATCCGGCGCTGGCGCGAGGACATCACCGCGTGCCTGGACCGGCTGCTGCCGGGCTTCGAAGTCCGGTTTGGTTATCCGCCGGGCCGGCACACGATCGGCGGCCCAGCGGGGGAGGAGGAGCTTGCCTCCCTGGCGGGCATGCGCCCGCCCGACGATTTGCTCGCGTGGTACCGGCAGGTGCGCGAAGTGAGCCTGCCGGACGTCGGCAACGGCTACTTCATCCACGATCCCGGCCTGGTCCTGCACAGGGAGGTGACGTCTATCCGGGGGCGCTTCACCGCGGACGTGGTCGTGTTCGCCAGTGATGGCGGCGGCACCCTGTTCGCGGTGGAGGCGGTGACCGGCTCGCCGGTGTACCGGCTTCCTGCCGGCGAGATCGTCGCCGGTGTCTACCGCAGCGATGACCCACGATTCGACGTGGTGGCAGAGAATCTGACCGGCTTTCTCGACCGGCTACGTGACGCGGTCGAGGTGTTCGCCGCCACGGGCGCACCCGGCGACTTATAGAAACGGCTGGCACGGCTCGGTCCGAGAGGTGAGACTCGTGGCTGTGGCACAGGTCGCGATGGGTCACCAGCGCCCGTACCGTTACATCGGTCCGGCCGATGTGCTTGCCGCCGTATCGCGCGAGGACGGTGGCCGCCTGGGCGGTCACGAACCGCTTCCACGTCGGCCCGCATCGCCGCGGCGCCGGCTCGACCCCGGCCTGGTTGAGGATCTTCCACACGGTGCTGGCCGCCACCTGATGATCGAGGCCGACCAGTTCACCTTTGATCCGGCGGTGCCCCCACGAAGGGTTCTCGGCGGCCAGCCGCAGCACCAGGTCACGGATCTGCTTGGCCACCGGCGGCCGGCCCGGCCGCGCGTGCGGTATGTCCATTGCCGGGCGATCAGCTGCCGGTGCCAGCGGAGCAGGGTCGCCGGGGTGAGGAAGAACGCCGCCCACTGCGGGTGGGGGAGCAGCCGCGACAACGCCGCCAGCACCACCCGGTCGGCCGGTTCGAGATTTGGGCGGTGCACCTGGCGGCGCAGCACCGCCACCTGGTGCCGTAGTACCAGGATCTCGACACCCTTGGCTCCGCCGTCCCGGGCGAGCTGGGTCAACATCTGCAGCACCTGGCGCAGTAGCAGGTACATCAACGAAGCGCTCATGGCGCGGGTCGTCGCAGCTTCCACAAGGCTGACCTCACACAGAACCCCATGTCAACCGGGCTGAACCTGAAATACGAGCCCCACTGGCCACTACAGCCATACACCGGCCGCCGCGATGTCCTACCCGACATCATCCGCGCTGTCACGGGCCTGGCCACCGACCCGGCGGCCGCATTGTGAATCACCGCTCAACAATCACCACTATTGACCCCCAGGTCGTTACATACCCACGGCGAGTTCACCCGTGCGGTGGGGCTGTCCGGCCGTCGTGTCCGCGATCCAGGGAGCCGGCCAGCTCGGCGAACTCGTCGCCGGATAAGACCACGCTGGCGATGGCAAGGATGTCGTCTTCGGGCAGTCGGACGGGTACGGCGACTAGGACTTCGTCGCGGCGTCGGATGTGCACCATGACCGGTAGATCGGCCAGGCGAATGACTCGCATGGCGTCTCCTCTGTGCGTTCGTCCCAGTGGGGAAGCCTAGTCCTGCTGCTGCCGGCCGTTCAACAAAGAGCGGATTAACGCTTGGACATGCCGGCGCTCCTCCGGGCTGAGCTTGGCCAACCCTGCGACCATGACCTCGATCTCCGGATCGGATACCGGTTCTTGCCACACGTGAAGCCCCGCCGCAGTCGCCGCGGCGCCGCGGACAGTGTCGAGCGGGACGTCAAGGCCCCTCGCGAGCCGCTCGAGAGTCACCGGACGTGGTGGCCTGCTCAGCCGCTCCAGGGTCGCAAGGTTGTGCACGGTGGAGCGCGGCAGCCCGCCACGCCGTGCAATATCGCCATAGGACCAGTGGTTCTCGGCCATCCGATGACGTATCAGCTGCTGTAAAGCGTTCATCGCGGGCCGAGCATAACGCGAGACGCATGTCTTTCGTCTATCTTGCGTCGTCCTCTTGCCGACGTCCGGGCCCCGGCGTATCGTCCAGTTATGATGGACAGTCGTACATCTATACCGTACAGAGGAGGTAGACGTGACAACCGCAACCTACGCGCCACCGTTCCTTCAAGGCCCCGCTGGGCAGGCCCTCCCGTGGCAGCAGGGCACTTACGGGCAGCCGGGACAGTTCACCCCGACAGGGTTTGAGCAGGTCCCGCAGTTCAGCCCGGGACAGCAACCGTTCGGCACCCCATCCATCGGCTCGCAGGCTCCGGGCGTGGAGCAGATCGTCCCGAGCATCCAGGTCATCGTTCAGCTCCTGAGTAACGCACAGCAGGGCCTCTGGACGGCCCAGCACGTGCTGGCCCAGCTGCCCCCGTACATCGCGGCGATGCTTCAGCAGCCGTATCACCAGTTCGCCCAGCGGCAGGTCGCGCGGCCGTACTCGATGGCTTGGTGAACCGAATCGACGGTCCGATCACGACGGCGCCACTCAAGCCACGGCGTCGTCGTGATCATCGCCTCGAAAGGAGGCTGGAGATGGCTGAGCCCGCCAATCGCGCTGCCAAGAAGGAAAGGGGCAAAGGCGGCTCACGCGGTACCGAGCCGCGGACCGAGCGCTGCCTGATCGCGCCCACGCCTAGATATCAGCTGGCGCCGTACCTGGAGCCGATCGGCGAGAACATCGTCGACCGCCTGCGCGAGGATCGCGAAGCCACGATCATCCGCGTCATCCGTCCGGTAGAACGGCCCGGGCCGCTGGCGCCGCCCATCGTCGTGGCACAACTGACCCCGGCGCGTGCAGCACAGCTGGCGACCATGCCGGAGCTGATCGTCGAGAGCGACCAGCCGCTCCGGTACGGCACCGCCGCGATCGCCGTGACGGATCCGGGCGTGACTCCATACGACGAGCCTGTCGAGATCGCGGTCCAGGTGGAGAACTCAGACGGCACACCGCTTCACCGGGCGGCCGTCCACGTGATCGCCGAACACCCCTCGCTACCCGCGCTGACCGCGGAGGATGGGCGCGCGACGACCACGGTAGCCAGGCAGGAGATCGACGCGGTGACCGGCGTCTACGTGCAGCCGCGAAACGATCATTGGAGCGTCTGGCGCGAGCGGCCCCGGCTCTCGGCGACCGAGCCGAACCGGATCGTCTGCAACAAGATCGCAACGTCCACTGGGGATGACTGGCCGCGCCGCGCGATGGGATTCGACCGGGTTCCCCCGACATATCGAGGGCACGGGGCGCGGATCGCGATCGTCGACTCAGGCGTCGCCATGACTCACAAGGATGTGGCCGACCAGGTCGCAGGAGGGCGTGACATCGTCGCCGGCGACGACAGCGGGTGGCACGACGACTCGACCGGGTTTGGGACATTCGCGGCCGGCCTGATCGCAGCCGCCGACGCGGGCAACCAGGTCATCGGGCTCGCACCAGAGGCCCAGTTGCACGTCTACAAGGCCTTCCCCGGCGGACACGTGAGCGACCTGTTCGAGGCACTGGAACATTGCATCGCGGCCCAGGTTGACGTCATCGCGCTCAACGTAGGCACCCGCCACCCCTCGTGGCTGGTTGCCAGGAAGCTCGAAGAGGCGCGTCAATCAGGGATCGCCTGCATCGCTGCTGCCGGCAGCAACGCCGGCCCGGTCAGCTTTCCCGCCGCGCTACCGACCGTGCTCGCCGTCGCGGCGATCGGAAAGCTCGGCACCTTTCCGCCGGACAGCTACCATGCCACCCAGTTCACCGGTGCGCCGAGCCCCGAGGGATACTTCGCGGCACGGTTTAGCGCCAGCGGACCGGAGATCGATCTTTGTGCACCCGGCGTGGCCGTGGTGTCCACGCTTCCCCCAAACAATCTGGGTGCACTCGATGGCACGGCTGTTGCGGTGCCACACGTCGCTGCGCTCGCGGCCCTTGTCCTAGCCCACCACCCGGACTTTCGCACCATGTTCCAGATGCGCAGCCCAGCACGGGTCGATCGGCTCTTCGAGATCCTGAAGGAAAGCTGCCAACCTTTGATGTTCATCGACCCGCTGAGGATTGGCCGCGGTCTGCCCGATGCCGCCACCGCCGTAGGTTTGTTCCCGACCATGGCGCGGACATCATGGAGCTACGGCCGCGCACCGATGATGCCCGCGGGATAAATTCGCATTCGAGATGAGGCCGTCCGCACCAGGGCGGCCTCATCACCTCCGACGCGCGGACAGTGAGCATGGCTCGAAAACTGTGGATGAGCGCCGTGGGGGCGTACCCTCCCGGCGAGTCCGAATCCAAGGAATCGAGTAGAGCCCGCGCGCCAAACGCGCGTCGGGAAGGTACGTGCTTACCGTCGTCAACCCGGAAGAGCCCACGCCATGGCGGTGCCGCAGCCGGCCGCGTCCGGCGGGTCGTTGATCGACGAGATCGTGCGTGACGGTGCCCGGCGGATGCTGGCCGCGGCGCTGGAGGCCGAGGTCGCGGCGTACATCGCCGCCCACGCCGACCAGGTGGATGAGCAGGGCCGCAGGCTGGTGGTGCGCAACGGTCACGCCCGGCCGCGGCAGGTGCTCACCTCGGCTGGTGCGGTCGAGGTGGCCGCGCCGCGGGTCAACGACAAGCGCGTCAACGAGACCACCGGCGAGCGCAAACGGTTCGCCTCGGCGATCCTGCCCGCGTGGTGCCGCAAGTCCCCGCAGATCAGCGGGGTGCTGCCGCTGCTGTACCTGCATGGGTGTCGTCGCAGGACTTCGTGCCGACGTTGCAGCAGTTCCTCGGCACCAGCTCCGGGCTGTCCGCGGCCACGATCACCCGGCTGACCGGGCAGTGGCAGGACGAGTCCCGCACCTTCGCCGACCGGGATCTGTCCGGTGCGGACTATGTCTACGTGTGGGCCGATGGCGCGCACCTGAACGTGCGCCTCGACGAGGCGAAACTGTGCTTGCTGGTGATCGTCGGGGTGCGCGTCGACGGCCGCAAGGAACTCGTCGCCCTCGCGGAGGGCTACCGCGAGTCGGCCGGGTCGTGGGTCGACCTGCTATGCGACTGCCGGCGGCGGGGCATGCGCGCCCCGATCCTGGCGGTCGGCGACGGTGCGCTCGGGTTCTGGAACGCGCTACGCGAGGTGTTCCCTGAGACACGGGAGCAGCGCTGCTGGTTCCACAAGATCGCCAACGTCCTCGCGGCGCTGCCGAAATCCGCCCATCCCGGGGCGAAGAAGGCCCTGGCCGAGATCTGGAACGCCGAGGACCGCGACCACGCCCGCCGCGCCGTGGCCGTGTTCAAGCTCGCCTACGGGGCGAAGTTCGGCAAGGCCGTCGCCACGGTCGTTGACGATCTGGACGAGCTCCTCGCGTTCTACGACTTCCCGGCCGAGCACTGGGTGCACCTGCGTACCACGAACCCGATCGAGTCGACCTTCGCCACGGTCCGGCACCGCACCAAGGTCACCAAGGGCCCCGGCTCCAAAGCCGCCAGCGTCGCCGTGGCGTTCAAGCTCATCGAGGCCGCCCAGCAGCGGTGGCGGGCCGTCAACGCGCCCCACCTCGTCGCCCTGGTCCGCGCCGGCGCCCGCTTCGAACGCGGCAAACTCGTCGAACGACTCGCCGCCGAGACCGCCACGAGCACAGCCGCCTAGGGCGTGTCCTGCCGATCTTGTAGCGGTTGATCGTTGACGATCTGACGGTGGTGCGTCGTGGTGAGTTGACCGATGAAGCGTGGGCGGTGATCGCGCCGCTGCTGCCCGAACCGGGAAGTTCTCGGGGGCGGTGGAGGGATCATCGGCAGGTCATCAACGGGACTCTGTGGAAGCTGCGCACCGGCGCGCCCTGGCGTGACCTGCCGGAACGCTTCGGGCCGTGGAAGACCTGCCACGAACGCCTGCGCCGCTGGACGGCGGATGGGACGTGGGATCGGATCCTGGCCGCGGCGCAGGTCCACGACGACGGCACACCGGTGCAGTGGACGATCAGCGTCGACTCGTCGATCGTGCGGGCGCACCAGCATGCCGCTGGCGCCCGCAAAAAGGGGGCTCCCCAACAAGTACGGCGACGCCTGGCGCGCAAGATGGCGAGGCCATCGGCCAGTCCCGCGGCGGTCTGAGCACGAAGATCCACCTCGCCGTCGACGGACGCGGCAGGCCGTTGTCGATCCTGCTCACCCCAGGCCAGGCCGGCGACAACCCCCAGCTACTGGCCCTGCTCGACGCCATCGCCGTGAACGAGCCTGGACCCGGCCGGCCCCGTAAACGGCGGACCGGAGTCCATCCAACTGGTCTTCGGAATCCCGGGCGTCGCCTTCCGCGCGCACCTCGGTGCGCCGGTCGCCTCCCGGTCTGTGAGTGGGCGGTCATCCGGTGCGGGGTTCAGTCGACGCTGACCCGGACCGGTTCGCCATCTGGGGCCTGGACGGTCAGAGTGGTCCGACCGTCGGCCATGGTCACCTCGCCCCGGTCGGCGCGTACCGGTCGGTCGGTGGTGAAGACCGCGACATCCTCGGTCTGGGTCGGCCGGAGCAGCACGTTCGAGCCGTTCCGGGCCACCAGTTCGCAACTGCTCTCCACCAGTGTGGCCGGCCCGACGCGGATTCCGGCGGGCAGCATCAGTCCGGTGCGGGCGCCGATGCGCAGCCGCCGGCCGGACAATACCGCCTTGTCCCGGTGCCACAGGCCGAACTCGATCGCCGACGGCGCGACGTTGACCAGGTGAAGCAGCCGCTGGCCGGACCGGTCCACGGTCGAGGTGAGCAGCAGCCCGGGGTCGCCTGAATCGTGCCGGAGCCGGGGCCGCACCCCGAGCCGGTCCAGCACCGCTCGCCAAAAGTCCAGGTGGCACGGGTAGTCGGTGGCGATCACCACGGCCTGGCCGGCGCCCACGGTCACCTCGGTGCCGCACGGACGGCCGGAGCCGACCTCGGTGAGCAGCCGTTCACCGGGCCCGGCGAGCAGTTGGGCGTAGCCGACCCGGACCTCGGCGGGGCCGGCCGCCCAGTCGTGGCCCACCACCGACGGGAAGTAGTGTGGCCCGCCCTCCAGCCAGCCGTCCGGCCGCAGCCCGAGCGCGTCGGCCAGCAGGGTGCACGGCGTGCCGTCGTGGTCCTGGGTGGGCAGCGGTCCGTGCAGCAGCAGCCGGCCGCCGGCCCGCAGATGGTCGACCAGCCGCTGCTGGACGTCCGAACCGAGGGTATTGGCGGTGGCCAGCACCAGCACCGGCGGTGTACCGCCCGGCACGTGTGCTGCGCCGCCCGGGGCCTGCAGGTCCGCTGCGGGGAACGAGTAGCCGGCGAGCAGCAGTGCCCGCGCCAGCACGTCCCGCGCGCCCATGCCGCGGAACCGTTCCAGTTCGGCGACCTGCGCCGCCCGCTTGGTGGACGCCGGGTGGTGGTACTCGGTCAGGTAATGGTCGCGAATGAATCCGAGGGCGAACCCGTCGTGTTCCTCGTCGCCGTCGGCGAGCAGGTCGCCTACCCCACGTACGGCGTGCAGTGCCCGCCTTGCCGCGCCGTACGTCGCGTTGAGCCGCCCTTCGGGGCCGACCGGGGCGGCGAAGCCGTGCCGCTCGCCGGTGAACGCGATCCGGTTGTTGCCGTCGCCGACCGGCTCGGCCATCGGCGGGTTGTGGCCGCCGGCGAACAGGTAGAGGTTGAGCAGCCGGTTGCCCTGCGCCACGCAGAGCCGGGTCTTCAGGTCGATCGCCTCCGGTGGGTAGCGCGTGGACAGATCCTCGCCGTAGTCGCCGCTGCCGGCCTCGAACTCCAAACAGGTCAGCGGCTGGGCGCGGTCGTGCGTGGCGGCCAGGAAGGCGTTGGACACGTACAGGTCGGCGACGTTGCCGACGGTCAGGTCGCCGAGGTAGTAGTCCGAGCCCGAGGTGAGCTGTGGCTGCCCCCGGTACGCCTCGACCAGCTGGCTGATCCCGATCGGGAAGGTGCGGCCCCGCCGGTCGGCGGTGCCGTGGACGTTGACCAGGAACGGCACCCCGGTCACCCCGTGCCGCTCGGCGCTTTGCCGCAGCGCCGCCACGTACCGGCGGTAGCGGTCCCGCATGTAGCGGCCCAGGTCGTCGTGCAGCGCCAGCGACCGCTCCTCGGCCGGGGTACGCAGGGCGGTGGACCACGCCGCCGGATCGGCCGGATCGGCGCCGATCCGTGCCGCGGCGGTGTCCTTGCCGTACCGCTCGACCGCCCAGCGGGCCAGGTCGGCGCAGAGGCCGTCGGTGAGGTCGGGGGAGTTGGTCACCCAGGACAGCATCCCGATCTCGTTGTCGAGTTGGACCGCCACCACCGGTCCGCCGCGCGGCGCGAGCCGCTCCGCGATCAGTGGCATCACCTGGGCGTACCAGCCGTCGGCCGCGGCGAGGAACTCGGGCGCAAGGTAGTCGATGGTGCGGGTGCTGATCGGCGCGCCGTCCCAGGTGGTGGGCAGCAGGTGCGGGTGCTCGTCGTACACCCGGTAGGGGATGCCCTCGTTCTTCAGCTCGGCCATGACGAACGGGCCGGGGCGGACCACGGCCCGCAGCCCGCGCTGGTGCGCGAGGTCGAGGAAGCCGGCCAGGTCGCGCTGCTCGTGGGTACGCCCGGTCAGGTCGACCGAGCCGTCCGGCAGTTCGTGCCACAGCCATGGCACGTAGGTGGCGACAGTGTCGCCGCCGCAGTCGCGTAGGCGGTTGAGCCGGTCCGCCCAGTCGGCCCGCCCGAGGCGGAAGTAGTGCACCTCGCCGGCGAGCAGCAGCTCGGGCCGGCCGTCCACGAGGATCCGGCGATCGCGGAGTAGCACTTCTGGCATATAGGGCAGAGCTCCTTACACAGGAGATTATGGACCCGAGGCTTGTGAAGTTCGTCTCGGCTGCCTATGGTCGCCTGAAACCGGTTTCCGTAAGCCACGTTACGGATCGAGGGAGCGATGGGCAACAGCCGCATGACGGTTCGCGAGATCGCCAAGCTCGCCGGCGTCTCCGTGGCCACCGTCTCCCGGGTCTCCAACGGCACCGGCCAGGTCTCCGAGGAGATGCGCCGCCGGGTGCTGGAGGCGATCGAGAAGCACGGATACCGCCCCGACCACCTCGGCCGTGCCCTGGCCGCCGGCCGGCACGGCGCCCTCGGCCTGGTCTTCCCCGGCCTGTCCGGCCCCTACTTCACCGAGCTGATCCAGGGCTTCGAGTCCGAGGCCGTGCCGTCCCGGGCCAGCGTGCACATCCTCTGCACGCACCTGCGATCCGACGCCGACGACCAGGTGTTGGAGATGGGCCGCCGGGTGGACGGCGTTGCCGTCATCGGCGGCACCGTCTCCGACGAAGCGCTGCTCCGGCTCGCCACGATGGTCCCCGTGGTGGTGATCGCCGGCGAGGGACCCGGCGACATCCCGTCGGTCCGCGCCGACAACGCCGGCAGCATGCTGGCACTCACCCGACACCTGCTCGTCGACCACGACCTGCGCGATCTGGTCTTCGTCGGCAACCCGGCGGGCTCGCCCGACGTCAGCGAACGCTGGGCCGCCTTCCGGGGGGCGCACCACGACCTCGGCATCGATCCGCCGGCCGAGCCGGTCGCGGTCAGCATGCAGCAGGCCGACGGGGTGCTCGCCGCCGACCAGTTGCTGTGCGGCGACACACCCAGGCCCGCCGGGGTGGTCTGCGCCAACGACGAGATCGCCCTCGGCGTGCTGGTCGGCGCGCTCGGCCGGGGCCTGCGTGTGCCGCAGGACCTGGTCATCACCGGCTTCGACGACATGCCGGCCGCCGCCCTCGTCACTCCCGCCCTGACCACCGTCCGGCAACCCGTACGCGAACTCACCGCCGAGGCGGCCCGGCTGATCCTGCGTGCCGCCGACCAGCCCGGCAACACTGCCGCGGGCAGTCTCGTGCTGCCCACCGAACTCGTCCTGCGCCGCAGTTGCGGCTGCCCGGCGCCCCCGACCGGAGGTACCGGCAGGTGACTAGCTCACACCCATGGAAACCACCAACCCCCGGAGGTACGACATGAGAAGTAGGCGGTTAGCCGTCGCGGTCGTCTTGGCCGCGTCGGTCGCGCTGACCGGTTGTGGCCGTGACTCGGGCGGCGGCCAGGACGAGGCGAAGTCCGTCGGCGCAGGCAAAGCGAGCGGGGACATCACCGTCTGGGCGATGGGCACCGAAGGCGAGAAGCTCGCCGAGTTCGCGAAGGAGTTCTCCACCGAGAACCCCGACGCCAAGGTCTCCGTGACGGCGGTGCCCTGGGACGCGGCGCACCAGAAGATCGCGAGCGCCATCGCCGCGAAGCAGACGCCGGACGTGTCGATGATCGGTACCACCTGGCAGGGCGAGTTCGCCAAGTCCGGCGCGTTCGACCCGACCCCGCCGGACCTGATCAAAAAAGACGACTTCTTCCCCGGCGCCTGGGACACCACGATCGTCGACAACACCTCGTACGGCGTCCCGTGGTACGTCGAGACCCGGCTGATCTACTACCGCAAGGACATGGCCGCCAAGGCCGGGTTCCCGGACGGCCCGAAGACGTGGGACGACCTCAAGGCCATGGCCAAGGGCATGAAGGAGAAGGCGGGCGCAAAGTGGGGCCTCAACCTCCAGCCCGGCAAGACCGGCAGCTGGCAGTCGGTTCTGCCGTTCGCCTGGTCCAACGGCGCCGACGTGGCCAGCGCAACCAAGTTGAGCTTCGACACCCCAGAGATGACCGAGGCGCTCGGCTACTACCAGTCCTTCTTCAAGGAGGGCCTGTCCCCGACCGCGCTGCCGGATGGCTCGCTCGAGCCTGGTTTCGTCAAGGGTGAGATCGGCGCGTTCATTTCCGGCCCCTGGCATATGGGCATCGTCGAGGAGCAGGGCGGCGCCGGCTTCAAGGACAAGTACGCGGTCGCGCAGATGCCGATGAAGAAATCGTCGACCTCGTTCATCGGCGGCAGCAATCTCGCCGTCTTCAAGGACGCCAAGAACCGTGACGGCGCCTGGAAGTTCGTGCAGTGGCTGAGCAAGCCCGAGGTGCAGGTCAAGTGGTACCAGGCGGTCAAGGACCTGCCCGCCGTCCAGTCTGCCTGGAACGACTCGACGCTCTCCGGCGACACATTCCTTGCCGCGTTCGGCCAGCAGCTCAAGAGCGCCAAGGCACCGCCGGCGATCACGACCTGGGAGCAGATCGCGGCCGCGTTCGACCTCGAGGTCGAGAAGCTGTGCAAGCAGAACGCGGAACCGGCCGCGACGGCGAAGGCGATCCAGGAGAAGGTGAGCGTCATCGGGACCGGGAGCTGACATGGCCGGCGCCTCCGCGGCGACGGCACCGGCGCGACCGGCCGGGGCGACCAGCCCCGACCGGCCCGCCGGGTCGGTCCGGCGGCGTCAACGCCTGCGGCGGGCGCTGACCGGCTGGGCCTTCTCCGCGCCGTTCACCGTGTTGTTCCTCGTGTTCATGGCGCTGCCGGTGGTGGTCTCGCTGGTCATGAGCTTCACCGACCTGCGCTCCACCGACCTGCGCAACCCGCTGGCCGTCAACGTCGTCGGCATCGACAACTACACCCGCCTGTTCTCCGACCAGCTGTTCCTGCGGTCGTCGGTCAACACGCTCGTGTTCGTCGTCATCGGGGTGCCGCTGACGATGGTGCTTGCCCTGGCCGCCGCGACGGCGCTCAACTCCGGGCTCGTACGCTTCCGCGCGCTGTTCCGGGTCGGTTTCTATCTGCCGGTCGTGACCAGCATCGTGGCGATCGCGGTGGTCTGGCGCTTCCTGCTCGACCCCGAGATCGGGCTGGTCAACAACCTGCTGCGACTGGTCGGGATCGACGGGCCGAACTGGCTGTTCGACACCAGGCTCGCGCTGCCTTCGCTGATCGTCATGGCGGCGTGGCGCAACTTCGGGTTCCTGATGGTGATCTTCCTGGCCGGGCTCCAGGCGGTGCCGGCCGACCTCTACGAGGCGGCGACGCTCGACGGCGCGACGCGGTGGCAGCAATTCCGCAACGTCACCCTGCCGATGCTCCGGCCGACGCTGCTCTTCGGCGGGGTGGTCACCGGCATCGGCTACCTCCAGTTCTTCGAGGAGCCGTTCGTCATGACGCAGGGTGGCCCGCTCTCCTCGACGCTGTCGGTGTCGTTCCACATCTACAACCAGTTCGGCTTCGGTAACTACGGCTACGCGGCCGCCGGCAGCTATGTGCTCTTCCTGGCCATCGTGGCGCTGTCGGTCGTGCAGTTCCGCCTGCTGGGGGAGAGGAACTGACGATGGCGACGAAGGACAGCACCCTGCGTACCCGTGATCGGGTCGCCAAGACCGTGCTCTACGTCGTCCTGCTCGTCGGGCTGCTCGCGGTGGCCGGACCGTTCGTCTGGATGGCCCTCTCGTCGGTCAAGCCGGAGGCGGAGATCCGCGAGGCGCCGCCGACCTGGTGGCCCGAGACGTTCACGCTCGACAACTTCCGCGAGCTGTTCTCCCGGCTCGACTTCCCGCTCTACTTCTTCAACTCATTCCTGGTCGCGGCCCTGGTCACGGTCGGCAACCTGCTGTTCTGCTCGCTCGTCGGGTACGCGCTGGCCAAGCTGCGGTACCCCGGCAAGCGAGTGCTCTTCCTAGCCGTGCTCGGCATGCTCATGGTTCCCGGCATGGTGACCTTCGTCCCGCAGTTCGTGCTGGTCAGCAACATGGGCCTGACCAACACGTACGCCGGCCTGATCCTGCCGTTCCTCGTCGGACCGTTCGGCGTGTTCCTCATGCGGCAGTTTCTCCAGTCGATCCCCGACGACCTCATCGAGGCGGCCCGGGTCGACGGTGCCGGCGAGTTCCGAATCTTCTGGCGGGTGGTGGTTCCGCTGTGCCGGCCGGCACTGGCCACCCTCGGTATCCTCACGTTCCTCGCGTCCTGGAACAACTTCCTCTGGCCGCTCGTGGTCGCCACCACGGAGGACAAGTACACGTTGCCGGTCGCCCTCGCGCTCTACAGCGTCGGCCAGAACCGCACCGACTACGGTTTGCTCCTCTCGGGAGCGGTCGTCGTCGTGCTCCCGGTGCTCATCGTGTTCCTGGTCCTCCAGCGGCACTTCCTGCGCGGCATCGCGACCACTGGAATCAAGTGATCCATCCCCGCAACCAGACAAGGAGACCCATGCGACGCCTTCTCGCACCGCTCCTCGCGCTGGCGCTCGTGCTGGCCGGCGGCTCGGCCGCCGTCGCGGCACCCGACGAGCGCGGCCCAGACCGGGCCCTGCTCCGCTATGCCACGGACACGTGGCGGTCGATGGCCGCCATGACCGACCCCGGCACCGGCCTGGTCGCCGACAACATCACCGGCGACCTCGCCGCCGGCGGCCGCGCCACCTACACGTCCCCCACCAACATCGGCGGCTACATGTGGTCCGCGGTGGTCGCCCGCGAGCTCGGCATCATCTCGCCTGCGGAAGCCCGCCAACGGATCGCCAGGACCCTCGACACGCTCGCCCGGCTCAAGCACCACACCGCGTCGGGCATGTACTACAACTGGTACGACCCGCAGGACGGCTCGGTCGTCACGGTCTGGCCCGACAACGGCAACACGGTGTATCCCTTCCTGTCCAGCGTGGACAACGGCTGGCTCGCGGCCGCGCTCAATGTGGTCAAGGGTGCCGTGCCGGAGCTGCGCGGCAAGGCCGACGCGATCCTGCGAAAGATGAACTTCGGCTTCTACTACAACCCGGCGGCGTCGACCCCGTTCGGGGCCAGCGGCCTGATCGCCGGCGGCTTCTGGGACGCGCCACCCCCGGGGTGCTCGCGGCAGCGCGACGGCGTCTGGTTCACCTGCAACCACTACGACATCACCGTCACCGAGCCGCGCATCGCGACGTACCTCGGCATCGCGATGGGCCAGATCCCGCCGAAGGCCTACTACAACACGATGCGCACCCTGCCGGCCACCTGCGACTGGAGCTGGCACGAGATGCAGCCGGTCGGCTTCGACACCACCTACGAGGGCGTTTCGGTGTACGAGGGCGCGTACCGGTACCGCGGCATCCAGTTCGTACCCAGCTGGGGTGGCGACATGTTCGAGGCGCTGATGCCCGACCTGTTCGTACCCGAGGCGCGGTGGGCGCCCAACAGCTGGGGCCGCAACCATCCCGCGACGGTCGCCGGCCAGATCGAGCACGGGATGAATGACGCCGGGTACGGTTACTGGGGCTTCTCCCCGGCGAGTGACCCGGCCGGCGGTTACATGGCTTGGGGTGTCGACGCGATGGGCATGGACACCGACGGCTACCCGTCCGACATGGAGCGCTCGAAGTATGACGCGGGGTTCGGCGACTGCCGCCCAGCAGGTCCGGACCCCGACTACGGCGACGGCGTGGTGACCCCGCACGCGGCGTTCCTCGCTCTCCCGTACGCCAAGGGAGCGGTCGTCGACAACCTCGCCCGGCTCAAGGCCGACTTCGACTCGTACGGCCCCGGCGGCTTCTACGACGCGATCGCGGTCGGCAGCGGCACCGTGGCCAAGCGCTACCTCTCGCTCGACCAGGCCATGATCATGGGTGCGCTCGGCAATGAGCTCGCCAACGACCTCGTCCGCCGCGCGTTCGTTTCGCCGGAGTTCGAACGCCGGATCCGTCCACTGATCGCACAGGAGACGTTCAACGTGCCGGCCAACCAGAACCTTCCACAGCTTGTCGTGGCTGGCTGACGGCACCGTAGAAGGCAACCGGTCCCCAGCCCGTCGAACGCACCGGAGAAGGGAAGTAGGGCCCTCAGGCGCCGCAGGGCCCTACTTCCCTGATCGAGCACGATCATGCCAGTGGCCGGCGCGGCGGGAGCAGGGCCGAGGCCGGACGCCCCGCGGACATGACTGGCCGACACCTGGCGGACGGCGCCAGCCGGGGCCGGCACGGTTCACGCCCGGGGCACCTCGACCAGCACCGCGCCGGGCTGCGGCAGCTCCAGTTCTATCACCGCCGCTCCGCCATCGGCGGAAGGCTGCACCTTCTCCACCGTGAGCTGGTCGGCGGCGCGCAGCGCGGCCCACTGCTCGTCGGTCGGCCACTCAGCGACCCCCAGCCGCTCGGCGAGGGTGGTGATGTCACCGTGCTCCCGGTCGAGCCGGGAAACCAGGGCCGGCCGGCCTGCCGCGCCGTCGACGACCAGCCGGATCCGCCGGGCCAGCGCCGGGTCTCCGTTCCGCTTGTCCTGGTCAAGGGTGGACACCCAGACCAGGATCGCCAGGCTGCCGTCACCGCGCCGGCTGGCCCAGGTCTGCACCAGGCCGTCGGCGCCGTCGCCGGCGGCCCGTACCGGCAGTTCGGTCTCGCCGAGCTGGGCGAGCATCCGCAGCGCGTGGTAGCGCGGCTTGGCGATACCGCCGACGGTGAGCAGGCCGAACCCGCCGTGCAGCAGCCTCGGCGGCCGGCCGAGTTCCTCGAAGTGGTCGCTGGCCACCCAGTAGGACAGCGCCTCGACCCTACCGGCGGCCGACCGCATGCCGGTGAGCAGGAACGTGGCGGCCGAGGTGCCGTCGTTGACCGGGTGGAAGTGGGTGGGGGTGACGCCCCATTCGGTCCACAGGATCCGCGCGTCGGAAAAGCCGAGGCGGGCCAGAGTGGGCCGCAGGTCCAGCGGCGGGCTGCCGTATGTGTGGGTGGAGACGAAGTCCACCGGTGCCCCGGACCGCATGGCATGCTCCAGCAGCGCGTCCACCCAGCCAGCGGCCGCCGACGAGGGCCCACCCACCGGAATCCGCGGGTCGACGTCCTTGACCGCGCGGGCGGTCACGTCGTACAGCCGCATCCATTCCTCGCGGCTGCCGCTCCAGAAGACCTCCAGGTTGGCCTCGTTCCACACCTCGAAGTCTCAACCGAGCACCTGCTCCCCGTACCGGTCCAGCAGGTGGGCTACCAGCGCCCGAACCAGCCCGGACCACCGGTCCCAGTCGCGCGGCGGGGAAATGATGCCGCGATAGGTGAAGACGGTGAGGTCCGGGTTGCTGGCCAGGTCGCGGGGCATGAACCCGATCTCCACCACCGGCGTCATTCCGATGCCGAGGAGCAGATCGTAGATCTGGTCCACGCGGCTGAAGTCGTACACCGGCTCGCCGTCGACTTCGCGGTAGACACCGAGGTCGTCGTGCAGGATCGAGTGCGCCCGCACGGTGGTCACGCCGATCTCCTCGCGTACCCGGCGGAGCGCGGCCAGCAGTTCGATGCCGATCTCCCGGCCGCCTGAGCGGTCCCGGCAGAGCAGTTGGGACAGCCGCTCGCTGCCGATCATCGGCTGCCAGGGACGGTGCAGGGTGGTGCCCGCGGCGTCGACGTCGAGGCGCAGCGTGACGGTGGTCGGTTCCCCGACGCCCGGCAGGGCGGCCGCCGTGACCGGGTCGCTCAGCGCGCCGGTCACGGTCACCTCGGGTACGGCAGCCACCGCGTACGCGTACTGCTCGCCCGGGAGACCGGTGGTGTCGACGTACCAGGTGTCCGGAACGGAGAGCACGTCGCCGCCGAGGTGGTCCAGCGGGGTGAACGGCCCGGACACCCGATCGCCATCCAGCATTGCACGATGCACCAGGTAGCCGACCGCGCCGTCGACGGGCTGCCAGGAGAGGCGGACGTGTCCGCGGCCGGGGGTGGCGGTGAGGCAGGCCGGCGGTGGCAGGTCGGGTAGCGCGGCCGTGCCGCCTTCGTCGCTGCGGCGGGCGATGCGGGCTTCCCAATCGGTCCGGGCGTCGGACGGCTCGGGTTCGCTGGCGTTCGTCACCGGGTACCTCCTGGCGGTCTTGATTGAACCGGTTCGACGAATGTAACCGGTTACCGTCGGTCGTGCGATCCGGCTACCGGCCGCGGCTGACTCGCGCTGCGCACCCCGTAGCTGACAGTGGAGCGCCCTCGACGCGTCTGGGTCTTGAGACGGCGAACCTCCGCGGACCTCGGGATGTCTTCACGGGCGTGTGCGATGCGAGGACGTTCTCGTCCCGGCGCTCGTCAGTGCAGTCGATAGCGGTCTGGGAACTGGACGAGGGTGGCAGCGACCATTTCACCGGCGAAGTCCGGCCACCTCTCACCGCGCATGGGTGCGGCGCGGACCGTCAACGGCGAAGCCGGTCACGCCCCAACCTCCCCGCGGGCAGTGCCCGCCGAACCGACAACATCGCCCGTTAGCCAATCGCGATCCCGATTTGACCAGCCGCGCCGGCCTGGCTCGTACGTCCGGTCAGGTTTTGTGACCACGCCCTCGATGCCCGCCGCGACGGTCCAGTGCACCAGCCAGTCCCCATCTGCCGCATGTCCGCAGTCTGCGGCGTCAGCGTGAGCTGCGCCGGCGCGTCGCCGAGCAACTGCTCCAGCCGGGCACGCCGCTGCGCCGGCGGCAGGTCCAGGATCACCCGACCGCCGGCGTCCGCGAGCAGGTCGAACAGCACGTAGTGGGCGGGACACTTGCGCGCCAGCCGCAGCAGGTCGCGGCCAGCGGTGACCGGCGTTGAAGCTGTATGAAATTGGTCCGGCCGCGCTCCCAGACGATCAGCTCACCGTCGAGCACCACGCCTGGCGGGACGGCCGCCCGGATCGCCCGGGTGATGTCTGCTGGCGATGTGGGATATCACAACTGTCCGAATGCTGGCCTTCGTGGCGTCCGGCGATGCTCGACGAAGAGGTGTGCCGAGGCGGCGTGCTCGTGGAGGTGCGTATGCGGGAAACCCAGGTACGGATTGAAAGAGGGATGGGGGAACGGCTCCCACGAGCACCGCGCCCCTGACTACCAATGGACGATGAAGGCACGGGCGGCTGACTTCTGGCGCGACCTGACCAAGGACCAGAGGCCCTTTCCGCCGCTCGGACCGCTTCTTAGCGTGTTGTAAGGCTCAGGCCTAAGCTGAACGGCCCTACCTGCGAGAGCCGCTGCCTGCGCTCCCTTACGACCCTGTCCTTCCCTCGTCGAGGGCGCGGCGGCCAGCGGCCGGCGTAGGCCCGGTGGAGCGGACCGGGGTGTCCAGAACTCTGACAACGGCTTCGCGGACCGCGGGGCTTCGACGAATTCTTGGGTGCGTTCCCTGTCAGCGCCGCGGCTCGTCGGGGGTGCCGGTTCGCCGGTTGTGGTGGTTCAGCAGCCTGGACAGCAGCTCGGTCAACCGCTGTCGCTCCTCGGGTGACAGCGGAGCCAGCAGTTCGTCCTGGGTTTCGGCCAGCCGCTTCTCCAGTCGCCGCAGTTGCCGCTTGCCCGCGGCGGTCAGCGTGATGATGTTGCGCCGCCGATCGGCGGGGTCCGGGGCGCGCTCGACCAGTTCGCGGTCGGCGAGCTCGTTGATCGTCGCGACCATGTCGCTGAGGTGGATGCCGCTACGGCGGCCCAGCGCGGCCTGGCTGGCCGGGCCGAACTGCTCCAGCGTCGCCAGCAGGCGGTAGTGGTAGCCGCGGGCGCCGACGGACGAGAACCCGTCGGCCACCAGGCGGTGCGCGTGGTTGGCGGTCTGGGTGAGCAGCCAGCTGGGCAGGCTCTCCCACTTGGCGGGCGTCTCCTCGGATGGGTTCTCCATGTGACAAGTCTAACGAACCGTTCGGGGCACCAATGATCGTGATATCGTTCGTGCACCGAACGTTATTCGCCTGAACGTTCGGACGGTGAATGAATTGCCCTGGAGTTGAAACCATGATCAAGCCGTTCCGCATCGACATCCCTCAGGCCGACCTCGACGACCTGACCGACCGGCTCGCCCGCACCCGTTGGCCCAACGAGGTCGCCGACGCCGGGTGGGACTACGGCTTCCCGCTGGCGCGGCTCAAGGAACTGGCCGAATACTGGCGCACCGGCTACGACTGGCGCGAGCACGAGGCCAAGCTCAACGAGCTTCCGCACTTCACCACCGAGATCGACGGCCAGAACGTCCATTTCGTTCACGTCCGGTCTCTTAAACCGGACGCGCTCGCGCTGATCCTCACCCACGGCTGGCCCGGTTCGTTCCTGGAATTCCTCGATGTGATCGAGCCGCTGTCGCGCGACTTCCACCTCGTGATTCCGTCCATCCCCGGCTTCGGGTTCTCCGGGCCGACCCACGAGCGCGGCTGGGACGCCGTCCGGGTCGCCCGGGCCTGGGCCGAGCTGATGCGCCGCCTGGGGTACGAGCGCTACGGCGCGCAGGGCGGCGACTTCGGCGCGGGCATCTCCATCGGGCTCGGCGCGGTCGCGCCCGAGCACGTCGTCGGGGTGCACGTCAACTACCTGCCGACCCGGCCGGACCCCGACGTCGAGGTGTCCGAAGCGGATGAGGCCCGACTGGACAAGGTCAGGCAGCTGATGGCGAACCGCCCGCCGTACCAGGCTCTGCAGGCGCTCACCCCGCAGACCATCGGCTACGCGCTGACCGACTCGCCGGTCGGCCAGCTGGTCTGGATCGCCGAGCGATTCGCACAGTGGACCGACCCCGCCACGCCGGTCAGCGACGATCGGATGCTCACCGACATCTCGCTGTACTGGCTGACCGCGACCGCGGCCTCCTCGGGCCGGTTCCACCACGACACCCCGCGGGGGAGCCAGCAGCCGTGCCGGGTGCCGCTGGGCGTGGCGGTGTTCGCGCACGACATCACGCTGTCGGTGCGACCGCTGGCCGAGCGGCTGTACGACATCAGGCACTGGTCGGAGTTCGAGCGCGGCGGCCACTTCGCCGCGATGGAGGTGCCGGACCTGCTCGCCGAGGACATCCGGGACTTCTTCCTCACCCACATCAAGTGACACGAACATTAGCTAGTCGAACTACTTGAGAGGCCATCATGACCAGCACCGAAACCCTGATCCGCGCACTCGCCGACCGCGCCGAACTTGCCGACCTGGTCGCCCGCCACAGCTTGTGGATCGACGAAGGTCGCTACGGCGAGACCGACCGGCTCTTCACCGAGGATGTCGTCGTCAAGTCCCCGCGCGGGGAGGTCCGCGGCATCGCGGCGCTCATCGAACTCGTGCGCTCTGGCCACGACACGTACGTCCGCACCCTGCATAGCAAGTCCAACCTGATCATCGAGGTCGACGGCGAGACCGCCACGGTGCGGGCCCACGACATCGCCGTATTCGTCATCGACGACAAGACCGAGGCCCTCGCGGCCGGGTTCCACCGCTACGGGGCGCGCCGCACCGAGGACGGCTGGCGCTTCGACCGCCTCGTAGTCACCCCGGTCGCACTGACCGAAGCCATCGGCCGGGCCCTCTAGAAGACACTGCTGGCCGTGGACTCCCGGGCATCCCGGGAGTTCGTGGCCAACGGGCCGTTCGCCTTCGCCGAGTCCAGCCGCACCCTCGTGCCCTTGGCGCCGACAGAGGCCCTTGGAGGCCCGTCGGCAGCGCTCCGGCGTCGAGCCCGCTCGCGCTCGCCGCATAACCCCGACAAATTCGGTGGCGAGCTGGAACAGTGCCGCGGTTCGCGCTTGCGTGACGTGAATGTCGATCCGCGCCAGGCGGTCACGGAGCGCCTCGTCGGTGATGGGGCGCCCGGCGAGCCGGGCCAATTGTTATACCGACTCGCTTGGGAGTGCCTTCAGCTGCATCCTCGCGGTTACCGAGCGCCTGAATGTAAGAGCCTGGTAAATAAGGGGTTCGGGCGGTCGCCGGTCCTGGCGAAGATCGACAATCGTGACGGCGCCGGCGTGGCGGCGTGACATGGGGAAGGGCCTTCGGTACGAGCAAAGGCGACTAAACCAGCACGACCGAAGGCCCAACCCTGTCTGTATACCTTGTCGCCGGCGTCGCCGCATCCGCCACCCCGGCTATCGTTGACGATCACCTGCCCACCGCCCGGCCACGGCACTATCCGTCCGACACCTCGGATGCCGAATGGCAGGTCCTGGCTCCGCACGTGCCGGCCGGGACCGGGCGCGGCCGGCCAATCACGTACCCCCGCCGCGACGTCGTGGACGCGATCCGCTACCTCGACCGGACAGGCTGCCAATGGGACGCGCTGCCTGCCGACTTCCCGCACCACAAGCTCGTCTACCACTACTTCAAGACCTGGACCCGCGACGGCACGTTGAACCGCATGCACAACAGCCTGCGTGAACAGGTCCGCGAGCACGTCGAGGGGCGTCACCGACAGCCGTCGGCCGCGCTGGTCGACTCCCAGTCGGTACGGGGCGCGGAGACCGTCGGCCGGCCCAGCCGCGGCTACGACGCCGGCAAGAAGATGAACGGCCGGAAACGCCACATCGCCGTCGACACCTGCGGACTGCTCCTCGTCGTCCTGGTCACCGGCGCGAACGTGCAGGACCGCGACGCCGCCAAACCGCTGCTGTGGGCACTACGCACATGCTTCCCCACCATCGGCCTGACCTGGGCCGACAGCGGCTACGCCGGCAAACTCGTCGACTGGGCCGCCACTCACCTCGCCCTGACCGTGCGCATCGTGGCCAAGCTCGCCGGGCAGACCACCTTCGTCGTGCTGCACCGCAGATGGGCGGTCGAGCGCACATTCTCCTGGATCAACCGGTGCCGACGCACCGTCCGCGACTACGAACGGCTACCCGACCACCACGCCGCGATGGTCCAATGGGCCATGATCATCGTCATGACCCGCCGCCTCGCCCGCCACCAAAACACCTGAAACCCTTATCTACCAGGCTCTTAGGGGATGCGTGCGACTCAATCGAGTCAAAAGTGAGCCGCTCCTTCTTGCGTCCGTTCTGGATGCCAGCCATACGAAAGTTGCCAGACCTCGGACGTCGACATCCGCACCCGCACCCGCGTCATGGCCGTGCACCCTCGCCGCGACGGGGGATACCTCGTCCACACCGATACCGGCGACGAGATGGCCGCCCCGATCCGCTAGGACCACCCCTTCTTCGTCCGGCAGCCGTACGACCACTGGGCCGCCTACGGGCAGTCGAAGGCCGCCAACGCCCTGTTCGCCGCCCATCTCGACGTGCTCGGCCAACCGCACGGCATCCGCGTGAGCTCGGTGCATCCCGGCGCCATCCTCACCCCGCTGCAGCGTCACCTCAGCCGGGACGAGACGCGCGCCGGCGGCTGGATTGACGAGCACGGCCGGCCGGCCGGCCGGCCGGCCGACTACTTCAAGACCCCCGTCAAGTAGCCCGCGGCCCGGCTATCGGCTGCGGTGCAGCAGACCCAGCATGGCGAGCGGAGACCCGTGTGGAGGACATGGCGGTGCTCGCCCGGCTGCACGGCAGCGAGAACTGCCGGCTCGTCGTGTGGTTCGACCGTTGAACGTGCCGGTTCCCTCGCTGTCCCGGCGGTACAACGCCCCGGCCTGAGCTTGTCGGTGGACGGCAAGCTCAGGCCGGTGCCATCGCAGGCAGGTGCTGTCAGGGCGGGCGGTGGTCAGGGCGCGTCGAAGACCCACAGTTGTGCGTCGAAGTCCTCGTACTTGCCGGGCCGGTACAGGGCGGCCAATTGCCGGCCGTCGGGTGAGAACACCGCCCCGTACAACGAGGCGCCGGTGATTGTGCGCGTCGCGCCGGTACCGGTGTCGACCAGCCAGACCCCGTGCTGGTCGCCGCGGCGTCCGGCGATGGCCAGGTGCCGCCCGTCCGGGTCGATGGCCATGCCTGTGGTCGTGGTGAATCCGCGGGCCAGAACGTGTGGCTTGCCGTCGGGCAGGTCGCGGACCCAGACGCTGGTCGGGAAGTCGATGCGGCGTTGCCCGCTGTGCCCTTGGGCCTGCGGTACGGCCAGGAACAGCAGCCGCTGCCCGTCCGGGGTGAGGGTGGCGGCGAAGGCCCGCCCGTCGGCCCGGCAGTCGTCCGCCCCGGAGCGTCGGAAATCCTCATCGAGGGCCCAGGTGTGCCCGTCGAGGGTGACCGGTGCGCCGAAGCTGCCGGGGCCCTGCCGGGTCAGCGGCGCGAACCCGTCGCAGATGCCGGAGCCGTGCGTGACGAACCCGGTGGTGAGGTCGCGGTGCCAGGTGACCCCGGTCGGGTTGACGTCGCCCAGCGGCGCCAGGACCTCCAGCCGCCCGCTAGTGGGGTCGGCGGCGACCAGGTCGATGCGGGACTGCTCGGCCTGGCAGAAACGGGCCAGGCCGAGCCGCCCGTCGGGTAGGGCGTGGGGCAGCAGGTAGTCGACCCGGGTGCAGCCCTCCATGCCGGGCAGGGTCAGCCGGGAGGCTTTCTGCCCGGGCCGTGCCCGCCAGATTTCGGTGGGGGTGCCGACGTCCGGCGGCTGCCGGAGGGTGTAGAGGTACCCGTCCGGCAGCCACGCCACCGCCGCCAGGTCGCCCCGGGGCAGGTCGAGTCGGGTGCCGGGCGGCCGGGTCGTGCCCGACCCGTTCGCCCGCCAAGGCAGCGTGCACCCTGACAGCGCCAGCAGCGCGGCCAATGTCGCCGCCGCGACCACCCTGTTCAGAAGATTTCGTTCCACAGCCACTTACCTGAGGTTCCCCCGGGATGTGGACACCGGGTTATGCCGCGATGTGGTGCAGCGTAGTCGCTGTGAGGGCCTGTTCGTAGTCGGCGGGGCTGAGGTAGCCCAGCACGGAGTGGCGGCGGCGGTGGTTGTAGAAGGCGATCCACCGGAACAGGTCGCGGCGGGCGTCGGCCTCGGTGGTCCAGCGGCGGTGGTCGACGTCCAACTCTCGTTTGAGGGGTGGCAAAGAACGCCTCGGCCAGGGCGTTGTCATACGACGATCCGATCCGGCCCATCGAGCGGCGGACACCGTGGCGGCGGCAGGCGTCGGCGAAGCGGCCGCTGCTGTATTGGGCGCCCCTGTCCGAGTGAAAGATCACCCCTTCGACCCGGCCGCCGCGGGCAGCGACCGCGGCGTCGAGAGCGTCGATGACCAGGCTGCTGCGCATGTGGGTGTTGATCGACCAGCCGATCAGCCGGCGGGTGGCGATGTCGATGACCGTGGCCAGATACAACCAGCCGCCACCGACGTGCAGGTAGGTTATGTCGCCGCACCACCGCTGGTCGGGCGCGCTGGCGGTGAAGTCCCGGCCGATCAGGTCCGGCACCGGCGGGGCGGCCGCATCGGCGACGGTGGTGCGTTTGCGGCGGCGCAGGTGCCGGCCCACGACATCCCGCTGCCGCATGATCCGCTCCACCCGCTTGCGATTGACCCGCACCCCGTGAGCCCACAGCTCGAGGTCACCCGCGGCGACCCGTAGGCGCCACCGGAGTCGGCATGGATGACCTTGATCTGCTTGGCGAGGACATCCTCGGCGGCGGCGCGAGCCTGACGGGCCGGCTCGCTGGCGACCCAGCGGTAAAACCCGGAGCGGGAAACGGCCAGGATCCGGCACAGCCGCTTGACGCTTCAGGTCGCGCGGTGGGCTGGTCACCGATCCATCTCCTTCGCGAAATAGGCGGCTGCCTTCCGCAGGATCTCCTTCTCCTGCCGCAGCTCAGCCACCTC
The DNA here is from genome assembly GCF_900091465.1 of Micromonospora rhizosphaerae. NCBI lineage: Bacteria > Bacillati > Actinomycetota > Actinomycetes > Micromonosporales > Micromonosporaceae > Micromonospora > Micromonospora rhizosphaerae. The sequence goes on along the minus strand of NZ_FMHV01000002.1, from coordinate 5,641,332 downwards.
GCGACGCAGCCGAGCGATCTCGGCGTCCTTGTCCGCCACTGACAACCCGTCACGCGACGCGCCGTCGGCCGGCTCGCCCTGGCGTTCGGTAGCACGGACCCAGTTCCGCAGCGTCTCGTGACTCATCCCGAGCTCACGCGCCACCTGGTTGATCGGCCGCCCCTCGTCCAACCGAGCATCCCTCACGTCCCGGCCTGTCCGGTGGGGCCCGGATCGGTCCGTTTGCGGCTTGGCGGTGAGATTCTCATGATTGTGTCGCCAATTCCATCGATGCGGCGCTATACAGGCGAGCTGCGCGGTGGTACGCAGCGCAGCCGGTAGTTCGCGGGAGCAGCCGGGCCACGCCGAACAGGCCGACTCAGTTTCCAGGGGCGAGGCCGCAGTACCACCAAGCCACGTCCGGCGCTACGGGCGTCAATTCGCCGGTTTCGGCGGGTGACGAACAGAGCCGCCAAGATCGCGTAAAGATGACCCGCTGCGGTGTTAAGAAGATGTCAAGATTCGCGGATCTTGGCGGGCGGCGGCCCGATGTTGGAGCCGTGTTCGAACTCTTGAAGCGCTTGCTGGTCGGCACGCCGCTGCGCACCGACCGGCTCGGCGAGCAGTTGCTGTCCAAGCGGATCGCGTTGCCCGTCTTCGCTAGTGACCCGCTTTCCTCGGTCGCATACGCCACGCAGGAGATTCTGCTGGTCCTGACGCTGGGTGGGCTGGCCTATCTGTACCTGGCTCCGTGGATCGGGTTGGCAGTCATCGTGCTGCTGGCGGTGGTGGTCCTCTCCTACCGGCAGGTCGTGCGGGCGTACCCGTCCGGCGGCGGCTCCTATGAGGTGGCGACCCGGAACCTCGGCCCGTCAGCCGGGCTGGTGGTGGCGGGTGCTTTGCTGGTCGACTACATCATGACGGTGGCGGTGTCCGTGGCCGCTGGCGTGGACAACATCATCTCCGCGTTTCCCGACCTCAACCCGTGGCGGGTGCCGATCAACCTGGGCTTTATCGCGCTGCTCACGGCGATGAACCTGCGGGGCGTACGCGAGTCCGGCCGGATCTTCGCTGTGCCGACCTATCTGTTCGTCCTCGGCGTGCTGGTCCTGGTCGTCACCGGTTTCGTCCGGATCGCGTTCGGGGACACGCCGCTGGCCGAGAGCGCCGCCTGGTCCGTCGCGCCCGAGCCGGGACACGCCAACCTGACCGGCCTGGCCCTGCTGTTCCTGGCGCTGCGTGCCTTCTCGTCGGGCTGCACTGCGCTGACCGGCGCGGAGGCGATCTCCAACGGCGTGCCAGCGTTCAAGGCGCCCAAGGGCGAAAACGCGGCCCGCACGATGCTCGCCATGGGCGCGCTGTCGATCACCATGTTCGGCGGCATCACCGCCTTGGCGCTCATCGCGAAGGTGCACTACGTGGAGAACACCTGCGACCTCGTCGGCTACCCCGGCGACTGTGCCACCTCGGCGCAGCGGACCGTCATCGCGCAGCTCGCGGCGGCCATCTTCGGCGGCACCAGCTCGCCCATGTTCTTCTACATCCAGGCGGTCACCGCCCTGATCCTCATCCTGGCGGCGAACACGGCCTTCAACGGCTTCCCGCTGCTCGGCTCGATCCTAGCCGAGCACCGCTACCTGCCCCGTCAGCTGCACACCCGGGGCGACCGGTTGGCGTTCTCCAACGGCATCCTGCTGCTGGCGCTGGTCGCCGGCGCGCTGATCTACGCGTACAAGGGCTCGGTCACCAGCCTTATCCAGCTCTACATCCTCGGCGTGTTCACCTCGTTCACACTGTCGCAGACCGGCATGGTCCGACACTGGAACAGGCTGCTGCGCACCGAACGCGATCCTGGACGACGGCGGCATATGCACCGCTCCCGGCTGATCAACGCGTTCGGCGCCGTCTTCACCGGCCTCGTCCTGGTCATCGTCACCATCACCAAGTTCACCCACGGCGCGTACCTCGTGGTGATCGCGATCCCGGTGCTGTTCGCGATGATGCGGGCGATCCGCCGCCACTACGACCGCGTGGCCACCGAGCTGGCACCGGAACCGGGCGGCATGGTGCTGCCCAGCCGCATCCACGCGGTGGTACTGGTCTCCCGCCTGCACCGGCCGACGATCCGGGCGCTCGCCTACGCCCGCGCGACCCGGCCGGACACGCTCACCGCGCTGACCGTGGCGATCACTCCAGAGGAGGTGCGCCAGCTGCAGACGGAGTGGGACGAGCACGACATCCGGGTGCCGCTGACCATCGTGGACTCCCCATACCGGGACATCACCGGGTCCGCGCTGGCCTTCATCGACAGTCTGCGCAAGGAGCACCCGCGTGACCTGATCATCGTCTACATCCCCGAGTACGTCGTCGGCCGCTGGTGGGAGCACGTGCTGCACAACCAGTCGGCGTTGCGGCTGAAGGCCCGACTGCTCTACCAGCGGGGCGTCATGGTGACCAGCGTGCCGTGGCAGCTGGAGTCCAGCCGCAGCGAGCCGGAGATCCGTACTCCAGCCCAGGTCGGCCGATAACTTGGGCGGTATGCGGGACAGGTCGCGGGCGTACCAGCGGATGCTCACCGGCGTGCTGCTGGCGGCGGTCGGGCTGGCCGGCCTCACCGCTCTGCTCGTGCCGGTACGTACGGAGCTCGCGCTGGCCAGCATCGTCCTGCTCTACCTGGTGGTCGTGGTGGCGGCTGCCGCGGTCGGCGGGCTGACCGCCGGGCTGGCCGCCGCGGTCGCCTCCGACCTGGTCGTCAACTTCTATTACGTCCCGCCCTTCCACACGTTCACGGTGGAGAACCGCGATCATGTGATCACGCTCGTCGTCTACGTCGCGGTCGCGGTCACGGTCAGCGTCGCGGTGGACCTGGCCGCCCGCCAGCGCGCGGCCGCGGCGCGCACCGGTGTGGAAGCGGCGGTGCTCGCGCGGATCAGCGCCGAGCCAGTCGGCACCGGGTCCGTGGCCGCTCTGCTGTCTCGGGTACGCGAGGCGCTGCACATGGACAGCGCGGCGCTGATCGAGACCGACCCGGCCGGTGTCGAGCGCATCGTCGCCGTAGCCGGACGGGAACCGACCGGAGTGCCGTCGATGTCCGTGCCGGCCCGGCCGAATCTGCGCCTGGTCGTCGAGGGGCCGGACCTGTTCGCGCCCGATCCCCGGTTCCTGGCCCGGCTGGCCGCGGCCGCCGCCCGCACCCTGGACGCGGAGCGCCTGGCAGACCAGGCGGCCCGGGCTCGGCAGCTGGCCGAGATCGACCGGTTGCGGGCGGCCCTGCTGGCGGCCGTCGGCCATGATCTGCGTACGCCGCTGGCAGGGATCAAGGCCGGGGTGTCCAGCCTGCGCGACCCGGACCTGGAGTTGGCCCCGGCCGGACAGGCGGAGCTGCTGGAGACCATCGAAGAGTCCGCCGACCGGATGTCCGACCTGGTGGAGAACCTGCTGGCGATGAGCCGCCTGCAGGCCGGGGCGCTGATAGTCGACAGCCGCCCGGTCGCCGTCGACGAGGTGGTCGCCGCGGCGCTGCTCCATCAGGGGCCGGTCACGGTCGACGTCGACGTGCCGGACGACCTGCCGCTCGCGTACGCCGATCCGGGGCTGCTGGAACGGGTCGTGGCGAACCTCGTCGCCAACGCCGTCCGGGAGTCGCCGTCGGTGCGCGTGGTCGGCCGTGCTTCCGGTGACCGGCTGTCGTTGGAGGTGGTCGATCATGGTCGCGGCATACCGGCCGAGGACCGCGAGCGGGTCTTCGCCCCGTTCCAACGCCTTGACGATCGATCCACCGAGGGCGGGCTAGGTTTGGGTCTGGCCATCGCCCGCGGCTTCACCGAGGCGATGGGCGGCACCCTGACGGCGACCGACACCCCGGGCGGAGGACTGACGATGACGATCACCCTGCCGCAGGCGGCAGCTCAGTGACCCGGGTCCTCGTCGTCGACGACGATCGTCAACTGGCGCGGGCGCTGCGCATCGCCCTGTCGGCCCGCGGCTACGAGGTCGCCGTCGCCACCGACGGGGCCAGCGGGCTCGCCGCCGCCGAGCGAACACCGCCCGACCTGGTCATCGTCGACCTCGGCCTGCCCGACATGGACGGGGTCAGCATCGTCCAGGCGCTGCGTGGCTGGTCGGCCGCCCCGATCATCGTGCTGTCGGCCCGGCACGCCGAGCAGTCAAAGATCAACGCGTTGGACGCCGGAGCCGACGACTACGTGACCAAGCCATTCGCGATGGGTGAGCTGCTGGCCCGGATACGGGCCGCACTGCGCCGAGCCACCGCCGGTGAGCAGATCTCCCCCGTCGTCACGACGGCGGCGTTCACCGTGAACCTGTCCGCGAAACGGGTCACCACGACCGCCGGAGCGGAGGTTCGCCTGACCCCGACCGAGTGGCACCTGCTGGAAGTGCTTGCACGCAACCCCGACCGGCTGGTCACCCACCAGCAGCTACTGCACGAGGTGTGGGGGCCGCGATACGAGACCGAGACCAACTACCTACGCGTGCACCTGGCAAACCTCCGACGCAAGCTGGAACCCGACCCCAGCCGACCCCGCTACCTGCGCACCGACCCGGGCCTCGGCTATCGCTTCACCCCTGAACAGTAGGGGCACCGTTGCATTGCACGTTGGCAAGATCGAGGCAGGCTTGAGCAGTGAAGTCATCGACCCGCTCGTGCCCGTGGTTGCCTCCGGCGTCGGCGTTCGCCGGGTTCCGGTTCCCGACCGAGGTGATCGTGGTCGCGGTCCGCTGGTATCTGCGCTTCAACCTCTCGTATCGCCACGTTGAGGAACTGCTGATCGAACGTGGGGTCGAGGTCGATCACGTCACCGTCTACCGGTGGGTGCAGCGGTTCACGCCGCTGCTGGCCGACGCCGCCCCGCCACTCGCCAGGCGACCGCTGGTTCGTCGACGAGACCTACGTCAAGGTCAACGGCGTGTGGCGGTACGTGTACCGGGCGGTCGACCACTACGGGCAGGTCATCGACGTGCTGGTCTCGGCACGTCGCGACGCCGACGCGGCCCGGCGGTTCCTCCGACGAGCGGTGTCGACGTTGAAGGTGACACCCGCGGAGGTGGTCACCGACGCCGCGCCGGTCTACCCCGGCGTGCTCGACGAGCTGATCCCGCAGGCGTGGCACCACGTCGAGCAGTACGCCAACAATCCGATCGAAGCCGATCACAGCCAGTTGAAACACCGGTTGAGATCGATGCGCGGTCTACGAACGGACAAGACAGCACAGTGATCATCGCCGGCCACGCCTTCATGCAGAACCTCCGCCGCGGACACTACGAACTCGCCATCGACACCCCGCCCGCTCTGCGGGTCGCAACGGCGTTTGCCGAACTCGCCCAAGCGATCTGACCGCCCACCCGACACGGGCTTAACGCGTCTTCCGATCCCACAACGCAACGGCGCCGCGATGTGCCGCTACATGGCGCGCCCGAGGAGAGGGGCAGGGGTCGCTGGCGCTCGCGGGAGGTCGTCCGGATCATCTTGCCAGGGTGGACTCAGCCGTTCTATAACTGTTGCATGAGTTCTATAACGGTGCGGACGACAGTCGTTCCGGGGCGGTACGGGAGCTACGGCGGGCGATACGTGCCGGAGTCCCTGATCCCCGCCTGCGAGGCGGTCGCCGAGGCCTTCTCGGAGGCGTGGGCCGATCCCGGGTTCCGCGGCAGCCTCGCCGCGCTGCTGTCGGCGTACGCGGGACGGCCGACCCCGCTGACGCCGGCCCTGCGGCTGTCGGCCGAACTCGGTGTAACGGTGCTGCTCAAGCGGGAAGACCTGACGCACACCGGATCACACAAGATCAACAATGTGCTGGGACAGGCGTTGCTGGCCCGGCGCATGGGGCGTACGCGCCTGATCGCCGAGACCGGGGCGGGCATGCACGGCGTCGCGACGGCGACGGCCGGTGCCCTGCTGGGTTTGCCGGTGAAGGTGTTCATGGGCGAACGCGACGTGGAACGCCAGGCGCACAACGTCTTCCGTATGCGGCTGCTGGGCGCCGAGGTCGTTCCGGTGACCACCGGCAGCCGTACGCTGAAGGATGCCACCAGCGAGGCGATGCGCCACTGGGTGACAGACGCCGACGAGGCGTACTACTGCGTGGGCTCGGTCATCGGTCCGCACCCGTATCCGACGATGGTCCGCGAGTTCCAGCGCGTCATCGGTGACGAGGCCCGGCGGCAGTGCCCGGCCGAGCTGCCCGCTGCCACCCCCGACTACGTGGTCGCCTGCGTCGGCGGCGGCAGCAACGCGGCGGGCACGTTCGCCGGGTTCGTCGAGACATCGGCGAAGCTCGTCGGGGTGGAAGCCGAGGGCGGCTCCGGCGCGGCGAACGGGGAGATCGGCGTATTGCACGGCTTCCAGTCGCTGTTCCTCCAGGACGAGCACGGGCAGATCAAGGAGGCGCACTCGATCGCGGCCGGGCTGGACTACCCCGGCGTCGGCCCCGAGCACGCGTACCTGCGCGATCTGGGGCGCGCCCGGTATGTCACCGTCTCCGACGGGGAGGCGATCGCGGCCGCCGTCCGGCTCGCGCGGGCGGAGGGCGTACTGCCCGCCATCGAGTCGGCCCACGCGGTCGCCTGGGTCGTCCGCGCCGCCGGTACGCCGGAGCTGCCCAGCGGATCGACCGTGCTCGTCACGCTCTCGGGGCGCGGCGACAAGGACATCACCACCCTGATCGCGGAGGCGGACCTCGCATGAAGCTGCTGATGCCCTACATCACCGGCGGGGTCGTGCCAGGCTGGACGGCGTACCTGAGCGCCTTCGAGCACGCCGGAGCCGACTTGATCGAGGTCGGGCTGCCGTTCTCCGATCCCACGGTGGACGGTCCCACCATTCAGGAGTCCTCGGACGCGGCGCTCGCCCGAGGCACCACGCCCGCCTCGGTCCTGGAAGACCTCGCCAAAGTGCGGATAGACATCCCCCTCATCGCCAGCACGTACGCCAACCTCGCGCTGCGGCCCGGGTTCGGTGACGCGCTGACGGCGGCCGGGGTGACCGGGCTGATCGTGCCCGACCTGCCCCTCGACGAGCTGGCCGGGCTGGACGTGCCGGGCGTCCAGGTGAGTCTGCTCGCCTCGCCCGCCACGCCGGACGACCGGCTCGCCGAGATCGGCCGGCGCAGCCAGGGCTTCGTGTACGCGATCTCGGTCATGGGCACGACCGGCGAACGCGACCGGCTCGCACCGTCGGCCGCCGCTCTGGCTGCCCGGCTCAAGCAGGTCACGGACCTGCCCGTGCTGCTGGGCTTCGGCATCTCCACCCCGGAGCAGGCGGCCGAGGCGGCGGCGGTCGCCGACGGGGTCATCGTCGGGGCGGCCGTCATGCGGCGCATCCTCGACGGGGCGGGTCCCGCCGAGGTCGGCGCCTTCGTGGCGTCGCTGCGGGCCGCGCTGTCTCTGGTGGCCCTCGTGCGATGATCGGCGGTGGCGCAGATCAGCGACAGCCGCGCGCCTCAAGATCGGCGGCTGCCGCCGATCTGTAACACCAGAGCACGCTGATCGGCGGAAGCCGCCGATCATGGGAGCGGACACAGCCGACGCAGCGGGAGGGAGAACAGTGGCACGCTATCGGGCCATCGCCGCCGACCTCGCCGCAAAGATCCGCGACGGTCATTACGTGCCGGGCGAGGCGCTGCCCGCGCAACGCGAGCTGAGCACAGCGTACGGCGTCACTTTGATGACGCTGCGGCAGGCCCTGCGCGAGCTGAGCGCCGAGGGGCTGATCGTCCAGCAGCCCGGCAAGGGCACCTTTGTCGCACCGCCCCATGCGGCGTACCAGCTGGGATCTTTGCGGAGCTTTGGCGACGATTTGCGCGAGCAGGGCCACGAGGTACGCACGATGGTGATCTCCCGCGCGCAGCGCCGCGTGCCCTCGCGCGTCGCGGCCCGGCTGCGGGTCCGCGCGGCCGAGACGGGCCTGCGCCTGGAGCGGGTCCGCGCGTTCGCTGGCCGCCGCGCCATTCACCAGATCTCCTGGGTACGCGAGCCGCACGCGGACCGGTTGCGCGACGTGGATTTCACCGGCACGTCGTTGTACGCGGCCCTGGCCGACCTCGGAGTGGTGGTGGCCCGAGCGGCGGAGACGATCCGGCCGGAGGTGCTGAACGCGGACGTGGCCCGGTATCTGGACGAGGACGAGGGAGCGCCGGTGCTAGTCAGCGACCGGATCACGTACGCGCCCGACGGGACGGCCCTGGTGGCGGACCGGGCGACGATGCTGGGAAGCATGATGCAGATCACCGCCGAGCGGGCCGCCACTGGGCTGTCCCTCCACTGGGGAGCGGTCTAGCCCGGCCTAGACCGTCTCGCCGACGATCTCGCCTCCGGCCGTTGGAATGACCGTCACGTCGACCTCCTGTAGTTGGAGGACATTGACGTGGTTACCGACTCCCTTATCGCGGAACTGTAGTGATCGCAGCTGCCCGTCCGTTGAGTGTTCCCCTAACGAAAGCCTGTGCCGGTTGGTCATGCCAGAGGAAGCGGGGACCGGCGCGACGCCGCAGAGTCTGGCCCAGGCCGGTTCGGAGCGGACCCGGTCGATGTTGTCGCGGGCGACGATGAGCATCTCCGCGGCGGTGTCGGCGCCCACGCCGAACGCAGCGACCAGTTGCGGCACGAGCTGGCCGGTGAGTTCGGCGAGCAAGCCTCGTCGGTCTTGATTTCGTCGTTGAGTTGCTGCCAGCGACGGGCGAACGACCGCAGGGTGTGCTTCGTCGCGGCGAGCACGGTGGTGATCGGACCGCGACGCGGGCCGGCGCACCGCTCGATCAGGGCCATCTTCGACATGGGTTGCAACGGTTCGCGCAGCTCGGGAGCCGCGGTGACCAGCACCGCCTCGAGGGTGATCATCGCGGCGGTGCGGGCCTTGACCGCGACGTCCTTGGCGACCTTGATCTGGCGGATCATCTCCACCGTGCCGTCGTCGGTCTTCGGGACGCTTGTGGCGTTGCCGGCCAGCACCGAGCGAGCGGCGTTCTCGGCGTCGAGGGTGTCGCTCTTGCCACGCAGCCGCCGATCCCGGCGGTCGGTGCGCAGGACCTCGATCACCCCGAGACCACGCCGGCGGACGGCGGAGGTCAACCCTGCCCCGTAGGAGCCGGTGCCCTCGATTGCGAAAATCAGCTTCTTCACGCCGAAGCCGGCCGCCCAGTCGATCAGCTGCTCATAGCCGCCTCTGTCGGCGGGGGACGAGCGGCCGTCGAGGCGGCCGCCGATGTCGTCCAATGCGACGGCGACGTGGACGTGCTTGTGGTTTCGACGCCGATGACTACTCGACGTCGACGCGGGTCGGGGTTCATGCTCGACATCGCGGGCTCCAGCTCAGACCAGGGCGACAGGGGTTCGTGACGCTGGCCGGCCGGGTGGACGGGACTGTGACGGGACGTGCTGCGATCAGGCTCCTATGAGGTCACTGCCCGCCCGGCCAGCACCACTGGGTGCTGCACCGCCAGGCAGACGACAGAGCAACAGCAAGGACACCCGAACCGCGGGGTCAGTCGTAAGCAAGAGTCAGGCCACCTGACGGCGACTCAAAGTCTCACGGTCGTACGAGTCGCCGACGGAGCCCATCGAGGGCAGGATCCCGTTGTCCTGTAAGCGTTGCGCGAAGCGAAAGGACGTGTAGTTGGCGGCCCTGTCCGAGTGGTGGATCAACTGGCCGTAGCGGACGTTGCGTGACCAGATGCCGTATTCGAGGGCGGCGAGGATGAGGTCGGTGTCGCAGCGGTCGGAGATCTTCCAACCGACGATCCGGCGGGAGAACGCGTCGCGGACCGCCGCGAGCCAGAACACGCCCTCGCCGCAGGGGATGCGGGTGGCGTCGGCGACCCAGAGCCGGTTCGGCCCGGTCGCGGTGAAGTTCCGGTTTGATCAGGTCCGGTGCCGGCGTCGCGTTCGGGTCCTGTCGGGTCGAGCCGCCGCGCCAGCCGCGACGCAGGAACGCACCCTGCCAACCCTGGGAGGCCATCAACCGCTCGACCCGCTTGCGGCCCACGCTGATGCCGTCGCGGCGTAGCTGCCGGTGCACCCGGTCCGCGCCGTAGGTGTGCCCGGACGCCGTCCATATCTCGTGAATGTTGGACGGCAGGCCGAGGCAGCGCTGTGACCCTGACCGGGCGCGGGCTGGCCGAAGGGGCTGGCCCTGGGGCTAGTAACTAGCCGAGGAACGTGACGTACAGCAGATACACGTTCAACACGATGATCACTGCGGCGATGCCACCCGCCGCCGCCGTGGTGGCCCGGCTGTTGACGAACGAGCCCATGATGTCCGCGCGGCGGGTGAGCAACAGCAACGGGACCAGAGCGAAGGGGATGCCGAACGACAGGACCACCTGCGAGACGACCAGGCTGTCCGTGGCCGGCAGGCCCAACCCCAGCACCAGCAGTGCCGGGAGCATTGTCAGCCCGCGCCGGACGAACAGCGGGATGCGCTGGCGGATGAAGCCCTGCATGACGACCTGCCCGGCGTAGGTGCCCACGCTCGACGAGGACAGTCCGGAGGCGAGCAGGGCCACGGCGAACGCGAGGGCCGCGCCGCCACCGACGAGGTGGCCGAGCCCGGCGTGGGCGGCCTCGATCGAGTCGACGTCGGCATGGCCGGTGCGGTTGAACAGCGAGGCCGCGATCACCAGCATGGACAGGTTGATCACACCGGCCGCGCCGAGCCCGACAACCACGTCGAGCCGCTGGAAGCGCAGCAGCTCGTGGCGTTCGGCGTCGTCCCGGCAGGCCACCCGGGCCTTCGTCAAGGCGGAGTGCAGGTACACCACGTGCGGCATTACGGTCGCGCCGATGATGCCCGCCACGAGCAGCAGGCTGTCGTTGCCGGCGAGCCCGGGAACCATCCCGTCGGCGACACCGACCGGGTCGGCGCCGACCACGGCCAGGTCATAGAGGAAACCGAGAAACACGATGCAGAGCAGCCCGACGATGGCAAGCTCGAAGCGCCGGTAGCCGCGCTGCTCCAGGCCGAGGATCCCGAACGCGACGACCGCGGTGATCAGCCCGGCCGGGAACAGCGGCACCCCGAACAGCAGGTTCAGCCCGACCGCCGCGCCGACGAACTCGGCCAGGTCGGTCGCCATCGCGATCACCTCTGCCTGGACCCACAGGCCGCGGGAGACCGGGCGCGGCAGGTGCTCGCGGCACAGCTCCGGCAGGTCACGCCCGGTCGCCACGCCAGCCTTGGCCGACAGGTACTGCACCAGCATGGCCATCAGGTTGGCCACCACGATCACCCAGGCCAGCGTGTACCCGAACCTCGCGCCGGCGGTGAAGTTGGTGGCGAAGTTACCCGGGTCGATGTACGCAACCGCTGCCACGAACGCCGGACCGAGCAGCGCCAGCACCCCGCGCAGCCGCCCGCGGGAGCGCAGCAGCTGCAGCGCGCTCAGCTCGGTGATGGGTGCGGCGGGCTCGGTGACGGCCGGTGGCCGGCCGTCACCGATTACGGGGCCCATGCCTCACCCGACCGACGGCCCAAGCCCGAGCGACTGCGGCGTACTGGAGTCCGGCGCGGCTGCTGCAGCCCCTCGTCCAGCGGCCCGAACTGGTCATCGGCGCCGGGCTGCCATCCCACGGTGTCTGCTCCTCGACGACCAGCGTGTTCGTGGTCGGCAGCAGGCCGGCCACCGAGGCGCCGTTCTGCAGCGCCGCGCGGGCCACCGGCGGTGGGTCGACGATACCCATCTCGATCATGTTGCCGAAGCTGCCCTGCGGCGCGTCGAACCCGTCGGGTGGCTCGGGTGGAGTTCGAGGTGCATCATGTGCTTCCTATCCTGGTCGTTGCCCGGCGGTGAAGGCGGCGATCCGGTGCCGCTGGGGTGGAGTCTGGCGCTGGCCGTGTGCCGGGCGCACGGGCCGTCCGGTACGGGCCTGGGAACACGCACCGCAGTGCGCGCCGGGACCGCGGCGATGGCCAGGTGATTAGCTGGCGGCCCCGCCGCTCATCGCGATGTCGCCGTTAAGGCCGGAGGGATAGAAGCCGCCGGAGTTCGCCGGGCTCGCGTTGAGGTACACGATATTCAGGACCGACTGGGCCGAGCGGCCGTAGGCGATGCCGTTGGCGTCCGTGGGAATGAGGTTCGCCTCGGCGCTGGTGCCGATACCCTGGTCGTCGTCGACCGGTCCGTCGAGACTGTTGCGGGCGTCGGAGAGCTTCTGCACGCCCGCGAAGACGGCATCGTCGATCATGCCTTCGTTGTAGAGCGCGGAGCGGACGATCCCGGCGTGGTACGCCTCCGTGGCGAGCAGACCCGCGGCAGCGTCCAGGTACGTCTTGTTGGACAGCAGCGGGGCCGCTCCTTTGAAAGCGGAGACGCCGACGTCCTCGAACAGGAACGCGGCGAACAGGAAGTTGAGATCGTTGGCGTACGGGTCGAACATCTCGCCCGACTTGATGAGCCCGGCCGCGGTGGCCGCCGCGGTGAAGCTCGTGTCAAGAGAGATCGCCGGACGGGAAACGGCGTGCTCCCCGAGGGCGGACCGCAGGAAGGCCACATGCTGCCGCTCGTCCGAGGCGATCTCCCGTGCGAACTTGCGCACTACCGAGTTGCTGAAGTTGACCATGCCCCCACCGGTCACCTCACCCCGGGTGCCGGTACCGGTGGTCATCTCGTCAGGCAGTCCCTGCCCCGTGGTGGCGCGAAGGTAGAACTCGGCTTCGAGGTATTCGAGGTTGAGGGCGAAGTTCAGGATCGTCGCGTCACTCGGCCCCGAGCCGTCCGGCGATCGCGCGGCGGGATTCGTCGGGTCCGTCATCGACGCGAGCTTCCGTCGATCGTCATCCGACTCTGCGCTGCGCGATACCGCCTCTTTGATGAACTTCTTTACCATGGAAGTCGGCCCCCGTTCCGATCCACGACACGCCGGGTACCCCATCGATATGTCGCCGGTGTGCCGCGCGCTACTGCCGTCGGCGCTCACGCTAGGGCGTGGCTGTCTCGGCCGTGCTCCTTTCCCTAACCTTCATCCGGGGGAGGTGCACGGCGGGGATGGCCGCACCACGGCGCAGGCCAACCAAGAGCGATGACAGATGGAACCGAAGACGATCGCGAACTTGTCCTGCCGTACGTGGGCCCCGGCGCGCAGCGGGGGTGTTGCCGTTGGACCGGCCATGACACCAACTCGCCGCCGCGACCGTGCGCGGCTCATCGGCGTGCTCGTCCCGGTCCCGCCTTCTCCCCGGCCGCCTCGGCCAAGGTCCAGCCGTTCTTGCCGGCCAGCGGCGACGGCAGGCCCAGCAGGTACGAGCGGGCACGCCGGCGCGGCTCCACCCGCCGAAATCGGCCAGCGATCCGCGCCATCAGGTCATCCAGACCGGGCACCTAACCCGAAAGATCGTCCACCGCCACAGGTGCGGGAGTCTACAATGGACGAGCGTTCCGGCGCCTGATCTGCACAACCGGTTCTAGTGTCGTGAGTCGTTAATTCGGCCGCAGATAGTAGGCTGTGGGGGTGGCTGGTCGTCCTCGTGGTCTTGTCGAGCTGACTGATGATGAGCGTGCGTGTCTGACCCGGTGGGCGCGGCGGGGTAAGTCGTCACAGGCGTTGGCGTTGCGGTCGAAGATCGTCCTGTTGTGCGCCGATGGGCTGGTCAATACCCATGTCGCGCAGCGGCTTGGTGTGTCGCGGGACATGGTGGGCAAGTGGCGTAGCCGGTTCCTGGCGCGCCGGTTGGAGGGCCTGGTCGACGAGCCGCGGCCTGGGGCGCCTCGCCGGATCAGCGACGACCAGGTCGAGGAGGTCATTGTTCGTACGCTGGAGCAGCAGCCGGCCAATCAGGACAGTCACTGGTCGACACGGTCGATGGCCAACGCCACCGGGTTGTCGCAGACCGCGGTGTCGCGGATCTGGCGGGCGTTCGGGCTCAAGCCGCATCTGGTGGACACCTGGAAGCTGTCCGCGGATCCGCTGTTCGTGGAGAAGGTCCGTGACGTGGTCGGCCTGTACCTGGATCCGCCGGTCAAGGCGATGGTGCTGTGCGTGGACGAGAAGTCGCAGATGCAGGCCCTGGAGCGGACCCGGCCGATGCTGCCGATGATGCCCACGGTCCCGGCCCGACAGACCCACGACTACGTTCGTCATGGTGTGGCGAGTCTGTTCGCCGCGTTCGACGTCGCCACTGGCACGGTCATCGGGCAGGTCCACCGCAAGCACCGTCACCAGGAGTTCCTGCGCTTCCTCAAGACCATCGACGCGAACACCCCCGCCGAGTTGGACCTACACCTGATCCTGGACAACTACGCCACCCACAAGACCCCGGCCGTGCAGCGATGGCTGGCCGCGCATCCCCGCTTCCACCTGCATTTCACCCCGACCTCGGCGTCCTGGCTGAACCTCGTCGAGCGGTGGTTCGCCGAACTGACCAACCGGAAACTGCGCCGATCCAGCCACCGGAGCCTCGCCGAACTCGAAGCCGACGTCCGCGCCTGGATCGACGCATGGAACGCCGACCCGAAGCCCTTCGTCTGGACCAGGACCGCCGACGACATCCTCAACAGCGTCGCCACCTACTGTGGCCGAATTAACGACTCAGGACACTAGCTGTAAGACTGCCAACGGAAGTGCGGCTGGAGTAGTAGGCGGCAGTGGTCGCAGGCACTCCGGTGATCTGCGGCCGACCGACAGGTGCAGGGCCAGGTGCTCCGCCTCGGCTCCTGTTGTCGTCATGCTGTCGTCATGGGCAGCCTATGTTGCGCCTGTCGCTTGGGGCTTCGCTGGCGTGTCGCTGCAACCCGGATCGGTTGTTGGCCACTGCGGTCAGACGCCTCGACCCGGCGCGGCCCATGCCCTGGCCGGGCTACGCTCTCGGCCCGCAGCCCACGACTCAGGACAGCCCGAGGCGTGGCCCGGATGTCCTACGGGCGGGTGCAGCCCGCCGGGGGCCCGGAAAACAGGCCTCACGTCACCGTCAGCAGCAACCTGCCCGGGTACGAAGTCTGCAGACGTCGATGCGCCTCCGCCGCCCGCCCCAGCGGGAACTTCTCGGCAACATTTACCTCGAACGGTCCAGCCTCGATGAGCTCGTTGAGGCGCCGCAACCGCTCGGGACCCGTCTCGCCGTTGTAGGCCCGGACCGTCACGCCGGGTCGCTCGCGCGGTACCGGTTGAACGCCGTTGGGGTACGCGAGCACGCCACCGTCGCGTAGCGCTTCGGTGAGCCTGTCAAGCGTCTCCCCACCGGCCATGGCCAGGATGCCGCCGACGCCGTCCGGCGCCACATCCCGGATCCGGGCGAGCACCTCCACGACGTCGCCGTGACCGTCGACGGACAGGTCGGCACCGAGCCGGGTCACCAGCGCCACGCCCTCCGCCCTGGAGGCAACAGCGATCACGCTGAGCCCCTGCCGCTTGGCCAATTGCACGGCCAGATGCCCCTGACCGCCGCTCGCGCCGAAGATCAAGACCCACTCCCCGGCCGGCAGGCCGAGGACGTCCAGGCCCGACAACGCGGTCAGCGCGTTGGCTGGCATGGCTCCCGCATGCTCCACCGGCACACCCGAGGGCAGCTTCGCGACGTACTGCGCCTTCGTCGCCGCGTACTCGGCGTAGAAGCCGCCTTTCGGCCGTCTGCGGCCATACACGTAGACCAGGTCGCCCACCGCGACGTCGGTCACCTGCCCGCCGACCGCGGCGACGGTGCCCGCCCCTTCGGCGCCGGGCACGATGGGAAATGCGGCGCCCTCCGGCACCAGCGCGCCCTCCCGCTCAAGGGCGTCCCACACCCCCACGCCGGCGCTCCACACCTTGAGTAGCACCTCGTCGTCGGCGATCTCCGGCACAGGCAGGATACGCGGTGTGATCACCTCCGGACCGCCGAACTCGTCGAAGGCCGCGGCCTGCATCCGCTCGGGCACATCCCCGTCGACCATATGGAATTCCTCTCCGCCCTGCTGCTCCCGGACGCCCGGCCCGCCGCGCGATGGCCGCCAGTACGTCGCCCTCCCGGCTTGGCGCTCCCGCCGCCATCAAAGTCGGGAGGTTCCCGCGGAGGCTTCGACGGATGCATCGCCCGCAGCCGGTGGTCCACACACGTCCCGGCCTACTCCGCACGCGCCAGCGTCACCGATCGCAGCATGCCCTGCCCCAGCCCAGTCGGCCCGCGCCTGAGCGCAGTTCACCCAGTCGGGCTACCGGCGGGAGCGGGCCGGAGCATCGCGCCCCGACGGCCGCTGAACCTGGGCAGTCCGACCGTGACCCCATACGGCAGCTCGCGCGGGATGCTGGCCGCGCGGCCCGGCCGGCTGCCGGCCCGCCACCTCGCCGGTCAACGGCCTGTCGTTGTTCGGCGGCCCTCCGGGCTCCCCGCTCTCCGCGCCAGCCGCCGGGCATCAGACGTGACAGCCGCAGAGCGCCAGCGGCAGCGGCCGGCGCGCGCCCAGGCGGCGGCGCGTACGGCCCGTTCAGGGCCGCCTTGAAGACGCGGTACTTGCGCCATTGCCCGAGGAGCTGGTCGTGACGCGCGGCAACCAGAACGCGAGACAGCCCCAGCTCCTCACCACTGCTCGTAGACGTTCGCGGCAGCGTCAGGCGTCGCCTCGCCTCGCTCTGCTTCGGCTTGACCTCCTAACCGGTGGCCTGGTCGACGAGCACGAGGCTGCGCTCCTCCGGGGCCAGGTCCTTGTTGCCCCGGCCGTGGAGGGCGAGGATGACCGGGCGCAGGCTGCGCCCGGTCATCGTGAGGACGTACTCGTAGCGCGGCGGCCGGTTTTGGTAGCGCCGGCGCTCCAGCGGGCCGGCGTCCACCGGGGACTTCAGGCGGCGGCCAGCATGTTCGGGGCGATGCCGAGGCTGCGCTCGAACTCGTCGAAGCGGGTGAAGCCGTCGAAGGCGTCAGGCATGATCAGCATGCTCCACCACTCGCCGACGTACTCCAGGCTGCGCGCGATCGGGCCACTCCATGTCCTCGAAACTGGTCCGCCGCCTGAGATCACGCTACCGGGATCGCGGGCTCGTCGATCACGCTTGCGTCACCGCCGCGGATGGGGCCCACGCTCCACGCGTTCAGCTCGTGCGGGGTGCCGAGCCTGATCGCGCTCACCTCGTCGAGCCGGGCGAACTGCGCCGGGGTCAGCGAAACGTCCAGCGCGCCCAGGTAGTCGTCGAGCTGCGCGACGCTGCGCGGGCCGATGATCGGCACGTACGCCGTGGCCGCCCGCGCGCCCTGCTGCCGCATCCAGGCGATGGCGACATGGGAGGCCGGCACGCCGAGCTCGGCCGCGACGTCGAGGACGGCGTCGACGATCGCGGTCTTCTGCGCGGTTTCCTCGAAGAACCCGACGGCCTTGAGGTCGCTGATCCGGCCGGTGGCGCCCTGTCGGTACTTGCCGGTCAGCAGACCGCCGCCGAGCGGGCTCCACAGCGCCGCGCCCAGGCCAAGCGCCTGCGCCATTGGCAGCAGCTCCCGCTCGGCGGTGCGGTCGACGAGGCTGTACTCGACCTGGATACCGGCGACCGGGGACCAGCCGCGCAGCTCGGCGATGGCGGCGGCGCGCGACACCCGCCAGGCCGGGAAGTTCGACAGCCCGAAATAGCGGATCTTTCCGGCGCTGACCAGGTCGTCCAGGCCGCGCAGGATCTCCTCCATCGGGGTCAGGCCGTCAGGGGCGTGCACCCAGTACATGTCCAGGTGATCGGTGTTCAGGCGGCGCAGGCTGGCCTCGAGGGCCTGGACCATGTACCGGCGGCTGTTGCCGGTGTTGGAGACGGTCTGCGGTCCGACGCCGTTCATGCTGTACTTGCCCGTCAGCACGAAGTGGTCCCGGTCGGCGCCCAGGAACTCGCCGAGCAGCTGCTCGGATTCGCCGGCCTGGTAGTTCTCGGCGGTGTCGATGAGCGTGCCGCCGGCTTCGGCGAACCGGTCGAAGATCTTGCGGGCCTCGGCGGGCTCGGCACCGGGGCCCCAGCCGCCACCGGCGCGCCAGCCGGTGCCGAAATTGGCGGTGCCGAGGCCGTACTCGGACACGCGCAGGCCGTTGTTGCGCCCGAAGGTGGTGTATCGCATGGGTGGACATCTCCCTAAGACGAGTAAGACGAGTAACTTGCGTTGTGTAAGCGTGGACGCGGGCCTTGGCGCCTGTAAGGTGTGTCGGGTCAGCGGCGGACGGTCACGACGATCTTGCCGACCTGGGATCCTGACTCGAGACGACGATGGGCCCCGACGATGTCCTCCAGCGGGAACACGGTGTCGATGACCGGCCGCAGGACTTTGCGGGCGACACCGTCGAGAATCCAGTCAACGGCGACCTTGCGGCGTTCGACGTCGGTGGTGAGGTCGAAGACTTTGTATCCGCGGATGGTCAGGCTCTTGCCGATCACCGCCAGCACCGGCAGCGTCGTGGCCTCGGTGCTCAGCGCACCGTAGACGATCACGGTCCCGCCGGGCGCGGCGGCGCCGATCAGACGCGCCAGAGCCGGTCCTCCCACCGGGTCGAAGATCACACGCGCGCCCTGCCCGTCGGTGAGCTCGTTCACCCGGGTGACAACGTCTTCCTCGGTCGTGGCGATGACCGCTTCGGCGCCGGCGTCCAGGAGCTGCTGACGCTTGGCGCTGGTGCGGGTCAGGGCCACAGGCCGGGCCCCCACACTGCGGGCGATCTGGATCGCGGCCAGCCCGACGCTGCTGGAGGCGGCCGGGACGAGCAGCGTGTCACCGGCCTTCAGGGCCGCGGTCTCGATGAGGGCGCCGTAGGCGGTCAGGTACTGCCCCCACAGGGCCGCGGCCTCTTCCCAGGACAGCGTGTCGGGGTGCTTGACCACCGCGGTGGCGGGCGCGATGGCCAGCTCGCCGTGGATGGGGTAGTCGGTGGCCCTGAAGGAGGGGATCAGGCTGACGGCATCGCCGACGGTGAAACCTTCGACGCCTGGGCCGATGGCGTCGACCTCACCGGAGGCCTCCCATCCGATACCGGAGGGGAGCTCCATGAGGTGGCCGCTGCGGAGCATGGCATCCGCTCGGTTCAGCCCGAGAGCTCTGGTGCGGATGCGGATCTCGCCCTGGCCGGGTTCGCGGACCTCGACGTCGTCCAAGGTCAGGACCTCGGGGCCACCGGTGGCGTGGAATCGGACAATCTTGCTCATGGGAGGTGTCTTGCCTTTCAAGTTGGAAGTTGGACCTGATCTGGTTGCTCGTAAGGTCGGAGGGCCCGGGGGGCTGCTCCGCGCAGATCGAGGGGTTGCAGTGCGGGGCGAGCCCCTACGCACCCGGTTCGGCCCCGGCGAGGCCGACGCGCGGCGCGACGAGCAGCATCACGGCGGTCGCCGCGGTCATCCCGCCGGCGACCACCAGTGCCATGGCGACGCTGCTGCCGCCGAGCACGCCGACCAGGGGGGCGCCCAGCGCACCCCCGCCGAACTGGACAGCGCCGAGCAGCGCCGCAGCGGTCCCGGCCGCCTCGCCATGCCGGGTCATTGCCAGGGTCGGGGCGTTGGGGAAGGCGAGCCCGATCGCGGCGAGCACAAGGAACAGTGACACCAGCAGTGTGGCCAGGCCACCGAGGCCGGTCACGGCGAAGAACAGCACGATGAACCCGCCGGCGGTGCCGGCGATCAGGGCGGCGCGCAGGATCTGCAGCGACGTGTACCGGCGCAGCAGTACCACGTTGAACTGGATGGCGCCGATGAGTCCGGCCACACTGGCCGCAAAAACAAGGCCGAACTGCTGCTCGTCGAGACCGTACTGCTCTTGCAGGACGAAGGACGAGCCCGCCACGTAGGCGAACTGGGCGGCGGAGTACAGCCCGACGACGAGTACCAGAGCGAGGAAGGCACGGTCGCGGAACAGCCGGCCGTACCAGTGCACAGTCGCCGCCGCACCGCCTCGGTGACGGCGGCGCGGCGGGAGGGTCTCCGGAAGGCCGAAGAGCGCAACTGCGATCAGCAGTACGCCCAGCACCGCCAGCGTCACGAACACGCCCTGCCAGTCGGTCCAGCGCAGCACCGCGCTGCCCAGGCTCGGTGCGAGAATCGGTGCCGCGCCAGTGACGAGCATCAGTCGCGAGAAGATGCGGGCGAAGGCGGATCCGCTGAACAGGTCCCGCACGACTGCAGTGGCGATCACCGTGGCGGCCGCCACACTGAGCCCCTGCAGCACGCGCAGCACGTCGAGTACGGCGATGTTGGGCGCGAACACGCACAGTATCGACGCGGCCACGTGCAGGATCAGCCCGGCCAGCAGCGGGCGGCGGCGGCCTGCCGCATCGGACAGCGGCCCGACGAACAGCTGCCCGACGGCCAATCCGAGCAGCGTCCCAGTGAGCGTGAGCTGCACCGCCGTCGTGGTGGTCGCGAGTGCGGCCGTCACGGCGGGCAGCGCGGGCAGGTACATGTCGACGGTCAACGGACCGATCGCGATGAAAGCACCGAGCATGAGCACCAGCCACACCCGCTGGCGGCCGGTCATCAGGTCACCCGGCAGCACCGGTTCGGCGCCGTCGGTGGTCACGGCGTCGCTCATGAGACCTCCCTCCAGACGATTTCGAACTCCGTATCCGTGCGCTGCACGGCGATGCCGTGTACCCCGCGCGCCGCCGCGCAGCCGTTCCAACCCGCGCGAGTACTGCCGATGATGGTCCTGATCTTTGTCATTGCGGTTCCTCTATAGGTTGCTTGGTCAAGCAACTATCGGCCGCAACGTTTCCTTCGTCAAGCAACTATGCTGGGAGGATGTCCATCATCACACCCGGCCGGACACCGGCCCCAGAAGGGCTACAACCCCTCAATCGGGACGAAGAAGCACTCGTCCGGAGCCTCACCCGCGCCATGTGCGCGCTGCCCCGTGCCATCGACGCAGACATGGTCCGCGAGCACCGGCTCTCCCTCACCGAATACACGGCGCTGATGCACCTGTCCGAGGCCCCCGACCGGCAGATGCGCATGAACGAACTCGCCGCCGCCTGCGAGATGTCCTTCAGCGGCATGACCCGCGTGGCACAACGCCTGGAAAGCGAAGGGCTGATCCGGCGAGTCAGATCCACGCATGACGCACGGGGCTGCAACGCCGTCCTTACCGATGCCGGTCTCGCCCGTCTTGAGGCTGCGTGGCCGACCAACCTCGCCGCCGTTCGCCGGCACCTTCTCGACCACCTGACAGGGATCGACCTCGCCCGACTCGCCAGGGCCATGCAGAACGTGGCCTCGTGAAATGAACGTGCGCTCGTCGGCGGCGCGCCATGGGTGTACGTCATCGAGATCGCCGCCGGAGCGTCGGGAACGGCGAGTCACGCCGTCCGGCTGTAGGGCGCCTGACCGTAGCCGTCGCGCGGGTGGCCGTCGTGTCCGCGGAACTCGGTCCCCGCCTCGGGTACGCCGTGGCCTGGCGGCGCGGTGACCACCAGGGTCCGTGTCACCAGGTCGGGCATGCCGCAGGCGATATGCCACAACTGCTTCGGTTTCACGACCGGACGCTCCGGGGCTATGCCTTTGTGCAGCCGGAGCCTTCCGGTGGGGTCGAAGCAAAGGTAATGCTCCTCGATCGCCTCCCGCAGCACGACCCGAGCAGCGTCACGACCGACCTGACGCTGACCGGTGCCCGGAGGTCCAGCGCGAATGCCTTGACGTCGTTGCGGCTGATCGCGTCCAGGTGCTGGTCGCCGAAGCGCGGCAGGATGTGCACCCGCAGCATCGACTCGTAACGGGCCAGGGTAAGGGCGCGATTGAGATGGCCAAGAACGAGCAGGCCGACGGCACTCGACGAGCGAGAGTCGGACAGATGAGCCTGGCGCTCGCCCTCACCACCGGCCCGATCCTCGTGGGTGGTGGGCACCACCGTGCTGCGATTCTTCTTCCGCCGCGTGGCTGATCCCCGGCCGATCCTGCTTAGATCTCGCTCATCATTGCTGGCTTGCCGCCTGGCATGGCCAGCTGGCCGCCATGGATGGGTTGATCGGTGCCGCGGGGCATTGCTGGTCCTCGCCGCGCTGATCAGATTCACCGTCGTCACGATCCGGCGAGGACTGGCGAGCCGGTCCCGATAGGCTCACGTCGACCTGCCGGCACTCCTCGGAGAAGCACCAGGCCCCGGAAGGGAAGCGGTGCTTTTGGATCCCCCACACGGCTCCGTTGGCCTACAGCCAGGGTGGGCCTCGGCTCACAGTTCTCGGCACCGGCGCGCGAAGCCTTCCTCCTGCGCAACTCGCTGCCGTTCTCAGTCACGAACGGGCGCATCTACGGGGGCGGCATCACCTGCTCGTCACTGTGGTGAAGGGACTCGCGGCAGCCGCGCCCTGCTTGCCGCTGACCCCACCTGCAGCCGTCCGCCTGCTCATGGAATTGCGCGTCCGCGGGAGTAGGGCCTTAGTGCTGTGCGGGCGGCTCTGACCACATTCGCCAGCGGGCCTCGCCCCGCGGCGGCCCTGTCTGTGGCAGGGGCAGACGTTTCGCTCCGGCTGCAACGCCTCCAGACTCCTGCACTGCCTTACACGGCACTCGCTCGGTACTGCGATCTCCAGCGACCGACCCGCGGCGCCTGACCCTCTGCGACCCCCATTGACCAACTGTCGCTTCGCTCTCGCCGAGGACAGCAAAACGGCGACCGACTCCGCACGCGCAGAGGCCACTGGTCGGGCCCTGCCTTCGGGAACCAGCCAGCGGCCGTGATCTCATCGGTGTCAGCTGGAGTAGCCTCGCTCGGCGATCCAGTCGGCGAGCTTCTCGTCGTCCATCCAGTAGTGCTTCTTCGGGTCGTACGGGTCGGCGACCTTCATCGCGTCACCGCCGTCGCGGTACCCGACGACGCTCACGTAGTGCCCGCCCGGGAACGGGTGCTTGTCGCCGCCGGTGTCGACCCCAGTGCCGATGGTGTTGGCCACCACGCCGCGCTTGGCGTCGACCGCCTCGATTACGTCAGTGCGCAGTTTGTCGACCTGTTCAGGCTTCGCCCTGGCCTCGGTGATCTTGGTGGTGTCGTAGCCACCACCGGTCACCTCGTTGAGCACCTGCGTGGTCTGGTCGGCCGAGTCGGTGCCGGCCTTGGTGGTGCCCAGCTTCTCGGCGACGTCCTTCTGGCTCAGCACCTTGCCCTGCGTGGACAGGGCGATTCGGGTCGCGGCCGGAGCACAGTAGTAGCCGTTCGGCTGCCTCTGGTAGTCGTGTTCCAGCACCCGCTTGCCCTCGCCCCCGGGAGGCGCGGGCGGCGCGGCGACAGGCTTGCCCGCGTTAGGTGCAGGCTGGGCGGCGACCGCCGGACCGGCGACGGCACCCCCCGTCACCACACCGGTGACCATCAGACCAGCAACGGACACGACGCTCCTGCGGACAATCGAGTTCATCGTGAAGCTCCCATCGGGGTTGACGCCTCCACGCGAATCGGAGGCGCAGCACCGCGGGGAGAGGACAACGCCCGCGGTACCTCGTTGGTGCCTCGGACACTCCCGGCTCCCGGGCTCTCGTCCGGCCTTCCGGGCTCTCACCAACGGTTACCCCACCCAGGTCCGGGAAAACGCTGCGAGCCTCCCGGAGTAGTGGGAGAATGCGCCCCGGTTCAGGCAACCCGGCCTACCGGGGTTCGGTGCGGCGATCGGGTCGCTGGGCAGGCGGGCGTCAGCGACGAGGGCGGCGAGGGGCGGCTTTTTCCGCACCCATCGCCTGTCGCTGGCCGTCTACGCGCTCGCCAAACCATGCCGAAAGGCATCCCGCCACACGACACGAAACGCTCGGCCGGGCAATCCCCGGCCGAGCGTTTCGAATCACCTCATCCCACTGTGACCGTTCCCCCTCCCACGTGCCCTCAGATGCGGCGGGCGGTGAGCCACCGGTCCGGCCAGTAGCCGACACCCTCCAGAATGGGTTCGCCGGACAGGTCGCCCATCGTCGGGCCGTCGGTCTGCGACCGGCTGGAGATGAACCGGTGGTGCCCGCCGTCGTCGAGGCCGAGGTAGATGCCCGAGTGGTCGATCTGTTTGTTCGGTACCGGCTGGGCGTTGAGGAACACCAGGTCGCCGGGGAGCAGGCGGTCGATGCCGCGGGCCCGCTGGCCGGTGTTGGGGCATCAACTGGACGCCCGGGCCGGATTCGGCCATCGCGTACGCGCGGCGCGGAAGACCCTCACCCGGGGTGTTCGTGCCCCGCAGCGGATACCCCAGCCGGTGCCTGTAGACCATCCGCAGGAAGCCGGAGCAGTCCAGAGCCAGGGCGCGCTGCGGCTCAGGCTTTTCCCTCTTGCCGTTTGGAAACATCCACGGCTCCTGCACGTAGTCGTAGAAGTCGGAGCGTTCCATCGCTGAAGGCCGACTCAGAGCTTTGTTATGTGCGCCGAGATCCGGGTATCCCGGCGACGCGGAAACCCCATCTGACGCCAGACGACGCATAGAGGGGAAATGAGCCCCATGGCCAACGGCCTGGACTGGAAATAGATCTGATAGGGGTCGAGGTGATGAACGGTGTATCGCGGATTTTCCAGCGCCTGGCAACGGTGGGTCCCGCTCGGCCGGATCATGCCCAAGCAGCTTGCCGAAATATCTGGACGACAAGGGCTCCGGAGGGGCGCCCACGGCGAGACCGAGACATGGTCCAGGTCCGGAGTTACCGGCGCGGAGGACCAGTGTTGGTACTTGGTACCTGCTTGCTGCTCACCCCCTTAGCTTGGCCCACATCCGTGCCTGCGCATGCGTCGAGCGCCAGCTTCGATGCAGCGCGCAAACGGGTCACTGGCGCGGTGGGCGGCGGGGCGGGCGCCACGTCAACTGCGACCATGAAGTTCACCATCGTGGCCAGGCCGAGCCGTGATCCGATCGCCAGCACCATAGAGCTGCAGAGCGGCCAGGTTTACGGCGTCGGTATGCCGGTGCCGGTGAAGTTCAGCGCGCCGATTCCGGATGGTGCCAAGGCCGATGTCGAGCGGCGCTTGTCCGTAAAGAGTGATCCTCCTCAGACTGGCGCCTGGCGGTGGTACGGCGACCAGCAGGTCATCTACCGTCCGAGGAACCATTGGCGGCCCGGCACCAAGCTGACGGTGACCGCAGGGTCGGGTGGTGTGCCGGCAGCCGGAAGCGTCGAAACCAGCCGCAGCGTCACGGCAACAATCGGCCAGCGGACCGAGTTCAAGATCTCCAATGACACCAAGCAGATGAAGGTCTTCCAGAACGACAAGCTGGTCAAGAAATTTCCCGTGAGCCTTGGCAAGCCGCTGACGCCGTCGTCCTCGGGCAACATGGTGATCATGAGCAGAGAAGCCCGCGCGCTCTGGGTGTACGGGCCGAATGAGCAACTCGACGTCAGGCACGCCGAGCGCCTCACCGGGGACGGCGAGTACATCCACGGAGCCCCGTGGTCGGTGGCCGACCAGGGTCAAAACAACGTCAGCAATGGGTGCACGAATCTGTCACCCGACAACGCCCAATGGGTGTACGACAACTCGCAGATCGGCGATCCGGTGACGGTCACCGGCACGGAGAAACGCCTGGATCCGAGCAACGGATGGACCGTTTGGGACATGAGCTGGGACGACTACGTCAAGAAATGACACCACGAAGAGAATCCGAGCTGGTCAAGATCGTTAGCCTAAGGGACGTTTCGGTGGTAGTCGCGAAGAACATCGTCGGCTCCGCCACCGACACCGATGGCGGCCGGCACTCCTTCCCCGGCGGTCACTACATCGCCGTGGTCAGCTACAAGGACAACGGCCGGACCGTCCGGATCGTCGACTCGGCGGACCCGTCGCGCCCCGCCTACTGGATAATCACCATCGACCTGGCGAACTGGATGGCCACCCGTGGTTACTCCGCCTGATCCCGCCTCCGCCTCTCGGGCACCGGCTCCGGGTCGACGCCGACGCGCCAGGAGGTGCCCATGGTGAGCTGGGCGGCGAGCGTGGCGGCAATCCCGGCGACGGTCACGACCAGGCCAACGACATGCAGCGCCCGGTGGTCAAGGCCGGGCAGTAGTGGCAGACCGGCGAGGGCAGTGGCCGGGCCGGCGAAGCCAAGCGCGAGGGCGGCGATGACCAGGAGTTTGGCCCACTAGCGGAGGGTGCCGGCCGCTTCGGCGTCGAGGCGTACTCCGGTGTCGCCGGTGCGGCGCCATTGGGACACGGTGCGCCAGCCGAAGGCGAGCAGAAGGCCGAGCAGGTACAGCGCGAGTGCGAGCCAGGCCATCGTCATGCCTTCCGGTCGGTGCAGCAGCTGTCGGCGCATGCCGTGGCTGGGCCGGCGTCGGCGGCGGGCAGGGGGGCGACGCAGTCGTCGCAGTGTTCGCCCCGCCAGGCTTCCACGCCTTCCTTGACCGCCACGGCAGCGATGACGAGCGCGGCTATCGGGTCGGCCCAGGACCAGCCCCAGAGGGCGTTGAGGGCGAGGCCGACGAGGAGCACTGCAGACAGGTAGGTGCACAGCATCGTCTGGGTCGAGTCGGCCATGACCGTGGCTGAGCCAAGTTCCCGGCCGGTGCGCCGCTTCGCGCGTACAAGCAGCGGCATCACGATCAGCGACGCCACGGCCAGGCCGATCCCCACCGGGCTGGCGTCGGCGTCTCCGCCGGCCAGGAGCGAGCGGAGGGCGTCGAAGGTCACCCAGGCGGCCAGGGCGAAGAACGACACGCCGATCAGCCGTAGCGCCAGCCGCTCCCGGTCCTCGGGCACGCGGGAGCGGAACTGCCAGATGAGCACGGCGGCGCTCGACACCTCGACGAAGGAGTCCAGGCCGAAGCCGATCAGTGCGGTGGAGGAGGCCGCCGCGCCGGCGGCGAACGCGACCAGGCCCTCGAGCAGGTTGTAGCCAGCGGTGGCGTAGGCCAGCCACAGGCTGCGCCGGGACAGCACCGCCCGGCGTCCCGGGGTCAGTAGTGATGTGCTCACGCGCTCACCCCCGCCAGAGAGCTGGCCGGGGCCCCGTAGACCGGGCACAGGGCGACCGCTTCCCCGGTGGCGGCGAGGAGTTGTTCCGCCGAGCGCAGCAGGTCCAGTAGCTCCGGCCGGGTCAGCGCGTAGAACGACTGGCGGCCCTCGACCCGGTAGTCGATCAGCCCGCAGTCACGAAGGCACGCCAGGTGCTTCGACACCGTCGACTGGGCCAACCCCAGCTCGCCGGTCAGGTCCACCACCCGCGCCTCACCCGACGCGAGCCGTTGCAGGATCGCCAGCCGGGTCGGATCACCGAGGGACCGGAACAACGCCACGGCAGGAGTGAGTCCAGGGGGGAAACCAATCGCCATGCCGCGATGATAGCGCCAAGACGGGATGGATTTCCCGGAGGGTTGTGTCAGCCGCTGCGTGGGGCGTACATGATCACTGCCACTCCGATGAGGCAGATGGTTGCGCCGATGATGTCGTAGCGGTCGGGGCGGAACCTGTCGACGACCATGCCCCAGGCCAGGGAGCCGGCGACGAAGACACCGCCGTAGGCGGCCAGGACGCGGCCGAAGTTCGCATCGGGTTGGAAGGTGGCGACGAATCCGTAGCACCCGAGCGCGATGACTCCGGCCGCGATCCACAGCAGCCCTCGGTTTTCCCGCCAGCCCTGCCATACAAGCCACGCGCCGCCGATCTCGGCTAGCGCGGCGAGCAGGAACAGCAGGATCGAGCGGGCAACCGTCATGCCTTGGACCGTAGCGGCAGCTCCTTGCGGTCCTGTTCCTCGGGCTTCCCGCAGGAGCAGCTGCCGCCGGAGCAGCCGGCTGCGTGCCGGCGCTTGCTGGCCCACCACCAGGACAGCCCGGCAAGTATCGCCAGGGCGACGGCAACCCCAGGCATGAAGCGGTTGGCTACCGCCCAGCCTGCACCACCGATGATCCCGGCGGCCAGCAGGGCCGGCAGCACGCAGCAGGCGGCGCAGGCGGTTGCTGCGAGTCCGGTCAGGCCGGAAGGCATCAGGCGGCGAGCCCGGTCAGCAATGGTCGGCACGGTCGTTCCTCCCGGCGAGTTCAGCGAATGGCAGGGGACAGCAGGAGCTTCCGGCGCACGCGACGAGGTCGTCGCAGCCAGCGGCGATGGCGGCTCGTAGGGTGTCGCGGATGACGGTCAGGTCCGCCAGCTTCTGTTCGACCTCGGCGAGCTTGTCCTTGGCCCGGGCCTGTAGGCCCGTGTCCGGTCGCCGGCTGTGCTGGTGCCGACCGGCGTCGAGCAGGTCGGCGACCTCGTTGAGGGTGAAGCCGAGGCGCTGCGCGGCCTTGATGACCCGCAGCAGGGCCACCGTCTCGGTCGGGTATAGCCGATGCCCACCAGGTGACCGCTGCGGCGAGGCGAGCAGGCCACGGCGCTCGTAATAGCGCAGGGTCTGCAGGTTGACCCCGGCCGCGTCGGCCAGCTGGCCGCTGCGCAGCCCTGATCCGCTCATCGCGTGCCTGCCGCTGACGCGGCACGATTGGCGAGGCCATCGAGCACGTCGACCTGTGCCGCCGGTACCCGAACGTCCAAGGTCAGCGAGTCCGGGCCAGACCGGGAAACGTCAAAGGCAAAGAACGAGCAGCAGGACGACTCACGGGCCGTCAGATCCCGGGCCGTCTCCTCCACATGGGCCGCGCAATCGAGCTGCAGCCGCAAGTGCTGCGGCGACAATCGGTCGGAACCTCGCACGGCATCGCGGAAGAACTGGTCGAACTCGGCGAGCCGCAGTGGCCTTTCGGCCGTCGGCAGGGTGCACGCATCCGGCGCCCAAGCATCATCGGTGGTGATGTGGTGGTCACTCATACCTCGACGGTAAGCCTGTACCTAGGTACCGAATGCAAGCTGGTGTCGCGCCCACCCGCGGGGGCTCAGAGGCCGTTGCCAGGCCGTCAGAGATTCCGCCGGGACGCCGCCGTGCGAAGCGGCGGGCGTGGGGTAGGCAATCCTCCGGAGGAGGTGGGTCCGGTGATGGATGGCATGGCGGGGATGTGCATCTGGATGCTGATCTCGGGCCTATTCGGCCTGGCGATCTTGGCGCTGATCGTCGTGGGCGTGGTGTGGCTGGTGCGGTCCCTGTCGGGCTCCAGACCGGATGCGGGCGAGCAAGAGCTACGCCGCAGGTTCGCGGCCGGTGAGATCGATGACGAGGAGTTTCGGCGTCGGCGGGAAGAGCTGCGCCGCCCGTAAGACCTGCTGGGCTTGTCTGACCCTGCATGACCCCAATTGCCTTGCATGTGAGCAGCCGTTGGCGGCACCGAGACCCTGCTTACCGTCACGTCACCCGCGCAGTGGCTGGTCAACCCGCCCGCAGGGCAGGTGGAGCAGCTTGCCCGTCCCCCGGAACCCTCAGCCGCAGTCGCCGAGTAGGACCCAGGTGAACGGCTGCACGTCACCTGCCGGGGTGTGGTGCTCATCCCGGGCGGCGCGGAGGACGGTGTAGCCGGGGAACTGCGCGGCCAGCTCGTCCGCGCCGTAGCGGGCGGTCGGTAGCCCGGAACATTGGGTGGGCCCGTCGGCGGCGAAGGTGCCGACCACCAGGTAGCCACCCGGAGCCAGCGCCTGCCTCAGCACCTGCCGGTAGCGGTCCCGGCCGGCGGGGTCGGTGAGAAAGTGGAACACCGCCCGGTCGTGCCACAGCCGGTAGCGGCGGGCCGGCCGCCATGACAGCAGGTCGGCCACGATCCAGTCGACCCGGTGCGCGTCGGCGCCCAGGCGGTCCCGGCTGACGGTCAGGGCATCGGCGGCAACGTCCAGCGCGCTCACGTCCCGATACCCCGCCTGCAGCAGGTGGCCGACCAGCACGCTCGCCCCGGCGCCGACGTCGATCACCGGATCTGCGAGCGACAGCCCGGCGTCGTCGATAAGGGCCATCGACTTGTCGGCTTTCGCCTCGAACCAGCTCACCTCGGTGACCGTCCGGCGCGAGTAGACGCCGTCCCAGTGCACACGCGTGTCGTCCACGCCCGCCAGCCTCCCACCCGTCGGCGGCCTGATCCAGGATGCGTGGCACAGCCCACCTCACACCCGGCTGGCGGTTCGTGGCTTTGCCGGGCGGGGCACCCGCTGGCGTGTTGCAGGCGCAGCCCCGCGGTGCTCATGGCCGGCGCGTCTGGTCCGCCTCAATGAGCAGGTTGAGACGCTCATGGACAGCTGGAGCACCGACCGCGAACGCGGCAGCGCGCTCCTGCTCTGCGGCATCCCCGCCGACGAGCTCACCGCCTTCACGTGCCCGGACACCGGCAGGCCGAGCCTCACGCGATGCCTTTCCGGGCGCGTTCGAGCAGACCGATGATCCTCTCTTCTTCGGCCGGGATGCCTTCGCTCAGCCGCGCCGCGGCGTGCACCACCAGCCACGACCTCGTCTGGCGCAGCGGCGGCGAGCCGCGCCGGTAGTCTCGCGCGTAGGCGTGGGCGAGCACCGACCGCCCAGCGGCGATCAGCGCCCGTGACACCAGCGGCGTGCCGGGCAGCGGATCGGACCACCGCAGCAGCAGCAGCGTACGAGCGTGGTCGGCTTCGGGGACGCCCCGCGTCGCGGCGCCCCAGTCAATGACAGCGGCCTGGTCTGCGGCCAGCAGGATGTTGCCGGGGTGGTAGTCGCCGTGGCACAGCCGATCGCCGTCCGGCAGCCCGTCCAGCAGCCGCGATACGAAGTCGAGCAGATGCTGCGGCAGCGCGGCGTCGCGGATCCGGGTGGCCAGGACCTGGCGGAGGCCGGTCAGCTCTGCCGGCGCCTGAACACGATGGACCGCGAGGTGCGCCTTGGCCAGGGAGCGGGCCAGTGCGTAGAGGCGCCACGGTCGGCGTTGCAGAAGCGTCAGCATGTCCGGTCCGGCCAGGCGCTCCACCACCAAGCCGGTCCGGCCATCGCACTCCACGACGTCGACCAGCCTCGGTGCGACGCCACGATCTTCCAGTGACCGGAGGGCCAACGTCTCGGTGCGGTGGCCGCCGAAGCCGGGACGGTACAGCTTGAGCACCGCCCCGTCGCTGCACGCGTACACGTCCGCCTCGCGACCTGCGCCGAGCCGTGGCCCGAGCGCCCCGGCGCTCGCGATGTTCACGCGCCCGTCTCCGGCGGGGCCAGTTTGCGGGCGCGGATGCGCTCCACCGTGCCGGCCTTGAGCCGTTCGGCCTCCTCGATCTCGAAGCTGGCGGCCTGGACGAGGGACAGCTGCCGGCGGGTGAAGTGCTCCCCGGCTGCGCGGATCGTGATCCGTTCCAGCAGCCACTGGGCGGCGCGGATCGGCGGCCAGCTGCTGGCGATGTGGTCCACCAGCAGCAGGGTGCCGTCGGGCACCAGGACCCGGTGCATCTCGGCGATCGCGGCAGCGGGGTCGGGGATGGTGCACAGCGACAGCGCACACACCACCGTGTCGAACGACGCGTCGTCGAAGGGCAGGCGCTCGGCGTCGCCTTCGCGCAGGTCCACCTTGCGGCCGAGATCGGCGGCGCGCTCGCGCGCGATGGCCAGCATCGCCGGACTCAGCTCGATGCCGGTGATGGTCGTGTCGGATCGGTAATGGGGCAAGTTACGGCCGGTGCCGATCGCGACCTCGAGAACCCGGCCGTGAGCGCGCTGGCCGAGCCACTGGCGTCCACCGGCAAACCAGGTCTTCTCGAAGAAGGCGATCTGCTTGTCATAGCTGGGCGCGCTCTTGTCCCACACCCGCTTCTGCCGGGCGGTCGGGCTTTCACCCGTCTCGGGCTTTGCTGTGTTGGTCATGACGGTCCTTGTCTACGTGCAGGGTTGGGAAGCGAGCAGTCGGTGTCGGAGGCGACGGCGGCGCCGATGACTCCCATGACCGCCTGTCGCACCCGCGCGGCGGCCTGGGCGGGGTCGGGTTGTCCGGCATCGAGCCAGGCGATGATTGCCTCGATCGCCACGACCGGCGCGAGCTGCGCTGCCCATCGGGCGAGAGCCTGGTCGGGGACGACGGCGGAGATCTGCAGGTATGCGGCGGCAGTGATGTCGGCGCGGAACTTCTCGATGCGCTCCTTGAACTCCGGCTCCCGCAGGGCGTGCTGGAACAGCAGCCGGAACCCGGCAGGCGACTCGATCGCAGCATCGAGCAGGCCGTCGATGCTGGCATCGGTGAACCCGCCGACAGGCTCGTCGACATGGGCATCCAGCCGCGCGCACATCCGGTCCAGGACCGCCTGATACAGGTCGGTCTTGGAATCGAAGTGCCGGTAGAGGATCACCCGCGTGATGCCCGCCTCGGTGGCGATGTCCTCCAGGCTCGTTGCGGCGAAACCGGACCTGGCGAACGCCTCGGTCGCCGCGGTGAGGATCTGCTCCCGGCGCTGTGCCCGG
Organism: Micromonospora rhizosphaerae; assembly: GCF_900091465.1. NCBI lineage: Bacteria > Bacillati > Actinomycetota > Actinomycetes > Micromonosporales > Micromonosporaceae > Micromonospora > Micromonospora rhizosphaerae. The sequence continues at coordinate 5,609,215 of NZ_FMHV01000002.1, read as the reverse complement.
GGCAGGCGGCGTACCGGCTCCGGCTTCTGGTCGACCACCACGGACCTCCAACGCAGGCTTGTTGACTTGAGAGTGTACTTATGCCTATGTTGCCTTTCAAGTACACAAGCTGGAGGTATCGATGAGCGACTCGATCATCGCCGTCAGCGAGATCACCAAGCAGTTCCGCAACGGCACCCGCGCGCTCGACGGCCTGACCTTGCAGATCCCGCGCGGAAGCATCTACGGGCTGCTCGGCCCGAACGGCGCGGGGAAGACCACCCTGATCCGCATACTCGCCACCCTGCTTCGCCCCGACACCGGCACCGCGCGCGTCGCCGGACACGACGTCGTCCGCGACGCGACCCGAGTACGAGAGCGGATCGGCCTCGCCGGACAGTTCGCCGCCGTCGACGACCACCTGACCGGCCGCGAGAACATCATCATGATCGGCCGCCTCTACGGCCTGACCCACCGCGAGGCAGCCCGCCGAGCGGCAGACATCCTGGACCTCATCCACCTCGCCGACGTCGCCGACCGGCAGGTCAAGACCTACTCCGGAGGCATGCGTCGGCGCATAGACCTCGCCGCGAGCCTCATCGGCCGCCCACAGGTGCTGTTCCTCGACGAACCCACCACCGGCGTTGACCCGGCCAGCCGCCAAGACCTGTGGCACCTCGTGCGGAACCTGGCCGCCGAGGGCACCACCGTGCTGCTCACCACCCAATACCTCGACGAGGCCGACCAGCTCGCCGACCGCATCGCCGTCATCGACCACGGCCGCCTGCTCACCGAAGGCACCGCCACCGAACTCAAAGACCGCACCGGCGGCGCCATCATCCAACTCGACCTGCCCACGGAGCTGCAGCAGGCAGCCTTGGCCACCCTGGAACCGCTGGCCGCCCGATGCGACCGCGACCGGATCACGCTGCCCGCCCCCGACGGGCCACTGACCCTGCGGCACGCGCTGCGCCTGCTCGACCACGCCGACATCACCCCGACCGACGTCGCCCTGCACCGGCCCACCCTCGACGACGTCTTCCTCGCCCTCACCCGCCACGACAACCGCGAACTCGCCGGGAGGACCGCATGACCACCGCCGCCATCCCCGCTCGCGGCCACGGCCGCGCCCTCATTCACACCGGCGTCGTCACCCGCCGGAACCTGCTCGCCAATATCCGCCTGCCCGACGTGCTGATCCTGTCCACCGTCCAGCCCGTCGTGTTCATGCTCATGTTCCTCTACGTCTTCGGCGGCGCCATCCAAGCCGCCCTACCCGCCGCCGCCAAAGGCGAGTACGTCTACTGGCTGATCCCCGGCATCCTCGCCCAGTCCGCCGTTTTCGGGTCCGCGCCCACCGCCTACGGGCTCAACAACGACCGCACCAAAGGCGTCCTGGACCGCTTCCGCGCCCTGCCCATGGCCCGCTCCGCCGTGCTGACCGGCCGCACCATGGCCGACCTCATCCGCAGCACTTTCATCCTCGGCCTGCAACTCGCCGTCGGCGTCGCCCTCGGGTTCCGCTGGCAGAACGGCCTCGGCGACATGCTGGCCGCCATCGGCGTCGCGCTCGCCTTCGGCTACGCCTGCTCCTGGCTGATGGCCTACCTGGGCCTCACGATCCGCAACTCCGAAGCCATCCAGGCCGCCATCTACATGGTCGTCTTCCCGATGACCCTGACCAGCTCCGTCTTCCTACCCACCCAGACCATGCCCGGCTGGCTCCAGACCTTCGCCGAACACCAGCCCATCACCATCATCGCCAACGCCCTGCGCGGCCTCACCCTCGGCCAAGAAGCGCTACCGGCCGGCCACACGGTCACCAGCGAGACAGTGCTCGCCCTCGCCTGGACGACAGGAATCCTCGCGATCTTCGCACCCCTCGCCGTACGTGCCTACCAGCGCGACGTCGCCTGACGGGCTCCGAGGCAAAGGAGGCGGCGCGGCTCGCTGCCGCGCCGCCTCAAGGCTGTGCCAACGGTACCGAGCTGCTCGAACGCCGTGAGGGCAAGCGCCCCCGGATCCGGGCCCAACCGCAGATGGTCAGGTAACTGCCTCCTCGGTGCGACCTCGCCCGCATCGGGCCTCGCCCCCGAGCACTACCCGTGCCAGTGGAGCACGGTCTCGGGGCGCACAGGCAGCCGGATCTGGCGTAGCACGTCGCGGGGGAGTCGGTGCATCAGCGCGGCGAGCGACGCCCGGTCAATGGGGTGAACCGGATCTTCTGGCCGTGCAGCTGCCGCTGGAGGACCGTGATCTGGTGGCGCAGGGCGAGGATTTCGGCGTCCTTGGCCCGGTCGCTCATGGGTAGCAGCCGCAGCATCGCGAGCGCGTTGGTCACGCCGAGGTACGCCAGTCGAAGCAGCACGGCGAGGCATCATCACGTAGTGACCGACAGCGATCCGAGGCGCCCCGGAACGTCGACAGGGGCAAGATTCCGTCGCGACGCTCAAACCCGGCCACGACAAGGGCGGACGACATTTTCGGCACCCTTAGGATCGTGGTGGCCGAGCGGATCGCGGCCTGGCTGCCGGCGCGCAAACACCGCCGTGCCCGCCTGATGCACGGCCTGGCTCATGTGCACCGCGAAGGTGGCCACCTAACTCATCGGGTGCAGCCACCTGCGCGCGACGAGGCGGGCCGCCTGCCGTAGCAGCGGTCCTGCTGCGCTCATGCAGCGCTCGAGATCAGGTTCGAGGTCGGACAACCGGAATACTTGCTTGATGCCGATGTCCGCCAGGTCGGCATCATCGAGGTCGGACCCTCCACAGACAGCAACCACTGGTGCCCCGGCAACCCGTGCCGCTGTCGCCACGCCGAAGGGGGTCTTGCCGGACAATGTCTGTCGGTCCAAGTAGCCCTCGCCTGTCACCACCAGTGCTGCGCCTGCGACGACCTCGTCGAACCCGATGACTTGAAGTAGGAACTCGATGCCGGATTGGAAGCGGGCGCCGAGCAGTGCTTGAGCGGCGAATCCGACTCCTCCGGCGGCACCCGCGCCGGCCAGGCCAGCCGCGTCGCCGCCGGTGTGGTCCGTCAGGACCTCGGCGAGTCGACTAAGGCCCCGCTCAAGCAGCTGTTGTTCTCGCCAGCCAGCGCCCTTCTGCGCCGAGAAGACGGCGACCGCACCCCGGTGACCCAGTAACGGATTGTCGACGTCACTCGCAAGGGTCAGTTCTGCTTGGGCGAGGCCCGGATGCAGCCCGGTTAGATCGACGGTAGTCAACTCGCTCAATGCCCCACCCCCGTCCCGCAGGTCTCGGCCGGCGTCGTCGAGCAGGCGGGCTCCGAGCGCGCTGAGCATCCCGGCGCCCCCGTCGGTGCTCGCGCTGCCACCTACCCCGATCACGATCCGCCGGATGCCGGCGTCGAGGACCGCGCCGACGACCTCGCCGAGTCCACGGCTGGAGGCCGTGAGGGGTGCTAACTCGCCGCCGGGAAGTCGTACCAGCCCGCACGCGTCAGCCATCTCCACGACGGCTGTGTCCCCATTGGTGGCGTAGTGCGTGTCGACGGGGCGTCCTGTCGGCCCGGTGACCGTCACCGGCAGCAGCGTGAACCCCGCCGACCGGACCGCTTCGAGGGTGCCGTCGCCGCCGTCGGCGACCAGGGTGCTGCGGACATCGACGGCGGGTGCCACGTCGCGCAGTCCTCCCGTGACCGCCGCCATGACCTGGCTCGCCGTTAATGAGCCCTTGAACTTGTCGCAGGCCACGACCGCGTGACCTCGACGTATCGAGTCACCGGTCACCGGTCAGCGGGTGCAGGATCGGCTGCGGCGGGATCGAGGTAGGGGTGCACGAGTTCGGCGTATCGGCGGGCCATTGTCGCCAGCACATCGTCGCCGTTCATCGCCCAGATCGCGGCGTTGAAGATCTCCACCTCGATGTCACCGTCGTACCCCGTGGCGGCGATCATCGAGGTGATAGCACGGAAGTCGATCACGCCGTCGCCCATCATGCCGCGCGAGAGCAGCGCGTCAGAGGCGATCGGCAGGTTGAAGTCACAGACCTGGTAGCTGGCGACCCTGCCCTCCCGGCCAGCGCGGGCAATCTGCTCAGGCAACTGGGGGTCCCAGAAGACATGGAAGGTGTCGACCACGACGGCGACGGCGTCCGCCGGGTGACCGGATGCGATGTCGAGGGCCTGGCCGAGGGTAGACAGGACCGCGCGGTCTGCGACGTACATGGGATGGAGGGGCTCCAGGACCATCCGCACGCCATGCTCCTTGGCGAACGGCACCAGCTCGGCGAGTCGGTCCGCCACCCGTTGACGAGCGCCAGCGAGGTCGCGGTCGCCCTCTGGGAGCCCACCTACAACCATGATCAGCGCGTCAGTGCCCAAGGTCGCGGCCTCGATGATGGCGGCCCTGTTGTCCTCGAGCGCGGCCCTCTGCCCGGCGGCATCAGCTGCCGTCAGGAAGCCACCTCGGCAGAGTGAGGAGACCCGCAGACCCGCGTCGCGCACTCGTTTGGCCGCGGCGTCGAGCCCGACCTCGGCGACACGGTCGCGCCAGAGGCCGACCGCCGGCAGTCCGGCTCGGACTGAACCGTCGACTGCCTCGGGCAGGGTCCAGTTCTTGGTGGTCATGGTGTTCAGCGAGAGCCGCCGCAGCGTCGCCTGGTCGATGTCCATCATGCTCTCAATCACCGATCCCCTGGACGGACAGGTACCGCCGCATCCGGTGCGCGGCGAAGTCCGGATCAGCCAAGAGCTCGGCTGCGTCCGCCAGCCGGAAGAGCTCGACCAGGTGCAGCACCGAGCGCCCGGCGTGCAGCCCGCCCACCATCGAGAAAGCGGCCTGATGGCCGTTCAGCCAGGACAGGAACGCGATCCCGGTTTTGTAGTAGTAGGTCGGTGCCTCGAAGATGTGCCGGCCAAGCGCCTGGGTGCCGTCTAGGATCGCCCGCGCTGTAACGTCGTCGCCGGCATCGAGGGCCTGGATGGCCAACGAGGCGGCGGGGTAGATCGCGGCGAAGATGCCCAGCAAGGCATCGGAGTGCGCCTTTCGGTCGCCGACGACGAGTTCCGGATAGTTGAAGTCGTCACCGGTGTACAGGCGGACCCCCTCGGGGAGTGCGGCGCGCAAGCGGATCTCGTGGGCTGCGTCGAGCAGCGACACCTTGACCCCCTCGACCTTCGCGCGATGAGCATCGATGATCCGCAAGAACGCCGATGTCGCCTGTTCGACATCGTCCGAGCCCCAGTAGCCGGCCAGTGCAGGGTCGAACATGGCGCCGAGCCAGTGCAGGATGACGGGGCGGTCCGCGTCAGCTAGCAGGCTGCCGTACACATGGGCATAGTCTTCCGCGGAGCGTGCAATCCGGGCCAGCGCCCTTGAGGCCATAAGGATCACTGTGGCCCCGCTGCCGGCCACGGCCTCAATCTGCTCCCGGTAGGCCGCCAGCACCGCCGCCAGGCCCGCAGCGCCCTCAGGCGTACGGCTGGGGTCGAGCTGGTCAGTGCCCGCACCGCAGGCGATCGCACCGCCGACGGACCGGGCCTCCGCGGCAGAGCGGCGGATCAACTCGGCCGCCGCTGGCCAATCGAGACCCATGCCACGCTGGGCGGTGTCCATGGCGTCGGCAACGCCCAGCCCGTAGGACCAGATCCGGTGCCGGTACCGGAGCGTGCTGTCCCAGTCAATGGCTGCGGCGCCACCCGGGACGTTCTCGGATAGTGGCTTGGGGATCACATGTGCTGCGGCAAAGGCGACGCGGGACCTCAGCGGAGCCTGCGGCTGCGGCCATTCTCGCGGCGGCTTCAGGACGTGGCGCCCGAGGCTGCCGTCGATGTTTGGCAGGAGCACGGCTCCTGCCGAATTGGCGACGGTTGTCACAGTGAGACCTCGCCGAGCTCTACGCGCCGTCCCTCGCTTGAGGACTGCAGGCCCGCCTCGGCAAGCCTCAGACCGCGAACGCCGGCAAGGAAGTCATATGGGTGGTCGCCGTCGTTCAGGACGTACCGGATGAACTGCTCCCACTGCGCTTTGAAACCGTTGTCGAATTCCCCGTTGTCCGGCACCGGATTCCACTGCTGCCCGAACGACATGGGCTCCACCAGATCGGGGTTCCAGACCGGCCTGGGCGTCTGTGCACGATGCTGCGCGACGCAGCGGTGGAGCCCGGCGACCGCGCTGCCCTCGGTGCCGTCGACGTGGAACTCGACGAGTTCGTCCCGGTGCACGCGGGTCGTCCACGACGAGTTGATCTGGGCGATCACGCCCCCGGACAGCTCGAAAATCCCGTAGGCGGCGTCGTCCGCCGTGGCGGCGTACGGCTTGCCCTGCTCGTCCCACCGCTGTGGAATGTGCGTGATCACCCTTGCCGTCACCGCTTCTACGGTGCCGAACAGGTTCTCGAGGATGTAGTTCCAGTGCGGGAACATGTCTGTCGAGATGCCGCCGCCGTCCTCCTTGCGGTAGTTCCAGGTGGGCCGCTGGGACGGCTGCCAATCACCCTCGAACACCCAGTAACCGAACTCGCCTCGCACGGACAGGATGCGGCCGAAGAATCCGCCGTCGATGAGGCGCTTGAGCTTCAGGAAGCCGGGAAGGTACAGCTTGTCATGCACGACGCCGTTCTTGACCCCGGCGTCTCGCGCCGCGCGGGCAAGACGGAGGGAGCCCTCGACATCGTCGGCGATCGGCTTTTCGGAGTAGATGTGTTTGCCGGCAGCGATGGCCTTCAGGATCGCCTGCTCACGCACTGTGGTGAGCTGTGCGTCGAAATAGATCGGGTCGTCCTGGTTCCCGAGCGCCTCGTCCAGATCGGTCGTCCAGCGCTCGACGCCGTGCCGGGCGGCGATCTTCTGAAGCCTGTCCGCGTTCCGGCCGAGCAAGATCGGGTCGACCTGGACACGGGAGCCGTCGGACAGCTCCACACCCCCTTGGTCACGGATGGCCAGGATGGAGCGCACCAGATGCTGGCGGTAGCCCATCCGCCCCGTCACACCGTTCATAATGATGCCGAGCGATCGTGATGCCATGTCTAGGGCTCCTTCGGATAGCGCTTACCAGTGCGGTGAGAAGAAGTGACGATGGCGCTCTGTGGGCGCCTTCGGGCAGGGTCCTGCATTACAGGCGAACGCCTGCCTCTGCTGCGGCGGTCGCGAGATATTGACGGCTGGCCGCAGCCATCTCGTCTACGCTCGGGCTGAAGTCGAATGCCTCAACGGAGATCCAGCCGTCGTATCCAACGCCGCCCAGTGCTTTGAAGATCGGCACGAAGTCGGTGTCTCCGAACCCGGGGCCTCGCCGGTTGGCGTCGTTGGCCTGCACGTAGGCCAGGTGCGGCGCGGCCAGGTCGATCAGCTCGGGGATGGGCGTCCGTTCTGAACTCATGCTCTTTACGTCGAGCACCATTCGGAGCGCCGGTGAACGGACCGCCTCAACGAGACCAACAACCTCTGCCGTCGTATTCATGAAGTCCGTTTCTTCAGCAGGCAACGCCTCAAGGCAGACCGTCACGCCGACCTGTTCCGCGAGGGCGGCCCACGCTCCAAACGTCTGAAGCGCTCGCTTCCTTGCCGTCTCGGCCGACATCCCTGGCGGCGTACTGCGCTGGCCCGGGGAGCCGAACACGAGGACCTCGCCCCCGAGGTCACCACACAACTCGGTCAGGGCTCGGAGGTACTGCAGCGTCCGTTTCTCGGTTGCGGGATCGTCTGTGGACACGTGCATACCCTGCGTGCGGGCGAGCAGCCAGTGAAGGCCCGTGATAGACAGCCCTCGGTCGTGAGCCATTGCCCGGATCTTTCGGCGGTCGGCCCGTGTGAGCTGGTCCGGGTCGGGTCCAAGCGTGTAGGGCGCAAGTTCCACCCCGGTGTATCCGGCTTGGGCGAGACGGTCGAACGCGATGTCGAGCGGCTCGTTCTCAAAGCCTTCGTTGCACATGGCGAGGCGCATTTGTCAGCCCTCGAGCGGCGCGGTGTCGGCGAACGCCGCGAAGTGCTTCGCGACCCGACCCGTGCGTGCGTCCCCTAGGTGAGCGACCACCCGGAAGCGGAACGTCACGGGGTCATCCGGATCGAGGACAAGGGTCCCGTCCCGACCCTCCCCCGGCCAGAAGTCGCTGTAGCCGAACGGGTTCGCGGCCAGCAGCCCGTAGTCTCGTACGTGCCAGCAGGTGGGGTGGCGCGGGTTGTCGGGATGGTCCAGTACCGCCACCCCGACGACCGTCCCGTCAACCGGGCCGGAGTAGTCACACCAGTCCGCTGGGCGCCCCCAGCACTTCGCCTCCCCAACATCACCCAATGCGTTCTCGATTCGGCCGCCGCGGCGCTCCTCCATCGGTACGGCCACCCGGACGGCGATCAAACCGGCCTCCTTCGTGTCCCGAAGGACTACCGGTTGGCGTCCAGGTGTCGTCAGGGTCGTCTGCATATCGACCACCACCGCGCCGTCGTCCGCCGGAGGTCGTACGACTGTAATGCGACGCTCCCGCAGGTGGACATCGCCGTCCGCGGCAATCCACTGGAGTCCCTGGGTCACCCGCCAGGCCTGGTCGGTGTGGCCGATGTCGGCGGGGCTCTCCGCCACGATGCGCCCATGCCCATCGAACTCGGTCCAGAAGTCCGCCCCGTCAACGTTTCGGTGCCCCCACCAGATCCCGCGGTGATGCGGATGGTCACGTGAATCCTCGGGGACGTCCTCATCGAGCGATCGCGTGACCTGATGTCCGCCTGGCACGATGAGCCGCTGCAGGTACGGGCGGGGTGACGACCCGCCCAGGTGGTATGACGCTACGGCACCCCCATCGAACGAAATGGCGACCGTGTCCTGCTCGGTCGCCGTACCGACCTGGTGCTCGGGCATGCCGAAATTCCTCTCCTAGCGGGGTTCTTTCCACAACCTGACGTTGGCGTTGACCGGGTCCTCGCTCCTGCTTCAGGAGCCAGCGGTGGCTTTCGTTCGCTCCGCAGCCATGGCACTCAGCCGACGATCGACCTCCTCCGGGCTGAACACCTGGTCGCGCACCATGACAACGGCGCCCGCGATCCCGGCCCGATCACCGAGAGCGCTTGTGGTGACAAGCAGCCGCCGAGTGGCGAGTGGCTGGGTCCGTTGCAGGAGCGACTCGTGCACACCACGGAGGAAGTGCTCGCCGGTGTCGGCCAGGTCGCCGCCGATCACGAGCACGCGGGGGTTGATCAGGCTGATCGCGGTGGCGAGCACCTCGCCCACGAGCAGGCCGGCTCGACGGACGATCGAGACCGCCGCGGGTTCTCCGGCGGAGACGAACGAGATGACGTCGCGGCTCGTGAGGGCTTTGAACCCGAGGTCGCGCAGCTGGCGAGCCATTGCCGCACCGCTTGCGCTGGCTGCGAGGCAGCCGGTTGCCCCGCACGCACACTGTGCGGCGCTGCCGCTGATGCGCACGTGCCCGATGTCACCTTCGGCACCGTCGACGCCACGGAGGACGCCGCCGTCCACGACGATCCCGGCACCCAGCCCGGTGCCCACCTTGATGAACAGCAAGGACTTTTCGTCGGGGAAGACGACGCGATGCTCCCCCAGAGCCATCATGTTGGCGTCGTTGTCGAGGTACAACGGCACGTCGAAACGCCGCGACATCTCCTCCCGTACCGGGAAGTCGTGCCAGCCGGGCATGATCGGTGGGCGCACCACGCGGGCAGCCTCGAAGTCCACTGGGCCCGGGACACCCATCCCGATGCCGCACACACTGTCCCTGCCTCGCCCTGCTTTCTCCAGCAGGGCGTCGAACCGGTCGCACACCTCGGGCAGCACGGATTGCGGCCCGGCTGCGATACGACTGTCGACGACCTGCTCTGCAAGGATCTCCCCACTGGCATCGGTGACCGCCACGCGGGCGTGCGTGACGTCGAGGTCGGCGGCGAGGATGGTCGGGGTGCGGTCCTCGAAGGTCAGCAGCGTTGGCGGCCGACCGCCCGACGACGAAGCGATGCCCCCCTCGCGCAGGTAACCGGCACTGACCAACGCGTCGATGCGGGCGGCCACAGTGGATCGGGAGAGCTCGGTGATCTCGCCGAGCTCGCGTCGTGTGCCGACTCGCCCGTCCCGGAAGAACTGCAGCAGATGGCCAGCGCTGTTTGACGGCCGCCCCGGAGCCACGTGCGTCCCCCTCATCCCTTCTCGGCGCCCGCGCTGAGCCCCTCGACGAGCAGCCGTTCCGACGCGAAGAACAACGCGATGATTGGAATAGTTAACACCACGGACCCAGCCATCAGCACGGTAGTGGGCACCTCGATGCTGCCGGACAGCTGCGCGAGCCCGAGGGACACGGTCCAACGGTCGCGGTCCTGCACGAGGAATAGCAATGCGAACAAGAACTCGTTCCAGGCGATCATGCAGACGTATAGCCCGGTGGCCATGACGGCAGGCATGGCCAGCGGCAGGCTGACCCGCCGGATTACCCCGAGCCGACCGCAACCATCGAGGAGAGCCGCCTCTTCGAGGCTGACTGGGATCGTGTCGAAATACCCTCGGAGCATGTAGATGGTGACGGGGATGGTGTGGGCGACGTAGACGAGCGCCAGGCCGAAGAGACTTCCGCGTAGTCCGAGTCGAGCGAAGAGGACGAACAGCGGGACGGCAACGATGATCGACGGAAAGAAATAGACCCCAACGAAAAGGGCGCTCACTTGACGGCGTCCGCGGAAGGCGAGACGACTGATGGCGTACGCCCCGGGGATCGACGCCGCCAGCGTAATGATCACGGTCCCGACCGACACGAGCAGGCTGTTTCTTATCAGGGTGAGGAATCCCTGTCCGCCGTCGGCGACCGAGCGGAGCACGCGACGGTAGGCGTCGAGCGAGATCTTGGCGGGGTCCACCCAGATTCGACCCGGGTCGAGTAGGAGGTCCTGGATGCTGCGCACGGACAGCATGAGCATGTAGTAGAACGGCAGCACGGAGGCCAGCACGAGCAACGCGATGACCACCCACCGCAGCACGCGCAGGGCAAGGGTCTCGATGCTGTCTCGCGTCCACCGACGCCCGGGCCGCCTCGGGGTCTCCGGGTCGGCGGGACGAGCGGCCGGCTCGGCGCCGGTCAGGGTCGTCACTGAGAGTCTCCTTCCCACCGGCGGGTGGCTCGGCGCTGGATGAGCAGGAATATCACGAGCACACCGGCCAGCACGACTGCCTGGGCGCAGGCAGCGCCCACGTCCTTTCGCGAGGTGAGGTAGTCGAAGACGCGAACGCTGACGACCTCGGTGCCGGATCCTCCGCCGGTGAGCAGGTAGACATCGTCGAACTTGTTGAACGTGAAGATGAATCGCAGCACGAACAGCACGGCGATCGTGGGCACGAGTTGCGGCCACAGGATATGCCGGAAGCTCTGCAGGGGTGTCGCGCCGTCTACGCGCGCGGCTTCTTCGCTGTCCTTCGGCACGGCCTGCAGCCGCGCTGTTAGGAACAGGAACGCGAACGGATAGTAGCGCCAGATTTCGAACGCGATGACCGTCAGCAGCGCGGTGGAGGACTGAGACAGGAACGGGATGGCCTCGCTCCAACCGAGGAAGCGCGTGCCCCAGTCGTTGACGATGCCGAACTGGGGGTTGAGCATGACCGTCCACACAAACGTGACCGCGACGACCGGGGCGACGTAAGGCAGCAAGATCAGGCCTCGTACGAGGGACCGTCCCCGGAAGGGGCGCCGGACCGCGATTGCCGCGACCAGGCCCACCGCGATCGACCCGGCGGTAGAGCCAAGGGCGTATAGGACGGTGGTGCGTAGCGCCTGCCAGAAGCCGGGTGCTGTGAGCACGCTGATGAAGTTGTCCAACGTGTATCGTCCGAAGAACCCGGCGTAGCGAATGTTGATCAGCCGGATATCTTGAAATGCTAGGGCGAAGGCCCAGACTATCGGGACCACGAGCACCAGCACGACCATCGCCACCGTGGGTGTTATCAGGCCGAGCCCGGTGCGCGCGTCCTGCTGACGCAGAGTTCGCGTGCGTACTGCCATCGGTCCTCCCGCGGGTCGGGCCCCACGGACATGTGGGGCCCGACCCGGCAACATCATTTGAGCGACTTCGCGATTTCCTCGACCGCCGCGGTGGCGTCCTTGCCCGCCTTCTCCGGCGAGCCCCCGTTGACCATCGCGTTGATGGCCTTGGGCACGGGCAGTTCGCCGAGGGTGGCGCCGACCAACGCGCCCTGGCCCTGCGGGAAGCCCCAGCGGTCGAACCGGTCCGGACCGCTGAGAATCGAGTTGATGACGTCGGCGGAGTAGATGCTGCTCAGCGGCATCTTCTTGTCGACGCCGGCGGTGAGCCCGCCCCACGCCTTCACGAACTTCTGCGGGTCGTCGGCGGTGCCCTTGCGGACCGGCACCTTGCCCTCGGGGGCGAGCGCGAGCCAGTCGGCGTAACCGTCATTCATCATGTACTCGACGAACTTCTTCGTCGCGGGCTTGTTCGCGTCGCGCGTGATCGCCCAGGACACCACCTGGCCGAACTGCGCCGGCTGCCCGTCAGGACCGCTGACCGGACCGATGACACCGGTGTTCTTGGCCAGGAAGGTCGGGTCGGCCTTGCATTCGGGGCAGGTCGGCAACGCGTCGTTTCGCAATCCGGCCAGTTCGTCGAGCAGGAACGACGACCACACCACCATCGCCGTCTTGCCGGCGAAGTAGTTCGCGCGCGTGGTGTCGACGTCCTGGTTTCCCTTGAGCGAGTATTTGCTGGCCAGGTCGTTGTAGAAGCGGAAGGTGTTCACGCACTGCGGGCTGTCGAGCGTTACCTTCCTGTTTGCGTCCACCATCTGGCAGCCATTGCCGAGCGCGAAGTACTCGAAGGACTGCTGGGTGAATCCATCGCCCGGCGTCGTCGCCAGCGCGATGCCGGCCGTCCCGCCCGTGTTCAGGCGCGAGGCTGCCGCCGTGATCTTGTCGAAGCTGTCCGGTGCGGCAAGCCCGGCCTTGGCGAAGAGATCCTTGCGGTAGAAGAGGAGCTGCGACCACGCGTCGCTGGGAACCGCTAGCTGACGCCCCTTGTCCTGGGTGAGTTTGAGCGCGCCAGGGGAGAACGTGTTCTCGCCGAGATCCTTGACGATCTCCCCGGGAGTCTGCGTGTCGAGAAGTTCGTTGACGGCGAGCGACTGAACGCCCGCCGGATTCAGCGCCGCCACGAGGTCCGGCAGCTTGCCCTCAGCCGCGGCCGTAGTGATCACCTGGTCGAACTGATCCTCAGCAATGGCGACGACGTTGACCTTGATCCCAGTGCTGGCTTCAAATTTTGCGGCGATCGCCTTAGTGGCCTCGACCCGCTCCTGGACGTCCTCTGTGGTCCACATGGTGATCGACTTTGCGGTGCCCTGGTCCTTACCGCCGTCGTTGCCTGCAGGCGCGCTGGTGGTGCACCCCGCGAGAAACGTAAGGACAGCACTAGCGGCGATGACGTATCTCGCGCGCATCTTCACCTTCCTGTTGGCTGGCGGGGTGCGAGCCCCTTGCCCGGTTGACGCGGCTGCGGCTAACGCCCCTGAAACTTCCGCTACATCTGAGCGCAACTTCTGCCAGAACACAAGACAAAGACGAAAAGATGTCGGCCGGAAGTCCTCAGGCCATGCGGCGTCAGGGCTTTCAGATCCACGCCGAAGCCCCGCAGAAACCGACTATCGGTGGAAATCATCCGTTTCGTCCAGCACTGCCTGAAGCGTGTCCCGCGGCATCAGCAGGCCCCGCTGCACCGCCTCCGCGCTGCCGCTGTGGACAGGGTCCTCGTGCTCGATCGAGAGCACTCGGTGAATCCCCCGGCACGCAGCGTCCGCACGACTCGTCCAGGTGGGGCCGGGTTTAGCCGACGCGGATCGTCGACCGGCCATGCGGCGATCTCGAGAGCGGCAAAGCCCGGCCGCTCCGGCCCACCGGACGATGGCCGGCAGCGAGAGGTCCCTCAGGGATGCCGTCCAAGACGCCAAGCTGCACGATTCGCCCTCTAGGGCACCGCCACATAGATCCGCCGTCATGGGACCGGAACTTGACGGATCACTAGACAGGTTTAGTCTAACGGTCAGTCAAAACTGGGAGGCGTGATGCAGCAGGTGGTCGAGTTCCTCGGCCCTTGTGTCGTAGGGCTCGCAGCGGAACCGGCCAAGCCGGTGTCGCCGGGCACGGTACGGGTGCGGACATGGTATTCAGGCATCTCCGCGGGCACCGAGCTCACCGCATACCGGGGCACCAACCCCTACCTCAACAAGACCTGGGGCAGCGACCGCCGCCTCTTCGTCGAAGGAGTCCCGCTGCGCTTCCCCGCCGCCATCGGAGACGCTCGATGACCGGCCAGGTGAACGAGCCACCACTAACCGAGCGGATCAGCTGCCAGGAGCAACTGCTGCCTGGCACGTCGCTGCAGCAGAAGTGGGAGGCTGCCCAGCAGGCGGGGTTCAACGCGATCGAGCTGCGTGGCAAGGGCGACCTGGCCTTCGAGGGCCGGCGTCTGGAACTGCAGCGCGCGGTGGCAGACGGCGTCGTCATGCCGACGGTGTGCGTGGAGATGCTGCACTTCATCGGCGACTTCGACGAGGAGCGCCGGCGCGACGCCGTACGCCAGATGCGCTCACAGCTGAGCATGATCGCCGCGATTGGCGGCGAGATGGCGATAACACCGGCCTCCTACGGCCAGTTCTCCCGCCGTCTGCCGCCCTTCGAACCGCCGCGCAGGCCGGAGGACGATCGCGCGGTCCTGCTCGAGGCACTCGCGGAGCTGGGCGAGCACGCGGAACGCGAGGGCGTGGTGCTGGGGCTCGAGCCGCTGAACCGGTACGAGAATCACATGGTCAACACCCTGGCCGACGCCGTGTCGCTGTGCAAAGAAATCGGGCTGCCGTCGGTGCGCGTCGCGGCAGACACCTACCACATGAACATCGAAGAAGCCGACCCCGCGGAAGCGCTGCTCGACGCCGCACCATGGTTGGGCCACGTTCAGGTGTCGGACTCCAACCGGCTCGAGCCGGGCGGAGGCCACGTCGACTGGTCACTGCTGTTAAGCACGCTGAACGCCATCGCGTATCCCGGCTGGCTGGCCTTCGAGTGCCGGCTCTCCGGCGACGCCACCGAGGTGCTGCCGCGCTCGGTCTCTATGCTCCGGCGCGCGGCCTCATGACGGCGATCGGGCTGCAAGCTCGGGCAGGCGCGACGACGGGCGGCTACGCGCTGTCGTCCGAGGACTTGCGGCGCACCGCCGTGGCGACGCTGGTCCGCAACTGGCGTGGCCGGTCCACCGTGCCGACCCCCTCTCTCTACCCCCATCAATGGAGCTGGGACTCCGCGTTCAATGCGGTTGGCTGGGCGCACGTTTCGCCGCGCCGCGCCTGGACTGAACTATCCGCCCTCCTGGGCGCTCAGTGGCGCGACGGTCGCGTACCCCAGATCGTCTTCGACCCAGCCGTAGCGGAGGACGCGTACTTCCCCGGTCCGTGGTTCTGGCGGCCGCTGCCTGCGGATGGCCCGCCGCGCGGCGTCGTGACCAGCGGGCTCGTGCAGCCGCCGGTGCACGCCGGCGCCGCACTTACGGTCGCGCGCCGATCTCCCGGCCCGGAGTCCGCCGCGGCGCTGCGGCGGCTCTACCCCCGGCTGGTGCGCTGGCACGACTACCTGTGGTCCCGACGCCGCGCACCAGAGGTCGGTCTGGTCGCGATCGTGCACCCGTGGGAGTCCGGTCTGGACAACAGCCCGACATGGGACGCACCTCTTCGTGCCGTACCGGCGCGGAACGTTACCGAGGTCGCCGGCCACCGGCGCGACCTGCTGCATGCCGGGTCCGCGCATCGTCCCACCCACGACGATTACGCACGCTACGTCCTGCTCGTCCGCGATTACCGCGACGGCGGATACCGCGATACGCACCACTCGCTGCGGTTCTACGTGGTCGACCCGCTGATGAACGCTGTCCTGGCATGGTCGGAGCGCGCCCTGGCCGCGATTGCCCGCATCGTCGGGGCCGACCCGCAGCCGCACCTCGACCGAGCCCGTGAGATCACCCAGCTCATGCAGGAGCACTTGTGGTCCCCCGCCGCCGGCTGTTTCACCGCAATGGACGCCCTGACCGGTGCGCCAATCCGCACCCGCACGGTCGGCGGGCTGGCGCCGCTGCTGCTGCCCGACCTGGACGCGGCCATCCGCGAAACGCTCGTGGCGACGCTGACCGGGCCGGCCTTCGGCCTAGGGGACGGCGTCCGCGGTGTACCGAGCTACGACCTCACGGCACCGGATCTTGACCGGCAGCGCTACTGGCGCGGGCCTACGTGGGCGAGCACCAACTGGCTGGTGTGGCAAGGCCTACAGACCGCGGAACGGCACGACCTCGCCGGCCGGCTGGCGGCAGACATGGTCGGCCTGGTCGCCGCCGCCGGACTACGGGAGTACTTCGACCCCATCACCGGCGCAGGCCTCGGCGGCACCGACTTCACCTGGACTGCCGCTGTACTTCTGGACATGCTGCCCCCGCCGTCCGCGGCGACCGCCACCAACCCCATCCAGATTGGACCGTGATGATCGCTCAAACCCTCATATCCCACCACATCGGAGAGATGGCGCTAGAGCCGTACGAGCTTCCCGACCTACTCCCACCCGACGGCATCCGCGTTGAGGCCGCCGTCACCACCATCAGCCCCGGCACCGAGGTCGCGAACTACCTCGGGACGACGACCCAACGCACCCCCGAGTCCACCGAGGCCTACGTGCCAGGCTATTCGTTCGCCGGGACCGTGCTCGCCGTCGGGTCACAGCACACCCGCTTCGCGCCCGGTGACCGAATCTGCGGCCCGCTCCCACACGCGTCGCACGCGGTGGAGGCCAGGCCCGAGCGCCTCGCCCGGATGACGAAGATTCCCGACGGCGTCAGCTTCCGGGACGCCTCTTTCACCCAGTTGGGCTGCATCGCACTGAACGGTGTGCGTCGTGCCCGCATTGAAATGGGGCAAAGTGTCGCCATCGTCGGCGCCGGGCTGGTCGGTCTACTGGCCGGCCGGCTCGCGCGGCTCGACGGCGCGTGGCCGCTTGTCTCGCTGGACCTGGTGCCCGGGCGGCGGGCTTTGTCCGCGCGCTACGGCGCCCACTTGGCCCTGGACCCGCGCGATCCGGACACCAGAGACCGGCTCGAAGCGGTCGCGCCGGGTGGCTTCCAGGTAGTCATCGAGGCCACCGGGTCGCCCCAAGCCTTCCTGCCGTCACTCGCTCTCGCTCACAAAGGCGGTCGCATCGTGCTCCTTGGCAGCACGCGTGGCGCGGTCACCAACTTCGACCCCTATGCCGACGTGCACGTTCGCGGACTCGACCTCGTGGCCGCACACGTCTCCAGCACCCCCACCGCAGGTGCCAATGAGGGGCCATGGACAGAAGCGGCGAACCGCGCCTTCCTGCTGTCGCTCATCGAACACGGCGAACTGGACATCAATCCGCTCGTGACCCACACCATCGCCCCCAAGGAGGCGCCGGACGCCTTCGCCGCGCTTGCGGACCGATCGGCCGACCACCTCGGCGTCGTCATCGACTGGGCCGGGCAACGATGACCGCCGAGGACGAGGTCAACGGGCTCCTCGCCGGCGTCTTCCCCGCCGGCACTGCCCCTTCCCGGCTCGCCGTCTACGACTGGTCCGGCCCCGACGGCCTTCCCGGTGGCTCCGCGCACGCCCACCTCGCCTGCACTGAGGGATACGTCGTCGTGGGCGGGCGCGGACGGCTGCAGACGCTGAGCTCCAGCGGCTTCGCTGAGACCCCCCTGGACGCTCAGACGGTCGCATGGTTCGAGCCAGGAGTCATCCACCGGCTGGTGAACGACGGTGACCTGCGCATCGTGGTCCTGATGCAGAACAGCGGACTGCCCGAGGCCGGGGACTGCGTACTGACCTTCCCACCCGATCGTCTTGCTGACCCTTCTGCCTACCAGGAGGTTGCTTCGATCTCCGACGCGGCGGACGCCGAGGCGGCGGCCCGCAGGCGCAAAGACCTCTCGGTCGAGGGTTTCCTGCAGCTGCGCGAGAAGGTCGCCTCCGAGGGTCCGCGCGCGCTGGAGGACTTCTACCGCGCGGCCGTTGCCCTGACCGCCTCGCGACGGAAACAATGGCACGACGTCTGGTCTAACGGTGCGCTAGTCGCTGCGCGAACCACCGGCAGACAACTCGACGCGCTGGACGGCGGGCAGACGGATCACCTATACGGCGGGCGTCTGCACATCGAGGGCTACCCGGCCGACCGCCGTTTCGGCATGTGCGGGCGGCTCGAGACGTACAACGGAACGCCGCGCGGCCGGCGGGGCTCATAACTGCGGTTGTCGGCTCGTTCTCGCCCTTGGCTGCCGCCGGCGTCGGCTTTTGCCGAGTTCCCGAGTCGGGCGCGATGGGAACGATCAGTGGGTCAGCCGTGAGCTCCAACATGGGCGATTTCGGGGCATTCGCCTCGGAGCGACTGGTCGGGGTTCGATGGCGTCCCCCATCGCGGATGAGGAAGCGGTAGGCGTCGGATCGCTGCGTCCCCATCTATGGTGGGTTCTACCGCTCGGCACTTGCACCACGAAGACCCACCGCCATGTGCTGAGGGCCTTACGCGACCTGTCCTCATGACAGCCGCACACCGCCCTGGACCCTGCTGCAGTGATAGGGCGGCCGTGTCAGCTTGCCTCCGCCAGACGTCTTGAGGTCCAGCGCCGATTAAGGCACCCTGTGGCTGTTGGCGCGCTGATGCCGGCGGGGGCTCCACCAAGGCGGCCACCACTGAAAGAGTCGACCTCGTTGCGACGTACGCGCGGTTCTTGTCAGAGCCACCTGCCACCCTCAGGCCAAAGCACCTGGCGGAGGAGAGTGGAGCATGCGGCTCGCACTGGTGGAGATGGCTCTCGGTGCGGCTGGTGTTCCGGCGACGGAGGGAACGGGGGTTTATGTCTGGGCTGACGGGGAGTCCCCCGATGCCTACGTACTGTACATCGGCGAAGCAGCAAACGTTCGGAAGCGGATCGGGGACGAGCAGGCTTGGGCCGAGCAGTTTGCTCAGCTGCGGCACGCCGGGCACAGCCTCTGGGAATCGGCCGGCTGCGGCCTGTCGGCCGTTCTGGCGACGGCGTCCAGCCCGACAGTTTTCACCTGGCCGATGGACGCAAGCCGCCGCAAGCTGGTCCAGGTTGCCCTCATCAGGCTCGCCGCGCTAACGGGCGGCACGCCGCCCGCGCAGGGTGCCGGTTGGGACTACGACCGAGGCAGGAGCGCCCTCGACATTGCAGCGAGTGGGCTCCTTGGCGAGTGGTTCAACGGCCAGGTCGGCCGAAGCGTTGAGCGGGACGCTCCAATCCAACAGCACTCGGCGGACGGAAAACCTACGCACCATCTTTCAAAGTTGAGAAGCGCGACCCGCCGTCGACAGGCTTATAGTCCGCTCATGTCCGATGAAATCGAACATTCGTCTGAAGGGCGAACTCCCGCTGCCGCGCTCCACCGGGTGAACGGGATGATCGAACGCAAACTGGCGGATCTTGAGGAACTGGTTCGACTCAGGGCCGAACTCACTGGGGACGATCCGTTCGGTGACCGACTGCGCCAGGAGCAGGCCAAGGCGTTCTTCCAGCACCGACGGGACGAGGCTAGGCAGCGAGATCCCGAGGGTTGGGCGGCGGCGAATGCCTGGGCACGTGAGGTTCTCGAGCAGACCCGCCGGAGGCAGGAAAAGGCAAGTAGACGGCCGTCGCCCGCCGTGGAGGTGGCGACGCAGCTGGTAGTGCGGTGGCATGAAGCGCGACGTGCCGAGTCTGAGGCGCTAAGGGCAAGGATGCGCAATCTCGGTAGGGGTCAGAACGAAGCTGACTAGCTAGTCCCCCCTAACGGTAGTTGCTGCCGGTAACCATCCAGCCACCTGCGCACCTACCTGCTCGTGCGGGGCGGCCATCCCAGTGGCGACCGAACCTGGCGGTAGAGTGGATCAACAACTTGACCTGCAACTACCATCATCTTTCCCGGGCCGCACCTCCCGGGGAAGAGGGGCTCAACGAAGTTGATGGGGGTCGGCTGATGCCGTAGGTCTGTCCGGAGTGGACCTGGTGTGAGGGGAGCCCGAGGCTCTTGGTGATCATCTTGTTGTCGAGGCAACCTGATCACAACAGTAGAGCCACGGGCATGGTTGAGGATACGAGCCGGCTGTTGGGCCTTGCCGGTCTGGCGGTCGTCGGAGTCGCTGACGGGCCGCACGGTCCGGTGGTGGACGTGATCACCGCGGATGAGCAGGCACGGCAATGCCCGGAGTGCGGGACACCGGCGCGCAGGTCGAAGGGCCAGCGGGTGACCCGGCCGCGTGACCTGGCCGTGGGAGGGCGGCGGCCGAGTCTGCGGTGGTGCAAGCGTCGCTGGCGTTGTGATGAGCCCGCCTGTGGGCGCGGGTCGTTCACCGAGGCGGTGGCGGCTGTGCCGGCCCGCAAGCGGTTGACCGCACGGTTGCGGGCGGCGGCCGGTGCCGCGGTCGCCGACGGTGGCCGCACGGTGGTGCAGTCTGCGCGGGATCATGAGGTGTCCTGGCCGCTGGTCGCCGCCGTTCGCGGCGCATGCGGCTGCGGTGCTGCCTGAGCAGCCACAACCTGTCGAGGTGTTGGGCATCGATGAAATCCGCCGGGGCAGGCCGAAGTTCGTGTTCGACGAGGCCATCGGCGCCTGGCAGAGCACCGTCGACCGCTGGCACGTCGGGTTCTGCGATCTGTCGGGTGGGCAAGGGCTGCTCGGTCAGGTCGAGGGCCGCAACGCCCAGGTCGTGGTCGACTGGCTCCTGGCGCGCCCGCCGGCCTGGCGTGATCAGGTGCGCTACGTCGCGATCGACATGTGCACGATCTTCAAGTCCGCGGTCGAGCGAGTACTGCCTCACGCCCAACTCGTCGTCGACCACTTCCACCTCGTCCAGTTGGCCAACGCCACCGTTACCGAGGTCCGCCGCCGAGTCACCGTGCAGGTCCGCGGCCGGCGCGGACGCAAAGGCAACCGCGAGTGGGAGCTCCGCAATCGGCTGACCCGCTCCGCCGCCCGGATGCGCGCCGAGCACGGCGGGGCAGCGGGGCTAGCGACCAAAGATCGCTAGCCGACCCTGCCGTTCGACCTGCGACTTCCGCGCCGTATCCGGCCGGCGGGCAAGCCTGTCCGGCGGTTCCTCGCGGAACATCAGAGGACATCTCGGGCTCCGGTCCCGGGCCGGCCGAACTGACGCGGGGCACATGACGTACCGTGACACACCCACAATGATCGCCTGGGCAGAAGTTTCTGCCCGGAAGGAGGAGATGGACGAAGCGGTGGGCCCCGACCCCGTCTCGCTCGGCGCTCCCGTCTGAACTTCCTACCTCTTACTCCAACCACTCCACGTCCCACACGGAGGGCCATTGCCGAACGCCTACGCCCGAAATGTGATGGCCAACTGGCCATGGCAGGTCCCGCACCGCCGCGGCCACATCTGGCCCGCGGCCTGCCAGCCGCCGAGAGGACGTGTCAGATGACCTTCTTCGAATATCTGGAGAGCCGCCGCGACCTGCTGGTCGCCCAGACAATTGAGCACGCCACGATCGTGCTGATGGCGGTAGCGCTGGCGACGCTCATCGGCATGTCCATCGCCGTTCTCACCTACCGCCACCGTCGCGCCCGGGGAATCGCCGTCGCGATCGCCGCAGCTGTGCTGACCATTCCTTCGTTCGCGTTGCTCGGCCTGTTGATCACACCGCTGGGCTTGGGGTACCTTCCCGCGCTGGTCGCGCTGACCCTGTACGCCCTGTTGCCGATCACCCGTAACACGGTGGTGGGACTGACCGAGATCGACCCCGCGCTGACCGAAGCGGCTCGCGGCATCGGGATGAGCTGGGTGCGGATGCTGTGCACGGTCGAGATACCGCTGGCATGGCCGGTCATCCTGGCGGGTATCCGCGTCTCCACCCAGATGACGATGGGCATCGCGGCGATCGCCGCGTACGTCGGCGGCCCGGGCCTGGGTAACCAGATCTTCTCGGGCCTGGCCAACCTCGGCGGCGTCAACTCGCTGAACCAGGCCCTAATCGGCACCCTCGGAGTGGTCGTCCTCGCCCTCGTCCTGGACCTCTGCCTGGGCCTGCTCGGTGTGCTGACCCGGGGCCGCCGGTCTGCCCTCTCTCGGTCAACCGCGCCGTCCCCCGCCGAGCAGCCGGACTCCGTCACGACGCTGGCCGGCGCACCGTCCCTCCCGGCTCCGTCCACCACCCAGGGAGGTCAACGATGACCGCTGACGTGATGATCGAACTGCAACAGGTCAGCAAGCTCTACCGGGGACAGAAGACCCCGGCCGTCGAGGACGTGTCGATGACCATCCGGCGGGGCGAGATAGTCGTGCTGGTCGGCCCATCCGGCTGCGGCAAGACCACCACCATGAAAATGATCAATCGATTGATCGAGCCCACCTCTGGGCGGATCATGGTGGACGGATCAGACGTCACCTCGCTCGACCCGACCGAGCTGCGCCGGCGTATCGGCTATGTCATCCAGCAGGTGGGGCTCTTCCCTCACATGAGCGTGGCGACCAACGTCGGGTTGGTGCCGAAGATGCTTGGTTGGGACCGCAAGCGGATCGACGCCCGGGTCGACGAGCTGCTGCACCTGGTCGGGTTGGAGCCCGGCCAGTACCGGCACCGCCTGCCACGGCAGCTCTCCGGCGGCCAGCAACAGCGCGTCGGGGTTGCCCGCGCGCTCGCTGCCGATCCGCCGGTGATGCTGATGGACGAGCCGTTCGGCGCCACGGATCCGTTGACCCGGGACCGGCTGCAAAACGAGTTCCTCAGGCTGCAGGAGAAGCTGCAGAAGACCATCGTCTTCGTCACCCACGACTTCGACGAGGCGATCAAGATGGGCAGCCGCATCGCGGTGCTCGGGGATCGATCGAGCATCCGGCAGTTCGACACCCCGGAGCGGCTACTGAGCAATCCCGCGGACAAGACGGTGGCCCAGTTCATCGGTGCGGGCGCCTCACTCAAACAGCTCAACCTTCGCCGGGTCGACGCGGTCGAATGGGACGAGGCCGAGTTGGTCCACTTGGACGACTCGCCGACGTCGGCGCTGCGCCGGCTGGACGAGACCGGCGAGTGGGCCGTACTGAGCGTGGACAGCGAACGGCGCCCGCTGCACTGGATCACCGCCCGGGACCTGGATCCGAATCAGGACAACCTGCGGGGGACCGGCGGACCCGCGACCGTGGTGGAGCCTCGTGCCACGCTGCACGACGCGCTCGACGCGATGCTGAGCAGCAGCAGTGGTGCAGCGGTGGTGGTCGACGACGCGGGCCGGTACCGCGGCACCCTGTCCATCGACCGGCTGATGCGGGCGATCGGTGAGATGCGCGAGAGCGAGCGGCTCCGCGATCGGCCGGTGGCAGAGGCCCCGAAGCCGGCGGACGGGCCGAGAGCCGATGCGATGCCCGTGCAGCGCCGTGGCACCCGGTCGGCGGCGGATGGGGAGACGCCATGAGCGTCGACACCGTCGCCTCCGGTCAGGTCGCGGACGCCCCACCCTCGCGGTGGCGGGGCCTGCTGCGCCGGCACGCGACCATGCCGCTGGTCCTCGCGGCAACGCTGCTCGCCACCTACCTCTGGGTGCGCTCGCTTGCCCTGGACGACATCGAGCGGCGCTCGCTCAATGCCGGGTACCTGCTTCAGGTGACCGGCCAGCACATCTCGATCTCCGCGATGACCACGCTGCTGGTGGTGACGATCGCGGTCAGCGCCGGCGTCCTGCTCACCCGCCCGGCACTGCGCTGGCTGGCACCGTTCGTCACGGCTCTGGCCAACATCGGCCAGGCGATGCCGGCCATCGGGGTGCTGGTACTGCTCAGTATCTGGTTGGGCATCGGCGCCGGCACCGCACTCATCGGGCTCGTGGCCTATGCGGTGTTGCCCGTGCTGCGTAACACGATCGCCGGAATCAACCAGGTCGACCGGCATATGATCGAAGCGGGCCGGGGCATCGGCATGTCCCCGCTCGCGGTCCTGCTCCGGGTCGAGCTGCCGCTCGCGGTACCGGTGATTCTCGCCGGCGTGCGCACGGCGCTGGTGCTCGCAGTCGGGGTCGCCACGCTCGCCACCTTCATCGATGCGGGCGGTCTCGGCGGATTGATCGTGACCGGGATCAAGCTTCAGCGTGATCCCGTCCTGGTCACCGGTGCGGTGCTCACCGCCACCCTCGCCCTGACGCTGGACTGGCTCGGCGGTGTGATCGCCGACCTGCTCCGGCCGCCCGGGCTCGACTGATCCACAGATCATCCACATCCCCTTTTCCCAACCGGCGCCCGTGCGTCGTGGAGGTCATCAATGCGTACCCGCACACCCCTTTCCCGGCTGGCCGCCGGTACCGCACTCATCGCCATGGCACTGACCGGTTGCTCGGTCACCACCGAGGACTCGGGTGCGGAGGTGGCGGTCGGAGCGGGGTCGATCAAGAAGGACGACGCCCTCGTCGGCCAGACGATCGTTGTCGGCTCCAAGGACTTCACCGAGAACATCGTCTTCGGCCACATCACCATGCTGGCGCTCAAGGCGGCAGGCGCGAACGTGATTGACAAGACCAACATCAAGGGGTCGGTCAACGTCCGCAAGGGTCTGCTCGCCGGAGAGGTCGACGTGTACTGGGAGTACACCGGAACCGCCTGGATCACCTACCTGAACCACACCGACCCGGTCCCCGACTCCCGGCAGCAGTACGACGCAGTGGTCAAGGAGGACAAGGAGAAGAACCAGGTCGTCTGGGGTGCCATCGCACCGGCCAACAACACCTACGCGATGGCGGTGCGTGCGGAGAAGGCCAAGGAGTGGAACCTTCGTACCCTGTCCGACCTCGCCGCGTTCGCCAAGAGCAAGCCGACCGACGCGACCTTCTGCCTGGAGAGCGAGTTCGCCGGGCGGAACGACGGGTGGCCCGGCATGACCAAGACGTACGCCATGAACGTGCCGAAGTCCAACATCAGGACCGTCGACACGGGAGTCGTCTACACCGAGACGAAGAAGGGCGAGTCCTGCAATTTCGGTGAAGTGTTCACCACCGACGGCCGGATCAGCAACCTCGACCTGGTGGTGCTGGAGGACGACAAGAAGTTCTTCCCCATCTACAACCCGGCGCTGACGGTCAACGGCGCAACCGCCGCCAAGTACCCGAACCTGACCAACATCCTTGAGCCGATTACCGCCAAGCTCGACGACGAGACCATCCGCAAGCTCAACGAGCGCGTCGACGTCAAGGGCGAACCGGTGGCGCAGGTCGCCGCGGACTGGTTGAAGGAAGAGGGCTTCATCGCCTGACGTCCCGCGCGACCGCGGGAGGCTCCCCGCACCCGGGGAACCTCCCGCGGTCGTCCCTGTCCACGTCAATGCTCCGGTCGGAGGCCTGGGGCATGTGACCGAGGTGGGCTCCCCGCCCGCGGCGCTCGTCAGCTCCCCGGGAGGCGGATGAGCTTGGCGTCGGCCCAGTCGCCGTGGTCGCTGTTGTTTGTGTTGCCGGCGTCGGTGACCCCTAGCACGAGTTGGTCGCCGCCGACGTCGGTTCCCCGGTCGGCGCACACAAGATGATGCCTTGAAGGTTCGATTCGTGCTAGAAGATCTCGCAACCGGGTTCGGCGCGGCCTGAATTCCGCTACTCAGGGCCGATAGGCAGATGCACTCGGCCAGCGCCATTTGCTCGACGTGATCCCCGATGCCGCCGGCCGCTTCATGCTGACAAGTTGGGAGCCGCTCTGCACGCCGTCGAGAGGACCAGGGCCAGGAAGTAAGCGAGGCTGGGTGATGCAGCCAGGAGACGCCCCCGACGGTGTAACCAGCAGCAGACGGCCCATCGGTCGGTGTCACCCGAGCGCGGTCAGCAGGGCCAACGGCGATGCCGCCGCCCAGGCTTGCGGCGAGCAGGAATGCGGGTACGGCACAGGACCGTCGTTCGCGATGCGGGGTAACCCGGTGAGCACCTCCGGGAGCCGATCGTCGTAGTAGGCGGCCGCGGCGAGCAGTCCCTCTGCGATGCGTGCCGCGTCGTCCCGCCGGCCGGCGGCGACCAGGCCGGCCACCGCGAATGCGGTGTCGTGGGGCCATACGCCGCCGCGGTGGTAGGACAAGGGGTGGTACGGCGCCTGACCCTCGGCGAGCGTGCGTACGCCCCAGCCCGAGAAGAAGTCGTCCTGTGCCAGCCGCCGCCCGACGGCGGTGGCCCAGTCGTCGGCGATGATGCTCGACCACAGCACATGTCCGGCGTTGGAGGCGAGGGCGTCGACCGCCCGGCCGGAGCCGTCCAGGGCCAGTGCCACGAATCCGTCGGGCAGACGAAAATCGGCCGCGAACCGCGTCTGCAACGCGTGGGCGCGGGCGGTTAACTCCCCTGCCCAGGAGGCGTCGCCCCACACCTGCTCGGCGATCCGGGCGGTGCCGAGCAGGCCGCGGTAGGCGTACGCCTGGGCCTCGGACACCGCGATCGGCCCGGCCGCCGGTGTGCCGTCCCGAAAGACGATCGAGTCGGCCGAGTCCTTCCAGCACTGATGCACGAGGCCCGGCCCGTCGGTGCGGTAGGTCAGGTAGCCGCGAGCGTCGAGCTGCCTGCACACCCAGCCGGCGGCGGCCCGCGCCGGGCCTTCGAGGGCCTTGGCGAGGACGTCGTCGCCGGTCAGCTCGTGGTACGCGGCCAGCAGCGCCAGGAACAACGGGGTCGCGTCGACGGTGCCGTAATAGCGACCGTACGGAACCTCGCCAAGCGTCGCCAGCTCGCCGAAGCGCAGCTCGTGCACCACTTTGCCGGGTTCCTCGACGCGGGCCGGATCATTGCGGCCGCCGAGGAATGCGCCGAGCGCGCGTAGTGTGCCGGCGGCGAGTTCCGGGCGGTACGGCAGTGCGAACAGCGACGAGATGAGGCTGTCGCGGCCGAAGACGGTGAGGAACCAGGGCGCGCCGGCGGCGGGCACATGGGCGCCGGTCGGCAGCCCGGGCACCTTGACGCGGAGGGCGTCGAGGTCCGCGAGGCCGCGCCGGACGCAACGGGCCAGGTCGTCACGTGCGACGTGCGGCATCGGCGGGGATGCCTCCATGGACGGCGCGGGCCGTCCGGCGTCCACGGTCAGGCTGACGGACGCCGAGCCGTGCGGCGCGAGTGTCAGCGTCCACTCCGCGCTGTCGGTGGTCAGCCGGGCCGCCGGCGCCGCAGTCACCGTGGTGCTGCGCCGGAAGCCGCGCCGCTCGTAGGCGAGGATCAGGCCGTCGCCGTCGAGCGTGGTGGTCCGGACCGCGTCCGACTTGTCGAAGACCCGGTCGGAGCGCAGCTCGAACTGGTCGGCGAAGTCGGTGGCGAGGTGGTATCCCAGGCGTACGGTCTGCGGCTCGTTGACGTACGACTGCAGTGTCAGTGTCTCGACCAGCCGGCCGGCCGTCACCTCGCGCTGTCGGTGCACGGCGAACGGCGGATTGGATCCGCGCGGGGTGTCCGGGATGGCCACCGACGTGGTGCCGGAGGACCGCAGCGTCCGCAGTGGCCGCCCGTGCACTCGCAGTGCCAGCGTCGACAGGTGCCGACAGTCGTCGACGAACAGCCCGTCGAGCTCGTCTTCTCCCAGGTCGGCGCCGGGTGCGGAGGTCAGCAGACAGGTCGACCCCGCCACCATGACGGAGGGGGTCATGCGGCGCGGATGAGGTCGAGGGTCAGCGCGGCCGTCCAACTGAATCCGTCGCTGCCGTGTCCGGTGCCGGTCAGTGGGTCGACGTACTCGCGGAACCCGGTCTCGAGCACCCGGTGCAGGAGCCGGTCGCGCAGGTCGTCGGCCAGTGCCGTCTCGCCGTGCAGGCGCAGCCCGTGCCAGAACAGCCAGCTGGTGTTGACCCAGCCCGGTCCCCTCCAGTACTGGCCCGGGACGTGGTCGGGCGCGGTCAGGTCGTAGGAGGGCAGCGGGCACGCCTCGCGGAGCCGGAAGCGGTTGCCCAGCGCGGTGTCGACGAGTTCCCGGGCCACCGGCAGCCCCGGCACGATCATCGGCATCAGGCCGGTGATCGACCAGGAGCGGACGAGCTCGCCGGTGTTTACGTTGCGGGGGAAGAACATGTTCGCGGCCGGGTCGTACAGCCGGGACACCAGGGCGGCGGTGAGCCGGGCGGCCGTCGCGAGGTGTGGTGCCGGGTCGCGACCGATCGCCGCGGCGATGTCGGCGAGCGCGTGTTCGCCTGCGATCAGCAACGCGTTGTACAGCGGGTCTTCGATCGCGAAAGCGTGCATTGACGGCGAGTCGGCGTACCCGGCATCGCGGTAGTCGCTCGCCAGCCTGATGTAGCGGCCGTAGTCGAGGTCGGTCGGCCGTTCGGCCGCCGGCGCATGGGCCAGGTCGCGCCGGGTGAACGAGCCGGGCGGCGCCGGCTCGATCCGCGACAGCGGCGCGTCCCACGCCGGACTGTTGTCCATCCCGGACTCCCACGGGTGCACGATCGAGGCGAGACCCGCGCCACCCAGGTCGCGTCGGGTGAGCAGGTAGTGGTGCCAGTGGGCGAGTCGCGGGTACATCCGCGGCAGGAAACCGCGGACGTGCGCGACGGCCGGGTCGGCGCGGTACGTGGCCCAGGTCGCGAGGGCATGCGCGGGCGGTTGCACGATCCCGGAGGTGGGCACGGCCGCCGCGTTCGCGGATCCCGAGCGCCAGAACCCGGGTCCGGGGAAGTACGCGTCCCCCGGAACGTCCGGATCGAAGACGATGTGCGGTACCCGGCCGTCGTGCCACTGGGCGCCGAACAACGACTCGAGTTCCCGCTGTGCGCGGGTGGGGGATAGGTGGCGCAGCCCGATCGCGATGAACGCCGAGTCCCAGCTCCACTGGTGCGGGTACAGCTTGGTGGCCGGCACGGTGGCGCGCGCCCGCCAGTTCGTCACCAGTACCCGCCGGGCGGCCCGGTCGAGGTTACGGTGGTCGGACGCCGCGGGGCGGGTGTCCACCGCGATGGTGGGTGCGATGGTCATGCGGCGACGCCCACCATGTGGCGGCGCAGGAAGCCGGGGATGCCGGCGACGGCCGCGATGGGCTCTCCGCGCAGCCGGCACTCGACGGCGAGGTGACCGTCGTAGCCGATCGCGTCCAGGGTGCCGAGCAGTGCCGCCCAGTCCAGGTGACCGGCGCCGGGGTGGAAGCGGTTGGAGTCGCTGACCTGGACGTGCCCGAGGTGCCTGGCGGCCAGTACCAGGGCGGTGGTGGGCTCGTCCTCCTCGATGTTCATGTGGTATGTGTCGGCGAGCACCTTGACCGAGGAGAGTCCGACCGCGGTGATCAGCTCGACCGCCTGCTCAAGCCGGTTGACCATGTGGTCCTCGTAGCGGTTGAGCGGTTCGAGGGCGAGCACCACTCCCTCCCGCGCGGCATGCTCGCCCAGTTCGGTGAGACCCTCGATGAGCACCGCGCGGTCGTCCGGCTCGCTGCGGGGCGGTTCGAACGGGGGCAGCCGGCGGGAGAACATGCCGTACGAGGCCGGCGTGCACGCGACCGCACCGGGCCCACCGATCTCCGCGATGACCGACAGCTGGGACTTCATCTGCGCGATCGCGTCGCGGCGCAGGTCCGGGTCGAACGCGCCGAAGAAGTGCAGCATCTCCACGCACACCGATGGCATCGGCACCCCGTCGCGGGCGGCGCGGCGGAGCTCGGGCAGCCGGTCGCGGAAGGCGAAGTCGCCGCGGCCCCGCACTTCGATCGCGTCGTAGCCCGCCCGCTGGGCGAACTCCCACTTGTCCTGGAGCGTCGCGCCGGGCAACAGCTGTTCCTGGCAGGAAACCTTGATCATGAGAACTTCAACACCACCTGAAGTGCCTCTTCGGGCCGGCGGTCGAGCATGTCGAAGGCTTCCGCCGCCTCTTCCACCGGAATGACATGGGTGACCAGCCCGACCGGGTCGACCTTGCGGTCGAGGGCGAGCTGGAGGAACGTGTGGTTGAGGCGGGCTTGGTCCCACCGGCCGGCGAGTGCCGGCGGCACGCCGCCGATCTGGGAGGACACGAGTCGCACCCGGTTGTGGTGGAACTCGTCGCCGAGCCGCAGGCCGACTCCGTCGCCCTGATAGAAGCCGGAGGAGACGACCCGGCCGTCGACGGTGACGGAGCGGATCGCGTCGTGCAGTGCGCGGTAGGAGCCGCTGATCTCGATCGCGACGTCGGCGCCGCGGCCCTCGGTGAGCTGGCGCAGCTGCCGCGCGACGTCTTCGGTGACGGCATTGATGGTGGCTGCGGCACCGTACTCGCGTGCCTTGTCGAGCCGCGACGGTACGGTGTCGACGGCGAGCGCGGTGGCGCCGCTCAGCTGGACCAGCCGGGTGGTGAGCAGGCCGAGCACGCCTTGACCGAAGACGGCGACCATCTCACCGAGATGGATGTCGGCGGCGAGCACGGCGTTGAGCGCCACCGCGCCGACGCGGGCGAATGTCGCGGCGACCGGGTCGAGACCATCGGGCAGGGCGCAGCCGCGCAGCCGGTCGACCGGCAGCACGGCCTCGCCGCGATGTCCCCAGATGCCCCAGACCTGCTGGCCGACCGCCGGGATCGCCGGATCGTCGTCGGCGGCGACGTCGGGTGCGACCTCGACGACTTCACCGACCTCCGAGTAGCCGAGCCCGGCGATCGGGTAGCTGAGGCCCGTCCCCTCGACGAACAGCCGTAGGGCGGGGTCCCAGGTCCTGTTCAGGTACGGGTTGGTGCCCCGGTAGGCCGTCAGTTCGGTGCCGGCGGAAATGCCGGAGAAGCTGGTGCGAACCCTGATGTGGCCAGGTTTGAGTTCGACGCTGGGCTGCTCGATCACATCGACGTGACGCGGCGAGGTGAACTGGACTATTTGGGACACTCTTGCTTTTCACCCCAAGGTTGGGTAGGGATGCGCGCCGTTAACGCGGCCGTTAGGAGCAAGATGCTACCGACTTATGTGTTGCAATCAAGTATAAGGTTTGCTGAAATCCTGGCCGCAGCGCGCGTTCGTAGTGCATGGTCATCAACCCAACACGGAGGGTGTTTCGTGAAGAGCAAGGACGCTCGAGCCGTCGGTGGCTCGTGGGCGGCGTAGCGGCGGGCCTACTCGCCGTGCCGGCGCTGGCCGGGTGTGGCGCCGAAGATGCCGGCACTCTGCCCGACGTGGTCGGTGCGCTGCCGCTGGCGTCCGTGGCGCAGATGGCCTCGAACCAACTCCTCGACACCACGGTTGCGGCACTACCTGTCGACGATCCCGGAGAGAGTCTCGAGGAGGCCGCTGCCGTCGACGGCTACACCCGATTGCAGACCATTCGCAAGGTGGTGTTGCCCTTGGTCGCGCCAGCGGTGATGGCCAATGCCCGGTATGTGTTCATGATAGCTTGGAACGAGTTCCTGTTTGCTTCTGCTCTTCCTGGTCGAGGACCGGGCGGACTGGACGGTCTCACTAGGACTCACTCAGCTTTCGGGTGGCATCGAGGTGAGCAAGACGGTGTTGATGGCCGGGTCGGTCGTCCTCACACTGCCGATCGTGATCATCTTCTTCGCCGCCGAGCGTCTGCTGACGGAGGGACTGACTGCTGGTGCCGATAAGGGCTAGGCCGGTGGGCAACCAGAGTTCCGCCGGCCACCTGCTGTGGCTGGTCCGGACGGGCCGTGCCCGCACCCGTGCGGAACTCCAGACCTACACCGGGCTGTCCCGCTCGACAGTCACGCAGCGGATCGACGCGCTGCGGGCCGCCGGTTACCTGCGCGCCTCCGGCGTGGAAGGATCCACCGGCGGCCGGCCAGCGGAACTGCTGGAACTCGACACCGGCCACGGCGTGGTGATGGTGGCCGACCTCGGCGCCAACCACGCCTGGGCCGCCGTGCTCAACCTCAACGGGCAGCTGCTCGCCGAGGAACATGAGCTGATCAAGATCGGCGTAGGCCCGGAGGCGGTGCTGGGCTGGGTCGACGCCGCCTTCGCCCGGCTGCTTCCGAAGGCCGGCTGCGAGCCCACCCAGGTGCGAGGGATTGGTGTCGGCGTGCCCGGCCCGGTCGAATTCGAGGCCGGCATGGTGACCCAACCACCGATCATGCCGGGCTGGGACGGCTACCCGATCGCCGAGCGACTGCGCACCACCTGGAACCGGCCGGTGTACGTCGACAACGACGCCAACCTCATGGCGCTGGGCGAGCAGACGCTGCATTACCCCGACTGCCCGACGCTGGTGCTGGTCAAGGTTGCCACCGGAATCGGCGCGGGCGTCATCGTCGACGGCCAGGTCTACCGCGGCATCGACGGCGGTGCCGGCGACATCGGCCACATCCGGCTACACGACTATCCGCAGGCCCGCTGCCAATGCGGTCTCTACGGATGCCTGGCGGCGGTGGCCAGCGGTCTCGCGCTGGCCCAGCACCTCACCGCTTCCGGTACGCCCACCTCCTCCGGAGCTGAACTGGTCGAGCGGATCCGCTCTGGTCACACGGAGGCGGTTCACCTGGCCCGCACGGCGGGCAAGCTGGTCGGCGAGGTGCTCGCGACCGTGGTCTGCCTGCTCAACCCGGGTGTGCTGGTCATCGCGGGCGACCTGGCCGAACTGCATTTCGTGACCGGGGTGCGCGAGATGCTGTACCAGAGCGCCTTGCCCCGCTCGACCCGCCGCCTCGAGGTCACGACCAGTCAGCTCGGCGACCGCGCGGTGTTGGCCGGTGCGCACGCGATGGTCATCGAGCAGGTGTACGCCCCCGAGACCGTCGACGCCGCCCTAGCCTGATCACCCCACCCGCTACGCCGCGTCGCCGCACCCCGGCCCGGCGGGCGTACCGCACCGACCTGGAGAGTGAGCCGTGGGACGCGATATGACCCCGAACGTAGACCCGGTCACGGTTGGGCTGGTGGGGGCGGGGCCCTGGGCAGCGACCATGCATGGGCCCGTACTCGCCGCCGGGCCCGAGACTCGGCTGACCGCCGTGTGGGCGCGCCGGCCGGAAGCGGCGGCCGAGCTCGCCGCCACACTCGGCACGACCGCCGCCAGCTCCTACGAGGAACTGCTCGACCGCTGCGAGGCGGTCGCGTTCGCCGTGCCGCCCGACGTCCAGGCCGCCCTCGGCATCCGCGCGGCAAAGGCCGGCAAAGCGCTGTTGCTGGAGAAACCACTCGCACTCGACCTCGACGACGCCCGCCGACTCGCCGACGCCGTCGGCAACGCCGGCGTGGTCAGCCAGCTGGTGCTGACCAAGCGCTACCACCCCCGCACCCGCGCGTTCCTCGCCGCGGCGCGAGACTTCCCGGCCATCGGCGCTCGCGCCAGCTACCTGCACGGCGCGTTCCTCGGTGGCCCGTTCGCCACCGGGTGGCGGATGACGTACGGCGCCCTGCACGACCTCGGCCCGCACCTGCTCGACCTCGCCGACGCCGCACTCGGCCGGATCACCGACCTGCGCGCTTGCGGTGACCCGCGACGGTGGGTCGAGTTGACCTGCGAACACGAGGGTGGGGCGGTCAGCCAACTTTCGCTCTCCGGCGCGGTCGGCCTGCCGTCCTCACGCGCCGGCATCGAGCTCTTCGGGCGCACCGGCGCGATGGGCCTCGACTTCGCCACGGTGGACCACGCCGAGTGCTGGCCGATCGTACGGGCCGAGTTCGCCGCCGCCGTCCGCACGAAAACGCCGCACCCCCTCGACATCCGCCGCGGGTTGCTCCTCCAGGAACTGCTGACCGCGGCGGCCCGCATGACCGGGTGAGCGCGTGTACCGTGCTTGGTCATCACGGTATTCCCGACCGCGCCTGGTTCGGCTGCGCGGATGACGGCGTCGACAGAGCCGACCTCGACAGCGCGGGTGCCGAAAACCCCGTCCGTGCAGATCATGCGGCGTGTTCATACTCGTGCAGGATGCCGCCCAAGCGGTCACGTCGGCGGACGTCGAGGGGTGTGATCTGGTCTGGATCGGTGAGCGGTTCGGGTAGTGGGTGGAGTGGTCGGGCGTTCGAGATGCCCCGATGGCGTCGGTGGGCGTTGTGATGCCGCTCGTACTCGTGCAGGGCGTGCAGGAGGTGTGCCTGGTCCCAGATCAACATGCGGACCAATAACTCGTGGCGGCAGCTCTGGATCCACCGCTCCATGGGGAGTTCATCCGGGGCATCTGAATGCCGCTGAGCACAACCTCGATCCCCGCCTCGGCGAGGACGGCGTCAAACAGCTCCGGGAACTTTCCGTCCCGGTCCCGGATCAGGAACCTCGCCCGGCAGCCCGCGTCCTCGAGGTCCATGGCCAGGTTCTTCGCACTCGCGGCGTACTGTGCTCACCCAGCGTTCGGCAAATAACGAATCCTCGGCGGCGTGCTCAACGAGTACCACCGAGCGCCCTGACCCGATCAACGAGGCCGCGGGTCAGGCCGGCGCAGCGAGTTCCGGCACGGTACAGGCGGCCGGTCGGCCCGGCCATGGGCGTCGTCCCGCGTCACCGCTCGTCGATCATGACCTCGATGCTGTAGTCCTGAGCTCGGTAGCAGTGGTCGCCGTACTCCACCGGGTTGCCTGCCGAGTCGAACGCGCTGCGCGTCATGGTGAGCACGGGCTCGGACGGCTTCAGCCCCAGGTGCCGCCGTTCGGCCGCGGTCGGGGTGCGTGCGCCGATCGTCTGGTGCGCGACGACCGGCCGCACGCCACGATCGCGTAGGAGGGCGTACAGGCCCTGCGCCTGGAGCTGCTCCCGGGTGATGTCGGCGCACGACGATGGCAGCCAGTTGCGCAAAATGGCCAGCGGGCGGTTGTCGGAGAACCGCACGCGGACGATCGAGAGCAGTTCGGCGTCGGCGGGCAGATCGAGCGCCGCCGCCACGCGCTGGTCCCGCACAAGTTCATGCTGCAGAACGATGGTCGTGGGTCGGCCCGCGTCGCGCTTGAGGTCGTCGTAGAGGCTGGTGAGTTCGGCGCGCCGGTGCACCTTGCGGTTGGCGACCGTGGTGCCGAGTCCGCGCCGGCGCAGCAGCAGGCCCTGGCTGACCAGTTCCTGGATGGCCCGTCGCACCGTCGGCCGTGACAGGTTGAGTCGCTCGGCGAGGGCGATCTCGTTCTCGAATGGATCGCCGGGCTGCAGCTGGCCACACCGGATCGCGGTGCCGAGCTGCTCCGCGAGCTGGTGGTACAGGGGCACGGGGGAGGACCGGTCGATCGTCACGCCCACTCGGATGACCATGGCCGGCACCCTACTCCCAAAAGCCAGAATGACGTTACGTGAAGATGTCAGAACAAGCTCTTGACGATACATCGATGTACGGGCACGCTACACCCCACGGCCAGCGGCGGAAACCAGCCGCGGGAACCGCAGCCATCGACGCCGTGGATTGGATGATTCATATGCGCATCGGGCTCGCGGGTGTGGGAAGGATCGGCGCTTTCCATGCCCGGACCCTGGTAGGCCTCGACTTCGTCGACGAACTCGTCGTGACCGACACCAACGTGGAGGCTGCCCGGGCCCTCGCCGAGGAGTTCGGTATCGAGGTCGCCGCGGATTCCGAGGCGCTGCTCGCCTCGGGCGTCGACGGTTTCGTGATCGCGACGGCCACCCCCGGGCACGCCCCGCTGCTGTGGCAGGGGATCGCGGCCGGGGTGCCGACCTTCTGCGAGAAGCCCGTCGCGGCCACCCTCGAAGAGACCATCGCGCTGACCGGCCTCGTCGCGGCCACCGGGGTGCCGGTGCACGTCGGCTTCCAGCGACGCTTCGACGCCGGCTACCAGCGCGCGCGGCGCGCGGTGGAGTCCGGCGAGCTGGGTTTCATCCACACCATCCGGGCCAACACCCACGACCAGTCCCCGCCGCACGCGTCCTACATCCCGACCTCGGGCGGGATCTTCCGCGACTGCAACGTGCACGACTTCGACATCCTCCGGTTCGTCACGGGGCAGGAGGTGACCTCTGTCTACGCGACGGGTGCGAACAAGGGGGCGGACTTCTTCTCCGGGGCCGGTGACGTGGACACCGGCGCCGCGCTGCTGACCTTGGACGATGGCACGATGGTCCTCGTCTCCTCGACCCGCTACAACGGCGCCGGACACGACGTGCGCATGGAGGTGTTTGGCGAGAAGGGCACGATCGCGGTCGGGCTGGACCACTCGCTGGCGATGGGGTCCGCCGAGGAGGGGGTCGACTTTCCCCGGGGCCCCCGAAAGTGGTCCTTCATGGAGCGCTTCCTTCCGGCGTACCAGGCCGAGCTCACCGCGTTCGCGGACGTCGCCCGCGGCAAGCGACCCTCGCCCTGCACCGTCCGCGACGCCCTCGAGGCCTTCCGTGTCGCCGAGGCCTGCGAACTGTCCCGGGTGGAGCGCCGCCCGGTCGCACTCTCCGAGATCAAGGGAGTCTGAGGCCATGACCGCTGTCAGCGCCGAACCCACCGGGCCGGCCGCCGACCGCAGCCCGGTGGCCGACCGCATCGCCGGGGCGCCCATCTCGTGGGGAGTCTGCGAGGTCCCCGGCTGGGGCCATCAGCTGGAACCCGCCGTCGTGCTGCGCCAGATGCGCGAAGTCGGTCTGGCCGCCACCGAGTTCGGACCGGAGGACTTCCTTCCTGACGACCCCTCGGCCAAGGCCGCGACGCTGGCCGGGTACGGCCTGAAGGCGGTGGGGCAGTTCGTCCCCCTCGTCCTGCACGACCCGGGCCACGACCCGCTACCCGAGGTCGAACGCGCGATGGCCGGTCTGGTCGCGGCCGGCGCCTCCACGGTGGTCATCGCGGCTGCGACCGGTCAGGAGGGCTACGACGAGCGTCCGGTCCTCGACGAGTCCCGCTGGTCGACACTGCTGGGCAACCTTGACCGCATCACCGAGGCCGCATCCGCCCGCGGACTCGTGGCCACGCTGCACCCGCACGTCGGCACGATGGTCGAGAGCGGCGAGGAGACCGCCCGGATGCTCGCCGGGAGCCGCATCGGCCTGTGCCTCGATACCGGACACCTGCTCATCGGCGGCGGCGATCCGGTCGCGGTGGCGCAGCAGCACCCCGGGCGGATCGCCCACACCCACCTCAAGGACGTCCGCCTCGACTGGGCCCGGCGGGTGCAGTCCGGCGAGGTGACCTACACCGAAGCCGTGGCCGGTGGCATGTACGTCCCGCTCGGTCAGGGTGACGTCGATGTCAAGGCGATCGTGACGGCCCTTGAGGACGGCGGGTACGCGGGGTGGTACGTCCTCGAGCAGGACTGCATCCTGGCCGGCGCTCCGGCCACCGGGTCCGCGGGACCGGGCCCGGTGGCCGACGTACGGGCGAGCATCGGGCACCTGCTCGCCGTGGCCGGCAAACCGGCCGTGGCGGGACCGAGCGCGGCAGGGGCCTGACGATGGTGACGGCAGCAGGCGCGACGTACGACCTGGTGGCGATGGGTCGGTGCGGGGTGGACATCTACCCGCTCGACCACGGTGTGGGCCTCGAGGACGTCAAGCGCTTCGAGAAGTTTCTGGGCGGAAGCGCGACCAACGTCGCCGTGGCCGGGGCGCGGTACGGACGCCGGACGGCGCTCATCACGCGTACCGGCCGCGACCCGTTCGGTCGCTACATCCGCCGGTCGCTGCGTGAACGCGGCGTCGACGACGTGTTCGTCGCCGAGGTCGATGGCCCCCGACGCCGGTCACCTTCTGCGAGATCTTCCCCCCGGACGACTTCCCGCTGTACTTCTACCGCTATCCGACCGCCCCCGACCTGATGATTCAGGCGGAGGGACTCCCGCTCGATGCGATTCGCGCGGCCCGGGTCTTCTGGGCCACCGTCACCGGGCTGTCGCAGGAGCCGTCCCGCACGGCGCACTTCGCCGCGTGGCAGGCCCGCGGCCGGCGGTCGCACACCGTCCTCGACCTCGACTACCGGCCGATGTTCTGGCCGCACTCGGTAGAGGCCGGCGACCAGGTCGCCAAGGCCCTGGAGCATGTCACCGTCGCGGTCGGCAACCGCGAGGAGTGCGAGGTGGCGGTCGGCGAGACCGAACCTCAGCGCGCGGCGGACGCCCTGCTCGAGCGCGGGGTGGAGCTCGCCATCGTCAAGCAGGGACCCAAGGGGGTGCTGGCCGCGACCGCCGACGAGCGCGTCGAAGTGCGGCCGTTCCCCGTGACGGTGGTCAACGGCCTCGGCGCGGGTGACGCCTTCGGGGGTGCGCTGGTCCACGGGCTGCTCAACGGGTGGGAGCTGGGTCGCATCCTGCGCTTCGCCAACGTGGCCGGGGCGATCGTCGCGTCCAAACTCGAGTGCTCCAGTGCCATGCCAACCACCGCCGAGGTCGAGGCCGTCCTCGCCACCGCGGGACAGGAGGGATGATCATGACGACGACCCGTTCGACCATCGCCGATCTGACCGAGATCCGGGTACGCGAGCCGCGACGGATCATCGACGGCTGGGCAGCCCGCCGGCGCCGGCAGCTCGTCGGCGTGGACGGCAGGCTGCTGATCGTGGCCGCGGACCACCCGGCGCGCGGCGCGCTGGGCGTGCGTGACGACCGTCAGGCCATGGCCTCGCGCAGCGCGCTGCTGGAGCGGCTGGCCACCGCGCTGTCCCGCCCCGGCGTCGACGGCGTTCTCGGCACGCCCGACATCCTCGACGACCTGCTCCTGATGGGGGCGTTGGAGGACAAGGTCGCCATCGGGTCGATGAACCGAGGCGGCCTGCAGGGCGCGGTCTTCGAGCTCGACGACCGGTTCACCGCGTACACGGCCGACGCGATCGCGGCCCGGGGGCTGGAGGGCGGCAAGATGCTTACCCGCATCTGCCTCGGCGATCCGGGTACGGCAGCCACGCTGCAGGCGAGCGCCCACGCGATCACCGAGCTCGCCGCCCACGGTGTCATGGCGATGGTGGAGCCGTTCCTCTCGGTTCGGGAAGACGGCCGGGTGCGCAACCTGCTCGACCCCGACTCGACCATCACGTCGATCCACATCGCTGCGGGTCTGGGGTCCACCAGCCTGCACACCTGGCTGAAACTGCCCGTGGTCGACGATCTGGAGCGCGTCATGGACGCCACCACGCTGCCGACGCTTCTGCTCGGCGGTGACCCGAGACGCGACCCGGACGACACGTACGCCGCGTGGGGCAAGGCGCTCGACCTGCCGGCCGTGCGCGGCCTGGTGGTCGGGCGGGCGCTGCTCTTCCCGCCGGACGGTGACGTGGCCACCGCCGTCGACATCGCCGCGGAGCTTGTGCACGGGGGGCGGTGATGAGCGACAACGCACGCTGGGTGCATCCCTTCGGCAGCGCGGGCGACGGCGACTTCCAGGTGTGCATCAGCGACGCCCTCGACGGGTGGCGCCACACCAGCCTGCGGGTGGCCACGCTGGCACCGGCCGCTCAGGTGAGCCTCGACGCCGGCGACAGCGAGGTCATCGTCGTACCCCACGACCTCTACTACCTGAACGTCATGGCCGGCCCCGGGCCGACCCGGGCCTGGCTCATCTGCGACGACCCCGCCCACGCCCGGGTGCGGGCCTCGTGGGCCCAGCAGGATGTCGGCCCGAGACTGCCGATCGGAGGACCTCGATGACCGCCGGCGCCGACACGGTACGCCTGACCGTGGGGCAGGCCGTCGTGCGCTTCCTGGCCAGCCAGTGGAGCGAGCGGGACGGCCAGCGCCAGAAGCTGTTCGCCGGGTGCCTCGGCATCTTCGGCCACGGCAACGTCGCGGGCGTGGGCCAGGCTTTGCTGCAGAACGAGCTGGCCGAGGACGAGGAGCGCCTGCCCTACGTGCTGGCCCGCAACGAGCAGGCCATGGTTCACACCGCGGTGGCCTACGCACGACAGAAGGACCGCCTCCAGACCTGGGCCTGCACGGCGTCCGTCGGCCCCGGCTCGACGAACATGCTCACCGGGGCGGCCCTGGCCACCGTGAACCGTCTGCCGGTGCTGCTGCTGCCCTCGGGCACATTCGCCACCCGGGTGTCCGGACCGGTGCTGCAGGAGATCGAGGTGCCGCACGCCGCGGACGTCACCGTCAACGACGCCTTTCGCCCGCTGTCGCGCTTCGTCGACCGGGTCAATCGGCCGGAGCAGCTGCCCTCGGCCCTGCTCGGCGCCCTGCGGGTCCTCACCGACCCGGTGGAGACGGGCGCGGCGACCATCGCGCTGCCGCAGGACGTGCAGGCGGAGGCGTTCGAGTGGCCGGTCGAGCTTTTCGCCCCGCGGGTGTGGCGGGTCGCCCGGCCGGTTCCGGAGGCTGTCGACGTCGCGGACGCGGCCGCGCTGATCCGCTCGGCGCAGCGGCCGCTCATCGTCGCCGGTGGCGGGGTGCACTACTCCGGCGCGGAGGAGGCGCTGCGCGTGTTCTGCGAGGCCACCGGCATCCCGGTCGCGGAGACCCAGGCCGGCAAGGGCGCGCTGCCGCACGGTCACCCGCAGGCCATGGGCGCGATCGGCTCGACGGGCACGACCGCCGCCAACGCGTTGGCCCGGGAGGCCGACGTCGTCATCGGCATCGGCACCCGCTACAGCGACTTCACCACCGCTTCGCGCACCGCCTTCCAGGATCCGGGCGTCCGCTTCGTGAACATCAACATCACCCGGTTCGACGCCGGCAAGCACGCGGGGCTGCCGGTCGTGGGGGACGCCCGCGAGGCCGTCACCGCCCTCACCGCAGCCCTACAGGGGTATGCCGTGGACCCGGCGTACCAGGGTCGGCAGGCGAGGCTGTTCCGCGACTGGGACGTGCGGGTGGAGGCCGCCTACCACCCTCCCGCCGAGGTCACCGACGCACTCGCCGACGGCGTCCTCACCCAGGGCACCGTGCTCGGCTGCGTCAACGAGCTGTCCGACCCGAGGGATGTCGTCGTCTGCGCCGCCGGCTCCATGCCCGGCGATCTGCACAAGCTGTGGCGTGTCCGGGACCGCAAGGCCTACCACGTCGAGTACGGCTACTCGTGCATGGGCTACGAGATCCCCGGCGGCATCGGGGTGCGGCTGGCCGACCCCGACCGGGACGTCTTCGTCCTGGTGGGCGACGGCTCCTACCTGATGATGCCGACGGAACTCGTCACGGCCGTGCAGGAACGGGTCAAGGTGATCGTCGTTTTGGTCCAGAACCACGGCTTCCACTCCATCGGCTCACTGTCGGATTCCCTCGGCTCACAGCGGTTCGGCACCAGGTACCGATTCCGTAACGACGCCACCGGCCGGCTGGACGGCGGAAAGCTGCCGATCGATCTCGCCGCCAATGCCCGCAGCCTCGGCGCGACGGTGATTGAGGTGCGCAGTCGCGGGGAACTCGAGCAGGCGATCAAGGATGCCAAGGCCGCCCAGGCGGACGGCGGCCCCGTCGTCATCCATGTCGAGACCGACCCCACCGTCCACGCCCCCGATAGCGAGTCGTGGTGGGATGTTCCGGTCAGTCAGGTCAGCGACCTCGACACCACCCAGCGCGCCCACGCCGCGTACGCGGAGCACAAGGCCACCCAGCGCGCACTGCTGGCGCCGACCGAAAGGAGGAACCGATGAGCAGGCCGGCCATGATCGGCAGCGCCCCGGACAGCTGGGGCGTGTGGTTCCCCGACGATTCCCGGCAGACTCCCTGGCAGCGCTTCCTGGACGAGGTCGCCGCCGCCGGCTACACCCGGATCGAGCTGGGGCCCTACGGCTACCTGCCCACCGACCCGGCCCGGCTGCGCGACGAGCTCGACAAGCGGGGACTGACCGTGACCGCGGGCACCATCTTCGAGCACCTGCATCGCGCCGACTCGTGGGACACCACGTGGCAGGACGTGTCCGCGGCCGCCACGCTGACCGCTGTCATGGGCGCCCGGCACCTCGTGGTCATCCCGGACTTCTGGCGCGACCCGCAGACGGGGAAGGTCCTCGAGGACGCACACCTGACCGACGAGCAGTGGGTGGCGTACGCCGGGCAGATGAACCGGCTCGCGCGGCGCATCCGGGAGTCGTTCGGCCTGCAGATCCAGTTCCACCCCCACGCCGACACCCACGTGGACACGCACGAGAACGTGGAGCGGTTCCTCGACGAGACGGACCCCGACCTGGTGAGCCTGTGCCTGGACACGGGGCACATCTCCTACTGCGGTGGGGACAACCTCAAGCTCATCGGCGACCATCCCGAGCGGATCGGGTATGTGCACCTCAAGCAGGTCGACCCCGCTGTCGTGGCCGCCGTGCACGAACAGGGCATCGGCTTCGGCGAGGCCGTTCGGATGGGCGCCATGTGCGAGCCACCGGCGGGCATCCCCGACATGCCCCCCATCCTCGACGCCCTGGCAAATCTCGACGCGGAGATCTTCGCCATCGTCGAGCAGGACATGTACCCGTGCCCCGCCGACAGACCCCTGCCCATCGCGAGGCGGACCCTGACGTACCTGCAGTCCTGCGGCCCGCTGCGCTGACCGGCTCCTGCGGGAGCAGCTGACACACCACCGATCGCACCAGGCACCGACGATCCCCCAACAGGCGGTACCACCGCCTGACCCGTCCCCCAGATCCGTCCCGACGACGTGGCGGATGAAGAAAGGCAGAAACGAAATGATGCGCAGATCCCGCATGTCCCTGCTCGCGGCCGGCGCCGTGACCGCTCTCGCCCTGGCGGCGTGCAGCTCCAGCGGAGGCAAGCAGTCCACCGGGGGTGACGCCGGTAAGGCCGGCACCGCCACCACCCCGAGGATGACCGTCGCCTTCATCACCCACGCGGCACCGGGCGACACCTTCTGGGACCTGGTCCGCAAGGGGGCCGAGGACGCGGCGAAGAAGGACAATGTCGACCTGCAGTACCAGTCGGACCCGGACGGCGCGAACCAGGCCAACCTCGTGCAGTCCGCGATCGACAAGAAGGTCGACGGCATCGCGGTGACCCTGGCCAAGCCCGACGCCATGAAGGCCAACGTGCAGAAGGCCGTCCAGGGCGGGGTTCCAGTGGTCGCCCTCAACGGCGGCATCGACGCGTGGAAGAGCATGGGCGTGCTCGGCTACTTCGGCCAGGACGAGCGGATCGCCGGTGAGGCGGCCGGCCAGCGGCTCACGAAGGACGGCGCCAAGAAGGCGCTCTGCGTCATCCAGGAGCAGGGCCACGTCGGCCTCGAGGCCCGGTGCGACGGCACCAAGGCCGCCTTCCCGAACACCGAGAAGATCTACGTCACCGGCACCGACATGCCGAGCGTCCAGGCGGCGATCACCTCGAAGCTGCAGCAGGACAAGAGCATCGACCGGGTGCTGACCCTCGGCGCCCCGTTCGCGCTGACCGCCGTCAAGTCGGTCAAGGACGCCAGCAGCTCGGCCAAGGTGGTCACCTTCGACACCAACAAGGACCTGGTGACCGCCATCAAGAACGGCGACGTCCAGTGGGCGGTCGACCAGCAGCCCTACCTGCAGGGTTACCTCGCGGTCGACAGCCTGTGGCTCTACAAGACCAACGGCAACACCATCGGCGGTGGCCAGGCGACCCTGACCG
This sequence comes from Micromonospora rhizosphaerae, assembly GCF_900091465.1. Classification (NCBI taxonomy): domain Bacteria; kingdom Bacillati; phylum Actinomycetota; class Actinomycetes; order Micromonosporales; family Micromonosporaceae; genus Micromonospora; species Micromonospora rhizosphaerae. The sequence continues at coordinate 5,565,932 of NZ_FMHV01000002.1, read as the reverse complement.
GTCCCGCGTTCATCGACAACACCAACGTCGCCGCCGTCGAGAAGTTCGCAAGCAACGGCACGAGGTGAGCTGACATGACTGCTACGGCCACGGAGCCGAGCAGGGGGTTGGCGGCCCGGGACGACCGGGTCGCCACCCGCCCCCTGGCGGCACGGCTGCTGAGCCGCCCTGAGGTCGGGTCGCTCATCGCCGCGATCGTGATCTTCCTGCTCTTCATGGCGGCCGCGGAGCCCTTCCGCAACGTCGCCAACGTCGGAACGATCCTCTACGGGGCCTCGACCATCGGCATCATGGCCGTCCCCGTGGCGCTGCTCATGATCGGCGGGGAGTTCGACCTCTCCGCCGGCGTCGCGGTGACCACCTCCGGGCTCTCCGCGTCTCTGCTCGCCTGGAACTTCGGGCTCAACGTGTGGGTCGGCATCCTGCTGGCGCTGGCCGTCTCCGTCGCGATCGGCGCGTTCAACGGGTGGCTGCTGCTCAAGACGGGCCTGCCGAGTTTCCTGGTCACGCTCGGCACGTTCTTCATCCTGCAGGGCGTCAACCTCGGCGTCACGCGGCTGCTCACCGGCAACGTCGCCAGCGCCGACATCAGCGACATGGACGGCTTCGCCAGCGCGCAGAACATCTTCGGCTCCGAGGTGACCCTCGGGCCGGTCACCCTGAAGATCACCGTCCTGTACTGGGTCCTGCTGACCGTCATCGCCGCCTACGTCCTGCTGCGTACGCGGGTGGGCAACTGGGTGTTCGCGGTGGGCGGTGACGCCGCCGCGGCGCGCGCCGTCGGCGTACCCGTCCGGGCGACCAAGATCGGCCTGTTCATGGCCGTGGGGTTCTGCGCCTGGCTCTCCGGCATGCACCTGCTGTTCCAGTTCAACACGGTGCAGTCCGGCGAGGGCGTCGGCAAGGAGTTCATCTTCATCATCGCCGCCGTCATCGGCGGCTGCCTGCTCACCGGCGGCTACGGCTCGGTGGTCGGCGCGTCGCTCGGCGCGCTGATCTTCGGCATGACCCAGCTCGGCATCAACTACGCCGGCTGGAACCCCGACTGGTTCAGGACGTTCCTCGGCGTGATGCTGCTGCTGGCGACGCTGGTGAACATGTACGTCAAGAGGAGGGCGGACCTGCGATGAGCACCGCGACCAACGAGCGGCACGACGTCGCCGGCCATTCGACCACCCCCATCCTCGAACTCGAGAACGTGGGCAAGAGCTACGGCAACGTCCACGCCCTGCGCGGGGTCAGCCTCAACGTCCGCCAGGGCGAGGTCACCTGCGTACTGGGCGACAACGGCGCCGGCAAGTCGACGCTGATCAAGATCATGTCCGGCCTGCACGACCACACCGACGGCACGATGAAGCTCGACGGCGAACCGCGCCGCTTCGGCTCGCCGCGGGCCGCCCAGGCGAGCGGCATCGCGACGGTCTACCAGGACCTCGCGCTCGCGCCGCTCATGTCGGTGTGGCGGAACTTCTTCCTCGGCAACGAACTCCGCAAGGGGCCGTTGCGCACGCTGGACATCGCCCGGATGAAGCGCATCTGTGAGGATGAACTGGGCAAGATGGGGGTCGTCGTCCCCGATCTCGACCGGCCGGTCGCGGGCCTCTCGGGCGGCCAGCGCCAGTGCATCGCGATCGCCAGGGCCATCTACTTCGGGGCGAGGGTGATCATCCTCGACGAGCCGACGGCCGCGCTCGGTGTCAAGCAGTCCGGTGTCGCCCTGCGGTACATCGTCAAGGCCCGCGACGCCGGCCTGGGCGTCATCTTCATCACCCACAATCCGCACCACGCCTACCTCGTCGGCAACCACTTCATCATCCTCAAGCTCGGTCGGGTAGTCCTGGACGCACACCGCGACGACCTGACCCTCGAACAGCTCACCACGGAGATGGCGGGTGGCCAGGAGCTCGCCGAGCTCAGCCACGAGCTACGCGGGATCGACCCGGGCAAGGTCATCGCGCCCGGAGAGGTCGAACACGGTCACGTCGAAGCCCCCGCTCTCAGCCCCGAGGAGCTCAAGGCGGTGGAGCGCGAAGAAGGGGAAGAGCTGAGGGCCTGAGCGCGTTCCCCTGCGGGTCGGGATCATCGGCGTCGGCATGATGGGCTGCGCTTGCCGAAAACCTCGTCCGCGCAGGTCACGCAGCATGCTCGTACTCGTGGAGGATGACGCCGAGGCGTGGGCGTCTTCGTATGTCGAGGCGTGCCAGCTTGTCCGGATCGGCGATCGGTGCGGGCAACGGGTGCAGCGGGCGTGCGTTCGCGATGCCCTGATGAGGCCGGTGTCCGTTATAGAACTCTTCGAACTCGCGTAGGGCGTGGAGTAGGTGCCGTTGGTTCCAGATCAAGGTCCGATCCAACAGTTCATGGCGGCAGGTCTGTAGGACGATGTCGAACACCTCGCGGAACTTGCTGCGATGCGGCCACCTTCACCCCCAGCACCAGCAGTTCGCCGTGCAGGCGTCGGTAGCCCCAGCTGGGATTCTCCCGCGCGAGGCGCAGCACCAGGGCACGGACGGAACGCACCGTGCGTGGCCAGCCCGGATGCTTGGGTCGGGAGACGGCCGCGTGACGGCGGGCGATCAGGTCGTGATGCCACCGCAGCACGGTGTCCGGGCGCACCAGCAGCCGCACTCGGCGCAGGTACGTCGCGCGTCAGCCGGTGCAGCAGGCCGCCAAGAACGCCCGGTCACTTGCGGCGAGCCGTACCTTCTCCTTGCCCAGCTGGCGTTCCAGCACGGTGATCTGATGGCGTAGGGCAAGTATTTCCACATCCTTGTCCCGGTTGCTCATCGGCAGTAGGCGCAGCATCGCGAACGCGTTCGTCACGCCCAGGTACGCCAGGCGCAGCAGCACGGCAGCCCATCATGCCGCAGCGATCACCCGGCTGCGTCAGGGCTCACCGCCCCGAACCGGCGCCGAGATTCCCAACCCGGTAACTCGACTCCGACCAGGGTGGATGAGGTTTTCGGCAGGGGCAGGTGTGGGCCAGCGCTCGGCCGACAACCGGCCTGGGTTGTGGCGAAGGTGTTGAGGATCACTCCGGCCGGGGCTGCCGGGTTCGGGCGACATGAAGAGGTCTTCAATTGCCAAGGCCGTTAGTCTGGTGGGGAGGGCGTGTGGTGCTGCCGCTGTATGAGAGGAAGGCGGAGTTCTTCCGTACGCTGGGGCATCCGGTGCGTATCCGGGTGCTGGAGTTGCTCGGTGATGGGCCGATGACGGTGCGGGATCTGCTGGCTGATGTGGACATCGAGGCGTCGAGCCTGTCTCAGCAGTTGTCGGTGCTGCGTCGGGCGGGGATCGTCACGTCGAGGCGGGACGGGTCGGCGGTCATCTACGCCCTCGCGGGGCCGGACGTGGCGGATCTCATGCGGGCGGCCCGCCGTTTTCTCACGGAGATGTTGGCGGGTCAGGCGGAGCTGCTGGAGAGCCTCCGTGGGGATGGGGTCGACGCTGACGACCAGCCGTCGGTCCGGCGGTGAGCGCCGCCGTGTTCGCCCGGGTGGCCTGGCGCCGGGTGGTTGGTCTTCTGCCGGGGGCCACGGATGTTGCGGCGATGCGGAGGCAGCCTCGCCGTGACCTGGTCGCCGGGCTCACCGTTGCGGTGGTGGCGCTGCCGTTGGCGCTGGGGTTCGGGGTGTCGTCCGGTTTGGGGGCCTCGGCCGGTTTGGTGACCGCGATCGTCGCCGGTGCCCTCGCTGCGTTGTTCGGCGGGTCGAACCTGCAGGTGTCTGGGCCCACCGGGGCGATGACGGTGGTGCTGGTCCCGATCGTGGCGCGGTACGGGCCGGGCGGTGTGCTCACCGTCGGAGTGCTGGCGGGCCTGATGCTGCTGGCACTGGCCCTGGTTCGCGCCGGACGGTACGTGCGTTACGTGCCGGCGCCGGTGGTGGAGGGCTTCACCGTGGGTATCGCCGCGGTGATTTTCCTGCAGCAGGTGCCTGCCGCGTTAGGTGTGCCGAACCCGGACGGTGAGAAGGTCACCGTGGTTGCCTGGCGGGCGTTGGTCGAGTTCGCTGGCCATCCGAACTGGCCCGCGCTGGTGGTGGCGCTGGGGGTGGCGGCGGTGATGCTGGCCGGTGCGCGTTGGCGTCCCACGGTGCCGTTCTCGCTGATCATGGTGGCTGCGGCTACCGTGGCTGGGCAGCTGTTGTCGCTCGATGTCGCCCGCATCGGTGTCCTGCCCGCCACGCTGCCCGCCCCCTCGCTGGGCTTCCTGGACCTGGCTGCCGTACCGGCATTGTTCACCTCGGCGTTGGCGGTCGCTGCCTTGGCCGCTCTGGAGAGTCTGCTGTCGGCGACGGTCGCCGACGGCATGACGGTGAATCAGCGCCACGACCCGGATCGGGAACTGTTCGGTCAGGGGGTCGCGAATTTGGTGACTCCGCTGTTCGGTGGCGTTCCGGCGACGGCGGCTATCGCCCGTACCGCGGTCAATGTCCGCTCTGGCGCCCAGTCGCGACTCGCTTCGCTTACCCACGCGGTCGCTCTGGCGGTGATCATGTTGGCAGCCGCTCCGCTGGTGGCGTACATCCCGCTTGCCGCGCTGGCCGGGGTGCTGCTGGCCACGGCGGTGCGCATGGTCGAGGTGGGTTCGCTGACCGCCCTGGCCCGCGCGACCCGCTCCGACGCGCTCATCCTGGTGCTGACCGCGGTAGCCACCCTCGCGTTGGACTTGATCGCCGCCGTCGGGATCGGCCTGCTCGTCGCTGCCGCGTTGGCTATCCGCAAGATCGCGCGTGCGGCCCGGTTGGAGGAGGTGCCGCTCGACATCGCCGATCACCACGTCGAGGAGGCTGCCCTGCTCAGGGAGCACATTGTGGCCTATCGCTTCGACGGGCCGTTGTTCTTCGCGGCCGCCCACCGGTTCCTGCTCGAACTGTCCGAGGTGGCGGATGTGCGGGTGATCATCCTGCGGATGTCGAGGGTATCGACGATCGATGGTTCCGGCGCGCTGGTGCTACGTGACGCGATCGAGCGTCTCGAACACCGCGGCATTACTGTCTTTGTCTCCGGTGTCCGGGCGGGACAGGAGAAGATCCTCGACGCGGTCGGCGTGCTCGACCGGCTCCGCGCTGCTGGCCGCGTCTTTCCCGGCACGACAGAGGCGATCGGCGCAGCCCGCGCCCATCTGCGCCGCATCGGCGTGCTAGCCGGGGGAGAGCAGGGCGTGCTCGACCCCGCTGGGCAGTTGTGACGGTGGCGGAACTGCGTCAGGAAGGCAAAGGCGGCGATGAACCCGGCCCGGCGTGCGGCGTGGGACGCCTATCTGGCTGTCCGGGTCGGCCTCCTACCCGACCTTGGCGCCCTACCAGTGAGCGACGGCAGGATCGCCGCGAAGCTGGCCGGACTTGGGATCCGCATTCGTCAACATGCACCGCTGTGGCCCGCCCACGGCGGCAGGCTCGTCGTCGCGGTCGGCCGCGCCCGTGAACTGCAGCGCGCCGGCGATCGCGCCGGCCTGACCGCTCTGCTGCGAGTCATGCTCCTGTGGCTGTTCAGACTCTCACGCGGTACGGCCCGGCTGCCAGGCACGGCACCCGGCAGTAGCTGACCCGGTGCCGGCGTCGGAGGATCGTCCCGGCGTGGGTGACCGGGTGGCGGCGGCTACCAGGCCAGCCGGCCGTCGTTTCCGGCTGCGGGAGGCGGCATGGCCCGCCGTACGAGAGATGGGCCGGCGGGCCATGCCGGATCAGGGCGCCGTCATCGCGGCGAGCACGTGCGGCGGGTCGAATCTCTGCCGACAGGGCCGCCCGCAGTCGATATGCCGGACTGGCCCCAGGTCTTCTGTGATGGCTCTATGTGTGATCGGCTTACCGACGCCCTCATGACTTGCTAATTTTAGCAAGTCACGAGATGCGCTTGGTTGCAGATCGCCAGGACAGGGAGGCGGCTTACGCCGCGCCCGTCCGGGTGGCTGACGCCTTGCAGTCGCGGTCGCTGGTAGGTAGGCGGCCTCATTGATGGAAGCTGACAGGAACGGCGGTCCCGGATGCCAGGACGGCGCGAGGGATTGGCGGCAGGTGGCAGGCCGCCGGATAGGGAACGAGCTGCCCCTGCGGCGGACGAGGTGACCGGGCGATACCGGGTCGCGGTGGTGACCGACGGCACGGCGGTACCGGGCCGGGGTGCTGTGGGACTGGCGGCGGCGTTGCGGGTGGTGGACGGCAAGGCGATTCTGTTTGCCCAGCTGGCCGCGATTGAGGCGGTGCCGATTTGTCTGGCATCCACGGGCCCCGACGAGTTCGTGGCGGCGGTGCGGGCGTTGGCTCCCTCGTTCGATGGGATCGATCTGGAGGCGATTGCGGCGCCGGCCTGTTTCGAGGTGGAGCGACGGCTGCAGGAGGCGCTGGACATCCCGGTCTTTCACGACGACCAGCACGGTACGGCGATTGTGGTGCTGGCGGCCTTGCGCAACGCGTTGCGGGTGGTGGGCAAGCGGGTGGAGTCGGCGCGGCTGGTGGTGATCGGGGCCGGGCCGGCGGGTACGGCGACGGTGAGGTTGCTGGTGGCGGGCGGCGCCACCGATGTGGTGGTGGTCATGCGGGGCGGGGTGCTGCACCGCGACGACGTGCCCTGGTTGCCGCCGCATGAGGCGTGGATGGCCGGGTGGACCAATCAGCGGCGGGTGCGGGGCGGGCTGGCTGAGGCATTGGCTGGGGCGGACGCGGTGGTCGGGTTCTCCCGGGCGGGGGTGCTGACCCGGGAGTTGGTGGCGTCGATGGGCGAGGCCCCGGTGGTGTTCGCGTTGGCTGCCTCGGAGCCGGAGATCCGCCCGCAACTGGTGAGGGACATCGCCCCGGTGGTGGCCACCTGCCGCGCCGACCACCCGAACCAGATCGACAACGCGCTGGTGTTTCCGGGGGTGTTCCGGGGTGCGCTGGATGCGGAGGCAACTTGGGTCACGACGTCGATGAAGCTGGCCGCCGCTGATGTGCTTGCCGGGCTGATTTGCCGGGAGGACCTGTCGGCCACCCGGCTGCTGCCTCAGGTGCGCGACGATCGGGTCGTGCCCACCGTGGCGGGGGCGGTGGCGGCGGTCGCGGCCGAACTTCGGCGCAGTTCGCCTCCGGCGGCCGGCGGCGTGCCGCGGCAGGACGCAGCTCGTAGCGTGTCTCCCCAGGAAGGGGTGGGCCCGTGAGTACGCCGTTGTATCAGGCCAAGGCCGAGTTTTTCAAGACGTTGGGGCATCCGGCACGGATTCGAGTCCTCGAGCTCCTCGCGGAGCGGGAACATGCGGTGTCGGAGCTGCTGCCGCAGGTGGGTATCGAAGCGGCGCACCTGTCGCAACAGTTGGCGGTGCTGCGCCGGGCGAACCTGGTGGTGACTCGCAGGGACGGTTCGACCGTGTACTACTCGTTGGTCAGCCCGCAGGTGGCGGAGTTGCTGGCGGTGGCGCGGCGGATCCTGACCGAGGTGTTGACGAGTCAGGCCGAGCTGCTGGGTGATCTACGCGCCGCTGAGCGGGCTGATTCCTCGTGAGCACGCGCGCTGTCCAACCCAGCAGCGCGGGCAGGAAGGGCCGGGAGGACGTCGATGAGGGGGAGTGGATGGTGTGGCTGATCGGCAAGATCCGCAGCGTGGGTCGGGTGGCCGAGCCCGCGTCGGGCGCGTCGGGCCCAACCGCTGTCGGGCGCGGCCGGGTTGGGTGGGTCGGCGCAGGTGCGGCATGTGGATGCCGGGTCGTGTAACGGTTGCGAGATCGAGATCGGGCAGGCGTTCAGCCCGGTGTATGACGCCGAGCGGCATGGGGTGCGGCTGGTGGCCTCGCCGCGGCACGCTGACGTGTTGACGGTGACGGGCCCGGTCACGGTGAACATGGCAGGGGCGCTACGTAAGACGTACGAGGCTATGCCCGAGCCGAGGACTACAAGCGGATGCTGGCGTCACCACCACCGGCAGCCGGCTGGCGATCACCGCCGTGCTGCTGCACGTCCTCGGCCACGGCCTGAGCAAGGCCGTCGCGTTCTGCGGCGCCGGCCAGATCCTCGGCGCGCCCGGCAGCCCCCGCCTGGCTGTCGTACGCGGGCTGGCCGCCCGCCACCCCACCCTGGCCGCCAGCTTCGGCCTCGCCTTGCTGGCCCTGCTCGGCCTGCCCCCGTTCAGTCTCTTCGCCTCCGAGCTGGGCATCGCCCGCGCCGGCCGCCCACCCCCACACCCACCTCGACGACTTCACCATCCCCGTCCACACCAACGGCGACGTGCTGGCCCGGTTCCTCGTACGCGCCGACGAGATCCGCACCTCTGCGGCGATCCTCACCGCGCTCCTGCCCACCCTCACCGCCGGCACGGCAACCAGCGAGCGCGCGTTGCCGGCACCCGGGCGCCGAGCGGCCGGCGTAGGCATCGTCGAAGGCTGGCGCGGCGCCATCACCCACCGCGTCGAATTGAACCCGGACGGCACCCTCACCCGGGCCAAGATCGCCGACCCGTCGTTCTTCAACTGGCCCGCCCTGCCCGTCGCGCTCACTGACACGATCGTCCCCGACTTCCCCCTCACCAACAAAAGCTTCAACCACTCCTACGCCGGAAACGACCTCTGATGCCATGCAGGAGCAGGCCCCCGCTGCTCGTGAATCTCACTCTGGGCGTGCCACTAGATGATCGGTTGCTCGCCCTCGACGCCTGCGCCGTGTTACCCACCGAGGGCCACACCTGGCAGGAGCTGAGCTACTGGCGCACCTACACCGGCCGCGCCGACCTTGCCACCACCGTCATGGCCAGCCTCGAACACGACGCGTCTGACGCGGGAGGACCGCTACGGCAACGGCGACCTGCGTGTGATCTACATGCCGAACAGGCCGTGTCCTGGCGATCGTGACGGCCTGGGTGATCAAATGCAGCCATGACAGCTCTCTCGTGGCGTGACGGACTGCAGGAACTGCGCCGACTGATCGCGGCGGAAGGCGGCGACCCGGATTGCTTCCAGGACGTCGGCCTCGCGTGGCGTGCCTTCCGAGCGTTCCTGGTGGTCCCGTTGGACGGTCTCTTCGACCGCTGGGAGGGTGACGTGGAAGCGGACACCCTGGTTCTCGAGTTCGGTGTCTCCGAATGGCCGGACGGCCCGCCGCGGCTGCTGCTCGCCCGGCGCTTCGCCATCCCTGCGGTCGAATGGCACGATGGTATGCCGGGCGAGCCGTCGGGCGGCGAGGACGCTCTCGACCTCGCGGATACGGTCCAGATCGAGATGGAGCTGACATTCCCTCCCGGCACCAGTGGGGAGGCCGACGGCTTCTGGACGGCGGCGCGCAGCGGCGAGTTCGACGTGACGGCACTCGCCGAGGCCGGGGAACTCGTGACCGGGCTCCGGCTCGGGCCGATCCATGGCAGGATCGCACTGACGAACTGCGACTAAGCCTGGATCCGCGGCCTTGATCTTTGGTTCAGCGCAGATACCGTACGGGAGCGCGGTGGCTGCGGACGGACGAGACAGCACAGGTGATCGTTGCTGGCTACGCCTTCATGCAGAACCTACGATGCGGACACTACGAACTCGGGCTCGACGCTCCGCCCGCTTTGCAGGTCGCCGCTGCGTTTGCCGAACTCGCCTGGGCGATCTGACCTCGGGACCGAGAGGGGTTCATTCAACGCGTCCATCGATCCCACCATGCAATGGCGCCTTTGCGAGCCCGACAGGTTCAGCGGTCAGACCGTGAAGTCGACGCCCTGCGCCAGGGGAAGCTCACCGGAGAAGTTGACCGTGTTGGTCGCCCGGCGCATGTAGCTCTTCCAAGCGTCCGAGCCCGACTCCCGGCCGCCGCCGGTCTCCTTCTCGCCGCCGAAGGCGCCACCGATCTCAGCGCCCGAGGTACCGATGTTGACGTTGACTATCCCACAGTCGGAGCCGTCCGCGGAGATGAATCGCTCGGCCTCCCGTTGGTCGTTGGTGAAGATGCTCGATGACAGGCCTTGGGGCACCGCGTTGTTCATCGCGATTGCCTCGTCCAGGCTCTCGTACGGCATTACGTACAGGATCGGCGCGAACGTTTCCTGCCGGACGATGTCGGTCTGCTCGCCAACGCGCACGATCGCCGGCTCGGCGTAGTACGCGTTGGGGGCCTGGTCTTCGAAGCGACGCCCACCGCCAACCAGTACCGTGCCACCCTGCTGGGTGGCGGCCGCCAGGGCGTTGCTCATGTTCTTGTACGCGGTGTCACTGATCAGCGGGCCGACCAGCGTTCCCGCCCCCAGCGGATTGCCGATGGGCAGTCGGTTGTACGCCTCGGAGACCTTCTCGACGAGCCGGTCGATGACGGAGGTGTGTGCGATGACCCGGCGCATCGTCGTACACCGCTGCCCGGCGGTGCCTGCGGCCGCGAAGACGATGCCGCGGGTGGTCAGGTCGAGGTCGGCCGAGGGCGCGACGATGGCGGCGTTGTTGCCACCCAACTCAAGCAGGAAACGTCCGAAGCGGTCGGCGACCCGCGGTCCGACCGAGCGGCCCATGCGGGTTGAACCGGTGGCGCTCAGCAGTGCCACGCCCGATTGGTCGACGAGCGCCTGCCCGGCGTCCGCGCCGCCGATCAGCACCTGGCTGAGGTGCGTCGGCGCCCCCAGCTCCGTGATGGCCCGGTTGAGCAGGGCGCCGCACGCGGCGGAGGTGAGCGGGGTGATCTCCGACGGCTTCCAGACGACAGGATCGCCGCAGACGAGGGCGACCGCCGTATTCCACGACCAGACGGCGGCGGGGAAGTTGAAGGCGCTGATGACGCCCACGACGCCGAGCGGGTGCCAGGTCTCCATGAGGCGGTGACCGGGCCGTTCGGAGGTCATCGTCCGGCCGTACAGCTGCCGGGAGAGGCCCACGGCGAAGTCGCAGATGTCGATCATCTCCTGGACTTCGCCCAGCGCCTCCGAAGCGATCTTGCCAACCTCCAGGCTGATGAGCGCAGCGAGGTCGCTCTTGTGCTCGGTCAGCAGCTCGCCGAACCGTTTGACCAGGGCGCCGCGGACCGGTGCCGGTACGGTACGCCACGCGAGGAACGCCTCCTGGGCGCGCTCGACGGCGAGATCGACGGCCTTCGCGTCCACCCACCCGACCGAGAGCAGGCTCTCACCATTGATGGGCGATGTCGTCCTCACGTCGCCGGCGATCGCCGCCAGGTCGACTCCGCACCGCTGTGCGGTGGTACGGGCAAGCTCGGCGAGTTCCTCGGCACGGGGAATCGCGGTCGGCCTTGGTGCCATGACTGTCTCCCTGTACTGGTCTCGAGCGCGTCCGCGCGGGGCGGTCAGACGATGTTCAGTTCGGGTCGGATCTCGGCGTCGGCGAACCTGCCGGCATGCAGCCCGCTGATGTCGACGAAGGGCTGCCGACCCAGGTAGAGGTCCCTCATGACCTCCCCGACGGCCGGACCCATCAGGAAGCCGTGGCCGGAGAAACCGGTGGCGTACAGGAACCGTCTCACCTCGGCCGCCTCTCCGATAAGGGCGTTGTGGTCGGGAGTCATCTCGTACAGGCCGGCCCAGCCGCTGGCGATGCCCACGTCTGACAGTGCCGGGGTGCGGCGCGCCATCGCCTTGCCCAGCCTCGGCAGCCAACTATCGGAGCGGGTCAGCTTGAACCCGGGGGTCTCGTCGGGGTCGGACATCCCGAGCAGCAGCCCTCTGCTCTCACAGTGGAAGTAGAAGCTGGTACCGAAGTCGATGGTGAACGGGGTGTCGGCATCGAGGCCGGGGATTGGCTCGGTGATGAGGATCTGTCGGCGCAGGGGGGATACCGGCAGGTCGACGCCGACCCATTCGCCGATCTGGCGTGACCACGCGCCGGTCGTGCAGATGACCGTGTCGGTCTCGATCCGGCCGCCCTCCGTGTTAACCGCGACGATCCGATCGCCGTCGGTCTCTATGCCGATCGCGGCGCAGCTCGTGATCAGTTTCGCGCCGTTACGGCGGGCGGCGGAGGCGTATCCGAGGACGACCGACTCGGGGGTGCAGTGCCCGTCGGTGGGGGCGTAGACGGCGCCGAGCAGGCCCTCGGTGGAGATCAGCGGGGACATCCGCTTCGCCTCGTCGACCGGGATCATTCGACTGGGCACGCCGAGTTCGTTCTGCAGCGCCACGTTGCGCTCGAACGTGGCCACGCTCTCGGGGGAGTCGAGCAGGAACAGGTAGCCCACCTGGTGCAGGTCGATCTCCTGCTCGAAGTGCTCCCGGAAGTGCCTGAACACCTCTAGGCTGCGGAGCCCGAGTGCGATGTTGATCCGGTCGGAGAACTGGGCGCGTACCCCGCCGGCGGCCTTGCTGGTAGAGCCGGCGCCGAGCGCCTCCTTCTCCACGAGTGCGACGTCGCATACGCCCGCCGCGGCCAGGTTGTACGCGGTGCTGACGCCCATGACACCGCCACCGATGATCACCACCGACGCCTTCGACGGCAGTTCGCGACCGGTTCGCGTCATCGTTCCTCGCTCTCAAACCGACCCTGGGTTGGAGGAAGTTACATCATCGCTGGCGCTGACCTGTCCGACTAGTGCGGTCCGCCGTTGCGGTGGGGGATGATGCCGGCGAGGCGGCCGAGCTTGATGCTCAGGTGCAGGGCCAGCCGATCGAGCCCGTCGTGCAGGTGGAGGCCGGACACGGTCTCCACCTTGCGGAGGCGGTAGTAGACCGTTCCGCGGTGCACGTTGAGGAAGGCGGACGTGCACTTCATGTCGCAACCGCTATCGAGGTAGGCCTCGAGCGTCGGCAGCAGGCTGGGGTCGCCGGCGTCCATGATGGACCGTACGACGGAGGAGGCCAGCGCACCGACCTGGTCGGTGGGGATGCTGACCAGCGCCCGGAAGGCGCCCAGGCGGCCCCATTCGGCGACCGGCCCCAGCTCCGGTAGCGACTCCGCGACGCGCGCCGCAAGCTTGGCCTGGCGGTAGGCTGCGTGGACCTCGACAAGCTCGGTGTGCGGGTCGCTGATGCCAGCGACGACGGTCAACAGCGGGGGGTGCGTGGCGTTCAGGTAGACCCGGCGCAGCCGCGCCGCCGCCGACCGTGCGGGCTGAAGATCGCCGGACCGGGGCAGCGGTACGAGGAGCACGGTGTGGTTCGGCTCGACGACCCGCAGGACGGCCCGTGGCAGGGCGTCTGTGCCGACGTCCCACAGGACCGTCTCGAGGTCGTCGGGGGTCGCCTCGGCGGCCGGATGCGCAAGTACGACGGCGGCCACCGGCGAGCGGGGCGGGATGGTGCCGGACTCCAACAGCTCAGCTGCTGCCCGCTGCCGTACGTCGAGCGGCGCGGCGACCAGGTCGGACAATCGGCTCGCGTCGACATGGCGGGCGCGTTGCATGGCGTGCAGCAGCCGGCCGATCTCCGCGCCGAGGTCTGCGACGTGCTGCAGCTGATGATCGGTCAGCACCTGCACGTTGTCGAGGATCCATAGGTAGCCGTAGGTGATGTTGTGCCAGCGAGTGGGCACGGCCACCCGGCTCCACATGCCCTGATCCGGGTCGGCGGGGATCCGCAACGGACCGATGGCGGAGAAGACGCCGCTGCGCTCCAGTAGCGCGCGGACCTGGTGGGGAGTGCGGCGCAGTAGCAGACTCTCCCGTCGGATCCAGTCGATCTCTCCGCCGTGCGGGCCGAAGACGATCGAGTCCAGCCGCACGTCAGTCAGCTGTATCGGCAGCCCCACGTATTCCGTGAGGTCATCGACGATCCGCTGGAGATCAGCGTGCACGAGGACTCCCGAGCATCGACCAGCCGCCGTTTGGGCGTCCATTGATTTTGAACAGTCGTCGAAAAGATCGGGAGTCTTCGACGGTTGCGGAACGGTAAACGGCACGATCGGCTGGTCGCTACCAACACGTTATCCAGGGAAAACGTTGCGAAGGTGCAGGTCGGGCACGGTGTCTCGACAGATGTTCAACGCCGGGTGTGCTGACCACGACAATCGTCCATCGCCGCGCGGGCCGGTCGCGCCTACGGTCGTCGCCACGATCGAGGTCGGTACAGCCGGGCTCGGGGAGGGGCCCGGAGGCCTACCGCGGCTTCGCCGACCCCAGTCGCAGTTACGACGAGGGAGAGGAGCTTCGGATGGCCAGACATGTCAACGTACTCACGGGTCTGGTGGTCGTCGCGATGGCCGCTGGGGCGTGCGGGGGAGACCCGGGCGGCACGGGTACCAGCACCGGCGAGGCGAAGAACGTCGTCGTCGGCGTGGACCTGCCGTTCCAGGGCGCGTCCAAGGACGCCTCCGACGCCACATGGAACGCCATGCAGCTCTACCTAGAGCAGCAGGGCGGCAAGGCCGGCAAGCACACGGTGACACTAAAGAAGTACGACGACTCCACGGCGGCCAAGGGCGCGTGGGACGACGCCACCTGCGCCAAGAACGCGCAGGACCACGTCGCGAACGCCAACGAGGTCGCGGTCATGGGCACCTACAACTCCGGCTGCGCCAAGATCGAGGCTCCGGTGCTGAACGCGGACTCGACGGGACCGCTGCTGATGATCTCGCACGCGAACACCAACCCCGGCCTGACGAAGAAGTGGGACCCGGGCGAGCCGGAGAAATTCTTCCCAAGCGGCAAGCGGAACTACGGTCGGGTCATCACCACCGATGACTATCAGGGTGCCGCAGCCGCGCAGTTCGTCGCCAAGGACCTCCAGCTCAAGAAGTGCTACGTGCTCAATGACAACGAGACGTACGGCCAGGGCGTGGCCAAGACGTTCGCGGACGAGGCGAAGAAGCAGGGTATCGAGGTCGTTGGCGAGCAGGCCTGGGACAAGGCCCAGCCGAACTACGTGGCGCTGTTCCAGCAGGTCAAGTCGAAGAACCCAGACTGCGTCTACTTCGGCGGCATCTACGACAACAACGGCGGCCAACTGGTCAAGGACAAGGTCAAGGTCCTCGGCCCGAACAGCGGCCCGGTGAAGCTGCTCGGTCCCGACGGCTTCACGGGCTACACCGACCTGCAGAAGCTCGCCGAGGGCCAGGGCATGTACCTGACGTTCGCCGGCCTGGACACGGCGCAGCTGCGGGCGGCCGGCGGCGCCGCAGCCACCTTCCTCGACGCTTACAAGGCCAAGTACGGCTCCGACCCGGTCACCAGCTACGCAATGTACGGCGTGATGGCGCTGCAGGTGATCCTCGCCGCCATCGAGAAGTCCGACGGCACCCGCAAGGGCGTGCGGGACGCGGTGTTCGAGGGCTCCGGCATCTCCATCCCGGCAAGCAAGGCGGTGCTCGGCAAGGACCTGGCGATCGACCCGAAGAGCGGCGACGCCAGCGCCCGGGACATCTCGGTTTTGATCATGAAGGGCAACAAGGAGACGTTCCACAAAGCCTGGCCCGTCACCTCCTGACCCGCCGCTATCAGGGTGTGGCGCGCCGATGCTGGCGCGCCACACCACCGGACGCTCTACCCACCGCCGCACAGGGAGCCCCATGACCCCGACCACCCTCGCCCCGACCGCCATCCGTCCCCCACTGTCCCGGCGGGCGGTCATCGAGCGCTCGGCTGCCACCTTGATCCTCGTCACCGTTGCGATATGGCTTCTCGCCAACGTCGTAGAGTCGCCGGGCCAGTTCTTCTCTGCCGCCGTTGCCGGGCTCAACAACGGCGCGCTCTACGCGCTCATTGCGCTGGGCTACACGATGGTGTACGGCATCATCCAGCTGATCAACTTTGCCCACGGGGACTTGTTCATGCTGGGCACGCTCTTCAGCGGCTTCCTGCTCACGACCGTCATGGGGCAGCGGGAGTCCAACGTGGTGGCCTGGCTGCTCTTTCTGGTCACCCTGCTCGCCACGATGGCCTTCTGCGGCACGCTCAACGTAATGATCGAGTTTCTCGCCTACCGCCGCCTGCGTCGTGCGCCCAGACTCGCCCCCCTCATCACGGCGGTGGGCATGAGCTTCGTGCTCCAGCAGATCGGTCTGCTCTGGAATGGCTCGGGCCAGAGGCAGTGGCCAAGCGTCCTACCGTCGGGCGCCATCCACCTCGGCGCTGTCCAGATCGACTACAAGTTCCTCATCATCATCGTCCTCACGGTGCCGCTGCTGCTGCTGATGAGCTGGCTGGTCACGAGGACCAAGCAGGGGAAGGCGATGCGGGCGACATCGCAGGACCAGGACGCCAGCCGGCTGATGGGCATCAGCGTGAACTCGACGATCTCCTTCACGTTCCTCCTTGGCGGGGCGCTGGCCGGGGCGGCCGGTGTCATGTACCAGCAGACGATCGCCTCGACCCGCTTCGACCTCGGCTTCCAGCTCGGGCTCATCGCATTCACTGCGGCGGTCCTCGGCGGCATCGGCAATCTGACCGGTGCTGTGCTCGGGGGCGTCCTGATCGGGCTGATCCAGGGCATCAACGACGGCGCACCGTACGGACTCGGGCAGAAGTGGTCGCAGACCGTGGTCTTCAGCATCCTGATCCTGCTGATGGTGTTTCGACCGGACGGCCTGCTCGGCCGCGCGACAGGGGAGTAGCCGTGGGATACGACCTGTCCAGGCCTGTGCCGCCACCGCAGCGTCGACGCTGGGTGCCCGAGCATCTGCGGTGGCCGATCGGCTTCGCCCTCGCCGCACTGGCCGTGTTCTTCCTGCATTACTACGCCAGCAGACTCGGGGCCGACGGGTTCCTCCAGACCTGGCTCCCGCGCGCGTCGCTGAACGAGGCGCTCGTCTGGGTGATCTGCGCGCTCGGCCTCAACATCGTCGTGGGGTACGCCGGCCTGCTGGATCTCGGGTTTGTCGCGTTCTGGGCCATCGGCGGTTACACGGCCGCGTGGCTGATGTCGGCGTTCTTCTATCAGATCCGGGTGCACCTGTTGGGGTCGGTGCCGACCAACCAGCCGGGCATCCATTTCAGCTTCTGGATGGTGCTCGTCGCCGGTGCGGCTCTGTGCTTCGTCTTCGGGGTCATCATCGGTGCACCCACCCTCCGGCTGCGCAGCGACTATCTCGCGCTCGTCACGCTCGGATTCGGCGAGATCATCCCACAGGTCTTCCGGAACGGAGACAACGTCTTTGGGTTCAACCTTTCCAACGGGGACAAGAGCATTACGCCGGTCGACCCGATCTACAGCGTCGCGATCGAGGCGAATGGTCTGAGCATCCGTAACCTCGGTCCGTTCGACCTGCTGTCGAAGTACCTGATCTTCGTCGCGCTCGCCGCGCTCATCATCTTCATCTCACTGCGGCTGCGGGAGGGCAAGCTCGGCCGGGCGTGGCTGGCGATCCGCGAGGACGAGGTGGCGGCGAGCGCCATGGGCGTGCCGCTCATGCGCACGAAGCTTGCGGCGTACGGCATCGGCGCGGTGGCCGGGGGCATCGGTGGGGTCGCGTACGCCACGCACGTGAATGGCGCCTTCGCGGGAACGTTCCGGTTCTCCATCTCCATCACGCTGCTCGCGATGGTGGTGCTCGGCGGCATGGGCAATGTGTGGGGTGTGACGCTCGGTGCGCTGATCCTCGCCTGGGTGAACTCGACCGGCCTACCGCAGTTCGGCAACGCCTTCAACGCACAGTTCGGCACCGAGATCAACTTCACGTCATACAACTTCCTACTTTTCGGCGGGGCGCTGGTGTTGATGATGCTCTTTAAACGGGAGGGCTTCCTGCCGGAGTCCCGGACGCGCCTGGTGCTGCGCGAGCACGAGAAGACCGCCGTGGGTCAGGATGCGATCGAGGTGGACGAGCTCGACGAGCAGGTCGAGCGCGCGGCGGCCGGCGAGGGGAGTGACCGACGGTGACTACGACGACCAAGACGACCGAGACCCGGACGGCCCTGCGAGCCGAACACCTCACAGTCCGCTTCGGCGGCCTCGTGGCGGTGAACGACGTCAGCTTCACGGTGCCCGAGGGCGGGATCGTGAGCATGATCGGCCCTAACGGGGCCGGCAAGACGACCTTCTTCAACGCGCTCACCGGGCTTTACGAGCTGACCGCAGGCCGCGTTTACATCGGCGACCGCGACATCACCAACTTGGCACCGCACCGCATCGCCGCCCTTGGCGTTGGCCGGACGTTTCAGAACATCCGGCTGTTCGGACTGATGACCGCCGAGGAGAACGTCAAGGTGGCCATGCATTCCCACCTGCGCTCCGGGGTGACCGCGACGGTGCTGCACACCCCGAGGCAGCGCCGCGAGGAGCGCGAGGCGCGGGAAACGGCGCGGGAACTGCTCGACTTCGTGGGCATCGGCCGGGCCGCCGACGAGTACGCCCGCAACCTCTCCTACGGCGACCAGCGTCGGCTCGAGGTCGCCCGGGCGCTCGCGGTGCGGCCGAGCGTGTTGCTGCTCGACGAGCCGACGGCCGGGATGAACCCGCGGGAGTCCGCCCGGTTCACCGAGTTCGTCCACCGGGTGCGCGAGGCGAAGAACCTGTCAGTGCTGCTCATCGAGCACGACATGAGCGTCGTGATGCGGGTTTCGGAACGGATCACCGTGCTCGACCACGGCGAGCGCATCGCCGAGGGAACACCGGAGCAGATCCGGTCCGACGCCCGCGTCATCGAGGCCTACCTGGGCAAGGCCGCCCGGGAGCGGAGGTTGTGACCATGCCGAACGCCTTCCACGCCGTCCCTGTCCCGGAGCAGCGTCCCCCGTCCAGCGAGCCGATGCTCTCGCTCGATCGGATCGAGGTCTACTACGGCAACATCGCCGCCGTGAGGGGCCTCACCCTCACCGTCATGCCCGGCGAGATCGTCACGCTGCTCGGATCGAACGGGGCCGGAAAGTCCACCACGCTGCGTACCATCTCCGGGCTGCTGCATCCGCGCCGCGGCACGATGACCTTCGAGGGGCGCCGGCTCAACGGGCTGCCCGCGCACCAGATCGTGCGCCTCGGGATCGTTCAGGCGCCGGAGGGTCGCCGGATCTTCCCGCGGATGAGCGTCGATGAAAACCTCGACCTCGGCGCGTTCGTGCGCACCGACAGGCACGGGATCGCCGCCGACAAGGAGCAGGTCTACGAGCTGTTCCCCCGCTTGCGCGAACGCATCGCGCAGCGCGCGGGCACGTTGTCCGGGGGCGAGCAGCAGATGCTCGCCCTCGGCCGGGCGCTCATGGCGAGGCCGAAGCTGCTGCTCCTCGACGAGCCGTCAATGGGTCTCGCCCCGGTGCTCGTCGAACTCATCTTCGAGACCATCGCCCGCATCCGGCAGCAGGGCACCACGGTGCTGGTCGTCGAGCAGAACGCGCTCGCGGCACTGGAGATCGCCGACCGGGCGTACGTGCTGGAGTCCGGCCGGCTGAAGGTGTCAGGCGCGGCCGTCGACGTCGCGAACAACCCGGAGGTCGTCCAGGCGTACCTCGGCGGCTGATCACGGTTGGGGAAGCACTGCCTTCGCACGCCTTGCCGGTCTCAGTTGTGCCGGATATGTGCCCGACGATCTTCACACTAGCCCGTGTTTCGTAAGGCTCTGCTAGGCGGTGAGAAGCCGGCGTGGCGGTGATCGATAAGAGAGGAGGTCTCCGGTAGATCGGTTAGCGACCAAGCAAACCGAAGACCGACCGGAGACCTCGTGCCCAGGGTAGCGGCAGCGAGGCGGCACGATCTCACCGACGCTCAGTGGGCGGGGCTGCGGCCTGTTCTGCCTGTGGAGCCGGGCCGGGGGCGTCCGCCGCGTTGGACGAAACGGCAGATCATCGACGGGATCCGGTGGCGGGTCCGGACCGGGACGCCGTGGCGGGATGTGCCGGAGGTGTATGGGCCTTGGCAGACCTTGTATCGCTGGTTCCGGCGCTGGCAGCGTGACGGCACGTGGGCGAAGGTCCTGGCAGGGTTGCAGGCCGGGGCGGACGCCGCCGGGAAGATCGACTGGACGGTGAGCGTCGATTCCACGATCAGCCGCGCCCACCAGCACGCTGCGGGTGCCCGCCGGGACGGTCACCTGCAGAAGGAGCCGCCGGGTGGTGTTGCCACCGAGCCTGCCGATCACGGGCTGGGTCGTTCCCGGGGCGGGTTCACCACCAAGACGCACCTGGCCTGCGAGCAGGGCCGTAAGACCCTCGCCGTGGTGATCACCGGTGGGCAGCGCGGAGACAGCCCGCAGTTCATCACCGTGCTGGAGCGGATCAAGGTGTACCGGGTCGGCGGCGGCCGGCCCCGGACTCGTCCCGACCTGGTCCTGGCCGACAAGGCGTACACCGGCCGCGGCAACCGCGGGTATGCCCGCCGCCGAAAGATCCGGGTCTGCATCCCGAGCAAGGCCGACCAGGACGCTCACCGTAAGGCCAAGGGATCCAAAGGCGGACGACCACCCGCCTTCAACCCGGTCGACTACCGATTGCGGCACGCCGTGGAGTGCGGCATCAACCAGCTCAAACAGCACCGCGCCATGGCCACCCGCTACGACAAACTCGCCGTCCGCTTCGAAGCCACCGTCACCGTCGCCATCATCAACCAGTGGCTCCGAGCCTTATGAAACACGGGCTAGGCCGGGCAGGCCGTACGGGAAGGGCCCTTGTTGGCAAGGGGCCCTTCCACGCGCCTCAGTCGAGCAGCTCGGTCACCGTGCCGGCGGCCAGTGTACGCAGGCAAGCAGGCACGGGACACGCTGAGCGTCCATCCGGTACTACCCTGAGCCTCGCAACGCGGCGGTCGCCGCCCGGCAGACCACAGCCGGCTAGACGTAGTTATGGGAGTTGGCCCGTGAATCTGCCAGAAGCCGACCCGATGCGAGACCGGATCGACACGACGACCGCGCACCCGGCCCGCCGCTACAACTACTGGCTCGGCGGCAAGGACAACTTCGCGGCCGACCGCGAGTCCGCGGACCGGATCGCTGCGGCCTGGCCCAGCGCGCCGATCGCCGCCCGGGAGAACCGGCGTTTCCTGCGCAGGGCCACCACCTACCTGGCCCGCGAGGCGGGCATTCGGCAGTTCCTTGACATTGGCACCGGCCTGCCCACCGCCAACAACACACACGAGGTCGCCCAGGCGATCGCTCCTGAGACACGAGTCGTCTACGTGGACAACGACCCCATGGTGATGGCTCACGCGCGGGCACTGCTCACCAGCGCCCCCGAAGGCCGCACCGCCTACCTCGAAGCCGACCTCCGCGAGCCAGAGACAATCCTTACCCACCCGGACCTGCTCGCCACGCTGGACCTGTCCCGCCCAATCGGGCTGATGCTCGTCGCAGTGCTGCACTTCATACCCGGCCCCGGGGCCGCAGCGCCGATCGTCGCGCGCCTGCTCGACGCGCTCCCAACCGGAAGCTACCTGGTCGCCACCAACGCCACGAAGGACTTCCTTTCCGAGCCCGTGGCCGCCGTCTACGACCGCATGCTCGCCACTGGACAGACCGACATCTGGCCGCGGACCAGGGCCGAGTTCGCCGCCCTACTTAGGGACCTCGACGTCGTGGAGCCCGGCGTCGTCCCCGTCAACGAGTGGCGTGCCGAGAGCGAGGAAGCCCCACGGCCGGCCTCCGCGGACGTGTCGGTCTACGGAGCCGTCGCCCGGCTCCCGTGACCGCTGCGCCAACCTTGGCGACGGCGCCAAGGATGCGGATCATCGCTTCCGATGGGCGCCGGTCCGGGGTGATGCCCAGCGCGAGCGCGGTCGCGGCCGGGACATCAGCGATCCACTCGGCGATCGCGGTGTATGAGTGGTAGCCGGCCACCACGGCACACACGGCCGCGGCGACCACGACCGTCAGCCGGTGCCGCACCCCGCGGTGAGCTGGGGGATCTGGCAGACCGGCCAGCGCCGCGGGCAGCCCAGCAGCGGCTTCGAACACGGTGACCGCCGGTGCGCCGGACAAGGACGAGATCAGCGATGATGGCAGCGCGGGCATGACTCACTTCGGACGATCAACAAGGCGTAGGAACCTCGATGATCACCGGAACCGGTCATGCCCGCCCTGCTACCACCAGCAAGGGCGCGTCTACACCAACCACATCAAGACGGGCACCCTCACGACTTTGCCAGGGGCCCTGCCACGAGGGTGGACTCCAAACTCGCTGCCCGTTGCCCCATTCGAATCGATCGATCAGGATGTGGTGCTCAATGACGTTGCCGGCGTGGTGCTCATAAGGCTTGCCGAAAACACTCGACAAGGTGCCTGGCCCGGTGACGGTGGCGCCGTTGATGTTGAGCCGGCCGGTCGCCGCCTCCGAGGTCGCCGCCGAGCTCGTACGCCTGGCCGAAGGCCCCGCCCAGGGCCGGGCGACCGAGCTGGCCGGCCCCGAGGTGCTGAAGATGGCATCGATGATGCGCCGCCTGGCCAAGGGCAAACTGGTGCTGACGGTGCCCGTCGGTAAGGCGATGGCGAACGGTGGCGTGCTGCCGGCCGGCGACTTCCACAGCGGGAAGATCCCCTTCGAGCAGTGGGCGGCGTCGCGATGACCGTGGCGGCCAAGCGCTGGATGGCCGGGCTGCTGGCAGTGGCGGCGGCCTACCAGGGGGTGTGGGCGGCGGCGTTCCCGCTGTCGTTCTACAACGACTTCCCGGCGCCGGGGCTCCACTGGGTGGCGGCGCTCGGCCCGTACAACGAGCATCTGGCCCGCGACGTGGGGGCGCTCAACCTGGCGCTGCTGGTGCTGAGCGTGTGGGCGCTGCGCCGCCCGACCCCCCCCGGGAGTCCCTGGCGGTGACTGGGGGCGCATGGTTGATCTACAACGCGATCCACTTCCTGTGGCACCTGCTGCACCTGGACGTCTTCCCGAGCATCGACAAGATCGGCGTGGCGGTGATATTGGGTGGCCTCCTGATCCTCTCGATCCTCATGATGCTGCCCGTCAAGGAGACCAAACCCGGTCCTTCCGTACGCCTCGGCGAGGTCGGTGGGCAGGGCTGACCTCAGACGTACGCCCGCGGTGTGCCGTCCTTTTCGACGGTGGAACACCACGGGAGCGCCTGGGTTTCTCCCGCGCTCGCGGGGTGGGCGTCTTGCTGGGCTCGCGTGGTCGGCGCGTGCCAGCGTTTTGCTGAGCTCGCGGCCCGCGTGCGCCGGTGTTGGGTTGCGCCCGCCGGGTCAGCGCGCCGGCCAGGACGACCGGCTCGGCGGCGGTGACGTCCGCGGCCGTGCGGCGCAGCAGGCGCAGGCAAAGGATTTCCCGCAATCGACCCGATAGACGTAGATGCTTAAGGTCGTCTCAGTGCAGGGTGAGCGGGGTTTCGGACCCGATACGGGACAGCTTCTCCGGGTTACGGACGTAGTAGATGCCGGTGACGCGGGCGTCCTCGATCCGCAGCGCGGCGACGCCGTCGATCTCCCCGTCGACGCGAAACAGCAGTGCCGGGCTGCCGTTGATCACGGTCGGTTCGGTGGTGAGCGTGCCTCCGACCTTTTGCATGCTACCGATGAACATGCGGACCGCCTTCTCCGCGCCGACGATCGGCCGCAGCGCGGCCTGTTTGAAGCCGCCGCCGTCGCTGACCACGACCACCTCGGGCGCGAGCACGTCGAGCAGGCCCCGCAGGTCGCTGGTCTCGACCGCGCGCTGGAACGCCTCCAGCGCCGCCCGCCTTTCGCTCGGGGAGACCACCTTGCGGGGGCGGCGGGCATCGACGTGCCGCCGGGCGCGGTGCGCGATCTGGCGTACGGCCGCCGGGCTCTTGTCGATGGCCGCCGCGATCTCGTCGTAGCTGACCTCGAACGCCTCGCGCAGCACGAAGACGGCGCGCTCGGTCGGCGAGAGCGTCTCGAGGACGAGCATCATCGCCATCGACACACTCTCGGCCAGCTCGACATCCTCGGCCGTGTCCGGCGCGGTGAGCAGCGGCTCGGGCAGCCAGGGACCGACATACGCCTCCTTGCGCCGCTGCAGGGTGCGCAGGCGGTTGAGCGACTGGCGGGTGGTGATCCGGATCAGGTAGGCGCGCTGATCGCGTACCTGATCCAGATCGACCTTGACCCACCGCAGCCAGGTCTCCTGCAGCACGTCCTCCGCGTCGGCCGCCGATCCGAGGATCTCGTAGGCGACGGTGAACAGCAGGTTTCGGTGGGCAACGAAGGTCTCGGTCGCCGGGTCACCGGCGTGGTCGCTCATCCCGGCACCTCTCCTTAGGCCCGCCGGCCGGTGACCGTCGGCGCCTCGCCGGCCTTGGCGCGCCGCAGCTCCTGGCGCTGGCGATCCTTGAACCAGAGATTGAGCGAGCCGGGTCTGCGCGCCTCTTGCGCCATCTGCCAGATGGTGCTCTTGCACACGGCCTCCTTGAGCATCGCCATGGACCCGCCGCCCAGGTAAGACACCCCTGTCACGGTGTCGTCTTTCTTGGCGTACTGGACGATTCCGGCGCGGCGCCCCAGGCTGATGCACTGGCCGAAAAACCCGACGTTGAAGTCGGCGGGCTGCTTGCCGGCGATCCGGCTCAGCACCGTCTCGGCGGCCTGCGGGCCCAGCTGCACCGCGGACTGGCAGCTCATCCGCACCGGCAGGTTCGACGGTGCCGCCGAGTCCCCGGCCGCGACGACGCGTGCGTCGTCCACGCTCGTGAGCGTCTCGTCGGTGAGCAGGCGCCCCAAGGCATCCGTGCTCAGCCCGCTGCGGGCGGCCAGATCCGGCACGCCGAATCCCGCGGTCCAGATGGTCACGCCGCTGCGCAACTCGCGGCCGTCGGCGAGCTGGACGGCATCGCGTGTCACGCCCGTCACCGTCGCGCCGGGGCCCTCGATCACGGTCACGCCGAGCGTGGTGAGCCGCTCGGCCACCGAGCGCCGGGCCCGGGGATGCAGGTAGGGCCCGAGCACCTTTCCGCACACCAGGGTCACCTTCCGGCCCAGCTCCGCCAGCTCGGAAGCGGTTTCAAGGCCGGTCGACCCGGCTCCCACCACCGTCACCGCGGCCGATGCGGGCGCGGCGTCGACGACCGGCCGCAGCCGCCGCGCCTCCTCCAGGATGGAGATCGGGTAGGCGTGCTCTGCCGCGCCGGGCACGCTCGGGTCGGCGCTGCCGCTGCCCACGGCGTAGATCAGGTAGTCGTAGCCGAGCGTGCCGCCGCTCGCCAGGGTCACGCGACGCTCGGACGTGTCGATCCGGGTCACGGTGTCGACCACCAGCCCGACGCCGCCGGCCAGAATCCTTTGGTAGTCCACCACCGCGTCGTCCGACCCGCCGACGAGCTGGTGCAGGCGGATCCGCTCGACAAAGGCCGGACGCGGGTTGATCAGGGTCACTGTCACGCCGTCGCGCCGCGTCAGGCGGTTGGCCGCCATCACGCCGGCGTATCCGCCGCCGACCACGATGACATCGGTGTTCTCAGCCATGGCCTCTCCTTCTTCAAGGTGCGGCCTCAAGACACCGCGCGTCCGGCGGTTTGTGACATCAGTGAGTCAGGTCACTCGCCGAGCGCCGAGTCAAGCACGTGTTCTGCGTGCTGGAGCTGTTCCACGCCGGCCTCAAGCGCCGCGACATTTTCGCCAAGGTGTCCGACCGGTTCGCCGACCCGCGGGCCCGGCTGCTGTCCGACGACGCGTGGGAGGCGGTCAAGCAGCCGGTACTGTCCGCGTTGCTGCTGCCCGAAGACCCCAGCGAGCTGCTGGAGGCCCACGCTGGTGACCTGGACGAGGCGTGGCGAGCGACCGCCGCGGGCCTGGACGCCAACACGCACCTGAGCGTGGGCGCCGACGGCCTGCCCGGCTGGCCCACGTCGACCAGCACTACCTGCGCCCGGACACCTACATCGCGGCCAATGCGGTACTCATCGATACCCAGGCCGGTATCGGCCTGGCGCAGGCGTGGGGCGGCGGGATGGTCGCCGCGGTGGATGGGGTGCGGTTCGTCGTGCCGGTGCGCAGCATCGACGCCCGGCCCAGCCCGAAGTACTTCGCCCGCAAGAAGGGCGTGACCTGGCTCAACATGATCTCTGACCAGCGCATCGGGCTGGCCGGCCGGGTCGTGTCGGGCGCGGCGAAAGACACCCTGCACTTCGTGGACCTGATCTTCAACCCCGACAGCGACCGCCGGCCCGAGGTTTTGATCACCGACCAGGGCTCGTACTCCGACATCGTGTTCGCCATCGTGACGCTGCTCGGGTTCGACTAAGGGCCGGTGCTGGCCGATCTGCCCGACGCGAAGCTGTGGCGGATCAACCGCGGCGCCGACTACGCCGCGCTGGACCGGGCTGCCCGCGGCACCATCGACCTGGAGAAGATCGCCCGGCACTGGAGCGACATCCTGCGGATCGTCTGCTCGATCTACACCCATACCGTGTCGGCCCACGACGTAATCCGTATCTTGCAGCGCGATGGTCGGCCCACCCAGCTCGGTGATGCGTTCGCCATGTACGGGCGGATCTTCAAGACCCTGCACGTGCTCACATTCGTCGACGACCCGGCGTACCGGCGTGAAATGAAGGCGATGCGCAACCTCAACGAGGGGCGTCACGACCTGGCCCGGCATATCTTCTACGGCCGCAAGGGGGAGCTGCACCGGGCGTACCGCGACGGGCAGGAAGACCAGCTCGGCGCGCTCGGGCTCGTCCTGAATTGCGTGACGTTGTGGAGCCCGGTCTATCTGGACCGGGCGTTGGCCAAGCTGCGGGCGCAGGGCTACCCGGTGCTGGAGGACGGCGTGGCCCGCCTGTCGGCGTACGTGCGCCGGCATATCAACGTGCACGGCGACCACTCGTTCCGGCTACCCGACTGCGGCGGCGCCTGGCGGTCGCTGCGCGATCCCGACGACGCCGACCCGGACGAGGGCGACTGGATCCGATCACGGCCACCATGGCGTTGGCGGCTACTCGTGTTGCTCCACAATCGCCGCGGCGACGTCCCGGCCGACCGCGAACACGGTGCCGATTCGGTCGGCGGCCACGGTGAGCTGGTCGCTGGCGCGGGCGAGGTTGGTGGTGATGTGCAGCGCTCTCGGGTCGTCCGGGCTGCGTACCGTGCACACCTCCAGCAGCAGCTTGAGTGTTTCGGCCGTGCCGTCCGCCGCAGCCATCACCCCCAGATCGACCGGTACCGAGCACCGGTTTCCTCATGGTCAACGGGTTCGAGGAGGCGCTGGCGGCGGCCCGGCGGGCGGCCGGCGACAGCGGCATCGCCATTGGCGGGGGCGCTGACATCATCCGGCAGGCGCTCACGGCGGGGGTGGTCGACGAGCTCGGCATCACCACCGCTCCGGTCGTCCTCGGCCGGGGGAAAGGGCTCTTCGAGGGCTTCGACCGCGATATCGACCTCAAGATCCTTTCGGTCCACCGCTCGCCGTACGCTGTTCATGTGCGGTACGCCGTCGTGCGCTGATCCCGTCGTGGCGGGGAGGCCCACCCGCAGGGCACGCACGGGTCGACGAACCGGGGGTGCGCCCACCACTCGGGCGCGTCGCCGGGGCTGGCCTTGATCTGCATCTCCTCGCCGTACTCACGGCGGCTTCAACGGTGACGGTGCGACCGGGCATGTCCAGCAGCGGTGCCAGCCGGCGGGGCCGAGCCTGCAGACGATGAGCAGCTGGAATACCCGTGCCTCCACCGCGGCGGGCGTCCTGTGGGGCAGTCGGTGGGCCACGCTGGGCCGGTCGACAAGGCCGACGTCGCCTTCTGCTCGCCAGCGGGCCAGCCACTGGTAGCCGGTCGCCCGCGCGCAGCCGAGTTCCTTGACCACGTGGGCGACCGGCCGGCCCTCGCCGACGACACGCGCGATGAGCAGCCGGCGGGCGTACACGGTCAGGCGGGCATTACGGTGGGCCATCGAGACCTCCGGTTCGGATGTGGGCGTCAGCACCTCACACCTCGCCGGAGGTCTCCCTATTGATCAAGCCGACACGCCGTCAACAACGCTCGTGGTCAATACAGCTAGGCGCCGAAGCTGAGCTTCCGCGTCCTTAATTGGCCGAACGTACAGGCCGAACGGCCTAGGTGCGGGTGGGTGGTCTCCCATACAGTGCCCAGTCAGCACTTGATCACCTGGCTGCGGACCCGCAGCGGTCGATACCGGAAGGGTGCGGCCAACCCGGGCGAGACGAGAGGGGCGGTCCGGCGTCGCGAAAAAGCAAAGCAAGGGCTCTGCGCCACCGTCACGCGAACCGCTTGTGTGTCCCGCCGGAGCGGGGCGTCAACCCTGACGGGGCTGACCGAGCGTCGTGGCGGATGGCGCTTGCGCCAGGCGCGGAGGAGTGAATGCAACCAGTGCGGCCCGTCTCGCCGTCGAGCGTGGACATTGGTTAGGCCGAGCGGCATGGATCGCTGCGCCTGCGGGCCAAAACCAGAGTTGGAGGGGACGTGCTGATCGGGGTGCCCAGGGAGGGTCGGCCAGGGGAGACGCGGGTGGCGGCTACGCCGGCGACTGTACGTCAACTCACCGGTCTTGGTTACGGGGTGGTTGTTGAAAGCGGCGCCGGATTGGCCAGCAGTTTCCTTGATGAGTCCTATGTCGGGTCGGGCGCCCGGATCGGGTCGACATCTGAGGCGTGGTCGGCGGATGTCGTGCTGCACGTGGCCAAGCCGACCGCCGAGGAGGTCGCACGGCTGCGCCGTGGTGCCCTGCTGGTCAGCTTGCTGACCCCGGCCCTCGATTCCGAGTTGATCGACACGCTCGCCGCCCAGTCGGTCACGGCGCTGGCGATGGATGCCGTCCCCAGGATCTCGCGGGCCCAGTCGCTGGATGTGCTCAGTTCTATGGCCAACATCGCCGGGTACCGCGCGGTCGTTGAGGCCGCGCACGCCTTCGGCCGCTTCTTCACCGGCCAGGTGACCGCCGCCGGGAAGGTGCCCCCGGCCAAGGTGCTGGTGGTCGGCGCCGGCGTGGCGGGGCTGGCCGCGATCGGCGCGGCGAGCAGACTCGGCGCGATCGTGCGCGCCGCCGACGTTCGCGCGGAGGTCGCCGAGCAGGTGCGTTCGCTGGGCGGTGAGTATGTGGCCGTGCCAGACGCCGAGCAGCAGGTCAGCACCGACGGCTATGCCAGGGAGATGTCCGACGATTACCACCGCCGGGCCGCTGAGCTCTACGCCGAGCAGGCCCGGGACGTCGACATCATCATCACCACCGCGTTGATCCCCGGCCGGACCGCGCCGAGGCTGATCACCGAGGAGATGGTCGCCAGCATGCGGCCGGGCAGTGTGATCGTCGACATGGCCGCCGACCAGGGCGGCAACGTGGCGGGCTCAGTACCCAATCAGGTTGTCACCACCGCCAACGGCGTGTTGATCATCGGCTACACCGACCTACCCGGCCGGCTGCCGGCCCAGGCCTCACAGCTGTTCGGTACCAACGTGGTCAACCTCATGAAGCTGCTGACCCCCGGCAAGGACGGGCAGGCCGTGCTCGCCCTCGACGACGTAGTGCAGCGGTCGATGACCGTCGTCCGAAACGGCGAGAAGCTCTGGCCCCCGCCGCAGGTGCAGGTCTCGGCGGCTCCGGCCGCCGCTCCCGTGGCACGGCCTGCCACCCCCGCGCCCGCCGAGAAGCCGGCAGCGTCGCCCGCCCGGACGTTCGCTGTGGTGGGCCTCGGAGCGGTGCTGCTCTTTCTTGTTACCGCCTTCTCGCCAGGCCGCCTGATCGAGAATCTCACCGTCTTCGCATTGGCGATCGTGGTCGGCTTCTATGTGATCGGGCACGTGCACCACGCGCTGCACACTCCGCTGATGTCGGTGACCAACGCAATCTCCGGGATCATCGTGGTCGGCGCCCTGTTGCAGATGGGCCACGCCAGCACCCTGGTTACCGTCCTCGCGTTCGTCGCGATTCTGGTGGCCTCCATCAACGTTTTCGGCGGCTTCGCCGTGACCCGCCGCATGCTTCGCATGTTCACGAGGGGCTGATCATGACTGCCGTCTCCGCCGCTTCGGCGGCCTACATCGTCGCCGGCTTGTTGTTCGTCCTGAGCCTGGCCGGCCTGTCGAAGCATGAAACCGCCAAGTCCGGCATCGTTTACGGCATCGCCGGCATGGCGCTCGCGCTCGTGGCGACCGTCGGCCTGGCCTCGCGCAGCGTCGAGGCATCCGCGATCGCGCTGATCGTCGTCGCGATGGCCCTCGGCGCCGCAGTCGGCATCTGGCGCGCCGGTAGGATCGAGATGACCGGCATGCCCGAGCTGATCGCGTTGCTGCACAGCTTCGTCGGTCTGGCCGCGGTACTGGTCGGCTGGAACGGCTACCTGTCGGTCGAGGCTGAAGGCGCCGCGCAGCCCGAGCTCGCGCACGAGTTGCTGGGTATCCATTCGGCCGAGGTGGCCATCGGCGTCTTCATCGGGGCGGTGACATTCACCGGCTCGATCGTTGCGTTCCTCAAGCTGTCAGCGCGGATCAACAGCAACCCGCTGATGCTGCCGGGCCGCAACTGGCTCAACGTCGCTGCCCTGGCCGCGTTTGTCGGTCTGACCGTCGCCTTCGTCATGAGCCCGGGCCTGGGGCTGCTCGCCGCCGTCACGGTGCTCGCACTGGCCCTCGGCTGGCACCTGGTCGCCTCGATCGGCGGCGGCGACATGCCGGTCGTTGTGTCGATGCTCAACAGCTACTCAGGCTGGGCCGCCGCGGCGTCGGGCTTCCTGCTCGACAACAACCTGCTGATCCTCACCGGCGCACTGGTCGGCTCCTCCGGCGCATACCTCTCGTACATCATGTGCCGGGCGATGAACCGATCCTTCATCTCCGTGATCGCCGGGGGCTTCGGCAACGAGGGCGCGGTCGCCCCTGCGGCAATGGAGGGCGAGCACACCGAGATCACCGCTGAGGAGGCCGCCGAGCTGCTGCACACCGCCAAGTCGGTGATCATCACGCCCGGCTACGGCATGGCTGTGGCGCACGCACAGGGCGCCGTCGCCGAGCTGACCCGGAAGCTGATCGATGAGGGGGTGGAGGTCCGTTTCGGCATCCACCCGGTCGCCGGCCGCCTGCCGGGGCACATGAACGTGTTACTCGCCGAGGCGAAGGTCCCCTACGACATCGTCCTGGAGATGGACGAGATCAACGACGACTTCGCAAACACCTCGGTCGTCCTGGTCATCGGGGCCAACGACACGGTGAATCCGGCCGCGCTGGAGGACCCCGGCAGCCCGATCGCCGGCATGCCGGTGCTGGCGGTGTGGGAGGCCGAGAACGTGATCGTGTTCAAGCGGTCGATGAGCACCGGCTACGCCGGCGTCCAGAATCCGCTGTTCTTCCGCCAGAACACCCGGATGCTGTTCGGCGACGCCCGCGAGCAGGTCGAGGGCATCCTGAAGGCGCTTTGACCGCGACGTCGAACGACCCCGCCGGTGAGAGGAAACCAGTTGGCCTCACCGCCAACACGGCGGTGACGCCGGCGTACAGCCGCTTCACGGCAGATCCACTGGCCCGTACCGGGTCCGGGCGGCCCCGGTGCTCAACGCCCAGTAGCGGTCGCCGAACGACCAGTGCCACCATTCGGTCGGGTAGTTGACCATGCCGGCAGACGACAGCGCCTGGCCCAGGATGCCGCGATTGGTGCGCGCCTGCGGGGAGATGTCGGGTGATCCGGTGAAGCAGGCGTTGGCGCTGTCCACCGGGCTGGCGTTGACGATCGTGCCCAGGTCCAGTTCGAGCCCGTCGGCCGTACAGAGCGTGAGGTCGACCGTCCCGCCGGTACTGTGTGGAGCCACCTCGGGCGGCGAGATGTACTTGCTGGCCTCCACGTGCCGGCGCGCCGAGTCCCAGTCCGGGTACCTGCGGCGCAGTTCGGCCTGGTAGCTCTCGAAGTAGGTCGTTTGCAGGCTGAGTGGCCGGTACCCCTCGATGATCAGCAGCCGCAGCCCCCGGGGCAGGGTCCGCTGGGCGGCGAGCAAGCGCTGGACCGTTGCCTCGCGTAGGTGTGCGTAGGCCCCGGCCTCGTCGGCCAGGCGATCGTCAACCCGAAGTTCCGCAACCTGGCGTATGTCGACCAGGGCTTCCCCGTTGTCGCCGAGCGGGAGGGCCGAGATTCGCCGATCAGACAGCAGGATCATGACCGGTACCGGCCGGCGGCGTCGATGATCGCGCTGGCCACGGCCGTGGCCGCATGGGGCCGGCCGTGTTGACGGGCGGCGTTGGCCAGCTCCCGGCGTCGCTCCGGGTGGTCGAGCAGCACCATGATCTCCTCGTAGAGGCGGTTGGCGGAGGCGTCGGGGCCGGCGAGCATGCGGGAGGCACCGGCGTCGGCGAGGTGCCGTGCGGTCCGTCGTTGTTCGTCGCCGCCGGTGGGGATGAGCGGGATGAAGACGCATGCCTTGCCCAGGGCGGTGAGTTCGGCGACGGTGCCGGCGCCGCTGCGCGCGACGACGATGTCCGCGGCGCTCGGGACGTCGGGCAGCTCGCCGTGCACGTAGTCGACGACCCGGTACCTGCTGCGTAGGTGTTCCGGGAGGGCGTCGGCGACCTGCCGCATCCGGTCGAGGGAGTAGTCGCCGCACTGGTGCAGCACCTGACATTTCTGCAGGAGTCCGGGGAGGATGTCGGCGATCAGGTTGTTGACCTGGACGGCGCCCTGGGCGCCGCCGGTGACGTATACCAGCGGCAGGCGGGGATCCAGGTGGTATGCGGCGAGCGCCCGGTCGCGGTTGCCGCTGAGGATCTCGGGCCGGATCGGGTTGCCGGTGACCACCGCGCGGGCTTTCGCTCGGGCGGGCAGATGGTCGATGGAGGATTCGTGGCTGAGCAGGACTCGATCGGCCAGGCGGGCGAGGATCCGGTTCGCCAGCCCGAGCGTGAGGATCTGCTCGTGCATGACCAGCGGGCGGCGGGTCATCCAGGCGGCGATCCCGATCGGGACGGAGACGTATCCGCCGGTGGAGAAGACCACCTCGGGCCGGCTGCGCACCACGATCATGATGGCCTGGAAGATGCCGAGTGGCACGCGGAAGGCGTCGGCGACGTTGCGGCCCCACTCGTGCAGGTTCGGCGATCGGCGCAGTTTGCCGGTGGTGATCGCCGTGAAGGGGATGCCTTCCTGCCGGGCGATGCTGGCCTCCAGTCCGTGGGCGACGCCCACCCAGCGGACGTCCGGTGCGGTGCGGGCCGTCGCCAGTCGGTCGCGGAGCGTACGGATCGTGGTCAGCGCCGGGTAGGTGTGCCCGCCCCGCCGGTGACGATGACGCGAATGCTGCGGAGATGTTCGGCGGTGTAGACGGCCATCAGCAGGGCGCCGGAGAGGGGGAGACGGCGTCGCGCCGCTGCAGCGCGCCCTCGATCAGGATGTCGAGCAGCGCCGAGAAGCCGATCCCGGCCCGCTGCCAGATCTGCGGGTACTGGGAGGCGGCGGTGAACCCGGGGAAGGTGTTGACCTCGTTGATCACCGGCTCCCGGCAGTCTCCGGTCCACCCGTCGCCGTGCTCGGCGTCCGGATCCGGCAGGAAGAAGTCGACGCGGAGCAGCCCACGGCAGCCGAGCGCGTGGAACGCCTGCACGGCCCGGTCCTTCAGCAGCCGGGTGGTGCCGGGGTCGAGCTGAGCCGGGATGTCGAAGACGGCGCCGCCGTCGTACTTGGCGTCGTAGTCGAAGAAGGCGGCGTTCGCCACCCGTATCTCCAGCGGCGGCCCGGCCTCGACGTGGCCGTCGGGGTGCTCGAGGACGGCGACGTCGATCTCGCGCCCGCGCACCCCGCGCTCGACGAGGACCTTCGCGTCGCTCTCGCGCGCGAGCCGCAGGGCGGCGGGCAGCTGCGCCCACCGCTCGACCTTGGAGACCCCCAGGCTGGAGCCGGCCCGGGCCGGTTTGACGAAGACGGGGAGCCCTAGCCGCTCCTGATCCCGCGACGACAGCTCCTCGTCGGGCCGCAGCGTCACCCCGTCGGCCACGCGCAGGCCGTCGGCGGTGAGGAGTTTCTTTGTGACCGGCTTGTCCATCCCCGCGGCGCTGGCGAAGACACCGTTTCCGACAAACGCGACGCCGAGCCACTCCAGCATCGACTGGACGGTGCCGTCCTCACCGTACGGGCCGTGCAGCGCCGGGAACACCACGTCCTGCTCGCCGAGGGTCCGCAGCGCCTGCGCGAACGTGGCCCGGTCGCCGTTCACCCGCCACTGGCCGTCCCGCTCGATCAGCACCTCGGTCACGTCGTAGGTGTCGCGGTCGAGGTGGGCCAGGATGCTTTCCGCCGAGCGCCGGGAGACGTCGTGCTCCCCGCTGCGCCCACCGAACAGCACCGCCAAACGAACAGTCATGATCTTGCCGCTTCCCCGTGTAGGTGTACGCGCGCAACTCGCGCGCCGATTCCGGTCAAGACTTCGTGCGGGTTGGTGCCGGCCCACTGCGCCCATTCGGCGGCCGTCGGCTCGGCCGGGTCGAGCGAGCCCGGCTCGGCGCCGGCACCGAAGACAACCACGGGATCGCCGAGCGTCACCGGTAGATCGCCGACGTCGACGACGCACTGATCCATGGCGATGCGACCGACGATCGGGCATCGTCGACCGGCGAGCCAGACCCACGCGCGGCCCTCGGCGGTGCGCGACAGACCATCGGCGTACCCGAGCGGCAGCAGAGCGAGCGTGGTCGGCCGATCGGTCACATGATCGGGGCCGTAGGACACGCCGGTGCCGGCGGGCACGCGTTTCAGGTTGATCACCCTTGACCGCAGGGTCATGGCGGGTCGCAGGCCGTAGCGGCGGGGACCGGTCGCGCCGAACGGGTCGACGCCGTACATGGCCAGGCCGATCCGGCAGAGATCGAACCGGGTCTGCGGGGCGGCCAGTGCCGCCGCCGAATTGGCCAGATGTATCACTTCGGGGTCGAGCCCGGCATCCCGGGCGATCCGCAGCGCCTCCCGGAACGTTGACAGCTGCCGGGCGATGCTCGGGCAGCCCGGCACGTCGGCATTCGTCAGGTGGGACCACACCCCGCGTACCCGGACGCTGCCCTCCGCCTCGTGCTTGCGAGCCCAGGCGACCAGTTCGGGCCATTCGTCGCCGCCGGCACCGTTGCGGGACAGACCGACGTCCGCCTTGAGTTGGACCGCGGCGGGCACACCGAGATCCGCGGCCGCGTTGGCGATCGCGCGCAGATGGGCCAGGGTCGACACCGCGATGTCGACGTCCGCGGCGATCAGGCGGGTGAAGTCCTCGTCCGGCCGGTGCAGCCAGCTCAGGACGGGCGCGTCGATGCCCGCCGATCGCAGTGCCACCGCCTCCGTCGCCGAGGTCACGCCCAGCCAGTCGGCGCCGGCCCCCAACGCGGCCCGCGCCACCGGCACCGCGCCGTGCCCGAACGCGTCGGCCTTCACCACGGCCATCAACCCGGTACGTGCGATCGCCCCGACCATCCGGATGTTCTCCGCGATCGCCGCAAGATCGATCACGGCCTCGGCCAGCTGGGCACTCTCATTGGTCACACCGGTCCCCGCGCGCCGACCGCGCGTACCCGGCGTCACCCGGCAGCGCCGGGTTCGACGGGCGGTTCATCCGGCGGTTCGGCGGCCCCGTGCCCGCCGACCGCGGCGGCCCCGTGTCCGCCGACCGCGGCGGCCCGGCGCACCGCGAGCGTCTCCCGGATCCGCCGCCGGACCGCCCGCCGCCGCTGCTCATCGCGGCGGCCTGGGTGTGCTGGTTCGAAGATCATGTCCGGCTCCTGACTGCCATGACGGGCACGGTAGGCAGCCTGTTGTGAAGAACCCTTGAAGACGCCGTGGGCCAGCTGTGCGGATATCCCGCTCGCCGCTCTCCGGAGCCCGCCCACATCAGTTCTTCACGGGTTTCGGGTTTACTTGACCCCCGCCACCACCAGGCAGAATGGGGAAACATGAGCGCGCGGATCCTGGTCGCCGAGGACGACCCCAAGCAGGCCAACCTGGTACGGGTCTATCTCGAACGCGAGGGGCACAGCGTGCTGCTGGTCGGCGACGGGCGGGCCGCGCTGGACCAGTGCCGGTCCCGCCGGCCGGACCTGGTGGTCCTCGACGTGATGATGCCGGTCGTCGACGGCCTCGACGTGTGCCGGATCCTGCGCGCCGAATCGGACATCCCGATCCTGCTGCTGACCGCCCGTACCACCGAGGACGACGTCCTGCTGGGCCTCGATCTCGGTGCCGACGACTACCTCACCAAGCCGTACAGCCCGCGGGAGCTGGCCGCCCGGGTACGGGCGCTGCTGCGCCGGGCCCGGGTGGTGAACGCCGACAACCGGGCGGTGCTGCGCGTCGGCAACCTCGAGGTGGACGCCGGCCGGTTCGAGGTACGCGTCGGCGGCCGGCCGGTCGCCCTGACGGCCAAGGAGTTCGGCATCCTCGAGGTGCTCGCCGGCGAGCCCGGGCGGGCGTTCACCCGAGCGCAGATCATCGACCGGGCCTTCGGATTCGATCATTTCGTGCTCGAACGCACCGTCGATGCGCACGTGATGAACCTCCGCCGCAAGATCGAGGACGACGTTGCCGAGCCGCGGTACGTGCAGACCGTCTACGGCCGCGGCTACCGGCTCGCCGAACCGGAGCCGGAACCGGTGGCGACGCCGACGCCCGAGGGCACGCCCGGAGCCAGCCGGTGAGTTTTCGGCTACGGGTGCTCTGGCTGGTCATCCTCGTCGCGGTGAGCGCGACCGCGGCGACCGCGTGGCTGACCCTGCGGCAGGCCTCGCAACAGATCAACGACTCGGCCACCACCGACCGGGCGCAACTCGACCAGGTCGTCGGCCGACTCAGGACGTACAGCAGTCAGCACGGCACCTGGGAGGGCGTGCCCGACCTGGTGCAGGACCTGCGCACCCAGACCGGTCAGCGGATCCACCTGGTCGCCGACACGGGCGACGTGATCGTGGACACGGACACCCAGGAGAACCGCACCGCCCGGCCGCTCGGCACGATGGTCGGGTTCGTCGACCCGCGGCCGGTATTGAATCTGGCCGCATTGCCAGCGGAGCCGGCGGGCCGGGAGAAAGGCGTGGTCGTTGCGATCAACGCCTACCGCACGGGCGTGCTGTTCGCCGCATGCCTGACCCGGGAATCCGTCCCTGTTGTCGCTTCAACCACCAGCACGGGAGTTCCGCAGTTCGACGCCGACCTGGGCGCGGCCGACGGGCGTGGTCGCCGGGGCGTCGACGAGATCGTCGACGGCTGTCGCGACGCCGCGGCCGAGCCGGGCCGGGACCGGGCGGCCGGCGCTGCCCGGGTGCAGGTCTGTGGCACCTCGACGGAGGAACCAGTGGATTCCTGCCTGGCCCGGGCCTTCACCAACGAGATCAGTGACGTCGCGCCGGTACCCGCCCGGGTCTACCTCGGCGCTCGCGGCGATCCGGCGTCCGTGTTGACCGCCGGTCCACTGCTCGCCGCGGCAGTGGGCGTTGCGGCGGTCGCGGTCATCGGCACCGCGCTGCTGAGCCGGCGAGTGCTGCGGCCCATCGACACGCTCACCGCGGCCGCTCAGCGGCTCGGCCGGGGTGACCTCACCGGACGGGTTCCGGTGCGGGGCAACGACGAGCTGGCGGAGTTGGCCCGGTCGTTCAACCGGATGGCCGACTCGCTGCAGCGCGGGGAGGAGCGGCAACGCCGGCTGGTCGCCGACGTCGCACACGAACTGCGCACCCCGCTGGCCAACCTGCGCGGCTATCTCGAGGCGCTCTCCGACGGCGTGATCACGCCGGACCAGGATCTCTTCGCGTCACTCCACGAGGAGGCGGTGCTGCAACAGCGCATCGTCGACGACCTGCAGGACCTGGCCCTGGCTGAGGCCGGCAACCTGGCGTACCACCGGGTCACCGTGGATCTGGCCGAGCTCCTGGAGACCTGCCGCACCGCCCACCACGCCCGGGCGGAGTCAGCCGGGGTGTCGTTGCGCGTGGCGGCCGAGCCGGTTGCGGTACACGCCGATCCCGACCGGCTCCGCCAGGTGGTGGGCAATCTCGTCACCAACGCACTACGGGCGACCGCTGCGGGCGGCAGCGTCCGGCTGGTCGCGAGCCGCACCGAAACGCAGGCGATCGTCCAGGTCGTCGACACCGGCTCGGGAATCGCAACGGACGCGCTGCCGCATGTGTTCGACCGGTTCTGGCGGGCCGACGCCGCGCGGGGCCGCCGTACCGGGGGCAGTGGCCTCGGCCTCGCCATCGCCCGGCAGATCGTCACCGATCACCAGGGCACCATCAGGGTCGCGAGTGAGGTCGGCGTCGGGACGACATTCACCATCACGCTTCCCCGCGCCGACTAGCGCTGTACCTGCCGAGAATTACGTCCGGGCTGGCCAAGCGGCATGTTCGTACTCGGGTACACCCCTCACGGCACGTGGGAGCTGACCGGGCTCGGCCCGGGATCAGCGGAGCGGTCCGCTCCCACAGTCCGTCAACGATCTCCCTCTCACGCATGGTCACCCGATGTACCGGCCTCCGCCACCGTCTACAACCGACACGCCGGCCTCAAACTGAAACGATCTTTTACGCGGTGACCTGACGCCCGTCGACCTCGAGGTGGACTTTGTGGGGGTAGAAGCAGAGGTGTTCGGCGGCGGCCAAGCCCTCGGGGAGCGGGTGCGGCAGGCTCCATGCAGCGTCGGATACCCGTTGTCCCTCGGCGTGCAGGTGCCAGTGCTGCCCGTCGCCCTTGTAGGGGCATTCCGAGACGGTGTCGCTGCGTTCGAGGACGCCAAGATCTACGTCGGCGAAGGGCAGGTAGTAGCGGATCGGGTTGCTTGTCTCGAACAGTAGCTTCGGCCGGGTGGACTCGGCGATTACCCGTCCGGCGTGGCGGACCACTACGTGGCGTGATGCGGGGCGTACGTCGACGCGGTGGTAGGGATCGCGGACGTGGCCGTAGATTGGTTCGTCCTCCTCGAACCAGCGATCCATGGCGGCGAAGGCCACCGAGACGTACCCGTGCAGCGCCGGGATCGCGTCGTCGCTGTCCCGGAAGGCGGTGACCGCGCCAGGTGCGGTGCGCTGGCCGGCCCGCACACTGAACTGTGCCCGGCCCTGCGCGTCGGGCTCGGCGGCTGACAGCAGGTCCTGGTCCAGGTCGTCGAAGGGGTAGAAGTGTTGGGGCAGGCGGCCGGTCTCGTGCAGCACGACTCCGCGTTGGCTGTCCAGCACGGTCCGCCCGGCGAACACCGCCCGCATCCGACGGGGCCAGGGTTCCCAGTAGCGCACGTGCTCGGGAACGGGGAAGTCGAACCCGCCGCGCTGCCCGGCGAATGGGGCGTGCCCGAATGTCAAGGACATTGCTTCTTCCTCCCGCGGTATCGCCCGGGGTACGAGTATGTCCGCCGCATGGCTTACCACGACTTCGGTCAGCCGTGCCGGAACAGCACCCGTTGGCACCCTGTCTGCCAGGCTACGGTCCCGACTCCGCTCCCCGCGACGGAACCTAGGATCGCCGCCGATATCGGGTGGCAGGACGAAGCCATGTCAGCTCGGCTACGCACCGCTGCACGGCGCATACGGCACGTCGGGAGCAGCTCACCGCACGGACCCCGCGCCGCACCTGACAATGGGTGCGCATATCGGCGCAGCAGGCTGTCCGGCGGCGAGGAGCTTCTGCACGCCAGTCAGCCGCTGCGATGGCCGTCGGCGAGTGGCCACGATGATCAGGTTACGCGGCCTACGTCGTCAATGCTGGCGTCGCTGGTCTGCCGGTGTCCGCTCGGCCTGGCATGGTAGAGGCATGTGCAGGAACATTCGCGTGCTCCACAACTTCGAACCGCCTGCGACCGACGATGAGATCGAGGCCGCCGCCATCCAATACGTGCGCAAGGTCAGCGGCAC
The DNA here is from genome assembly GCF_900091465.1 of Micromonospora rhizosphaerae. Classification (NCBI taxonomy): domain Bacteria; kingdom Bacillati; phylum Actinomycetota; class Actinomycetes; order Micromonosporales; family Micromonosporaceae; genus Micromonospora; species Micromonospora rhizosphaerae. The sequence goes on along the minus strand of NZ_FMHV01000002.1, from coordinate 5,526,446 downwards.
GACACGGCCGTCCGCAGCCAACGCGGAGGCGTTCGACGAGGCGATCCGCGCTGTCACGGCGGCCACCCGAACCCTACTGGACAGCCTCGTGACGAACGCGCCTCCCCGTGACCGCGAGGTGGAGGCCGCAAAGGCCAAGGCGCGCGCCGCCGAACGGTACGGGCATCGACCAGCGACCTCGGGCTGACGGCTCCCGATCTGACCACTCGGTGACCTCTTCGGCAGCTCCAAAACGCGTCAGCGTCCGTGGTCGCGCTGGTCAGCCGCCGATGTCCTCAACTGGTCACCTCGACCTAGCCTGGCCGGGCTGCCGTCGTGGCACCAGTAGATAAGAAGCCGATGTGAGGACGCCGACGACGCCAATGCCAAGCCGGCAACTGCCACTGCCGGCGACGAGGCTACGCCTGACGAGCTCCCGTCTAGATCCACGGAACCGCGGGTCTGACATGATCACGACATGCCCGACCCCGAGTCCACCGACGGCAGTCCGCCGCCGGGGCCGTCTGCGCCGACGGCACGCAGCAAACTGCTCACGCTGCTCGTGCTGCTGCTCGCCTCGGCCGTGCTGCTCGCGCTGTGTTTCGGCTGTGCCGCCATCTGGCTGTACAACTAGGGCGCGTCGCAAAGTCCGGGCTGGTGGCCGTAGTGCGCGGATGACGAGGGTTCGGGTCAGCCTGGGGCGAGGAGGCAGAACTCGTTGCCTTCCGGGTCGGCGAGGACGGTCCACGGGACATCGCTGTGGCCTAGGTCGATGGCGGTGGCGCCGAGAGTCCGCAGTCTGGCCGCCTCGGCCTCCGGGTCGTCACCCGGGTAGGGGCGGACGTCGAGATGGACGCGGTTCCACACGGTCTTCACGTCGGGTGTGCGGCGGAACTGCAGATATGGGCCGATGCCCTTGGCGGAGCGCAGTACCGCGTTGTGGTCGGTCACCTCGTGCAGGGTCCAGTCCATGGCCTTGCCCCAGAAGCGGGCCATGGCTCGCGGATCCGCGCAGTCGACCACTACCGCGGCGATCGGTCCGGTGTCTCGGTAGAGCGGTCGGGGGTCCAGCACGCAGAACTCGTTGCCCTCTGGGTCGGCCATGACCGTCCATGGCACGTCGCCCTGGCCTACGTCGGCGAGTGTTGCGCCGAGATCCTTCAGGCGCGTGACCACCTCCGCCTGATGGGCCGCCGAGGTGGTGGCGAGGTCGACGTGCACGCGGTTCTTCACCGTCTTGGGTTCCGGGGAGGCGATGAGGTCAAGGCAGACAGCGACGGGGTCGGGGTAGACGAAGCCCTCGGGTTCGAGGTTGGTCACGCCGGGTCCCTCGCTGGAGACTCCCCAGCCGAGCGCCTCCGCCCAGAAACCGCCCAGCGCGGAGTCGTCCCGAGCCTTCATGTTGATTTGAACGAGCCGCGTTGCCATGCCGACGATGCTAGGGCCTGTGTTGAGTCGGCGGTGGGCCCGAGCTGGAGTGACCGTTCGGCGCGTCGAAGATCGGCATATGGCGAGGTCTCCGGTAGATGGTTCAGCGACCAAGCAGAACCCGAACCGGAGACCTCGTGGAACCCTAACGGTGACAGGACGGTTCGACCTGACCGACGTGCAGTGGGCGGTGCTGCAGCCGTTGCTGCCGGCGCCGAAGCGCCCGGGTCGACCTTCGTCATGGACCATGAGGTGATAGGCCCACGTCGAGTCGATCAGCGGGCTGGGGTGCTACTACGCCTTGAGCGCACCGGAGAGCATGCCCCGAATGAACGCCCGCATCGTGATTGTCAGCACGACGACCAGCGGCAGGGCGGAGAGCACGTATCCGGCCATCAGCTGGGGGTAGTCCACGTTGTACCGATCGCCGGTGAGGAACGCGAGCGCCACCGGCACTGGGCGCTGCTCCTCGGAGCTGATCGTCACCAGCGGCCACAGGAACTGGTTCCACGTCCACAGCACGTTGAGCGTGACGAGGGTGGCCAGTGTCGGAAGACTCAGCGGCAGCACCACGTGCCAGAGCACGCGCAGGTCGCCGGAGCCGTCGAGCTTCGCCGCCTCGACCAGCTCCTGGGGGACAGCGCGAAAGAAGGCGCGCAGCAGAAAGACCGACAGACCAACGGTTCCCGCGGTGTACGGCAGGACCATGGCCCATTGCGTGTCGATGAGCCCGAGATCGCGGACGAGCACGAACATCGGCACGAAGGTGAGCACGGCCGGCACCATCATCGTGCAGATGGCGACGGTGTAGATGAGCTTTTGGCCGCGGAAGCGACGCCAGGCGAACGCGTACGCCGCCGGCACGCCACAGGCCAGAACGAGCGCGACGGTGGCCGTGCTGACCTGCACCGAGTTCCAGACCGAGGGCAGCACCTCACCCGCCGCAGCGCGGTAGTTGTCGAGGTGCACGTGACGATCGGGCAAGAAGTAGTTGGTGGCGAACGCCGACTTCGTCTTCAGAGAAGAAATTACGACGAAGGCGATCGGGTAGAGCGATGCCCCGAACAGCACGACGAGGATGAGTGCCCGCACGGCGCCGCCGGCGCTCGACCGCCACCGCTTCGGACCCATGGCTCAGTGCTCCTTTCGCCAGGGCCGAGCCGGCCCGAGCACCGTGAGGACGAAGATGACCACGAAGAGCACGACGCCGATCGCGGCCGCGTAGCCGTACTGCCCGTAACGGAAGGCGTTGTTGTAGAGCAGCAGGCCCGGTACCACGCTGGCGTCGGCCGGGCCGCCCTGAGTGAGCAGGAAAACGTTGTCGTAGTTCTGCAGGCCGAGGATGACCGAGAGGATGACCAGCAGCCGAGTCTGCCCGCGTAGCAGCGGCAGCTCAACCGACCAGAAGGTCCGCCAGCGGCCAGCGCCGTCCATGCGAGCTGCCTCGTAGAGGTCGCGCGGGATGGTCAGCAGCCCCGCCAGGTAGATCAGGGTGTTCGCGCCGTTGAGCCAGGGGAAGCCCACCAGGATCAGCGCGAACAGCACAACATCCGTATCGCCGAGCCAATTGTGGCCCAGCGAGTCTAGCCCGACCACGCCGACGAGCCGGTTGACCAACCCGTCCGGCTGCAGGAACTGGCTCCACACCAGGAAACCGACGACCGTGGGCACGACCGCCGGGACGAGCAGCAGGATGCGCAGCCAGTACTGGACCCGGTCGCTGCGCAGGTGGTGGATCAGCCAGGCCGTGCCCAGCGGCACCAGCACCGACTGCGCGACGAACGCTACGGTGAGCAGGCTCCCGTTGCGGATTGATCGCCAGAACAGCGGGTCTTCGGTGAACATCGCCCGGTAGTTGGCCAGGCCGACGAACTCGTCGATATTCGCGCCGTTCCACTCCGTGAACGAGCGGTAGATTGCCTGACCGAACGGGTAGAGGACGAAGACGCCAAGCACGGCGACGAGAGGCAGGACCAGAACGTACGGCAGGAGCGCGTGCGTCAGGCGTGTCGTTGCCGACTCGCGGCGCGCGGCACGCGGCGGCGACGCCGTCGCGGCGGGCGCCCGCCCGTCAAGAACCTGAGTCATCCCGTCGCCCTTCCCCGCTGACGGATGCCGGGTCCCGGCGGACGACTGCCCCGCCGGGACCCGATCCTTGCCTATCCGAGTTCGCGCTTGATGAAGCCCTGGTCTACCTGAGCAGCGGACACCTTGAGGTTCCGCTCGAGCGCATCCAGGTTGGACTTGGACCGCTGCGACAAGAATTGGTCGATGCTCGCCTTGCCGCTCCACAGACCCTGCCACTGGGCGATGAACTGGTCGAAGTCCTTTGTGTCGAAGGTGGGTGGCATCCCGAAACCGTACAGCGGGATCTCCGCGAACTTCGCCGTCGTGTCGACCTTCGTGAACGAGGCGGGGTACTGCACACCGACGATCTCGGCCGGGTCACCTGCGGTCGTCCCGCTGTCGCCCTTGGCCGCCCACATCCTGCTCGCCTGGGCCGGGCTCGTGATGAACTGCAGGAAGTCCACGGCGAGTGCGCTCTGCTTGGTGGCAGCCGGGATCATCCAGCCGTTCCGCGTGCCAGCCAGCGGGTTGGTGCCACCTGCGGTGAGGCCGGGAAAGTCGGTCGGGGTGATCGAGGGGAAGTTGGTCGCCCCGATCTCGAACTGCTTATCCGTCGCCAGCCCACCGATCTTCGTCAGGATGCCTGGAATCGCGAAGGTGCCGGTCAGGTTCTGCACGCTGGCGCCGGAGACGAACTTGTCCTCGACCTCCGCCCCCTTTGCGGCGAGCGCATTGGGGTTGAGGTGCGGCTTGAGCTGCAGCATCAGCTCCACCGCGCGGCGGTACTCCGCCGACTTGGCCGGGTCGATGACACCCTTGCGGAAGGCGACGTACAGCTCGTCCGGGGTGTACGACTCGCCCGCCCCCGAGGCGGCTTTCGCGGGGTCGTACTTCCACCCGTCGGAGTGCCGCAGGTTGATCTGCTCGCTCTTGGGCCGGTAGAGCGCCTGCAGCATGGTGGTCAGCAGCCACCACGTCTGGGCGTCGTCGTTCTTGATGGCGGTGTAGATGGGCGCCTGGCCGCTCGCTTTGAGCTTGTCGTTCGCCGCGATCCAGTCCTGCCAGGTGGCCGGCGGCGTGGTGATGCCGGCCCTCTCGTAGGCCTTCTTGTTGTAGGTGAGGCCGACCCAAACGGCGGACCACGGCACCATGACGGCCTTGCCACTGTCCATCGTCGACTCCACCGAGCCCGGGCGGAAGCCCTCACGCCAGGTGCCGGTGCCGCCGTACGAATTCGCCTTGCCGAGCGCACCGGTCAGGTCGGTCGCTAAGCCGCGCCCACCGAGCCCCTGCACCATCGGTGGCTCGACCATCACGAGGTCGGCTGCGGTGCGCGAGACGAGCCGGGTCTCGAGGGCGTCCTTGTAGCCGTCGTACGGCGCCATCTCGATTTTGATGTCGACGCCGGCGTGCTTGGCCTCGTAGTCCTTGGCCGCGGCCTCGAGCTGCGCCTTCCAGTTGGGCGTGCCGTCGAAGGCGAGCACCCGCAGGTCGCCGGAGAGCTTGCCCGCCGTGTCACCGTCGTCGCTGCCACAGGCAGCCGTCAGCATGAAGAGGCTGGCAGCCACGCCTGCGGCCGCCAGTCGTCGGGTATGTCCGCGCAACCGTTCCTCCTCGAATGAAGGTCCGCCGAGCGGGCTTGCCCGGCGGTCCTGTCGCTCGGCGGGCGCTGGGGCCTTGCTTGGTGAGGCCTCGCCGGTGTGGGTGCGGCAAAGGCTAGGGCGGTGTAGATAACGTTGTCAACGGATGCGCCGAAACCTCGTCCTTACGGCGTCGAGACCCGGAGCCGGAAACCTAACGCCGGTGGTGCTTGCGAGCGGCCCCGCCGCTAGACACCGGCAGCGGAGCTCGAGCCAGCTCTCGTGCCGGCCCTTGCGGCGCGAGGGCCAGGTGTGCGCGAGCCGGCGCCCGCGGCGGGTGCGCGCCGGCCGGCCGTCTCCGACCCGTAGTGCACGAGCGTCGTGGGGACGACGACCTGCTGCGGAGTGCGCCGGCCATCGAGGCGTTCGAGCAGCAGTTGGGCCGCCCGCCGGCCCGCCTCGGCGGCGTCGTACGAGACCAGCGCGAGCGGTTGCGCGAACAGGCCCGCCGTCTCGATGTCATCGAACCCCGAGACATCCGCCGCGCCGCCGCGCCGCTGCAGCTCGGCGAGCACACCCACGGTCATTCGGTTGTTGCAGGCGAAGAACGCGGTCGGCGGGTCGTCACCGTCCAACAACTGAGCTGTCGCGGCGGCGGCGTCCGCCGGAGTGAGCGGGCCGAGGCAGACCAGGTCCTCGGGGTACGGGACGCCCGCGCGTGCCAGCGCCGAACGGAAGCCGGCGAGGCGCTCGCGCATCGTCCAGACTTTCGCCTCGTGGCCTAGCACGGCGATCCTCTGGTGGCCGCGATCGAGCAGGTAGTCCGTCGCGGCGACGGCGCCGCCACGGTTGTCCACCAACACGGTGTCCGCGATGATGCCGGTCGCCGGCCGGTCGAGGAAAACGACTTGCAAGCCCATCTCGATCTCGGCCTGGAGGAAGCTGTGATCAAGCGACGTCGGCACGATGATCATGCCTTCGACTCGTCGTTGACACAGCTCGAGCACGAGCGCGCGCTCCCGCTCAGGATCCTCCTCACTACTGGCCGTCATGAGCACGAAGTCCCGGTCGTGTGTCAGCTGCTCGACGCCGCGGGCGACCGAGCTGTAGAACGGGTTGCCGAGATCCTCGATGACAAGCCCCACGCTCGCAGTGGATCGACCCGCGCGCAGGTCACGAGCCATCGCGTTACGGCGGAAGCCCAGCTTGGCGACGGCCAGGAAGACTCGGTCGACCATCTCGGGACTTACCCCCGATTCGCCGTTGACCACCCGCGAGACAGTCTTGAGACCGACGCCCGCCTCCCGCGCGACGTCCACCATCGTCGGCCGTCGATTCCTCATGCGCCGCCTCCATCGCATTCGTACGTTGTCACGCTAGCGCCCGCCCATGATCGCACGCGGCTGCGAACCGTCGCTGCTGTCGCACGTTCCGTCGTCGACCCCGCCGCGGCCCGCGCAGCTTGTGTTTTCCGCGCCACGTACTGCGACCTCGGTGCGGGGTTCGACTCTAGACAACGTTGTCAGATTATGGCTACTCTAACTGACAGATCGCGATCTATATCACGACCCCGAGGATGCCGCGCCAGGACGAACGCTCCATTCGCTGCGCACGACTGGGGCGCCACGTGTGCGTGGCCCGTCCCGTTCAACATGCATTTCATCTCCACGGTCACTATCGGCGGAGAGATCTGGGCGTACTACATCAAGAACAAGCCCGACGGCACCTTCGCAACCGCCCTCGCTACGTCCACCGACGGTGTCAACTGGACCGACCACGGCATCGTGCTCAACACCGGGCCCTCCGGCTCCTGGGACGACCGGATCGCGAGCTTCCCTGGCGTGGCGTACGTGAATGGCACGTTCTACCTCGTGTACGAGGGAGCTGGCTTCAACCCCGCCAACCCGGGTGACATCGGCCTGGCAACGTCGACCGACGGGGTCACCTTCACGAAGGCCGGACGGATCCTCACGCACAACCCGTCTGGGTGGGAGTCGGCGAACATCAGTACGCCGAACCTGTGGTACGAGAACGGTACCTGGCACCTCTATTACCACGGGTACGACGGCACGGACGTGCGCGTCGGCTTCGCCAGCGGAGCGAGCCTCACCTCGCTCTCGAAGAGCGGCAGCAACCCGGTGCTGAGCACTGGCCCGGGCGGTTCGTGGGACGCCGGCACGATCGGGAAACGGGACATAGTCAAGAAGGGCTCGTACTACTACATGGTCTACGAGGGCAGCACTGACGCCGTTGCTGATTCCGTAGTCGGGTATCAGCAATCCCAGCCTTTCGGCTGGAAAGGTCCGTAACGGTGTCACCGGAGTGCGTGTTGCGTTTCGGTGTCCTGATGACGGTCTCGCGTTTCCTGCTGCCGTTGGTGTGGCAGGGTTGCGCCACCTGCCCGCCCACCCGTGGCCTTGCGGCTACGGGTGGTGGCGCGGGTCTTCTGGTCGGCTTCACGCGGTTTCGGCGCTGGCACGCCCGGGTCTCCGGCCACTCCGGTACCCGTTGTTACTGCCGCCGCGAGGGCGGCGAGGTTGCGGGCTGCGTTCTCGTCCCGGTCAATGACCAGATCGCAGGCGTCGCAGATGAAGACTCGGACGTGCAGCGGCAGCTTGGCTTTCACGGCGCCGCAGTTCGAGCAGGTTTTGGAAGACGGGTACCAGCGGTCAGCGACCACGGTGGTGCCGCCCGTCCAGTCGGTCTTATAGGCGATCTGGCGGCGGATCTCTGCGAACCCGGCGTCGGCGATCTTGCGGGCCAGGCGCCGGTTGCGGAGCATGCCGGCCACGTTGAGGTCTTCGACCACGACGCTGCCGTATTCGGCGGTGATGCCGGTGGTGAGTTTGTGCAGGGCATCAGCGCGTAGATTCGCCACCCGGTGGTGCACGCGGTTGCGCTCGGTGTTCGCGGCGAGCCACCGCCCGGACGGCTCCTGTCCGGTGCGCCGGTCCGGCCCCCGGCGGCGGGCCAGCCGCCGGGAGAGCCGCTTGAGCTGCGTGAGCGCGCCGTCGTAGTGCGCCGGGTTCGGCACGAACCGCACCGTGCCCTGGCTGTCGGCGATCACCGCGAGGCACTTCACGCCCAGGTCCACACCTGCCGCCACGTCTGGGCGCGCCGCAGCGCGGTCGGCGGCACGCTGGATCTCGACCTGGAAGGAGACGAACCACCGGCCCCGCTCGAACCTGACCGTGGCGGACAGGATGCGGGCGGTACCGTTCGCGATGCGGCGTTGCAGCTTGCGGGTGGACTCGTGGGTGCGGATCGTCCCGAGCCGTGGCAGCGTGACGTGCCGCCGGTCCGGCTCTACCCGGATGGTGCCGGTGGTGAACCGGCAGGCGAGCCGGGCCTTGTGCTTGGACTTCTGCCGAGGCATCCCCACGCGCTTGCCCTGACGCTGCCCACGCTTGGACGTGGCGTAGTTGTCGAACGCCGCCGCCGCGTTCGCCAGGCCCGTGCTGTACGCCTCCTTGGAGTTCTCCCCCCACCAGTCAGCAAAACGCGGGTCAGTCTTCTTGACCTCGTTGAACACCTTCCGCAACGCCGGCAGCGACCACGGCCGCCACGGCGTCAACTCCTCCTCGCCGATGCCGTACGACGCCTCCGCCTTCCGCTGCCACCACGACGCCACCACCCAGGAGACGGCCCAGTTGTAGGCGGCACGAGCCGCCCCGCAGTGCGACCGCAGCCGCTGCTCTTGCGTGACGTTCGGGTCCAACGCGAAACGCAACGCCTGGACCACGAAACCAGACCGCGGCTGGAACTTCTTCACACCGACGGTTCCGCGGCGGTCGCGGCGGCCAAAGCGCGTGCGGCGCGGTTCTTCGCCGCCCGCCGTCCGTACAGCCTGGCACACATCGACGTCAGCGCGTCGGCCATGTCCTTGACCAGGTCGTCTGTGGACTCTTCCGGGTCGATGATCACCAGACGGCGCCCGGTCGCAGCGAGCGCGGCTTGCAGCTGCTCCACGCCGAACCGGGCCAGCCGATCCTTGTGCTCAACCACGATCACGGCCACAGCCGGATCGGCGAGGATGCGATGTAGCTTGCGGCGCTTGCCGTTCAGGCCCGAGCCGACCTCGGTCACGATCTCCGCCACGGCGAAGCCCTGAGCGTTTGCCCCCTCCACGACCCGTGCGGTCTGGCGGTCCAGGTCGCTCTTCTGATCACTGGAGGAAATTCGGCAGTAGACGACCACCCGGCCGGCCGCGGCCGGCGCCTCCTCCACGATCCACGTACCAGACGGCGCCTGACGGACAGGGACGGGCATCTTGCCGTCCTTCACCCACCGCCAGGCGGTCTGATAGGTCACGCCCTGCTGGCGCGCCCAGTCTGAGAGCTTCACACGGACATGATACGACTACATGCGACTATGATTGCCCATGCAATCGGGAGCAGTTGCTAGCCCCCTTTGAGACCGCGCAGTGGTCGAGCGGGCTCGCCCGGGCACCGAACCCGTCCGGCCCCTGGTCGAACTACCGGCAGAACCCGGCGCTCGCTCCAGAGAGCGGGTTCGGTAACGACGGGCCCGCATTCCTCAGCCTAGGCGGGGAGCGGTGGGTGTACTACCGCAGTATCGGCCAGTTCGGCAGCGTAACCCGTCGCGCCAAGGTCTCCAACGAGACCAACGGCGGGTGGGGGCTGATGTTCGAAACCGAGTCGATGCCGTACCACCAGGTGGGTCGCCCCGACGGGGACGGCTGGTCGGCGAACACGTCCGACGGGCCGGGGTTTCTCGCGTACGGGCCGTACAACAACAACGTCGTGCCCGACTGGAACACCGGCGTGGTCAAGCTCGCGATCGACAACGTCACGGCCGGCAACGATCTCGTGGCGACGATCGACGTATACGACGCGACGGCGGGCCAGATCATCGCTGTGCGGCAGATCTTCCGGCACGACTTCCAACAGGCCAACCACTATGAGTTCATGATCGTGCCGTTCGCGTGGGAGGGCCGTGCGGGCCATACGTTCGAGATCCGGACGTTCACGCACGGCACCGCGTACCTGCGGCAGGACCGCCAAGGCACCGACTAGTTCCTCCGTGATCAGAGCGTCCGTCATGCCGTCCTAACGACCAGGGGGGACGCTCTGATCACGAGGCGGACCGGGTCTAGACAACGTTGTCGGAGCGGGTTACGGTGACCGCCCAAGAGCCAGCAGCGGACAGCAGGAGGCGCGACGGTGAGACGGCTCGACGTCGTGGAACGGCGCGGGTGGGAGATCGTCCGGCTCGGCTCTGATCTGCTGGCCGCCGAGGTCCTGCCCGGCAAGGGTGGCGATGTCCTGTCGCTGCAGTGGCTTGGCACGGCAACCGAGTTGCTGTGGCAGTCGCCATGGGGGCTGCGCGCTCGCGGCGCCGTCACGACGAGCGAGCACGACGTGGCCCGACTGATCGAGGCGTACCCGGGCGGCTGGCAAACCGTCTTCCCTAACGGCGGCGACGCGGTCACCGAACACGGCGTCGCCTGGGGCATGCACGGCGAGGCTTGGCTGACACCGTTCGACTGGACGCCCGTAAACGGCGCCGGTGGCGGCTGCGGCGTCGAGCTGCGCGCCCGGCTCGTACGCAGCCCATTCGAGATCGTCAAGCGAGTCGTCCTGGACGCTGACCGGTTGAGCGTCAGCGAAACCATCACGAACGTCGGCGGCGAACCCATTGAGGCGATGTGGAGCCAACACCCTGCCTTCGGGGCGCCGCTGATCGGGCCCGACACGCTCATCGAGGCGACCGCCGGCACGTTCGTTGTCGATGACCGGCGCGACACGCCGAGCGGCGACCTCGCGCTCGGCGTCCGCGCCACATGGCCCCACGTCCCCGGCCGGGGCGGCGGGACCGTTGACCTGACCCGCATCCCGGCACCCGACGCAGGCGTCGACCGGATGGGCTACCTCACCGACTTCACCCGCGGTCACGCGGCGATCCGCAACCCGCGCCTGGGCCTGGCCGTCGAGGTGGACTGGGACGCGGCGACCCTGCCGCACGCGTGGTACTGGCTGGAGGCGGGTGGCGGCGCGGGATTCCCGTGGTATCGCAGCGCCTACGTGTTGGCAATCGAGCCGGCAACGAGCTTCCCCGGCCAGGGCATCGCAGCCGTACGGGCCAACACGGGCACCCAGGTCGTCTTCGCCCCCGGTGAGACGCGGACCGCGTCCGTCACCGTCACCGTGCGGGAGCTGGCATGAGTAGGCGACTCTGGCAGCTCGGCGACCCGGCTGCCGGCCCGCGTCAGTTCGCCGATCACTGGTACGCCGGCACCGACGCGCGGCCCTCGCCGTACTCCCCAGTGGACAGACCGGACCCGGCCGAGCGAGGTCCCGTCTTCGAGATCGGCCGCAGCGACGCCTCGACGCACTGGCCGGCGGTCCAGCCGGGCCCACTTGACGCCGGACACGGCTGGCAGCCCGCGGACGCGACGATCCGGTTCGACGCTCCGGCCGGCTCCGAGGAGCTCTGGCATGACCTGCACCTACATGCGCTGGCCAGCCACGGGCCCTGCCCGGATCTGATCGTCACGGTCAACGGCCGGCGCGGTCTGGTGCTGCTCGACCCGGTACGCGACGACCGGGCCCACGCGCCGATGCCGCCCTCGCCGATTTCAGGGCCGATCGACCGGGTCGTCCCGCTGCGGCCCGGGCTCATCCGGGCCGGCCGGAACGAGATCATCCTGACCACGCACTGCCCGGAGGAGGTCGAGCCCGACCTCACGAAGACGCGGCCACATCTGCCGCATCTGGGGGTGTGGTTCGGCAGCGCACTGTCCTGGCGGGGACTCTCGCTCGCCGCCGGCACCACACCTGCTGAACCGACGTTGCGGCTTCGCCCCACCCCGCTGTACGTCGAACGCGACGGCGACCTCTTCGAGCTGGTCGACCTGGACCTGACCACTCCGCACGGGTTCGCCGCGGGCACCGCCGCCCTGCGGGTCGGCTCCCACGAGCTGTCATCTCCGGTGGAGGGCATCGACTTCGGCGACATCCGGATCAGGTTCGCCGTGCCCGCCCGATTCGACACCGACACCGACACCGAGATCGATGCCCACGCCACGCTCGACCTCGACGGCCGCCGGGTCGAGCTGCCCTGGACGCCGTTCCGCCCCGCACGGCGCTGGACGCTGCATCTGATCCCTCACGTGCACCTGGACGTCGGCTACACCGACAACCAGGCGAAGGTCATCGAGCTGCACAACCGCAACATCGATCGGGTGACCGGGATCTTGCGCCGCACACCCGACTATGCGTTCACGATCGACGGCAGCATGATCCTGGAGACCTTCCTGCGGTCCCGTACCGAGGCGCCCACAGCCGCGGCACTCGAGGCGATCCGCGCGGGCCAGGTCGGCGTCAACGCGTTCTACGCCCTGTTCCTCGCCGGCGTGGCGAGCCTCGAGGAGTGTTACCGGGCGGCCTACCTCTCCGCCCAGCTCGGCCGTGACCTGGGCCTGCCGATGCGCACGGCCAACCTCACCGACGTGCCGTCGTACCCGCAGGCGATCCCGTCGATCGTCGCCGCGCTTGGGCTGGCCGGCTTCTTCGGCATCGCCAACCACACCCGCGGCGGGAACCCGGACAGCGACACCCTGCACCTGCTCTCGCCTGTTCGCTGGCGCGGCCCGGACGGCGCCGAGGTGGTCGCGTACTTCTCCGACTCGTACTCTCAACTGCGCTTCATGTGCGCGGACCCGCCGTCGCTCGCGGGCATGTCCGCGTCACTCCCGCGCTACGCGGCCCGCTACGACCGACCCGACTATGTCCCGCACGACCTGCCGATCGTTGGCACGCACGCTGACAACGAGGACGTCGCCGACGGATACGCCGACCTGGTCGAGCGGTGGAATGCCCGGTACGCCTATCCCCGACTGCGCTTCAGCACCATCGCCGACTATCTCGACGCCATTCGCCCGCTCGCCGACCGGCTGCCGGTACTCGAGGGCGACGGCGGCAGCTACTGGGAGGACGGCGTCGGCACGCAGGCCGCTGCGATCGCCCGCTATCGTCGCGCGCAAGCCCTCATGCCTGCGGCCGAGGCCATGTCCGCGCTGGTCGCGGCGGCAGATCCGACCGTACGCCCAGACCTGTCCACCCTCGACGAGGGCTGGCGCCGGTTGCTGCTCGGCTGCGAGCACACCTGGACCGCGGCCCATGCGACCATCCGCCCACACTCGGCGGATGTGATCGACCAGCGCGACTGGAAGATCGGCCAGATCGACGAAGGGCTGCGCATCGCGACCGACGAGGCCCGGCGAGCACTGTCCCAACTGGCCGAGCTCGTGCCCACCGACGGCCCCGCGCTGGTGGTCGCGAACCCGGCCAGCTTCGCGCGGAACGTTGAGATCGAGGTGGAGCTGGCCGCCGACGAGCGCGTCGAGACGCTCGATGGCACCCCGCTACCCGCGATCCGGCTCGGCTCCGCGCCCGGGGTCGTCCGGGTGCGCACCGGCTCGCTGCCCGGCTTCGGTTATGCGACGTACGCCGTGCGTCGTGACACTGTGCCATCCCGTGAGGTCACGGCCCACCCCGTGCCGTCCACTCTGGATACGCCGCGCTACCGGGTCGAATTCGACCCGGACACCGGCCGGCCGACCAGCCTGCGCCACCACCGACTCGACCGGGAGCTGCTCGACCCGAGCCATGGCTGGGCGCTCGGCGACGTGCTACACGTGACCGGTGGCGGCACCGCCAGCAGGCGTGGGCTGGGCGACGAAGCTACCTCCCTCAACGACATCGACCCGACCCTGCCCCCACCACAGCTGACAGTCAACGCGGCGGCGATGCGGGCCGAGGGGGCCCGCCGTCTGCCCTGGGGCTGGGAGATCAGCGCGGTCGGCGCTGCGCCGAGCCTGCCTGTGGTGCGTACGACGCTGCGACTGCACGACGACAGTGACCGCATTGACCTCACGGTCACTCTGGTCAAGGAGGCTGAGCTGGCGAAGGAGTCGGTGTACGTCGCGTTCCCGTTCGCCGTGCCCGATCCGATCGTGCGGTACGACCGGCAGCAGGGCTGGGTCGACCCCGCCCGCGATCACCAGCCCGGCGCCTGCAACGAGTGGTTCACGGCGCAGGACGCCGTCACCGTTGCCGGCCCGGACCTCTGCGTGGCCTGGGCAAGCGCCGACGCGCCGCTGTTCACCCTCGGCGACATCGTGCGTGGTCGGTGGCCACGCACCGCCACCCCGAGCGGCGTGGTCCTGTCCTGGGTCATGAACAACTACTGGTGGACAAACACGCCGGCCAGCCAGGACGGCACGGTCATCCTGCGATACGCGTTCACACCGCTGTCCACGTACGACCCGGTTGCCGCCTGGCGACTCGGCCGCGACCTGCGCGCGCCGGTGTTGGCCAACCTGGTCACGTGGCTGGACAAGGGCGATAGCACACCGCGACGGCCCGCCGCCGGCGCCCTTCTCGACGCCGCCCTGCCGCCCAACGTGGACGCCTCGGTCTTCGCCGGCCGCAGGGCGAACGGCATCGTGGTCCGGCTCCGCGAGCTCGCCGGCACCGCCGCCACCGCATCTGTCCGGCACCCACATACCGGCCCGGGGGCCGTCGCGCTGCGCTGCACCGCGACCGAAGAACCGATCGAGTCGCTACCCGTCGGGGCGGACGGCACCGTAGCCGTCACCCTGCGCCCGTACGAAGTCGTCACCGTCGCGCTGAAGGAGCCGGCGTGTGAACCACCGCTTCCGGGTCGAGCCGGGTGAGTCTCGAAGCAGCGCACTCACCCTCACGGTGACCGCCGACGGAAACGGACGTCACGACTGATCGAAAGGTGCCATGTCCGCCCACCGACTGGTCCGGTGATCACTTTCCAGGGCGGTCGGTCGTGGACGGGGATAACCGCCGAATGACGAGGAGGACGGCATGGGTGAACGGATGGGGGATGGCGACATGGTGTACGCCGGCGACCTTGCCGGCAAGGTAGCGGTCGTGGTGGGCGGGTCTACCGGCATCGGCGCCGCGACCGCGCTTCGGCTAGCGAGCGCCGGCGCGGCGGTCGTCATCGGCGGGCACGAGGCCGATGATGTGAAGGCTGTCGTGGACCGGCTGGGCGCCCAGGGGGCCGTGGTGGACGGCGACGTGGGCGACGTGCGCAACGATGACGACATGGCCCGGTTGTGCGCTACCGCAGCGGGCCGGTTCGGCGGGCTGGACGTGTTGGTGTACTGCGCGGGCATCCAGCGGTACGGCACCGTCGTAGACACCACCGCCTCCGGGTTCGACGAGGTCATCGCCGTTAACCTACGCGGCCTGTACCTCGCCGCGCACCACGCCGTACCCAGGATGCGGGAGCGGGGCGGCGGCGCCATCGTCGCCGTCGCCTCGGTGCAGGCCCACGCGACCCAGAAGGGGGTAGCGGCGTACTCCGCCAGCAAGGGCGGCATCGTCGCACTAACCCGGGCGATGGCCATCGACCATGCGGCCGACGGCATCCGGGTGAATGTGGTTTCACCGGGTTCCGTCGACACGCCGATGCTCCGTCGTTCGGCCCGGCAGTTCGGCAACGGCCGCGCCGAAGATGACGTCCTGCGGGATTGGGGGGCCAGCCACCCGCTGGGCCGGGTCGCCCGCGCCGACGAGGTGGCCGAGGTCATCGCGTTCCTGGCCGGTCCGCGGGCCAGCTTCGTCACCGGCGCGGAAATCCGGGTCGACGGAGGACTGCTCGCCAACCTGGCCGTGGCGCTGCCCGAATGACGACGGGACTGGAACTGACAGTAGACGAGCCGGTGGCTGGGTCGAGCCGGATCTCCAACACCTTCGGGACGGGAGTCATGACCACTGACGTACGGATCTATTTCGACGGTCTGTTCACCGAACCGCGGTTGGACCACGCGGAGGGTGTGGCAGTAGCCCCGGACGGGACGCTGTGGTGCGGCGGCGAGCAGGGCCAGATCTACCGTCTGGCAGACGGCCGGTTGGAGCAGGTCGCGTCGACGGGCGGGTTCTGTCTCGGCCTGGCGTTGGACGCCGCGGGACACGTCTTCGTGTGCGACGCGGCCCACGCGGCGGTGATGCGGTTGGACACGGTCACTGGCCAGGTCGACACGTTCGCTGACGGCGTGCCGGGCCACCGCTTCGTCAACCCCAACTATCCAGTGTTCGACACGGCTGGGCGACTGTACGTGTCCGACAGCGGCACGCCGCACGTACCGGGCCCGGGCATCGCCCGGCTCGAGCCGGACGGCGCTGGGGTGCTGTGGCATACCGGGCCGTTCGACTTTGCCAACGGGTTGGCCCTGTCCGCGGACGGCCGCACCCTGTACGTGGCCGAGACCTGGGGTCACCGCGTCACGGCGATCGACATCACCGCCGACGGTGCGCCCGGTGCGCGACGCGTTCTCGCGCGGCTGGGCGAGGCGCTGCCCGACGGGCTTGCGCTGGACACCGACGGCAACCTCTACGTCGCCTGCTACGAGCCCAGCCAGATCCTGGTCGTCGCCCCCGGCGGCGCCGTGTCGGTCCTGGCGCGGGACCCGGGCGCCCACGAGTTGTGCCACCCCACGAACGTGGCGTTCCTCGGCGGCACCCTGATCGCGGCCAACCTCGGCCGCTGGCACCTGTCCGCCGTCGAAACCGGGGCCACCGGGCTCCCGCTGGGCCCGTTCCGCGAGAAAGGGACACGGCCATGAGCATGCGCATCGCCCTCGGCCACATCGACACCTACGACGACCGGACCGCGGCGTTCGCCCGACAGCTCGGTTTGACCAGCGTGCAACTGCACGCCCCCAGCAACCTCCCGAGTGACGCCGGCTACTGGACATACCCAGACCTGCGGGCGCTGCAGGACCGCTGCGCACGCGACGGCCTGACCATCGAAGGGCTGGAGAACGTTCCGGCAGCCCTCTTTGACAAGATCCAGCGCGGCGCGGCCGGGCGGGACGAGCAGATCGAAAACTACCAGCGCACGATCCGTAACCTGGCCCGGGCCGGGATCTTCCTGCTCGGCTACCACTTCATCACGACCTACGTGTGGCGCACCGACATGCGTGCCGCCGGCCGGGGCGGCGCCCGCGTCACCGCGTTCGACCTCGCCGACGTTGGCGCCGGCAACGCCCTGGCCAGCTACAAGCTGACACCCAGCGAACCGATCGAACCGCCGATCACCGCCGAGCAGATGTGGGCCAACTACCAGTACTTCCTCGATGCCGTGCTACCAGTCGCCGAAGAGGCCGGCGTCCGACTCGCCCTGCACCCCGACGACCCGCCGGTCGACGCCCCGCTCGGCGGCGCCGCGCGCATCTTCACCACCCCGGCCGCCCTCGAGGAGGGTCACCGGCGGGCCAACGGCAGCCCGGCGTGGGGCCTCAACCTCTGCCTCGGCACGGTGTCCGAGATGGACGGACACCGCAGCGTCGACGAGGTGATCGACTACTTCGGTCGTGCGAACGCGATCAGCTACGTCCACTTCCGCGACGTGAACGGCACCGTGCCCGCATTCACGGAGTGTTTCCTCGGCGAGGGGAACCTCGACCCGGCCGCCGTGATGGCCCGGCTCGCGTCGGTCGGCTTCGACGGCTTCATCATCGACGACCATACCCCGGCTATGACCGACGATCTCGACACGTGGGGCGACACCTCGTCCGCCGCCTATTGCAGCCGCGGGCGCGCCCACGCGATTGGCTACCTTCAGGGCATCCTCACGGCTTGCGGACGGCTACCCGCCGGACAGGAGAGCTGATGAAGCTGATGCGGGTGGGCCCGGCCGGCCACGAACACCCGGTGCTCGTCGGAGATGACGGCCGGCACCATGACCTGACGCCGGTTACGGCGGACCTGGACAGCAAATTCTTCGCCACGGGCGGTGTGGCGCGGGTCCGCGCCGCCTACCAGTCGGGCCGGCTGCCGGAGGTGGACGTCTCCGGCCTGCGCGTCGGCGCCCCGGTGGCGCGGCCGGGCGTCGTGCTGTGCATCGGTATGAACTACGCCGCGCACGCGGCCGAGTCTGGCGCCGCCCCTCCGGCCGAACCGGTCATCTTCTACAAGGCACCCAACACCCTTGTGGGGCCGTACGACGACGTGGTGATCCCGCGCGGTTCGACGCGAACCGACTGGGAGGTGGAGCTGGCCGTTGTGATCGGTGCTCGCGCCCGCTATCTCGACACCCCCGATGATGCGCTGACCTGCGTGGCCGGGTATGCCACATCGAACGACTTGTCCGAGCGGGAGTTCCAGCTTGACCGCTCCGGCGGGCAATGGTCCAAGGGCAAGAGCTGCGAGACGTTCAACCCGCTCGGACCGTGGCTGGTCACCCCCGATGAGGTCGGCGACCCGCAGGACCTTCCGCTGCGCAGCTGGGTCAACGGCGAGCCGCGCCAGGATTCCTCCACCAAGGACATGGTGTTCGAGGTGGCGCACCTGGTGTGGCACCTGTCCCAGTTCACCGTGCTGGAGCCAGGCGATGTGATCAACACCGGGACGCCGCAGGGGGTGGCGCTGTCGGGCCGCTTCGGCTACTTACGCCCGGGTGATGTCGTAGAGGTCGAGGTGGCCGGCCTAGGCCGGCAACGCAACACCTGCCGGCAGGCGTGAGCACGATGAGCTCGCCACGATCCACCTCGTCGCCTACGTTACCTGGCCTCCGCAGAGGTCCACGGGTCAGACGCGAGGAACCCGGCCCCGGAAGCTCATCCGGCTCCGGCGCGCGGTCGCGGACGGCAAGCTCAAGGTGGGCGCCAACCTGGCCGAGGATGGGCGTTGGATGCGCGGCGCCCGGGACGGAATGGTCCGGCACGCGCGCATCGGCGTGGACACCGACCAGCGCTGGCACGTCGGTCCGCGCGGTGGAATGGCTGCGCGTCCTCGCCTGGACGACGGTGGTGGAGCGAGGAGCCGACCAGCCCGGACGACAGGCTGCTGGCGGGCGTCGGGCTGCGCAGGTACATCGAGCGCCTGCGAAACCTTTCGTCGACCCGGTGGTGATCCGCGACGGCCACTACGTCGCGCCGACCGCTACCGGTACTCCGCCGGGATCGGCGCCGAGAGGTTCGACCGCTTCCGAGATCCATATGACGCCGCGTGGCGATGACCGTTACCTCGCCTTACCAACGATGGGAGCCATTAGGTGAGCACAATGCATGGTCTGGTGGCGGTTGTTACCGGCGGCGCATCGGGCATCGGCGCCGCATGCGTGCGTCGGTTCGTGGATGCCGGCGCGCGGGTGGCCGCGCTGGACGTGACCGCGGGCGACCGGACCGACGACCGGGTGCTGCCCGTGCACGCCGACGTGGCCGACGCCACGTCCGTCGAGGCGGCGCTGGATTTGGTCGCCGCCGCGTTCGGCGGGGTGGACATCGTGGTCAATAACGCGGGCGTCAGCGCCGTCGGAGGGGTCGACGCCAACGACGACGCCGAATGGCACCGGGTGCTCGATGTCAACATCGTCGGGGTCGCTCGGGTCAGTCGGGCGGCCCTGCCGTACCTGCGCAACTCTGCCCACGCGGCCATCGTGAACATCTCGTCGGTCGTCGCCTTCGCTGGCTTGCCCAACCGGGTCCTGTACTCGGCGACCAAGGGCGCCGTACACGCCATGACGCTGGCCATGGCCGCCGACCTGGTGGCCGACGGCATCCGCGTCAACTGTGTGTGCCCCGGCACTGTCGACACCCCGTGGGTCGCCCGGCTGCTCGCCACGTCCGCGGACCCGGACGGGGAGCGGCGCCGGCTGGAGGCGCGGCAGCCGACGGGCCGGCTTGTCACGGCTGAGGAGGTGGCCGACGCGGTGCACTACCTGGCGTCGCCGGCGGCCGCTGCCACGACCGGCTCCGCGTTGGCCGTGGACGGCGGCATGCACGGACTACGCCTCCCGAGGTGATGGACGAGGGCCAATGCGGGTGTCTGCCCATGAGGTGCGGTTAGCAGCATCAGCGCTCGACGGTGACCTGGCGTTGGGCGGTAGCGCGGGGTCTGACACGGGCGGCGTTGCGTTTACTGGATCGTCGAACGCGTTGAACCTGTATCGGTCCGAGGTCAGATCGCCATGGCGGTGGCGGCAAACGCCGCAGACATGCGTGCGGTGCAACCGAACCAGGGTGGCGCACCTGTGCCAGGGCGCATCTACGCCGCAAAGTGATCTAGCCCCGGGTGGTGCCAAGTGTGACACTCTGCCGAGCTCATCTCCACGATGGCCCGAATAGTCAGCTCAAGAAGAGGGTCGATGTCTGTGCATCTTCTCCGGTTACCCCGGCACGCCGTCCGTAGGGCGGCAGCCGGTGCCCTTGCGGTGGTAGGGATAGCCGCTCTGGCCGCCGTGCCCCCATCATCGGCGCTCGCCTCACCGCAGCCGGCCACCGCGTCCGACCCTGCGCGGCAACGCCTCGAACACCACGCGGTCGCCCTGGTCACCGGAGATACGGTGGCGGTCACCCGCGGGCGGAGGGGCATCACCTCGTACCGCGTCACCCCCGGCCCCGGACGCCAGGACATCACGTTCCTGACCCGGTCCTCCGGCGACGGCTCCGTCTCCGTCATCCCCTCCGACGCGCTGACTCTGCTCGCTACCGACCACCTGGACCCCCAGCTGTTCGACCTGGGCGCGCTGATCGACAACGCCTCCACCGTCGGCGGCGACCTGCCACTTCTCGCTCAGTACGGCAAGGCGACCACGGCGGCGCGGTCCGACCAGGTGCGAGCCCTGCTCGCCGACACCGCCCGGACCACCCGCACCCTGCCCCGACTCGGGTTGAACGCGGTGCGGGTGACGCCGACGAACACCGGCCGCATGTGGCGTGCGGTCACCGGCGGCGAGAAGTCCGCCCACCGGTTGCGCGGCGACCTCGGCAAGCTCTGGCTGGACCGCAAGATGAGAGTCTCGCTGGACCACAGCGTGCCGCAGATCGGCGCCCCCACCGCATGGCAGGCGGGACTCACCGGCTCCGGCGTCACCGTCGCGGTCCTCGACACCGGCTACGACCTCGACCACCCCGACCTCACGGACGCGGTCGTCGCGTCCGCCGACTTCGTCGGCGAGGGCACCATGGACGACCACGTCGGACACGGCACCCACGTCTCCTCGACCATCGCTGGCAGTGGCGCCGCCTCCGACGGGCTGCGCAAGGGTGTGGCGCCCGGCGCGAAGCTGGCCGAGGGCAAGGTCTGCAGCGAGGACGGCTGCCCCTGGTCGGCGATTCTCGCCGGGATGCAGTGGGCAGCCACCGAGGTGCATGCCAAGGTCATCAACATGAGCCTCGGCGGCGTCGACACGCCCGGTGTCGATCCGCTTGAGGCCGCGGTGAACGACCTGTCGGCCCAGACCGGGGCGCTCTTCGTCATCGCGGCGGGCAACGGCGGCTGCGGGTACGGCGTCCACCCGGTCGGCTCACCGAGCACTGCCGACACAGCGCTGAGCGTGGCCGCGGTCGCCCAGAACGACTACGTCGCCAGCTTCTCCAGTTGCGGTCCCCGCGGCGGTGACTCCGCGCTCAAGCCGGAGATCAGCGCCCCGGGCGTGAACATCACCGCGGCGGTCCCCGGCGGCGGCTACGGGACCCTCAGCGGCACCTCGATGGCCACCCCGCACGTCGCCGGGGCAGCGGCGATCCTGGCCCAGCAGCACCCCGACTGGACCGGTCAGCAGCTCAAGGCGGCCCTGATGAGCACCGCGGCCAAGGTCCCTTGGGCGGGTACGCCGTCGACCAGGTACGGGACTGGCCGGGTGGACGTCGCGCGGGCGATCGCCGCTCAGGTCACCCCGAGCGTCGGTGCCATCAACGTCAACCAGCCGTGGCCCCGTCCGGCGGCCCCCCTCACCCGTACGGTCAGCTACCGCAACGACGGGACCGCGCCCGTCGTGCTCGACCTGGCCGTGTCCTCGGTACCGACCGCGCTGGTCACGCTGAGCACCTCGCGGCTGGAGGTGCCGGCCGGCGACAGCGCCTCGGTCACGGTCACCGTCGGCAGCCAGGGTGAGACCGAGGACTACCACCTGGGCGCCCTCACTGCCACCATCGAGGGGACCCAGGTGGCGCAGACCGCCCTGACGTACCACCAGGAGGCGCGCTACGACGTCTCCGTGAACCTGATCAACCGGCTCGGTGAACCCGCTGACGGCGGTGTCGCCGTGGTGAACGGCGCCACCGGCGAGTTGACCTGGTTGACCGTCGTCGGGGGCGCGGCGCGGGCGCTGCTGCCCGCCGGCCGGCACTACCTGCTGACGAGCGTGTACCCGGGTGGGCCGGAGGACATCACCTTCACCTATGGGATCGTGCCGATCACCGTCACCGACGAGACGACGGTCCTGCCAGTGACCATCGACGCCCGCCTCGGTAAGCAGGTCAGGCTCGATGTCTCAGACCGATCGGCCGAGCATGTCGTGACGTCCGTGGACCTCACCCTCGCCGTGGCGGGCAAGCGTCTGGCGCACGGCGGCGCCTTCGGCCTGGAGGGCGCCAACTACGTGCTTCCGCTGGACGACCCTGCCGTCATGTACAACGCGCGGGCGGTCTTCGACAAGAAGGGATCGACGGCGCAGTCGCCGAGCCCGTACTACTACCGCGTCGCCGACGTCCGCGAGGGCATCCCGACCGACCCGGTGCGGACCCTGGCCAAGGAGGAACTCGCCCGAGTCGTCATGAACTTCAAGGCACCCGGCGTCGCCTCCAGCGGATTCGCCTCGGTCGGCATGGTCAGCGACGGCGGGCTGCCCACACTGTCCTTCGAGGGCCCCGTCAACTATCCGTCGACCGTGACTGAGTACCGCTCGCCGGGCAGGTACGAGAGCGACATCCGGATCGGGGACAACTGGATCTTCGCGCCGGCGAAGGCGGTCAGCCTGGCCCAGGAGAGCGGGCAAACCTGGAACAACGCGATCCTCGGGCCGAACTTGGACGCCACGACCGGGATGCGCCGGGAGGACTTCATGTCGATTCCGAGCATCCCCTGGTTCGTCGACGCCGAGCCGCACACCTTCGGCTACAGCCCCGCGTCCGGCACGCTCACCCTCAGTCGGGACGGACAGCAGATCACCCAGTGGCCGGCCAGTCAGTGGGGCTACGTCTACGGGCTGCCGGCCCAGGAGTCGACGTACACCCTGCGGGCGAGCGTCAGCCGCGACGTGCCGTTCTCGGCCCTGTCGAACAGGATCGACACCGAGTGGCGGTTCACCGCCGCGGGCACCGAGTCGGATGTCGCCAATCCGCTCATCGTGCCCCGCCTGGCGGCCGTCGGCCTCGACGAGTACAACCGGGCCGTCAGCGGGTCGTCGACCACGGTGCTAATCGGCGTGGGCGGCCAGCCCACCGGCGGCGTCCGGGCCACGCGGGTGGAGCGGGCGGAGGTGTCCTTCGACGAGGGCGGCACCTGGCGGCCGCTGCCGGTCACCGCCGGGCCTGCGGGGAACTTGGGCAAAGTCATGGTCCGCAACCCGTCCGCATCAGGGCACGTCGCGCTCCGCGTCACGCTGGCCGACCAGGACGGCAACCAGGTCACGGAGACCGTCTACCGTGCCTATGAGGTGCGGCACCGATAACCGCGCGACCCAGGTCCGAGCGGCTCATGACGCCGCTCGGGCCTGGGACCCTGGCGTCGCCTGCCGACCTCACTGCCGAGCTGGACACCGAGGCTGGCCAGGACAGGTCGGCAGGCCTGGCCCGTAGTGCCCGCCACGGCGCTGGTCGCGGTGACCAGCGACGAATGCGCCCACATCGACACGTCCGGACGCCTTGCCTAGTCAGCTGGTTACGCTCGGTGACGCGCGGGTCGCGGCAGTTGCGGACGTTCCATTCGCTCGCATGCAGTCGAGTCGCACAGCTCGACGGGCGCAGAGGCATGCCGATTGCTAGATCGGTGGGCCATCCAGGTGACCAACGGGCGCTGTGCGCGGCGATGAGCACGCCATGCGATGCGGTGGGAGACACTCGGACGATGACCGGCATGCCCCCGGAGATGTTGTATCACCGATGCCTGGGCTGGCACGCCCCTGCCCTGCGGCGAACCGGAATCGTCGCCTCCATCGGGCTCGTTGTCGCTCTGGCGCTCCTGCCGTTCATGAGGTGGGAGTTGGCCGCGGTCGGGGGCTGGGACGCCGCCGCGCTACAGCGCGCGGTAGCGGCAGATCCGTACACGTGACCTTGGACAACGGCAGCGGCATGGAAACCGTCCCGGAGTGCGGTGACCCAAGGAGGCGCTCGCCGGCCGACGTCGATACAGCGGTGGCTAGTCACTAGGCGTCTCGGATGGGCTGGTAGGTGAGGGAGGCGAGGCCGTCACCGACGGTGCGGGTGTCGACCAGGCGCATGGGTTTCTTGTGACTGGTCTCGCCGAAGAGGCGCTTGCCGGCCCCGAGCACGAACGGGTAGATCATCAGCCGCAGCTCGTTGACGAGGTCGTGCTCGATCAGCGTGTGCACGAGCTGGCCGCTGGCATAGACGACGATGTCCCCGTTTACCCTCTGTTTCAGCTTCGAGACCTCGTTCACCACGTCGCCCTTCAGGACGGTCGAGTTGTTCCAGTCGGGGTCTTCGAGGGTCGAGGACACGACGTACTTGGGCAGTCTGTTCAACCTATCCGCCCACTCACCAGTCCGGGATGGCCACCTCGCGGCGAACCACTCGTAGCTCCGTCGACCCAGCAGCAGCGCCTCGGCGCCCAGCGCCTCGTCGCGCTCGACCTTGGCCCACGCCTCGCGGTCCTTGTCCCCAACCTGGCCGAACCAGCCGCCGCGACTGAAGCCCTCCTCACCCGTCGGGTCCTGGATGACTCCGTCGAGCGAGACGTTCTCGCTGATGACGATCTTTCCCATTTCGGTTCTCCTTCGTTGGCGTGGTCAGCTACCACTGATGTCGACACCGCGACCTCGGCAAAGTGGCGCCCGCCAACCGCCCCGTTTGCCCCCTGGCCGGTGTCTATACAAGAAGTGCGACAAGACGTGGGAAGAGGATGACCGAGGGTGGGGGACGTGGCCGCTGATCTGATCTCCAGGGCACGGGCCGGGGACGGCGAGGCGTTCCGGGAGCTGACCGAGCCGCACCGCCGAGAGCTGCAGGTGCACTGCTACCGGATGCTCGGATCGTTCCAGGACGCCGAGGACGCCCTGCAAGACACGCTGCTGGCCGCCTGGCAAGGCCTCGGCCGGTTCGAGGGACGCGCCTCGCTGCGCACCTGGCTCTACCGGATCGCCACCAACCGGTGCCTCAACACACGCCGGGCGGCCAGCCGACGCCCGGCCAAGCAGTGGGACATACCCGACGTTGAACCGCCCGAGCCAACCGGGCTCGGCGAAGTCGTCTGGCTCGAACCATATCCCGACGCCCTGCTCGAGGGTGCCATCGACGCACCGCCCGGCCCGGAGGCCCGCTACGAGCAGACCGAAGCCATCTCCCTGGCCTTCGTGACCGCCCTTCAGATCCTGCCGCCTCGCCAGCTCGCCGTGCTCATCCTGCGCGACGTCCTCGGATTCCACGCCAACGAGGTGGCCGACATGCTCGACTCGAGCGCCGAATCGGTCAAAAGCGCCCTCAAACGGGCGCGCGCCAGCCTGCAGCACCGACGGCCCACGACCGACGACCAAGAACCGCCGCCCGCCTCCGACTCACCCTCTGAAGATGCGATCGTGGCGAGGTTCGTCCGCGCGTGGGAGTCCGCCGATCTTGACGCGCTGGTGGCCCTTCTGACCGACGACGTCTTCGTGTCGATGCCACCGATGCCCTTCGAGTACGAGGGCCGAGACGTCGTGGCCCGCTTCTGCGCCAGCATCTTCCGCGCAGGTCGCAGGTTCGACCTCGTCCCCACGCGAGCCAACGGTCAGCCGGCGTTCGGCGCCTACCTGCGCGCCGCCAACGGAATCAGCCACGGGATCGGCCTCTACGTCCTCACCCTCACCGGCGACCGGATCTGCGCCATGACCCGCTTTGAAAACAGCGTCCTCCCATCGTTCGGGCTACCGCGATCGCTCCCAAGCCAGTAACGGCCCTCATCTGTCCGCAGTCGGGTAGGCGGGACGCATTGCTGCGTCCCGCCCCCCTAAGAACCGTGCGTGCCACTCGTCGCGGCACACGGCTCAAGCAAGCCGCTTGGGCGATTTCAGGTGTGCAGGGGTGCTGGGTCCTTCTGCGTGCCGGTTGCACGGCGGTGGCAGGAGGAGTGAACGAGTCGGGTTTCGTCCGGCGTGCCTGTCCCGTGGGCGATGATGTGTTGTCTGGTGATCGCCTTGCGGGTGGTGCGGTGCCACTGTTCCCATTCACGGGGGCTTTGTGGCTCGCGGTCGGCGTGTAGGAGCAGTTGTCCGCAGATCGGACAGGATCCGTTCTGCCTGCGGAGCAGGTGTAGGGTCCTGCGGTCGAGCGGGGGTTTGCTCTTGCCACGCCGTTCGGCCCAGTAGCTGGCTTGGGCGGGGTCGTCGGGAGAGGCCTCGCCGCGTACCAGCCGGTGCCGGACGATTTTTGTCCAGGCGAACTTGGGTAGGTATGCGCCGCTGTCGCGGTCACCGAACACCCAGCGGTCCTGCCTGGCGGTGTTGTACCGGCCGAAGTACCGGTTGATGATCCAGCGCTTCGGCTTGTGGGGGTGGCGGTGGCAGGCCCATTTGTAGGTGAGTCGCCACAGGTGCACGTCCAGAGCTGCGAACACGATGGACGACGCCGCCCCGCGGTAGTAGTTCGCCCATCCCCGCACGATCGGGTTGATCCGCGCGAGGACTGCTGCCGCGTTCGTGCCTCTCAGGGCGCGGAACTCGACGGCGAGGCGTTGCCTGACTCGTTTGACGGCCGCCTTACTGGGTTTGATGAGCAGCTTGCCGTGGTGACGGCGGGCGGTGAATCCCAGAAAATCGAACCCGTCATCGAGGTGGACGATCCTCGTCTTGTCCTCGTTGAAGGTGAGACCTCGGGGCGCCAGCCATGCGGCGAGCCTCGCTTTGACGTCTTCGGCCTGCTGCCTGGAGTGGCAGAGGGCGACCATGTCGTCGGCGTATCTGATCAGTGAAGGGGAGCCACGTTTCGTCCGCCGCTCATCGCTGCGTTCTTTCCGGACTCCTGCCGCCTCTTCCAGCCCATGCAGCGCGATGTTCAACAGCAAGGGACTGATCACGCCGCCTTGCGGGGTTCCCTCATCGGTCGGCGTGAATCCCTTGCCCGGTTCGAACACGCCCGCCTTCAGCCAGTCCCGGATCATTGTCCGGCCGGGGAACATCCCGATCGTGGCGAGGAGATGGTCGTGGTCGATCCTGTCGAATGCCGCGCTGAGGTCCGCGTCCAGCACCCACAAGCGTTGCGCGGTCACGCCGCACGACGTCACGTGGATGACAGAGATCGCGTCCTGGCAGCTACGACCCGGCCGGAACCCGTAACTCTTGGGTTCGAACCGGGCCTCCCATTCGGGCTCCAGTGCGTTACGGTGTCGCGCCTGGTGGACGCGATCCGAGATTACGGGAATGCCGAGCGGGCGCTGTTTCCCATTGGCTTTCGGTATATACACCCGCTTGACCGCGAAGGGGGTGAAGGACCGGGCCGTGCGGTGTGTCTGCACCGCCAGGTCCATTCGCGCCGGGGAGGTCAACGCGACCTGCCCGTCGATGCCCGCGGTCGTGCGGCCAGCGTTGCGCTGCGCGACTTGGCGCACGCTGATGAGCGTGTTAGACCAGCTCCGCAGCATCATCTTCTGCAGGTTCCTGACCCTGGGCCAGTCGCCTTCCTTCGTCGCCTTGAAGATCCTGCCCCGTAGCCGCCGTACGTTCTCCTCGTGGCGCCGCCAGGCGACGGTGTCCCACTGCGGAGATACGTCCTCAGGTCCGTTCACTCCGAGGGCCGCCATCGCAACATCGAAAGCTAAAGCCGTCATCGCGTCTAACTTGTCCTTCGGTTCGGGTGGTTGCGGTGCGCCGTCGTCAAAGGCTCACCCGCCACACGTCAGCCTGCCTTCGCAGCCGGGCACAAGGTCCGGTATCCGGCCGGTTATACTGGGCCTGACCCGCTTTGGCGGACATCTGAGATCAGGAGCCGGTGGGCTCCGGGAGGATGTCCAGCATCATGGAGAGCGTGGGTAGGAAGCGGCCTCGGCCTCGTCGGTCGTTCACGGCACAGTTCAAGGCCGAGATCGTGGAGCTGTGTCAGCGGGGAGACCGCACGATCGGGCAGGTCGCGAAGGATTTCGACCTGACCGAGACCGCGGTGCGGGAGTGGGTCAAGCAGGCCGAACTCGATGCCGGAACCCGCAGTGATGGGTTGACCAGTGATGAGCGGGCCGAGTTGGCGCAGCTGCGCAGGGAGAACCGGCGGCTGCGTGAGGACGTCGAAATTTTGAAGCGGGCGACGGCTTTCTTCGCGTTCATGCCAGCCTGATCGTGGTCCGGCGGGGTTCGCTCGTTTCTTTGCTGCCCCGGCCTTGGCTGGTGGCTTTTCGTTGATGTGCGGCCCCGCCGGATCCTGCACCGGGCCGCGGTGTGGCTTGATAGGTGCGTGCCGATGCTCGATGAAGGCGTGCCCCCGCTGCCCGGCTGAAGGTTTCAGCTGGTCGAGGCGAGGGAGACGGCATGGTCGTGATCGGGGTCGACGCGCATAAGCGCAGCCACACGCTGGTGGCGGCGGACGAGTTGGGCCGCAAGCTGGGCGAACGGACGGTCGGAACGACCAGCGACGGGCATTTGCAGGCGGTGCAGTGGGCCGCGCAATGGCCGCAGGTCCGCTTCGCGCTGGAGGACTGCCGGCACCTGACCCGCCGTCTGGAAGGCGACTTGCTGGGCGCCGGGCACCAGGTGGTGCGGGTGCCGACCCGGCTGATGGCCGCGGCGCGTCGGGGTTCGCGGCAGGCCGGCAAGTCTGATCCGATTGACGCGCTCGCGGTGGCGCACGCGGCGCTGCGTGAACCGGACCTGCCGGTGGCGCAGCTGGACGGCCCGGCCCGCCAGGTGAAACTCCTGTCTGACCACCGCCGGGATCTGGTCGTGGAGCGGACCAAGTTGGTCAACCGGCTGCGGTGGCATCTGCACGAACTTGACCCGGGGCTGCAGATCCCGTCTCGAGGTCTGCGCCGCTACTGCGTCATCGACGACCTCAGCGACCGGCTCGCCGGAGCCGAGGGAACGGTGGCTCGGATCGCCCGGGACCTCCTCGTGCGGTGCCGGGAGCTGACCGTGCAGATCAACAGCCTGGAGCGGGAACTACGCGACCTGGTCCGCGTCCTGGCGCCGAGCCTGATCGCCGTTCCCGGCTGCGGTGTTCTCGGCGCGGCGATGATCCTGGGCGAGACCGCCGGCGCCGCCCGGTTCCGTTCCAGGCACGCCTACGCCCGGTTCAACGGCACGGCGCCGATCCCGGTCTGGTCAGGCAACACGGTGCGGGTGCGGCTCAACCGTGGCGGCAACCGGGTCGTCAACACCGCCCTTCACATGATCGCCGTCACGCAGGCCCGCGGCGTCGGCCCTGGCAAGGACTACGTCGACAAGCAACTCGCCGCTGGCAAGACCCGCACCGAAGCGCTGCGGCTGCTGCGCCGCCGGCTGTCCGACCGGGTCTTCACCGCCCTCATCGCCGACGAACGCCGCGCATCCCAGCCCGCCCGAACCGTCACGACATCGCCTCCTACCAACCTGACAACCGTGATGACGGCGGCGGCTTGACATAGGAGCATCAAGGAGACCCGGTGAACGTGTACCCGTTCATCGAGGCGGAGCAGGCCGGCTCGCGCAGCGTGAAGCGTGCGTGTGAGCTGATGCAGGTCTCCCGGTCCGCCTACTACCAGCACGTTCGCGGTGAGCGGTCCGAGCGGGAGCGCGTCGACCAGGCGCTGACCGAGAAGATCACCGAGGTGCACGCGATGTCGAGGGGCACCTACGGGGCGCCGCGGGTGCACGCCGAACTGGCCGCGGTCGGGCTGCGGCACGGCCGTAAACGCGTCGCACGGTTGATGCGCACGGCCGGGATCGCCGGCAGGTGCCGGCGCCGGTGGCGCACCACCACCGTCGCAGACCCGACGGCCGAAGCGCGTCCTGACCTGGTCGGCCGGGACTTCGAAACGGACGCGGCCGCGATCGACACCCGCTGGTGCGGCGACATCACCTACATCAACACGTGGGAAGGCTGGCTGTATCTGGCCACCGTCATCGACCTGGCCTCCCGCCGGGTCGTCGGCTGGGCCGTCGCCGACCATCTACGCACCGACCTGGTCGACGCCGCCCTCACCGACGCCATCCGCCGTCGGCGGCCACCGTCGGGGTTGATCTTCCACTCCGACCGCGGCTGCCAAGGCGGATTCAATCGGTCGTCGCAACACTGGGTTGTTGGAGCGATCGTAGGTGTTCGTCGAGGGCTTCGGCTGGGGTCTTCCAGTCGAGGGTTTTCCGGGGTCGGCTGTTGAGGGCGTGGGCGACGGCGTTGATCTCGTCGGCGCTCCATCTGGACAGGTCGGTGCCTTTCGGGAAGTACTGCCGCAGCAGCCCGTTGGTGTTCTCGTTGGTGCCGCGTTGCCAGGGGCTGTGGGGGTCGGCGAAGAACACCGGGACGCCGGTTTCGACCGTGAAGCGTGCGTGCGCAGACAACTCCTTGCCGCGGTCCCACGTCAGCGATCTGCGGAGCTGCTCGGGCAGTTGGGTGATTGTCGCGGCGAGGGCTTTGCTCATCGTGATCGCCCCATAGCCGGCGAGAGCCGGCCCGTTCTTCGTCCGCGGGATCACACCCCAGCCGTCCTCACGAGGCAGGTGGATCAGCATCGTGAACCTCGTCGTCCGCTCGACCAGTGTCCCGATCGCGGAACGCTGCAAACCGATGATCAGATCCCCTTCCCAGTGCCCGGGCACGGCACGGTCCGCGACTTCAGCGGGACGTTCACTGATCAGCGTGTCGCTGGTGACGTGCGCCCACGCGCGTTGCTTCGCGCGTGCCCGGGGAACGCGAAGCGCCCGCCCGGTCCGCAAGCAGGTGACGAGTTCGCGCTTGAGGGCGCCGCGGCTCTGGACGTAGAGCGCCTGGTAGATCGCCTCGTGGCTGATGCGCATCGACTCATCCTCCGGGAACTCGGCCCTGAGCCTGCGGGAGATCTGCTCCGGGCTCCATCCGATAGTCCATGCCCGATCACCACGGTGAGGCTTGTTGCGGCCCTTCCACTGCGGGCCCTGCGGCCCAGCGACCAGTCGGCCGCCCGCTGTCCGGATCGCACCCGCAAGCCGTTGCTGGACGTACTCTCGAAGCCGCTCATTGGCCAGCAGCTTCGCGGTCTTCGGCCGGCGGGCTCGACGCTCAGCATGCCACTGCGCAGTCGAAGCCTTGTAATCCAGGCGGTACGTCCTGGTCGAGGCGTTGCGCCGCAACTCCCGCGAGATCGTCGACGGGTCCCGGCCGAGCTGGCGTGCGATCTCGCGGACGCCCATGCCTTGCGCCCGCGACAGAGCGATGTCTTCGCGCTCGCTGAACGACAGATAGCGGCCCGACACCCTCGGCGGCAACGCAGGATTCACGCCGCCAGCGTGCCGGAACCACCGGAACCCGACCGGCGAGGACACGCCCGCCGCCGCGGCCGCGTCCTCGGTCATCACACCGCGACTGATCGCAGCCCAGAACCTGACCCGGTCCTCACGCCACGCCACCGTCGGCCGTCCCGGCGAAGGAATCTGACCCCGATACTCCCGAACCCGCTTCTGCCCCAGCCCATACGCCATCGCTTCACCTCTCCGACAAGGTGTTGCGACGACCAGTTGAATCCGCCCAATACACCAGCACCCAGCACGCCCGTCTCGCCAAGCGCCACGGGATCCGACTGTCACTGGGCCGGCGCGGGCAGTGCTGGGACAACGCCGTCGCCGAGTCGTTCTTCGCCACGATCAAGACCGAACTGCTGCACCGCCAGCCGTGGCCGACCCGCACCACCGCCCGGCAGGCAATATTCGAATACGTAGAAGGCTGGTACAACACCCGACGCCGGCACTCCAGCCTCGGCTACCTCAGCCCCGCCGCCTACGAAGCCAGCGCCATCATCAACCCGCTACCGGCCAGCAAGGTAGCGTGAGTCAACACATCGACCCTGTCCGTCGAAACGGGTCAAGCCCATACGACAACGACCGGTAGGAGGACCGGTCTGAACGTTCCCGCTTTCCCGCTGCCTTTCAGCCTGCCGGCGTTCGCTTCTTGGGCGTCCTGTTCCCGCCACGGAGTTGGGCTCTCCTTACGGTCGGCTTACCACGACATCCGAGGACATCGTGGACCGTGCCGGGGTTTCCACGTTCCACACGCGTGAGACACGGCCGGGTCGGGCGCCCTCTTGACCCCGGAGGCGACGGTATCCACACGACCGTAGATGAGTCCTCGATCGTCGTCTGCCGACTCTCAGCGGCTAGCCTCTTTATCTCCCCGGCACCACATGTCCGACCCGGGGAATTGCCGTGACGAGGCATCAACGAGGGTTCACCATATTCACCCTTTCGGCCTTCCCCTCACCTGTGACTCCCAGTCGGTGCGGGAGTCCTCGGGCTTTCCCCTGAGCTTCGCACCCAGCCATTACTAGCCACGCACGTCAGGGCGGGGACCGGTCTCGGACACTGACCGGGAGCTACGTCTCGGGCATCTACACCCGACCTCCAATCGACGTACTCACTCAACACGTGCGACCTCGTGTCGCACCTCATCTCGGCAAGAGCGCCCGCCTGCACACCGCCGCGACCGACGCGGACCCTTGTGCGGACAGCTCAGATCTCCGGTGGCTGCCATGACGGCGCGGCGCCTCCGCACACCACCGTCAAGAGGGTTTCGAGCAGCTCGCGGGTGTGCGGGTCGTCAAGAACCTCACTGATCCACGCGGCGGAGTCGGCGCGCTCCGGGGAGCGAGCGTTTGGCGTCAGCCAGTCGGTGGCGGCGATCTCGGTGATGTGCCCGAGTTGCGCGATGAGCATCGAGAAGTGTCCGCGCCGGTTCACCGTCGCCGGTCCAGCGGCCTCCCGGTAGGCGTCGATCAGGGCGCGGGCTCGGCCCGGATCGGCGCGGGCGAACTCGAAGAGCACGCACCCGAGCTCCTGGCTCGGATCAGCCGGCCCGCTGTTCTCCCAGTCGATGACGCACACTCCGCCGTCCGCGGTTGGCAGGACGTTGTCGGCCCACAGGTCGCGGTGGCAGGTCCGCAGCATCTGGGGCGGCTCGAGCCAGGACTCCAATGCGACCAGCTCATCACGCAGATCGGCCAACTGGGCGGCGAACGGCGCCCCCGCTTCCACGAGCTGCTGGACCAGTTGGTCCCAGCGATCGGCGCCGACTGGTTCGTGATACCAGGGGTCCAACTGGCCGGGCTCGGTGACCGGTACGCGGTGAATGGCGGCCACGACCGTGCCCACCAGCGCCGGGTCGAGACAGGGGTCGGGGGCCTTCACGTCGACCCACTCGTACACCCTGACCTGTCTGCCTTCCACGGTGGCGAACACGCTTCCCTCCGTGGTGCGGCGCACCTGCGGCGTCGGTACGCCGGCGGTGTAGGCCGCTTCCTGAAACGCTGTCGCCAACCGCACCTCGTCCTCACCGGACTGGTGGAACGGCACCTTCACCGCCCAGCTGCCGTCTTCCGTCTCCAGCCGCCACACGAGGCCTTGCTTGCCCCGCGCGACCGGCCCGTCCGACAGCCTCGCGGCCCCGCCAAGAGCGAAGCGTCGGGCGAGGTCCACGGCATCCACCAGGCCACCCCAGCACACCTGCGCGCAGCAGGACCAGCAGGCGGGTACGGATCGCGGCAGTTAGTGAGTTCTGGTGGCGGTGACGCGATCAGGGTTTACACGGAGCGTCCTGATGCTCCGGCTGAGTTCGCGGTCCCACGAACATCCGCGCGAAGAGCGCCAGCGAGGCGGCCGGTTGGACGATCCCGCACGAGCTGCCGCCTCACGCGCTCGGCGCATCGGCGGCGCATCCGTAGCACCGGCGCGGTCACGCCCTGCTCGGCAGCCAGCTGCTCGATCAGCGCGTCACCGAACTGCGTGGAGCTGATCAGCTCGCCGGCTTCGGCGGTGAGGCCGGCGGCGGCCCGGCCGAGCAACAGGTCCGGGTGGCCGTAGGGATGCGACGGCGAGCGGGAGCCGGTCGGCACGCCCGATGGCAGTTCCTCGGTGTCGTCGGCCTTCACCACCACGATCCCGGCGCGCCATGCCGCCCAGGGCGGCGTCGGCGTGGCGGGAGCCGAGCCGGGCAAGGGCGCAGCACAGCCGCAGCCACGCCCCGGGGCGGCTCGAGCGGCGCCCTACACGGCGCGTGTAGGAACCCGGCGAGGATTTCGGAGTCGACGTCATCGGCGTGCCGGGCGTATCCGCGGCTGATCTTCGCGGCCATGTGGGTCAAGGCGGGCAGCGCAACGCCGAGCGCTCCGACGACTCCACGCGGGTCCCCACTCGCGGGCGTGGTGAGCAAGCTGCCGCCACAGCGCGTCGGTGGTGTCGCTGTCGTACCGCTCGTACGCGAGCAGCTTGCGCAGCTGGTCCAGGGGCATGGTCTGGTCCGGCGATACAAGGAACTGCGTGCCTATCCCGAGGCGCTGGCGATGATCCGGGATGATCTGCAAGTCGCGTTTGCGCTCACCGGCAGGTTCGCCCGCTCGGTCGCCGCGGCCGAGCCCGGCATTGCGCGCCTTGACGATCGCTTCGGCGTGGTCGGCCACGTGCGGCTGCGATGCCCGCCCGGCGTGCCCAGGCCGTAGCCGTTATCCCACCGCGTACCCGATCGGGACCGCTGGTGGCCGGGACCTGGGGCGCTGTTGCCGTCATTTCGGCGCCAGCTGTACCTCGTCCTGTATGACGATCATGGACCTGTGGTTGACGTGGCCCCTCGGACACGATCAATTTCCCCATGAAAGTCCGCGACAGGCTGTGCCTGGACGCGGACTTTCTGTTGTTGCGGGTGTAGGTCAGCCGCAGTCCGAGTTGCCGGTAGACCTCCGCGCGGTCGGCTGGGTCGGCCTCGCTCAAGGCGGCGGCGATGTCGCCCAGTTGCTGGACGAGTTCCGTGATCTGCCGTCGAAGGTCCGGTCGCTGACGGCGCAATGTGGGCTCAACGGGTGGCTGCGGCCAGGAACATGGGGATGGCTACCATCAGCCGCCCGGCGGCGGCACGCTGGGTCTGCTCACTGACCCATGCCTCGGCCTGCTCGCCGCTGATGGCACCTGTCTGGTGGGCGGCGGCAGCGTGTCCGGTGAGCAGCGGCTGCATGGTGGCGTCGGTAAATATTGCGGTGTGGACCTCGACCTCGACGTCGTGGAAGCCGGCGTCGAGGAGCAGGTTGCGGTAGGCGCGGGCGATGCGTGGGTGGGGGATGGTCTCGGCGCGGGCGTGGACGATGCGGCGGGTCAGTTCGGGGTGGTCGGAGTCGATGACCAGGGTGTCCCAGTCCTGGCCGAGCAGCACGATTCGGCCACCAGGCGCGAGGACCCGGCGGGCTTCGGCCAGGGCGGCGGGCGGGTCGGGCAGGACGTGGTACACCTTGTCGGCCCGATACCCGTGAGCCTGCCCGTCGCCCAGCGGCAGGTCGGTTGCGTCCGCGTCGCGTACGTCGATGTCGGGGAACCGGCTGCGAGCGGCAGCCAGCATGGTGGGGTCGAGGTCCACACCGATGGCGTGGGCGCCGTGCTGGGCGAGTTCTGAGACAGCGCGGCCGGCGCCGCAGCCGACGTCGACCACCGTCGCGCCCGGGAGCAGCCGCAGCAGCTGGTAGCTGCGGGCGCGTAGCGTGGCGGCGCCGGGCGTGGTCTCGGCGGCGTCGAGTACCCGGATCAGGGTTCTGGTGTCGGTGTAGGCGGTGTGCGTGTCGGTCATGGGACGGAGTGTGCGACTTCAGGTAGACCTGAAGTCAAGTAAGGCTGCTCTTAAGGTGAGCCTGAAGTCGGGGGGATGGTCGGTGGAGTACTCGATCGGGGAACTGGCGGCCCGCTTCGGGCTGGCCACGCACGTGTTGCGACATTGGGAGGATGTGGGGTTGCTGTCGCCGGCGCGGCGGGTGGCGGGGCGCCGGGTGTACGGCGCCGCGCATGTGACCCGTGTGGCGGAGATCCTGCTGGGTAAGGACGCGGGGTTCACCCTGGAGCAGTTGCGGAAGCTGTTCACCGCTCCGAATCGGGACCGGCGGCGGGAGGTGCTGCGCGGCCAGTTGGCCCAGGTACGGGAGCGCATCGCCCGGCTCACGCTGTCGCAGACGCTGCTGGAACACGCGTTGCGGTGCCGGCACCCGGATTACCAGTCGTGCCCGCGGTTCCAGGCGATGGTGCTCGCGCGGCTGGACGGGGTGGATGTGGCTGAGGCCCTGGACCACCGCTGACCCACAAGGCGAGTAGGGCGGTACCCTAGCTGCTTCTGCCCGCTCTTGGCTCCCCTCTATGTCAAGACACCGTCGGGAGCGGGGTTCTAAGCTGAGTCTCGGCGGGTCCGGGAAGTGACTGTTCCGAAGAGCTGGCCTCGGGGATTGGGTCAGCCGCGCTGGATTGCAGAGCCGCTCCCCGTTGTCCTCCCGGGCCCGTCCTGGTTGTTTTCGCGTCGTTGACCATCTGCTTGTAGACCAGGTCGGACAGTCGCCGTTTCAGGCAGCGCATGGCCTCCCGGCCGCCCTCCGTGCCGGCACCCCGGCGTCGATCGTCGTAGCGATCATGCTGGCGGCCAACTCTGATCGGGTGGCGAACTCGATCTCGTCCGGCCTGCGGGCCCCTGCTCGAACAGGCCGTGGTGCGGCCGGTGACCGCCCAGTACCCCGGGGTCTCCGCTCAGCTGCAGTCGATGCTTGAGGCCGTCCTTACCGGGCGGATGGAGCCGCATGCCGCGACCGCCCGCACCGCAGAGATGATCAGCGCGATCACTGGTCGGCCCCTTGCCTGACGGGCCGCAGTTCCTCATCCCGCACCTAACTCGTACACCCACAAGCGCTCACAAGGGGTTGCAGCCCGGGGTCATGGAGTCGTAGACGGTGCGGGCCGCCGCCCCGTCCGCGACGCGACCTCGCCTACTCGGCGACGTGCGGGCCGGCCTGGCACAGGTGCGGGATCGGCTCGACCTCCAGCGCGTTAGGGACCATGCAAGCCGGTCTCGCCGGGCGTGGCGTCAGGTCAAGACGGATACGAGGTTGCCGGTTCCGTCATCGGCCTGCCGAAGCCGCCGCAGGTGCAACGCGAGTTGCAGTTCCAGCGCCTGCTGTGGCTGCTTCCAGCTGACGCCAAGCAGGGTGGCAATGCGCTCGAGTCGCAGCGCGACGGTGTTGGTGTGCACCTGCAGTATCGATCGCGCCGCCTTGAGGTTTCCGCCGGCGGCGAAGTATGCCTCCAGCGTGCCGACGAGGTCGCTTCCCCGACGTGTGTCATGATCGAGCAGCGGTCCCAGTTTCGCCCGTACGAAGTCATCGACGTCGTCAGGCCCGGGGGAGCCGAGGATCATCCCGGCGAATCCGAGCCCGCCGACGTCGCAAGATTCTCCGTGTCGGCCAAGCGCGAGCAGGGCGGACAGGCAGCGGCGGGCTTCGTGATAGGCGTCGCGGATCGCCGCGGGACCGGCGGCGGGTCCGTCGGCGCCCGCCGTGACGACGCAGCCGAGTGCCTCGCGTAGCCGAGCCGAGACGAGCTGCGCCGCCTCGGCCGGTGCCCTAGCCGGGAGGATCACGACGAGACGACCGTCGCGGTGTCCAGCGAGGCCTCGATGCTCCGCTGCCAGCCGGGCGGCCACGGCCACGGCCCGATCCCGGTCGCTGTAGTCCATTGCGGCGACGACGATGGCGTGTTCGACGTCGAGGTTGGCACGGTGATGGCGGGCCCGCTCGCGCAACGTAGCGGAGTCCCGCTCCGGATGCAGCAGCACGTCCTCGAGGAGCTCCCCTCGTACGCGGTGCTCGGCCTCGGCGACCGAGCGTTGAAACAGCAACAGCAGCGCTGTGACGACCGCCGCGCGTTCGAAGATCCGCTGAGCTGACTGGGTCAGCCGGTCAGGGCCGGACAACACAAGGGTGCCCAGGTGGTTGGTGCCGGCCACCGCGGCCGCCAGCCAGCAGCGGTCGATCGCCAGGTCCAGTTCGACGGTGCCTCCGGTGCGGCGGGCTTCGTGTACGGCGGCGAGCAGCGACTCGTCGACCAGGGGTGGCTCGCCGCCGACGGCGGCAAGCACGGCACCGTCGGGATCAAGTACCGCAACGTCGCCGCCGAGAACTTCGGCGAGTACCTTGGCGACGTCGACGGCGCCGCCACCGTGGAGCAGCACTCCGGTAAGTCGGTCGTGCGCGTCGGCGGCGAGTTCGACTTCGTGTGCATGCCGCCGTAAGAGGGCGGTCACCTGATCCAGCTCATGCAACGCCGCCTGGGTCTCGGAGAACAACCGGGCGTTCTCGAGCGCGACGACCGCATGCGCGGCGAGGCGGGTGGCCAACGCCACCTCCTCGGGTGGAAACGGGCGCGGTGAACGGTTTCCGGCGAGCAACGCCCCGATGACTCTGCCGGCGAGCAGCAGCGGCACACCGAGCAGGGCGTGGATACCCTCGTCGCTGACGGCGGCGTCGACGTCGGTGGTGTGCACGAAACGACCATCCGATTGGTAGTCGCCGGTGGCGTACGGGGTGGCGGTGTGTACGACGAGTCCGCCCAATCCCGCTCCGAGGGGCAACCGGATCGCGCGGAACCGGGCGGACACCGACCCGTCGGTGACCCGGATGTACACGTCGTGCCGTTCGTCGTCGATGAGGCTGAGGTAGGCGAGGTCGACGCCGAGGAGGTCGCGCGCGCGGCGGACGATGGCGCGCAGCACTGCGTCGACGTCGCGGATGGCGGCCAGGTCAGTCGCCGTTTCGTACAGCGCGCGCAGCTCCGCCTCGCGCTGGCGTTGCTGCGTCATCTTGGTGCGTACCCGGAGCGAGACCTCGATCTCCGCCCGCAGCCGCTCAAGCTCCGCCTCGCTCGCGTCTTCGTCGCGTGCGAGGCGAAGCTGTTCCTCGAACGCCTCGGGCGGGGCCTCCTCGTTAAGGAGTTCAACGAATGAACGTGCCATGACAGGAGGTTATGTCTGCCACGTGCGGGGCTAAAGGTCGACTCCGCTGAACACCAAGACCCGTACGTCGGTGCAGTCCTCCATGGCCGCGCGGATCCCCTCCCTGCCGACACCTGAGGCCCTCATCCCGCCCGCCGTACGGCATCTGGTCGGCGCGGTAGGAGGGGATGTCTCCGACGATCACGCCGCCGACGTTCAGCCTCGCATTGGCCCGCTTCGTCGAGTCCGGTGGCAGCCGCTCGCGCAGCTCGTCGTACACCTTCCGGTCAGCGCCGCCGCCGCGTACCGGATGGCGTACGCGGCGGCGACTGCCGCCTCGACCTGAGGTGCGGTGGGGATCGACACCGTACCCACGTGCCTGCCGTCGTAGGGATGGGCGACGCGCAGGGCGGTGTCACCCAGCTACGGCTACCCGG
This sequence comes from Micromonospora rhizosphaerae, assembly GCF_900091465.1. Taxonomy (NCBI): domain Bacteria; kingdom Bacillati; phylum Actinomycetota; class Actinomycetes; order Micromonosporales; family Micromonosporaceae; genus Micromonospora; species Micromonospora rhizosphaerae. Next base: position 5,487,087 of record NZ_FMHV01000002.1, on the reverse strand, counting down.
CGATCCAGCACGGCGTGACGGTCTCAGTCATGCGGTCTCGTCGACGGTGGCGCGGGTGGGAACCGCCGCGGCGGGTGGGAAACCGGGCTCGTCCGCAAGGTCGGCCCGCACGGTCTCCCGCGAAGCGATCAGGGCGGCGATGGTGATCACCGCCATGGCGGCGACATAGATCGAGATCGGCAAAGCCGAGTTGAACTCGGCGAGCAGCGCCACCGCGATGATCGGGGCGAGGCTGCCGGCGAACACCGAGGCGAGCTGGTAGCCGATGGAGGCGCCGCTGTAGCGCACACCCGTGCCGAACAGCTCAGAGAAGAACGCCGCCTGAGGACCGTACATCGCGGCGTGGAAGATCAGACCGCCAGTGATGGCGGCGGTGATGGCGGTGAACGACCTGGTGTCCACCAGCGCGAAGAACAGGAACGCCCAGACGAGGACCCCGCCCGCGCCGAGCAGGTAGATCGGCCGTCGTCCGACCCGGTCGGAGAGGGCGCCCCACAGCGGGATGGCGGCGAAATGAACGGCCGAAGCGATCAGTACCGCATTCAGGGCGGTCGCCCTGCGCATGCCAAGCTCGGTCGTGACATATGTCAGGACGAACACGGTAAAGATGTAGTACGAGACGTTCTCCACGACGCGGGCGCCCATCGCCACGAGGACCGCGCGCCGGTACCGCTGTACGACCTCCAGCATCGGCGCCCGCCGGCGTTCCTGCGCGCGCTCCATCTCCGCCTGGGCCCGCTGGAAGACCGGTGACTCGCTCAACGACACGCGGACATAGAGGCCGATGGCGACCAGAGCAGCACTGAGTAGGAACGGCACCCGCCAGCCCCAAGAGGCGAAGGCCGCATCGGAGGTCGTGGCGGCCATGATGGCCAGCACACCGACGGCGAGCAGGTTGCCCGCGGGCACGCCGGCCTGTGGCCAGCTGGCCCAGAATCCGCGCCGCGCCGGGTCGCCGTGCTCGGCGACCATCAGTACCGCGCCGCCCCACTCACCGCCGACGGCGAAGCCCTGCAGCAGGCGGCAGATGACCAGGAGGATCGGCGCCCACACGCCGATGGAGGCGTAGGTCGGCAGCAGCCCGATCGCGAACGTCGCCACGCCCATGATCAGCAGGCTCAGCACGAGCATGCCCTTACGCCCGACCCGGTCACCGAAGTGACCGAACACGATGCCACCGAGTGGCCGGGCGACAAAACCCACGGCGTAGGTGGCGAATGCCAGGATCGTCCCGACGAGCGGGTCGAACTTCGGAAAGAACAGGGTATTGAAGACGAGCGCGGCGGCGGATCCGAAGACGAAGAAGTCGTACCACTCGATCGTGGTGCCGACCAGACTCGCTGCCACCACCTTTCGGATGGATGAACGCTCCACACGTGCGGTACTAGACATGACGTGTCCTCCGTACGGTCTCTGGGGGTTGGGGGTAATTCGGGGGTTAAGGGCGGATCGTGGTCGATCCCTCGAAGAGGAGGGTCTGACGAACGACGTCCCCGCTCGCCAGCGCGTCAAAGGCGGAGTTCAGTTCCGCGAGCCGGACGTCGCGGCTGTGCAGCTCGTCCACGGGCAACCGGCCCGCCTGATAGAGCGCGAGGTAGCGCGGCACGTCACGGCGGGGCACCGCCGAGCCCATATACGAGCCGATCAGACGACGCTCCTCGGCCACAATGCCCAAAGCCGGAAGGGTCAGCCGCTGGTCCGGATGCGGCAGCCCGATCGAGACCGTCGTGCCGCCCGGACGGGTGGCCGCATAGGCCGCGGCGAGAACGTCGGCGTCGCCGACCGCCTCGAACGCGTAATGAGCACCGCCCCGGGTGAGATCCCGGATCGCCTCGACCGCGTGATCGCCGGCCCGGATCACCTCCGTCGCGCCGAGTCGTTTCGCCACCTCGAACTTGGCCGGCGCCGTGTCCACAGCGATGATGGGATGGCAACCGGCAAGCCGCGCGCCCATCACGGCGCTGAGGCCGACGCCACCAAGGCCGAACACCACCGCCGAGCAGCCCGGCTCGGCGCGGGCCGTGTTGATCACGGCGCCGACACCGGTGACCAGCGCGCAGCCGAACAGCGCCGCCGTCTCGAACGGGACGTCGTCCGGCACGACGACCAACGAGGCGGCTGACGCAACGGTCCGCTCGGCGAAGCCCGACACCCCGAGATGGTGGTGGACCGGTTGTCCATCGCTGCGACGGAAAGGCCGCGTTCCGGACAGCAGTGTCCCGGCCCTGTTGGCCGCAGCGCCCTGCTCACACAACGCGGGCCGGCCGGACTGGCAGGACACGCAGGTCCCGCAGACCGGCACGAACGAGAAGACGACGTGGTCGCCAGGGCGAAGCGTGGTGACTCCGGGGCCTACCTCCTCGACGACGCCGGCGGCCTCGTGACCTAGTACCATTGGAGTCGGTCGCGGTCGCACACCGCTGATCACCGACAGGTCTGAGTGACACAATCCGGCCGCACCGATCCGGACGAGCGCCTCCGCCGGCCCGGGCGGATCGAGTTCCAGTTCCTCGATGACCAGCGGGCGGCTGGTGCCGTACGGCGCGGACCTCCCCGTCGTCGTAAGGACTGCGGCGCTGACCTTCATACGGCGACCCCTTCACCATGCCTGCTCAGCAAGCAACGTAGGCCGCTGCCACGGCTCATACGATGGTGTTGTTACACAGCTACCGACGGCTCTGCTGGTGCTAGCAACCAGCGTCGGGGCGCACAGCTCGGTGAAGGGCTCCGGTAGTCGCGTGCAGGTGGAGGAAGAGCGCGTCGCGTGCTTCGGTCCGCCACACGTCCACGCCTGCTAGATTAGGTGGTGAGTGATCGGGAACGAGGGAGACCAGACGATGGCAGGTGATGACGACATTTCCGGGTGATACCCGGAAATGATCGGCTACGGGCAGGCGGGCAAGAGGACGCCGCCGTGGCCATGATGTCGTCCACCTGTTCCCCGCCGGGCGTGTTCACCGCCCGCGTCTCACCCTAGGTCTCACATGTCCGACGCGTTCATCGTCTGTTCGAACCTGTCCTTCTCCTGGCCCGACGACACACCGGTCTTCCGGGATCTGTCCTTCACCGTCGGTGGCGGCCGCACCGGCCTGGTCGCCCCGAACGGCGCCGGGAAGACCACACTGCTCAGGCTGATTGCCGGCGAGTTGCGACCCACCGCCGGGACGGTCTCCGTGCGGGGAGTGCTCGGCTACCTCCCGCAGAACCTGCCGCTGGTCGGCGATCCGGCACCGCCAAGACGCCCCGATGGGACACCGGCCCTGGGATCTGACCTGACCGTCGCCGAGGTACTGGGGATCGCCCCGGTGATCCGGGCACTGCACGCCATCGAGTCCGGGGACGCGAGCGAGGAGCATTTCACCACGGTCGGCGACGACTGGGACATCGAGGAGCGCACCCGAGCCCAGCTGGACCGGCTCGGCCTCGAACACGTCCCGCTCGACCGGCACCTGCACACCCTTAGCGGCGGCCAGGTCATCTCCCTCGGCCTGGCGGCACAGCTGCTCAAGCGGCCCGACGTGCTGCTGCTCGACGAACCGACCAACAACCTCGACGTCGACGCCCGGCACAAGCTCTACGACGTGCTCGACGATTGGGCCGGCTGCCTGCTGCTCGTCAGCCACGACCGGGCGCTGCTCGACCGGATGGACCGGATCGGCGAACTCGACCGCGGCGAACTCCGGTTCTACGGCGGAAACTTCACCGCGTACGAGCAGGCCGCGCGCACCGCGCAGGAGGTCGCCGAGAAGAACGTCCGCAACGCCGAGCAGGAGATCAAGCGGGAGAAGCGGGAGATGCAGCAGGCCCGCGAGCGGGCCGAACGCCGGGCCAGCAACGCCGCCCGCAATCTCAAGAACGCCGGACTGGCGAGGATCGTCGCCGGGGGTCTGAAGCGCGCTGCGCAGGAGTCCGCCGGGCGGTCCAACGAGACGCACGCAGCCCGGGTCAGCGAGGCCAGGGCGCGACTCGACGACGCGAGCCGGGCCCTGCGCAACGAGCAGAGCATCACGCTGGAACTGCCCGGCACCAACGTACCGGCCGGACGTACGGTCTTCCTCGGCGAACGGATGCAGGTCCGCTACGGCGGGCGAGACCTCTTCGCCGGCGACGGTGTCGACCTCACCATCCGGGGACCCGAACGGATCGCGCTGCTCGGCCCCAACGGGGCCGGCAAGTCCACCCTGCTGCGCCTGATCAACGGCGATCTGGAGCTCGACGGCGGACAGGTGAAGCGGGCCGGCCGGATCGCCTACCTGTCCCAGCGGTTGGATCTACTGGACCTCGACCGTACCGTGGCGGAGAACCTGGCCGCGTCCGCGCCCGCCATGCCGGAGGCGCAACGGATGAACCTACTCGCCCGGTTCCTGTTCCGGGGCACCCGCATGCATCTTCCGGTCGGGGTGCTCTCCGGCGGCGAGCGGCTGCGTGCCACCCTGGCCTGCGTCCTGTACGCCGAACCAGCGCCCCAACTGCTGCTCCTGGACGAACCAACCAACAACCTCGACCTGGTCAGCGTCGGTCAATTGGAAAGCGCGCTGGGCGCCTACCAGGGCGCGTTCGTCGTGGTCAGCCACGACGAACGGTTCCTCGCGGAGCTCAAGGTCGACCGCTGGCTGCGGCTCTCCGAGGGGCGCCTGTTGGAGACCGGCCCCCCGGACGTCGACTGACTCGCGTCGGACCGCCCTGTCCGCGGGCCGCGTTCGTCACACCGAGATAGGCCAGTCGAAGCAGCACAGCCGATCATCATGCCGCGCGTGGGACAGACAGTCGGGAGAGGACCCGGCTCCTGCCGCCCGGTCAGGATCCGCTTACAGCTGCTCCCACCCGGGCGGATGAGGTTTTCGGCAAGGGCGACGCCCACCGCCGGGAGACCAGTTCAGGATGCCAACGAAGCAGCATCTCCACGGTGCCGAGTCGGTCAGGGTTTGCGGGCGACGCCTCCGTAGACGGAAGCCTCGGCGGCGGACGGGCGCGGCTGCGGCTCGTTTTCGGCCCGCCACTCCGCCACCGGACCGATCCCCGGAGGCGCCAGCTCGAGCCCGTCAAAGAAGCGGGCGAACTCATCGCGACTGCGGAACCGGATCGGGCCGTGCCGGCCGCTGGTGGCAGCGGCGTCGGCCTCCCTCTTTTGCTCTGGCGGCATGAGATCGGTGGTCACGTTGGTGACAGCCAAATAACTGCCCGATGGCAGCGCGTCGAGCAGCCGGGTGACGATCCCGTACGGGTCCTCAGAGTCGACGATGAAGTGCGTGATCGCGATCAGCATCAGCGCCACCGGTTGGGACAGGTCCAGGGTGCGCAGCAGGTCCGGGTGATTGAGGATCTTCTCCGGCTCGCGCAGGTCGGCGTCGATGTAGGCGGTGGCGCCTTCGGGAGAGCTGGTGAGCAAGGCGCGGGCGTGGGACAGCACGATCGGGTCGTTGTCGACGTAGACGATCCGCGAATGCGGGGCGATGGACTGTGCGACTTCGTGAGTGTTGTTGGCGGTCGGGATTCCGGTGCCGATGTCGAGGAACTGCCGGATCCCCGCCTCTTCGGCCAGGAAGGACACGGCGCGGCGCAGGAAGTAACGGTTTTCCAACGCGGCGATGCGGACGGCGGGGAAGGCTGCTGCGATCGCGTCGCCGGACTCCCGGTCGGCCTGGAAGTTGTCCTTGCCGCCGAGCCAGTAGTTGTATCGGCGGGCCGGATGCGCCACCGACGTGTCGATCCGCGATGACGTCAGCTCCGCGGCGACCGGCGAGAATCTCGTCTCTTCGCTGCTCACAGGTGCCTCCATCGGCTCTGATGTCTGCCGAGCCGGACGCGGCGGTCCGGCCCGTCCACTTCGGCCACGCGCCCTCATCGTAGTGGCAACCCGTCCCACGGTGCCCACCCGCGGCTGCGGCGCCCGCTGCCTCGCCGGTGGTGCGTTTCCCCGCCGGGCCCGTGGGTCAACGCTCTCCGTCGATCGACCGGCCGAGGTGGCCACCCGGACCCGCCGGGCCCTGTCGCTGACATCCGCTCACCCATGCCGCGAGTGGCGCGTTCGCAGATCCGCCGGCGGGTACGTCCGACTCTGCGATGAGCGGACGGTCGGCTACCGGCTGGTCTCAGGCGCATCAGGCAGGCCGACCTGGACTCGCCAGGGATGCGGTTCGAATGGGCCCGAGGCGAGGACGTCCATCACATCGCCGTGCCGGCAGCGAACGTCTCGACCAGCTCGTGGCTGTTTACCGCGTGCCATTGCGCCTGACGCACTTGGTGCATGTTGTGGTCCTGCGGGCACCAGCACGCCACCTCCACCGCCGCGTCCACGGTGAGCTTTGGTGGTGCCAGCCAGGCGATGTCGAGTGTGAGTTCGAGCCAGTCGTCGCGGGTGTTGTACAACGTGATCGTCGTGTCGACGAGCAGCAGGTAACGGCGTCTGTTCGAGGCCTGCGGGGGCTCCGTCCGGTCTGGATGCCAATGCCATACCGTGCGGTCGGCAGCCGACGGGTGGCTGTCGAGTTCGTTCGCCAACCTCCGCAGCTCGCCTTCAGCGCTCAAGTAGTCACGCGGTAGTACCTCGTGTAGCGGGACGTGCGCCATCGATGGAGCCGGTCCGACCATGCTCCGATGATCCACCAGAACGCGCGGGTTGCGTCCCGCCGGGTGGAGCATTGATCTGCCGGTGACGGTGCCCGCGGCTGCCGCTCAGACGCTTGTGGTCGACGCGCGACGCCGGGCGCTGACGCCGACGGTCGTCAGTGATTCGATCGATCTGAGTGGACGCAGTTGCGACGACGCGACTGGGTCCCGGGGTGACGTTCGCTGGCGCGAGCCCGGATTGGTAGGCGAATACGACCAGCTGGGCTCGGTCACGGGCGGCGAGTTTGATCATCGCGCGGCTGACGTGGGCGCGTGCCGTGGCTGGGCTGAGTGTCAGCCGGTGGGTGGTTTCGTCGTTGGTCACGGTCTTGCCCTACCGGGATCCGTGACTCGTTCGGCACGCTGGGTGCCGTTGCCGGATCGCGATCCTCCGGGATGAGGGTGCGGCTTTCGTACCACCAAAGTTGATCAGTCGGGTGATCGGCGATGGGAAACCGACGTCGGTCTTGTCAACCCCGCAGGATAGACGAGGTCTGGACAAGGTCAAGTACGGAGGAGGTCAAGATTTCCGGTGTCGAGCTGTCGTTTTCCTGGCTCGTCGTTCGTCTTATTGCGTGACCATCTGGTAGTGACGAGGAGGACGCGATGAAGTACGTCATGCTGATCTATCAAGGCCCCGCGCTTGAGCGACAGGCCGCGCTGCCCGAGGAGCAGCAGAAGCAGGTCTACGCCGACTACCAAGGGATCAACCAGACGCCGGGCGTCACCCCCGGGCTGCCGATGGGCCTGCCCGACAACGCGACCACCGTGCGGGTCGAGGGCGGCAAGACCCTGACGACCGACGGCCCGTTCGTCGGGATGAAGGAGGCCGTCGGCGGCTGGTTCATCCTCGAGGCGGACGACCTCGACGCGGCCATCGAGGTGGCCGCCCGTGTCCCTGCGGCACGCTATGGTGGCGCCGTCGAGATCCGCCCGTCGGAGGTGTATTGGTAGCGGCGCTCGATCAGGTCTTCCGCGAGGAGTGGGGCCGCGTCCTGGCCGCCCTGATCGGCTTCCTCGGCGATTTTGACCTCGCCGAGGAAGCCGCGCAGGAGGCGTTCGCCATCGCCGCCGACCGGTGGCCACGCGACGGCATCCCCCGCAACCCGCGCGCCTGGCTGATGACGACGGCTCGGAATCACGCGACGGATCGCATCCGCCGCGATCGGGCGCTCACGGCCAAGTTCGGCCTGCTCGTCGCCGGCGATCGTGCCGAGGTGCCGATGAACACCACGATGTTTCCCGACGAGCGCCTGGAGCTCATCTTCACCTGCTGTCACCCGGCGCTCGCAGTCGAGGCGCAGGTTGCGCTCACGCTGCGCACCCTGGGCGGGCTCACCACGGACGAGATCGCCCGGGCCTTCCTGGTACCGGAGCGCACGATGGCGCAGCGGCTGGTGCGGGCCAAGCGAAAGATCAAAGCGGCGGGCATCCCGTTTCGCGTGCCACCGGTTCACCTGCTCCGCGAGCGTCTCGACGCCGTTCTCGCCGTCGTCTACCTGATCTACAACGAGGGCTACGGCGGCCGCGACGAGTTGGCGGCGGAGGCGATCTGGTTGGGGCGCGCGCTGGCCGAACTGCTTCCGGACGACCCCGAGGTTCACGGGCTGCTGGCGCTGATGCTCCTGCACGATTCCCGACGCGAGGCGCGGTTCAGCGACGGCGAGCTCGTGCTGCTCGGCGATCAGGACCGGTCCCGGTGGAACACCGAGCAAATCGCCGATGGCCGCGCCGAGCTCGATCGCGCGCTGGCCCTGGGTGGCCGCGGGCCGTATGTGCTGCAGGCCGCGATCGCCTCGTTGCACGCCGAGATGCCGTGCGACTGGGCGCAGATCGCGGCACTTTACGGCCAGCTCGGCCGCCTGACCGGCTCGCCCGTCGTGGAGCTCAACCGCGCCATCGCCATCGCCGAGGCCGAAGGCCCCGAGGCCGGCCTGCGTATCGTCGACCAACTCGGTCTCGACGACTTCCGCTATCTGCACTCGACCAGGGCCGAACTCCTGCGACGTCTCGGGCGCACCGACGAGGCGCGTGACGCCTATCGACGTGCGAGACAACTCACCGACGACGGCGCCGAACGACGCTTCCTTGAACGCCGGCTAACGGAACTGGCAGGCACGACAGACTCGGGTTAGTCGTCGTTGTGTCCGACAGAACGACGCGCGAAGCACAGACATCTCAGCCTGATCTGCATATCAGCCCGACCTGTTGGAGCCGTCTCGGGACCGCAGCGTTGTCAACGTAAGGGCAAGCTCGACGTCTGCACAATCGACCCAGTGCCATTCGTGTTCGTCTTCCCCTGTACGACTCGCCGGGGCGCTGATGAAGTTCTGGTGGCAGCTCGCCATGACCTACACGGAGGTGACCGAAGCGGAACTTCGCCAGCACCTCAGCACTGAAAAATGGGACGCCGTCCAGGACCTCATCGATGCGATCAGGCGCTCTCCGGAAGCCATCGATGCGTGGATCGACGCGGCTTATCGGCGATTCCCGGTCGTCCAGGACCGCGGCTACGAAGCGTGGCGGCCGGAAGACCGCACCTGATCACGACCGCCATCTGAGCGGTTCTACTTTGCCGATGAGCGTGTGCTGGCCTCACCGCTTGTATCGATGGAACCGTTCGGCTACTCAAACCGGTCAGCGAGCTTCGTCAGCTTGGTGACGTACGCCGGCCAGTCATAGTCGTGAGGGACGTTGGTGTTCTCCCGCCGCAAGCCGATCGCCGTGTCGTACTGCTCGCGCATGATGTCGGCGTGACCGGCGTGACGGGCGAGGTCGCAGGTCACGTGGACGATGATCCTTTGCAGCGTCACGATCTGCCTACCAGGCTGCCACCACGGCACTCGCCCCGGCGCGTCGAGCGGTAGCTGTTCGATCGTCTGATCCGCGAACACCCCGACACGGCGATACAGGTCGATCAGCCCATCCTTCGTCTCGTCCTCCCGCGCGTACCAGTCTGCCTGCGGATCCTCGTCGTACGCCGGCATGGGGACCAGTTCCTCGGGCGTCGGGAACTCACGCCCGAAGGTAGGCCCGAAGTAGCCGGCTTCGACATTGAGGCAGTGCTTGAGGACTCCCAGCAGGTTGTTGCCGGTCGTGGTGCGGGGCAGTCTGGCCTCGCGTTCACTCAGCCCCTCGAGCTTCCAGATGAGGTCATCGCGAGTCGCCTGCAGGTAGTGGTGCAGCGCCGCCTTCGGGTCTCCCAGATCAGCCATGCCCGCCAGTCTTCCTTATGCGCCGGACCATCGTGCGAGCTGTCGCCTGCAAGATCAGTGCCCGGCTGGTGGGCCGGCATCCTCATCTGCCGCATCCGCGCGCTACGTACCGTCACGCCGAGCTGGCCCGGATGCCGTCCGGACGCCGATGAGCGGACGTAGCGACCGGCTGCATGGGCAAGCCCAACGCCGTCATGGCCGCGAGCCAGCGATCTCGGCGTCGCTCCGAAGAATGCAGAACTCGTTGCCTTCCGGGTCGGCAAGCACAACCCATCCCGTTCCGTCGGCCTCGCGGCGGTCAGCCACGACGGCCGCACCGAGCTCGGTCAGCCGCGCCAGCTCGGCGTCGCGCGTGCCGTCGACAGGACGCAAGTCGAGATGGATCCTGTTCTTGACCTGCTTTACTTCCGGCACCTCGATGAAGAGCAGGCGGTGCCGCCCGTCACGGGAGTAGATCATGCATTCCTCGTGGCCGGGCTCGTTCGGATCGTCCGGGTTCTCGCTGTAGTCGAGAACGGCTTGCCACCAACGAGACAAGGCGTAGGCGTCGGCACAATCCACGGTGGTGTGGGATACGTAGGAGGTCACCACTGGATCATCGCAAGGCGAACGTAGGCGGGGGAACTCTGTACGCGACGCGAGCGCATTCTCATAGCCGCGATCCGCGCGGGCGGTGTTCGGCGCCCGGGCCGACCAGCAGGCCGGGAAGAAACGAAGCTGATTGGTACGGAGGCGGCTGGCATGATCAGGCGACCCGGACGGCGACCGGCCCGGACGCCGCGGTTACCGAAGGTGATGCCAGTGGGACTCTTCAAGCGGCGACCGTTGACTCCCGTCGGGCGGCTCATGGCCGCCGCCGGGCTCCCCACAGCGGGTGGCGAGATCCTAGTGCAGGACGTCGTCATGGACGTGGTGCAGCGTAGGAGCAGGCGGGTAACGGCAACTCTTGCCGTCGTCGAGGAGTTGCTGGTTGAGGAGGGCGAAAGGACCGGCTGGCGCGCTTCGGCGTCGAGCACCTGCAAGCCGCTCTGACCGCTACCGGCCGGGAGCTGCTGATCCTCGACCCGGAGGAGTCCACGGACGACCTGGTGAAAGACATGACTGACGTGCTCACGTCGATGTGTGTACGTCTATACGGCCAGCGGGCGGCGAAGAACCGCGCCGCCCGCGCTGTTGCCGCCGCAACGGGAAAAGAAGGCCGTGGGTAAGAAGATCAGCCCGCAGAAGAAGGCCGACCGCGCCCTGTGCCCGGTGCAGGTGGCAAACATCATGCAGTTGAAGGTGCATGAGGTTGCGGCGGCAATGCGTGCCGCTGATGTGATCGAGCAGCTCACCCCGCAGCACGCCAGGGAGTGGATGAAGGTTCCAGCCGGTGCACCGCAGTGGTTCATCGGACTGCTGGCTGAGAGTGCGGCGCGGCAGGCGCAGCGGATCGCCCGCGAGGAACGCGAAGAGCTGGAGCGGCGCCACAAGTTGGTCATCGCCGAGGAGAAGGTCACCCGCCGGCTCCTAGTGTCCTGAGTCGTTAATTCGGCCACAGTAGGTGGCGACGCTGTTGAGGATGTCGTCGGCGGTCCTGGTCCAGACGAAGGGCTTCGGGTCGGCGTTCCATGCGTCGATCCAGGCGCGGACGTCGGCTTCGAGTTCGGCGAGGCTCCGGTGGCTGGATCGGCGCAGTTTCCGGTTGGTCAGTTCGGCGAACCACCGCTCGACGAGGTTCAGCCAGGACGCCGAGGTCGGGGTGAAATGCAGGTGGAAGCGGGGATGCGCGGCCAGCCATCGCTGCACGGCCGGGGTCTTGTGGGTGGCGTAGTTGTCCAGGATCAGGTGTAGGTCCAACTCGGCGGGGGTGTTCGCGTCGATGGTCTTGAGGAAGCGCAGGAACTCCTGGTGACGGTGCTTGCGGTGGACCTGCCCGATGACCGTGCCAGTGGCGACGTCGAACGCGGCGAACAGACTCGCCACACCATGACGAACGTAGTCGTGGGTCTGTCGGGCCGGGACCGTGGGCATCATCGGCAGCATCGGCCGGGTCCGCTCCAGGGCCTGCATCTGCGACTTCTCGTCCACGCACAGCACCATCGCCTTGACCGGCGGATCCAGGTACAGGCCGACCACGTCACGGACCTTCTCCACGAACAGCGGATCCGCGGACAGCTTCCAGGTGTCCACCAGATGCGGCTTGAGCCCGAACGCCCGCCAGATCCGCGACACCGCGGTCTGCGACAACCCGGTGGCGTTGGCCATCGACCGTGTCGACCAGTGACTGTCCTGATTGGCCGGCTGCTGCTCCAGCGTACGAACAATGACCTCCTCGACCTGGTCGTCGCTGATCCGGCGAGGCGCCCCAGGCCGCGGCTCGTCGACCAGGCCCTCCAACCGGCGCGCCAGGAACCGGCTACGCCACTTGCCCACCATGTCCCGCGACACACCAAGCCGCTGCGCGACATGGGTATTGACCAGCCCATCGGCGCACAACAGGACGATCTTCGACCGCAACGCCAACGCCTGTGACGACTTACCCCGCCGCGCCCACCGGGTCAGACACGCACGCTCATCATCAGTCAGCTCGACAAGACCACGAGGACGACCAGCCACCCCCACAGCCTACTATCTGCGGCCGAATTAACGACTCACGACACTAGCGGGAGCCAGGCACTTCCGGAGCCCGGAGGAAGAGTTGATCGCCTCCGACATGGCATTTCGCGCCAGTAAGGAGCTGGTGCGTGCCCACACCGATACCTGCGGAGAGATCGACCCGGAGCTGTTGAGCGACCTGGACATCGCCGCCCTGCGATGGGCCGGTGTTGATCCGTTCAACCACTCGACGTGGGCGGTGCATCGTGGAGACTGCGGGCGGTGAAGAAGTTCGAACCGCGCCCCGGCTGGGTGGTGCAGGCGTTCCGCTTCGCGCTCGACCCAAACGCCAGTCAGCAGCAGGCGCTGCGGTCGCACTGCGGTGCGGCGCGTGCAGCCTACAACTGGGCCGTGTCGTGGGTTTCGGCATCGTGGTGGCAGCGCGGGGCGGAGGAGTCCTACGGCGTTTCGGGGCAGCATCTGACGCCGTGGCGGCCGTGGTCGCTGCCCGCGCTGCGCAAGGAGTTCAACCAGGTCAAGAAGACCGACCCGCGTTTTTGCCGCTGGTGGCAGGAGAACTCCAAGGAGGCATACAACACCGGGCTGGCAGCCGCAGCTGCCGCGTTTGACAACTACGCCAAGTCCAAGCGTGGGCAGCGCAAAGGCCAGCGTATGGGCGTTCCTCGCCGCAAGTCGAAGCACCGGGCGCGCATGTCTTGCCGGTTCACCACCGGCACCATCCGTGTCGAGGCGGACCGACGGCACATCACCCTGCCCCGGCTCGGGACGATCCGCACGCACGAGTCCACCCGCAAGCTTGAGCGCCGCGTGGATAACGGCACCGCCCGCATCCTGTCCGCCACCGTGCGGCTGGAACGTGGCCGCTGGTTCGTGTCCTTCCAGGTGGAGATCGAACGCGCCCAGCGCACTCCGAGCCGGCCCGAAGTGGCCGCCGGCGTGGACCTCGGCGTGAAGTGCCTCGCCGTGATGGCCGACTCGGCAGGTGAAGTCCGGTACGTGTCCAACCCAGCCCACTACGACCAGGCCATCAAACAGCTCAAGCGCCTGTGTCGCCGTGTCTCCCGCCGGCAGGGGCTGGACCGCCGCACCAGGCAGACGCCGTCGAAGCGGTGGCTCAAGGCCGACCTTGAGCGCAACCGCGTCCACTACCGGGTGGCGAACCTGCGCGCCGACGCGCTGCACAAGCTCACCACCACCATCACCGCCGAATACGCCACCGTGGTGGTCGAAGACCTCAACGTCGCGGGAATGCTCAAGAACCGGCGCCTGGCCCGCAAGGTCGCCGACGCCGGGTTCGGCGAGATCCGGCGGCAGATCACCTACAAGACCGGCTGGACGGGCGGGCGGACCGTGGTCGCCGACCGCTGGTACCCGTCCTCGAAGACCTGTTCGGGCTGCGGGGCGGTGAAAGCCAAGCTGCCGTTGCACGTCCGGACCTACCACTGCGACGCCTGCGGCCTCGTCCTTGACCGGGACGAGAACGCAGCCCGCAACCTCGCCGCTCTCGCAGCGGCCACTGGTACCGGAGTGGCCGGAGACCAGGACGCACAAGCGTCGAAACCCCGTGGAGCCGACCAGAAGACCCGCAACACCCGCCCCAGCCGAAAGGCCAGGGCGGGGTGGGCAGGTGGCACAAACCTGCCGCACCAGCGGCAGCAGGAAACGGGAGACCGTCATCAGGTCACCGAAGCCCTCAGGCTCCGGTGACACCGGTACGGACCTTTCCAGCCGAAAGGCTGGAATTGCTGAGAGCCGCTGAGGCTCTTTGCAACGGCTGGGAGAGCGTGGACCGGTTCTGGTCCGCTGTCGTCGCCTGGTGCGACGAGAGCGGGGTGGAGCTGGAGTCGAGTGAGTCGCTCCGCGTCGTCGAGCATCCGGGACTGCGGTCGATCATGTGGCCGTCGTGCCGGAGCCTTGCTGACGGGCGACGGGTAGGTCTCAGCAATGTGGTGCTGTACGAGAAGGCGGTTGGCGTGGCGATGGCCGGCTTCGGTCACCACCCGACGGCATGACCGGACAGGCGGCGGCGAGACGAGCACCCCGCCCCGGCGGAACCCGAAGCATCATCACCCAGAGCAGCCAATGAGCCGCATCGCCTTTCCGCGTCACCTATTCACTGCGACCGCCCGTGTCGTAGGCCGTGCTACGTGATGCACCGGCTCCACTGCCGGGGACGGCGCCGCCTGAGGAAGATGCCGGGCTGAGGCCATCCTTCGTGGCCTACCCGTCCGGCACACGGGGTGCCGGCGGTCAAACGCCAACCGGCCGATCCTGTACCTGCCGGAAGGCCATACCCAGCGGCCCGGTCCTCCGAGACAAGACATACTGCGCCGGCAGTCGTTGCATACGATGAAGACCGACTCTTGAATTAGCCGAGCCGGTGCAGGATCTTCTCGCTGAGCTGCCAGCGGTCGGTGCCCTGCCGGAATCGGATGCCGCGTGCGTCCCGAACGGTCTGGGCGAGCCGGATCCGCTGTACCTCTTCCAGCCCGTCAATCATTTCGACGGCCAGCCGCAACGCGTGGTATTGCTCGAACGCGCTGCGTGAGTCGGCGATGGCGCTCAACATCGCGTCGAAGTCTCGCAGCGCGGGCTCCGCCTGCATCATGGCCAGTGCGGTGATTCGCTCCTCGTCGGTGCCCTCGCGTAGCCAGTGCCGGACTTGATCTGGCTCGAACGAGTGCGTGGTGGCGAGGCGGCGGGCTTGGGTTACAACCGCTTCCATTGCCCGAGTGCGGTCAGGTCCGGCGCGCATCGAGTTGCGTACGGAGCGGTAGTTGGCCGCGACTGGACCGGCCGCTGCGTCTAGCAGTGAATGGGCTTCGGTGCGTAGCTGTTGTGCCAGCGCGTCGTTTCCCAGTTGCTCGGACTCCTCGGCCAGGGCGAACTTCTCCGCTGCGGCGGCGCGCAGCTTGAGTTGGGCGCCACCGAACTCCAGGCTCTCGATGCGGTTGCCCAATAGCGCCAGGACCAGCAGCACACCCCCGAACGCGAGCATCACGGCACTGCCTGTGCCGTTCTCGGTGAGGAACACCGCCGTCGTCCCGGCGCCAAACGACCCCGCTCCGAGCAGGCCCAGCAACAGGCGCAGCACGGGCGTGAACGTCGAGGCGGCGTCGGGGCGTTCCACGAGTTGCTCCGAAAGCTAGGGCGGGGTGGCTGCGCCGAGGGGGCTGACGGCGTTCCCAGTGTGGCGGCCCTCCAGTGACCGGGCAACCCTGCCCTACGGGTGCACTTCTGTCGGCGGCTGTCGATACCTAGTTCAATGGAGGAATGGGTCTATCGGATTCCGAGGTCAACCTGGATCTGCTGGAGTATCTAAGGGCGCGTCTCATTTGGTGAGGCGGCGGTAGCAGATCAGGGTGCTGGCGATGGTGGCGAAGGCTTCGAAGTGATCGCCCTTGCGGTCATAGCGGCGAACGAGGCGCCGGTAGCGCATCAGCCAGGACATGCAGGCTTCAACGACCCAGCGGTGCCGGCCCAGACGCGTGGAGGACTCGATGCCCTTACGGGCGATGCGTACCTTGATCCCCCGTCGCCGGACCTCGCGGCGCAGCTCGCGGGCGTCGTACGCCTTGTCGGCGTGCAACTTGTCTGGCCGCCACCGGCGGCGCCCGTTGGGTGTGCGGATCGCCGGGACGCTGTCGAGCATGGGCAGCAGCAGTTGGCTGTCGTGGACGTTCGCGGCGGTGACCAGCACAGCCAGGGGCAGCCCCTTCCGGTCGCAGATGACGTGGAGTTTGCTGCCTGGTTTGCCGCGGTCGACCGGGTTTGGGCCAGTCAGATCGCCCCCTTTTCCGCCCGCACACTGATCGAGTCGACCACCGCCCTCGACCAGTCGATCCGCCGGTCGGCGCCGAGCCGGTCCAGGGTCGCCTCGTGCAGCCGGAGCCAGAACCCGGCCGCGGTCCACTCGGTGAACCTGCGGTGCGCGGTGGCCCTGGTGACACCGAACGACGCCTCAGGCAGCTTCCACCAGGAACAACCCGCCTGGGTCACGTACACGATCGCGGCCAGCACCGCCCGGTCATCCACCCGCCGGCGACCACCACCCTGCCGACGAACCGGCGCGGGCGGGATCAACGGCGCCGCTATCTCCCAGAGATCATCCGGCGCCCAAGTACGGATCATGGCCCCGTCCACGGGAGCAGATCATGCCCCAGGCCAACGACCATCCAAATGAGACGCGCCCTAAGAGCCCAAGCGCAGCCGGGTACGGGGCGACGTGAAGCGGACCTCGACGGCTGGGAGATGCACGCGCACCCAGACCTGATTGAGCGGCTGGGCGATATCGCCGGCTCACCGCACGTGGTCGTCCCGTTGTACGGGGTCGCTGTGATCGTGCACAACGGCGTGGTGGCCGTTGTGGCCTTAGGCACGGACACGCTGCTGTTCCGGTTACCGCAGGCACCAGAGGGCGTGGAGGTTGAGGACCACACCGAGCCGTTGTGTAGCAAGGGCTGGCATGCCGTCTCCCCGTGGCAGTCACAGCTGCCCTCGGCCGAGGGCCTCCGTCGATTGAGAAAGCTGCTTGGGAAGGCCAGGCACTACGCCGACGAACTCAATGCAGCCGGAACCTAGCCGAATGTCCTGTCATAGCCGCTGTCCGCGCGTTGGTAGCGTCTGACGCCGTGCGCTGTCATGTGTCGAGACGAGGATGTGGGGCGGGGACCCGTTGCAGTGCCGGTGGACGATCGTACGGATTTTCGAGCGATTCAAGCAGGTTTCCGGCCCCAGGCCGAGATCATGGGCGAGGTAGCGAGATCGAGAAGCCCCGCTGCGACGTTGTCGAGATGCCGGTCGACTTCTTCGTTGGTAGCCAGGCCGGCGGCGACCAGCCGGTCGCGGATCTGCGTCACGGTGGCCTGCTCCAGCAGGGTGCAGGCAGCGCCGGTCATCGGGAAGAAGGCGTCGGCTTCGACGTCGACGAGTCCCGCGCCGCGTAACAATCGAGGCAACGCCCGCCCGTAGGACAGGTCGACACCACGCTGAGCCATCAGCGTGCGGAAGTCGCGCTTGAGTTTGTTGGCCAGCCGCTGGGCCGGACCCGACTCGTCCGGGCAGACCAGCGGCTGCATCATCGGGTCGGCCTCCTCCACCAGCAACCAGCCGCCAGGCCGCAGAGCCGAGATCATGGCGGCCAGCGCCGCGGCACGCTGTGGAACATGCACCAGGACGAGGCGCGCGTGCACCAGGACGAATCCATCCCCTGGCGGCGGCTCGACGCCGACGTTGTGGCGGCGGACCTCGTAGCCGGCGCCGGCGGCAGCGGTCATCCACGAGACGTCTATGTCGGTGGCAAGCACGTGCCCGGCCGGACCGACGCGCGCGGCGAGCCAGGAGGGCACGCTGGGGCCTCCGGCGCCGACTTCCCAACACCGCCAGCCTCCCGCGATGCCGAGCGCGTCGATGTGCCGGAACGTGGAAGGGTTGAACAGCGCCGCCAGGGCGCCAAAGCGCGTCCCCGCTTCCGCCTGCTGATTGTCGAGCAGATAACCGCTGTCATTGGCCACGTCCGCATCATCCCTCTTCCCCAGGTCAGTGCCGGCGCGGTGTCCTGCTTCACACGGAGTGCTCAGCAGTATCTGGCAGCAGTCGACCGCACTCCATGTCGCCTGGCGGCATCACCGAGGTCGGCCGGGGGCAGCGCCCTGACCTGCGGTGATGTGGGCAAACGGGTCGGCGTGACCTCCCAGAGAAGACCGAAGAGGTCAAGCAGCCGGCACAATTTGGGCCGGCCCGCCCGGAGAAGGGTGTGCGGTTGCTGGGCCTCGCTTGAACGCCGAGATCAGGCTAATTCCGCCAGTCGTGCTACGACCTGCTCGTCGGCCAGTTGCTGCGCGAACTCCACCGGGTGTCGGTCGGGCATCGTCTGCACCTCGGTCACGCCGAGCGCCGCGTACTCTGCCACCTCGGCCACGAACGCGTCGACGTCAGCCAGGGGTGGACGCATGACGAGCACTGTCTTTTCGATGCTGCCGTAGTCCCGGCCTTCGGCGGCACAATGCTCCCGCAGCACGTCGAGCTTGTGCGCAACCTCGGGCGGGCTGTTGCCGAACAGGTTGCACGCGTCGGCGTAGCGGGCCACGAGCCGCAGGGTCTTCTTCTCGCCGCTGCCACCGATCATGATCGGTGGATGCGGTCGGCTGATCGGGGCCGGCATGCTCAGCGTCTCAGCCAGCTGGTAGTACCTGCCGTCGAACCGGCCGTTGTTGTCGCTCCACATCTGCAAGCAGATCTGCAATGTTTCCTCGAGCCGTTCGAAGCGCTCCCTGACTGGCACGATCGGTACGCCCAGGCCGCGCTGCTCGCGGTCGTACCACGACGCGCCGATGCCGAGCCGGGTCCGCCCGCCGGAGAGCACGTCGAGAGTGGTGACAATCTTGGCGAGGAGGCCGGGGTAGCGGTACATCACCCCGGTGACGAGGACACCCAGTGTCATCCGTTCAGTCTTCGCGGCCACATAGCCCAGAGTCGTGTAGGCCTCGAGCATCGGCTCATCTGCCGACGTCGTGAACTCCATCTGGAAGTAGTGGTCCATGACGGTGAACGCGGAGACACCGGCCTCCTCCGAGATCCGAGCGGTTTCCGCCAGGGTCGGAGCCATCTCCGACGGGTGGGCGGGCGTGGAGAAGTTCCAGTAGTGCAGACCTAGTCTCATCGCCCATCCTTCCATTCCGTGCGCGGGCAATTGACATTGTGGCGGGTGGCTAGCTCTTGCGCCGCCCATCCCGTCCATACGAAGGAGTACGGGGCGGCCAGACAGAGGGCGAGACCAGCAGGGGCGGCAGATGGTGCAGCCAACAGGCATCGGCAGCAGCGGCCGCACCTGCGCCGCCGGCTGGACGCGGTCGAGGCGGCAGGCCGGGACACCGACGGCTGACGCCAAGCCCCCGCCGCCCGCTGCCTCGGCCGCCAGCGGTGGCCCGCGCGCCGCCGACGGCGTCAGGCCGCGCGGCGGGCGCGTTCCTCGGCGACCAGTTGCCGGGTGACCGGGACGACCTCCGCGGCGAACAGCTCGATCGCCGCCGGGTCGTCGGCGGCGAGGATGAAGGCGCTCACCCCGTGCTCCAGGGTCAGCCCGGCGAGGTCCTCCGCCCACTGCTCGGGCGGGCCGTTGAGCAGCGACCGGCCGGTCGATGCGAACTGGCCGCCGATGTTGAGCAGCCGCCGGACCTGCGCGGGCTCCCGGCCGGCCGCCGCGGCGCCCTCGTCGATGAGCGCGTTCATCTGCGTCAGGTCGGCCGGCCCGCCCTGGAGGTACTGGAGGGTGGGCAGCCAACCGTCGGCCACCCGCCCGGTGAGCCGCAGCATCCTCGGCTTGTACGCGCCGATCCAGACGTTCACGTCGTGGGCCGGGGCGGGTCCCCGCTTGGCGCCGTGGACCCGGTAGTATTCGCCGTCGACGCGTACGCCGCCGGGCTTGCCGGCGGCCCAGATCTCGCGGACGACCCGGATCGCCTCCTCCAGCGCGTCGACCGCCTGGCCGGGGCTGAGCCGACGGCCGCCCATCGCCTCGATGGCGTCCCAGAACCCGCCCGCGCCGATGCCCAGCTCGAACCGGCCGCCGCTGAGCAGGTCGAGGCTGGCCGCGCTGCGGGCCAGCACGGCCGGCTGCCGCAGTGGCAGGTTGAGGACGTTGCCGCTGAGGTGGATCCGCTCGGTGCGCGCGGCCACATAGCTCAGCAGGGTCCAGGTGTCGTGGAACCGCGGCTGATACGGGTGGTCCTGGAAGGTGACCAGGTCGAGCCCGGCCCGTTCGGCCGTTACGGCCAGGTCGACGGCGTGCCGGACGGGCTGGGCGGTGGGCGTGACGAAGGCTCCGAACAGCAGGTCGTGCCCGTAGTCGGTCATGGCGTGGTCCTCGATGCGGTGTCGGGTGTGATGAGGAAGTTGTCGCGGAACAGACCGTCCGGGTCGTACCGCTTCTTCAGCGTGCGCGACCGGGCCAGGGTGCGGGGCGGGAACGCCTCGGCGAGGCGCTCCGGCCGTAGGTCGGTCTCGAAGCTGAGATAGGTGCCGTGCAGGTAGGGGGCCAAGAGGTCGTCCCACCGCGCGTCCAGCCGGCCGCGGTGCCGCCCGAACGCGGTGACGTGGAAGTTCACCGCCCGGTGGCGCCACGCCATGGCGTCCGGGTCGACGTCGGTGACCGCGCCGCCGACCGACCGGATGTGAAAGAAGTAGACGACGCCGCCGGCCAGCAGGGCGGGCGGCGGCCTCGGCGAACGCGGGCGTGAGGTGCTCGATCAGGCCAGTGCGGGAGATCGGTTCGCCCTGCGCCTGGTGCGGGCCGTCGCTGGCGTTCGCCATCACCGAGGCGTACGAGGTGAGCACCACCGACTGGTCGTAGCCCGGGGCGATGTCGGCGACCGGCTGGAGCTGGGCCACGATCGTGGCCGGGTCGTCCGAGTCGACCATCGCCATCACGTGGGCCACCGGCGGCTGACCCAGCCGGGGCGGGCCCATGATGATCGCGCTGGTGAGGTCGCGCGGCGCGGCCTCGACCGCGGCGGCCCACTTGACCATCAGGTCGGCCGGGTCGCTCGCGTCGAGGACGAACTGGGCCCAGCCGACCGGCCCGACCTCGTCGACCTCGAACTCGAACGCGGTTGGATTCGGGCATCTCCGAGTCCGACTTCGAGATGCTCGCCGCCCTCGCCGGCGCCCCGGACCACGCCATGCGGGCCCGGACGCTCCGGGCCGAGCTCCAGTGGGAGAAGAGCCGGCTCGCCCACCAGATCCGTCGGATGGAGCAGCGGGGCCTGGTCGTCCGGGAGGCGTGCCTGGAGGACGGCCGGGCACCCACGGTCCGGCTCACCGACGCAGGCCTGGCTGGCATCCGGTCTGCCGCGCCCGCCCACGCCGCCCGGCTCCGCGAGCTGTTCTTCGACGCGCTCACCGGCCCAGGTCGACGCCCTGCACGAGGCGAGCAGGGCGGTGCTGGCCCGGCTGCACCAAACCTGCCCGGCCGAGGCGCCATGACCACCGCCCCGGGAAGCGGTTGGAGCCGCGAACCACGGCCGGCCGCTGCGGACGGGAGCAGCCGCCGGGCACTTGGGCCCGTCTTCAAAGAGTCACAACCATTGCAGGAACGCGGCGACGGCGACCGTGGCCTGGCACGAGGTCGCTGTCTTGTCGTAGCGGATGGCGGTTGCGGCACTGCTTGAGGCGGTTGAAGCAGCGCCCCACGACGTTGCGGTGCTTGTAGAGCTGCTTTTCGAAAACCGGCGGCCGGCCGCCGCGACTGCCGCGTCGGCGGCGGTAGGCCTGCTGGTCAGCGCCGGCGGCGGTCGTGGCAACGGTCAGGAGACCGCAGCCTGCACCAGCTCGACGAGCTTCTTCTCTACCACTGGGCTCCACTTTTGGAGCGCGTACGACACCGGCCACAGGTTCCGTCGTCCAGGTTGGCCGCGACCTGGAAGCCCAGGGTCGGGTACCGGTACCCGGCGTGGTGGTCGCAGTAGGTACCGCCGGGGGGTCATGTCGGCGTGTCGAGCGCAGGGTTAGTCGTCGGGTTCTGCTCTAGATTGCGGGCCTGGTCTGCCACGACGGCCAGGAAGGCCGCGAGCGCGGGGGCTGCGGGGCCGTCTCGAAGGACAGCGACCAGTCGACGTCCGAGCTTCTCCTCGGCGATGTCACGGATCGCAAGGGCTGGGTCTGCTGCGGGCAGTGTCAGCGCCGGCAGTAGCGCGACGGCTCCGGTGGTGCGCACGAGTTCGAGCTGGACGTCCGCGTCGCTGGACCGGTGCCGTACGTCGGGTTCGTAGCCGCCGATGGACCGGCAGCTTCCCACGACCATGTCGTGATGGCCGGTGCCC
This sequence comes from Micromonospora rhizosphaerae, assembly GCF_900091465.1. Classification (NCBI taxonomy): domain Bacteria; kingdom Bacillati; phylum Actinomycetota; class Actinomycetes; order Micromonosporales; family Micromonosporaceae; genus Micromonospora; species Micromonospora rhizosphaerae. The sequence goes on along the minus strand of NZ_FMHV01000002.1, from coordinate 5,464,847 downwards.
GCGTCGGAGGCTACCCAGACCTCTTCCCGCAGCGTGGACAATGCGATGGGTCCGCCATGCTTGGCCAGCCGATGCCCGGGTGACAGGACCAGTTTCAGTGGCTCCTCGTGCAGGAGCGTGAACCGCAGCCCTGCCGGCCGGGGGCGTGGGTGACCGTCGTACTCGTCGCTGATCACCAGGTCGACCGCTCCGAGCCGCAGTCCTGGTAACGCCTGTTCGAGTTCGAGCTCGGAGACCTCGGTGCGTACGTGCGGGTGCTCGACCATCATGCGTGCCACTGCGGGAACCAGCAGGCGACGAGCCGCTGACTGCAGACCGCCGGCGCGCACGGTGCCCCGCACCTCACCGGCCAGTGCGGCCAGGTCCGCTGACGCCGCCTCGGCTGCTGTCAGCAGGACCCGGGCGTGCTGTGCGAGCAGACGCCCGGCGTCGGTGAGCCGCACACCACGGCCGGCCTTCTCGAGCAGGCGCGCGCCTACCTCCTTCTCCAGAACGCTCAACTGCTGGGACACCGAGGAAGGGCTGTAGCCGAGAGCCAAGGCCACCGCGCCCAGGGTCCCTCGTTCCTCGAGCTCGCGGAGCAGACGGAGCCGACGAAGATCCAGCGTTACCATGCAGAAATACTAACGAATCAGGTCCACATATCGTCACTAGACCTGGAGTGTGCGGGCGCCGATGCTCTAGGACATGGGTCCCGCACTGTGCCTTCTGTCAGCCGCGTGCTTCGGCGCCATGGCGATCTTCGGGAAGCTCGCGTACGCCGCGGGCGTCTCGCCTGAAGCGCTGCTCTTGGCGCGCTTCGGCTTTGCCGCCGGCCTGCTGGCGATGCTGCTGCTCCTGCGACCGGGTCTGCGGCGCGACCCTGCGAGCCCAGACCGAAGGACGGGTCCCGCTCGAGTGACCCTGGGTCTGCTGGTGACGGCCCTCGGCCTGGGCGCCGTCGGGTACGCCACCCAGGCGTCCCTGTATTTCGCGGCCTTGGAGGTGATGGACGCCTCGCTGCTGTCCCTGGTCTTCTACACATACCCGCTGCTGGTCACCCTCACGGCTGTCCTGCTGGGCCGGGACCGCCTGACACCCGGCCGCTGCGCCGCACTGGTGGCCGCCTCCTGCGGGACGCTGCTCGTCCTCCTCGGTACCGGCGGTGTGGACTTCCACCCGCTCGGGGCGACCCTGGCGTTCGGCGCCGCTGTCACTTACACGGTCTACATCCTCGTTGCTGACACCGTCGTGCACCGGCTGCCACCGGTGATGCTGTCCGCGCTGGTGATGGCAGGGGCCGCCTTCACCCTGGGCGCACGCGCCATCGTGAGGGGCGGGGTCGACCTCAGCTTCGGGCTGCGGGGATGGTTCTGGCTCGCGTGCATCGCGGTCGTCTCCACCGTCTTGGCGATGCTGACCTTCTTCGCCGGCCTGCGGCGGACGGGCCCTTCGACTGCAGCCATCCTGTCGACGTTCGAACCGGTCGTCACCACGGCGCTGGCGGCGCTCACGCTCGACGAGATCCTCACCTCCGTGCAGATAACGGGTGGCCTGCTCGTCCTGTCGTCCGTGGCCGCCCTGCAGGTGCAACGGACACACCCCGGACACCGCGGCGCAGTGCCACACCGGGTGCCGAACCGACCCGACCTCGACAACCCGAAACAGCCGGTCTCGATCAGCTAGAAAAAGCGCCAGCAGGCATGTCCAGGCGTTCACACGCCTCCCGACCTGACGGACTTGATCACAGCACGACCAGGTCTCGATCCGATCGCCGCGACGAAAGGGAGGACCCGTGAAAGCGATCGTAGTCGAGGAGTTCGGAGGCCCCGACGTCCTTCGGGAGGTCGAGGTCAAGCAACCCGAGCCGGAACCGCATCGGGCGCTGGTGAGAGTCACTGTCTCCGGGGTCAGCTTCCTCGACGTATACCAGCGAACCGGCGCCACCCCGCTGCGGACGCCCTTCCGCGCGGGCGTCGAGGGGTCGGGACTGTCGCGGCTGTGGGAGTTGGAGTAACGGACCTCGTTCCTGGGCAGCGTGTCGGATGGCGGTCTCGGGGTCGGGGCAGCTTCTCGGAGTCCACCGTGGACGCTGAAAGGGCTGTGCCCGTGCCGGACGACATCGATGACGAGACTGCCGCCGCCTGCCTCATGCAGGGCATCACCGCGCACCACCCACCACCGACACCTACCGGCTGTGGGACATCGACACAGTCATCCGCCGTACGGTCCTGGTGACCATTCTGGCACGGCGGTCGGGCGAAGCACCGGATCGGACGCGCTCCTCGCGGTGGTCGCGACGGCCGACGACGGTGACTTCCTCGAGGAGGACGTGTACGCGGACTGGAGTGTCCCACTGCCGGAGGAGGCTCGGGAGGCGTACCTCTCAGTGACTCGCGCACTCGCCGAACTCGCGGAGTCGGCCGGCGACCCGGTGTCCGCCGCGCATCACTGGCAACGCCTCCTTGAATGCGACCCGTGGAACACGCCGGGGCCCTGGGGCTGGCGCGTGGCCTGGCGAGTCAGGGCCGTCATGGCGAGGCACGCCGCCGCTACCGGACCTGCGTCGCCCGGATGCACGAACTCGGCCTGACGGCAGAGCCGTTTCCCCGCCCCTAATTCGCCTCAAAGGCGCGCCGGCATGGTTGCTGCAGCCGTGCCGGTCACGGCTGATCAATTCGAGGGAGGCGACCATGAGCAAAAGGTGAAGGACCTTAACCGCACCCAAACGCGGATCGACAAGCTCAAAACGCGGCTTCGATCAGGACGATCTACGCCTGCGAGTCGCCTAGCACGTCCTAATCAGAAGGAGAAGATCATGCGCAAGGCCACGCTGATCGCGCTGCGATTGATCGTCCTGGCTACGGCGTCGTCGGCCCTGACGTTGGAAGCCGGTGTGGCGCGGGCGGACCCGGCGCCCCCGCCGATCACCACGCCGCCCGCGGCCAGTGCCACGCGACCACCGGCGGAGGCGATCGTCGACGTGGTTGAACCCATTGAACCGTGCAGCGACTGGTCCTTGCAGAGCACATACGGAGATACATGGCCGACAGATTCCACGTGGTGGGAGTACACCTGCAGATTCCATGGCATTAGCGAACCCGAGGCGGATGTCCGGATCGATTACTACTACTGGGACAGCACGCAGGCGAAGAGTGTGTACTACGGCCAACGGTTCCTCACGTGGGATTGGTGGTACGGCTCCGGGTTTTGCCTGTACTGGTGGAACCAGGCCACAAACCAGTGGTACGGACCGTACGGGTGCGCCGAGAGCACCACGCCTCCCACGGCCAGCCTCACCGTCAGCTGCTCGTGGCTGAGCTGTAGCTTCGACGCCAGCGCCTCGAGTGACAGCGACGGGACCATCCAGGGTTACAGCTGGGACTTCGGCGACGGCGCCACCTTCGGCAGCGACACGAGCGCAGCCACCCACACGTACCCTGCGGCCGGCACTTACACCGTGCGACTGGAGGTGATCGACGACGCCGGGGCCTTCGATAATGTCGCCCAGGCCGTTACGGTCGCCGCTCCGCCGAATGCGCCTCCGACCGCCAGCTTCACCTTGGCCTGCTCCGGATTGAGCTGCAGCTTCGACGGCGCGTCGTCGGCCGACAGCGATGGCACGATCACCACGTACGGCTGGACCTTCGGTGACGGCAGCAGTGGCAACGGTGTGAACGCCCAGCACGTCTACACCCAGTCGGGCAGCTACCCGGTGACACTGACCGTGACCGACAACGCCGACGCCACCGGCGCCGACACGCAGACTGTTACGGTCGTCGCCCCGCCGAACGCGCCCCCCACGGCCAGTTCCACCGTCAGCTGCTCCGGGCTGAGCTGTAGCTTCGACGGCGCAGGATCGGCCGACAGCGACGGCGCGATCACCACGTACCGTTGGAACTTCGGCGACGGTACCAGTGGCAACGGTGTGAGTATCGAGCACGTCTACGCGCAATTGGGCAGCTACCCGGTGACGCTGACGGTGACCGACAACGCCGGCGCCACCACCACGACAGCCAAAGCCGTCACCCTCATCGGCCTTACGGCCCGGGGTTACAAGGTCAGGGGTGTCGAGAAGGTTGACCTGTCGTGGAACGAATCTGGCGCGAGCTTCGACGTCTACCGTAACGGCGCGAAGATCGCCACCGTGGCGGGCAGCGGCTACACCGACATCATCGGTAAGTCCGGCCCGGGCAGCTACACGTACCAGGTCTGCCAGGCGACCACCGCGATCTGCTCCAACCAGGTGACGGTCACGTCTTGACGTAGTCCGTCCTCAACGCCTACGTCGAGCGGATTCGCACAGCGTAGGTGTCCCATCTCATCCCGATATCTCCGGGAAGGAGCATCCCATGCAAAAGGTGGCCCTGGTCCCGCTCGCGGCGCTGATGCTGGCCGTCACTCCGGCCAGTGCGGGCGCCAGCACTGGACCGACGAACACGAACGGGCAAGTGGCCGGGGCGTGCGATCCCGCCAAATCGCCTTGCTTCCGCCTAGAGTCGACGATCGCCTTCACCAGCACTCGCGACAACCCAACCGCCAGCCAAGCTGCTGCCATTGAGATCTACCTGATGAGCCCCGACCCTGTCACCCCGAACGTCCGGCGCTTGACGTACAACACCGACGGCGATGCCTTTCCGGCGTTGTCGCCGGACGGAAAGGAGATCGTCTTCGACAGCAACCGGAACCGTGCCGAGGGAGAGCCTGTCAACACCTCGGACCTGTTCCTCATGAACACCGACGGCACCCAGCAGACGCTGCTGACGCGGGGCAGTTCCGCCACCTGGTCGCCGGACAGCAAGAACATGGCGTTCCACGCCTCGGCGTCCGGTACCGGGACGCCGATCAGAACCGACCCGGGCTCGGCAACGACAGACAGCGATATCTTCGTGGCCAATGTGGACGATCTTCTGACGGGTGTCGAGCAGCCGAGGAACATCACGAACAGCCCGGACAAGATCGACGATGACCCGGACTGGTCACCCGATGGGCACAGCATCGCCTTCACAAGCCACGATGTGACCGACGATCCCCGCGCTTCCAATACCGCGGAGATCTACGCCCTCAACGCCGATGGGACAGGCATGCCGGAGCGCCTGACGTACAACAACGAGGAGGAGCGAGGGCCTGCCTGGTCCCCGGACGGCACGCGGATCGTGTTCAGTTGCAGGGCCGGCGGCGGCACGGCCGACTTCGAGATCTGCGTGATTCACGCGGATGGCAGCGGCCTAGTACAGCTGACCGACAACTCCGTTCCCGACTTGACGGCTACCTGGTCGGCGGATGGACAGCAGATCGTGTTCCACAGGCTCGTGGTCGGCCAGGGACTCCAGCTGTTCGTAATGACCCCGGACGGCACGGGCCAGACACAACTGAGCTTCCCTCCAGGGATCAACTTGTTCGCGAACTGGGGCGAGCTCAGGGTCCGCGACCAGGACGCCTCACAGTAGCGGCATCAAGGCGTCCATCCGGCAAGGGGACGGGATGGACGCGGGCTGGCCGTGGACATCTCCCCGGGCATGCGAGTGCCCGGGCACTGTGGCCGCGGCGCGCCACCGCCATGTCGGAGCACCGCCGTCAGCTGGGGAGTCGCATGTTCCAGCCACAGCGTCGCAAGCACCTCGTGACCGCGCTGACTTGGGTGCACGCCGTCGGGCGCGAGGCCGGCTGCGTCGCCGACGGCGTTGAGGGCCATGTCCGCCGGCACGAGCGCCGCGCCATACTCCCGCGCGAGGCTCCGCACGATCGCGATTTTCGGCTCGAGGTCGTCGCGCCAGCCGATCTGCTCCGCCCGCACCGGGAGCAGAAAGGGCTCGACGAGCACGAGTCCGACGCGGTTGGCGGCGAGCGGCTCGAGCAGCGCGTGATAGTTCGCCTCGAAGTCCGCCGCCGGGGTCGGGTCGTCGCTGTCGTAGCGTCGCCAGGTGTCGTTGACGCCGACGAGTACGCTCACCAGCGCCGGTCGCGCCGCCAGCACGTCTCGGTCCCACCTCTCGCGGAGATCGCGGCTCCGATCGCCGCTGATCCCGCGGTTGAGCAAGTGCGCCCGGCCCCCCAGGGCCTCGGCGATCCGGAGGACGTATCCGTCTCCGAGCCCGGCTGGGTCTTCACGCCGCCCGCAGTCAGTGACGCTGTCGCCGGCGAAGAGGATGGTCGGCTCGTTCATGAGATCCCTCCAATGTCGATGAGCATCGCCTGCTGCGAATTGAGCGTCGGCATGGGAACGCCGGCCCGCGAGCACGGCGCCGGAGAGTTCGATCGGGTCCGTGGACGGCTACAGGACGATTACTTGACGCTGTAAATTAATCATGTTTACTCTGTCGCGGCAAGCGCAGGACGAGATCGGGCATCTCGCCGTCGAGCACTGCGCGACAGGTCGAACATGCGGGAGCAGGAAGACCAATGGCGCTCTTGGAATCAACGGCTCGCGGAACGCGGCAGTTCATCCCCGGTCTGTCGACCGAGACCGAGGAGGCGTACTCCCTGCCGCCGCTCACCCTCGCGCTGGTGGTGTTCAAGCAGTCGTCGCGCATCGTCAACTCCATCGGCTTCTCGGGGATCAAGTGATGGCCGAGACGCTCCGCCTCGCCTGGCGGCAACCCGCACGCGAGTGGGTGCAGGCCACGCCCCTCGGCAACGGCCGCATCGGCGCGATGGTCTTTGGCGGCGCTCAGACCCGCATCCAGGTCAACGACGCGACCATCTGGTCGGGCCACCCCGACGGGCCGGCCGACGCGCTTGCCGATCTCGTTGCGGGCGGATCCGGACCCGAACGCCTCGCCGGAATCCGATCGGCGATCGACACCTCAGACCTCCGACGCGCCGAAGCCCTCCTGATGAGTTTCGAGGGTCCGTACTCCCAGGAGTTCCTGCCGTTCGTCGACCTGGAGCTCGAGACGCGCGGCGCGGCCGTCGCGAAAGGCCGGGCCGCCCGCATCCTCGACCTCGACGAGGCGCACGTGACCGAATCGCTCGAGATCGACGGCACCGGCGCCACGCGCCGCACCTTCGTCTCCGCGCCCGCCGGTTGCCTGTTCGTCGAGTACCTCGCCGACCGGCCGGTGCTCGACGTCGACATACGCCTGTCGACGCGCCTGCGCGAGGCGGGACGCGACATCGCCGCGACAGGCATCACCCTCGACGTGGTCGCGCCGATCGACGGTGCCCCCCTGCACGAAAGGGCGGTGGAGCCAGCTCATCGCTACCTCTCCCGTGAAGCCGACGGCTTCGACCACTTCGGGGCCGCCGCGCTCGCGGTGCGAAGCGACGGAACCGAGGGTTCCGCTGGCGACACCCTGCGGATCCGCGGGGCGAGCCGACTGCTGATCGCTCTTTCGACGTCGAGCAGGGCCGGACTGTGGTGGGCCGACCCTGACGGCGCTGGCTGGCGGAGCTCGTCCCGCGAGGAGATCCGGGAGCGCGCGCGCTCGAACGCGACGGCCGCCCTGCGGCAGACGGCGCACGAGCGGTTCTCGGAGCATCTCGCCGACGTGCGGGACCATGCCTCGGGGGCGCGTTTCGCGATCGGCGGTCGGCGCGCCGGCACCTGGGACCTCGAGCGCGACATCCTCCACGGCGACGACGAGGGCCTCCGGGCGACCGTGCTCGCCGAGTACGGCCGCTACCTGCTCGCAGCGTCGTCGCGCTCAGGCAACCCCGCCGCGAACCTGCAGGGGATCTGGAACGACGAGCTCAGACCGCCGTGGTCGTCCAACTACACGATCAACATCAACACGCAGATGAACTACTGGGCGGCACCAGTGGTCGGACTCGACGACTCGACCGAGCCGCTGACCGCACTCGTGCGGCGAATCGCGAGCACCGGCTCCGACGTCGCGGCCCGCCTCTACGGTGCCCGCGGCTGGGTCGCCCACCACAACAGCGACCTCTGGGGCTGGAGCCTGCCGGTCGGCATGGGTCATGGCGCCCCGAGCTGGGCGATCTGGATGATGGGCGGCGTCTGGCTCACCCACAACCTCTGGGACCGCTACGAGTTCACCGGCGACCGCAAGCTGCTCGAGCACACCGTATGGCCGCTCATGCGCGGGGCAGCGCTGTTCTGCCTCGACTGGCTCGTCGACGACCCCGCGACCGGCCGGCTGCGCACCATCCCGTCGACCTCGCCCGAGAACCTGTTCGTCGGCCCCGATGGACGGCCCGAAGCGCTCAGCGTCTCGACGACGATGGACATCGCCCTCATCCGAGCGCTGTTCGAGCGTGCCCGCTCGGCCATCGCCGTGCTCGGCCTCGACGACCCGCTCGACGTCGACCTCGCCGCCGCCCTCGAACGGCTCCCCGAACTCGAGGCCGGCCCCGACGGCCGGCTGCGCGAATGGTCGACGGATGTCGCGGACGAGGACCCGCACCATCGGCACCTGTCTCCGCTCGTCGCGCTCTACCCGCTCGATCTCATCGACCCCGTCCGCACGCCCGAGCTCGCCGAGGCGGCGCGCCGGTTCCTCGACGCCCGCGGACCTGGGGCGATGGGCTGGTCGTGGGCGTGGAAGATCGCGCTCCGAGCCCGGCTAGGCGACGCCGCCGAAGCCCGAGCACTACTGCTCGAGGCGATCACCGCATTCGACCGCGACCACCGCCGGCTCGCCCCCGTCGACGGATCCGAGTGGGGCGGGCTCCTGCCGAACCTGTTCAGCACGCACCCGCCGTTCCAGATCGACGGCAATTACGGCTTCACGGCGGCGATCGCCGAGATGCTTGTGCAGAGCCACCACGGCCGTATCCGGCTGCTGCCCGCACTGCCCGCGGAATGGCCCGGCGGCCGGGTAGTGGGGTTGCGCGCTCGCGGCGGACTCGAGGTCGACCTGGCGTGGGCCGACAACGCCGTCGACAGCGCCGTGATCCGCGACGTCCGCGGCGCCCCGCACCGGATCGTCGTCGAGCACGGCGACCGGCTGCTCGAACTCGAGCTCCCGGCACACGGCGAGGTCACGCTACGGCCCTCCGATCACCCCGCGCCGACCTGGACAACGCATCTTCGCCGACAGCGTCAGGGTCATCGACGAACCCGCCGGACTTCGCCGCCGAGCGCATGAACTCCAGCTGCAGCGGCACGGTCAACTGGTGGACCTGGGACGAGCGCCAGGCCGCCTCGTAGCAGAAGTGCCTGCCCGGCTTGCAGAAGGCCAACCCGGCATCACCGTCAAGATCTCCCAGTACGCCGTGGACGACTTCACGAAGCTCACCGCCGGCTTCGTCCCGGGCGCGGCGCCCGACGCATTCCAGAACAGACTCCTGGGCGTGGTGATCCCACAGTCACACCTCCTGGTGGGGCGGGTGGTGCCGGCGGCGACACTCCGGCCGGGGTGGAATTGACGCCGGATTCAGGAAGCGACGAGCGCCTGGATGCTTACCGTGGCCGCTCCACGTGCCCACTCCTCGAAGGGCAGCGAGCGGATGGACAACGGGCACTGGGCGGCGGCGCCGAAGGCCTGGCGTTCGAAGCCCGCGCGGATGTGTGGCTCGAACAGGTCGTAGGCGGCCAGGCCTTCGCCGGACACGACGATCCGGGCCGGTCCGACCAGGTTCGCGACCGCGGCGATGCCGCAGCCGATCGCATTTCCGGCGCGGGCGAAGACGGCGCCGACGCGCTCATCGCCGCGGCGCGCCAGGGCCACCGCTTCGTCGAAGGTGAGGTCCGGCCGGCTGGAGCGTTCCCGGGCCTGTCCGACGATGGCATCGGTGCCGGCGATGGCCTCCACGCAGCCGCGGCCGCCGCAGTGGCAGGTGGGGCCGTTCGCGTCGATGCCGATGTGGCCGATCTCGCCGGCGACGCCGTGCGAGCCGGAGACGAGCCGGCCGCCTATGACCAGGCCACAGCCGATGCCGGTGCCCACGGTGACGAGGGCGAACGACTCCGCGCCCACGCCCTCGCCGAACCAGTGTTCGGCGGTGGTCAGCGCCTTCACGTCGTTCTCGACCGTGACGGTGAGCCCGGTGAGCTTTTCCGCGCGTTCGCGCAGCGGCACGTTGTGCCAGCGCAGAAATGGCGAGTACCGGACCAGGCCGGTGGTGGGGTCCACGTCGCCGGAGACGGCGAGTCCCAGTCGGCGGGTCCGCGCCCGGTAGCCGCCGGGGCTGTCGAGCAGCTCGTCGACGAGGTGGCCGAGCTCGGTGAGGACGGCCTCGACGTCGGGGTCGGTCAGCGGCCGGTGGATCGCGGTGCGTACCTGCGCGCACAGATCGCAGACGACGCCGATCAGCTCGTCAGCGGTGATCTTCACGCCGACGAAGAACTCGCGGTCGGCCCGGACTGCCAGCGGGCTGGCCGGCCGTCCGGCACCCGGTCCCGTACGCTCGGTCGCGGCCAGTTCGTGCAGGTAGCCCATCTCGATGAGTGGCCGTGCGGCCTTGGTGACGGCGGCGGAGGACAGCCCGAGCCGGCGAGCGAGCCTGACCCGACTGATTGGTCCTTCGGTCAGCACCGCGGTGAACACGGCGGTTACCGCGGGCGCGACCATGTCCGCCTGGTGATACATGGCCCCAAACCTAGGCCTAATATTTAACTTCGTCAAGTATTTCGGCCGTCGGAAATCCTAGTCTCGGCGGCACTCATCCGCCCGTCACCGCCCTGCCTCGTCGCCCGTCTGCACCGGAAAGGCACAGCGTGGCCCTGTTCGATCCACCCCTCGCCGAGCTGCTCACGCACCGCCCGGAGCGCGTCGAGCCGCATGACTTCGACGCGTTCTGGCGGGCGACGCTGTCCGACGCGGCGCGGCACGAGCTGAAACCGGAGTTCACCGCGTACGACGCGTTGCTGCCTGGGGTGCGGGTGCAGGACGCGCGGTTCAGCGGCTACGAGGGACAGCGGGTGGCTGCCTGGTTCCTCCCCCCTGCGATAGTGGCCGGGCCGCTGCCGTGCGTCGTGCAGTTCATCGGCTACGGCGGCGGCCGGGGCCGGCCCCACGAGTGGCTGCTGTGGCCGGCGGCCGGGTACTGCCACCGAGATCACCGACGCTCACCCGTATCAGGAGCTGGCCGACTTCTGCGCGACGAACCGTGACCGGATCGAGCAGGTGTTCCGCACGCTGGCCTACTTCGACGGCGTCAACTTCGCGGCGCGAGCCACCGCACCGGCGCTCTACTCGGTGGCGTTGATGGACGACGTCTGCCCACCGTCGGCCGTGTTCGCCGCGTACAACCACTACGCGGGCCCGAAGGAGCTTCAGGTCTGGCCGTACAACAGGCATGGGGGCGGCGCGAGGTTCCAGCCGCCGATCCAGTTGCGCTGGCTGCGCGACCTGATGGCGTGACGGGTGCAGGTTCAGCGGGTCACGGCCCGCCCCGAACCTGAACCGTGGATCTGGCCTCGACCTCTGACTCAGCCCAACGGCCGCAGGTGGACGAGCGCGCTGGCGTGGTCGCCTGACGGCAGGTTCAGGGGTAGGCCGGAACGGAGCAACATCGCACCCTGGTACGTCGCCCCCGTGTCGGTGTCCCGGTACACCGCCTCGGGCCGCACCGCGGCCAGCGGCAACGGGGCGGTTGCGTGGCCGTACGGGCGGGTCGGGCACCAGGCGAGTACCACGTGCTCGTCGCCATGGGCATACTGCACCGCGGTCAGCGTGCCGTCACCGCGCAGCCGGTACGCCGTACCGTGCTGAACGACCGGCCGGATGCGCTTGTACGCGGCGATCAGCTCGACGGCCTCCTTGAGCTCGTCCTCGGTCCATGCGGTGAGGTCGCCGCCGATGCCCAGAACGCCGGCCATGGCGACGTGGAACCGGAACCGCAGCGGGGTCTCCCGGGCGGTGGCTGGGTTCGGGCTGTCGGTGACCCAGGCGCCCATGACCTGGGCCGGGTAGAGCTGGCTGAAGCCGTGCTGGATGTTGATCCGGTCGGCCGGGTCCGTGTTGTCCGACGTCCACACCTGGTCGGTACGGGAGAGGATGCCCAGGTCGGCCCGCCCTCCACCGCCGGCGCACGCCTCGATGCGCAGGCCCGGGTGGTCGGCCCGCAGCCGGTCCATGATCCGGTAGACCGCGCGCGTGTGCTCGATCCACAGCCGGTCGGGATCGTCGTGCCCGGGCCACCCGGCCTCGGTGAACGCCCGGTTGGCGTCCCACTTCAGGAAGTCGATGTCGTGTTCGGCCACCAGCCGGTCGAGCCAGGCGTGGGTCCACCCGGCCGTGTCCGGCCGGGCGAGGTTGAGTACCAGCTGGTTGCGCAGCTCGGTGCGGTCACGGTTGGTCATGTGCAGCACCCAGTCTGGGTGCGCCCGGTAGAGGTCGCTGTCCGGGTTGACCATCTCCGGTTCCACCCACAGGCCGAAGCGCATGCCGAGCCGCCGCACCTCCGCTGCGAGCGGGCGCAGCCCGTTGGGAAATCGGACCCGGTTGGGCACCCAGTCGCCGAGGCCCACGTGGTCGCCGGTGCGGGCACCGAACCAGCCGTCGTCCATCACGAACAGCTCGATGCCGAGGCTCGCGGCGCGCTCCGCCAGGGCCATCTGGCCGGCCTCGTCCACGTCGAACCCGGTCGCCTCCCACGAGTTGTAGAGCACGGGTCGCGTCTCGTTCGGGTGGGACAGCACATGCCGGCACACGTACCCGTGCCAGGCACGGCTGGCGGCCCCGAAGCCGCCCGCCGTGTAGAGGCCGGCGAACACCGGGGTGTCCAGCGCCTCGCCGGGGTCCAGCGACCAGGTCAGGCCCTCATGGCCGAAGCCGCCCGTCCAGGTCGTGCGGCCGACCGGGTCCCGGTGCAAGGTGATTCGCCAGCTGCCGCTCCAGGCCAGCGCGGTGCTCCACACCTCGCCGTGCTCCTCGCCTGCGGTGCCGTCGTCGACGGCCAGCCAGGGATTGGCGTGGTGGCTGGTCAGCCCGCGCCGGCTGGTGAAGACCGTCTCGGCCACGGCGACGTCGGTGCGTCGGAGCTGGAACTCGCTGTTCCAGCCGCCGACGAGGTGACTCACCCGGTAGTCCGTCCGGTGCGGTGCCGCCCAGGCAGCGGAGTCGCAGCGCAGCACCGTGATCGGGGTGCGGTCGTCGTGGTTCTCGAGGGTCGTCCACCGCTCGATCACGTCGCTGTCGGCGGACACCCGGTAGTGCAGGGTGAGGGCCAGCGGGTAGTGCCGGTCGTGCAGTCGGATGCGCAGGTGGCCGCCGTCGACGTCGTGGCCGGCGTACCGCCACTGGACGCCGCGGGTGCCGTCGGCGAAGCGCACGAGCAGGCTGGGCGGTCCGAAGCGGGCGCCACCCTCCACCGCCAGCTCGTCCACCGCGGCCAACGCCTCGAAACTGCTCGCTGCCGGGGAAGTGCGCTCGGCAACCTTCACCGCCTCGGCCAGCGTCAGCATCGCTCCCCAGTGGACATGTCGCAGGCTGTCGTCCTCGGCGAGCCGGATGGCGTATGCGGTGGTCGGGCCGCACAACAGCCACAGGCGGTGATCGGGGTCGAACAGCACAGGGGGCATCAAGTCCTCGGCGGTGGTGGGCGACGGGCAGATGAGTGCCGCCGAGAGTAGGACTGACGTCGGCCTAAATCAATACTTGACGAAGTTAAATATTGAGCCTACGTTTCGGCCATGTTTCCCCGGACCGCCACCGGTCCAGCCGCAACCCCGACCCCCACCGGAGTCCGCGGTGAGTCTTCAGTCGCTTGTCGATCCTTGGCCCCACCCTCGTCAACCCGGCCGCCGGCCGGCCACATCGCAATCGGCATCACCCCCACCCATCAGTAGGAGGTGTGACTGTGAGGTCACCGTCACGCAGTCCCGGCCGGCCCGGCGGCAGGCACCTCGACGCCACCGACGACCTGTGGGTGGCCTGATGACGATCACCACGCCGCGCCCGAGTCCGCCTGATGGCGCGACCCGGCCGCGGGTCCGGTCCTCCCGGCGCGGGAACGCGCCCGCGCGCCGACGTAGCCGCTGGTCCGAGGCGAAGCGGTCCTGGCGCCTGCACTGGCAGCTGTACCTGCTGGTGATCGTGCCGGTGGCGTACTTCGTCATCTTCAAGTACATCCCGATCAGCTTCGCCGTCATCGCGTTCAAGGACTACAACGTCGTCGCGGGGCCCTGGGGCGGCGACTGGGTCGGGTTCAAGAACTTCGAGCTGTTCTTCAGCAACCCGGTCTTCGGCACGCTGCTGAAGAACACCTTCATCCTGGCGTTCTACCTGGTGCTGGCGAGCTTCCCGATCCCGATCATGCTGGCCATCGCGCTGAACGAGATCGGCAACGGCTGGTTCAAGCGCACGGTGCAGATGGTCACCTACGCGCCGTACTTTATCTCCACCGTCGTGGTGGTCTCGATGACGATCCTCGTCCTGTCGCCACGGCTCGGCATCGTGAATGACGGGCTCGGGCTGTTCGGGGCCGAGCCCATCAACTTCGTCGGCGACCCGAACTACTTCCGGCACATCTATGTCTGGTCCGACGTCTGGCAGACCACGGGCTACTCGGCCGTCATCTACATGGCCGCGCTCGCCGGCATCGATCCGGCGCTGCATGAGTCGGCCAAGATCGACGGCGCCAGCCGGCTGCAGCGGATCCGGCACATCGACCTGCCGGGAATCATGCCCACCGCGGTGATCGTCCTGATCCTCGGCGTGGGGAACATGATGGCGATCGGGTTCGAGAAGGCCTACCTACTGCAGAACGATCTGAACCTGGCGCAGTCGGAGATCATCCCGACCTACGTGTACAAGACCGGCCTGATCAACGCGGACTTCAGCATGGCGACCGCCATCGGCCTGTTCAACTCGGTGGTCAACCTCTGCCTGCTGCTGCTGGTCAACTTCGCCGCCAAGCGGATCACCGGGAACGGACTATGGCGATGAGCACGCTGACGACATCGAGGCTGTCCAGGCTGCGGCGCAAGCCGGCGGCCACGCAGAAGATCCGTGAGCCGTTCGGCGACCGCGTGTTCCTGGTCGTCGTCACGCTCATGCTTGCCGTGCTGCTGGCGCTGGTGCTGCTGCCGTTGATCTACATCGTCGCCAGCTCGTTCAGCAGCGCCCCCGCAGTCAGCGCAGGCCGGGTGACGTTCTGGCCGGTCGAGTTCTCGGTGCGCGCCTACCGGGTCGCCCTGAGCAACCCGCAGGTCCTGCAGGCGTACTACAACTCGCTGATCTACGCCGTCGCCGGCACCCTGATCAGCGTCACGCTGACCGTGGCCATCGCCTACCCGTTGTCGCGCAAGGCGTTCTTCGGGCGCAACGTGCTGATGACCGCCCTGATCTTCACCATGCTGTTCTCGGGCGGCCTGATCCCGACGTACATGGTGGTCCAGGACCTCGGCATGCTGAACACCCGCTGGGCGCTGCTGATCCCCAACGCGATCGGCGTCTGGCAGGTGATCATCGCGCGCACCTTCTTCGCCCACTCGATTCCGGACGAGCTCTATGAGGCGGCGACGCTGGACGGGGCGAGCGAGCTGCGGTTCCTCAGGTCGGTGGTGCTGCCGCTGTCGAAGCCGCTGCTGGCCGTCCTCGCACTGATGTACACGATCTACCAGTGGAACTCCTACTTCGACGCCCTGATCTACCTCAAGGATCCCGATCTGTATCCCCTGCAGATCGTGCTCCGGAACATGCTCCTCACCACGGTCAGACCCGGCGCCGGGGACCTGGCGCAGCAGCTCGAACAGCAACAGCTCGCCAACGTCCTGAAGTACGCCCTCATCGTCGTCTCGAGCCTGCCCGTACTGATCATCTACCCGTTCATCGCCCGCCACTTCACCAAGGGCGTGCTGGTCGGCGCCGTCAAGGGTTAGCAGTAACTCACGATTGGAAGGGATTATGAAGATGCGCTCCGTCAGGAGAAAAGGCATTGCACTCACCATCGCCATGGCACTGGCGGTGGCGGGATGTAGCTCCGGCAACAAGGACGACGCCCCCAAGGCCGAGATGGCCGGGGATAAGGTCGTCATCGATGTGTTCTCGCCGGCCGACGCGGACACGAACCTGGACACGAACCCGGTCACGAAGAACATGAGTGACAAGTTCAAGATCCAGTTCCGATGGCAGACCACCACCTACGACGCCGGCCCAGCCAAGGAGAAGCGCCAGGTCGCGCTCGCCAGCGGCGACTACCCGGACATGTTCTTCCTGATCCCGTGGGTCGACGGGTTCACCAAGGCCGAGGTCCAGAAGCTGGGCAAGCAGGGCGCCGCGGTGCCGCTGGAGGACCTGATCAAGGAGAACGCGCCGAACATCCAGAAGGCGCTGGACTCCAACCAGACGCTCAAGGCGATGTCGACCGCGCCCGACGGGCACATCTACGCGTTGCCGCAGTGGGCCGACTGCTTCCACTGCACGTACCCGGACAAGCTGTGGATCAACAGCACCTGGCTGAAGAAGCTGAACCTGCAGATGCCGAAGACGACCGAGGAGCTGCGCGCCGTCCTGCGAGCATTCAAGACGCGGGACCCGAACGGCAACGGCAAGGCCGACGAGATCCCGATGACCACCGACACCCAGGACGGTGCCCTGATCGCGTACCTGATGGGCGCGTTCGCCTACGATCCGGTCGGCGCGAACAACGGCGTCCGGTCGCTGCTGGAACTCAACGGGGACAAGGTGGAGACGCCGGTCAACAAGCCCAACTGGCGCGAGGGTCTGAAGTACATCAACTCCCTGTACAAGGAAGGCCTGATCGACCCGGCCTCGTTCACCCAGAACGCCGAGGCGCTACAGGCGACCGGCAACAACCCCGCGGCCGTCCAGATCGGCTCCTCGCCCTTGCTGCATCCCTACATTTTCGTCTCGCCGGGCTCCAAGGACGGCCGGGACAAGCAGTACGACGCCGCGCCGCCGCTGACCGGCCCCGATGGCAAGAGCTACACCGGATACAACTACCCGACCTCGACCGGGTACACCTTCATGCTGACCAACAAGTCGAGCAACGAGGCGCGGATCGCCGCGATCAAGATGCTCGACTACATCTACACCGACGAAGGCCAGCTCCAGACGTGGGGCGGACCCGAGGGGGTCGCCTGGAAGAAGCCCGGCCCCGGCGACGTCGCGCTCGACCCGAACACCACGCCGATGTACAAGCCGTTGCCTGACGCGAGCGTCCCGAAGAACGTCCGGTGGGCGGCGCTGGCGCAGTACAACAACACCCTTGCCTTCCGCAATGCGCAGGTCGTGCCGCAGGACATCTACTCCGACACGGGGTACGAGCGGCGGCTGTTCCAGGCGACGAAGCTGTACGAGGGCCACGAGGACAAGGCGCAGGTCTTCCCGGAGGCCTCGGTCTGGGGGGACCCGAGCGTCAGCGCCGAGCTGGCGACCCTGAAGACCAACCTCGACAGCTATGTCACCCAGGGTCAGCTGGCCTTCATCACGGGGTCGAAGAACATCGACACCGACTGGGACACCTGGGTCTCGGGTCTCGACGGCGTCGGCCTGAAGCGGTACCTGGAGCTCTACCAGCAGGCCTACGACAGGTACAAGAACGGCAAGTGATACTGCGCCCAGCCGGTCGGCGCCGGCCGCAGAGCAGGCTCAGGCCGCTGCGGTCGGCGACGGCCCGCTGGGTGAGAGCACTCCTCACCCCGGTGAGGATCCCTTGAGGGGACCCGTTATGAAGCTCACTGCGCTGCCCCGCATTCGCGTGGATCTCGCCGACGCGGAGCACCTGACGTGGCGGTGATGTCCACGATCGTGCAGGCCGAGGCGTACCTGGTCGATATCGCCGTCGAGACGATCCGTACCGATGCGGTGCAGGCGTTCGTCAAGCGGGAGACGGTTTTCGTCGAGGTCCGCACGGCCGACGGCCGGCAGGGTACCGGCTACTCGTACACCACCGGGACCGGTGGCCGTGCTCGCGCTCCTGCGCGACCACCTGGTGCCCCGTCTGATCGGCCTGGACGCGGCCCGGGTCGAGGCGGTTTGGCGTGATCTCTACGCCAGCACCCGCGCCACCGCCGTCGGCGCGATCACCTCATTGGCCCTGGACGCTGTCGACACCGCACTGTGGGACCTGCGCGCCAAGGCCGCCGGCCTGCCCTGTGGGTGTTGGCCGGCGGAGCCAGGGACGCATCCGGCTCTACGACACCGAGGGCGGCTGGCTGCAGTTCAGCACCGAGGAGCTGGTCGCCGGGGCGAAGGCGTCCCAGGCGGCCGGTTGGCCGGGCGTCAAGCTGAAGGTGGGCAAGCTGCGGGCGGTAACCCGGTCCGAGATCGCCGTCGCCGACGGCCACGCTCTCGCTCCAACCGGCCCAGGGCTCGGCATCGACTGGGACCGGGACGCGATCGAGGACAGGAGAGTCGCGTGACGACGCGATTCCCACGGGTGATCCACAGTTCAGAGGAGGGCGCGTGAAGGCGACGGAACGGGTCCGGCTGGGGCGTACCGAGGTGGAGGTGACCCGGCTCGGCTTCGGACTCGCGCCGATCGGCGGGCTGTTCACACCCGTCGGCGACGAGATTGCCCGGGCCACGGTCGAGGCGGCCTGGAACCTCGGGCTGCGCTACTTCGACACCGCCCCGCTCTACGGCTGCGGCCTTTCCGAGCGCCGGGCCGGTGCGGTGCTGTCGGGCAAGCCGCGCGAGGAGTTCACGCTGTCGACCAAGGTCGGTCGGTTGCTCGTGCCGGGCGGTGCGCCGGAGCAGGAGTTCTGGGCGGAGTCGAGCGATCTCAGTCCGGTCTTCGACTTCTCGTACGACGGGGTGCTGCGCTCGCACGCGGAGAGCCTCCAGCGGCTGGGCCTGGACCGAGTCGACATCGCGCACATCCACGACCCGGACCACCATTTCGACGAGGCGGTGAGCGGGGCCTACCCGGCGCTGGCCGAGTTGCGTGCGCGGGGCGACATCGGCGCGGTCAGCGCAGGCATGAATCAGGCGGAGTTGCTGGTCGACTTCGCTCGGGCCGGCGACTTCGACTGTTTCATGCTCGCCGGGCGCTACACGCTGCTGGATCAATCCGGATCGACCGAGCTGTTGCCGCTGTGCCTGGAGAAAGGCATGTCGGTTCTCGCGGCGGGGGTGTACAACTCGGGCGTGCTCGCCGACCCGAAGCTGGGTGCCCACTACGACTACGTCCCCGCAGAGCGGAGCCTGATCGATCGGGCGCTGGCGATCCGGACGGTGTGCGAGCGGCACGGGGTGCCACTGCGAGCGGCGGCGATCCAGTTCCCGCTCGGCCATCCGGCCATCGCCGGCGTCGTGGTCGGAGCCCGGGATCCGGAGCAGATCACCGACAACATGGAAATGTTCGAATGGGAGATCCCGGGCGCGATGTGGGCCGATCTGAAGAAGGACGGGCTGCTGCCGGAGGAGGTTCCCACCCCGTGATCGTCGATGCGCACCACCACTTGTGGACCGCCGATTACCCGTGGCTCGCCGCGCCGGGCCTGGGGGCGATCCGGCGCGACTACACGGTCGCCGACCTCACGCCCCGGCTGGCCGCGGCAGGCGTCACGGCTGGCGTGCTGGTCGAGGCGGGCCGCTGCGACGCCGCCGAAACCGCCGAGTTCCTCGCCCTGGCCGCCGCCACTCCGCACATCGCGGGTGTGGTCGCTTGGGCGTCCCTCACCGATCCGGACCTGCCCGCCACCTTGGCCGGCTACCGCGACCTGCCCGGCGCAGTGAAACTCGTCGGTATCCGCGACCAGGTGCAGGGCGTCGACGACCCGGCGTTCCTAGCCCGCGCGGACGTGCGGTCGGCGCTGGCCACCATCGGCGCAGCGGGGTTGACCTATGATCTGGTGGTCCAGGTCGGGCAGTTGGCCGCCAGCGCCGCGGCGGCGCGCGCCACCCCGGGCACAATCTTCGTGCTCGACCACCTCGGCAAGCCACGCGTCGGCGCGGGAGCCGAGGGGTTCGCCGAGTGGTGCGCGGCCGTGGCGGGACTGGCCGCCTGTGACAACGTCGTGGCGAAGCTGTCCGGTCTGCTGACCGAGACCGGCCCCGGGTGGACCGTCTCCACCATCCGGCCGTACGTCGACACCGCGCTGGACCTGTTCGGTCCCGAGCGGCTCATGGTCGGCTCCGACTGGCCGGTCTGCGAGCTCGTCGCCTCGTATCCCGCTGCCCTGGAGGCGATCGGCAGCTGCCTGAGCGAGCTGTCGGCGGGCGAGCGGGCCGCCGTCGCGGCCGGCACCGCGATCCGTACCTATCGTCTGGAGGTTGGCTCTTGAAGCTCATGCGGGTTGGACCGGTGGGGGAGGAGAAGCCCGTTCTGTACGCCGACGGCCGCCACTTCGATCTGTCGTCGGTGACCGCCGATCTCGACCCGGCGTTCTTCGCCTCCGACGGGCTGCGGCGGGTAGGCGATGCGACCGGCCTGCCCGAGATCGACATCGCGGGACAGCGGATCGGGGCACCGATCGCGCGTCCCGGCGTGATCCTCTGCGTCGGCCAGAACTACGCCGCCCACGCGGCCGAGTCCGGCGCGCAACCGCCCACCACGCCGATCATCTTCTACAAGGCCCCGAACACGGTGGTCGGCCCGTTCGACGACGTGCTGATCCCGCGCGGATCTGTGAAGACCGACTGGGAGGTCGAGTTGGGCGTGGTGATCGGCCAGCGTGCCCGCTATCTGTCCTCTCCGGAGGAGGCGATGGCCCACGTCGCCGGTTTCGTGCTGTCCAACGACGTGTCGGAGCGGGACTTCCAGCTCGCGCAGTCGGGCGGGCAGTGGTCGAAGGGGAAGTCGTGCGAGACCTTCCAGCCGCTCGGGCCGTGGCTGGTGACGCCCGACGAGATCATCGACCCGCAGGCGCTGCGGCTGCGCTCCTGGGTCAACGACGACATTCGGCAGGACTCCTCCACCAAAGACATGATCTTCGACGTGGCGTACCTGGTGTGGCACCTGTCCCAGTACTCCGTTTTGGATCCGGGGGACCTCATCAACACCGGCACGCCGCAGGGTGTGGCGCTCTCGGGCCGATTCCCGTACCTGGTGCCGGGTGACGTGATGGAGGTCGAAATCGACGGTTTGGGCCGGCAGCGTTCGCTCCTCTGGAGCGCCTGATGGCCGTGATCGTCGCCGTCGACACCTTCGACGTACGGTTTCCGACGTCGCGCGAGCTGGACGGCTCCGACGCGATGAACCCCGACCCGGACTACTCGGCCGCCTACGTCGTCCTGCGCACCGACGACGGGCCCGACGGGCACGGGTTCACCTTCACCATCGGCCGCGGCAACGACATCTGCCGCGTGGCGATCGAGGCGCTCGCCCCATTCGTAGTCGGCGTCGATCCCGACGCCATCGACCTCGGCGCATTCGCCCGCACACTCACCCACGACTCGCAACTACGCTGGCTCGGACCGGAGAAGGGGTTGGTACACCTCGCGGCCGCGGCGCTCATCAACGCGATGTGGGACCTGGTTGCCAAACGCGCCGGCAAACCTGTCTGGCGCTATCTCGCCGACCTCACCCCCGAGCAGATCGTCGACCTCGTCGACTGGCGCTACCTCACCGACGCGCTCACCCCTGAGGAGGCGTTGCGGATCCTGCGGGCCGCCGAGCCGGGCCGGGCCGGGCGGATCGCAACGTTGCTGGCCCGCGGCTACCCCGCCTACACCACCTCACCGGGCTGGCTCGGGTACGACGACGAGAAGCTGGCCCGGCTGGCGAAGCAGGCCGTGGCCGACGGGTTCACCCAGATCAAGCTCAAGGTCGGCGCTGATCTGTCCGACGACGTCCACCGCTTCCGGACCGCTCGCGAGGCGGTCGGCCCGGGTGTCCGGATCGCGGTCGACGCCAACCAGCGTTGGGACGTCGACGTGGCAGTCGAGTGGATGACGGCGCTGGCCCCGTACGACCCGTGGTGGATCGAGGAGCCCACCAGCCCCGACGATGTGCTTGCCCACGCCGCGATCCGCGCCGCCCTGGCCACCGCGGCGCCCGAGGGCCGGCCGATCCGGGTCGCGACCGGTGAACACGTGCAGAACCGGATCGTGTTCAAACAGCTGCTGCAGGCGGGCGCAGTCGACTTCGTGCAGATCGACGCGTGCCGGGTCGGTGGCGTCAACGAGAACGTCGCGATCCTGCTGCTGGCCGCGAAGTACGGCGTGCCGGTGTGCCCGCACGCCGGCGGCGTCGGCCTGTGCGAACTCGTCCAACACCTGTCGATGTTCGACTTCGTGGCCGTGTCGGGAACGACCGAGAACCGGGTCCTCGAGTTCGTCGACCACCTGCACGAGCACTTCCTCGCCCCGGCGATCGTCCGCAACGGCCACTACGTCGCGCCGGCCCAGCCCGGCTTTTCGGCGGAGATGCGCCAGGACAGCATCGCCACCTACTCCTACCCCGACGGCCCGGCATGGGCGTCCCTGACGCCAACCGCACCGGGCGGATGTGAAAGAGAGAGCACTCTTGATGTTTGACGGTCTGGTGGCAGTGGTGACCGGTGGCGTCTCGGGGATCGGGCGCGCCTGTGTGGAAGCCTTCCACGCTGCCGGCGCCCGGGTGGGGGTGCTCGACCTCGATCCGACGGGAGCACTCGAGGATCCGCGCGTCCACGGGGTACGGGCCGATGTGGCTGACCGCGCCTCGCTCACCGCGGCGATGGCGTCGGTCGCGCACACGTTCGGTGGGGTGGACATCCTGGTCAACAACGCAGGGATCTCCGCCGTCGGCGAGGTCGAGGAGAACGATGACGCGCAATGGGCACGCGTCCTGGACGTGAACGTGACCGGAGTCGCCCGGACCACCGCTGTCACGCTGCCGTACCTGCGCCGATCCCGGGCGGCCGCAATCGTCAACATCTCCTCGATCGCGGCCAGCGCCGGCCTGCCGAAGCGGGCGCTGTACTCGGCATCGAAGGGCGCGGTACACGCGCTGACTCTTTCCATGGCCGCCGACCTGGTCGGCGAGGGAATCCGGGTCAACTGCGTCGCACCCGGCACGGTGGACACGCCGTGGGTGACCCGGCTGCTGGCCAACGCTGCCGATCCGCAGGCCGAGAAGCGTCAGCTTGCCGCTCGCCAGCCCACCGGCCGCCTGGTCACCGCGCAGGAGGTGGCGGAGGCTGTGGTGTATCTGGCGTCGCCGATGGCTGGGGCGGTGACGGGCACGTCTCTCGCCGTCGACGGGGGCATGTCGGGCCTGCGCCTGCCGGCGCGCGCGACCTGACCGGCGAAGGCGGGTGGGGTGACTACCACGGTGCGGGTGGAGGTCGATGGACGCGGGGGCACAGATCGACCTAAGCCGCCACCGGCGGCAGAGCCCGTCCGGCCACACTCGACGAGCGGTTCGACCACGCGGCGCGACCGACGGCGCTGGGTCCGTTCCCGGTCGTGCAGTTCGGCCTCGATGTCTGGCGCGCCAACGGAAAACGACCGGTACCCGGGACGCGGCGCGGAGACGCCCGACATCGTCCTCCGGTCCTGCTTCGACGTATGCGTCGAACTCGACAGTGACGACCAACGCTGATTGCCGTGCGCTTGGTCAGTCGGGGTCGCTGGCCAGGCCGACGATCCGCAGCGGGACGGGCAGTGCCCCGGAGCGCAGTTGGGCGGCCCGAAGCCGGCGCCGAGCGTGGGCCTTGGGAAAATCAATGCTTGACGAAGTTAATTATTGATTTTAGGTTTCCTCTATGTATCCCGAGTCCGGCGCGGGTCCGCTCGCCGCGGCCCCCAGCGGCAACGGCGGTGTTCACGGCCAAGCGTTCGGCGCCACCGCCGATTGCCCGCTGTCCATCCGCCCGCTGCCCCGCGAGGAGTGGGCTGCCGTGAGGATTCGGTCGGCCGTCGTTCCCTGACCCACCGGCGTCAATCCGGCCCCCGGCCAGCCATATCGCAACAGGCACCACCCCCGGCTTCCCCCAACCAGGAGGTGTGACTGTGATGTCACCGTTACCTACCATCGCGCAGCGTGTTGAACCCCACGCCCGACGCGAGAGCCGAGTCCGCACCGGCGTGGCAATTGCCGCCACCCTCACCTTGGCCCTCGGTGCGGGCGCCATCCCCGCGCAGGCTGTCGCACCCGGCCCGAAGACGCAGGCTGCCGTACCCGGTCCGAAGCCGAGCCCCGCGCCGGGCGGCGCGACGTCCGGTGTCACCACGAAGGACCCGTCGCCCGCCGACCGTGCGGCCGCGCAGAAGGCGGCAGCCGCGGCGGCCGCGCAGGGCGTCGCGGACCGCCCCTACATGGGGTGGAGCAGCTGGAGCCTGCAGGCCACCAAGTACCCCGGGGTCAACCCCAACGGCAACGCGAGCTTTCTGAACGAGGCCAACGTCCTCCAGCAGGTCGACGCACTCGCCACCAAGCTCAAGCCCTACGGCTACGAGTACGTCAACATCGATGCCGGCTGGTCCACCAACTACGACTGGGCGCTCAACTTCGACGGGTACGCGCGTGAGATCGCCTCGCCCGAGCGGTTCCCGCACGGCATGAAGTACGTGGCCGACGCCATCCACGCCAAGGGCCTCAAGGCCGGCATCTACCTCACCGTCGGGCTGAACAAGCCCGTGTACGGCAACGGCGCGGTGCCGATCTGGAACGCTTCGGGCTGCACCACCGCCGACATCGTCTACCCGGACCTGCGTACGACGAATGGTTGGGACGGCGCGTACAAGATCGATTTCTCGAAGCCCTGCGCCCAGAAGTACATCGACTCGCAGGCACAGCTGATCGCCGACTGGGGCTACGACTTCCTCAAGTTCGACGGCGTCGGCCCAGGCTCCTTCCGCGGCGGCGAGAACTACAACAACATCCCCGACGTCGCCGCCTGGCAGGCGGCCATCGCCAAGACCGGACGCCCGATTGAGTTTCTCCTGTCCTGGTCGCTGGACCGCAACTACGCCGCCGACTGGAAGCGGTACTCGAACGGCTGGCGGATCGACACCGATGTGGAGTGCTACTGCGACACCCTGGTCACCTGGAACAACTCCGTCAAGATCCGGTGGGACGACGTACCCGGCTGGACGCCCTGGGCCGGCCCCGGCGGCTGGAACAACCTCGACTCGCTCAACGTCGGCAACGGCGAGATGGACGGCCTCACCGAGGACGAGCGGCAAAGCTACATGACGCTGTGGGCGATCTCGGCGGCCCCGCTCTACGCCGGTGACGACCTCACCAAGCTCGATGCCTACGGCCTCTCCCTGCTCACGAACCGCGAGGTGATCGCGGTCGACCAGCAGGGCATCCCGGCCCGCCCGGTGACGCCCACCGGCTCCGCGCAGGTCTGGGGCATGAAGAACGTCGACGGCACGTACACGATCGCGCTGTTCAACATGGGCAGCTTCCCGGCACAGGTGACCGCGAACTGGAGCAGCTTCGGCTTCGGCGGCAAGGCCGCCGTGCGCGACCTGTGGCAGCACAAGGAGCTCGGCGGCTACGACGGCAGCATCTCCGCGACCCTGCCGTCGCACGGCTCCCGCCTGTTCAAGGTCACGCCCAAGGACGGAGCCGTCAAGATGGCCAGCTACGAGGCGGAGGCCAGCACGAACACCCTCGTACGCGGCGCCTCGGTCGCCGGCTGCGCCAACTGCTCCGGCGGCGCGAAGGCTGGCAACCTCTACAACGGCGGCGCACTGCGCATCAATGGCGTCACCGTGCCGAAGACCGGCACCTACCAGGTGAACATCCGCTACACCACGAACGATCCGCGCTCGGCGACCATCTCGGCCAACGGCCAGAACGCGGTCACCCTGGCCTTCCCACCGAGTGGTGGTTGGGACATCCCGGCCACGCTGACCGTAGCCATGCAACTGCATGTCGGCGCCAACACGATCGAGATCGACAGCACGACCCCCGTCTACTCACCCGACATCGACAAGATCGAGGTGCCGCTGACCGTACGGTAGACACGGCTCGTCACGGGGGCTGGAGCGGCACCGCCGCTCCAGCCCCCGTGCCATGTTGGTCTGGCTGGACGTGGATGAGTCGGGCTCGCGCTGCCCGCCGCTGGTGACCGGGGGCGGCGCGCGGGGTGGGCTCAGGCGGGGCGCAGCTCGGCGAGCAGCTTCTCCACCCGGCTGCGGATCTCGTCGCGGATCGGGCGGACGGCCTCGATGCCCTTGCCGGCGGGGTCTTCGAGCTTCCAGTCCTCGTACCGCCTGCCCGGGAACGCGGGGCAGACGTCGCCGCAGCCCATCGTGATGATGACGTCGGAGGCCTCGGCAGTGGCGTAGTCGAGGATCTTCGGCTTGTTGGCCGTGATGTCGATCCCGATCTCGCACATGGCCTCGACGGCGACGGGGTTGATCTGGTCGGCGGGCTCGGAGCCGGCGGAGCGGACCTCGACGGTGTCGCCGGCGAGGTGGCGAAGCCAGCCGGCGGCCATTTGGGAGCGGCCGGCGTTGTGGACGCAGACGAACAGGACGCTGGGCTTGGACATCAGGTGCCTTCCTTGGAGTACAGGTCGTAGGGCCCGTTCACTGGCGCCTCGGGGCGCGGCACAGGCAGGGACCGGTGGGGGTCGCTGTTGCGGTCGAGCAGCCGGTAGCGGCCGGCGGGACGCGGCGGGTTGAGCAGGTTGCGGTAAGGCTTGTCCGCTTCACCGTGCTCAGGGCCGGGGACGGTCATGGGCGGCGGTCCAGGGCCGGGTCACGCTCGTCGGAGGGAACGACGACCTGGTCGGCGGCCTGCCCGGCGTCGGGGTAGAGCGCGGCGAGCAGGCCGACGCCGACGGCCAGTCCGACCACCTGGGCGACGACGAAGCCGGGGACGGAGGCGGGGGCGATGCCGGCGAAGGTGTCGGTGAAAGCCCGGCCGATGGTCACCGCGGGGTTGGCGAACGAGGTCGACGAGGTGAACCAGTACGCCGCGCCGATGTACGCGCCGACTGCGGCGGGGGCGACCGGGGCGCGGCCGGAGCGGGCGAGAGCGAAGATCAGCAGGATCAGGCCGGTGGTGGCGACGACCTCACCGAGCCAGAGATGCCCGGCGGCCCGGTCCTTGCTCGACCAGGTCACGGCGGATAGATCGAACATCAGGTTCGTCAGCATCGACCCGCCGATCGCGCCGGCGATCTGGGCGACGACGTAGCCGCTGAGGTCCCTGGCGGTGAGACCGGTGCCGGCGCGGCGGCCGAGGAACCAGTCGGCGGCCGAGACAACGGGGTTGAAGTGGGCGCCGGAGACCGGGCCGAAGATCAGAATCAGCGCGCCGAGCGCGAGCGCGGTGGCGATCGAGTTCTCCAGCAGCTGGAGCCCGACGTCGCCGGGGGAGAGCGTGGCGGCCATGATGCCGGAGCCCACGACGGCGGCGACCAGCAGGGCCGTGCCGATGAACTCGGCCAGCAGGCGCCGCCGGAGTGCGATGGTCATCAGTCTGTTCTCTCCCATGGTGTTGTGCTGTGGCTGCGGAGCCGCTCAGGTCGGTTTACCGGCTGACGGGACGTTCAGCTGGGTATTCGCGCACGTAAGGGGTTCATGTCACTCACGGCCGTCTCCCGAACTCATGGCGGGGGTGATGACGGGGGCGACGCGGTCGACGCGGGCGGCGAGGTCGGCGAACGCGGCCTCGAACGCCGCGTCGGTGTCGACGCGGACCGGATCGGGCACCGACCAGTGCAGCCGGGGCCGGACCGGCCCGGTGAGTTCCTCGTGGGCGTTGTCGCAAACAGCGATCAGCAGGTCGTCGTCGCGTACGATGTCCGCAACGTGCGCGGTGCCGGTCGAAATCAGGTCGAGGCCGTGCCGTTGGGCAACCGCGACGGCGCGAGGATGAACCTGCCGGGCGGGCTTCGTGCCGGCCGACGCCGCCGCAGTGTGCGTGCGGTTGGACCAGAGGGCGGCGGCGAGCTGCGAGCGGGCGGAGTTGCGGGTGCACACGAACACCACCCGGCCCACCCCGGCCAGCGGCGGCGGGGTCAGCGTGGCTAGGGCCTCGGGCCGCAGCCGCAGGTAGGTGCGGCGGCGGTCGCCCTCGGACCGGCCGCGAACGACCAGGCCGGCCTCGGTGAGGACCTTGACGTGATGGGCGACCAGGTTGGTCGGCATGCCCAGGTCGTGGGCGATCTCCCCGGGGGAGGCGTCGCCCAGGGTGAGCGCGTCCACGATCGCCAGGCGCGCCGGGTCGCCGAGCGCGGCGTGGATCCGGGCGCGCCCCGAAAGAGAAGCAAGCTCAGCGTTCATTGAGTCAACTATCGCTGAGCGATATGCCGTTCGTCAAATGGGAGTACGGACAGTGCCTGGGGGTGCTTGGCGGGCTCAGCCGGCGGGTGGGTTCGACGGTCAGGAGCGCGGCGAGGTGGGGATGGCTGTGGCGTGGCGCATCGTGACCAGGCTGCAGGCGATGCGAGTGAGGCTGGCGGCGATGGCGAAGACGGCGAGTGACTGCCCCGGATTGTCTGACCGGACGTAGGCCGCGATCACCGTGATGTCCCCGGCGAGCGCGAGGGCGGCGATGGCGATGGTGGCGGCGAGTGCGTTTCGGGGGCTGGCTTCGGGTAGCCAGCGCATGAGACGTCCGGTGGTGGCGATGGTTCCGGCGGCGGTGGCGATCGCGATGATGATCAGTGGGATGGCGGGGATCGCGGCCAGCAGGGCGATGAGGCCGGTGCGCCAGGGGTGGGGCTGTAGTAGCAGGAGCCACCAGATGCCCACGAGGGGTCCGGTGGCGATGTACCAGGCGATGGTGCGTCGGGCATAGGCGGTGGCTAGTTCCCCGGCGAAGGCGTCGGCGACCGCTTGTGGGGTGCCGAACTGGGTGATCGCGGCGGTGACCGCGTCGTCTTCGGGTAGGCCGGCGGTGGTGTGGTCGCTGATGGCGTTCTCGAGCCCGTCGCGCAGCTCGGCGAGGATCTGCTCACGGCGCCGGCGCGGTCCATGCAGCCGCGCGGCGAGGTCGCTCAGGTATGCCTCCAGGCGTGCCTCGCCGGCTCGGGCGGTCAGGCGGTCGCTGGCCATGCCCGCCTACCCAAGACGGCGGTGACGGCGGTGGAGAAGTGGTCCCAGACTGCCCGCTGCTCACCGAGCGCGGCGTGGCCGGCGGGGGTGAGGTGGTAGGCACGGCGGCGGCGGCCGCCGACGGTCTGCCAGTCGCTGGCGATCAGGCCTGCGCGTTCGAGGCGGTGCAGCGCCGGGTAGACGGTGCCGGTCGGCAGGTCCAGTGCCCCGTCGCTGCTGGCTCGCAGGGCTTCGATGACGGCGTAGCCGTGCTGTGGCCCGGGTTCCAGGACCGCGAGCAGCAACGCGTCGAGATGGCCCTTGAGTAGTTCCGGTCGCATCGGCAACACCTGTGGCTCCTTCTTGCCGGTTGTGTCCCAGCGCATCTACTGTAGCGTCACAATACTTTGCAATGCTACATATGGTGGTGGGTGATGGACTCCAACCTGACGGTCGTGGACCTGGCGCAGGCGAGCCCGGTCGACCGGGCGGTCATCGGTGGGAAGGCGGCCGTGCTGGCGGACCTGACCGCGGCCGGGTTCCCGGTGCCGCCCGGCATCGTGGTCACCGCCGCAGCCCTCGACGACCCGCAGTTGGATGGACGGCTTGCGGCCGGCGTCGAGGGCTTGGGCGGGAACCGGTTCGCGGTGCGTTCGTCGGGAGCGGCCGAGGATCTACCGGATGCCTCCTACGCCGGCCTGTACGAGACGTACCTGAACGTGCCGGCCGACGGGCTGGGTGAGGCGGTGCGGCGATGCTTCGCCGCGGCCGGCAGCGAGCGGGTCACCGCCTACCACCAGCGCCACGGCGGGGCGACGGCGGCGATGGCGGTGCTAGTGCAGGTGATGGTGGACCCAGTTGCGGCCGGGGTGGCCTTCACCGCGCATCCGGTCACCGGCGACCGCGATCAGACGATAGTGGCCGCCGTCGCGGGGTTGGGGGATCCGCTGGTGTCGGGTGAGACGACCGGCGAAGAGTGGACGGTCACCGCGAGCCGCACCGCGATGACCCGGTCCGGCCCCGGCGGTGGACGGGTCCTCGCCGACGGCCAGGCCGACGCGGTCGCGGAGCTGTCGTGCCGGATCGCCGACCGGTACGACGGCCGCCCGCAGGACGTGGAGTGGGCCATCGACCGGGCGGGCCAGCTGTGGCTGCTGCAGGCCCGGCCGATGACCGCGGTGCCGGAGCCGGTGTCGTGGACGGCGCCGGGGCCGGGGTTGTGGATGCGCAACTTCCGGCTCGGGGAATGGCTCCCCGAGGCGGTCACTCCGCTGTTTGCCAGCTGGCTGCTGCCGGTGCTCGAGGACGGGTATCTCGATGGGATGTACGGCAGCGTCGGGGTGCGAGTGCCGTTCCGGTACGCGCTGGTCAACGGCTGGTACTACAACGCCACGCCGATCCCGTCATCGAAACTGTTGGCCGGCGTGCTGTGGCAGGGCCGCACTCGGGCGGTCAAGATCCTGCTCAACGCGTTGATCCGGGTCAGCTATGACCCGGATGCCGCCGACCGCGTCGTGCTGTCCGAACTGGAGCGGACCTGGCGTGAACAACAACTGCCCGGCTATCGACGCGTTGTGGCCACCGCAGAGGCGCAGGTCGACACGGCATCACCGCGGCGACTGGCCGAGCTCGTCGACGCACTCGGGCAAGAAGCCGGGATCTACCTCTGGTATCTGGCGATCGTCGGCGGGTCGGCGTGGAAGATGGAAGCCTGCCTGACTCGCTTCGTCCGCCGGCATCTCATCGACGTGCTACCCGACGATGAGGGCGGCGCGCAGGTGCTGCTGCGCGGACTCCCCGGCGCCCAGCCGGTGCCCGGCGCGCACGCCGTACAGAGCATCGATTGGTATCACCCGGTCGCCGGAGAACTAGCCACCGGCCAACCACCCCGAGCCGGCGACCGCTACCGCTCACTAGCCGAACAGCGCGTGGTTGCCGAACAACGCTGCCGAGCGGCGCTGGCCGACCGCCCGCGGCTGCTGGCTGACTTCGACCGGCTGCTAAAGGTCAACCAGCGCTACGCCGTCATCCGCGAGGAGCAGGCGCGCGAGTTCACCCTCGCCTGGCCCGTCCTGCGGGCCTGCACCGCCCGCCTCGGGCGGCACCTGGCCGACCTGGGGGCGATCGAGCAGCCCGACGACATCCACTTCTGCAACCGCGACGAAATGACCACGGCGATCGCCGGCGACCCCGGACAGCTCAGCGCCAAGGCCGCAGAGCGGCGCGCGCTCTGGCAGCGCCAACGCCGCCTGACCGCGCCGTTGACCCTCGGCCGTCCCGCGCGACTGATCGGCGACGTCATCGAACGCGCGGTGCAACAGGCCCGTGGCACCACGGAGACCGCCGAGGGCGCCATCGTCGGGCATCCCGCCTCGGCCGGCCGAGCCACCGGCGAAGTCGCCATCGTGCACGGACCGGAGGACTTCGACGGCTTCGCCGATGGTCAAGTGCTCGTCGCGAAGGCCACCGCCCCGGCATGGACGCCGTTGTTCTCGCGCGCCGCCGCAGTGGTCACCGACGGCGGCACCCTAGCCGCACACGCCTCCCTGGTGGCCCGTGAGTACGGCATCCCCGCCGTCGTCGGCACCGGCGACGCCACCCAACGACTGCGCCCCGGGCAGCTCGTAACCGTCGACGGAACAGCCGGCACCATCACACTCCACACCTAACCTGTCATGCCTGCAGGTTCGTTATGCGGGTCGGGGGACTGCGCAGCTTCCGGGTGGACGGCGCTAAAACGCCGGGTCGCCGGTGGGCGAGCTGGTCAGCAGCAGGTCGCCAGGTAAGACTGCAGCTCGGCGAGGGCGGCGAGCGCACCGCCCCGATCGGCCCGGTAGTACACGGTCTTCCCGTCGCGACGGGAGGTGACCACCCGCCCGCGTCGCAGCAGCGTCAACTGCTGCGACGCCGTGGCCTGGCTGATGCCCGTCCGCTCGGCCACCTCGCCCACCGACAGCTCAGCGCCCTGCGCGAACAGCATCATGATCCGCTGCCTGGTGGGGCTGCCCAGGGCCTTGAGGAACTCCTGCGTCTGCGGCGCCAGGCCCACCGGGACTCCGCCCGCGCGCGCGGGCGGGGATGCCCCTATGGGCTGTCCGGCTGTGGCGTCGCTCATGGCCCTACCTTCCCCCACCATCATCATATTGTCATTCAACAAAACGACGATATGATCGTCCCATGACATCCGAGCCAGTGATCATCATCGGCGGTGGCCAGTCAGGCCTCGCCGCCGCCCGAGCCGCCCTGACCGCGGGCCTGCGGCCCGTCGTCCTGGAGGCGGGCAGCGAGCCCGTCGGCTCCTGGCCCGACTACTACGACAGCCTCACCCTCTTCTCGCCTGCGCGTTACAGCGCCCTGCCCGGCATGCCCTTCGACGGCGACCCGGACCGCTACCCCCGCCGCGACGAGGTCACGGCGTACCTGCGCCGGTACGCGCAGACCGTGGACGTCGACATCCGCACCCGCAGCCGCGTCACCGCCGTGCGCCCTCGCCGCGACGGGGGATACCTCGTCCACACCGACGCCGGCGACGAGCTGGGCGCGGTCGGCGTCGTCGCCGCCAGCGGATCCTTCGGCAACCCGTACCTGCCGACACTCCCCGGCCAGGACGACTATGCCGGGGATCTCCGGCACGTCGCCCACTACCGCCAGCCGGAGGCGTACGCGGGCAAGCGAGTGGTCGTCGTTGGCGCCGGCAACTCCGCCGTCCAGGTCGCCTACGAGATCGCGGCCCACGCACGGGTCACGCTCGCCACCCGGGAACCCGTGCGCTTCCTGCCCCAACGCCTCGGCGGGCGGGACCTCCACCACTGGCTGCGGGTCACCGGCGCGGACCGCCTGCCACGCCGGGTCCTTACCCGTCTTGTCCGACACGCCACCGTGCTCGACACCGGCGTCTACCGCGACGCCCTCGCCTCCGGGCTGCTCTCCCGGCGGGACATGTTCACCGCCTTCACCCCTGACGGCGTCAGCTGGGCCGACGGCACGCCCGAGCCGGTCGACGCGGTCATCTTCGCCACCGGCTACCGCCCGGACGTTGCCTACCTCAAGCCCCTCGGCGCCCTCGACCATGGCGCGCCCCGGCAGGTGGGCGGGATCTCCACCACCCACCCGGGGCTGGTCTATCTCGGGTTGGAGTTCCAGCGATCCTTCGCTTCGAACACCCTGCGCGGCGTCGGTCGCGACGCCGCGCACGTCATGACTGCCCTCGCCGCTCATGTGTCCAGACGGCCTCGCCAGCGCCGGCAGCGGAAGGCGGACGTCGCCTCGCACTTGGGATCCGGCGCTCAACGCTGATCGCGTTTCGCGATCGGCGCTGGTAGGCACGGGGTTTGCCCGGCGGCTTACGCCTGCGACGAGGGGGCGGGCTCGACCGACAGCAGGGCGGCGAGCTGGCGCAGGATTCCCGGGCGGGCGCGGTAGTAGACCCACGTGCCCCGCCGATCGGCATCCACCAGGCCCGCTTCGCGCAGCGTCTTGAGGTGGTGCGAGATCGTCGGCCCGGTCAGGTCGAACGCCGGCGTCAGGTCGCACACGCACGCCTCCCCGCCCTCGGCGGAGGCGATCATCGACATCAACTGCAGCCGTACCGGGTCGCCGAGCGCCTTGAACGCGGGCGCGAGCACCGCGGCCGTCTCGGCCGGGACCCGGCGCTGCGCCAGCGGTGGGCAGCACGGCGCGTCGGCGTTGAGATCGATGACGGCGAGGGGTGCCTCTTGCTTTGACATGCCTCTAGGTTGACATCCCTCTAATCAACGTGCAACTCTCTGATTCGACGGGCGTCAAGACAGACGTCCGGAGGAAAAGAGGTCTCACGATGTTCGGCTTCACCCGCCGCCCTCGCACACCGCTGCCGGGTGTCCGGTTCTGCGACTCCTGCGCCCAGGTGTCCACCGCCGCCCAGCGCGCTGAGCGCCGCCTCGACCGTGCCCGCACCACCGCTTACACGCTGACCAGCCCCCGCTGAGGAGAGGAGCCAAGATGAGCCAGAACACCGCCGGCGCCGGCGGCTTCTCCGGCGACCCCGTCGCCGCGCTGCAGGTCATCGGCTCCGGCGCCTGCTGCGGCAGCCCCGCCCAAGCTGTCGGCGGGATCCTCCCGCCCGCTGGCGAGAGCGCCAGCTCCGGCGCAGACACGTGCTGCGGCACGCGGCAGGCCGCGCAGGCGGCTGACTCGTGCTGCGGCACGCAGGCCAAGGCCGACGCCATCGCCACCGGGCAGGGCTGCTGCTCATGACCGCCCCCACCGACCTCGCTGACCTGCTCAACCAGGTCAGCGCCGACCGGATGACCGCCACCATCGCCACCCTCGCCTCCGATCCTATGGCGGGGCGGCGTGTCGGCTCGGCCGGCGGGGTGGCGGCCCGCGCCTGGCTCGTCGACCAGCTCACCGCCCTCGGCGCCGACGTCCGCACTG
Source organism: Micromonospora rhizosphaerae (assembly GCF_900091465.1). Taxonomy (NCBI): domain Bacteria; kingdom Bacillati; phylum Actinomycetota; class Actinomycetes; order Micromonosporales; family Micromonosporaceae; genus Micromonospora; species Micromonospora rhizosphaerae. Next base: position 5,430,708 of record NZ_FMHV01000002.1, on the reverse strand, counting down.
AGGAGTTCCCGGTCCGCGCCGTGCCGCAGGTGTATGAAGCGCCGACGGTCACCTGGGGCGACCGGAGCGGCACCGCCCCGCTGGTTTTCGGGCGGCAGGTCGCAATCCACCCTGCCTCCGCTGACACGTCCGACATCCGTCGCGGCGCCCTCGGTGTCGCCGGCAGCGATGACCCGGCGGGGCGGTGGCTGGTCGTGCCGGCCGAGATGAGCCTGTTCGACGCCTACCGCGACACCCACGGCGCCGCCGGGCTACTGGTCCGCCGCCCGGTCGACGCCGAGGGCTGGCAGTTCACCATGCTCGCCGGCCCGGATCCCGGGCCGCTGCCGGTGTTGACCCTGGACCCGGACACCCACCACGCCGTCCTGGTCGCCGCAGTTGCAGGCGGCGGCTGGCTGGACGGGGCGACGCCGCTGCGGCGTGACGACGTCACCGGCACCAACATCCACGCCCAGCTCGGGCAGCCTGCCCCTGGTGGCGTCGTCCTGCTGTTGACGGCGCACTACGACGGCGTCGGCGATCACCCCGGGCTCCGCCTGCCTGGCGCTTCGGACAATGCCACCGGCGTCGCCGTGGTCCTTGAAGCCGCCCGCATTCTCACCACCGCACTGCCCGCCGGGGTGGGACTGTCTGTCACCCTGCTCGACGGGGAGGAGGTGGGCGCGCTCGGCTCCGGCCACCACGCCACCCAACTCCGCGCCGAAGGGGCCGCGCCGCTGGTCATCAACGTCGACGGCGCCGGCCGCCTCGACGGGGCGGCGGCGGTGGAGGCCGGCGGGCCCGCCCACCGCCTGCTCGCGTTGCTCGACCAGGCCGGACGGCACACCGGCGTCCCCCTGACGGCGGCACCGGTGGCGTCGGACAACCGTCGCTACGGCGGTGCCGGTTTCGCCGCGGTTGGGATCGGTGCCGGGATGGGCGGTTACCACAGCCCCGCCGACACCCCTGACAAGGTCGACCCGGCCACCCTGGCCGCGCTCGCCCGCCTCGTAGTCGCGACCGCCCACCTCACCGGGGCGGCACCTGCTAGGCTTTCATCGCCAATCGGCGATAGACGATAGAGGGAGTGGTGGTGGACGACCTCCTCGACCGGGATACCGCGCAGACCTACGCCTCGTGGTTCCGGGCCCTCGCGGACCCGAGCCGGGTGCAGATCGTGGAGTACCTGGCCCGGCACGCCCGGCCGATGAGCGTGGGGGAGATCGTCGCCGCCGTCGGCCTGGCCCAGTCCACTGTCTCCCAACACCTGAAGATCCTCACCGAGGTGCGGTTCGTGCTCGTCGAGCCGGTCGGCACCGCCCGGCACTACCGCATCAACGACGCCTGCGTCGGCTGCTTCCCGTCCGCCGCCGACGTCGTCATGGGCCGCCCGGCCCCCAGCCCGATCGGAGCCTGCTGATGGCCGACATCACCGTCCGCCCGATGACCTCGGACGACGCCGATCGTGTCCTCGCCATCTACCAGGCCGGCCTGGACGGCGGCGACGCCAGCTTCGAGACCACCGCGACCTGGGCGGCATTCGACCAGGGCAAGCTGCCTGACCACCGCCTTGTGGCCGTCGACGCGGACGACATCGTGGTCGGGTGGGTGGCGGTGTCGCCGACGTCGAGCCGTGCGGTCTACGCCGGGGTGGTCGAGCACTCCGTCTACGTCGACACCGCCGCACAGGGCCGAGGGGTGGCCCGGCTGCTGCTGGACGCGCTGATAGCCTCCACCGAGGCCGCCGGCATCTGGACCATCCAATCCGGCGTCTTCCCGGAGAACACCGCCAGTCTCACCCTGCACCAGCGGGCCGGGTTCCGCGTCATCGGCACCCGCGAGCGGGTCGGCCGGCACTACGGGCGGTGGCGCGACGTCATCCTGCTCGAGCGACGCAGCTCCGTCATCACCTGAACCCCTTCAGCTCCGCCCGCCCCAGCACAACTGCGCCTTCTTGATTCGACAGTTTTCAACACAGAGGAGTTTTCCGATGAGCGTCATGAACGAGCTGCCCGTCGTGGTGATCGGCGCCGGCCCAGTGGGTCTCGCTGCCGCCGCCCACCTGCACGAGCGTGGCCTGCCCTTCCTCGTTCTGGAGGCCGGCGACACCGCTGGCGCGGCGGTGCGGCAGTGGGGGCACGTGCGGGTGTTCTCCCCGTGGCGCTACAACGTCGACCCGGCCGCCCGCCGGCTGCTCGACGACGCCGGCTGGGTCGCCCCGGCCGAGGACGCGCTGCCCAGCGGCGCGGAGCTGGTCGCGGACTACCTCCAGCCCCTCGCGGAGCTGCCGCAGCTCAAGCCTCACCTGCGCTACGGCGCGCGGGTGGAGGCGATCAGCCGCCTCGGCCTGGACCGGCTGCGCACTGCGGGCCGCGAGCAGGCCCCGTTCCTGATCCGCCTCGTCGACGGTGACGAGCTGCTGGCCCGCGCGGTTATTGACGCCTCCGGCACCTGGGGCACTCCTAACGTGCTCGGCGCCTCGGGCCTGCCCGCCCGGGGCGAGAAGAACGTGGCCGCCTTCCTGGATCACGCGCTGCCGGACGTGCTCGGCGCGGACCGGGACCGCTTCGCCGGCCGGCACACCCTCGTCGTCGGCGCCGGCCACTCGGCGGCGAACACGCTGCTCTCCCTGGCTGAGCTGGCGGCCGCGGAGCCGGGCACGGAGGTGACCTGGGCGATCCGCTCCGCGAGTCCGGCCCGCACCTACGGCGGTGGCGACGCCGACGCGCTGCCCGCCCGCGGGGCGCTCGGCTCCCGGCTGCGCGAACACGTGGAAGCCAGCCGGATCCGGCTGCTCACCGGCTTCTCCGTGCACGCGCTCACCCCGACCGACGGCCGGGTCGCCGTGGTCGTCCGCCACGCCGACGGCACGGACGAGTCCGTCACCGTTGACCGGATCGTCGCCGCCACCGGCTTCCGCCCCGACCACTCGATCGCCGCCGAGCTGCGCCTGGACCTTGACCCGGTCATGGGCGCCACCCGGGCGCTCGCCCCGCTGATCGACCCGAACGAGCACTCCTGCGGCACCGTGCCTCCGCACGGCGTGGACGAGCTCGCACACCCGGAGGTCGGCTACTACGCCGTCGGCATGAAGAGCTACGGCCGCGCGCCCACCTTCCTCATGGCCACCGGCTACGAACAGGTCCGCTCCGTCGTCGCCGCCCTCGCCGGGGACTGGCAGGCGGCCCGCGACGTCCAGCTCGACCTGCCCGAGACCGGCGTCTGCAACAGCAACCCCGCCGACTCCACCGGCACCGACAGCTGCTGCGGACCAGCCCCGGCGGAGACGGCCGGCAAGGGCCTGGCCACCGGCATCTCCGGCGGGCTGCTGTCCGCACCGCTGAACCTCATCAGCCTCGACGTCGCACCCGCCGGCGACCAGACCGGCGGCTGCTGCGGCAGCTGATGACCACCAACCTCACCACGGTGCCCGCCGGCCGGCAGGTCGGCGGGCACCACGCCCACGGCCGGCGCATCGTCGCCGCCCTCGCCATCACCACCACCATCGGCTACGGCACCCTCTACTACGCCTACGCGGTTCTGCTCCGCCCGATCGCGGCCACCCTCGGCGCTTCCGCCGCCGCTGTCACCGGCGCACTCACCGCCTGCGTCCTCGCCGGCGCCCTCATGGCCATCCCCGTCGGACGGTGGCTCGACCACCACGGCGGATGCGCCCTGATGACCATCGGCTCCATCGCCGCGACGGTCCTGCTGATCGCCTGGTCCCAAGTCCAGACCATCTGGCAGCTCTACGCCGTCATGATCGGCATCGGCATCAGCGGCGCGATGGTCCTCTACGAGCCCGCCTTCGCCGTGATCGTCACCTGGTTCACCCCCGAGCGGCGCGCCACCGCGCTGCTCGCCGTCACCATCGTCGCCGGCTTCGCCAGCACCATCTTCATGCCGCTCACCGGCTTCCTCGACGCACACCTCGGCTGGCGCGGCACCCTGCTCGTCCTCGCCGCCATCTACGGCGTGGTGACCGTGCCCCTGCACGCCCTCACCATCCGCAAACCTCCGTCCCCGCCGGCCGCGTTCTCGGCGCCGCCGAACCGGCAGGACAACAGGCAGCGCACATCTGTCGCTCGCACCGCCATGCGCGATGCCAGGTTGTGGATCCTCGCAGGCACCTTCACGGCCCACGGCGCGGCCACCAGCACCATGACGGTCCACATCGTCGGTTACCTCGCCAGCCGGGGCCACCCGGCCACTTTCGCCGCCTCCATCGCCGGCCTGCTGGGTGTCCTGTCCGTCACCGGACGCCTTCTGCTGACCGCCGCCCGTCGTCGGCTGGCCGTGACCACCATCGTCGCCGCTGTCTTCGCCACGCAGGCCCTCGCGGTCCTCGCCATGCCCGCGCTCGCCGGGACCCCGATCGGCGCGATCATCACGGTCACCGGCTTCGGACTCGGCTTCGGCATCGCCAGCCTTGCCACCCCGGCCCTGCTCGCCGACCGCTACGGCACCACCGCCTACGCCACCATCGCCGGACGGCTCGCCGCCTGCGTCACCATCGCCAAAGCCACCGCACCGCTGGTCGCCGCCACGGTCCTCGCCAGCGAGGGTTATGACGTGCTGCTGGGAGTCGTCGCGTCCGCGTGCTTCCTTGCAGCGGGCGGCATGATGATCAAGCAGGGGAGGAGGACCCACGTCCGCGGCAGGCGGTTCGGGCAGGCTGTTTAGGGCAAGCCTTTGGAGCGGGCGAACTACATGCCTTAGCCGAGGCGAAGCCGGCCCCCGAAGGGTCGACGCCGATCCGCCAGGAGGTGTCCATTGCGAGCTGGGCGGCGAGCGTGGCGGCGATGCCGGCGACGGTCACGACCAGGCCGCCGACGTGCAGCGGTCGGTGGTCGAGGCCGGGTAGTGAGCGCATGCCGGCGAGGGCGGCGGCAGGGCCGGCGAAGCCGAGCACGAGAGCGGCGACGAACAGCAGCTTGGCCCACCAGCGCAGGGTGCCGGGCCGGTCGGCGTTGCAGAAGCCTCAGCATATCCGGTCCGGCCAGGCGCTCCACCACCAAGCCGGTGCGGCCATCGCAGTCCATGACGTCGACCAGCCTCGGTGCGACGCCACGATCTTCCAGTGACCGGAGGGCCAACGTCTCGGTGCGGTGGCCGCCGAAGCCGGGACGGTACAGCTTGAGCACCGTCCCGTCGCCGCACGCGTACACGTCCGCCTCGCGACCCGCGCCGAGCCGTGGCCCGAGCGCCCCGGCGCTCGCGATGTTCACGCGCCCGTCTCCGGCGTGGCCGGTTTGCGGGCGCGGATGCGCTCCACCGCCCAGCGCGAGAACCTGTGTCAAGGTCCGCTTGACCGCGCGGGCTCCCGTACCAGATCCATTCCGTTGATGCCGGGACCAGAGGGGCTGGGATCCAGAGAATGGAGCCCGTGGCCTCTGAACAGGAAGCACTCCAGCGCCTGCGGGGCGCCCTCGTGCGAGTTCATGAACGTGCTGTGGTGCACGACGATGACGGCCTGCACATAGCGGCCCACGAAATCAGCCAGGCGGTCTGTGAGTTGGGACATCCATGTCCCGAGGGGCCGGAATTCCGCGCCTGCCCCATATGCCAGGCCCTACCGGGCCAGCGCTGCATCAACCTGCCCGGACACACCTTGCAGGACCACTACCACCCCGAGCGGTGTCCGCAGACGTGACCCGCGCCTCCATTGCTTTTCGGAGGTGCCGTGCGTAGCCGAGATCCGGGTGTGCGGTCAGAGTTGGTGCGGCGAGAAAGCCGGGAGGCGTATGAGCGGCTTCGCACCTATCTCATCATCGCGGTCCAGGCGGGTGCAGCGGCCGGTTTGTCCTGGTTCATTGCGGACGACGTGCTGCACAATTCGCAGGCGTTGTTTGCGCCCGCCGCCTCGATCGGCACGATCGCGGCGGCCCTTGGCAATCGGATCAGGCGAGCGGCGGAACTCATCGCTGGGGTGATCGTTGGGGTGTTGGCCGGACAGTTGATCATCGAGGTCATCGGGACGGGACCTATACAAACTGGCCTGATCGTGGCGGTCGCGATCTCGTCGGCAGCCGTGATTCGTGGGGGCGGAGCCGTCATGGTGCACGCCGGAAGCACCGCCCTGCTGCTGGGAACGCTCGCTGCGGAACAATCACACCTGGCCGTGGCGCGGACCGTCAACGGGCTGATCGGAGGGGTGGCGGCCATCGCCGTTGCGCTGCTGATCCTGCCGGCCAACCCCGTGCGCGTCGTACACCGCTCTGCCGGTCCGACACTGGATATCTTCGCACGTAATCTCACGGCTGTCGCTCAGGCCTTGGAGCAGCGCGACGTTCAACAGGCCGCGGGCGCATCGCAGCGCTTGGTCGCGGTAGAGAAGGAAAGAAACAAGACGATCGAGATGGTCGCTGCGGCGGGGGAGATAGCGGTTCTCTCACCCTGGCGGTGGCGACGATTGGACATCCTGCGCCGGTACCAGCATGCCTCCGAGCACCTCCAATACGCCTACTCGAACAGCCGCGAGATGGCGCATTGGGTCGTATCGACGTTGCGGCAGCGTGAACCGGTACCGGCCAGCCTTCCAGCGTCGATCGAGCACCTCGGCCAGGCGGTTAGGCTGCTGCATCGTGATTTCCTCGCCGGGCGAGAGCCCGACCTTGCGCGCGCGCGGGCGCAACAGGCCATCGAGGAAGTCAACCAAGCCTGCGCCGAGGATGTCGAGTTCTGTGGGAAGGTCCTCGTTTCGCGGCTGCGCCTTGCCATCAGCGAAGTGCTTCAAGCATCCGGAGTGCCAAAGGCAGAGGCGAATCAGCAGGCGCGGTTGGCGCCCGACGCGAGTTGAGTAAACAATCTGTGTTGCCCTCTTGATATCTGACGGCGCGGATGCCGGGGGTGCCGCTGGCTCTGGAGCATGCGGTGGAGCCGCGTACTCCGAATCGGGCAGCTACACTCTGGGTTACGACCTCGTGACCTCCGCGCGGCTACCAAATCACCGGCAACCCGGTCGGACGTGCCATGCATAGGAAGAGCGGCTGTCAGCCGAGCGAGATGGCACCGAGAAGCCGCAACCCGCGTTGGGAATCGGTTCGTGTCGATCCTCGGACACGAACCGAATCCCAACGGGGCAAGATCGATATCTGCCCGCACCGTTTGTGTGCCTAGGACAGGCCCTACACCATCGCACGCCGTGGACGCCGCCGCGCAGCGTCGGCGAGACGCCGCACCCGCGCGACGAAGGGAATGGCCGCCCAGCACGCGTACGCCCAGTGCGTCACGAAGGCCAACGGGATGGACACCGCGAACGCGCCGGCCGCGACCGACAGGATGCGGTAGCCGTTGCCGAACAGCGAACGCGGTGTGCCCGCCCGGGCCAGTCCGTGCCGGTCCATCTCGAGCACGGCCAGCAGGAAGAAGAGGGACGCGAGCGCCTGGATCGCCGCGTAGAGGGTGAACCGTGCGGCGAATGCGCCGTCGCCGACGATGACCCTGGTGACGAACGGCGTTAACACGATCATGAGCAGCCACAGCATGTTCCAGCGGACCAGCCGGCCGGACAGCCTGGCTACGTGACCGAACGTGCGGTGGTGCAGGAACCAGTGGCCCCCGATCACCGCGAAGCTGATGAGGAATGCCACGTAGTCGTTGACGTTGCGAGCCAGATCGCGCCACAGCTCGGCGTTTGTCTGGCCGACCGGGGCGGGCAGTTCCAACGCCAACAACGTGATTGCGATGGCGATCACCGCGTCCGAGAAGAAGACCAGCCGCTCGGGGTTGACCATCTCCAGTTCGATTCGGGCCGGGACCGGTTCGGATCCCGCCTGGCGGCCGGTCTGCATCGCCGCGCCGGCCCGTGACCCCTCGGGGATGACCGTGTCGTCTTCCACCCGCATCACGGAAGTAGAACACGTGGGGTCCGCGGGGCGGGTGCCGGCATGACCGTCGCACCCGGGGACCATCCACCGGCTGGTCAACCACGGCGGGCTGCAGATCATCGTCCTGATGCAGAACGGCGGCCTTCCGGAAGCGGGCGACGCCGTGCTGACCCTCCCACCCGACCAGCTCGCCGACCCCGCGACGTACGCGGCCGCGATCACGCTGTCCGGCGGCGGTGCCCCCGGCACTGATCTGAGTGCCACCTACGCCCGGCGAGACCTTGCCGCGCGTGGCTTCGAACGGCAGAGGGCCGCTGCGGCCGCCAGCGATTTCGCCCGCTGCGAGACTTCCACGCCGCGGCCGTACGCCTCGTCCGACCGCACCTAGAGTGTTGGCGGGCCGCCTGGCCGGGTGGCGCCCTGCGAGCGGCCAACGAGACCGGACACCAGCTCGACTCCCTCGCTCGCGGCGAGGCGCCGCATCTGGTCCAAGCGGAGGTCTACCAATTCGACGAGCCAGAGGACCGGCGCCGCCACGGCATGTGTGGCCTCCGGGACACCTATCCGGTGACCTGGCCGGGAGGGTCAGTTCTGAAGCTGTTCCCCGTCGTAGCCGTGGTTCGGCCGAGCAGTATCAGCAATAGCGTCCTGCCGGGGCCGGAGAGAGTCGTATCAGGGCCCGCGGGGCTCACGCTACGGGCCGAACCGTCCCTTCTTCGCCGTTGATGTCGATGTCCCAGCGCCCGCCGAAGGGCGATTGTGCCGAGCAGTTGAATCCGGCCAAGGTTCCCGGAAAGCTCGGCATCCAAGTGCCTCCCCGCATGTGCTTAGGCGGTGGGCGAGTTGCGCTGTGGTTGCTCATCTTTGGTCGGCGGCGGATTGCAGGTCGAGCCGGCGCACGACCCGGGCCGGGTTGCCGACCGCGACGACATTTGCTGACAGATCCCGGGTGACGACCGACCCGGCACCGACCACAGTGTTCTCCCCGACGGTCACGCCGGCCAGGACGATGGCTCCGCTGCCGAGCCAGACGTTGTCGCCGATGGTGATGGGCTTCGCGGCCTCCCACTTCGCCCGGCGTGGCTCCGGCTCCAGCGGGTGGGTCGGAGTCAGTAGCTGGACGTTCGTCCCGATCTGCACGTCGTCGCCGATGATGACGGGGGCGACATCCAACGCGACAAGGCCGAAGTTCGCGAACGTACGGGCACCGATGCGGATGTGTTTGCCGTAGTCGACATACAGCGGCGGGCGGATCTCGGTGCCGCCGCCGACCGCGCCCAGCAGCTCGGTCAGCAGCCGGCGCCGCTCGTCTGGGTTACGCGCGGAGGTGGCGTTGTAGGCGTCCATGAGGTCCAGCGCGCGGAGGCTGTGCTCCGCCAACTCAGGGTCGTCGGCGATGTAGAGGTCACCGGCAAGCATCCGCTCGCGCATGGAACGACCATCCGAAGAAGCAGCGGTCATGCGCCCCAACGTACCCAAGCCCTACGCCTCGGCCGCCAGGTAGGGCCTGTGTCGAAGTCGGCGCCGGCGTCTGAGCACCAGCTGTCTGCAAGTCATCCTTGGGCCCGTCACATATAGAACTCTGGCAGGAGCCCGTGCATTGCTGCCGGATACTGGGCCATCGCTGCAGATTCGGCAGAGACTTGCTGAGATCCGGTGATGGGCTCTTCATGATCGAGTGAAATCTAAATCAATCAATTGGCCTCTGCGAAACCCGGGACACTCAGCACGCCGTCGCGGCAGTCAGGCGATGTCGATGTTTCGACAGACATCTGGACCTGTTGGGCTGCCTGGCGCCAGGATTTCGCCGTCAGCTGACAGACCCGTGCACGGCGCGGGTCGGCGAACAAGCATCGGGAGGTCGTCCATGATCAAAACAGCTCGTCGTGTCTTGCTTGGCTCGGTCGCTGTGGCGACCGCGCTCCTCACCGCCGCCGCCCCGGCGTGGGCACATGAATGCGTAAACGCGGACAAGAACCCAGCGGCGGGAGTTCAGGTGGTCATAGACGTGAACACCGGGGAGCTCGTGTGGGTATCGGACGGCTTGCAGCAGCGCATCGAACAAGGCCTGGTCGACCCCGAGACGGGCGAGGGCTTTTCGGGCTTGCTGGGGTTCGATCTCGACGGCGACGGCGCGGCCGACGTGAGCACCTACATCGTGGGACCCGACATGGAGATCCCGGAACAGGCGCAGTTCAACGGTCCGGCGTGTCACGGCATTACAAATGTGGAGGTGTTCTTCACGCAGTGCCTGTCCTGAACCGAGTCGCGAGGATGCCCCACTTGGGCATCCTCGCGATGACCTGGCGGCGTTCGCCCGAGGGTTCACTTGGTTGATTGGCGTCGACATCGAGCAGCCGGCCCAAGACCAAAGGGCTGTCGAACCAGGCCGGGCACCACCAGTCGGCCGATCCGGCCCGGTACCTGCCGAGAACTACGCGCTGGTCGGCGATGTCCTCAACTGCCTGACCTTGCGCCCGTCATGATCCTGTTTACTCGGTGCCTGCGGTGGACCAAGCCGGGCGGCACCTGTGACGCCATACTGTCGCAGGATAGGCGCGGTTACACGCCGGCGGAGGCGACGATGATCGGCGTTCATCCGGTCACCGTTCAATTCTGACTGTGGCGGGACGGCCCGCGGCCCGGGGCCTGTACGGCCGAGGTCACCGCCCTTGGTGACGCGGTGTGGCTATGTCAGCCGGTGGTGACCGGCAGCGTGGCGTAGCCGCGCAGCACCAGGCGGTCGCGGCGCTCGCCCGGGCCGGCCAGGCTCAGCCGGGGCAGCATGGTTAGCAGCAGCGGGAACGCGACCTGCGCCTCCAGTCGGGCCAGCGGTGCGCCGAGGCAGTAGTGGGCGCCGCCGCCGAACGAGACCGGCTGAATGTTCGGACGGTCCGGGTCGAATCGGTGCGGGTTGGGGTAGCGTGCCGGGTCGCGGTTGGCGGAACCGAGCAGCATAGTCAGCTCCGCGCCGCCGGCGAGCCGCAGCCCGTCACCGAGATCCAGCGGGCTGGTCGTGAACCGGGTGGTGAGCTGCACCGGAGAGTCGTACCGGAGGATCTCCTCGACGAACGCGGGTATGGTCCGGCGGGTTGGTCTGCAGCATGGACAGCACGATCGAGGCGACCCCACGGTTTTGCCGCCAGTCCGGCCAGAAGCCGTCGTACGCGGCGGCGTCCGCCACGCGCAGGCTCGGGTCGCGCAGCAGGCGGCTGGTGAGCGCGTGGGTGGTGACGAACCAGCGACCGTCGAGCGCCTGGAAGATCGGTGCGTGCGCCCGGATCACGTCGTAGACCGGGTACGGATCGAGGCGTCCCTCCGGCAGGAACAGCGACGCCAGCGCCGTCTGATATTCCATCCTTGTGCCTCCCCTGTAGACGGCGCGGTGCCTTGCATCATGCCCGGCGCCGTCCAGCGGCCGCGTTCAGCGGTCGGACGGCTGAGGGCAGCAGACCCCGTTGCACCCGCCGGGTCAGTACCAGCCGGCCGATCAGGTCCGACATGGGCGGAGAAACAGGTGCTGTTCCACGGTCGGACATTCGAGTTCCTTCGGGTGGCGCCCGGTCAGGAGGCGTCCCACTCAGGTGTCTGGCATCGGCCGACACGCACTGCACCACGGCGTCGTGGACGTGGCGGGTCGCCGGGCCTCACGCCGTCACCCGCTATCGGGCCCACCCCGGCTCACCATGACACACCGTGAGGTCGAATGGCCCACCAGTGGCCCGACGCACGCTTCTTCCGATCGGCGTGCGTCCGCGCGCCGCCGTTAGCCGTAGTACTTGACCAGGCAGAACTCGTGGTCCTCCGGGTCGGCCATGACGACGACCACACCCTCCTCGTAGTCGTGCCGCTCACCGGTGAACCGGCCACCGAGATTGATGACGGCCGTCATGGCCTCGTCGATGTCGTCGACGGAGATGTCGAGGTGAATCCGCACCTTGCCTGTTTGGGGCTCAGGCACTGGCTGGAACACCAGCCGCGGCTGCGGGTCACCTCGCTCGCCGAGGTAGACCCAGCCCTCCTGCGATGGTCCGGGCTCGCGACCGAGCAGAGCGCTCCAGAATCGGGCTACCCGCTCGGGGTCAAGGCAGTCGATCGTGACACCGGACCAGACGTTCGCCATGCGCCGATCCTGGCAGAGCCCGTCCATCGAGACTACGAGACCATCGGCCACGCTGGTTCAGGCGGCCGGGTCGTGTCTGGGGAGCGACTGGCGTCGTGCGGGTTTCGGTGGCTGGCCTCAACCACCACGTTGCAGCGCACTCTGGGCGAGCGCGTGGAACAGATCGTCCTGCAGGGGGTCGACGCGTAACCGAGCCGGCAAGCAGTTGCTGGTCAGTCTGCAGGTTATGCACGCGACCGGGCGTTGCTGCGATGGCGGGCGTAGGTTCGTGCCGTAATGCCGCTGGTCAGGCCGTAACGCTATCGATGAGATCGTCAGCCGTAATCGGAATGTGGCGATGAGCAGACGCAACTCGCCGAGGCTCACGCGGGACGGACTCGCGGACATCAGCTGCCGCGAAGGATCTGGTCCCGGTACTGCTGGAAGCCGTGCCAGCCAGCGGTCTGAGTGGGATCGCCGGTCAGGAATTCTCCGGTGGAGATGTCAAGCGCGCGGCCACCAACCGACGCGACGATCTGCGCGATAACGGCCAGAACCTCGTCGCCTCCTCCACGCACGTGCAACTGATCGGATCGACGGGATTGTCCGTTCCGATGTTCAGCTCGATGCTGCAAGTCGGGCCGACCAAGCGCCCCGCCCGATCAGCACGACGTCGGCCAGCACGGCGAGCCAGATCGAATATGACGCGAGCGCCCATGCACGACGACCCAGGCGATGATCTCGACCAGGAAGCGTGATGCGGACGCGGTCAGCGTGTCCGGAGCGGCGTTCGGCGGGCGGGGGTGGACGCCCTGCATCACGCCGCGGCCCTTGCGGTCGACCAGGCAGTCCAGCCCCGGCTGAGCACATACGCGGCCAGCAGGATGAGCGTGACCGCTCCGTCGGCGATCAGCGCCGCGCCAGCGCCGTCGGTCCCGCTGCCGAAGGACAGGGCGGCCAGGGTCAGGCCGAGCTTGTTGAGAATGGCGAGCTCCCAGATGCCGGCGTACAGCCGGGGGCGGTAGGCCAGCAGCAGGAACACGCCCGCGAAGACACCGAAGCCGAGCATGCGCCAGGTCTCGACCATCCGTGTGGCCGGTCCGGCGTCCGCGACGGCGTCCACTGCGCCTGCCACCGCGGCGACGGCGCCGGCGGCGGCGAGGACGAGGAGGGCCCGCGCGACGCGGTCACGGATCCGCGCGGAGCCGGTGCCGGTCTCGACGTGAAGGGACGGGGCACGAGCGGGCATCGACGCTACCTTTCGTCCTAACGGTGTTAGGGTTCCAGCCTAACATCGTTAGGGTATTCTGGGAGGGCGGGACGGATGGCTTCCTACGCACTAAGCCGGCTCACTCCACGAGCCCGGGAGATCGTGCAGACCGCGCGCCAGCTCCTCGAGCGGGAGGGCCCCGATGCACTGTCGATGCGCCGCCTCGCCGCCCAACTCGGGATCCGCGCCTCCTCGATCTACGAGCACCTCCGCGACAAGCAGGCACTGGAGGCGGCGCTGATCTCGGTCGGCTTTGAGGAGCAGACCGAACTGTTCGAGCAGGCCGTCCATCGATCCGACGCCCCGATCGCGGCCCTCACCGCCGCGTACCGCGACTTCGCGCGCCGCCAGCCGAACCTCTATCGGCTGATGACCGAGCGGCCCCTGCGCCGCGACCTGCTCACCCCCGGCGCCGAGGAGGCGGCCGCAAAGCCGCTCCTCGACGCCACCGGCGGTGACCGCGAACGCGCACGGGCCATCTGGGCCTTCGCGCACGGCATGGTCATCCTCGAGCTGAACCAACGCTTCCCACCCGGCGCCGATCTCGACACCACCTGGCGCAAGGGCATCGACGCGTTCCACGGCACGGGCTGAGCGCCGCCTACTCGGTGGGCAGCGCGTGGGCGACGCTCGTCCGGGACGCCCAGCCGGTTGGCAGCAGCCCACCCCGCACGCGCGATCAGCAGGCCCGCCGAAGGCGAGCGCCACGAGCAGCCCGGCCCGACCTCGACCGGCTGCTGGGTCAGGCTGTTTCTCGCTGGCCACGCCGATCTGCTCCGGGAGGCCATGCGGTGGCTGCTGGGGGTCAAGGGTCACGATCGACTGGTGGATCGATGACAACTCGCCGCCGCGCGCCCGCAGCCGACACCGCCTCCGCCGGCCCCGCTCGCACCCGCAACGCAGGGAGCACCGGCAGCACCACGGCCGATGCCGCCGGCCACGGCCACCGCCCCACATCGAGGATCTTGGTCGATCTCGATGATCAGGCGGTGGCCGCTCTACGTCACGTCCACACACCGAACCAACCAGTGGTCACTGGCAGCATCCCGACTCGGGAGTTAACTCCCCAGTCACCCCCGTTGGGCGGTATGAATGCGCACATCGCCACATCACGATGGTGGGTAAGCCTCCAACTCGTAGATGCGGGCCGAGGGATCAGTGGTCTGTCGCCTTGGTCGAGCAGATGACCTTGCGCGGACCTCCAGGTCGCAAGGCCAAGGAACGGCACGAACTCCGCCCAAGCGGTTCTCCCACCGCTACGTTCGCTCACCAAGGCTGCCGGAAGTCCGAGCGCGATCCGTCAGCGACAGCGGCGGGCGTTGAGCCGGGCGGCCTGACGCGTCAGGTGGTCGCGCTCGGCGAGGTTGGGGGCCTTTCGGGCCGCCTCGGCGTACAGCCGGGCCGCCGTCGCCAGGTCGCCGTCGCGCTCGTGGAGGTACGCCGTCACCGCTGCGTGGCGGGGCAGTGAGTCGTCCAGCGCTGCGAGCGCCGCCAGCCCGGCGCGCGGTCCGTCGGCCTCGCCGACGGCCACCGCGCGGTTGAGCCGGACGATCGGGCTGTCGGTCAGGCGCGCGAGTTCGTCGTACCACTCGACGATCTGCACCCAGTCAGTCTCCTCGGCGGTGGGTGCGTCGGCGTGCAGTGCCGCGATGGCGGCCTGGGCCTGGAACTCGCCCAGCCGGTCGCGGGCGAGGGCTGCCTGCAGGATCTCGACGCCCTCGGCGATCGACGTGGAGTCCCATCGGCGGCGGTCCTGCTCGGCGAGCGGCACCAGGCTGCCGTCCGGCGCGGTCCGGGTATGACGCCGGGCGTGATGGAGCAGCATGAGGGCGAGCAGCCCCGCCACCTCGGGGTGGTCGATCGCGGCCGCGAGCTGCCGGGTGAGCCGGATGGCCTCGGCGGCGAGGTCGACGTCGCCGGAGTAGCCCTCGTTGAAGACCAAGTAGAGGACGCGCAGCACGGTGGCGACGTCGCCGGGCTGGTCGAAGCGCACGCCGGAGACGGTGCGCTTGGCCCGGCTGATGCGCTGCGCCATGGTCGCCTCGGGTACCACGTAGGCCTGGGCGATCTGGCGGGTGGTCAGCCCGCCGACGGCGCGCAGCGTGAGCGCGACCGCGGACGACGGCGTCAGCGACGGGTGGGCGCACAGGAAATAGAGCTGGAGCGTGTCGTCCACCGCAGGCGCGGGCCCGGGCGCCGGCTCCTCGTCGACGAGCTCTTCACGCCGGCGGCGGGCGGAGTCCGCCCGGGTCGTGTCGAGGAACTTGCGCCAGGCCACGGTGGTCAGCCAGCCCTTCGGGTCCCGCGGCGGGTCGGTCGGCCAGACGCGGATCGCCTCGACCAGCGCGTCCTGCACGGCGTCCTCGGCCGCCGCGAAGTCGGCTCCGCGGCGGACGAGGATGCCGAGCACGCTCGGTGTGAGGCTCCGGAGCAGGGCCTCGTTCATCTGAGAGGTCACTCCGTGATGGTGGGCGGTTCGGTCAGGAAGGGGCGCACCTCGAGCCACTCGTGGATCGGCTTGCCGCCCGCCCCGGGGGCGGCCGACAGTTCCCCGGCCAGTTCGACGGCCCGCTCGTAGCTGTCGACGTCAATCACCATCCAACCGGCAATGAGGTCCTTGGTCTCGGCGAACGGACCGTCGGTGACCGGCGGGCGCCCCTCACCGTCGTACCGGACGAACGTCCCCTCGGGGGCGAGCGCCTGACCGTCGACGAACTCGCCGGTCCCCTCGAGCCGGGCCGCGAAGTCGTTCATGTACTGCACGTGCGCCGAGATCTCCTCCGGCGTCCACTGGTCCATGGGCACGTCGTTGACCGGAGCCGGAGCGCCGCGGTAGTGCTTGAGCAGCAAGTACTTGGCCATCGTCTTTCTCCTCGGTGCTGGTGCGACCCATCTTGGTCATGTTCACCACGGGGACGGAGCCAGTCACCAGTTCTCGACATCACCGTCCGAACTTTTCACTCTGAACTTTTCACTCTGATAGATGAGCCTGGGTGAGCCATCTCGCGGTGTCCGGGTCCGCGGCCCGGCGCGAAGAGACGGAACCAGGCGTTCAAGATCAACAGCGACCAGGCAACTGAATCAAGAGAAGGCCGCGCCTGCGTCACTCCACGTGTGGTCCTGGCGCGTCGTGGTGTGCGCGCGTCGTCGACAGCGAGCCCGCCGTGTCTCCCAACGGTAAGGAGATCGCCTTCTCCGCCACCAGCGGAGGCGGATCTGTCGCGCTCGACATCCATGTCATGGATGCGGACGGGAATGAAGAGCCGACTCGGCTCACCTACTCGCCCGGCGCGGACGCTCAACCGGCCCCGCTCGCGTCCCTAGTGACACTCATCGACCCGTCGAACCGGCGACCGACCGCCCCATCGAGAGCCAGGGAAGTTCGGCCATGAGCAGATTCATCCACCAGGACGTGCGCATGGACCTAGACGGAAACGACGGCGCGCGGCTGAGGCGTCTGGGCCATGTTCCTTTTCCACGGCGATGATTAAGGCGAGCGCGATGGCGACGGTCACCAGCCCGCGTAGCCGGCCCACGGCGTCCGGAACGAGGGCGCCGCGGGCCGGGCCGGTCAGGACAGCATTCCGCTGATCAGGGCCTGCCAGGTCAGCGGACCCACGATCCCGTCGACCGGGAAGCGGGACACGTCCGCGGCGATGGCCTGCTGGAATCCGCGTACGGCGGCCTCGGTCTGCGGGCCGAAGATGCCGTCGACGCGCAGCCCCTTGGCCGGGTCGCCGGACTGGTTGCGGAACTGGAACTCCTCCTGTACGCCGCGTACCGCGTCGCCCTTGTCGCCGCGCCGGACGGTGACGATCAGCGCGCGCCACGTCTTCGGGCCCACGACGCCGTCGACGGACAGGCGCGTCTGCTTCTGGAACGCGCGGACGGCGGCGTCGGTGGCCGGGCCGAAGATGCCGTCCACCGCCACCTGGTGCTCGCGGGCGCGCAGCAGGTATTGCAGCGTCTCGACCGGGTGGTTGCGGGCGCCCTTGCGGATCACCGGGAACGGCTGCAGGGTGCGCCGGGGTTCGCGGACCACCGACAGGAACCCGACGCCGCGGACGTTGACGCCCGGCCGTTCCAGCAGGTTGAGGTCGTCGTCGCGGGTCCGGCCGCTGGTGTCGACGATCCGGATGGCCGGTGTGGTGGTCAGCCGACCGTTCCTGAGCGCGAACGACTGGGTGACGCCGATTGAGTCACCGAGGTGGACCCACTCGCCGGTGTCCGCCGACAGCGCCTCCACCCGGTAGCTGCGCAGGCCCTGGTCGGTGGCGACGAACACGGTGACGTCGTCGTCGGCCTGCGACTTGACGAGGTGGCCGTCGAGAGCGACCGCGAGCCGGCCGTTCGCGCCGAGGGCGACGACTTGGTCAGGATTCCGGCCGGCCATGGTGCCCAGCGCCGCCTCCGGGTCGATGTTCTTGTTGGACCTGGTAACCGGCCCGGCCTCGAACTCGTCGACCCGGTCCGCGTAGATCAGCTTGTCGAACGGGTTGATCTTGACCGGACTGACGATCTGAGTGTCGAGGAAATCGAAGCCGACCGACGGGGGTTTCTTCTTCGGGTCGTACGAGACGAACGTCGTGTAGGTGCCGTCGAGCCCGCTGTCGATGTCGGCGAGTGCCCCGTCGTTGGCGACGACGTCGAAGCTGGACGACACCGACGGGTCGATAATCAGCACATTGCCGAAGATGTCGCGCGGGATGACCATCACCGAGGCCAGACCCGGCTTCACCTCGACCACCGACACCTGGCTGAACGCCGGGTGCGGCCGGACCAGCACGAACGTCTCGATCTTGGCCTCCCGGCGGAAGCTGACGCCGTCGGTGGTGACCCCGACCGCGGTGACGTAGAAGGTGTAGCGCTCGGGCACCGAGGTGCGCTCGACGGTGGCCCGGTACGTGCCGTCGCGGCGGTGGTCGGCCATCGGCAGGGTGAGCCCGGTCGGGCCGCCCGGGAAGGTGAGTCCGGCGATCTGCGCGCCTCGCTGCTTGATCAGTATCGGGGTGCTGTCCTTGCCCTGCAGTTCGTCGCGGGCATCCTGCAACGCCTGCTCGGGTACGGTCAGCGCGGCCAGCCAGTTGGTGAACGACTGCCCGGGCCGGGTGGTGGACAGGAACACGTTGGCGTCGCGTACCGGCAGGCCGCGGGCGGTGAGCCGGGCCGAGATGGTGATCGGGTCCCCGGCGTAGTAGGTGTCGCGGTCGGCCGACAGTTGCAGGCGCAGGGTGGAGTCGACGACGGTGTCGTACAGGTAGTCCTCGAACTCGAGGACATCGGAGTCCCGGCCCGCGGCGCCGATGATGACTTGCGGGTGGGTGATGACGAACGTCCACGTGCCCGCCTGACCGGGCAGGAACCCCGGGTCGACCAGGTAGGTCTGCGACCGGTTGCCGCCGCGGAACGACACCCCCGGGAACCGGCCGGCCTGCACGTCCTCCGGTGTGAGCCGCTTTTGCCCGGGGGTGATCAGTTCCAGTCGCAGCCGGTCGGGGTCTGGGGTGTTCCAGTTCAGGACGAACGCCGCCCGGGTGTCGTACGGGGTGATCACCACGTCGTGCCGCGCCTCGGGCTGAGTGAAGATGAGGAACCGCGCGGTCGGGTCGAGCGGTGAGGTGGCCCCGGTGAGCCCGGACTTGATGGTGTCGCGCAACTGTGCGGCAAGCGTGGACGCGGTCACCCCCTCCTCGTCGACGTGCCGGATCTGGCCCAGCAGGGACGCGTCGGCGAGGTCCTTGAGCAGCACGTGGTCGACGTCGGTGTGCCCCTCGATGCCGTACGCGACGGCGAACAGGCTGATCTTGCGGTCCAGGGGGGAGTTGCCGGCGGCCATGAAGTCCCGCGGGTTGCGGGTGCCGGAGTTGTGCGCGCCGTCGCTCATCAGGATCAGCCAGCGCCGGTTGTCCACCTGCGGGCTGAAGTAGCCGGGCGGGCCGAGGACCCGGTTCAGCCCGTCGCCCATCGGTGTGCTGTTGAACGGCTCCACCTGGGAGATCGCGGTCTGGGCGGCCGCCATGTTCGAGGTGATCGCCGTCATCGGCACCAGGTCGAAGGTGGACGGGTTGTTGGGGTCGGGCGCCGGGAAGCGGGCCACCCCGAACCGGCCCCGCCCGGCGGCGAAGTGGGCGAGCAGATCGAGGAAGTTGTTGGCGGCGGACTCCAGCTCGGACCAGCGGGCGTTCGGCGAGTTCGGTGGCAGGAAGGTGCCGATGGCGTCCCAGCCCATGCTGCCGGAGTCGTCGAGCAGCAGGACGACCTCCAGCTCCTGGGCCTTCGCGGTGATCTGCACCCGCTGGTTGTGCCCGGGGGAGGTGCCGGCGGTGGTGTCCGGCGGGGTGGCGGTCACGGTGACGGTCGTGGCCGCCTGCGCCGGGCCGGTGCTCGGCGGCGTGTACCGCACGACCAGGTCCTGCACGCCGCCGGGCGGCACGGTGAACGGCAGCGCGGTGCGCAGCTCCAGCGGGGCGGCCACCGGCGGGTCCACGGCGGTGACGGTCAGCGGCGCGGTGCCCCGGTTGGCCACCTGCACGCTCTGCTCGATCTTGAGGTCGGTGGAGTTCGGCCGGTTGATCAGCGAGGTGATCGGCAGCAGGGCGGGGGAGACCGCGATCCACGGCTGGGCGGTCTCGGCCACCGTGCTGGCCACCACCCAGGTGAACTCGTGGTCGACGACCGGGTCGTTGTTGTGGATGACCAGTTGCCAGGTCTCGTCGGTGTCCTGGTCGAAGCCCATCCGGATCTGCCAGACGCCGGCCGCCTCGCCGGCGGTGATCAGCTGGACGTCGCCGACGTAGTCGACCGGGTTCGGTCCCCGATACACCGCGGTCGGTGTGCCGGTGGCGATCACCGGTGGGCCCAGCCCGGTCTGCAGCGACAGCGTCGGCGCCGTGCCGGTCCCGGTCATCGCCACCCGCAGGAACATCATCTTCACGTACGAGTTGGCGATCACCGGCGGGCCGGTGATCTGGTTGATCGTGCTGGACTGCTCGGAGTTCTTGGTGACCTTGAGCGGGTCGGTGGGCGGGTTGCCGGGTGCGTGTGGATGGACCTCGAACGCCATGGCTGGCCTCCTCGTGGCGTCAACCGGTGACGGTGAAGGTGGAGCTGCTTTCCGCGGGGCCGCCCGGCGTTTCGACGGTGATCCGCAGGGTCTGCGGCGGCGACGGCACGGCCGGTACCCGAACCTTGATCTGGGTGGCCGTGGTGGACGTGATGTTCGGCGCCAGGGTGGTGCCGAACTTCACCGTCAGCGGTGCGATGTTGAAGTTCTTGCCGTTGAGAGTGATCTCGTCGCCCTGCGCGCCCTGCTTCGGCGTGAACTGCGGACCGACCGTGGCGAACGCCGGCGCCGGCACGGCCTGGGTGGCCACGAACGGGTCGTCGCTCTCGACGGTGCCCGCCTCGGTGGTCACCTTGATCGTGACGGTCCGGCTCGCGCTGCCCGCGGGTACGAGCCCGGGCGGCACCCGCGCCTTGACCTGCCGGGACGTCTGGCCGCTGAGCGACGTGGCCGCCACCGTCCCGAAGCTCACGGCGAGCCCGGCCACGTTGAAGTTGGCGCCGTGCAGGGTGACCTCGGTGCCCTGGTCACCGGTGTCCGGCTCGAACTGGGCGCCCGGCGCCGCGAAGGCCGGCGCCGGCATGACGGTGAACGCCGCGTTGGTGGCGGTACGCCCGGCCGCGTTCTCCACGCTGAGCAGCACCTGCACCGCCTCACCCTCGGTGGCGGCACCGCGCGGCACCCGGGTGGTGATCTGGGTGGCCGAGCCGACCGTGGTGCGGGTGGCCGCGACGTCACCAAAGAACACCTGGACGGCGCCGACATTGAAGTTGGTGCCGAAGATCTGCACCTCGTCGCCGGGCGCCCCCAGCTTCGGGGTGAACTGCGGGGTGACGAAGGCGGGCAGCAGAGCCATCTCGACCCGCCGCAGCCGGCGTTCCAGGTCGGAGACGGTCAGCCCGCCCTGCCGCCGGTCGGTGATCATCGCGGCGGTGATCGCCGGGTTGCCGGGCGGGCGGGCCAGCCGGGCCAGGGTGTGGAAGTTGTGGCCGGGCGGCGCCGGCGGCAGGCCGCCGCCCTCGGCGACCCGCACCACCCAGCCGGGGCGCAGGCGTACCGAAGTCTGCACGCCGACATCGAGGGAGTTGCGCAGCGCCGGGTCGCCGCCGGCGTCCACCTCGTCGAGGAACACGTCCAGGTAGACGGTGTCGATCCGCGGGTCCGGCTGGCCGTCGGCCGGCGTGGTGAGTTTGGGCAGGCCGGGCTGTCTCGAGTAGCGGACCGGCTCCGCGATCATCACCTCGATGCCGGCGACCAGGTAGCGGCCGGGCAGCGTGGACGCGCCCGCGGAGATCAGGAAGTCCTGCTCGTGGTCCGGGGCGGGCAGGGGCTGCACGGCGAAGCCACCGGCGCCGGCCGGGGCGCCGTCACCGATGTAACGGGTCACGATCTCCCGGACGGTCTGCGCGATCAGGTCGTGCATGAGATTCAGGTCGCGGTCCAGGATCGGCACGCCCTGCTCGATGTGCAGGCCGATGTATCCCAACTCCCGGCTGGCCGCGAGCAGCCGCTCCGGCGAGATCGAGTAGTCGGCCATCGCAACTCCTACGGGGTGATCAGGACCGTCCGGGTGGTCGCCGGCAGGAAGTCGGGCAGGGCGCCGGCCAGGCGGGCCATCGCGGCCCGGATCTCGTCGGGGTCGGTGACGGCCGGTTCCAGGAACACGCCGACGGTGTCCCGGGCGATCCGGTTCGCGGTGCCGCGCCGTCCGGCGCGGGCGTCGTGCAGATAGGTCTGGAAGTCCTCGAACGTGCCGCGCAGCGCCAGCTTCTGCGTCCAGCGGGCGTCCACCGTGGCGGTGCCGGCGTACCGGTTGTCGAGGGTCACGCCGTGCGCCACGCTGCGGTTCGAGCGGTACAGGACCAGCGAGCCTCCGCCGGGCAGGCCGCTCACGGCCAAACCCCGGTTCGCGTACGGGCCACCGGCGACCGTCCGCGGCGGGCTCCAGGTGTTCGTGGCCGGGTCCACGGTGGCCGCGACCAGCGTCGGGCCACCACCGGCCGTGGTGCTCCACAGCAGCTCGACGCCGCCGGACACGGCCCGCGCGTACGGGTACCGGTCGTGATAGTCGCCGTCCTCGCTCTTGGGCACGGTCCGCACCGGCGACCAGTCCGCCGCGGCCGGGTCGAGTCCCTGCTTCACCCGGTACGCGATGGTGCGCCGGGTCTGCCCGGGCGGGCCGGCCGACTCGTGCCGAGTCCGGAACAGCCACAGCCGCCCACCGGCCACCAGCACGTACGGGTCCTCGCCGACCTGCTCGTCGGGGACCGTCGCGGGCTCGGCGAGCTGCCAGTCGTCGCCGTCGTGCCGGTTGTACCGGACCCGGGCGCCCTCCTGCCAGAACAGCCACACGCCGGCGTCGTCGCCGGCCGCGGCCGGTAGCTGCCGTTCCACCGCCGGGTCGCCGAAGATCCGCGGCTGGCTCCAGCCGCCGCCGTCGCGGGTCGCGAACGAGATCCGCCAATGCGGCTGCGCGCCACCCGAGCGATCCTCATCGCCGCGGGCGGGCTCGGAAGCGTCGAGGCTCTGCCAGAACAGCCACAACCGGTCGCCGGCCCGTGCCGCGCTCGGGTGCTTGTCGATGCCGGGCCGGGTGACGACCGGCGCGCTCGGTTCCCAGCCGCCGGCGACGGTGTGCCGCTTCGCCCAGATGTCCCAGCCGTGCCGCCGGTGCGTGTGATAGACGGCCAGCAGCGAGCCGTCCCCCGGATCCACCAGCACCGGACGCCCGTCGTACGCGAAGTTGACCGACGCCAGGCTCGCCTCGCCGGGCGTACCGTCCTCGGCGCGCGCCAGCGACCACAGGTTGAGCCGTTCCGGCACGTTGGTGCGGGCGACATTGTGGACGTACTCCTTGGTGCGGCTCGGCCACCGGGTGACCCGGGTGACCGTTGCGCCCAGCGCGCCCAGCCCGCCGATGGTCTGGTAGACCCGCGGCGCGAACCGGATCTCGTTGCGCTGCGCGGCGACCGGCAGGCCGAAGTCGGTGCGCCAGCCGATCCACTCGGCCAGCAGCGGCAGCAGCGCCCCGTCCACCCGGTCCAGGTCGGTGACGTCCAGCAGGGTGCGGGCCAGGCTGTACATTCGGTCCAGCTCGCCGCCGGGCAGGTCCAGGAACCGGCGCAGCTGGCCCTTGTCCTCGTCGCCCGGCTCGGCGGTGCCCGGCGTCGGGAGCCGCAGGGCGTCGTAGCGGTGGTACAGGGCGGGCAGCATCCGGAACATCAAGCCGCCGAAGTCGTACGGCGCGAGTGCCGTCGCCGCGGCCAGGTTGCGCGGGTCCGGTTCGTAGGTCCGCGGGTCACCGGCGTACGGGAACAGCGTGTAGTAGTGGATCGTCTCCGCGCGCAGGTCACGATCCGTGGCGGCGGCCAGGCCCACGCCCTCGGCGACCAGTGTGCCGTCGTCCGGCCCGGCCGGGTGCCCGCCCTCCCGGCGCATCACCCGCACTCCCATGCCCGCCGGTGGTCCGGTCCAGGCCAGGTCGATCCGGTTGCCCCGCGGGTGGGCAACGGCGGTGATGCCGGTCAGGCGCATGTCAGCGCACCCCCGGGACGGGAACGACCCGCATCCCGTCCTGGTACTCCCGGTCGGTCGGGACGATCGGGATCTCGCTCGGCCCGAGGACGATCACACCGTCGGTCTCGACGGGGTCGGTGCCGGTGTCGCCGCGGCGGAACTCGGTGATGTTGAGGAACTGCACGCCCGGCACGTCCTGGCAGCGTTCGTAGAAGCGGCTCAGAAACACCGTCTCGTTGAAGCCGACCCGGTCGAACGCGAGCAGGTCGGCGCCGGCCTGGCGGACCCGGGCGAGGACGTCCTCGGTGACGTGGTAGCTCTCGACCGCCACCTCGGCGGTCACCCTGATCGGCACGTAGTCGACGTCGGCGATCTCGACGATCTGGCTGAGCATCCGCTTGTCCTCGAAGAACGCCCGCAGGTTCGCCTCCAGCACGTCACTGACGTGCTCACCGCGTCCGCCGCCCTCCGGCGCCACGAACAGGGTCACCTCGTTCCAGCTGGTGGCGACGGCCCGTACCTTGGCCACGCCCTTGAAGCTGAGCGCGATCGCCTCGTAGTCGGCGGCGGTGACCGCCCGCCGCATCGACCGGAACACCGCGGGCGCGTGCCGCACGGCATGCTCGATGCTCTCCCGGTCGGCGCCGCCGGCCGCACCGGCCGGGTTGGTGACGGTCGCGCCGAGCCGGGCCAGCCGGGGCGCGTCCAGGATCACGCCGATCGCGCCGGGCGGCACGTTGCCGGCCGTGCCGCCGCCGACCCGGTAGGTGGCGCTCACCCGGGCGTCGGGTGGCGGCACCGCGCCGAACCGGCCGTCGCCGAACACCACGGTCGCCCGGTCCTGGTCGTCGACGCGTACCGCGAAGTCGGGCGCGGCGGGCCCGCTGAAGGCGAGGGTGTCGCGCAGCGTCCACTTCTGTGCCGTGTCGTCGGGCAGGGTGGTGGTCACCGTGATGCCGCCGGGCAGGGCGGCGCCCGGCGGCCGCAGGATCAGCCCCGGATGCGGCAGCGGGAACCGCTGATCGGGGGATCCGTCGGAGGTGCCGAGGAACTGGCCGGTGAACAGCCGGCCCTGCTCGACCGGCACGCTGCGGAACACCTTGCGGCCGGTGCCCTCGTCGACGGCCACGGTGCCGAAGTCGATGCGCAGGTCGTTGTCGCGGGTGTACTCGAAGCGGACGCTGGGCCGGTCGCGTTCGCTGGCGGTGGCGAACGCGTCGCCCCGGCGGATCGTGACCGTCTCCGTGACGTCGGCCGGCACGGACAGGGTCAGGTCGGCCGAGGCGGGGGCGGCGGTGCCCAACTCGTAGCCGATCAGCCGCAGGTGCTCGATCACGCTGCGCCGGGTCCGGGCGGTGCCGAGGAAGCTCTCGTTGGCCACCCGGTCCTGATAGAAGCTGAGGATGTCGCCGAGGTGCGCGAACAGTTCGAGCAGCACGTTGCCGAAGTCGGCCTCGGAGGCATGGCCGCGCCACTCGGGCAGCTTCTCCGGGATCCGCTGCCGCATCGCCGCGAGCAGGCTCTCGTAGTCGCGGGCCATGTAGTCGATGACCGGCCGGCCGTCGATCCGGTTGAGCTCAGCCACGGCGATCACCTCGGGTCACCGGAACTGGACCCGGACCGCGCGGGGGGCCAGATCGCGGCGGCGCACGTATGCGACCTCCACCACCAACTCCTCCTCGTACGAGCGGACGTCCACCCCGGCCACCACCAGCTCGTCGCCCAGCCACCGGGTCAGCGCCTGCCCCACGGTGAACTCCACCGCCGCCGCCATGATCGTGTTGTTCGGGTCGAAGACCAGGTGGAACAACCCGCACCCGAACTCCGGCTGGTTCACCCGCTCGCCGGGCGTGGTGAGCAGCACCTGCACGACCCGGCCGCGCAGGTCGGCGTCGTCGTCCGGATCGGGCGTGATGGTGCCGCGCGGGGTCACCGCGAACGGGAATCCGAAGCCTGCCACGGCCGCTCCTCTCACACCGAGCAGGTGACGAAGGCCTGCCCTTGCGCCGTCACGGTGCCCTTGCCCTTGCCGCCGGGGATGCCGCAGGTGTCGAACGGATCGCCGTCGAGCAGCGCCTTGGCGCCGCCGGCGGTGAGCAGCGCGCTGCCGGCGGCCGCGCCCGGCTTGCCGTCGCCGACCCCGGTGGCCGGGGTGAACGTCAGCGTCGCCGGGTTGGGCGCCGGTGCGGGCGGCTGGTAGTTGCCGCCGCTGAGCGCCTGGTGTGCGGTTGCGCCCTCGGCGCGCAGGCTGCTGGTGCTGGTCACCACCGCGAGGGGGATGCCGTTCACGGTGACGAACTCGCTGAGCCCGCCGGTCACCGCGCCCTGGTACTGGTAGTCGCCGGTCCCGGTGTACGCGGCCGGCGGGCTGGACGTGGTCGAGCCGGTCACCTGGTGGGTGTCGGCGCCGTCGACCGGGTCGTTCTTCACGATCAGCGCTTTGCCCATGACTCACCCTTTCTCCAGAGCGATCGACTTGCCGACGATGCGGATCGGCTGGCCGGACGCGTCGATGGTCAGCGGCTTCTTCGCGGTGACGGTCACCGCGTCCTCGGTCAGCGCGATCGCGTTGCCGGTGGCGTCGGTGAGCCGGATCGCCCTGTCGCCGAGCACCACCACGTTGCCGTCCGAATCGGTGATGGTGATGCCGTCGGCGTCGAGGACGATCCGGTGGCCCTTGCCGCCCTCGCGCAGCAGCACCGCCTCGGCGCCGTCGGCGTCCTCGAACTGCACCGTGTGCCCCTTGCGCGTCTTGAACGTCTTGCGGGTGGGCACCGCCTGCGGCCCGTCGGCCTCCGTGCCGTCCGCGGCGTTGGGCTTCGGCAGCTCACTGCCCGCCGCGGGTTTGCTCCAGAACGTTCCGGACCAGATCGGGAACTCCGGGTCGCCCTCCTCGAACTCGACCCACACCCCGGCCTCCCGGTCCGGCACCAGCAGCAGGCCCTGACCGGCCGCACCGCCGTACGGGGCGCACGGGGTGGCCCAGCCCGTTACCACGTCCGGCCCGAGCACGCTGGGCACGCTGACCCGCAGCCGGCCCAGGCGCAGCGGGTCCTCGTTGTCGACCACCCGGCCGCGGTACTTGCCGAAGAACCGCCGCTCGGCGCGTTCCACCAGCGTCGCCACCATCCGCTCCAGTTCCTCGGGGACGCGCGCGGCCGCGGTTTCGCCCCTCACAGCGCACCCGCCAGCGCACTGAGCAGCCCGCCCGCATCGGCGGTGAACTGCTCGTCCCCGGACGGTCGCAGCGCGTTGCGGCGCACCTTGAACTCCTGCCGGTAGCCGTCGGCGGTGAACCGGTGGGTGACGTGGGTGACGTAGTAGACCCCGCTGTACGGCTCGCCGACCCCCTTCACGGTGACCGTGGCGTGCGGTTTGAGCACCGTGCCGTACTGGTTGGCGGCCACCTCGCCCTCCCCGGTGACGAACCAGGCCCCCCGGTCGCACAGGCCCTGGCAGAGCGCCTCCATCTCGGGCAGTCCGGTCGCCACGGTCTGGCCCACCGCCACCCGCCCCGGGTCGAGGCCGGCCTTCAGCAGCCCGTCCGGGCCGGTCGCGCCGAGCTGCTTCTCCGAGCCTTTCTCTGCGGTGGTGGCGAGCGGCTCGCCGGTGATCCGGTCGATCTGGTGCATGGTCACCTCCGCCGGGGCGAGCGCGTCCACCTCGAGCCGGAACCGGTCGACCGTGGTCTCGTCGCCGAAGTGCACCGCGAGCACCGGCTGCGGGCTGCCGGACAGCCCGGCCGGGCCGAAGTGGCCGGTGTCGCCGTCCACCCAGCACTCGAAGCCGTTTCGCAGCGCGAGCCGCTTGAGCAGTTGCAGGTCGGTCTCCCGCTGGACGATCGTGGAGACCTGCTCCTCGTGCACCACACGGGTGGCGGTGACGTGCGGCGTCAGCCCGTACGATCGGAAGATCTCAGACGCGATGTCGCTGTCACGCTTGCCGGCCCAGGCACGCAGCCGGTCCGCGCGGTCCATCAGCACGCCGGCGTCCAGGCCCCACACCTCAAGGACGCACTGCTCGGCGCCTGGCCCGAAGTCCGGCCGCAGGTGGGTAATGTAACCGGTGATCAGCTGCGGGCTGTCGCCGTCCAGCCCGGCACTGATCACCACCCGCTGCCACACCGTGAATCGCTCGTCGTCCAGGTACGCCCACGACCCGTCCGGCCGCGGCAGCAACGCCACGGTCATCCGGAACATGCCAGTGAGCTGCTCATCCAACTCCACCTCGAGCGACAGCAGGTCGTCGTAAAGGTCCGGGGCCTCGGCGCCGCCGATCTCGATGCGTAGGCTGTCGTGCGGCATGTCAACCGCCGGCCGCGACTGGCACCACGATCGGCTGGCCCACCTGGCCGGCGTCAGCCGGCGCACCGGCGGTGAACCCGGCTGCCCGGATCACCTCGATCAGCGCGGCGACGCCGACGCTCGCCCGGTGGAAGGTGATCACGACGGCCCGGTCCGGCTCGGCGACCGTGACGGTCACCTCCCGGCCGTCCACGGTGCGCGGCCGCCGGGCGAGCCGGGTGTCGTCGTCGACGAGCACGCCGTCGACACCGGCGGTGGCGGTCAGCTTGGCCAGCAAGACAGCCCAGGGCGGGTCGCCGGACACGGCCACCGGGACGCGTACGGTGCCGATGGTCTCCTGGTCGACCAGGGCGAGCGGGGACAGGAACTCCGGGTTGGCGTCGCAGATCCGCCAGAACTGCAACGGCCGCCCGTAGTACTGCCAGGCCAGCTGGTCGAGCCGGTCGCCGGCCGTCACCACATGCCGGAACGTGCCGGTGACCGGCGGCGTCACCCGGACGTCCTTGGCCAGCACCATCCGGCCGCGCGCGTCCGGCACGGTCACGTCCGGTACGTCGCGGTAACGGGACTGCCTGTCGAACACCGCCCTCACCCCGGCACCACGACGTCGGCCAGGTCGGCCACGTTGGCGAGGTTGAGCACCGACATCGCCTCGGTCATCGCCTTGGAGTACAGGTACGGCACGCTCTTGCCCTCGATGACGGTCAGGTTGACGGCGACGGTGGCGCGGATCGGGTTGAGGTCGGTGCTGAACTCGGTCTCGGTGATGTTCAGCGAGTTGATGTTCACCGGCAGCACCCGTTTGCGGCCGAAGATGAACAGCACCATCGGCGGGTTCTCACCCCTCGTGAAGCTGAACCCCTCCGGCTTGCCCAGCAGCGCGCCCAGCGCCGCGCCGAGCAGGCTCTCCTCCTTCGGGTGGACCATCAGCTCGAGGGTGGACAGCTGCGGGGCGATGCCGAACTGCTCGGTGATGGTGTCCCGTTCGTCGAGCCGGTCGGTCGCGTCCAGCCGGATGTCGAACCCGATGGTCTGCTCCTGCACCGTCACCAGCTGCTGCTTGCGCAGCTCGGACAGGTCCGAGACACCGGCGTGGAACTGGCGCAGGGTGCGTGGCGGCACCGCCGGAGCCTGGTTGGTCGCGGTGGCGGTGACGGTGGTGCCCGGCGCGGCGAACGTCAGCGACCGGTTGCGGGTCAGCTGGAGCGGGTTGAACTGGAACACCACGAACAGCGGCGGCAGGCTCAGTCCGAACTCGACGAAGGCGCCGCGCAGCACCCGCGGCTTGCCGGGGAATCCGTCGCTCATCGGCATCACCTCGCCAGTCCGGCGGCGTCGACGCGTGCAGGGCGCCGCGCGCGGCGGCGACCTTCACCGTACGAGCGGCCCGGCTGCGACTGAATAGACACAGACTCCCAGTTAGGGACCAGGACGTGCCCTGGTACCTCCTGGTCCCCGGCCGGTCCGCAGGGATCAGTCCGCGGTGTCGTGCTGCTCGATCAGGTATCCGGTGACGCCGCTGAGATAGTCGCCGGTGCGGCGGTCCAGGGCGGCGGTCACCAGCGACAGGGGGCACTCGGCGGAGCCGTCCGGCAGCCGTACCACCGGGAGCCGGTAGTAGGCGTCGTCGGTGTCGGTGAGGTCGATGTCCCAGGTCGCGCCGTTGATACCGAGGACCAGGACCAGGCCGGTGTGCCGGGCCGCGGCGTCGGTGACGGGCCGCTGGTCGAGGCGCAGCGCGTCGTCCGGGCCGGGATAGCGGTTGAGCAGGAAGGCCTCGAGCTCGTCCAGCGACGCCGGGCCGATGCCGAGCTCGTGTCCGATCAGCTCGTACAGTTCGTCGCGGGCCTCCACGTCCCGGGCCAGCCAAGACTGGAACTCCGCGTCGCTGTGCAGGCGCAGTGCGGCGAAACCGTCGTCGGCCATGGCAGCTCCTATCTACGGGTGGCTCTCTATCTGCGGGGCGGCAGGATGCGCCGGGAGAACTCGGTGCCGCCGCGGACGGTATCGCGCAGCTCGACCAGGATCCGCGCGTCGCGCAGCGCCTGCAGCAGCGGACCGCTGGCCTCGGTGTCGATCAGGATCCACTTGATGCTCCAGCCCTGGCGGACGAGGGCCGCGTCCCGCCGCACCTCGGCCAGGATCTCCTCGGACGCGTAGATCCTGCCGGTCTCGTACGCCTTCACCTCGACACCACGCCGGGACTTCACGTCGGCGATGTCCAGCCGGCGCACCTCCTTGCCAACCTCCACGGTCACCTCGGTCTCGCCCCAGCCGAGACGGGAGTGCTCGGCGGCCACCACGGCGTTGGCCTTGCGTGCCCGGGTCACGTTCGCCTGGTAGATGCTCTCCCAGGCCGGATACTCGAGGGTGCCGCCGATCAGTTCGTACATCTCCCGGCGGATCTTCTTGTGGGTGTCCGAGCCGGCCTCGTGCTGGCGGAGGCGTTCCAGCAGCTCGGCGTACCTGCGCTGCTTGGCTTTGGAGAGGCCTTCGGCGGCGACGTAGCCAACGCCCTCGCCGATCGGGCCCAGGTCCAGGGTGCGCAGGTGCCGGTCCAGGTCGACCTGGAGCTTGGCGAGTTCCGCCTCGGCCCGGTCGCGGGCGCCGGGCTCCATGGCCTTCATCCGGTCCAGCTGCGCCTCGATCAGCTTGGGTAGCTTGCGGATCTCCAGCTGGGCCTCGAACTGCGGCTTGTTGCCGGGGTCGAGGGTGTCGACGCCGACCAGGTCGCGTAGCCAGTTGAGAGCCTGCTGCACCCGGCCGGAGAAGCCCTGGTACTTCTCCATGGTGCGGACCGTCTCGGTGTGCAGCGCCACCGTGCCGGGCCGGGCGTCCGGGCCGCAGCGGATGCGGATCTCGGTGATCAGCCGGGTCGACGGGTCCACGGTGTAGTCCACGCGGACCGTGTCGCCCTTCAACGTGGG
The DNA here is from genome assembly GCF_900091465.1 of Micromonospora rhizosphaerae. NCBI lineage: Bacteria > Bacillati > Actinomycetota > Actinomycetes > Micromonosporales > Micromonosporaceae > Micromonospora > Micromonospora rhizosphaerae. The sequence continues at coordinate 5,399,718 of NZ_FMHV01000002.1, read as the reverse complement.
GTCGACGGTGAGTTTCTGCCGCAGGTCGGTGGGGAGCGCCCCGCGCAGCTCGGTGAGGGTGGCCCGGCGTTCCCCGATGGGCGCCGGCTCCGGCCGGGCGGTGGTGGTCTCCCGGGTGGCCGGGCCCTCCTCGCCAGCCGGCGGCTTCTCCGGGGTCGGCTTCTCCGCAGCCGTCCGCCCCTTGGCCTTGATCACGTTGGCGGCCAGGAACAGGCCGCTGTTCTGCACCGCCGAGGAGATCGCGTTCGCCCGGGCCCGGCGGGCCGCCGCGTGGGTCAGCGCCCCGGATCGCTCCTGCGCGGCGATCGACACCATCTGGTCGAGGAACTGGACGTTGCCCCAGAGCAGCCCGCCGTAGTTGATCGCCTCGTTGGCCGCGGCCACCACCTTGGACAGGGTCTGCGCCCCGCGCAGCGCCTGCGCCGCCGCCTCGATCTGGGCGGTCGTGGTGCCACCCTCCACGGTGATCGCGAACATCTTTTCGAACCGCTGCATCCGCAGGCCCGCCGCGAGCTGCCCGGCGGCGCCGAGGCCGCCGAGCACGCCGAGGACGTCGTTGACGGTCTGCGCGTCCAGGCGGAGGGTGCCCGCCTGCCAGCGGTGGATGAGCCGGGCCGCGGCCACCCCGGCGCCAACGACCGCACCGGCCACCCCGGCCGACGCCACGAACAGGCCGAGCGCGGCGAGCGTCATCACCAGGTCGTCGAGGCGTTTCTCGGCCAGGGCCCAGTCGGTCGGCTGGCTGTCCACCAGCAGCTCCGCCGGCGCGCCGGCCTCCAGGCCGAGGCCCGCGGTGCGTACGCCGATGCGGCCCCGCCCGTACGCCGCCTTGCCGCCGAACTTGGTCAGCGCCGACAGCAGCGCGCCGCTCGGGGTGTCGCCGAGCCCGATGTACGCCTCACCATCGCGGTTGGTCACGTCGCTGATCAGCCACCGGTGCTTCGTGCCGTCCCGCGCCATCGGGCCGGACGAGATGAGCAGCGGGTACTGCTCGCCGGTCACCTCGGAGATCAGCGTGGCGTTGAGGCGTACCGCCGGGGCGAGGTCGGCTCCGGCGCCCGCGGTGCGCTGCTGCTCGTGGCGTACGGCCAGGGCGATCTGGTCGTCGAGCTGCGCCAGTTCCTGCTCCCGCGCATATCCGGTCACGGTCGGATCGGTGAGTTTGGCGGTGCGGCGTTGCCGCAGCAGTTGCAGCGGCGTGCCCTCGAACCGCAGTTTCGCCTCGGCGAGCAGGCTGGCCAGGTACTCCGCCTTCTTGGCGTCGCCGGCCGCCTTCGCCAGGTCGATCTGCGCTTGCAGCTCGGCGAGCTGCGCGGCAGGCTCGTCAAGGGATTCCCGGACGTTGCGGTCCATCGGGGCGACCTCGGTGACCCGGGCCGCGACCGACGGTGGCCGTACGATCGGCCGGCCCTGCCGGTCCTCGTTGATGCCCGGCGTGGTGATCACCCGGATCAGGAAGATGCCCTCCCGCTCGAACGGGATCTCCTGCTGCACCCGCGGCCCGGCGAACAGGTCGGCGATCAGCCGCAGCGTCGCGCCCAGCGTGGTGACCAGCAGCGACACCGGCGCGAGCTCCAGGGCCAGCCGGTTCGCGGCGGCGTTCGAGAGCCGCTGCCCGGTGGTGTCGCCACCCGGGTTCGCGGCGCCGCGGGCGGCCCGCTTGGTGTCCTTCCACCAGTCGTCGAACTCGCGGGCGAACTCGTGCTTCGCGCCGCCCATGCCGGTGACGTCGGTGCCGGCGCCGGCCTTGGCGCCGGTGAACTCGGCGATCCGCTGGTCCAGGGTCTTTTCGGCGCCGGGCGGCGGCGGAGCGGTACCGACCGGGTTCGCGGCGAGCTGCTGCCGGGCGTATTTGGTGATGTCGAAGCGCTCCCATCGATAGTGGATGGTCTCGCCGACCTGAGAGATCACCTGAGCGGCGACAGAGAAGTTGCCGTTGGCCGTCCAGTCCACCTTGGAGCTGTAGGTCGGGTTCGCCTCGATCGGCACCAGCTTCGGGCCCTCGATCGACACCGGCCAGGGCGGCTCGTTCGCCGGCAGTCCGTCGCCACGGGTCTCGATCTGACTGGTGTACTGCGCGGTCCCGCTGCCGGTCTGCTTGCCGACCGCGGTCTCCTTCGCCTCGATCGACGGCACGAAGTAGACGATGTCCGCGGTGGTGACGGCGGCCAGGGCCGCGCGTACCCGGTCGGGTTCGCTGACGACGTCCTCGAAGCGGAACAGCTCGGGCTCGGCGGACTTGGCGGGTTTCTCGGGCTCGGCCGGCTTCTGGCCCTCGGCGGGGATCCGGTGGCCGACGACCGAGCCGCCGGCGGACTCCGGCATCCACGGCCCGTCCACGTCGCCCTGGAAGATGGTGATCGCGACCAGCCGCCCGCCCTGGTTGACGTAGACGCCCTGGTGGAACGCGAACCGGTGGTCCTCCTTGATCGACACGCGGTCGATCGGGGCGCCGTCGGTGTCGAAGAACGACACGTACCGCGCGGTCAGGCCGACGAACACCCGGCGACCGGGCCCGAACCGGATCCGGAACCCCTCGGCCAGCACCTGCGCGGCGTAACTCATGCTGTCGGCGAAGACCTCGAGGCGCTCCACCGGCCGGCCACCGCCGCCGCCCTTGGTCTTGGGCGCCCGCCACAGCACCGGGCGGGTGTGCCGCTGCTCGACGTGCGCCAGCTCGTGTGCGAGCAGCGGATAGCTGGCCGTGGAGGCGTCCCGTCCGAGGAAGATGTGGCTGCCCACGGTGAAGGCCGCGGCTCCGGCGGCGTCGGCCAGGGCGGCCGCCCGCAGGCCGTCGTGCACCCGTACGTGCCCGAGGCCCGCGCCGAAGCGCGGTTCGAAGAAGGCGCGGTCGGTGCTGCCCAGCGGCCGGCCCGCGCCGGCCTGCTCGGCCACCGCGGCCGGAACCCCGGCGGGCAGGTGCGGCGGTTCGGCCGGCCCGCCGATGGGGTACGCGCCCGGCGGGCTCGACAGCACCTGCCGCGCCCGTTCGTGGGCGTGCAGTTCGGGCTGGTCACCCGGCGCGGAGACGGCCCGGCTCAGGAAGTCGTTGCCGAGGCCACGGTGCTGCGCCGGAGCCCGCGCGGCGGCGGGCGGCGGCGTGGCCTGGGCGGCCGGGGTCCGTGCGGCCGGGACGGTGTGGGTGGTGGACCGGCCGGCCATCAGAACCGGAAGCCCAGTTTCAGCAGCGCCTGGTGTACCTGCTGGTCCTGGTCGGCAGCCGGGCGCAGCACCTGGTAGAGCGCCTCCCACTGGGTGGGGCCCAGGTCGAGGCGCAGCCCGCCACCGAGCTCGGGGCCGTGCCGCGGATCCGGGCCGGTCAGGTCCCAGCCGTAGCCGCCGACGAGCCGCCCGTACAGCGGCCGGAACAGCCGGAAGTCGAGGCCGCCGCCGACACCGGCCCGGACGAACGCCGCCTGATCGGTGAACGGCACGTCGAGCCGGACACCGGCCCGCAGCGCCCCGCCGGCCCACTGGAGCACCAGATCGTACCCGCCGGAGGCGAGCGCCCGCGGCCCGCCCGCACCGACCTCGCCGCCCAGTCCGAAGCTCGGACCGTGCTGGAACCGCGCCCGCCCGTACGCCAGCGCGCCGGACGTGCCCTGGAAGAAGTTCACCACCGGCGGCTCGTTGCGGTACCGCACGGTGACCGTGACCGGCTTGGTGTAGCCCTGCAACAGGTCGACGATCGCGTCGAAGTCGCCGCCCACGTCGATGCACCCGGAGCTGCCGGACAGCAGGCCGCCGTGCAGGAAGAACCCGCCGCGTTGGGTGACGTCGCCGAACGGGCCCTGCCGCAGCGCGCCCGGGGTGAGCGCGATCCGGCCGGTGCCCCAGTCCCCGGCGTGGATCCGGCGGCCCTGCACGGTCACGTCGCCGGCCCCGAACACCCCGCCGAGCTGGAGTTTCATCCGCTCGCCGAAGTCGAACCGCTCGATGCCGGCCGGCCGGAACGTGTACGTGCCCTCCGGGATCGGCCCGTAGTCCTTCACTCCGACGAACCGCTTGTCGTTCAGGTACGTGTCGGTCACCGGGTTCGCCCCGGCCGCCTTCGCGTCCTGCTCGCGCAGCACCACCGGCCGTCCCGACTGGGCGGACGTGCGGAAGACCTCGGTGCCGTCGCCGTACACGATCAGGTCGGTGCCGTCGAACTCCATGCTGATCGTGGTGTACGCCGGCTTCGCGAGGAACGAGTTCCCCAGCGCCCGGTCCCGGCTCGTCCCGGACGGCGGCGTCCGCGCCGGCACCGGCGGCGACGCCTTGCGGGTCTGGCCCGGCGACATCAGGGTGAACCGGTCGTCGCTCATCGCTGGCCACCCATCGGCTCGGTCCAAAGCCGCCCGATCTTCTCGAACTCGCGGCGGGTGCCGTCGAGGATGTGCCGCCGGTCGATTACCTGCCCGTCATCGGCCGCCAGGAACGCCGCGTTCAACACGATGTTGCGGATCGTCCCGCCGGCCACCTCGAACTCGCGGCCCAGCGCGTCGGCGTCGACGTCCGCGGCCACCGGCGCGGCCGCCGGCAGATGGGTACGCCAGATCCGCGCTCGGCTGCCCGCGTCCGGGAACGGGAACTCCACGACGAACCGCAGCCGCCGGGTGAACGCGTCGTCCAGGTTCTGCCGCAGGTTGGTGGCCAGCAGCACCACCCCGTCGTACTGCTCCATCTGCTGCAACAGGTAGCTGGTCTCGATGTTCGCGTACCGGTCGTGCGCGTCGGACACCTCGGTACGCTTGCCGAACAGCGCGTCCGCCTCGTCGAAGAACAGGATCGCGTTGCCGCCGCGGGCCTCGGCGAACACCCGGCGCAGGTTCTTCTCGGTCTCCCCGACGTACTTGCTGACCACCCCGGACAGGTCCACCCGGTAGAGGTCCAGGCCCAGGTCGGCGGCGAGCACCTCGGCGGCCATCGTCTTGCCGGTGCCGGGCGGCCCGCCCAACAGCGCGGTCACCCCGGTGCCCCGGGCGCCGAGCGTGCCGAACCCCCAGCCGCCGTAGACCCGCTGCCGGTGCCGGGCCTGCGCGCAGATGTCGCGTAGCATCCGCAGCTGCGGCTCGGGCAGCACCAGGTCGTCCCACCCGCAGGCCGGGTGGACCGCGACGGCCAGATCGGCGAGGCGGCCGGTGGAGCGCTCGCGGCAGGCCGCGTACACGTCGGCGAGCGTCAGCGCCCGCGGCTCGGCCTCGGCCAGCTGGCGCCGGTCGGCGGCCGCCGCGGCCGCCCGGATCGCGGCCGGGCCGAGCCGGAACCGTTCGGCCAGCTCACGCGCCCAGGGCTGCGGGTCGGGGGTACGGCCGGTCAGGGCGCCGGTCCACAGTGCGGTGCTGTGCGGCACGTCCGGCGGTGTCAGGGCGACCTCGTGCACGGGTACGTCACCGAAGGCCGTGCTGTCGCGCCAGGGCTCGGTGGTGGTGACGAAGGCGAGGCCGCCCATGTCGCGCAGGGCGCCCGCGAGCGCGGTGAGCAGCGGCCGACTGCCCTCGGTGGTCGTGTCCAGGCCGGCCAGGCAGAACGCGGCGCGGCACAGGCGGGCCTCACGGACGGCGACGGTGATCAGGTCGGCCGAGGCGGCGGCCGCGTCCACGGTCAGCAGGCCGAGGCCGAGCTCGGCGCTCGCCTGCCGGGCCAGGTCGCGGCGTCCGGTGTCGGGCGGCCCGTGCAGGACGAACACCAGTGCCGGGCCGGGCTCGTCGGCCGTGATCCGATGCCGTGCGGCCAGCCGGGCCAGCCCGGCAGCCGCCACCGGAGCCGCCGACCCCGAGCCGGCGGGACTCGCCAGGCTCGCCACCCCGGTCAGCCGGGCGTCGATCTCCTGCTCGGCACTGCCGAGCAGATGCCGGCAGATCCGCGGATCCATGGTCAGGAACCGGCCCAGGCCCGACGACCCGGATGGGCTGGCCGGATCCGGCACCACCCGCAGGATCCCCAGGCGCAACAACCGCGCCCCATCGTCGAACGACCGCAATCCCCGCCACCGCTGCTGTTCACCGTCATGCAGCAGCTCCAGCACGAGATCGACGCTGGGCCGCTTCCGGGTCATGTCGTCCTGCAGGTAGGCGTACAACCGGTCGTACTTGCGGCGCAGCTCCGGGGCGAGGCAGATCACCACGGCACGCAGCTCGTCGGCCGACAACCCGAACAGCCGCCCCAGCCGGGGCAGGGCCAGCGAAGCCCCGGCGGCCAGCCCGGCGCGCACCCGGGCCGCGATCACCGCGGACACCTGGTCGAGGACCTCGTCCAGCTCCGGCGTGGCCGGCTCGGGCGGGCCGCCGGTGTCCAGCAGCCACTCCACCTCGTCGCGGGTGATGTAGACGGTCCGCGCCGTCTGGCCCTGCGGCGCCAGGTCGTTGAGCAGGACCGCGGTGGCCAGCCGACGCCGGATCGTCAGGTCCAGCCGGCGCAGCTCGTCGGCCAGGTGGGCGAGGGTGTCCGGGTACCCGGCGACCGCGGTCACGGCGTCACCTCGACCACGAACGTGCGGCGGAACAGCGCGGACACGTCGACGCGTACCTCGTGGAAGCCGGCCGCCAGCCCGTCCGGCAGGGTGGCCGTGAACGTGTCGCCGTCCAGGGGCTCGCCGGTCAGCACGTGCCGGTCGCCGGCCACCACGTCGGCCCGCCACCCGGTCAGATGCTGCCCGGTGAAGGTGAGGACGGTGCCCGGCGGCCCGGCGGCGGGCGTCATCGCGGTGACCGCCGGTGGCCGCCAGGGCGCGCGCACGTCCGGCACGCCGATGCGGCGTACCCGCCGCGGCACCGGTCGGGCGCTGTCCGGCGACCGGTCCAGCTGCACGGTCGACACCTGGTAGAGCACCGACAGGCGGAAGGGCTGCGAGAACGTCGTCCAGATCCGGCTCAGCTCCTCCGGGTCGGGCGCGTACCCGGCGATCTGCACCCGCTCCCGCGCGTCCGCCAGGCCCGGCTCCAGATGCTCGGCCGGCACCGTCGGATGCTCGTGGAACACCCGCATCGCCTCGCCGAGGATCTGGTGCGCGGTCGCGTTCCCGGTCACCGGATCGTTCTGCGCATACGGCGTGACCAGGTAGAACAGGTTCAGCGACAGGGGCGCGTCGACCAGTTGCGGCGGCGTGCCGGGCCGGAGCGTCCAGTCCTGGTTCTTCAGGAACGCGTTCTCGGTGATCTTGTAAAGGAACAGGTTGATCCGGCGCGGCCCGGCGGTCTCGTCCGGTGCGAGGACGGTGACGTCGACCGCCGGGGTCAGGTTCATCTCGCCGCGCAGTAGGTTGCGCAGCGAGGCGCTGACCATCCCGATCGCGGTGGACGCGCTCATCGCGGGATCCTGCCGCGCAGCCGACCGACGTTCCGCCGCTCCCAGAACGCCGCCGGTCCGGGCCGCGGCGCGACCACGACGACGGGCACGGCAGGCGGGGCGGCGGGCGCGGGCGGCGGGGAGATCGGTTCCGGTTCGAGCGCCGGTTGCGGCTCGCTGCGATGTCCGGCCGCTTTCCGGGGTACGGGTGAGCGCGCGCGCAAGCCCGCCGGTGCGATCCCGGCGTCCTCCGGCGGCGCGCCGTCCCCGGTCGTGGAGCGGGGCGCGGGTTGCCGGAGCGGGCCAGGCTCTGGGATGCCGGTGGTCGTCTCGGCCGTCCGGCGTGCCGGTCGTGGGTCGGGCTGTGGGATGTCGATGGTCGTCTCGGCTGCCCGGCGTGCCGGTCGCGGGCCGGGAGGGGACGGCATTCGGCCTGGTCGCGTCGCTTGCGGCTGGTCGAGCGCGGTGTGTGCGGGCCACCCGTGGTGCTCTGGACCGGGCGTGACGTCGCCGACCGGCGCATGTTGATCAGAGGGTGTGGGTTCGGTCGAAGGGCTGTAGTTGTCTTGATCGGTGAGGCGTGCACGGTCGAGGCGACCTGGATCCTGTGGCGAGTCGCCGGAGGCGGCGCGGTGTGGCGGCGGAACAGGCGTGGGGGCCGCTGGACGCCTTTCGCTGTCAGGGTCTGAGTGCTGAGCGTCGACTCCCTTCCGATCTTGTGGAACTGCGTGGTCACGGTGCGGCACAGCTTCACAAGATCGCGAGGAGAAGGAGTGCGGCGGAGGGTCGGCGGCGGTTAGCGGTGGAGCGGGCGCGGCCGGGAGCGGTGGTGGTGTGACGCCGGGGACGCGTACCACCACCGGGTCGCCGGAGTGCGGCCGGGCCTGCTCGGACTGCTGGGGGCCGGCGGGTGGTACCGGCACCGGCACGGTGCCGTCCGGCCTCGTAGACCCCGAGTGGAACCTCCCGGCGGGACTTCCCGTGGTCACAGCGGGGCGCCACTCGGGCGAGGGTGGATTCGGGGTGCTCCGGGCGTACCCCGGCGGGGTTGACTCTGGTGGCTGCGGAGCGGGCGCCGAATTGCCGGGCGCGACCGGCCACGAGTCGACATCGGCCGGATCCTCGACCACCTGGACCTGCCAGGACGTGGCCTGCGTCGCCGGCGGCGCGGCCGCGCCGGTGCGCCGGTAGACGAAGCCGGCGGCGCGCGGCCCGGTGGTGAAGCTGATGCGCGCGCCGGGTTCGGGCAGACCGAGCAGTTCGCGGACGCCGCCGCGGTGCCGCACCGGCCGGGCCCCGGCGGTGAGCAGGCTGCGCAGGTAGCCGTCAGCCGGCATCGTTGAGCGCCCCGATCGCGTCGGCGAGCACGTCGATGTACCGCTGCCGCTTGTCGCGGGTCATCGCCATGATCTCGGTCTCCGACCAGTGGTAGTGGTAGGCCAGGTAGTGGATTTCCTGGTAGAGGCGGGCGCCGTCGGTGCGCAGCTCGCCGAGGAAGAACCGCTGCACGTCGAAGGGGACGGTGAACGCGCGGCCGCATTCGGTGCAGCGGGCGTCCATGGTCTGCGCGACGCTCGGCGACACCTCCCGCATGCGCTCCTCGATCTCGGCGCGGGCGCGGGCCGGCAGCGCCGCGACGGTGTCCTCGCCCGGCTGCTCGTCATCGCCGAGGCGGCGGACGCAGCGCGTGAGCAGGGCGGTGAGCGCGGCGCCCTCGTTCTCCTCGGCCAGGGTGGCGAGTTCCTCCTGGTCGGCGCCGGTGACCAGGCGGAACACCACCTCCCGGCCGTCGTGCAGGGTCATCGTGTGCCACCGGCCGGGCAGCGTCGCGGCCTGCACCGGCACGTCGGCCAGCGAGAACTCCAGCGAGACCTGCGCACCGCAGCCGGGCCACGGGCACACCAGGGTGGCCCGTACCCGGTCGCCGAACGTGGCCTGGCGCAGCTGGAGCAGCAGGTGGAGCCGGTCGGCGACCAGCAGCTTGCGGGCCACCTCCGGCGGCACCGGGCTGACCTCGCCGATGCGCCGCACGCAGCGGCTGAGCACCTCGGTGACCAGGGCCGCCGGCCGCGGATGCCGGGCCTGGGTGAGCAGCTCCTCCTCGCGGCCGGTGAGCACCGCCAGTTCGAAGTCGCGATGCAGCCGCCCGTCGGCGTCGAACCAGCCACCCGGCAGCACCCCGCCGGACAACTACGTCTCCTTGAGCTCGGGGATCGGGTCGCGGACCCACCCCTCGTTCTCCAGCTTGATCGTGGAGATCAGCACCGCGTTGCCGCCCGCGTCGAGCTGCGGCAATGCCTGGTACTCGGAGACCCAGCACCGGAACACGTGGTAGGCGAGGACCTTCTGGCCGCCCTGGTTGTAGACCTCGATGGTGATGTTCTTGCGGAACGTTGCCAGCGACATCGCCGCGTCACCCTCGAAGTTGTTCACCTTGTTCGCCCACTCCTCGAACGTGGTGTCGTGGGTGACACCGGCCTCGAGGGTGATCGGGTCGTACTTGGTCTTGCCGGGGATCTGCCGTGGCGCGCTGGAGTCGCCGCCCTCGTACCACGGGGTGACCTCGGTGGTGCGTTTCAGCGCGCTGCACTTGTTCACGGCGGCGACCGGCTGGCCGTCGATAATGATCTTGAACTTGTACCCGAGGTACGGGTCGAACCGGGTGGTGTTGACCGTGAATCGGGGCATCGGCCGCGCTCCTTCCCCTGGTCTTCGTGGCTGTCCGGCTTTGTGTCCGGCTTTTTATCCGGCGGCCAGGCCCGCTTTTTGGCTGATCTTGACGACGACGAACTCGGCCGGCTTCAGCGGCGCGAAGCCCAGCACGACGTTCACGATCCCGGCGTCGATGTCGGCCTGCGTGGTGGTCTCGGCGTCGCACTTGACGAAGAACGCCTCGGACGGCGTGGCACCCTGGAACGCGCCCTGCCGGAACAGCGACATCATGAACGCGCCCAGGTTGAGCCGCAGCTGCGACCAGAGCGTCTCGTCGTTGGGCTCGAACACCGCCCACTGGATGCCGTGGTAAACGCTGACCCGCAGCATGATCGCGGTACGCCGTACCGGCACGTACCGCCACTCCGGATCGGAGTGGACCGTACGGGCGCCGAACGCCACCACCCCGGAACCGGGGAACCGGCGGATCACGTCGACACCCCGCTGGTTCAGGTTGCCGTGGTCGACGTCGCCCAGCTCGGCGACCAGGTCGACGACGCCGTTGAGTGTCGCGCCGACCCCGGCCGGGGCCTTCCACACGCCGCGGGTGGCGTCGGTCCGGGCGTACATGCCGGCGATGAAGCCGGACGGGGGCAGCGGGATCGGCTCCCGCGACCGGCCGGTGGGATCGAGGCCCCGTACCCACGGGAAGTACAGCGCCCCGTACGAGTTGACCACGTTGATCTTGGCGCGGAACGTCGCGGCGTCGGTGGCGTCCTCGTCGTCCGGCCCGGTCTCGCCGAGGTAGAACATGTCGCGCAACGGCCGGTTGGCGCAGTACGCGGCACCCAGGTCGTACATGACGGTGCTGGCCTCGCCCGGCACGGCCAGCAGGCTGGCGTCGGTGATGGTGTCGAGCTGGGTGAACGCGGCCGCGAACGTCGCCTCGGACAGGCCCGCGGCGTCGCCGTCCTCGCCGGCCGTCGCGTCGGCCACCACGCCCGCCTTGGCGGCGTCGCCGACCTGCAACGCGTCGATGAGAGCGGGCCGCTGCACGGCCGCGCCGCCCTCGGACCGCGCGCCGCTGCCCGCATCCAGGCGCAGCTTGCCGGTCGCGTCGCCGGTGGCCGCCGGCTGGACCCGTACCGAGGAGGTGGCGTTGTTCGTGCCGGACTGCAACAGCAGCCGCGCCTGGTCGCCGCTGCCCTCCACGGTGCAGGTGAAGCCGGTGAACGCGGTGGCGCTCGTGGAGTTCCGCTTCTTGGCGAGCGCCGAGACCGCCGCTTTGATCGCGTTGGCGACCACGGCGAGATCAGTGCTGGTCGCCGCCGCGTCGGGGAGGGCGACCTGCTGGAAGCCGTCGCCGTCCAGGTTGATCTGGAAGGAGCGGTTGGTGTTCAGCGGCAGGGCCGGCCCGGGACCACTTTTGTGCTGGCCGCGCTGGGTGGCCGTGTTGCCGCTCAGGAACTGGACGTCCACCATGGCCGAGTTCTGCCGCAGCACGGCGGTGGCGAAGTTCGGCGCAGCCGGGTCGGTGCTCAGGTTGTCGAACGTCTCCAGCGGCAGCGTGTCGCGGAAGTCGCCGGGCACCACGTCCGGGTCGGCCTGGCGTCGCACGCTCACCTTGAACTCGTTGCCCGGATCGAGGGTGCCCTCCTCGATGGTCAGCAGCAGTGAGTTGCCCCAGCGGCCGCTGTTGCGTGCCGAGAACTTGACCCCGGCGACCGGGGTGGCGGCCCGGTTCTGCACGGTGACTGAGGCCACGTTCGCGTCCGGGTGGGTCACCCGGACCACGTAGCACTGCCGGCCGCCGTTGTTGAAGAACTGGAAGACGCTGTGCGCCAGGTAGCCGCCGGTGATAAACGAGCCGTACACCCGCTGGAACTCGGTCCAGTTCGTGATCCGTGTCGCCGTGGATGGACCCATCTCGGCCAGGCCGACGAACGCGGCCGTCGAGGTGCTGGCGGCCTCCACCGGGCGCACGCCGCTGGACACCTCGTCGATGTAGACGCCCGGGTAGCTCACCGTGGCCATGGTCGCTCCTACTTCTGCTCGCGGGCGGTGCGGCGTGGGGTCTGCTTCTTCGCCTCGGCCTGGTCTTCTTCCGGTCTTTCTCGGGGCTGGTCCTCGGAAATCTGCTCGACGTCGATGAGGCCGCGCTCGCGGAGGCGGTCGACCTTGGCGTTGCCGGCGATCTCGACGTCGTCCAGGTCGCCGGTGCTCCCGCCGGGGGACAGGCGTACCGAGCGGCCGCTGGTGAGTGGCACGTACAGCGGTCCCGCGACGGCCAGGCTGCGGATCCTCACCGCCATGACGTTCCCTTCCTTCCCTGGTGTCTGGGCCTTCAGGCTCTTCGGCAAGGGCCTTCAAGCCACCGGGTGGCAGGCCCGGCGCAGCGTCCGGACCAGCTCCAGCGGGGACGAGCCGGTGAACCGGTCGACGTGCGGCCGTAGTGCGTACACCAGCGCGGTGCCGCCCTGCGGCGCGACCGCCACCACCCGGATGCCCGGGTACTGGTCGAGCAGGTGCGTCGCCACGCCCGGCATCTCACCGCCAGCCGTCGCGACCACCACCACGTCCGCGCGCAGCGTCCCCGCCGCACGCAGCAACGCGGACGGTTTCGCCGCGACCCCGACCACCTCGAGGTCGGGTTCGCCGGCGACCACCTCGCTCACCGCCTCGTGCAGGTCTGCTGGTAAAGCGCCGAAGAGGACTCGTACCGAATGCACGTCGGCCTCCTTCTAGGTTTCGGCTCGCGTGATCCGGGACCCGGAACCTACAGGCGCCTCCACGCTACGGTCGCGGCTGCCGGCATTGAATGGAGCAAGGTGCTCAAGAAGGGACCAGACGTCATCCTGGTCCCTGGTACCAGCCGGGCCTGGTGCGGGCACCATCGCCGGGCCCGCGCGGTGTCACAGGGGGGCCCGGCGGGCGTGGCTGCGCAGCAGGGCGGCCGCCTCGCCGCGCCGGTGGACCCGGAGCTTCTCGAGCAGGTTGTGCACGTGATTCTTCACTGTGCGCACCTCTATGGACAGCCGGCGGGCGATCTCCTTGTTCGACAGGCCGTCGTCGATCAGGCCGAGGATCTGCCGCTCCCGCGCGGTGAGCCGGCCCGGCCCGGTGGACACTTCCAGACCGGTTCCGCGCGGGCCCACCCGCCGCATCAGCACGGCCGCCACCGGCGGTGGACACCAGATGTCTCCGCGTGCGGCGGCCTGCACTGCGGTCACCATTTGGGGGTACGGGTCGTCGCGCAGCAGGTAGCCACTGACACCGGCCTCCGCGCACGTCATGATCTCACCGTCGCTGACGGACACCGCGTACGCCACCACGCGCGCCGGGTCGGCCGCCACGACGATGTCCCGGCAGATGCCCCGGCTCTGCACCCCGGCCATGCTGAGCAGCACCACCGAGAACCGGCGGGTGTGCAGCAGCCGCACGGCGTCGTCGGCGCCGGTCGCGCCCGCCGCATACCCGATGGGGGGGTGACCGGCGAGCGCCGTGACGAGGTTGTCACGATGCAGCGCGATGTCGTCGACGATGAGGACGCCGAGGCCGTCGGAATCGAATTGATCATTCGTCATGGCGTGCCTCCAATGACGCCGATCTGCAAAGGCCCTCAAGTCAAGGAGGTAATCTCAAGACATCAGCGCTCTGCCCTCAGGGGGTGACAACTTCGCCGCCCGGGTGGTTGCCACTTGCCTTGGGCTGTTTCGGGACACCAGATGATGCCGCCGGCGAAGGGATACCCGCGCTGCTCGATTGGGCGCCGCTTGCTTGCGCTGCGGTGAGGACCGATCGGCCAATATGCCGGCCGAGGGCATGGTAGGCGTCGAACTGCTCCTGGTCGAACCATTGGTCACCGGTGCTGTCGTTCGGAAATCGTGGATGTCGGACCGCGTATGCCCGCACGTCCCATGGGGTCGTGCGGGTCAGGCCTGCACGGCCTAGGAAGAGCTTGCCGTGGGCTGGCGCCGTGGGAGGCCTGCAGTCTGGATAAGTGATGGTGGCGATTACGACGTCCGAGCTTGCGAGCCGCGCCGCGAGCGGGTCGTTGGGCTGGTCCTTGCTCGCGGCCGTGGCACTGCCCGGGGTGGCGCCTTCCGGGTCGTGGGGCGGATCGTCAAACGTGATCTCTATTCCGAGCTCCTCTCGTGCGAGTCTGATCGCGGGCCCGAGAGCGCTCGCGGGGAGGGTCGCACCACCGCTGGCGTCAAAGCAGTACACGACGTTGGGTGCGTGACGTAGCATCTCGACCAGCCCGAGGTTTTCGTAGTGCCCGCCGTCGGTGACGAGGAGCATCTGTGCGTTCCAAGGGTAGATGCCGAAGATCTCTCGGACCAGGAAGTGCAGCCGGCGCCAGCTGGGAAGCCGGGGATAGCGCCAGTGGCTGGGAACGGTGGGGGCTTGGGCTGAGCCAGGGGCATCTGCGGCGTCAGCTTCGTGTACGTCGGGCGCCGGCGGGTGCTTGTACAGAAACAGCGGATTGGGGAGCCACGTGCCTAGACGGGCGTTGGTGAGGGCGAACAGCAGGGAGAACGGTGTCGCGGCCGCACCCATCGCCGAGGCGAACGCCGCCCCCGAGATTGCCATTGCTGCCTGGGTCGTCAGGTCGAGTCGAAGCGGGTGGCGCACGGCATTTTCGAGCGCCTCGGCGTCGATCCAGCCGAGCCGTGGGCTGCCGATCCAGTCACCGGACAAGGTGTACGGCAAGACCTTGCGCCCTGGTGGGGTGACGCGCTGGCCGGAAACGTTGGCCGCGGTGAGGAAGATGACCTGGGGGAACGGGTCGTCCTCGGTCCAAGGCCGGCAGGTAGAGGACAGGCTGGTCACCTCCTCAGGCCGGTACTGCTCCGAACCCGTTTCGCCGTTCCGTCTTACCCGCCGAACTGCGAAGGCCGTTGCTAGTCGACGCTTGTAGAACGGGTGAAGACTCCAGCGGGTCTGATCGACCAGCAGTGCCAGGAACACGAAGGCGAGCGCGATCAGCCAGAAGTGCCAGCCGCCGACCGGTCCCGGCCATTCGTTCGTGCCCTTGGTGGTGCCGAGAATGACCCGAGCGAACACCAGCAGATGGGCCGCGATCAACACGGCCACGCCCAACAAGATCAGCGTCCATTGCAGAAGCACGGTCGGGACCACGGCGAGGGCGGCGCGGTTCCTACGTACCCAGCCCATCACGGAGCCCGCAAAACGGCCAACGGTCATGAAGATCCCGGCGACGGCGGCGAGGTAGCCCGCGGTTAGGACCGTGGCGGCGCCGGTGGCCGCCTGTTGTACACCGGTGTCACCGGGGGGGCCGGGAACCTTCGTGCTCCCCCAGAGCAGTACCGGAACGAGCAGGCCGAAAAGAACCATGACCAGCCCCGCGTATGCAAGGACCGTCGCTGTCGGCCGCAGCAGGCGCCGGACACATGCCGTGCGCGGCCAATTCTCGAAAACTACCCCCAACATCCAACAGACAAGGGCAGCCAAGAGGGGAACCGCGACAGCCCAGCGGACGCCAAGCGGAAGCCGGCTAGGGTGAAGCAATGCTTCCTGGAGCGCCGTGGGCGCCGCGGAATACACCTCGCCGATCCCGCGCCCAACGAGCATGACAGCTAGCAGCAGCATGAGCTGTGCGACCAGGAACCCGCGGAGCACGACCGCGAGGGCGGTGACCCACTGCCCCGCGCCGTCAGCGAGATACTTGGAATGGCGGCGGACATGGTCGAACTCTGGTGATCCCATGGCAAACACGGTCTGAGGGGTCGCCAGCGACTCCGACGAACCGCCGGCGGAGACGTTGCTACCCAGCCTACTGAGCATGCGGCAGAGCCAGCCCGCGGGCTTGACCGGCACCGACGGCTGCAATGCCAGACGCATGGCACCTGCGGCGTAGCCGCCCCCGGAAACCGCCACCAGGTAGCGAGCCTCCCTCAACCGGTCCACTTCCTGCAAGGCCTGTAGGGCGCCGAGCGTGAAGACGGCGGAGCGTATCCCACCGCCCGACACGCAGATGCCGACACCACCCCGCGTGCGAGACTCTGGCAGTCGCCAATTGGCCACCCATGCCGCACGGGATCCCATCCGACCGGACTCGTCCGGTGAGCCGCTCGGGTCCGGTCCGCAGAGCACGGTCTTGCCGGGAAGCAGGCGCGGCGGGTTGCTCTCGGTCGGCGCGTCCGGTGGCGAGGTTCGCCGAGAGAGGCTGTACACCAATCGCGAGACCGCCACCACCACAGCCGTGGCGGTAACCGGAAGCGCGAAGATCAGCAGCACTGAAGCGGCGAACATCAAGGCCTGCAGCCATTGCACACGATCAGTGAGCGCCTCGGGAGATGCCGGCGCATTGGCCAACAAGCGGTTCGCGGTCAGTTCCAACAGTCCAGCCAACACGCCGAAGGCAATCGACAGACGCGCCATGCTACGCGCGGCCGCTGTTACGAAAATCCAACTACCTAGAGAACCCGCCACAGCGACGGCGCAGACATAACTGGCAACAAACAGCAGATTCCATACCAGGATCGACGCCGGCGACCCCTCGTCGCCCGCCGCGATCAGTTCACCTACCGCTTCAGCAGACCCCGCCAGCTCAAGGGTACGAAGAATGCCAAGATCATGATTGAAGGACGCCCACGTGCCGAATGCCGCGAACCCGATTGCCCCGATCGTCGCGGCGAGGGCCAGCGACCTGCCGGAGTATGGACTGGATCGAGCAGCAGCAGGAGTCATGGACGTATGGTGAGGCGAGTTGCCAATCCAAGCAGTCATGCAAGCGACACGAAGCGTGATCAGCTCGAAGTCCTTGTGACACACAACCACATTGCAGAGCCGGTCAGATCACCTCAGCTCACCGCACCACCGCACCGTGCGTCCCGTACCTTCGGATTCTCGCAATTGATTAGCTGCAGGACCACCAGCTCGCGTGACAAGTACACCGCCCGCTGCTCCACGGTGTCGTACATGACGAGCTGACCGTCCGCTTGCCCGAGGCGCGATTCGCGCGGCTATCCCAGATCACGTGTTCGCGCCCCCGCGCGTCCCTGATCCACCGAGATGCGCCAACTCCAAGGCAGGGACAGCGGCGCCCGGTTTTGCACCGATCTGAGCAGCCCGTGCCCGAGGTACATGCCGACATGCGCGGGTCGACTGGTGCTGCCGCGGTGCTGCCGGCAATGAAAACCAAGTCCCCGGGCCGCAGGGCGGCGTAGTCGCCGACCGGTGTTCCTGCGTGAACCTGCTGGCTGGTGGTGTGAGGATGCTGATGCCGGCACCGCGGTAGGCCTGCTGCAACAGTGACGAGCAGTCGCACTGCCGGGCCGGGATTCCGGAGTGCGCGGCAGTGCAGTCCCCGCCAAAGGTATATGCACGCCGTCGTGGTGGTTCTCATCGTGGCCGCACTGATGGTCAGCGTGCACCAGCTGCTCGCCGGGGCCTCACCGACCGTGTTGCTGCCGTCCTTCGCCCGGGGCGCCGTGGCGGGCGCTCCGGCCGAGGCTACGGCGGAGCCGGCAGCGCTTGTCAGCCGGGGTAGCGCGTCGGCCAGCCGTGGCGCGCTCACGCTGACCGTCACTGGCATCGAAAACCGGGGCGGGGTCGGCCTGGTGCACCTGTCGGCAACGAACCGGGGTGGGGGCACGCTGAACGTGCCGGTGGCGAGCACTGCTGTCGTGGACGCCCAGGGGAACACCTACTCGGCAGACCCGTTCGGGGAAACTGGCGGGACGCGATCGGCGCCGGCAGCACCCAGACCGGCACCATCGGGCTGCGCAAGCCGATCGCGCTGGGCAACGGCCCGCTGCGTGCCGAGTTCAGCATGGTCTGCCGGTTCAGGCGCCCATGGCGCGGTGGCGATCCAGAACGGATCCCGCCATCGAGTACGAAGCCACCACGTCGGCGGCGATCGGCAGTGCCGACGGGAACTTGGAGTTACGGCCGAGGTCCGACCACACAGAGGTCGCCGACTTCTCCACGTAGTTCCTACTTGGGTTGCCCGATGATGAACTTTCGACTTTTCTAGCAGAAGCTGGCCCTTCCTAGAAGGAAACTTTCGTCCATCGGGCTCTTTCTTTGGCGGGAGGGCGGATATAGAGTCACGCCGAACAGGCCAAAGAGTTCCTCGCCCCGCCGAGCGGGATCCCCGGCGAGCACTGAGGCGCGGCTCGGAGCACCGAACCGCAATGAAGCGAGACGATCCCCCGTACGCCGTTTCTGCGGCCGTACCGGCGCACCGCGCCGATCACACCGACCCCCATCACACGGTTCCCGACCACACCGTTCCCGGACCGTCTCTTCGCGACGATCCGTCAGTCGGTTATGCCCCTGCGAGGAGGTTCCATGCGCAAAGCCCTCGGCCGTCGCGTCACCGCGTTCGCCGGCCTGCTAGCGCTCGTCGGCACCACGCTCGTCGGCCCGACGTCCGCGTCCGCCCCGGCGGTGGCGGCGCCCGCCCCGGCCAGCGACGGCGTCCAGTACCGGGTCCTGGTCTTCACCAAGTCCACGGACGGCGACCAGGCGCCGACCACCGCCGGCGTCGAAGCAATCAAAGAACTGGGCGAGCAGCTCCGGTTCAGCGTCCAGGCGACCGGCGACGCCCGCAAGTTCGATCTCGCGTACCTGAAGAAGTTCCGCGCGGTCGTCTTTCTCAACACCTCCGGCGATGTGCTGAACGCGGCCCAGCAGGCCGCGTTCGAGGCGTACTACAAGGCGGGTGGTGGTTTCGTCGGCATCGGCTCGGCGATCGAGGCCCAGCCCGGCTGGCAGTTCCTGTCCGATGTGCTCGGAACCCGCGCCTCTGGCCGGACCGACGTCCAGCCTGGCACCATCAAGGTCGCCGACCGGGTTCACGACGCGTCAAAGAACCTGCCGGAGTACTGGACCAGGAGCGACGCCTGGTACAACTTCCAGTCCAACGTCCGCGGCAAGAGCCACGTCCTCGCCACCGTCGTCGAGGACACCTTCGCGCAGCAGTCGTGGGGCGGGACGCTCACCGGCATCGCCGGCGGCAACATGGGTGCCGACCACCCGGTCACCTGGTGCAAGGACTGGCAGGGCGGCCGCTCGTTCTACACGGCGCTCGGCAACACCGCAGCCGGCTTCGGCGAGGCGAACCTGCGATCTCACCTGGGCGGCGCGATCAAGTGGGCGGCGGGGCAGGCCGACCCGGTCTACTCCGACTGCGGCGCGACGGTGCTCGCCAACTACCAGCAGACCGCGGTCGCGCTCCCGCCGAACACCAATGAGCCGGTCGGCTTCGACGTCCTGCCCGACGGTCGGGTCATCCAGACCGACCGCCGCGGCGGCGTCCGGCTGCACGACCCCAAGTCCAACACCACCACGATGCTGGCCCAGATCCCGGTCTACACGGCCAGCGAGGACGGCCTTTACGGGCCGGGTATCGACGACAACTTCGCGACCAATCGCTGGGTGTACCTCTACTACGCGCCGCCGACGGTCAAGGACGTGAAGCTGTCGACCGGCGAGGTGGTCACGCAGACGACGCCGACGGCGAACGCCCCGAACACGGGCAACTCTCCGGCGGTGTGGGACCCCTGGGTCGGTTACTTCCAGCTCTCCCGCTTCAAGTTCGTGGGCGCGACGGCGGACACCCCGGCGCACCTTGACGTGGCGTCCGAGCAGGAGATCATGCGTGTCCCGGTCAACCGTGGCGCCTGCTGCCACGTGGCCGGCGACATCGATTTCGACAAGCACGGCAACCTGTGGCTGGTCACGGGCGACGACACGCCGGCCGGCGGCGGCAACTCCGGCGGCTTCGGCCCGTTCAACGACCAGCTCACCGCGAGCGGGCAGTACAACGCCCCGCACGTTGACGCCCGGCGCTCCGCGCAGAACACCAACGACCTGCGCGGCAAGGTCCTGCGGATCACGGTCAAGGGCGGCGACATCGCCTCCGGCGAGGCCAACCGCTTCGGTGGGGCGTACACGGCCCCGGCGGGCAACCTGTTCCCGGTCGGCACGGAGAAGACCCGCCCGGAGATCTACGCGATGGGCTTCCGGAACCCGTTCCGGATCCAGGTCGACGAGAACGACGTCGCGTACATCACCGACTACTCGCCCGACTCCCAGACGCCGCAGAACTTCCGCGGGCCGGCGGGTACGGGCCGGGTGGAGATCGTCCGCAAGCCGGCTAACTACGGCTGGCCGTTGTGCTACAAGACCGACCTGCCCTACTACCGGTGGAACTTCAACACCTCCACTCCGCTCGACACCCCGGCGCAGGCGCACGAGTGTGACAACCCGACGCGTGGACCGCAGAACAACTCGCGTTGGAACCTCAACGGCGGACCCACCGTCGAGCCTGGCCTCGAATACGGCCCGCCGATCACCAACCCGGACATCTGGTACTCCTACACCCCCGAGAACCGGGCGGACAATCCGATCGGTACGCCGTGCCTGGCGTACTACAACGGCTCGGGCGCCACGACCTGTCCTCGCCTGTTCCCTGAGCTGGGCACGGGTGGCGTTGGCCCGCACGGCGCAGCGAAGTACCACTTCGACCCGAACAACGCGGACCCGACGAAGCTGCCGCCCTACTACGACAACACGGTCTTCTTCGGCGAGTTCACCCGGGACACGCTGCGCGAGGTCCGGCTCGACTCGCAGAACCGGATCTTCAAGATCAACAACCTGCTGGACTGCGGCGGCCTCACCCCGCAGCGGGTACCGCAGACGAGCAATCCGTTCGAGTGCGACAACCCGATGGACCTGCAGTTCGACGGGAAGGGGCACTTCTACCTCCTCGCCTACGGTGACGGCTTCTTCAACGTCAACAACGACGCCGGCCTCTACCGCTGGGACTACGTGAAGGGTCAGCGCGCCCCGATCCCGGTGCTCGCCGCCTCCCCGACCAGCGGCGCCGCGCCGCTGACCGTGCAGTTCTCCAGCGCCGGCTCGCGCGACCCCGACCCGGCCGACTCGATCCGGTTCCAGTGGGACTTCACCGGCGACGGCGCCGTCGACTCCACCGACCCGGACCCGCAGTTCACCTACACCACGCCCGGCCAGTACACGGCGAGGCTCACGGTGCTGGACTCCAGCGGCAAGTCCGCGTCCGCGAACACCACCATCACGGTGGGCAACACGGCTCCCAAGGTGACCGTCAACACTCCGGTCGAGGGCGGCCTGTTCGCCTTCGGCGACAGCATCCCGTTCTCGGTGACCGTCACCGATCCGGAGGACGGCACGATCGACTGCAGCCGGGTCGCGGTGACGTTCGTGCTCGGCCACGACACCCACGGGCATGCCGAGCAGACCGTCAACGGCTGCACCGGCGTGCTGCCGACCGACGCCAACGACGTGTCACACGGCGGCAACGTCTTCGGCGTCATCAGCGCCTCCTACACCGACCTCGGCGGTCCGGGCGGGGTTCCGGCGCTGACCACGGTGACCCAGAACAATGTCCGCCAGAAGCGCCAAGAGGTCGAGTTCGCCGCCGAAGAGTCCGGCACGAACGTCGCCACCACCAACGACCCGGCGGGCGGCAGCCAGCACCGCGGCAGCCTCGCCAGCGGCGACTGGATCGCACTCAACGGCCCGTTCAACCTGCAGAACATCAACTCGCTCACGTTCCGGGTGGCGAGCACGTCGACGCAGGTGCCGGCGGGCGGCCCGATGGCGGCCGTCGAGGTCCACCTCGACGCGGTGAACGGGCCGATCCTCACCACGGCGGCGCTCACCTCGACCGGTGACGCGGCGACCTGGCAGAGCCAGACCTTCCCGATCGTGGATCCGGGTGGCCTGCACAAGGTCTACCTCGTGTTCCGGTCGGTGTCCGGTGGCCAGACCGGCGGCAACCTGTTCAACCTCAACTGGGCCGAGTTCGGCGGACAGGGGGTGAGCGGCTCCTAGTGCACCGCGGCGGGTGCGCCGCGCCGCCACGCGGCGCACCCGCCGCCCCCGCTTCGATCGACGGTTTTCGAGAGAGGGACCACAATGGCCTTTGACAGCAGGATCAGCCGGCGGCGGCTCATGGCCGGCGCCGGTGCGGCCGCGGCCGCCGCGTTCAGCCCGCTCGGCCCGGCAGCGGTGTTCTCACCCAGCATGGCGAGCGCGGCGAGCGGGCGGCTCATCCCGGACGGCAAGCTGGGCACCATCACCTTCACCCAGCGCGACGTGCCCACCCGGGTCGGCATCGCGGCGAGCGCGGCGATGGGCGTCCCGCCGACGATGGGCTACCTGGGCGGACCGGAGTTCCCCCAGAACCCGGACGACCTCGGCCCGCTGGTGCCGCTGCCCGGCGGCTGGCTGGAGCTGTTCGAGTTCCTGGCCGGTTGCGGTTTCAAGCAGATCGAGTTCGCCGGCTACGGGCAGAATGCCGCGAACCCCGGCGGCGCCGCGCCCAACCCCGCGCCGGGTGGGGTGACCACGGCTGAGTCGCGGGCGGCGTACCTGGCGTACGCGCGCACGCTGCGCGGCTTCCTCGACGCGTACGGCCTGCAGGCGATCGGCAACCACGGGTTCATCCCGAACACCTGGTACGGCCCGAACAGCCCCGGCGGCACCATGTCCAGCCAGGACTACGACCGGCTGCAGACGGAGCTGGAGTTCGCGGCGATCCTCGGCATGCCCTACATGGGCACCGGCGGCGACCCGACGAGCGCCAACAACCGCAACATCGAGCCGTGGACGGTCGCGGGGGAGAAGTGGGAGGCGCTGAACCGGATCAGCCTCCAGTGGGGCATCCACATGTACACCCACAACCACTCGCCGGCGTACAACTTCCTCCAGGACGGCCCGCTGGTGACCGTCACCGAGGACCGCGTCAGCGGCGCGCCGATCCCGCCGACGGTGGTGCGCGCCGAGTCCGGCAAGCGGCTCATGCAGCACTACCTCGACGTCACGGACCCGGAGCTGGTCGTCATCGAGATGGACATCTACTGGGCGCACGTCGCGCAGCACCAGTGGCGGTGGCGCTACGACTACGACGGCAAGCGGGTGGAAGACATCTTCGACCCGACCGCCCAGGTGGCGAAGCAGACGATGCGCTACGCGCTGTTCCACGCCAAGGACGGCGACGCCACCGGGCAGCCGGACGGCGTGGGCGACGGCTACACGATGATCCCCTTCGGCGACCCCCGTAGCGACATCGACTTCACGTCGTTCTTCGGGAACATCGGCGCCAAGGGTTACCACAACCCCAACTACGAGCAGGATAATGCCCCGGGTGGCAGCGCCGACCCGGGCCGGTCCCTGCGCTTTGCCAAGATCAGCGCCGGCAACATGGCCACCCTCCGAGGCTGAGCCGCCGCCCCGCTCGCGCCGCCCCCGGGCGGCGCGAGCGGGGCATCTTGGGGGCGTCAGTTGTAGTTCGCCATGAACGACCCCTTACTTTTTTGGCGGTAGGTGAGCCGGACAGGGCGTCGCCGGCGCGCACGGCGGCCAGCGCCTGGTCGAATTTCTGGTGGTCGCGTGGTCGGAGACAGCGTCGCAGGTCACGTGAGTTCTGCGGGATCGGTGAGGTTCAGGCGGCGGGGCGGCCGATGTGGCAGTGTGCGGGCGTTGGTGGTGCGCAGCCCGTCGAGGGCCAGTTCGAGGTAGCGGCGCCATGCCTGCGGCTGTGCGTTCAGCAGGGGCGCTGCTGTCTGGTGGATGCCGCCGAGTAGCAGCACGACGTTCCCGTGATGTCGCTGCGGACGGCGTCTTGTTCGCGTGTCCGAGCGGCGAGTGCCTCGGCGGCGTCGCAGAGGCGGTCGATCGCGTCCCGCGCCGAGGACATCGCTGGCGCCGTCCTGTACGCGCTCACCCAGCCCGAGCACGTCGCTGTCAACGAGATCCTGATCCGACCGACTGACCAGACCCGGTGAATCCGGTGTGCGGGCCGGCCGCCCGGCCCCGGGCCAGCACCCCGGGCCTCGCCTCGGTGCACACGGCACTCCGCTGTGGTTCTACATCCTCAAGGAGGCCGAGCACCGCGGCGGCGGCGACCGGTGCGGCGCGGTTGTTCCCGGGGTTTCGACGGTCGACGGCGGCCGATGATTCTCATCGGCCGCCGTCAGCCAGTGCTCTCAGCGCAGCAGATACCCCATGGCCCTGCCCATTACCGAGTTCCGGGTGGCCATATCGCTGATCCCCTCGAAGCCAAAGCCGAAGTAGAGCGTGGCATCGGTGGCGACCACGGCGCCCTCGGGGAAGCCCGCCGCCGTCGTTCGGACGAAGTTGTTAGTGTTCGACGCACTGCCCTCCGGCGGTCCGGTTGCCGCCCAGCCGCCGAGCCCGTCCTCGAACGATGTGCTGCCCTCGCCCGTGGACACCTCGACGTCGTCGACGAACACGCCCAAGCCCTGCGTTGCCCAGTCGCTCACGTACGCAATCGAGACCTCGACCTGACGGCCGGCGAACTGCCCCAGGTCGACCCGCCACTGCTGCCAGCCGCCGGAGACACCGGAGGCGGCGTGCCATGCGCCGGTCGTACCGGTCGGGCTGCACGTGCCGTCGGCGTTGAGCGTCTGGTAATGGTCGAGGTGCGGGTGCAGGTCGCGCCAGCCGGCCGGGCACGACTGCCCGGTCTCCTGGTTGGTATGGCCGTTGAGGTCGGGCAGCGTCGTCCAGTCGTTCTGTCCGGCCGTGTGGGCCTCGACCAGCACGTGGTCCCACTCCGCCTCCGTGTTGTACGACGTCCAGAACGACAGCGTGGCACCGCCGGCCGGAACGGTGATCGTCCGGGTAAGCCGCTTGTACGAGACGTCGGCGATCTGCGAGTAGACGTAGTTGTCACCGGTGTGCGGGTCGAACGGCCCACCGGGCCGGTCGTACCTGGCCGCCGGCCAACTGCGGAACTGCGGGAAGTCGGCGACCGGAAGCAGCCCGCTCGTGGTCAGGAACGAGGCGCTGTGATCCTGGTTGGCGGCGCTGCCGGGGCCGTTGAAGCCCCAGTCGAGGCCGTTGAACGGGGTGTCAATACCGGCCACGTCGTACAGCCCACCGGCTGGGTTCGCACCGGCGTCCTCGTTGATGGCCCCGGCGCCGAACCAGTATTCGATCACGTCGTTGAGGCCGTCGCCCGAGCCGCCGAGCGCGCGGCACCGTCGCAGGATGGCCGGGTCGGAGCACATCTTGTTCTCGAACGGGTCGTAACGCTGGGTGCCGTGGCCCGGCGCGTACTGGTGACCGGCGTACTTGCCGGTGTAGAGCACGCGGCCGCCTTCGTTGAGGTAGTCACGCACCTGCAGCAATTCCTCCATCGCCAGCCGGGAGGCATTGCCCGCACCCCAGCCTGGCTCGCGCGTGATGATGTCGTTGCCCGTGTACCAGATGACCGCGTCGTAGTGGCTGAGTACGCCTAGCGCATCCGGCGCGGCACGCCCTCGAGCGTCGACGTCGTACACGTCGTACCCGATCCCGTTCGCCGCCAGGGCGTCGGTGTAGTACGACAGGAAGTGCGGGCCGGGGGCCTGGGCGGGTGAGGCGCCCGTGTAGTCCTCGGCCGCCATGACCAGCACGCGGTTTGTGCTCTCGGCGACCGCCCGGTAGGTGAACGAGTCGCTGGCGGCCCCGCCGCCCTCGAACCACACCTTCACCGTGTCGCCCGGGTTGGTGCCGGTCACCTGTCCGCGCATGACCCGGTAGTAGTTCGAGTTCCCGACTCCGTAGCGCTGGCCACTCGTCCACTCTGACGTGGGGGCGCTGTGCACCGTACCGCCGTTGATCTGGAACTTGACGGTCACGGCGCCGAGGCTGCGCTTGGCGAGCACCCGCACATCCTGCGGATCGCCGTACGAGACGTCGAAGGTGAAGTCGAACATCGCCAGGGCGCCGTTCTCCGGGTCGACCTCGGTCTGGTCGAGGTAGAACGGCTTGACCGTCGCACCGACCGCGGACACCGGGTCCGCCGGGCGGGTGGCCGAGCGGGCCAGCGAGAGGTCGAACGGGAGGGTCTTCTCGAACTCCGCCTGGATCAGCGCCTCGTCGTCGGGGAAGACAAAGCCGCAGCCGGGGCACCCCTCGTTCAGTTCCGGAGTGAAGGCGATGGTGCCGTTGGCCGTGTCGGCGTAGTCGGTCGTCTCGCCGTTGGTCACGTACAGCTCATCCGAGCTGATGCCGGGGTCGAAGCCCGGGATCGCTGGGTTGGCGTCGGTGCCGGCGAGCGCGGTGTAGATCGGGTTGTCGGCCTCGGGCGTGCCGATCTGCCAGCCCTGGGGGTAGAGGATGTACGGCCCGAAGGAGTGGAAGTTGGACTGGAACTTGGGCTTGATCCGGTCGAGCAGGCCCTGCATCGCCTGGGTCTCGGGCTCGGAGGCGGGGCTCGGCCCGCGGTAGGTCTCCCCGGCGGAGATGGACGAGGAGCCCTCCTCGTCGTACTTGAAGCGCGCGTTGAAGTTGCGGTTCGGGTCGACACCGTCGCCGACGGTGATTTGGTCGTCGTTGTTGTTGTCGCGCAGGTTCTTGCGCCACAGCCGTTCGTTGTCGAACGTGTACTGGTATCCGTCCGGGTTGGCGGAGATGACGAACCACAGCTCCGTGCTCTTCAGCAGGTCCTTGATGTCCTTGTCATTGGCCCGCCAGCGGTCGACGTACCACCTCAGCAGGCGCCGGTTGACCTCGACGCTGATCCACTCGCGGGCGTGCTGGTTCGAGCTGTACAGCACGGCCGGGCGCGAGGCGTCGGGGACCTCCTTGGCCGCTTGCGTCACCTTGAGCGCGATGAGCTCGCGTCCCTGGTATGTGTGCCCGAGCACCTCAAGCTTGACCAGCTGCGGGTTCCGGTTCGCGAGGTCGTACAGCTCGTCGCGGATGCCGCCCGGCTCGTCCCAGGACCGCCACACGTTGTATCCGCTGGCCGCCTGCTCGGCGGCGAGCTGGCGCTGGGTCTTGCCGTCCTTGTTGCGCTTGGGCGCGACGCGTAGGCCTCGGTCGCCGAGCCGGGCACGCTCGGCGTCGCTGAGGACCACGTCCAACTCGACGTCTTCCCCGACGAGCCGGGTGGCCACGACGTCGAGACCCTCCCGGACGAGCTGAGCGGCCTGCGCGGGCGCGGCCCGCACGGTGTACATGTCGAGTTCGCCCTGCGACGGCTGTGCCGCCGAGGGTGCGACGAGCCCGAAGATCATCAGGAGTAACGCTGACAGGAACACGGTGGAGCGCTTCATTGCGACCCTCCTACCCCCCGGGTGGGCATAGCCGCCCGGGGAGCGGCCATAGACGCGGGTAGTCGTCTCAGTCAGCATGCGAAAAGGCTGGACATCGATGAATCCTCCGTCCGGACGGACTCCGATGCGCCGGTAAGCTGCCGAGGGGCCGATTGGACGTCTTCTGCGCCGTGTTTCCGGGCTGTCGGACGTTGTACCTACCGAAGCACGACCGGTCATTCTAATCAGGACGGATGCGATTTCCCGCGGGCGCGGCATCAGCTCGCGGTGGCCCGACACGCTCGCCGGAGAGTGTTCTGGCAGGGCTCAGAGCCAGGGTGGTGGGCCCTCGAAGGCGAGGGCGTGCACGTCGAACAGGACCGCCGCCTCCACGCCCAGCGCCAGCCCGCCCTGGCGGGCCGCCCAGGTGAGGAACGGCCCGGGTTCGGGGCCGACCACGCCCAGGCCCTTGGTGTACTCAGCGTGCGCGGCTAGCGAGGCGATACCGCGCTGCAACGGCTCACCGGTGACGTCCACGCCGTGGGTGGGGCGCTCGGCGCCGGCGAAGCAGACGTAGCGCACGCCGCCCCAGGGTGGTAGCCCCTCGCCCACCAGTTCTGGGAAGATCCACCGGTTGCCCGCGTCGCGGGCGGCGTCCAGCGTAGCCAGCCCCACCGCCCGGTGGTCGGCCTGGTTGGTGATACCGCCCACCATGCGGACGGTGAAGGCGCCCGAGACGATGACGTCGGGCCGGTGCCGGCGGATCGCCCGCACGATGTCGCGGCGCAGGTCTGGACCGTACTCGACGACCCCGTCGCGGTGGTCGAGGAACTCCACGACGTCCACGCCGACCTCGCGGGCCCCGGCGCGCTGCTCCTCCTCGCGCAACGGCGCGGCCTGGTCCGGGTGCATGGCGTCGATTCCTGCCTCGCCCCGGGTGGCCAGCAGGTAGGTGACCCGCTTGCCCTGTGCGGTCCAGCGGGCGATCGCCGAGGCCGCGCCGTACTCGATGTCGTCAGGGTGTGCGGCCACCGCAAGGCAGCGCTGCCAGTCCTCCGGCAGTGCCGGTAGAAGCTCATCCACGGTCCACACCGTAGCCGCCTCTCCGCCGATCCGTCACCGCCGTGTCGGCAACGTTGACATCCGTCGAGCAAGCGATAATGGGCGGGTGGACCCCAGCCGGCTCCACCCGCAGGCGCGGGCGGCGATGCAAGTCCAGCAGCGTGTCCCGCTCACCCGGGCGAACCTGCCGGCGGCACGACTCAGCATGGTCCAGGCGACTCCGGCCGAGGTGGGCAGCGCACCTGCGATCCGGTCCGTGGTGACCGTCGACGCCGGCGGCGTGCCCGCCCGCCTCTACCGCGACGACGATCACGACGCGATGCCGGTGGTCCTCTATGCGCACGGCGGGGGCTGGGTGATGGGCAGCGTGGACACCCACGACGGGCTGTGTCGGCACGTGGCGGCCGCGTCCGGCTGGGCCGTGCTCTCCGTGGACTACCGGCTCGCCCCCGAGTATCCGTACCCGGCCGCGGTGGACGACATGGCGCGCGCGCTCACCTGGCTGCGCGGCCCTGGGGCGGCTCGGCACGGCCTCGACCCGGGCCGGACAGCGGTGGCCGGTGACTCCGTGGGAGGGCACCTTGCGGCGGTGACCGCTCGGCGCGCCCGGGATGCGGGGGTCCGTCTTGCGGGACAGATCCTCATCTGCCCGGTCATCGACCCCGCGGCCGACTATCCGGCCCTAGCCCGTGTTTCGTAAGGCTCTGCTAGGCGGTGAGAAGCCGGCGTGGCGGTGATCGATAAGAGAGGAGGTCTCCGGTAGATCGGTTAGCGACCAA
Organism: Micromonospora rhizosphaerae; assembly: GCF_900091465.1. Classification (NCBI taxonomy): domain Bacteria; kingdom Bacillati; phylum Actinomycetota; class Actinomycetes; order Micromonosporales; family Micromonosporaceae; genus Micromonospora; species Micromonospora rhizosphaerae. The sequence goes on along the minus strand of NZ_FMHV01000002.1, from coordinate 5,370,890 downwards.
GCAAACCGAAGACCGACCGGAGACCTCGTGCCCAGGGTAGCGGCAGCGAGGCGGCACGATCTCACCGACGCTCAGTGGGCGGGGCTGCGGCCTGTTCTGCCTGTGGAGCCGGGCCGGGGGCGTCCGCCGCGTTGGACGAAACGGCAGATCATCGACGGGATCCGGTGGCGGGTCCGGACCGGGACGCCGTGGCGGGATGTGCCGGAGGTGTATGGGCCTTGGCAGACCTTGTATCGCTGGTTCCGGCGCTGGCAGCGTGACGGCACGTGGGCGAAGGTCCTGGCAGGGTTGCAGGCCGGGGCGGACGCCGCCGGGAAGATCGACTGGACGGTGAGCGTCGATTCCACGATCAGCCGCGCCCACCAGCACGCTGCGGGTGCCCGCCGGGACGGTCACCTGCAGAAGGAGCCGCCGGGTGGTGTTGCCACCGAGCCTGCCGATCACGGGCTGGGTCGTTCCCGGGGCGGGTTCACCACCAAGACGCACCTGGCCTGCGAGCAGGGCCGTAAGACCCTCGCCGTGGTGATCACCGGTGGGCAGCGCGGAGACAGCCCGCAGTTCATCACCGTGCTGGAGCGGATCAAGGTGTACCGGGTCGGCGGCGGCCGGCCCCGGACTCGTCCCGACCTGGTCCTGGCCGACAAGGCGTACACCGGCCGCGGCAACCGCGGGTATGCCCGCCGCCGAAAGATCCGGGTCTGCATCCCGAGCAAGGCCGACCAGGACGCTCACCGTAAGGCCAAGGGATCCAAAGGCGGACGACCACCCGCCTTCAACCCGGTCGACTACCGATTGCGGCACGCCGTGGAGTGCGGCATCAACCAGCTCAAACAGCACCGCGCCATGGCCACCCGCTACGACAAACTCGCCGTCCGCTTCGAAGCCACCGTCACCGTCGCCATCATCAACCAGTGGCTCCGAGCCTTATGAAACACGGGCTAGACGAGTACGGCCTGGACCGGGAGGAGATGCGGTTCTTCTGGGATGCGTTCGCCCCACCCGGCGTGGACCGTACACAGCCGGATCTGGACCCACTGCGGGCCGACCTCACCGGCCTGCCCCCGGCCGTGGTCATCACCGCCGAGCTCGACCTGTTGTCCGCCGAGGGTGAACGGTACGCGGCCAGGCTGCTGGCGGCCGGCGTTCCCGTCACCGCAGCCCGGTACCAGGGGCTCATCCACAACTTCCCGCGGAAACTGGCCCTGTTCGACGCCGCCCATGTCGCCCTGGCCCAGTTGGCCGCCGCGCTGAGCCGTTGGTGAAAAGGTTAGGGCATGGCGGCGGGCCGACAGAACGCCGCCACTGATCGGTCAAATCCCGAGTAGAGCGCTTGTCGGATTCGTGTGACGCGGCGGGGGAGCGGCCCGGGGAATCCTCCTAGGATGTTCAGGGGGTGTGCGCTTGCCAGAAGCCGCACCATTGTTTGTCGCGCCGGTCTTGGCGAACCGGGTCCACTCGCTGCCGTCTTGTTGGCCGGCCAGGGAGGAGCGACCCCAGCTTGGGGCTTTGACCCGAGGCTTCCGATCGGCGGCTTTGGACCTGATGCCTTTCAACAGGATCCGCCGGAGCATCGCAAACAGCGGTAGGGTGTCCGGCACTTGTGCCTGGTGGGTGGTGGGGAGGCCTGGTGCGCTGGTGGAAGGTCGTCTTGCTACTGGTCGTGGTGGTAGCGCTCGTGGCTTTGGCCGGAGTGGGCGTCTACCAGTGGGTGCGGCCCGGTGAGTGGGCCAGCGCGGCAGCCGGCCCCTATCCCTCGCCGGAGTCCACGTCTCCCGGTGTCGTGGCCGAGCTGCCGGCCATTCCCTTGATCGTCGATGGGCGGCTGCGGGTCTTTGCCACCAAGCACGACGTCTGGGCCGAGCCGCTGACGGCGCCGGCCGGATCGAAGCCTTTTTGGTCGTATCACCGGTTCCCGGCGACGGTCACCGGAGTGGTGGTTGCATCGGCGCATCGTCAGCAGTCGCCGGTCGTCGCGGTCAAGTGGTCCACGGGCAGCCTGATCGGCATTGACGCCCGGACGGGCCGGGTTGCCTGGCGTCGCACGGTCGAGAAGCATTTGGGTGGCGACCACTGGATTGGCGGGCCTACCGGGGTAGCCATGCTCTACGGCGACTCTCTTCTCGGGCTGTTCACCGCCCAGAATGCGCAGGCGGAGCCGGTCATTATCAGCGCGGGTGAGCGAAGTATCGAGGCATTCCGTCCGGCAACCGGGCAATCGCTGTGGCGCATCGAGCCGTCCGGTTGCACGGGAGTGTCGTGGACTGGCAGGAGAGTCGTCGCCGTGGTGGTGGCCTGCGATCAGCCCAAGACCATCCATCTCTACGACACCGGGACCGGGCGGGAGGTCGGCACCTGGCGGCCGGGCGCGAACACGACGGCTTCCCAGAGCTCGTGGATCGTGGTCTGGCGCGTGGGCTGCCGGGTGGCTCTTTCCGAGTGCGCTGGCTTCGTCGTCAGCGACGACGGCGGTGCCTGGCTGCTCGACGGTGAGGGACACGTTGTCGCCGTATCCGATCCCGGCTGGGGGTCGGTCCTGGTCGAGCAGGCCATCGTGCGAGTTGGCGACGACCGGCGCGCGATTCGTGCCGCCTCCGTGGACGACGGCAGGGAACTTTGGCAGTGGCCTTCGTCGGAAGAGATCGTCGACCTCGCCGCAGACGAGCAGGGTGTGTACGCGATCACGCGTACTGATCAGCTTCTCCGGCTGGATCCGCGGTCCGGAAATCTGATCTCCAGCATTGCTCTGCCGCCCGGCGCGCACGATTCATTCCATGTCTACGCAAGCGGCGGCTACGTCATCGTCGACCGGTCGAACTTCGACTTCACCGACCGCAACGCAGCATGGTCCCTTCCGCGGGGCGCCCGCCCAGTGCTCCTCGTGGCCACTGGCCGCTGAACCCGCCCGAGGGTGGGCACGAACCATTGAAAGGCCGACGACGGCCGCGCCGAACAGGATGCGATTTTCCGCGATGCCGGTGCGGAGCCGCCGGCACGCGTCTACGACGTCGCGCACACCGGTGCCACGGGCCCAGAGGTCCTCACCTATTTCAAGATCCCAGCCCTGTCACCAACGTCCATGGACAGAACAACAATCGATTGCCTGTGCGGTGCCGGTTGCGGTGTGGAGCTGGTCTTCACCGGCATACCGGGCGGTACTGCAGGTCTGGTGCGTACTTTTGCCAGAGTTCCGGGCTCAGGTCATGCCCGGCGACCCGGCACGCCGCGGCGGTGGGGTCGGCAACGATGTCGAGGATTGGCTTGAGGTCGCGCAGCCGGACCAGCGTTTCGTTGGTGTAAAGGCTCTGCACGCCTCCCGCCAGTTGCGCGGTGGCCAGCAGGCCGGTGGGCGCCACGGCGAAAAGGCGATAGAACGGGCTCTCGTCGCCGCTGGCGAACACGGCCGCCTCACTCGCCTTTTCCGGGTCGGTAACGTCCCAGACGTTGATGGCACCCGTCGCGCTGAGGATCAGCGTGTGCCCCTGGAGCATGGCGTGATGTGAGTCCGCGCCGTTCGGGGGCGGCTGGGTCGTCAGCAGCTCGGGGGATGCGAGGTCCGAGATGTCCCACAGGACGCCGGGGCCGGTGCCCACGGCCACGAACATGAGCCGGCCGTCCGGCGTGAACACGATCGGCCCGGGCCCTCTGCCGCCGGTGGTGAATCGGCGCTGTGCCACCCGAACCGGGCGCGCGGGATCGCTGATGTTCCACCAGGTGGCGGTGTCCTGACCGGCGCTCTTCTCCACGTTCGCCACGGTGACCAGCGTGCGACCGTCCGGTGTGAAGGCAGTGGTGGGCAGGTCGGCGGTCATCGGTAGGCGGGCGACAAGTCGCGGATGGTCCCGGATGTCCCACAGAGACGCCGCTGTGTTGTTCTCGCTCGTCCTGGCGACGAGCAGGGTGCCGTCGGGTGACAGAGCCAGCGGGAGGAGCGCCGCATCGGCGGTTCGAGGTATCCCGGCGGTCTGGTCGATGCGGCCGTCCGGGTGGACCGACCACACACTGATGCCGCCTTTGTCGTCGGTCGAGGCGTACCGTCGGCCGTCGGCCCCGAACGCGGTCGGCCAGGCGGAGCCGGCGTGGGAGTCGGATCTGAAGGGGACGGGGGTTCCTCTGCCGTCGCGCGGGCCGACGGTCCGGATCCGTCGGGGATAGGCTACGTCGCTGACGTCCCAGACGGTGGCGGCACCGCCGGCCGCCGTGACTACCAGGCGCGCAGCATCAGCCTGGAAGACCATGCCGGTGATGTTGGCTGGGGCCATCGGCAGCGTCGCCACTGTCGGCGGCGACGTCTGGTCGGACAGCCGCCAGAAGGTCAGCGATCCGCTGGCATCGGACACCAGAGCGGTCTCGCCGTCCGGGGCGAGGTTGACGCCGGTCACCTGGTGAGCGGTCACGGCGAGCGTACGCAGGGGTCGCGGGGTGGCATCGCCGAGGCGCCAGATCTCGCTGCTCCCGTCGGCCGCGGTCACCAAATGCAGTCCGTCCGGGGTGAAGGCCACCGAGGAGACCCGCAGTCCGATCTCCTGTCGAGAGCGGAGGGTGTCGGTGCGGCGGGGCCGGCTCGGATCGCGGACGTCCCACAAGTCAGTGACGCCGTCTGTGCGACCGACTGCCAGGACGCCCCTCGATGAGAGCGCCAGGCTGTCCGCGAAGACGGGGATCGAGCCGGTGACACGCGGGCTGTCCGGGCGCGCGACGTCGGCGAGGACGACGCGCTCTCGCTCGCCGAAGACGAGTGTGCGTGAGTCCCTGGAGAATGCGAGAAGTGGTCGCAGGTCGGAGACGGTCTGCTGGGAGATGGTGGCGGCCACGGCGCCGAGCAGTCGCGGCCGGCCCCGGTCGGCGACCGACCAGAGTCTGACGGGCTGCTTCTGCGTCATGGTGGCGAGGACGCCGTTGGGAGCGTAGTGGACACGCTGCGCCGAAACGCTGGTCATGGTTACGGCGGGGCCGGGTGACGGCCGGCGATCGAGCGGTACGAGAGCGAGGCGGTCGTCGACGGCGAGCGCGATGGTCTTGCCGTCGGGGGCGAAGGCGCATCCGGTCACCTGCCCGGGCGCCTCGATCGCACGGTCGATCGTGCGCCGCGCGGTGTCCCACACCATCACCGTGCGAGGCCGTACGGTGAGGACTCTCGTGCCGTCCGCGGACCAGGCCTGTGGTCCGCCGCACGGTCGGCTGTCGGTGTCAGCGAGGGTGCCGATGTAGCGGTTGGCCAGCAGACTGCGGATCAAGGCGGCTCTCGCCCCGGAGGCGTCGAGCTGGACGGCGAGGGCCTCCAGCAGCAGGGCGCTGGTGGGGTCGGATTGCCGGATGGTATCGGCGGCCGGCAGCAGGTTGTTGGCGACCTCCCGCAGGTGCGCCGCCCGCGATTTACGCGCGTCGGCCAGCACGCCGCCGGTCAACCCGGCGGAGGCCAGCACCAGCGCGGCGATCATGGCGGCAAAGGTCGGGTTCACCCGGGTACGGCTGTGCCGCACCGCGGCGGGCAGGTCAACAGCGAACCGCACCTTGGCGTCGTGCAGCAACGGGTCCGGCAGCGCGTCACGATCGCGGGACGGTGCGAGGATCACGCGCAGCCGCTGTCGGACGGCCTCTTCGAGCTTGTTGCGGATACCGCTCACCTCGACCAGCCGGGCGTCGGGCCGCAGTTCGGCGGTCACCGCGCAGCGTCGGTCGAGGCGGCGCACCCGCAGGGCAGGCGGCGTCCGGCGGGCGAGGTCAGCCAGGCCCACCCCGAACGCGGCGCCGAGCGATCCGCCCGCCACCTCGTCGCAGGGCAGATCGTCGGTGGTGAGACGCCACACCACACACCGGCCACCGAGCGGCGGCGCGGCCGCACGCCAGGCCACGTCCAGCGCCTCGGCGAAACGCCCGTCCGCGACCAGGAACAGCATGGCCCGCGGGTCCGGGTAGAGGCCGGGTGGCCCATCCTCGAGCAGCGTCAACCGCAGGACGCCGTGTCCGCCGGTGGAGCGCCGGTCGAACAGCACAGGCATCTCCACCTCGCGACGTTTGCGCGGCCACTCGCCGGCCAACGCCCGTACGACAAGGGTGAGAAATCCGAACGCCGCCTTGTCCTGCGATTTGGCGTCGTCGGCGAGGACCGCCAGCCGGCGAGCGACGGCTGCCGCGCGGGGATCGGCGAGGGCGGAGTCGATGCCGGTCCCGGTCAGCGGCGACACCGGCAGCACGTTCGCCCGGCGCCAGTGCAGTCCGGCGCTACGCAGCCGCTCCTCGGGGTCCATCTGGTCCTCGGCGTTCGGGCTGCCACTGAGCACCGTGACGACGTCCGCGGCCGCCTGCGCCGCGGACAGGGCCGACCCGACGTTTCGAGCAGCGGGCCGCGGCAGGCGCGACTCGCCGGGCCAGCTGCCGCGGGTGGCCAGCGCCTGAGCCGCGTCACCCTCCGGCGCCAGACGTGCCATCAGATCTGCCGCGGCGGCCGGATCACCCGTCGCTTCGCGGCAGAGCTCGAACCACGTGCCGGGGCCGAACAACAGACGGCTGCACAGTTCGTACCGATCAGCGGCCGTCGCCGAGTCAGCCGGCGGCATCCTTGATCACCTGGCTCAGAGGGTCGTCTGCCGGCCGGGACGCCGCGATCTCCGCCCAGGTCGCCATTCCCGGATCGGGGGTCGCCGCGACGGACTGCGCGATCCTCGCCCGCGTCACCGGGTCGCCGGCCTCTAGGGCGGCGACGGGCAGCTCCTCGTCGACGGTCACGTCGATCCAGCCGGACGTCTCCGCCAGCCGGAGCGCGCCCACCGATCCTCCCGCGGGCTCCGGCACGAAGACCAGGAAGTAGCGCCGGTCGTCGCCGACCGTCGCGACATCGACGGGCAGGACCTCGGTGGCCGGCACTTCCCGATCCACCTGCACCAGCAGTTCAACCCCGCCGGGGCCGGACTCCCGGACGGTAAACCGCCGGCCGGCGGCGGCCCACCGGGCGACCATGCGCTCCGGCTCCTCGGAGGCGGCCAGCCTGACCGCGGCCCGGTCGAACCGGGGGAGCCGGACCCTCGCGCCCTGCACGTACGGCTCGGTCAGCGGGTTGTCGCGGGTGGCCGGAGGCTGGGCGGCGTCCTTCGGGGGCAGACGGATGCCCAACAGGGCCGCCCAGTAGCGGCGCCACAGCCCGTACCCCTCCCGGCCCCGCTCGGCCAGTGGCTTCTCGTCGACCGCACGGCCCCCAGTCAGCCCACGCCAGTACCGCTGCGGCAGCGTACTCATGTGGTGTCGCCCTCAGCCGGCGCCGACAAGGCGCGCGCCGCGCCCAGCTGCGCGAGTAGCGCCGGCGCCGATGCCCCCACGGCGATGGCGGTGACCGCGCCGGAGATCTGCGTGTGCAGGATGAGCGCGGCAGCCGCGCCCAGGACGAGCCGGGTGACGGCGACGAGCGTATCCGCGGCCGGGTCGACGTACCGGATCATCGGTGGCAGTCTGCGGCCCCGGCGGCGCGCGAGATGGCGAGCCTTCTGCCAGGCCGCAAGGTTTCCCCAGACGGCGACGACCTCGACGATGCCGCCGCCGATCATGCCCAGCGCTGCCGCAGCCGCCCAGTCCATGCCGTCACTCTCATCGATGTGAACCGAGAGCGCCACCCTATCGGAACGCCGGCGCTGACGTGGACCCGGACATGGCGGATTCTCGCGTGCGGCTGACCTCTCGCTGGCGGCGCGGGCAGGTGCTGTGGATGTGGGCGGATCTGACCGGCAGCCAGAGCAGAGCGAAGCAGCCTGGCCGGCCAGGACCACGGCGATATCCGCGATCAACGCGGCCAACGGCGGGTGCGACGTGCCCGGCGTTGGGCCATTTCGGGCACCTGTTCACGAAAGGTCCACCGTGGACAGTCACGGGTAGGGCGCACGGGCGGCTGCTCGGGCGCAGCACCTTCAGCCGGTAGTCGCCGAGCGGCTCGACCGGCGGCTCGCCGACGGTCAGCTCGGCGCCGCCGGTGGCGTCGCAGGAGATCCGTACCGCGATCTTGGTCAGCTCGCCGGTCTTCCGGTCGCGCTGCCGCGCGATGAACAGGATCTCCTCCAGCTCGGCGCCCGCGGTCGTCGGGCGCACGCGCCCGGCGATCATCTCCGTCTCCGCTGGTCCTCGGCCCCGGTAGCGCCGACGTCCTGCAGTGGCATCCCGACGGCCGGGTGGCCACGATCGAGGCCCTGGTCGTGGATGGAGAACCCGCCGTTCCCACCGAGGCAGCGCCGCATCAAGGCCCCCCGGGTCGGGTTCCCTGGCCTCGGTGGGCTGGGCTTTCACATGGCCCAGCCCATGTGCTACCTCGGCGTCACCCGGTACGTCCTGGTCCCGGGTTCACCACAGCGGCGTTTCGGACTGGTCGTAGGGCTCGTTGATCAGGTGCACGGCAGCCTCCTCGGCGCTCGCGCCGCCCCCGTCGATACCGGCGTCCCTGGCCACGGAATCCGCCTCGACGTCCTCCCCGAACCCGTCGTTGATCTCGACCAGCCGCCCGGAGCGCAGGTCACGGTCGTAGCCGCGCCTGGTCAGTTCGTCCTCGTCACCGTAGGGGGCAGGATCATCGTCGACCGTGATGTCGGGCTCCTCCTCGGCGAGCCGCTGGGCGAGCGACTCTCCCGCGTGCTGCTCCGCCTCCGTCGTCCCGAAGCGGTTGGCGCCCGCCCAGCGATCGCCCGCGGCGATCCCAACGTCCAGCGGGTCGTCCACACCGTCGACAAGCGTGTCTGAGCCGTCGAGGACGCCCTCGTCCTCGATGTCGTCGTACTGCGGAAGCTCAAAGTCGCCGCTCATGTGAACCTTTCAGGTCGGGCTGGAGGGATGGGCGTGATCGGCCAGACCGCCAGTTCGGGGACGATGGCACCCGAAGGGACGAGTGATGGCGCGACGCCGTCGACCTGCTGGCCACGGCGAAGACAGATGATATGTCACTTTTCTCCGAGCGCCCAGAAGCCTAACGCTTGGAGTGTGATGACCGGAACAGCCGCACAGGAAGTTGGCCAGGTCGGTGATGCGTGGAGGAACATGTACGCACGCTCCGGGTGCGCGCGGCGGGGCCGATCAACCCAGGAGGCGGACAGTGAGTGACGTGGACATGATCGTCATCCGGAACAATCCGGAAATGAAGAGGTACGAGGTTCTGGTCGACGGCACTCTCGCCGGCTTCGCCGACTACCGCCTCCACGGCGACCGGGTGGTGTTCACTCACACCGAGGTGGACGTCGCCTACGAGGGGCGCGGACTGGGCTCGCGGCTGGTCGGGGAGGCGCTGGACGATGTGCGACGGCAGGGCCGATTCGCCACCCCGCTCTGCTCGTTCATCGTCTCCTACATCCGCCGCCATGCCGAGTACGCCGACTTGGTCCGGCACCCGTGACCGAACCGGCCACGCACGACCCCTTCGATGACGGGAAGCGGTATTCCGGCCCGGAGATCGTGGTCAGCTACAACGCTCGCCGGTGCCGGCACGCCGGCGAGTGTGTCCGAGGTCTACCGAAGGTGTTCGACGTCGGACGACGCCCATGGATCCTGCCCGGGGCCGCACCGGCAGACGAGGTCGCGACCGTCATCAGGCGGTGCCCGACCGGGGCGTTGCAGTATCGCCCGACGACCGGTGCCGACACCGAGCAACCTGATCCGGTGACGACCGTACGAGCGGTGCCCGGTGGTCCCCTCCTCTTGCGGGGCGACTTGCGGGTGTGGACGGATCAGCCCGGCGTCGGTGGTGGGATGCGCTGCGAGACCCGGATGGCGGCCTGCGCCTGCGGCGCCACCGGGCTCGCCCCGTACTGCGACGGATCGTGTGATGTCGAGCTCTAGTCAGCTGCTTCCTACTACTTGCTCATGGTTGAGCGGTTTGGATGATTCGCTCTCCGCTCGGCTGTGGCCGGGCTGGAGTCCTGGACCGGCAGTCTGGTCCGGTGGCGATCGGTCCGGTCCTGCAGGATCTGCTTCACCGCGTGGTGTGGGGTGTGCAGGGCGATGTCGGGGTCGCCTGCTCGGTGCAGGATGTTGATCGCGGCGTTCACGTCGGCCTGCCACACCACCCCGCACCGGGTGCAGTGAAGCCGGTCCCCGCTGCGTCGGCCGAACCGGCCGCATTGGTGACAGGTTTGTGAGGTGTAGGCGGCGTTGACGGGCACGAGCGCAGAACCTCTGCGCTCCGACACGTTTGTCAGGGCCTCGGCGGTGACTCCTTTGGTCCACGCGGCGAGGCGCCGGTTGATGTTCTTAGGAAGCTTTTTGCGGCTGGTGAAGCGTTTGGTGAGGTCTTCGGCGATCACGGTGGCGGCCTTGTCCACGACCTCGTGCACGGCGGTGAAGATCTCCGTACGCACCCGCGCCTGATGTTGGGCGGCCTGCCGGTCCCGCTTGACGGACCCGAGGTTGTTTAGCGTGATCCGTTGCGCTTTCGCGTGGTCACCACGACGAGCGGCGTTGTTCGCTATCGAGCGCAGCCTCGCCCGACGCCGGTTGCGTTGCTTCAACCGGTCCGACTCTGTGGTCAGGAGCCTGCCGAGCCGAACGCCGTGGGGCTGGCCGTCGGAGTCGGTCAGGGCTTCGGTGTAGCCCCTTGTCGACGCCGATCGTCGCCTCGCCGCATGGTCGCTGTGATGAGCGCAGCTGCGACGCGTCGATCTGGTAGTGGACCTCGACTCGGCCGCCGCGCAGGATCAGGCGCAGCGTCCCGGTCGGGGCGACGGTCGTGGACAGCGGGATTTTGACCATCTTGCGGGGTTCGAGGCCGGGAATTGCCAGCCACAACCGGCCTCGCCCGTCAACGAGCGCGTTGTAGTTGTCGGCGCGTACCACGATCTGATCGTGCGTGCGGTTGTGGCCACGCTTCCAGTGCTTGCGCATCTGCCGAGACAGGAACGGATCGTCAGCCCATTGGTCGGCCTTCAGCGCGGTGAACAATCGCTTGCGCTCGGCCGGATCGCTCGTGCGTCGGATGATCGCCCGCCGGACGTCGACCTTGGCCGCCTCCAGGTTCGCGGCGATGTCGGCCATGGCGTCGCGGACGGTTTCCTTCCACGCATTCGCCAACACGGCGAACTGCACGTGCGTGCCGTCAGCCAGCCACCGATCGCGCACCTGCCGGTCCCGCAGTCCGGCCCCGACACCGTTGATCGAGCCATACCGCTGCCACACCTCGCTGCGCACCCAACCCAACCGGCGGGCCTGCTCCGCCAGGGCGGCGTACTTTCCTGGGTTCATCCGGGACGAGTAGGCGATGCGGGTGACCTTCACCGGTCATCCCCCACGGTCAGGTCCGCCCCTTTGAGTTCCTTCAAGTAGCGGCGCAGACCGTACAGGCGGCATGAGAAGGTGTGCACGATGGCCAACAAGTCCTCCACCAGTTCCTGCTGTGGGGACAGTGACTCCTGATTGGCGACGACGATCTCGCAGCCGCCACGTGCCGCCACGTGCTCCAGGAAGTCGAAGCCGAACCGGGCCAGCCTGTCCTTGTGCGCCACCACCAGCGTGCCAACCTCCCCCCGGTCGACCGCGTCCATCAACGCCAGGAACTTCTTACGGCGCCCCGACGGCAGACGACGGACCGCGATCCGACCCTCCGCCTCCCACCGGCGCACCGTACTCACCGAGCGGCCCACCCGCTTGGCGAACTCGCCGATCCGATACACGCTACCCACGACAGCCAATTGCCGACAGCTCGAGAAAGGAAAACAACCACTAGTCGCTGCTCCCCGGCGGTCACCCGGCGGCGGAGTGTGGTTCGCAGGCCGCGGCAACGATTCCCTGGCAGGGATGTTCTCGTAGACTCGCCGATTCGACGATTCCAGGTCGACGTCGACAGGGCGCCGTTGCCCATCCGCCCAAACGAGCGAGTTCGGCGTAGGGCATCGGCACGCCGGGCGACCGGTCAGGACGGTGGCAGGTCGGAACTCCTGACGTCTGAGCGGGCGCCGCACGATGTCGAGCATCTCGTCCACCGCGCCGGCCGGGTCGGTGACCGGGAACTGCACCGCGCCACCGCTTCCGGCCCGACCAGCGTGCGCTCGGGCGTGGCAGTTCTGGGGCATTGCAGGGCGAGTGCCAGGTGGCGACCGTCGGAGCGGCGCAGGTCGGCGCGGCGCAGGTCGGCGTGGTAGTCGGCCCGCCGGCGACGATCGGTTCGACCAGTGGGCGGCGTACCGGCACTCGGACGGTGTGGTGGTCTTCGTTGCGCCGAGCGCGAAGCTCGGCGACGGCCAGGGCTGACGACGCTGCCGTTCTCCTTGCAGCAGCTGGCGCGGGGGTCGACCTGGCCGCGCCGTTGCGCCTGTGACCGAGGCCCTCCCGGCCGTCGACCGGGAGGGCCTCGGTCAGTCCTGTGTACGCCGGCGCAGCTCTTGGGCCCGCTCCGTGAGCGCGGCGAGCACGCGTTGGGCCGCGGCGAGGTCGTCGTCGTCGAAGCCGGCGTAGAGGTCCGCGGTCACGGGAGCCAGCCTGGCCGTCAGCCGGGCCTGCGTGTCGGCCCCGGCGGCGGTGAGCGTCACCGTCTCGCCAGTGGTGATCAGGCCGTGCTGCTGGAGTCCTTCGACGAGCCGTGCGGCTGTGGTGGCGTTGAGGTTGAGTTGGGGCTGGTCGGCGAGGAAGGCGGCCAGCGTGTCCGGGCCGTCCCATGGCCCACGCAGCGCCACGGCGCGCATCGTCACGTACTCGGTGGGGCTGATTCCGGATCCGTCGAGGACCGCGGCCATCAGCGCGGCGAGGGCGCCCTGCGCTTCGGCGACGGCTTGACCGGTCAGCGGCGGCGGGGCGGTCGAGGGCTGAACCATCGTGGTGCTCCCTTCAGCGGTGCCCGGCGCGGCGCCGAGCAGGGTGGTGAGGGTGGCGACGAGTTCTCGGTTGCGGGCGCCGTGCGGCCCGCCGATGGGTGCGGTGAGTTCGGCCTGCAGCGCATGCACGATGCCGATGGCCTGCTGTATAACGGCCTGGCCGCGTTCGGTGAGCGAGAGCTGGAAGGCGCGTGTGTCGTCGGCGTGGTCGGTGCGGGTGATGAGGCCGGCGGCGCTGAGCGCTTTGACGAGTTTGGACACGAAGACGGGGTCAAGTCCCGCGTAGTTGGCCAGCTCGCGCTGGCTGGGCTGCCGCGCCTGGCGGTTGAGGCCGTAGAGGGAGCCGAGCAGGGAGTATTGCGCGTGGGTCAGGCCAAGCGGGCCGACGGCACGGTCCACGGCCGCCCGCCACCGGGTGGTTACCTGCCACAGTAGACGGCCCGTCGCGATGTCCGGTGAGCTCACGTCTCTCAATGTACGTGGAAACAGTGTCCATGGAAACTACGTCAGCCGAGAGGCCAAGCGGCTGTTCGGCCGGCGGGGGCCACACCACGTTGCGGCCGTCGGGCTTCGTCCTTCCGGCAGGTGGCACCTCCGCCCGAGAGCGGCCGGCGGAGGTCGACCCTTAGGGGTCTCGGACAGTGGTGCCGGTGCGTACCGCCGATGTCGGGACACGCGGGTAGGCGGGAACATAGCCTGGACCATTGGGGGAGACACGTCCAAAGCGGGGGATCATGACCAGGTCGGTCGCGAGCTTGATCACAGGACGCAAGACCAAGTACCTCATCATCGTGTTCTGGCTGGCTCTCGTCACGCTGGCTGGGCCGCTTGCCGGCAAGCTCACCAGCGTCCAGGACAACGAGGCCAAGTCCTGGCTGCCGGGAGGCGAGGAGTCGACGCACGTGCTGGACCGGCAGGCGGCGTTCGCGTCGCCCGACACGATCCCGGCCGTCGTGGTCTACCAGCGATCCGCTGGACTGACCGAGGCCGACCGGGCGAAGGTCGCGTCCGACGCGCACAGGTTCGGCCAGCTCACCGAACTCGACGGCCAGGTCGGCGGCCCGATCTTTTCGGGCGACGGCCAAGCGGCGCAGCTCATCGTCCCGCTCAACCTCGGCCCTGAGGGGTGGGACAAGGCAGGCGACATTGTCACCTCGATGAAGGAGACCGCGCAGGCTGGCGCCAGCGGGCTGTCGGTGCACGTCACCGGGCCTGCCGGCAGCGCGGCGGACTCCAGCGAGGCGTTCGCTGGCATCGACGGCAGGCTGCTGTTCGCCACGATCGGTGTGGTCGTGGTGATCCTGTTGTTCACCTACCGCAGCCCCGGACTGTGGCTGCTGCCCGTCATCTCCGCCGGCGTCGCGCTAACGGCCGCGCAGGCGGTCATTTACCTGCTGGCCAAGCACGCCGGCCTGACCGTCAACGCGCAGAGCGCCGGCATCCTGACCGTACTAGTGTTCGGTGCGGGCACGGACTACGCGCTGCTGCTCGTCGCGCGGTACCGCGAAGAGCTGCGGCGCCACACCGACCGGCATGAGGCCATGGCGGTGGCGCTGCATCGCGCCGGCCCGGCGATCGTTGCGAGCGCCGGTACCGTCGTGGTCGGCATGCTGTGCCTGATCTTCGCCGAGACCAACTCCACCAAGGGCCTCGGCCCGGTCGCCGCGATCGGCGTCCTGGTGGGGCTCGCGGTCATGCTGACCCTGCTCCCGGCCATGCTCGTGACGGTCGGCCGCTGGATCTTCTGGCCGGCGCGGCCCCGCCTCGGCTCCGCGGAGCCCACCACCACCGGGTTGTGGGCCAAGATCGGCAACCGCCTCGCCAGCCGCCCCCGCATCACCTGGGTCACCACCACCCTTGCGCTGGCCGTCATGGTGGTCGGCCTCGTCCAGCTCGACGCGACGGGGCTGACCAACAAGGAAGCCTTCCGCGGCACCCCGGACTCGATCGTGGGCGAGGAGGTGCTCGCCGGGCACTTCCCGGCCGGTGCGGGCAACCCAGTCGTCGTCATCAGCAAGGCGGAGCAGGCCGCCGCGGTGAAGGCGGCGCTCGCGTCAACCGAGGGCATCGACCCGGCATCGGTCAGCGAACCGGTCGCCAAGAATGGGTTCGCCTATATCGTGGGCACCCTCAACGCCGCGCCCGACAGCCCGGCAGCCTTCGACACCGTCGACCGGGTACGCGACCGGGTGCACGCTGTTCCCGGCGCGGACGCTCAGGTCGGCGGCAACACCGCAATCAACCTCGACCTGCAGCGGGCGGCCCGGTACGACCGCAACCTCATCATCCCGATCGTGCTCGTCGTGGTCCTCGTCATCCTGGCGTTGCTGCTGCGGGCCATCGTCGCCCCGTTGGTGCTGGTAGCGACGGTGGTGCTGTCGTTCGGCGCCGCCCTGGGCACGAGCGCGCTGGTGTTCCGGCACGTTTTCGGCTTCGGCGGAGCTGACTCGTCGTTGCCACTGTTCGTGTTCGTTTTCCTCGTCGCGCTGGGCATCGACTACAACATCTTCCTGATGACCCGCGTGCGCGAAGAAGCAGGACGATACGGGACCCGCCGCGCCGCGCGCATCGGCCTCGCCGCGACCGGTGGCGTGATCACGTCCGCCGGTCTCGTCCTCGCCGGCACCTTCGCGGTGCTGGCCACCCTCCCGCTGACCGCCTTTGCCGAGATCGGCTTCGCTGTGGCGTTCGGCGTCCTGCTCGACACGATCATCGTTCGGGCGGTCCTGGTCACCGCACTGAATCTCGACATCGGACGGCACATGTGGTGGCCCAGCCGGCTGGGCAAGATCGCTGACGTGGAGCCCGCCGAGGCGGCCCAGCCACCGAGCGAGGTCCCCGCCTGACGGAACCCGGGTGAAGAAGAGTCACGGGACGCGGGGCTGACCGGCATGGTCAGCCCCCGCGTCGAGCCGGTCGGCCGTCAGGATGATCACGCCGCCATGTTTCTCCAATCGCGCATACATGATCTTGGCCGTGCTGGTCCGGACCAGCACCGGCACCCGTTGACCAGAGCTTCATGCTCGGTGATCTGTCGGCGGCTCCGAAGGCGTCAGCTCCGGTGGGCTACATGAGTACTTGGGTGACATCCTCATCTGGCAGGTAAGCGGATGTTGCTTCGCATCCGCG
This sequence comes from Micromonospora rhizosphaerae, assembly GCF_900091465.1. Lineage (NCBI taxonomy): Bacteria > Bacillati > Actinomycetota > Actinomycetes > Micromonosporales > Micromonosporaceae > Micromonospora > Micromonospora rhizosphaerae. The sequence goes on along the minus strand of NZ_FMHV01000002.1, from coordinate 5,354,994 downwards.
TCGTCGTCCACGCAGCCTGCCTCCTGCGGACCAGTAACCAGTACAGTGCCCACGTGACATCAGAGAAGCCGGCTGTGCCGGTGATGCATGACGCCGCGTACTTCGACCAGTGGTACGCGGACATGGTCGCCTCGCCCGCCCGCGACGCCATCATTGCCCGCACCCTGGGGCTGCCGCCGGAACTGCAGGATGCCGGCACCCTCACCTGGCAGGGCGTCGCCGAGGTGACCGAGGAACTGCGCCTGCCGCAGAACGGCCTGTTGCTCGACATCGCCTGTGGGCGCGGCGGGTACGGCATCGAGGTCGCCGAACGTGCCGGCACACGCCTGGTCGGAGTGGACTTCTCCGCCGTGGCCCTGGAGCAGGCCAAGTCGATCAGCGCACGCCGGCTGCCCGCCGGCCGGTCCGAGTTCCAGATCGGGACCCTGTTCGCGACCGGGCTGCCCACGGGCGTCGCGGATGGGTTGATGTGCGTGGATGCGGTGCAGTTTGCCGAGCCACCGCTCGCCGCACTGCTCGAGTTCCGTCGACTCCTGACTTCCGGCGGCCGACTCGCCCTGACCTGTTGGGAAGCGGTCGATCCGTCGGACGAGCGGGTCCCGCCGCGCATTCATGCGGTGAACCTCCGGCGGGACCTGCCGAAGGCTGGCTTCGTCGACGTGGCGGTGCATGAGAAGCCCGAGTGGCGCCAGGCCGAGCGAGCGATGTGGGAAGAGGCGGTCGCGGCGGTTGACTCCGACGCGGCGGTGAGGTCCCTGCAGGCCGAGGGTCGGCGCTCGCTGGACACGTTCGACTCGCTGCGCCGCGTGTTCGCGACCGCCACCGCACCCTGAGCGGCGCCGGCCCCGGGCGGAGTAACGCATGATGCAACGCACTCGATTGCTCATGTGCGCACTTCTGGCCCGCCGATAGCAGGCATTGGCATCCTGGTCAGGCCAGATGCTCACAGTACCGCGAACACCGGCGGCCGAGTGAGTCGCTGAACTCCCGCAGGAGGCTCCCCAGCCGCTCGGCCTCCTCAGCGTCTGTGGGCCTGACCCGCTTTCCGAACCGCCGGCCCAGCGCCAGCATCGTGCGGTAGCCCTCGGTGTCGGTCCCAGCGCTACCCTTCCACCGCTCTCTTGAGCGCCACGACATGACCCTGCGGTCTACCGTCGTGACACCCATCAACCAAGCCGGAGAGGCCACCACGATGAGCAAGCCCATCGATTACGACGCACCGCGCCGACCCGCCGTTGAGGTTGAAGACGACAGCCTGGAGGAACTCAAGGCGCGCGGCGTGGCGTCGCAGTCAGCGAGAGTCGACCTCGACGAGGCCGAGGCTGCCGAGAACTTCGAGTTGCCCGGCGCGGACTTGTCCGGCGAGGAACTGACCGTGGCGGTCGTGCCGATGCGGCCGGACGAGTTTCGATGCGTGCGCTGCTTCTTGGTGCACCACCGCAGTCAGCTCGCCGCGCAGCCCGACGGCCGGGAGGTCTGCCAGGAGTGCTCCTGACGTCCCACTGTCAGGGCGCCAGTTCCCGCCACTCCGGGCGACCACCCAGCCATGCGTCGGCGAGGATCTCTGCCGACGCCCGACTCGGACAGGGGTGTAGCTTCGACCGGCCTGCGAGGCCGCCGGTCTGCGCCTCAACTTCCCATCGCTGGCCGTCGGTGCGGATGTAGACGTCGCGACGCCCCCGCAAACTCCGGTCCCCATTCCACCAGTGACGCTCGACTCTCACCTGCTGACCGTATAGCACCCCGTGTGAAAAGACGAACCATAATGATCTTGGGAAGGCGGCCGGCGTGATCGGAAAACCACGGATTGTGGCCGAGCGGAGGTGTGATCGAATCCGGCGGTGGACACTGAGAGGTGTTGGGAGATCATCGAGGCGGCGCGCGTCAAAGCACCGAATGGAACGATCTGGACGAGCGGCTCGAGGAAGCGCTGATAGATCAGCTGATGCGGCTGCCCTTGGCCGACATCGTCGCGTTCGAGGTTCGCTTCGACGACCTACAGGCACGCGTCCACCGCGACGACTTGTGGATGGCCGCCTTCCTCATCCACAACGGCTGCGGCGACGACTCGTTCACCGACTTCTGCGCTGGGGTCGTCGGGCTCGGCCGTGACTGGTGCAAGCGGGCCCTGGCCGACCCTGACAACCTCGCCGAGCACCCGGCCGTCCGCGGGGTCGCCGCCGGCACGGTGCACAACAGCGTCCTGCTGACCGAGGGCTTCCAGTTTGCCCCGCAGCAGGCCTACGAGCGGCTCACCGACGGCGATGACTGCGCGTACTACCGGGCCCTGGACGCCGCCGAGCAGGCGATGCGCACCGACATCCCGCCTGACTCGCCCCCGCTCCTGCCCCGGCGGCTGGAACGGCTCGCAGCGATGTTCCCGGAGCAGCACGGTTTCCTCGACCGGTTCTACCCACGGCTTACCGGAGCTCCGAGCCACCGGATCCGCTGAGCGGCCCCGGACCAGCGGTGGCCATGGCGGCGTCTGAAGTGCCACGCGGGGGCGCCGCCCTCACTCGCGGACAGCGCCCTCGATCATGCCTTGGATGAAACGGCGTTGCAGGAACAGGTAGAGGACGACCACCGGGGCCGCGACGATGACCGCGCCGGCGGCGAGCAGGGTGAACCCCGAGGTGTACTGGCCCTGGAAGAAGGCCAGTCCGAGCGGTGCGGTGCGCAGCTCGTCGCTGGTGGCCATGACCAGCGGGATCAGGAACTCGTTCCAGGTCCACATGAAGGTGAGCACGACCAGCGTGGTCACCGCTGGCCGACCGATGGGCAGCAGGATGCGCCACAGGGTCGTCCACGATCCGGCCCCGTCCAACCGGGCCGCCTCCGCCATCGCCACCGGGCTGGCCCGGAAGTAGGTACGCATCCAGAAGGTGCCGAACGCGACCGACTGGGCAACCTGGGGCAGCGCAATCGCCCAGAAGGTGTTGGTCAGGCCGAGGGTCCGCAGATCGAAGTAGAGCGGTACCACGGTGGCCTCGGCGGGCACCATGATGCCGACCAGGAACACGTAGAACAGCAAGTTCCGGCCGGGGAAGGTCATGGTGCCGAAGGCGTACCCGCTCATCACGGAGAGCAGGGTGGCGCAGGTGACCACGAAGGCCGAGACCGCGATGCTGGTGAGCATCGAGTGCCCGAATTGGCCCTGCTGCCACGCGGTGCCGAAGTTCTCCGGGTGCAGGCCCAGCAGCCCGGGACCCTGCGCGGTCCGGGCGGCGCTGTCGTCCGGACCGAGGGCCGCTGCCACGATGGTCAGCACCGGCCAGAGCGCGAACGCCGCGAACGCGGCCAGGATGAGGTAGTTGGCCGCCCGCTCACCCTTCGAGATCATTTTTCCTCCCGGTCGGCGATCCGGTTCACTCCTAGGCTGATCACGAAGATCAGCACGGTCAGCACGATGGCCACCGCGGCCGCCGAGCCGACCTGACCCTGCTCGAACGCCCGCCGATAGACCTCGTACGACGGCACGGCCGTGGAGTTGCCCGGACCACCCGAGGTGGTGACGTAGATCAGGTCAAAGGTCTTCAACGCGGCGATGATGGTCAGGGTCAGCGCGACCGCGACCTCACCCCGGACGGCGGGCAGGGTCACCGCGAAGAACTCGCGGACCGGTCCCGCCCCGTCCAGCCGAGCGGCCTCGTAGCGCTCGGCGGGGATCCGGCTCATCCCGGCCATCAACAGGACGGTGACCAGGCCGAGCTGCACCCAGGTGCCGATCAGGCCGACCGCGGGCAGGGCGAACGTGTAGTCACCCAGCCAGCCGTGGGCCAGACCGCCGAGCCCGACGGCGTGCAGCGCCGCGTTCAGCGGGCCGTCCGGGTCGTAGATCCGCCGCCAGGCGACGGCCACCACGACCATCGCGACGACCTGCGGCAGGAACACCACGGTCCGGAAGAACGGCATCCCGCGTACCCGGGCCCGGGTGAGCAGCGCGGCCAGCGGCAGGCCGAGCACGACCGGCAGCACCGCGTAGAAGCCGATGAGCACCAAGGTGTGGCCGAACGACGCCCGCAGGACGGGGTCGGTCAGCACCTCGACGTAGTTCTGGAACCCGACGAACGTGCCGAGGGTCAGGCCGTCCCACTCGTACAGCGACAGCTGCGCGGACCGGATCAGCGGATAGAGCAGAAAGGCCGCGTAGACCGCGAAGGCGGGAAGTACGTATGCCAACGGTAGCCACCGCGCCCCCCGCCGGCGCGGTGGGCGGGACGGCCCGGTGGTGGCGGCCGTCCCGTCCCGTTGTGCAATGTCAGCCGTTGCTGGCAACGAACTTCGCATTGTCGTCCTGCAGCTTCTGGAGGAACTGCTGCGGGCTGATCCGCTTGGCGATCAGGTCCTGCAGCGCCGCACCGAGGGTGTCGGCCATCGTCGGCGTGGCGTAGTCCAGGTACGGCAGCAGCCGGCCCGACTCGGTGGTGGCGCCGAAGGCGTCGAAGATGTCGCCCTGCACGCCACTCGGCTTCTGCTGCTTGGCGGTCTCCACAACCGGCATGTTGCCGGTCTTGGCGAGCTTCGTCATCGCCTCACTGCTGGTGATGAAGTTGATGTACGCGGCCGCCGCGTCCGGGTTCTTCGCCTTGCTGGTGATGGTGAACGGCAGGCCGGTACCGCCGGTCGCGGCGACCTTGCCATCCTGGCCGGGCGGCGGGGCGGAGAAGCCCACCTTGTCACCCATCGACTTGTCGAGGTCCGCGCCGAGCCAGGAGCCGGCGATGAGGAACATGCCCTGACCGGCGGCGAAGTTCTGCCACGCCTTGTCGTAGTCGGTGCCGTTCGGGCTGTTGTTGAAGTAGCCCGCGTTCACCCAGTTGACCAGTTCCTCGGCGGCCTTGGTGTTCTCCGGAGTGTTCCAGGAGGCACCGGACCCGCCGAAGCCGAGCTTGGTGACCTGGTCGGCGGGGACGAACTGGCCCTGGATGGTGCCGAACACGTGAACGGCCGGCCACTTGTCGAGGTTGCCGAGCTGCAGCGGGGCCTCGCCGTGCTGCTTGGCGGTGGCGAGCGCCGAGGTCAGGTCCGCCCACGTCTTCGGCGGCTGGAGGCCGAGCTTGGTCAGCTTCTCCTTGTTGTAGAAGATGCCGACGATCTCGCCGACCTGCGGCATGCCGTAGATGTTGCCCTCGCCGAAGGTCTTGCCGTCCGGCGTGTAGCGCGAGTACTGCAGCACGCTGTCCGGGTAGCGGTCGGCCCAGCCGTACGCCTTGGCCCACGGCTCCAGCGAGAGGAGCTGCTGGGCCTGGACGAACTTGCCCATGTCGGCGCGGCCGTTGTTGGACTGCACGACGTCGGGGGCGTCGTTGCCGGAGAGCGCCAGCCGCAGGGTGGTGCCCAGGTCGTCGAACGACCGGGAGACCCGCTTGATGGTGATGTTCGGGTACTTGGCGTGGAATGCCTCGTTGAGGGCAGTCATCTGCTCGTTCTGCCCGCCGCGGACCTCCTGGTCCCAAACGGTCAGCGTGACGTTGCCGAGCTTGGCGGCGTCCGTCTGCACGGTCCGGTTGGCGTCGTCACCAGCCGGCTTCGAGGGGCTCGACCCGGGCGCGCACGCCGCGGCACCGAACAGTCCCAGCGCGGTGACGAGCCCGACGGCGGCACGCAGCCCGGCCCGCGTTCGCGGGCGCCCTGGTGCTCGAGACATGGTTGCCTCCTTCAAAGGCGATTTGAGGGGGATTCGTACTTCTAGGCGGCGTCCAGGTCCGAGTAGCGTGCCAACGTTGCATGGGCACGCCGGACCTCGGACACCGGCCCTGCCGGAAGCAGGTCGGTTGGGAGCAGGTCGGGTAGGAAACCGTACCGGGTGGCCAGCTCACGGGCCGCCGGGTCACCGACTGTCGCACGCTCAGTAGTGGCTCGCCACCAGTCCGTAAGGTCGCCCCAGCCCGGCGCGGCCAGCGAGCCGCCGAAGTGCTGCACGGCGAGGCCGGCGCAGAGGCCGGCGAAGAGCAGTCGCTCCCGCAGCGGCCAGCCGGCGACCGTGCCGAGCACGAGCCCGGCGCCGAAGACGTCACCCGCCCCGGTGGGGTCCAGCGCGACGGTGGGCAGCGGTGGGACCCGCGCCTCCTCGCCGGTGCTGGAGTCGATCGCCATCGACCCCTCGGAGCCGAGGGTCACCACGGCCAGCGGCACCCAGTCGGCGATGGTGCGCAGCGCCGCCTCGGGGGTGTCGGCATGGGTGTACGACATCGCCTCGACCGCGTTGGGGATGAAGGCGTGGCAGGCGCCCAGTTCGTTCGCGAGCGCCGGGTTCCAAATGCCGGAGGGGTCCCAGCCGACGTCGGCGAAGACCATGGCCCCGTCGGAGCTGGCCTGTCGGGCCCAGCCGGGGAGTTCGACGTCGCCGGACGCGTCGCCCAGGCTGGCCACGACGGCGCGCGAGTGGGGCGGCTTGCTGATCAGCTCGTCCACCGCGATGGGCAGGTCGTGACCGTGGGTGACCATGCTGCGGTCGCGGTCGACGGCCATCGAGACGGTCACCGGGGTGTGCCAGTGGGTGAAGCGCCGCGATCGGGCCAGGTCCACCCCCTCCTGACCGAGGGTGCGCCAGCAGAAGTCGCCGTAGGCGTCGTCGCCGAAGCCGGCGGCCAGTCCCGTCCGCAGACCGAGTCGGGCCGCAGCCACCGCCAGGTTGGCGATGCCGCCGGGCGCCGAGCCCATGCCGGACGCCCAGACCTCGGTGCCGGCCGAGGGCGCGCTGGGCAGCCCGGTGAAGATGATGTCGAGAAAGACCGTGCCGGACGTGAACACGTCCATGGCGCCGGGGTCCTGCTGCCGCGCGGCGGCCAGTGGATCCCAGCGCGGTCGGTCAAGCGCGGACGGAGGGGTGTCGGAGCCTCCGCGTGGTGCCCTGCTCACTTCTGCTCACTTCCGGACATGTTTTGACTAGCTGGCGACGTTGCCTCGGTGCCCTGTGCATGGTGCTCCGCAGATCGCCAATAGGCAAGCCCTGTTCTGCGCGAAGTTGCGTGAAGCTGGAATTGCCTGCGCATTGTTGGTTGTTCGCTGCGCGGGGCAGTGCTAGCTTCTACCCGTGCTTCCAGTCAGTCGACACGAGCAGATCGTCCGCCGAGTCCGATCCTCGGGAGTCGTATCGGTCTCCTCGCTCGCCGCTGACCTGGGAGTCAGCGCATCAACCATCCGCCGAGACCTCCAGGTGCTCAACGCACACGGCGCGCTGCGGCGCATCCGTGGCGGCGCCGGCAGCGTGCAGGTCGAGGAGGTGCCGTTCGCCGAGGTCGCAGCGGTCGCACCGGACGAGAAGGAAGCGGTGGCGCGATGCGCCGCCGAGATGGTCTCGGACGGTGAGGTGCTGCTGCTGGACATCGGCACCACCACCGCCCGACTCGCCCGACACCTGCGCGGCCGAAGGGTCACCGTCATCACCAGCAGCCTGGCCGTCGTCGACGAACTCCGCGACGACGAAGCGGTCGAGCTGCTGGTGCTCGGCGGCATCCTCCGCCGCAACTATCTGTCCATGGTGGGCATGCTGACCGAGGACGCGCTGCGCCAACTCCGCGCGCACCGACTCTTCCTCGGCACCAGCGGCATCCGGCCGGACGGCCAGATCATGGACACGACGCTGGTCGAGGTTCCGGTCAAGAAAGCCATGATCGCAGCGGCTGAGCAGACGGTGGTCGTCGCCGACCGGGGCAAGTTCCCCGGGTCGGGGCTGCTGCCGGTCTGCGGCCCCGAAGAGGTCGATGTGATCATCACGAACGACGACGTAGATTCCGCGACCCTGGCCGTCTTCGCCCAGGCCGATACGAAGGTCATCCAAGCATGAAACTGACCATCCTGGGCGGTGGCGGCTTCCGGGTACCACTCATCTATCAGCAGCTGTTGACGCAGGAGGACGGGCCCGACGTTCGCGAGGTCGTGCTCTACGACCTGGCGCGCCACCGGCTGAACGCCGTGCACGCGGTGCTCGACCAACTGGCGGCCGGGCGGCCGGACGCGCCGAAGGTGCGCACCGCGACCGATCTGGACGAGGCGCTGGACGGCGCCGACTTCGTCTTCTCGGCGATCCGCGTGGACGGTCTCGCCGGCCGTACGGTGGACGAGCGGGTCGCGCTCGACCTCGGCATCCTCGGCCAGGAGACGACCGGGCCGGGCGGGCTCGCGTACGGGCTGCGGACCATCCCGGTCTGCCTGGACATCGCCGACCGGGTGGCGCGCCGCGCGCCGAACGCCTGGGTCATCAACTTCACCAACCCGGCCGGCATGGTCACCGAGGCGATGCGTCGCCGGCTGGGTGACCGCGTGATCGGCATCTGCGACTCGCCCATCGGGCTCGGCCTCCGCGCCGCCCGGGTGCTCGGCGTCGACCAGCATCGGGTGGCGCTGGACTACGTCGGTCTCAACCACCTCGGCTGGCTGCGTGGGCTGCGGGTGGACGGCGTGGACCGGCTGCCCGAACTGCTGGCCGACGACGCGCTGCTCAGCCAGATGGAGGAGGCCCGCCTGATGGGCCTGGAGTGGGTCCGGTCGCTGGGCGCCATCCCGAACGAGTACCTCTACTACTACTACTACAACCGGGACGCGGTCACGGCCATCAAGGACGCGGCGACCACCCGGGGCGAGTTCCTCCGCCAGCAGCAGGACCAGTTCTACGCGGAGGTCGCCGGCAAGCCCGATGCCGCCCTGGAGATCTGGACCCGCACCCGGGCCGAGCGGGAAGCCACCTACATGGCGGAGAGCCGCGACAGCAGCGGCGCCGGGGAGCGGGAGCAGGAGGACATCGCGGAAGGCGGCTACCAGAAGGTGGCCCTCGACCTCATGGCGGGCATCGCCGGGGGGCGCGCCTCGACGATGATCCTCAATGTGCGCAACGGCTCCGCCGTCCCTGGGCTGCCCGCCGACGCGGTGGTCGAGGTCCCCTGTCTGGTGGACGGCACCGGGGCCCGGCCCTTCGCGACGGAGCCGCTGCAGGGCCACATGCTCGGGCTCGTGCAGCAGGTCAAGGCGGTGGAGCAGCTGACCATCGAAGCCGCCGTCAGCGGGTCGGCCGCCCTGGCGGTCAAGGCTCTGGCGCTGCACCCGCTGGTCGACTCCGTGACCATCGCACGGCGGCTGCTCGCCGGTTACCAGGAGCGGTTGCCGGGGCTGGCGGACGTGCTGCGGTGACCGACGTCCCTGGAAGGAAGAGTCGATGACACAACCGTCCACGCTGGCCGCCCGGGTCGCCGGCGCGCCCATCTCGTGGGGCGTCTGCGAGGTGCCGGGGTGGGGCTACCAGCTCGCCCCGGAGACCGTGCTCCGGCAGATGCGGGACCTTGGTCTGGTGGCCACCGAGTTCGGCCCGGACGGGTTTCTCCCGGACGATCCGGTCGGCAAGACGGCCACCCTCACCGGGCACGATCTCACCGCCGTCGGCCAGTTCGTGCCGGTGGTGCTGCACGATCCGGACCACGACCCGGTACCCGAGGTGTCCCGGGCGATCGTCGGCCTGGTCGCCGCGCAGGCGTCCACGGTGGTGCTCGCCGCCGCGACCGGCACCGACGGCTACGACAACCGACCCGCGCTCGACGACACCGGCTGGGCCACCCTGCTGGGCAACCTCGACCGGATCGACGCGCTGGCCGCCCGGCACGGCCTGGTGGCCACGCTGCACCCGCACGTGGGCACGATGGTGGAGACCGGCGCCGAGACCGACCGGGTGCTCGCCGGCAGCCGGATCGGACTATGCCTGGACACCGGTCATCTGCTCGTCGGCGGGGGTGACCCGGTCGCCGTGGCCCGCGAGCACCCCCGTCGGATCGCGCACGTGCATCTCAAGGACGTGCGGGCCGAGTGGGCCGAGCGGGTACGCGCCGGCGAGGTCACCTACAGCGAGGCGGTGGCGCGCGGCATGTACGCGCCGCTCGGCGAGGGCGATGTCGACGTGCGGGCCATCGTCACCGCGCTGGAGCACGCCGGCTACCAGGGCTGGTACGTGCTCGAACAGGACACCGTGCTGGCCGGTCCGCCCGAGGGTGAGGCCGGTCCGGTGGCGGACGTCCGGGCCAGCATCGCCTACCTGCTCGACGTGGCCGGGTCGATCCCGGCGGGCCGCTGACGGCATGGGGGCCCCAATGACAGACGGGCGGCCGGAGCGCGAGCCGTCGACGTACGACCTGGTGGCCGTGGGCCGGTGCGGCGTGGACATCTACCCGCTGGACCACGGCGTGGGCCTGGAGGACGTCAGGCGGTTCGAGAAGTTCCTCGGCGGCAGCGCGACGAACGTGGCGGTGGCCGCCGCCCGGCACGGCCGGCACTCGGCGATCATCACCCGGACCGGGCAGGACCCCTTCGGTCGTTACGTCCGGAAGGAGCTGCGCCGGCTCGGTGTCGACGACCGGTTCGTCAGCGCGGTGTCCGGGCCGCCCACTCCGGTCACCTTCTGCGAAGTCTTCCCACCGGACGACTTCCCGCTCTACTTCTACCGTTACCCGATCGCCCCGGACCTGCTGCTCGAGGCCGACGAGCTGCCGGTCGACGCGATCCGCACGGCCCGGGTCTTCTGGGCCACCGTCACCGGCCTGTCCCAGGAGCCCTCCCGCGCCGCGCACTTCGCGGCCTGGCAGGCCCGAGGCCGTCGCTCGCACACCGTGCTGGACCTCGACTACCGGCCGATGTTCTGGCCCGACCCGGCCGAGGCCACCGATCAGGTACGCCGGGCGCTCGACCACGTCACCGTCGCCGTCGGCAACCGCGAGGAGTGCGCCGTGGCGGTCGGCGAGACCGACCCGCACCGTGCGGCGGACGCCCTGCTGGAGCGCGGCGTGGAGCTGGCGGTCGTGAAGCAGGGGCCGAAGGGCGTCCTGGCCGCGACGGCGACCGAGCGGGTCGAGGTGCCGCCGTTCCCGGTACGGGTGGTGAACGGGTTGGGGGCCGGCGACGCCTTCGGCGGGGCACTGGTCCACGGCCTGCTCAGCGGCTGGGATCTGCCTCGGATCCTGCGGTTCGCCAACGCGGCGGGCGCGATCGTGGCCGGCCGGCTGGAGTGCTCCACCGCCATGCCGACCGAGGTCGAGGTCGAGGCGGTGCTCGCCGCGGGCACCACCGACCTGGACGGCGCGGCCGGCGCCGCCACGGTCCCGGCCGGTGCCGGGAAGGAGATCCCGCAGTGACGCTGGCACCGCGGCGGTTCGAGACCGCCGAGCTGACCGAGATCCGGGTACGCGAGCCGCGGCGGATCACCGACGGCTGGCGGAGCCGGAACCGGCGCGAGCTGGTCGGCGCGGACGGGCGGCTGCTGATCGTGGCCGCGGACCACCCGGCGCGCGGCGCGCTCGGCGTCCGTGGCGACGGGCTCGCCATGGCCTCCCGGGCCGGCCTGCTGGACCGTTTGGTCGTCGCGCTGTCCCGGCCGGGCGTGGACGGGGTGCTCGGCACCCCGGACATCCTCGACGACCTGCTGCTGCTCGGCGCGCTGGAGGACAAGGTCGTCATCGGTTCGATGAACCGGGGCGGTCTGCAGGGTGCGGCCTTCGAGCTCGACGACCGGTTCACCGCCTACACGGCCGAGGAGATCGCCGCCCGGCGGCTCGACGGCGGCAAGATGCTCGTCCGCATCTGCCTGGACGATCCCGCTACCGCGGCCACCCTGGAGGCCAGCGCCCACGCGGTCACCGGGCTCGCCGGGCACGAGGTGATGGCAATGGTAGAGCCCTTCCTCTCGGTCCGCGACGGCGACCGGGTGCGCAACCTGCTCGACCCCGACTCGACCATCCGCGCCGTCCAGATCGCCACCGGGCTCGGCGCGACCAGCCGGCACACCTGGCTGAAGCTGCCGGTCGTGGCCGACCTGCCCCGGGTCATGGCCGCGACCACGCTGCCCACCCTGCTGCTCGGTGGCGACCCGACCGGCCCGGCGGACGAGACGTACGCGAGCTGGGCGGCGGCGCTCGACCTACCCAGCGTGCGGGGCCTCGTGGTGGGGCGGGCACTGCTCTACCCGCCGGACGGAGACGTGGCGGCAGCGGTGGACACTGCCGCCGCGCTGGTGCACGGAGGCGGGCGGTGACCGGAGACAACGCGCGCTGGGTCTGGCCGGACGGAAGCGCCACCGAGGGCGGCTTCCGGGTGTCGATCACCGACGCCACCCCCGGCTGGCGGCACACCAGCCTGCGGGTGGCCGAGCTGGCCCCCGGCGAGCAGGTGGCGGTCGACCTCGGCGAGACCGAGGTCGTCGTCGTGCCGCTGCGGGGCGGCTGCGTCGTGTCCGCGGTGGACGGCGGCGGCGAGCGCCACGAGGCCGAGCTCGCCGGCCGGGCGGACGTCTTTGCCGGGCCCACCGACGTGGCGTACGTCCCGCGCGGCAGTCAGCTCACCGCGCGCAACGACGGTTCGGGCCCGGCCCGGGTGGCGCTCTGCGGGGCGACGGCCACCAAGCGGGCCACCACCCCGCCGTTCCGCCACCTGGCCGCCGCCGACGTCCCCGTCGAGCTGCGCGGCGCCGGTACGGCGTCCCGGCTGGTCCGCAACTTCGGCGTGCCGGACGTCCTCGACGCCGACTCGATCATCGCCTGCGAGGTGATCACACCGGCCGGCAACTGGAGCTCCTACCCGCCGCACAAGCACGACGAGGAGCGGCCCGGGGCGGAGACCGAGCTGGAGGAGATCTACTACTTCGAACTCCGGACGGACGCCGACGGCTCCGGTGATCCGATCGCCTACCAGCGGGTCTACGGCACCGCCGAGCGTCCGCTGGACGTGCTGGCGGAGGTGCGTACCGGTGACGTGGTGCTGGTGCCGCACGGCTGGCACGGGCCGGCGATGGCCCCGCCCGGCTACGACCTCTACTACCTGAACGTGATGGCCGGCCCCGGCGCGACCCGGGCCTGGCTGATCTGCGACGACCCGGCCCACGGCTGGGTCCGGGGCACCTGGGACGGGCAGTCCGTCGATCCTCGACTGGCCAGCGGAGGCTACCGATGACGACCAGCGCCGGCACGGTTCGGCTGACCGTGGGTCAGGCCGTGGTGCGTTTCCTCGCCGTCCAGTGGACCGAGCGGGACGGTGAGCGGCACCGGCTCTTCGCCGGCTGCCTGGGCATCTTCGGGCACGGCAACGTGGCCGGACTCGGCCAGGCGCTGCTGCAGGACGAACTGGCCGACGGCCCGGACCGGCTGCCGTACGTGCTGGTCCGCAACGAGCAGGCGATGGTGCACACGGCGGTCGCGTACGCCCGGCACCGGGACCGGCTGACCACCTGGGCGTGCACCGCCTCGGTCGGCCCCGGCTCGACCAACATGCTCACCGGCGCGGCGCTGGCCACCGTGAACCGGATCCCGGTGCTGCTGCTGCCCTCCGGCACGTTCGCCACCCGGGTGGCCCGGCCGGTGCTGCAGGAGATCGAGATGCCGGAGACCGGCGACCGTACGGTCAATGACGCCTTCCGCCCGCTGTCCCGATACTTCGACCGGGTGGACCGGCCGGAGCACCTGCCGACGGCCCTGCTCGGCGCAATGCGGGTGCTCACCGACCCGGTCGAGACCGGGGCGGTCACCATCGAGCTGCCGCAGGACGTGCAGGCCGAGGCGTACGACTGGCCGGTCGAGCTGTTCGCGCCGCGCACCTGGCGGGTGCCGCGACCGCCGGCGGAGCCGGACCTCATCGAGCGGGCCGCGGCGCTGATCCGGTCGGCCCGCCGGCCGCTGGTGGTGGCTGGCGGCGGCGTGCACTACTCCGGTGCCGAGGCCGCACTGCGCGCCTTCTGCGACGCCACCGGCATCCCGGTGGCGGAGACCCAGGCCGGCAAGGGCGCGCTGCCGCACGGGCATCCGCAGTCCATGGGGGCGGTCGGTTCCACCGGCACCACGGCGGCCAACGCGCTGGCCCGCACGGCCGACCTGGTGATCGGTGTCGGCACCCGGTACAGCGACTTCACCACCGCCTCGCGCACCGCCTTCCAGGAGGCGGGGGTGCGGTTCGTCAACGTCAACATCGCCCGGTTCGACGCCGGCAAGCTCGCCGGCCTGCCGGTGGTGGCCGATGCCCGCACGGCGCTCACCGCACTGCACGAGGCGCTCGCCGGGCACGAGGTCGCACCGGAGTACCGGGCCGAGCAGGCGGAGCTGTTCCGCGCCTGGGACGCCAAGGTGGAGGCGACATACCACCCGTCGCCGGAGGTGACCGAGCGGTTGGCCGCCGGCGTACTGACCCAGGGCACCGTGCTGGGCTGCGTCAACGAGCTCTCCGATCCGCGCGACGTGGTGGTCTGCGCCGCCGGCTCGATGCCCGGCGACCTGCACAAGCTGTGGCGGGTCCGGGACCCGAAGGGCTACCACGTCGAGTACGGCTACTCCTGCATGGGCTACGAGATCCCCGGTGGCCTCGGGGTGCGGCTGGCCGACCCGGACCGGGACGTCTTCGTCCTGGTGGGCGACGGCTCGTACCTGATGATGCCGACCGAGCTGGTCACCGCCGTGCAGGAGCGGGTCAAGGTCATCGTCGTGCTGGTGCAGAACCACGGCTTCCACTCGATCGGCTCGCTCTCCGAGTCGCTCGGCTCGCAGCGCTTCGGCACCGGCTACCGCTACCGCGACGCGGCCAGCGGGCGGCTGGACGGCACCCGGCTGCCGGTGGACCTCGCGGCCAACGCGCGCAGTCTCGGCGCGACGGTGATCGAGGTGCACTCTCGGGCCGGCCTGGAGCAGGCGATCAAGGACGCCAAGGCGGCGCCCGCCGACGGCGGCCCGATCGTGATCCATGTGGAGACCGACCCGCTGGTCCACGCACCGGGCAGCGAGTCCTGGTGGGACGTCCCGGTCAGCCAGGTCAGCGATCTCGACTCAACCCGCCGGGCGTACGACGAGTACATCGAGAAGAAGGCGGCGCAGCGGGCACTGCTGACGCCGATCGAGGAGGTTGACGGATGACGGAGCGTCCGCTGCGGGTGGGTGTCATCGGTGTGGGGACCATGGGCACCGACCACGCCGACCGGCTGGCCACCCGGATCTCCGGCGCGGAGCTGGTTGCCGTCGCCGACGCCGACAGTGCGCGGGCCGCCGAGGTGGCCGCGCGCTATCCGGGCGTGCGCGCCATCGCCAATCCGCTCGACCTGATCGCCGACGACGCCGTGGAGGCCGTGCTCATCGCCTCGCCCGGCTTCGCGCACGAGGAGCAGGTCCTCGCCTGTCTCGCGCACGGCAAGTACACCCTCTGCGAGAAGCCGCTGACCATGGACAGCGCCTCCGCGCTGCGCCTGGTAGAGGTCGAGCGGGACAAGGCCGGGCGACCGCTGGTCCAGGTCGGCTTCATGCGCCGGTTCGATCCCGAGTACGCCGAGCTGCGGCGGCTCCTCGACGACGGCGAGCTCGGCCGGCTGCTGCTGGTGCACAACATCCACCGGAACAAGACCTCGCCGGCCTGGTTCCGGGACTCGGCGGCGATCGTCAACGACTCGCTCGTCCACGAGGTGGACGTCTGCCGGTGGCTGTTCGGCGCCGAGATCGAGACCGTCACGCTGCTCACGCCGACCCCGAGCGGTCGAGCCCCGGAGGGCCTGCGCGACCCGCAGGTGGCCATCTTCCAGATGGCGGGCGGCGGCGTGGCCACCACCGAGGTCTTCGTCAACTCGCAGGTCGGCTACGAGGTGCGCTGCGAGGCGGTGGCCGAGTTGGGCAGCGCCACCATCGGCCTGGGCCAGGAGATGCTGGTTCGGCGGGACAACGCCTACGGGGGCCGGATCCCGGACGACTACCGCGAGCGCTTCGCCCGCGCGTACGACATCGAGGTCCAGGAGTGGGCCCGGGCCTGCCGTCGTGGTGTGGTGGCCGGCCCGACCACCTGGGACGGCTACGCCGCCAGCGCGGTCTGCGAGGCCGGCGTGGCCTCGCTCGGCACCGGCCAGCCGGTCCGGGTCGAGCTCGCCGACCGCGCCGAGATCCTCCGGCCGTGAGGTCGGTCGGGGCCCCACCCCGACGGCCTTCTGTCCCACCCAGAAACAAAGGAGCGTGAGCGTGAGCATGAGCACCGTGCCCACCCGGATCACCCACCTGATCGGCGGCCACGACTGGACCGGTGTGCCGGAGCGGACCGGCGAGGTCTACAACCCCGCGTCGGGCGCCGTCACCGGTCAGGTCGACCTCGCCTCGGCCGAGCTCGTGGCCGAGGTGGCCGCCAAGGCGGCGACCGCCGCCCGGAGCTGGGCCGACGCCTCGCTGGCTCGCCGCACCCGGGTGCTGTTCGCCTTCCGGGAGCTGCTCAACCAGCGCAAGGAGGAGATCGCCGCGCTGATCACCGCCGAGCATGGCAAGGTGCTCGACGACGCGCTCGGCGAGGTCACCCGGGGGCTGGAGGTCGCCGAGTTCGCCTGCGGCATCCCGCACCTCCTACAGGGCGGGCACACCGAGGGCGCGTCCACGAACGTGGACGTGTACTCGATCCGGCAGGCGCTCGGCGTGGTGGCGGTGATCTCGCCGTTCAACTTCCCGGCCATGGTCCCGCTCTGGTTCGTGCCGATCGCCATCGCCTGCGGCAACGCGGTCATCCTCAAGCCCAGCGAGAAGGACCCGTCGGCGGCGGTGGCGATGGCTCGGCTGTGGACCGAGGCGGGCCTGCCGGACGGCGTGATGAACGTGGTGCACGGCGACAAGGAGGCCGTCGACGCGCTGTTGACGAGCCCGGACGTGGCGGCCGTGTCGTTCGTCGGCTCCACCCCGATCGCCCGGTACGTGTACGAGACGGCCACCGCGCACGGCAAGCGGGTCCAGGCGCTGGGCGGCGCGAAGAACCACATGCTGGTGCTGCCCGACGCCGATCTCGACCTGGTCGCCGACGCCGCGGTGAACGCCGGCTTCGGTTCGGCCGGCGAGCGGTGCATGGCGATTTCGGCCCTGGTCGCGGTGGAGCCGGTAGCCGACCAGCTGATCGCCAAGATCAAGGAGCGGATGGCCGGCCTGCGCACCGGGGACGGCACCAAGGGCTGCGACATGGGCCCGCTGGTCACCGCCGCGCACCGGGACAAGGTCGCCGGCTACGTGCAGGCCGGGGTCGAGGCCGGCGCCACCCTCGTGGTGGACGGCCGGACCGGTCCCTTCGACGGCGACGAGGGCGGCTTCTGGCTCGGCCCCACCCTCTTCGACCACGTCACCCCGGAGATGTCGATCTACCGTGAGGAGATCTTCGGTCCGGTGCTGTCGGTGGTCCGGGTGCCGTCGTACGACGCGGGACTCGACCTGATCAACGCGAACCCGTACGGCAACGGGACCGCGATCTTCACGAACGACGGCGGCGCCGCCCGGCGCTTCCAGCACGAGGTGCAGGTCGGGATGGTCGGCATCAACGTGCCCATCCCGGTCCCGGTGGCCTACTACTCGTTCGGCGGCTGGAAGCACAGCCTCTTCGGGGACACCCACGCGCACGGCATGGACGGGGTCCGGTTCTTCACCCGGGGCAAGGTGGTCACCTCCCGCTGGCTCGACCCGAGCCACGGGGGCCTGAACCTCGGCTTCCCGCAGAACGCCTGATCCACCACCGCCGGGGCGCCCCCGGCAGGTGAGCCGCTCCGGGTCCGGTGGGTTTCCCACCGGACCCGGAGCGTTTCAGGGGCCGCCCAGGCCAACTTCGACCGAAAGTCATCTGGCGTCTCTCCCTTGATCGGTCGATCAGCCGTTATTTGTACAGTCCCGGGATTCCGCTCGCAGATCACCACTGGCTTGTGTAAGGCGCGCATTCACCACGGGTAGAGCACAGCATGTGTCAACAGGTGCCACGGCGCCGAGACCTGAAGAGGAGTCCCGGCTCGCGCCGGGAACGGCTCGTGCGGGCGGGCGGACGGGGTGCCGCCGAGGACCGGCTCGTCCAACGGCTAAAGGTGCGAGAGCTGTGCGAGCGCGATATCGAGCGGGCGATCCGTGCCCGGGACCGACTGCGCGGTAACCAGGAGGAACTACGGGCATTGCGGGAGGCGGTGGCGGGCGCACGGGAGGTTACCCGCCTGTCTCCGTTGTCATGGCGGCACCGCCACGGTGTGCTCAGCCACTACGCCGGAACCGCCGAGCCGTTGGAGAGGGCGATGGGCAGCAGCGAGACACTGATCCGTCGAGCTGTCACTGTCATTGAGGACAGGGAGCCAGTCTCGGCAGCGATGATCAACGCGGTTCTCGCCCTTGCCCGGGCGGTGCGGATACTTCGGGACGAGTTTGCCGCTCGACGGGAGCCGCACAATGCGCGGGCGAAAGCCCTGCAAGCCGTTCAACATGCAGGCGCGGCATACGAGGATGAGAAGATTGGTTTCTCCGGGACCGTCGTCCTCGCCCAGGTACGCACCACGGCCAGCGACCTACTCGTCGCGTCCGGCCTCGCCCAGGCGGAAGCCAACCGGCGGGTCCGCCGCGCCTTCGGCCGGCTGCCGGATCCGTCGCAACAAGCCCGGCAAAGCAGGACTACTGGCAATAGCCTCGATCATCCGCGCCTGACGCCGGATGCGTCGGCTCGGTGAGGTTCCCCGATATCTCGGAGGGCGGGTTGGTTTAGCAGGGTAGAACCCCGTACTCGAACTCATTGTCCGGCCGGTGGGTGGGCCGGACGAGGCCCCATCGGCTTGCGGAGGCGCTCGACCAGCTCGCGCGCCGCCTCGGTGAACGGCTCGTCGGCCTCGCGGGGCCCGTGTCCCTTGATCGGTGGTGGGACGCTGTCGCTGGGTGGGGCGACCACGTCGCTGGGGTCTCGGAGGCGGCGGTCCACCGTTGCCGCCGGGCCGGTGACGGTGAGCGGCGCGTCTGGCCGGTGGGCGGAGAAGATCCATCCGCCGATGGGGTCGGTGTCGCGCCATAGGTTCAACCATCGCCAGCCGACTCGACCACCCACCTCGTGCAGCATTTCGTCGTCGATGTAGGCGGGGAAGAGCCGGGCGTAGAGCCGGCGCAGTGGTGAGGCGTAGGTGAGCAGGGCGACTCGGCCGCTGACCTGGGGCGGCAGTTGGAGGAGGGTGGCGGTGACCAGTACGGAGCCGTGGCTGTACCCGGCGATCAGGACCGCGTTGCCGCTTCCGACCAGGTAGGTGATGCGTCGTGCCAGCTCCGGCACGGCCCGTTCGGCGTAGCAGGGCGGCGCGAAGGGATGGGCGGCGCGAGGCCAGAAGGTGGCCAGGTCCCAGAGAACGCCGACGTGGCGCCGGAACCCGGCGGTCCGGTAGGCGAAGATTCCGCCGACGACCAGACCGAGTAAGGTCGCGGCGACTACGTAGCTGCCCAACCCGATGCCGAAGTTGACCAGGTCGGCCGGCACCCGTGCGTTCCGCTCGATGACGTCGCCTGGATACAGTCCCAGCAGGTCCAGTGCGGTGGTTGCCGCGCCCAGTCCGGCGAGGCAGGCGTAGACCACGGCCAGCGGTATCAGCCGTTCGGTGAACCGGGCCCGGACGATCGCCTCCCGCACCTGCCGCAGCCGGGGCGCAGCCTCCGCCGGCGGGTCAGGGAAATCGCGTGCGACGATCGCGGCCGCTGCGCGGGAGCGGCCGCGTCGGGAGATCACGGCCATCAGGCCGGCGATGACCAGTGTGATCAGCAACGCCCGGAAGAAGCCGTAGATCGACCAGGTGTATGCCCCTGGTGGGCGGGGGACCAGGTCTTCTGGGGTTGATGCGGTGCGGTCCAGGTAGTCGGCCACCCGGTGGACGAGTTCGGCGGAGAACGCCACGGCGAGACTTGCGGCCGCGGCCGCGGCCGCCAGCGCGCCCAGCCCGAGTAGCGGCGGGTGACCCGGGTGTCGGCCCCGGCGCCACAGCAGCGCGGCCGCCAGGGCGGCCAGCAGCCCGGCATGAGCGACGAACAGCCAGGTGAGGGTCGAGGCGTAGCCGGGCAGGCCACCCCCTTCGTGCCAGCGCGTGGGGGTGGCCAGGACGTGGGCGGGAACCACGATGGTGAGACCGATGGCGATCGTCCGCAGGACGCGGGCGGCACCGTCGAGCCGCTGGTTCGCGGGGGCCTGGTCGATCAGCGGGGGGGCGCAGAGCAGGGCCACACAGGTAGCCAGGACGGCCCCCGTTCCCACCGCCAACACCGTGGTGACGGCTGAGGCGCCCTGTGCGACCCGGGCGGCGAGCAGGCTGCCGTCCAGTGTCGCGAACGCCGCAGCGACGTGGATCGAGCGCAGCCGTCCCACCAGCGGCTCGGCGTCCCACTGGCCGACTGTGCTGAGCGGGTGCCCGGACAATGTGCTTTCCGGCGGGCGGAAGGCGTTGAACATGCGTCCCGGGCGCGTGCTGACCCACCAGATGAGGCCGATGGCGGCGGCCGGGACCAGCGCGAGCACCGCCAGTCGCAGCCCGGTGGGGCGTTCACCCAGCCAGGACAGCCAGCTACGACCGGACAGACAGGCCGAGGAGGACATGCACTGCCAGGCGACGAGGTCCAGCGCGACGCCGACGGCGGCAAGCACGTACAGCGCGGTCAGGGTGAGGCCCAGCACCCTGCACAGAGATCTGACCATCGCATCGGAGGCCGGGTCTCCCGGACGCATCCAGATCGCCACGTTGAGCAGCATGAACGGCAGCAGGAACACCAGCGACAGGGTCCGAACCGCAGTGCCGGAGGGCAGGTCACTCCACAGGTACGCCTCCAGGGTCACCCCGCGCGCGCCGCTGACGTGCGGGCAGTCGGGTCGTGGCCGGTAGAAGCCCGCGCTGCGATCCCCCGCGACCTGTTGTACGAACGGCCGACCCAACACCTGGTCGGCACCCGGGGCGGAGACACCGTGCACCCGCAATTCCACCACGTCATCCGGCGTCGCCGGCCCGCGCACTCCCGCTGGTCCATCTGACATCGACCCTCCGAGACATCTCGGCAGCCCCACCGCAGGTGGCGGGCCGAGGTTGGTCCCGCCACCCGCGTGGCGGACGCGTTTACCCCACCCGACCCGGTCCAACCCTGGGACGCGGGACCAGTGCCGCCCGGCACGACCACCGTGCCCGCCGACCACGCGGTCAGCGACGGGCAACCCGGCGCCTGCCTCGCCCGCGGCGCGAGTTCCCGGCCTTTCTCAAGACCCTGCGCCGCCGCTGGCCCGACCAGCGCCTCTACCTCATCGAGGCCGAGTTCGCCGGCATGCGCAGCTTCGCGCTCAACGGCACCGACCACCGCAGCCACGCCGAGCAGGACGCCGTCACCGGCGAATACATCCGCTGGAGCAACCACCGCGCCCACCGGCACCCTGCTGCAAGGCATCCGGAACGTCGCCGGCCCGGACGTCTTCGCCCTCGACGACCTCGGCAGGCTCACCCTGGCCGCACAGCACGACGACCGGACCGTCGTCACCGACGACGCAGCCGGCATGTTCGCGGTCGCCACCGGCGACGTGCTCATCGCGGGCCCGGACGCACACCTGGCCCCCACGCACTACCAGGACTGGATCCACGCGGCCCGTTGACCCGGGCACTTCGGCCCGTCAGCGGATGAAGTCCATCGGACGGCGGCCGGCACGCGGCGTTGCTGCGGCCGGCCCTGGCCGAGGCCTTGCCGTGTGTCGGCCGCCCATACGGCGTGCGTGCAGTAAACGAGTGCGCTCCCCGGGACAGCGAGAAGATGAGGTACGGGCACAGCTGCTCGGGGGCGAGTAGCTCGCCGCTGCTCCGGTTCGAAGGTCAACAGGGACGGCACATCGGCTGATGTCCTCATCTGGCCGCAAGCTGCAATTCGTCCTGAATGAGCCTGCTGCCAGCCCGAGCTGCTGCGCGGCGTCGCGGATCAGGGTCCGGCCGTCGTTGACGTGCACGCGTCGGTCGCAGCCGACGGCCAGGACGTAGCCGATCCCGCGGTGTTCCAGGTCAGCGCGCAGGCCAGGGTCGGCACCGTAATCTCGTCGCCAGTCATCCAACCGGCGGACACACCGGCGTCCGGCGCAGCGGCATGTTCTCAAACGGTTGTAGGGCTGGCTGCGGGTGGGGCGACCGGGCGCGGAGCACCTCGGGCATGCAGCGGGGCTAGCAACTCCGGCTACCGTTGACGGGCAGCGGAGCCGCGGCGCTGCGGCGCTGCCGTGATCAGGCTCCCCGCACGGACGGAGTCAGGATGCTCGACGTGGTCAAAACTCTGACGCTGGCCTTCGATGGACACCGCTTCCCTCGGCATGCCCATGAGCATTGGTCGATCGCGGTCATCGACGGCGGCGGTGGATCGTTCCGCTGTTCTGGTGCCGGCCATCGGTTCGCGTCCGGCAGCGTGACCGTCCTGCATCCTGCGGAGGCCCATGACGGTGCCGCCGGCCCAGCCGGGATCCGGTACCGGAGTCTGGCGGTGCCGGAGGCGGTGATCAAGGACGTGCTGGGGACCAGTGGAACGCCCTCGTTCGTCAACCGAGTGCTCCAAGACGACACGGCCTACACCCGCCTCAGCCGGGCCTACTGCGCTCTGACCGGCAATCACCCCGACCCCTGGGTGGACGGGGTTGTCGTCGAAGCACTCGACCAGCTGTTCGGGGCGCATGCCAGCGGCGGTCGCGGTCGAGCCTCGGACGGCCACGCGTCGGTAGTGGCGGCAGTCGGCCGGTACATGGACGAGCGCCTGGACTCGCGCATAACGCTCGCGGACCTGGCGGCCCACCTGGAACTCAGCCCCGCCGTGCTGCTTCGGCGCTTTCGGGCCGAGGCTGGCATGGCGCCGTATGAGTACGTGGTGTCGCGGCGGGTGGACGTCGCACGGGGCTTGCTCGCCCGCGGCGTTCCGATCGCCGACGTGGCGGTGCATGCCGGCTTCGCCGACCAGAGTCACCTCACGCGGCACTTTAAGCGGGTCGTCGGGATCACTCCCGGCGACTATCTACGGCGTCCAGCCGTGTCGAGATCGTTCAAGACAGGCTGACTCCGGGCCGACAGGATCAGTCAGGTTCAGCAAGCCCGGATCTGGAAGGCCCTTATGTCGGAGATTCCGCTACCCCTCCGTCTGCCCGCCGAGAGCATGCGCAAGATCGGCTATCGAGCGGTGGACGAGATCGTGCACCACTTGTCGACGTTGAGTGAACGCCCGATCGGCCGGCCGCACGACAGGGCCGAGCTGGAACGGACTCTCGACGTCGACATTCCGACCGGACCGACCGAGGCGCAGGATGTTCTCGACCACGTCGTCCGGCTCCTTTCGAGTACGATCACCCACACCGATCACCCTCGGTTCATGGCTTACGTCCCCGGCCCCTCCACCTTTGCGGGCTCGCTGGCGGACTTCCTCGCGTCGGGCTTCAACGTCCATGCGGCAGGTTGGATTCTCGGGGCTGGTCCGGCGATCGTCGAGCAGGCCACGATCGATTGGCTCCGCCGAATGTGCCGGCTTCCGGAGACCTCCGGCGGCCTGTTCCTCAGTGGCGGCACGATGGCGAACCTGGTCGCGGTCCACGCCGCCCGGGTGGACCGGAGCGCCGCGGCCGGCGGACAGGAACTCGTCGTGTACGTCACCGCGCAGACCCACGTGTCGATCCGGCGGGGCCTGCGCTTCCTTGGTTTCAACGATCGCCAGGTGTGCACGGTTCCAGTGGACGGAACCTATCGGCTCGACCCGAGCGCGTTGGACGCGGCGATCCGGCGCGACCGGCAACTCGGGCGGTGGCCCCTCTGCGTCGTGGCGACGGCTGGCACCACGAACGCCGGCACGGTCGACCCGCTGCCGGCGATCGCCGAGGTCTGCGAGCGTCGCGGCGTATGGTTGCATGTCGACGGCGCGTACGGCGCTCCCGCGATGCTCACCGAGGCGGGCCAGAAGATCCTCGCCGGCCTGGAGCTGGCCGACTCGATCGCCATCGACGCGCACAAATGGCTATTCCAGCCGTACGGGTGCGGCTGCCTCCTGGTCCGGAACGCTCGTACGCTGACAGCTGCATACAGCCTGCACGCGGAGTACCTGACAGAAAACCGCCTCGGCGACGAGCCGCTCAGCTATTACGACTACGGTCCCGAGCTCACCCGCCGCTTCCGGGCACTCAAGCTGTGGATGTCGCTACGTACGTTCGGGGCCGATGCGTTCCGCGATGCGGTCGCGCACGGCATCGCGCTCGCCGAGCGAGCCCAGGCGGTGCTGGCCGCCCGTCCGCAATGGTCGGTCACGACGCCGGCGCAGCTCGGTATCGTAACCTTCCGGCCGCACGCTTCGGGGCTGCCGCCAGCCGACGTCGACGCACTGACCCGGGACATCGCCGCGAAGACGCTGCCCGACGGGTTCGCCATGGTGTTGTCCACGGAACTCGGCGGCAGGCCGGTTCTGCGGCTGTGCACGACGCATCCCGAAACCAGCGAGGACGACGTGATCGCGGTCATCGACCGGCTAGAAGCGCTGGCCCCGGACAGTGCCGCCTGGCCGTAGGAACGAGGGTGGCGCGGTCAGTGGTGGTGAATCACCTTTCGAGGCCGCGCAGAGCCGTTGGTGATCATCGGCGGCGTGTGGGGCGGGTATCCCACCGGTATGCGATCCATGATCGCCGGATGAGGCTACGTACGGTGATGACCGTGTCTGCGAGGTCGAAGAAGGCGTCGATGACCTTCTCGGTTCGTTCGTAGCAGCGTTGTAGCCGGTTGAACGCGTTGTGCCAGCTGTTCGTTCGCTCGACGTGCCAGCGTTGACCTGCCTGGATGGGCGCCTTGTCGCCCTTGTGGGCAATCTCGCCGGTCAGGCCGCGTTCCGCCAGCAGCGTACGGGTGACCTGGGAGTCGTATCCGGCGTCGAGGTGCACGGTGATGGTCTCGGGCAGTGGTCCCAGATCGTCGAGGCGGTCGAGGGTGGGGGCCAGCAGCGGCGAGTCGTGCCGGTTCGCGCCGGCCAGGACCCGGCCGAGGGGGGACGCCGTAGCCGTCGACCATGGACGAGCGTTTCATGCCCTGCTTGCCCCGGTCGACAGGGGAACGCCCGGCGACCTCGCCGCCTCCGGGGGCCTTGGTGATACAGCCGTCCACGGCGATGTCGTCGAGGACCAGACCGACGAGGCGGTCGTAGGCGTCCAGAGCGATCTGTTTGAGCTGGGCGAACACCCCAAGCGCCACTCGTCGCGGCGGTTGCGGATCGTCGAGGCTGAGCATGTGGCATCGGCGATCGCCTCGTAGGAGCAGCCGAACCTCAGCACCTGGATCAGCTTGTCGAACACGATCCGGTCATCGACCCGCCGTCGGTGGCAGCCCAACGGATGGGTCAGCTGGTAGGTCGGCCGTTCGGGTAGCAGCGCGGCGAACTGGACCCACAGCGGCTCAATCAGCCACGCTGGTACGGCAGGCACAGAATCTCCCGTGATCACGAAGCGTCAGCAACTTCATGATCACCGGTTCTGTGCCTGCATCCGTTCAGGCGCGCCGATCAGCTCGCCATTCTGCGCGGCCTCTAAGCCCTGAACCGTTGAACCGACGATGAGCCCATTGTGAGCAAAGGGTGCCATCGTCATCCGAGCTTGTGGCAACCGCGAGGGCGGTACCCGCGGCTGAGCGCACGTGGGATGGTCTCACCGCTGTCCGTCAAGGCGCTCCGTCGCAATCCGCTCAGTGGACTCGAGGGGGATCGATGGGCAAGCGGAGCAGCCTCGGTTGGGTTGTGCGGGTACGCCTGACTGGCTTTCGTATCGTCCTGGTTGTTGCCGTCATTGCAACAGCACTGGTCTCGCCCTTCGCCAGGCCGGCAGCGGCCGCGACCTTGCCCGCTGGCTTCGCCGAAACGATATCTATTAGTGGCCTCACTAACCCCACGGCGTTCCAGTTCGCCCCGGACGGGCGGGTCTTCGTGGCCGAGAAGAGCGGAATCATCAAGGTCTTCGACACGTTGACCGACACGACGCCGACCATCTTTGCTGATCTTCGCACCCAGGTGCACAACTTCTGGGATCGGGGCTTGTTGGGGCTTGCGCTGCATCCCTCATTCGCGACCAGGCCGTACGTGTACGCCCTCTACACCCACGACGCCCCGATAGGCGGAACCGCGCCGCGGTGGGGTACGGCCGGCGCAACGTCGGACCCATGCCCGAATCCGCCAGGAGCCACCGCCGATGGGTGTGTGGTGAGCGGACGACTGTCTCGGCTGCCCGTCCAGGCCAACGGGCTGGCCGGTGCCGAGCAGGTGATGATCGAGGGCTGGTGTCAGCAGTATCCCAGTCACTCGGTCGGTAGCCTCGCTTTCGGACCGGACGGAGCCCTGTACGTGAGTGGCGGCGACGGTGCGAGCTTCAACTTCCTGGACTACGGGCAGGACGGCAATCCGCTCAATCCGTGCGGTGACCCGCCGGTTGGGGTGGGCGGTACGCAGACTCCACCCACCGCAGAGGGGGGCCGGCTCCGCAGCCAGGACCTTCGCACCCCGGGCGACCCCGTCGGACTCAACGGAACGATCCTACGGGTCGATCCCGAAACCGGTGCGGCGCTGCCCGACAACCCGCTGTTCGCGAATGCCGATGCCAACGCTCGCCGGATCATCGCCTACGGCCTGCGTAACCCCTTCCGCCTGGGGACCCGGCCGGGGACGAACGAGATCTGGATCGGCGACGTGGGCGACGGCGTCTGGGAGGAGATCGACCGGGTGCCGAACCCGACCGACGCCCGAGTGGAAAACTTTGGATGGCC
Source organism: Micromonospora rhizosphaerae (assembly GCF_900091465.1). Classification (NCBI taxonomy): domain Bacteria; kingdom Bacillati; phylum Actinomycetota; class Actinomycetes; order Micromonosporales; family Micromonosporaceae; genus Micromonospora; species Micromonospora rhizosphaerae. The sequence continues at coordinate 5,328,485 of NZ_FMHV01000002.1, read as the reverse complement.
GTGCTATGAAGGCCCCGGCCGGCTGACCAGCTTCGACAACCTCAACCTCAACATCTGCGAGAACCTCTACGCCGAGGCCGGCGCCGCCGCCGTTCCCTACTTCACCTACAACCACAGCAGCAAGGTGGTTCCCGGTGAGACATGCCCGACCGGCAGCTCCTCGATCGCCGGCGTGGATTTCCGGTTCTACCCCGGCGGGGGCTATCCGACCACCTACGACGGCGCTCTGTTCTTCGCCGACTACTCCCGCGACTGCATATGGGCCATGCTCAAGGGCGCAGACGGCCTGCCTGATCCAACCAGGATCCAGACGTTTGTCGCGGGCGCGGCAAGCCCCGTCTATCTCCAGACCGGTCCCGGCGGCGACCTCTTCTATGCCGACTTCTCTGGCGGAACGATCCGTCGGATCAGCTACACCGCCGGAAACCAGACGCCCACCGCGATCGCTAAAGCCACTCCAACTGGCGGAGCGGTTCCACTCACCGTCAGCTTTGACGCCACCGGATCAACTGATCCGGATCAGGGTGACACCCTAAGCTACGCCTGGGATCTCGACAGTGACGGACAATATGACGACTCCAACGCAGCGACACCAACCTATACGTATACGGAGGTGCGAAACTACTCCGTCGGCCTGAAGGTCACCGACAACCATGGGGCCTCCGACACGGACTCGCTGACGATCGCAGCCGGCAACACCCCACCTACCGCAACCATCGTGACGCCTTCCGGCAGCACAACCTGGAAGGTGGGCGACACGATAAGCTTCTCAGGTTCAGCGAGTGATCGCGAGGACGGCGCACTACCGGCTTCGGCCTTTTCCTGGTCCGTGACACTCCAACACTGCCCGTCCAACTGCCACAGCCACCCACTCCAGGATTTTCCAGGAATTGTCAGCGGTTCATTCCCTGCGCCTGACCATGATTATCCCTCTTATCTCGAGCTCAAACTCACCGTCGCTGACTCCGGCGGCCTCACTGATACGAAGACCCTTCGCCTAGACCCCCAGACCACCACCGTGGAGATGAGATCGAACCCCACCGGGCTCCGCCTTACCATGGGCGCCACCACGATGACGACTCCGTTCACCCGAACCGTCATCGCGGGCTCGAAAAACACGATCAGTGCTCCCTCTCCGCAGACGCTCGGCAGCAGCAACTATGAGTTCCAATCCTGGTCCGACAACGGGGCTCAGACCCACGACATCGTCGCCGGCACGACAGCCACCACATACACGGCGACCTACCGAGCTACCTCCAGCACGCTGACCCTCTCGGCCGAGGCCGATGCCCGGGTGCAGGAGTCGACCCCGAACACCAACTACGGTGCCTCGTTCCTTAGGGCGGACGGGGGAAGTGAGCCCGATGTGGAGAGCTACCTGCGCTTCACGGTGTCGGGAGTCAGCGGCACGATCCAGACCGCAAAATTGCGACTCTACGCGTACAGCGGAACGGTGAACGGTCCCGCCGTCTATGCCGCGAGCAACTCCTGGAGCGAAACTGCGGTCACGTGGGCGACCCGTCCCGCTCGCGCGAGCGGCGCCATCGACGACAAGACATCCATACCCGGAAATAGCTGGGTGGAGTACGACGTCAAGCCCCTCATCACCGGCAACGGGACATATAGTTTCGGACTCATTCCTCAGTCGACGGACGGCATCGACCTGTACTCGCGAGAGCACACTAACGCCACCCTCCGGCCGCAGCTCCTCATTACCTTGTCGGTTGGCACAACGACCACGACGGCAGTGCCGGTCGCAGCAGACGCACGGGTTGCCGAATCCACTCCGACCACGAACTACGGGGCTGCGACAACCCTTCGTGTCGATGGCGGCAGCGAGCCAGACGTCGAGAGTTATTTGACGTTCACCGTCAGCGGCCTGCCCGGCGTCGTCCAGACCGCCAAGCTGCGTGTCCACACCACGAGCAGCACATCGAGCGCCACCGTGAACGGACCGGCCGTGTACGGCGTCGCCGCGGCCTGGACCGAGTCCGGTATCACCTGGAACAACCGTCCCCCCCGATCCACGCCAATCCTCGACGACAAGGGATCACTCACCGCCAACTCCTGGGTCGAATACAACGTGACGAGTGTGGTGACGGGCAACGGAAGCTACTCTTTCAACCTCGCAACGACCTCCGTGGATGGAACCGACTTTTATTCGCGAGAGGCCTCCACTTTCCGGCCGGAGCTTGTCATCGTCACGGCTCAATGAAGCACATCCCGGTGATCGTGGCCCGCCTTGGAGGGGGACTGTGGATCTAAGGGTGTTCCCGGCCTGACCCGCCGGGCGTGGTGCCTGGCGAGGAAGGTGCCGTGATGACCGCGACACTGAACGATGTGACTCCACAGAAGAATAAGCCTGAGCCATCGACGCAGGAGCAGGCCGCCGCCGAACTGGTCCGGTTGGCCAGGGAGCAGGGCTTGTCGCTGACCGGTCCGGACGGGCTGCTCAAGCAGCTGACTAAGACGGTGCTCGAGACTGCGTTGAACGAGGAGATGACCCAGCACCTTGGCTATGGAAAGAAGCGGCCGGTAATCAGGGTGGAAGGGATGGCAGCTTGCCGGCCGATGTTCGGCCTCTGATTACCGTGTCCGCGCGGATCCGGACCGTCGAGTCGTCCTGCCGGGGACTGGCGGCCCGGATCCGTGCTGCCCCCATCCGGCGGGGTGCCGGCGCTCAAGCCGTCCGCAGCGCCGCGGCCGGGGAGAGACGGGCGGCCCGCAGAGCCGGGTAGACGCCCGCCAGCCCTCCGATGAGGATGGCAGCGGCCAGTCCCGCGCCGATCGCGGCAGCCGGCACGAGCGTCTGCCAGCCGCGGAAGGTGGCCATCACGTACGTGACCGCGGTGCCCAGCAACACCCCCGCCGCGCCGCCGCCCGCGCCCAGCAGCAGCGACTCGACCAGGAATTGGGCCGCGACGTGCCGCCGGGTGGCGCCCAGCGCCCGGCGCAGCCCGATCTCGCCGCGCCGCTCGAGGACCGAGATCACCAGCACGTTGGCGATGCCGATGCCGCCCACCAGCAACGCCACCGCGCCGAGACCCAGCAGCAGAACGGTGGCTCCGCCGGTGACCGCAAGCCGGGCGGTGAGCGCTTCGGAGGGCCGGCTCACGGCGACCTCCTCGGGGTGGGCCGGGTTGGCCGCCCGCCCCAGCAGGCCGGCCACCTCGTCGGTGCGCTCGGTCTGCGCCCGCACGAAGATCCGGGTCGGTTTGCCGTCGTACCCGAATTGGGCGGCCGCCACCGGCGCGCCGATCAGCGCCGATGCGTCCAGCTCGGGCGCCAGCTTGACCGGCGCCATGATGCCCACCACGGTGTACCAGCGGTGGCCGAGGTAGACCTGCGGGTGGCCGGTGACGCTGCGGATGCCCAGCGACGTGGCGGCGTAGTGGCCGAGCACCACCGCCGGATAACGGGCCAGCGCCGCGTCCAGGAAGCGGCCGTCCACCAGGGTGCCGTCCAGCGTGGCGAGCAGGGCCGGGTCGGTGACCCGCACGGACAGCCCGCCGGTCCGCCCGGGCGGTATCCGGCCGTTGCGGTAGATCCGCACGTCGAGCGTCGCGGTCGCCGCCGAGGTGAGCACCCCATCGGTACGCGCCACCGCCGTGCCCGCGGTCACCGGCAACTCGGCCTCCTCGCCGCGGATGGTCTTGCCGTTGGCCACGGTGAGCAGGTTGGTGCCAACCCGGTCGATGCGGGCGAGCACATCGGCCTGGCTGGACCGGGTGACGCCGAGCACGGCCACCATGGCCGCGATCCCGATCGCCACCCCGAGGATGGACAGCGCCGCCCGGCCGGGCCGCGACCGCAGGCCCACGGTGCTCACCGGCAGCAGGTCGGCGACGCGCAGGCGGGACCTCACGACGCACCCCCGCTGTCTCGGACCACCAGGCCGTCCCGCAACTCGATGCGGCGCCGCATCGCCGCGGCGATCCGCTCGTCGTGCGTGATCACCACGATGGTGACGCCGTCGTCGTTGAGTTCGCGCAGCAGTTCGACGATCTCGGCGCCGGTGACGGAGTCGAGGTTGCCGGTGGGCTCGTCGGCGAGCACCACGGCAGGGCGGCCGACCAGCGCGCGGGCGATCGCCACGCGCTGCCGCTCGCCGCCGGACAGGTGCGCGGCAGGGAAGTCGGCGCGGTGGGCCAGGCCGACCCGCTCGCATGCGGTGTGGGCGGCCCGCCGGCGTTCGGCGGCCGGCACGCCGCGGTAGAGCAGGCCGGTCGCCACGTTCTCCGCCGCACTCAGCCGCTCCAGCAGGAAGAACTGCTGAAAGACGACCCCGAGGAGGTGCGCACGCACGCCGGAGAGCTGCCCGTCGCGCAGCTTCTCGACCGGGTGGCCGGCGATGCGTACCGAGCCGCCGGAGGGGCGGTCCAGACCGGCGGCGAGGTTGAGCAGCGTGGTCTTGCCGGAGCCGGACGGGCCTGCCACGGCGACCAGTTCGCCGCTGTGCACGGTGAGGGTGACGCCGCGCAGCGACTCGACCGGCGGCGTGCCGGGGTAGACCTTGCGCGTGTCGATCAGCTCCAGGACGGCGGTCATGGCTGTGCCTCCTTTGCCATGCCCTCCTGGCCCTCGCCGGTGAGGCCGTTGTGCACCGCCGCTGGGTGCCGCTCGGTGCAGTCGGTCATGGCGCAGGCACCTCCACGGTCTGGCCGGCGGTGAGGCCGCGGACGATTTCCACCTGGCCAGTGCTCTCGTCGAAGCGGCCCGGTTCCACCGGGACCGCGCCCCCGCCGGCCAGGCGGACCTGGTAGCCGCCGCCAGGCCGGGCGAGCAGTGCGGCGATCGGGATCAGCAGGACGTCGCGGCGGGTGCCGGTGGTGATGGCGACGGTCACCGGCGCCTGGTCCAGGCCGGAGCCGCGGGGCAGGCGGACCGCGATGATGAGCGGGACCGTCGCCATGTCCGGGTTTGCCGGCTGCTGCGGGCCGTTGCCCGCGTCGTCGGAGGGCGCCGTCGCGACCTCGCCGACGGCGGTGACCCGACCGCGGATCGGGTCGGCGTCCGGCATTGTGACCTCGACCTGGTCGCCGGTGTGTACGGTGCTGCGCTGCGCGGTGTCCAGTTGTGCGGTCACCACCCGGCTCGTCGACGTTCCGGTGAGCACTGTCGTCCCGAGCCCGACGGTCCCGCCGACCCGGATCTGCAGCTGGGTGACGCGCAGCGGGGCGGGCAGGAAGACGATCTCGCCCTGGGTGAGCCGTCCGGTGCGCTGGTACGCCGGCCGCCCCCAGGACGCCTCCCAGCGCCGGATCGCCGCGGCCGTGGCGGCGCTGAAGTGCCGGTCCACGGTGATCCCGTGGTACGGGTCGAAGCCCATGGCGACCAGGTTGCGCTCGAGTTGGCGCACGTCGGGGCCGTCGCTCATCCCGTACCGGAAGTCGCGGTAGGCAGGGACGGTCCCCAGCAGGAGGCGGACCGGCGCGTCGGCCACCCGGTAGAGGACCGCGCCGCGGCCGATAGTGTCGCCCGAGTCGGGCGCCGCGGTCAGCACGCCCGGCGCGCCCTGATGGTCGACGATGTAGGAGCCGGCGTACCCGAGGACGCCGCCGACCTCGACGCGCTCGGTGAGCGTGCCCCGGGTGACCTCGGCGGTTCCGATGGCCACCGAGGCGGCGGGTGTCTCGGGGGCGCTCGGCTCGGAGCGGGCGGCGTAGGCGACGCCGGCGGCGAGCGGCGCGGCCACCGCGACCGCGAGCACGGTGCTGGCCCCGCGCCGGCGGCTCACTTCTTGCCTCCGCCGTTGTCCTGGATGCGGATGTCCCCGCTCCAGATGTGCCGGCAGGCTTGCGCCGCCGGGTTCATCTGCTGGGGCGGGACTCCGTTCGCCAGCGAGGTTCCGGTGAGGTCGAATTCGCCGGCGGCGTTCGGATCCGGGAACTCGGGGATGCCGTGCTCGCGGATGCACTTGGCGTACTCGGCGAGCTTGCGCAGGTTCTCGGCCGAGACCTGTTCCTTGGGGCGGAACGCCGAAGGGGGGTACCGGTCCTCGATCGACTTGCACGCCTCGATGACCTGCGGACGGTTGTGGAGGTCCGCCTTCCAGTTGTACCCGTTCTGAGGTGGGAATTGGAGGTATCCCTCCGGGGTGAGGTCCGCGTCCGGCATCCGGGTCAGGCCGTGGTCGCGCAGGCACTGGACCCACTCCTGGCCGAGGGCGAGGAGCTGCTGCCGGCTCACCGAGGCGGACGCCGACGGGCTCGACGCCCCGGAGGCAGAACGGCCGGGGTCGCATCCGGCGGCCCCGGCGCAGACCGCGAGCAGTGCGGTGAGGAACAGTGTGGACGTTGTTCTGGTCATGGCTCCACGGTGACCGCCGTAGCGATTCAACTCGTCGGACCGGAGTCGGTCCTTCGGCCGCCGCCGGTACCGCGGACGTAGCACCTGAGTCGGACGCTGCCGGCGCGTTCGCTCCCTACCATGAGGGTGTGCCCCGGTTCGTGCCGCGCCACCTCCTGACCGACGCCGCCCTGGCGCTGGTGCTGATCGTGCTGACCGTGGGGCCCGGGCTGGTGATGGGATTCGTGGCCAGAACAAACCCGGATGCCGCGAAGGAGTACGTGGACAAGACAGCTCTCCCCGGGGACCGCCTGTGGTGGGTGTTCGCCGCGCTGATCGTTTTCGGCCTGCTGATCAGACAACAACATCCCCCGCTGGCGTTGGTCCTCACCGGGGCCGGGACGTTCGGCCACCTGTTCAGCGACGCCAAGTTCCAGCTGCTCGATCTGGCGCTTCCGCTGGTGCTGTACACCGTGGCCGCGGTGGCCCGGAACCGGCGGGTCTCGTTCGCCGTGCTGGCGCTGGCCATGCTCCTGACGTACGCGGCGATGGTGGGCGGCCGGATCTATGTCGAACAGCAGGAGTTCGCCGGCAAGCAGGTCGTGCAAGAGCAGGTCGAGGGGGCGTCGGTCAAGAAAGTGGTCAAGACCGCGCCACCACCGGCTCCGGTGTTCTCGGTCGACAGACTGGTCAACGTGGGCCAGGCGGTCATGGAGCTGTGGCTGCTGCTGGTCGCGGCGTTCGCGGTCGGTGACGCGATGCGCAGCCGGCGCGCGCACCTGGCCGCGGTCGAGCAGCGGACCGCCGACCTGGCCCGGGAGGAGCGGCAACGGGCGGCGCTGGCGGTCGCGGCCGAGCGCGCCCGGATCACCCGGGGGCTGCACGACGTGGTGGCGCATGGGATTTCGGTGATGGTGGTGCAGGCGCAGGGCGCGTCCGCCGCGCTGGACCGGCATCCGGACCGTGCCGCCACCGCGCTGCAGCACGTGATCACAACCGGACGGGCCTCGCTGGCCGAGATGCGTCGGCTGCTCGCCGCCGGGCGCACCGATCCGGCCGAGGACGCGCGACTCACCCCGCTGCCGGGCCTCGGCGCGGTGCCCGCGCTGATCGATCAGTTGCGGTCCACCGGAATGCGGATAGAGCTGCACGTCGACGGGGTGCCCGCAGCGGTGCCCGCGACGGTCGATCTGTCCGCGTACCGGATCGTGCAGGAGGCCCTGACGAACACGCTGAAGCACGCGGGCCCGGGCGCCGGCGCGGTGCTGCGGCTGGCAATCGAGCCCGGACGGCTCCGGGTGGAGGTGGTCGACGACGGCACGGGCTTGGCGGACGGGGCGGACGGCCGCGGCAACGGGTTGCGCGGCATCGCCGAACGCGTCGCCATGCTGGGAGGCGAACTGGAAACCGGCCGGGCCGACGGCGGCGGGTTCCGGCTGTGCGCGACGCTGCCGCTGCAGGCGCGCGAGATGACGTCGGTACCGCGATGAGCGTACGGGTGGTGCTGGTCGACGATCAGACGCTGGTGCGCACCGGGTTCCGGCTGGTGCTGGAGGAGACCGGCGACATCGAGGTGGTCGGGGAGGCCGCCGACGGGTCGCAGGCCTTGGACGTGGTGGCCCGCAGCCGGCCCGACGTGGTCCTGATGGACGTGCGGATGCCGGGCCTGGACGGCATCGAGGCCACCCGCCGCATCCGCTTCGGCCCCCACGCGGCCCGCGTGATCATCCTGACCACCTTCGACCTGGACGAGTACGTGCTGGCCGGGCTTCGGGCCGGAGCCAGTGGCTTCCTGCTCAAGGACGCGCTCGCCGCCGATCTGATCTCCGCCGTACGTGTGGTGGCCGCCGGCGAGGCGGTGGCCGCGCCCAGCGTCACCCGCCGCCTCTTCGCGCATTACCTCGGCAAGACCCCGCCCCGGCCGCAGACGAACGCCCGGCTGGCGGCGCTGACCGAGCGCGAGCGCGAGGTGCTGACCCTGGTCGCGCGAGGGTTGTCGAACGCGGAAATCGCGGCGGCGCTCTTCGTCTCCGAGAGCACGGTCAAGACGCACCTCGGCCGGATCCTGGCGAAGCTGGGGCTGCGGGACCGGGTGCAGGCGGTCATTCTCGGCTACGAATGCGGCCTGGTAGAAATCGGCAGCGACCGATAGGCGTAGGGGGGCGCGCCAGGCCGTCAGCCCGTCGACGATGTCCCGCATGGCAGCACCATCCGCGAGCCGCGTCGGCACCGTCACCGCTGACCTAAGCGATTGCTTAGGTCGGCGTTGACTTCGGTACGCGCCGGGGTGAGATTTTGCCGGACTGCGGAGGTGCGACATGCAGGTTCCGGCACCGTTCGAGTACGAGCGAGCTACCACTGTGGATCAGGCCATCGGCTTGTTGGAACGGCTGGGCAGCACGGCGCGACTGGTCGCGGGCGGGCACAGCCTGCTGCCGATGATGAAACTGCGCCTGGCCAACTTCGACTATCTGATCGACATCAACGATCTGCACGCGGAACTGGGCTACATCCGGCCGGGGCCTGACGAGATGCGGATCGGCGCGCTCACCCGGCACCGCGAGCTGCTCGAGTCCGCCGAGCTGGCCGCTGCGTTCCCGATCTTCGCCGACGCCGAGCGGGTGATCGCCGACCCGGTCGTGCGAAACCGGGGCACGTTGGGCGGCTCGCTCTGCCAGGCGGATCCGTCCGAGGACCTGTCCGCGGTCTGCACGACCCTGGACGCGAGCTGTGTGATCCGCGGACCGGGCGGCGCCGAGCGGATTGTGTCGATGGAGGATTTCCACGTCGGGCCGTACGAGACGGCGGTCGGCGACGCTGAGATTCTGGTCGAGATCCGGCTGCCGGTGCGATCGGGCGGCGGCAGCGCGTACGAGAAGGTCGAGCGCCGGGCCGGCGACTGGGCCGTGGTCTCGGCCGGCGCGGCGGTCTGGCTCGACGGCGGCGCGATCGTGGACGCCCGGGTCGGGCTCGCCGCGGTCGGGCCGAACACCACGGGCATCCCGGAGATCTCGGCGGCGCTGCGTGGCTGTGAGCCCACCGAGAGCCTCTTCGAGCAGGCCGGGGCGATCGCGGCGCGCAGCTGCGACCCGGTCACGGACCAGCGCGGCAGCGCGGACTACAAGCGGCATCTGGCTGCCGAGTTGAGCAAACGGGCCCTGCGCCGGGCCGTCGAGCGGGCGAGGAGTTGAGCATGCAGGTCACGATGACGGTCAACGACGTCGAGGTCACTCGGGTGATCGAGGGGCGGCTGCTGCTGGTGCACTTCCTGCGGGACGTGCTCGGCCTGACCGGCACGCACTGGGGCTGCGACACGAGCAACTGCGGCACCTGCGTGGTCTGGCTGGACGGCGAGCCGGTGAAGTCGTGCACGGTACTCGCCGCGATGGCCGGCGGCCACGAGGTGCGCACGGTCGAAGGCCTGGCCAAGGGCGCCGAGCTCGACCCGATCCAGCAGGGCTTCATGCAGTGCCACGGCCTGCAGTGCGGCTTCTGCACGCCCGGGATGATGATGACCACCCGGGCGCTGCTCAACCAGAACCCGGACCCGACAGAGGCAGAGATCCGCGAAGCGATCTCGGGCCAGATCTGCCGGTGTACGGGCTATGCCACCATCGTCCGCTCGGTCCGCTGGGCCGCCGTGCACGAGGCCGCCGCCGCGGCCCGGGTACCCGAGCAGACCCAGCCAGGCGAAGCCGGCGAGAGCACGGACGCCGACCGGGCCGTCGGGAGCGTCGCATGACAACCGTGCACGAGCGCGTGGACACCTTCCACGACAACGACCAGAAGCCGATCGGGCACGGCCGGATGCTGCGCAAGGAGGACCCGCGGTTCGTCCGCGGCCGCGGCCGATACGTCGACGACGTCCAACTGCCCGGCATGCTGCACCTCGCCATTCTCCGGGCGCCGGTCGCGCACGCCCGGATCGTCGGCATCGACACCAGCGCCGCCGAGGCCTCACCAGGGGTCAAGGCGGTCGTGACCGGGGCGATGCTGGCGCAGCAGAACCTGGCCTGGATGCCGACCCTCTCCAACGACGTGCAGGCCGTGCTGGCCACCGACAAGGTGCGCTTCCAGGGCCAGGAGGTGGCGTTCGTCGTCGCCGAGGACCGGTACGCGGCGCGGGACGCACTCGAGCTGATCGACGTCGAGTACGACATCCTCGAGCCGGTCATCGACGCCCGCCGCGCGCTGGAGTCGCACGCCCCAGTGATCCGCGACGACCTCGAGGGCAAGACGAACAACCACTGCTTCGACTGGGAGACCGGCGACGAGGCGGCCACCGCGGCCGTGTTCGCCCGCGCCGACGTGGTGGTCAGCCAGGACATCGTCTATCCCCGGGTGCACCCGGCGCCGATGGAGACGTGCGGGGCGGTCGCCGATTTCGACGCGGTCGAGGGCAAGCTGCGGCTCTGGTCCACCACCCAGGCGCCGCACGCGCACCGCACCCTCTACGCCATCGTGGCGGGCATTCCCGAGCACAAGATTCAGGTGATCTCGCCGGATATCGGCGGTGGGTTCGGCAACAAGGTGCCGATCTATCCCGGGTACGTCTGCGCGATCGTCGCCTCGATCGTCACCGGCAAGCCGGTGAAGTGGATGGAGGACCGCTCGGAAAACCTCATCAGCACCGGCTTCGCCCGGGACTACATCATGCGCGGCCAGATCGCGGCGACCCGGGACGGCCGGATCCTGGCCATCCGCACCGACGTGCTCGCCGACCACGGGGCGTTCAACGGCACCGCCGCGCCGGTGAAGTATCCGGCCGGCTTCTTCGGCGTGTTCACTGGCAGCTACGACATCGAGGCCGCCTACTGCAAGATGACCGCGGTCTACACCAACAAGGCGCCCGGCGGCGTCGCGTACGCTTGCTCCTTCCGGATCACCGAGGCCGTCTACCTGGTCGAGCGGATCGTCGACTGCCTCGCCGACGAGCTGGGCATGGACCCGGCCGAGCTGCGGCTGAAGAACTTCATCAGGCCGGAGCAGTTCCCGTACACGACGAAGACCGGCTGGGTGTACGACTCCGGCAACTACGAGCCCACCATGCGGCAGGCGATGGACCTCGCCGGCTACGCCGAGTTGCGCCGCGAGCAGGAGGAGAAGCGGGGCCGGGGCGAGCTGATGGGCATTGGCATCTCGTTCTTCACGGAGGCTGTCGGCGCCGGGCCCCGCAAGGACATGGACATCCTCGGACTGGGTATGGCGGACGGCTGCGAGTTGCGCGTGCACCCGACCGGCAAGGCCGTGGTGCGGCTCAGCGTGCAGTCCCAGGGCCAGGGGCACGAGACGACCTTCGCGCAGATCGTCGCCGAGGAGATCGGGATCCCGCCGGCCGACATCGACGTGGTGCACGGCGACACCGACAACACGCCGTTCGGCCTCGGCACGTACGGCAGCCGCTCGACGCCCGTGTCGGGCGCGGCGGCGGCGCTGGTCGCCCGCAAGGTCCGCGACAAGGCCCGGATCATCGCCTCAGGCATGCTCGAGGTCTCGGTCGCCGACCTGGAGTGGGAGAAGGGCGCATTCCACGTCAAGGGCGACCCGGGCAAGTCCGTCACGATCCAGGACATCGCGCTGCGAGCGCACGGTGCGGGGGACCTGCCCGAGGGCGTCGAGGGCGGGCTGGAGGCGCAGATCTGCTACAACCCGTCGAACCTGACCTACCCGCACGGCGCGTACATCTGCGTGGTGGACGTCGATCCCGGCACCGCGCAGGTGAAGGTACGGCGGTTCATCGCGGTCGACGACTGCGGCACCCGGATCAACCCGATGATCATCGAGGGGCAGGTGCACGGCGGGCTGACCGATGGGGTCGGCATGGCGCTGATGGAGATGATCGCATTCGACGAGGACGGCAACTGCCTCGGCGCGTCGCTGATGGACTACCTGATCCCGACGGCGCTCGAGGTGCCCGACTGGGAGACCGGCTTCACCGTCACCCCGTCGCCGCACCACCCGATCGGCGCGAAGGGCGTGGGTGAGTCGGCCACGGTCGGCTCGCCGCCGGCGATCGTCAACGCGGTCGTGGACGCCCTCAAACCCTTCGGCGTACGGCATGCCGACATGCCGTTGACGCCGTCGCGGGTCTGGGACGCGATGCGCGGTCAAGCGCGGCCGCCGGTCTGAGGAGGCCCATGATGACGACGATCGCCGACCGCGCCCGCGAGTTGACCGGCTCGCGCGAGCCGTTCGTGCACGCCACTGTGGTCCGCGCGCAGGAGCCGACGTCGGCGCAGCCGGGCGACGCCGCCGTGATCCTGCCGGACGGCTCGATCGAGGGCTTCGTCGGCGGGGTGTGCGCCGAGAGCTCGGTGCGGACGGCCGCGCTCGAGACCTTGCGGGACGGCAACACGCTGCTGCTGCGGGTGCTGCCGGATGGCACGGCCACGTTCCCCGATACGCCGGGGGCGCGGGTGGTGGTCAACCCGTGCCACTCGGGGGGTGCGATCGAGATCTTCCTGCGGCCGATGTTGCCGACCCCCGTGCTGGGGATGGTCGGCAGCACGCCGATCAGCGCCGCGGTGGCGACGCTGGCGGCGTTCCTCGACTTCGAGGTCTCGGCTTCCAGCGATTACGCGGGCGCGACCGCGGTCGTGGTGGCAGGGCTCGGCAAGGGCGAGCAGGACGCGATCCGGGCCGCGCTGGACGCCGGCGTGGGCTTCATCGCGCTGGTCGCCAGCCGCAAGCGCGGCGCGGTCCTGCTCGACGAGTTGAAGCTGACCGACGCCGAACGGGCCCGCATCCACACCCCGGCCGGGCTGGACATCGGGGCGCGTACGCCCCAGGAGATTGCCCTGTCGATCATGGCTGAGGTGGTCCGGGCGGTCAGGGTCGATGGGCTGGCCCCGTCCTCCGGCGGGCCGGTGGCGCGGCCGCACCAGGCCGTCGACCCGGTGTGCGGAATGACCGTGCTGGTCGGACCGGAGACGCCGCACGCGCGGGTCGACGGGCAGGACTACTGGTTCTGCTGCCCCGGCTGCCTCGCGAGCTTCACGGCAGCGTAGCCGTGTTCGTGACCGGCCTGGTGCTCGCCGCAGGTGCGTCCGTGCGCCTCGGCGAGGCCAAGCAGTTGCTGCCGTACCGCGGGCGGACGCTGCTCGACGTGACCCTGGAGCTGGCCCGCTCGTGCGGCTTCGACCAGCTGCTCGTGGCGCTAGGCGGCGCGGCGAACCTGGTCCGCGACCGGGTGGACCTGACCGGGGTCCAGGTCGTCGAAAATCCGGATTTCAGCACCGGATGCGGGTCGTCGATCAGCACGGCGGTGAACGTCGTGGACCCGCGCGCCGACGGGCTCGTCCTGCTCCTCGGCGACCAGCCCGGCGTGCGCGCCGCCGACGTCCGGCGGGTCGCCTCGGCGGCCACCGCGCTGGGCGTTTGTCGGTACTCCGACGGGCTGGGGCATCCGCTCCGGTTCGGCCGCGAGGTCTTCCCCGAGCTGCGCGGCCTGCACGGCGACAAGGCCGTCTGGAAACTGCTGCACTCCGGCCGCTACCCAGTGACCCAGGTGCCCGCCGACGGGCCGGTGCCGATCGACGTGGACACCCGCGCGGATTACGAGCGGTTGCTGGCGGGCGAGGCGCAGTGAAAGATCCGCTGGCCGTCCAGCGCCGCCTCGACGCCGTCGACTACCTGGCCGACGACGGCATGGCGATGGCCCTGTTCCTGGCGCTGAAGCTCGGCAAGCCGCTGCTGCTCGAGGGCGAACCCGGCGTCGGCAAGACCGCGGCTGCCAAGGCCCTGGCCCGGGCGTTGGACACGATGCTGATCCGGCTGCAGTGCTACGAGGGCCTGACCGCCGGCGAGGCGCTCTACGAGTGGAATTACCAGCGACAACTGCTCGCGATCCGGCTTGCCGAGGCGCAGCACGCGAAACTCACCGACGCCGACTTGTTCACTGCCGAGTTCCTCCAGGAACGGCCGATCCTGCGGGCCGTACGCCATCAGGGGCCGGTGCCGCCGGTGCTGCTGATCGACGAGATCGACCGCGCCGACGATGAGTTCGAGGCGCTGCTGTTCGAGTTCCTCGGCGAGGCCGGCATCACGATCCCCGAGCTCGGCACGTTCGCCGCGGCCACGCCGCCGGTCGTCGTGCTCACCTCCAATCGCAGCCGGGACCTGCACGATGCGCTGCGCCGCCGCTGCCTGTACCACTGGATCGACTTCCCGGAGCCGGGCCGGGCCGCCGAGATCGTCCGCCGGGCGGTGCCGGGTGCTGCCGAGCCGCTGATCCGCACGGCAACCGAGTTCATCGGCGGCGTGCGCGACATGGAGTTGGACAAGGCGCCCGGTATGGCCGAGACCATCGACTGGGTCGCCGCGCTGTCCGTGCTCGGCGCCACCGACCTCGCCGCCGGCGACGTCGTTCGGACCATCGGCACCATCGCCAAGACCCCCGACGACCGCGCCGCCGTCGCCGCCGCGCTCGGCATGTACCAGGAGAGTCAGTCATGAAGATCACCAACGAGTTCGCGGTCAACACCCCGATCGAGCGGGCCTGGGCGGTCCTCACCGACCTCGAAGAGATCGCGCCGTGCCTGCCGGGCGCCCAGCTCATCGGCGTGGACGGCGACGTCTACCGGGGCAAGGTGAAGGTCAAGGTCGGGCCGGTCATCTCCGAGTTCGAAGGAACTGCGCAGTTCGTCGAGAAGGACGACGCGCAGTATCGAGGAGTGATCGACGCAAAGGGCCGCGACGCCCGGTCGGCGGGCAACGCGGCCGCACTGGTCGCCGCCCAGCTGCGACCAGATGGCGACCGGACACTGGTCAGCGTGGACACCGACCTGAGAATCTCGGGGAAGCTGGCGCAGTTCGGCAGCGGCATGATCAAGGAGGTGTCAGGCAGGCTGCTCGCTCAGTTCGTCGCCAACCTCGAGGCTACGCTGGCGGCCGAGGAGGCGGGCACCGCGATGCTGGCCCCCGAGCAGAGGGAAACGGCGGCGCCGGCTGCCGAGCCGGTGGGCGCCCAGGCCGTGGCCGCCGCCCGGCCCGAGGCTGAGCCCGTCACGGCCCCAGCCGCCGCGCCCGTCGCGACCACGTCTGGCACTGCGGCCGTCGAGCCCACGCCCATCGAACCATCGGCCACCACCGCCCTCGCCGAGCCCGCTGCCGAAGCTGAGGCGCTTGACCTGCTCAGCATCGCCGGCCCGTCGATAACCAAGCGGCTCGTGCCGGTGCTCGTCGGCCTGGTCGTGGTCAGCGCGGTGATCGCCTGGCGGGTAGCTAGTCGATGAGTTCCGGCGTGCTGCGCGGGATCGACCGAGCCGCGTTCGCCGTGGCTTTCGCCGACCGGCTGCGGCACGCCGGCGTCCCCGCCGGGCTGACCGACGTCAACGACTTCGTCCGGGCGCTGGCCGCCAACCCGGCCATGTCGATGTCCACGCTCTACTGGACCGCCCGGATCAGCCTGGTCCGGCGGCACGCCGATCTCGCTGCGTTCGACCGTGTCTTCGCAGCCGTCTTCGCCGGCGCGCCGCCGCTGCCACTGACCCGGTCTGCGGCCCCGCCGGGTCGCTGCGACGACGTGCACGTCCCGGTGCCCGCGGACACCGACAACGCGGGCCCGGGCGGTGGGCTGCCGTGGGCGACGCTGCCACCGTCCGTCGCCGAGGCGGACGAGTCCGAAGCCGCGATGAGGCTGCCCGAGCGGCGCCCCGCCGCTCTCGCCGGACTCGCCGATCGGCCGTTCGAGGAGCTCGACGGGGCGCAGATCGCCCTGCTCGGCGACGCCCTGCGCGCGGCCGTCGCTGGCTGGCCGACCCGGCGTACCAGGCGGCACGCCGTCAGCCCGGCCGGACGGCGGGTCGCGCTGCGGCTGACCGTCGCCCGGGCCCGCCGCACCGCATGGGAACCCGTCGAGGTGGTCCGCGAGCGGCCGGTGCGGCGACCGCGCCGGGTCGTACTGCTCTGCGACGTCAGCGAGTCGATGCGGGCGCAGGCGACGGCGTACCTGCACCTGATGCGGGCGTTCGCGCTGGTCGCCGACGCCGAGGTGTTCGCGTTCGCGACGACGCTGACCCGGCTCACGGTCGCGCTGCGACACACCTCGCCGGTCGCGGCGGTCGCGCAGGCCAGCGCGGCCGTGACCGACCGGTTCGGCGGCACCCGGATCGCCACGAACCTGCGCGCTCTCCTTGCGTCCCACCACGGTGACGCCGTTCGCGGGGCGGTGGTGGTGATCGGATCGGACGGCTGGGACAGCGACCCGCCCGGCGAACTCGCCGCCATGATGGCCCGGCTGCGTCGCCGTTCGTACCGGATCGTCTGGTTGAATCCGCGGGCCGGCGCCCCCGGCTTCGTCCCTCGGGTGGCGGGCATGGCCGCCGCGCTGCCCTACTGCGACCGGCTGCTGCCGGCCGGGACGTTCCGAGACCTGGTGGACGCCGCCCGTCAGCTCCAGAGCGTCACGTGTACCGCCGGCTTGAAATGGCCCACGCTGACCCCCGCGCCGCGCATCATCGCCTGAATCGCCCGCGGCGTCGACGCGAACCGAGAGAGCTCGGCCGCGGCCGACGGGGCGCCTGGGTTGGTGAGCACCAGCGAATGCCAGACGGCCTCGAACGTCGCGTGCGGCCCAGCCAGCAGCACGAGATGGCCCTTACGGACATCCGGCGCGACGGTGAACGACAGCGCCGGTGCGACGCCCTTGCCGCGCTTCGCCTCCCCCAGCGCGGCCGCGTGGCTTTGGAAGATCTGTTGCCGGTCGTCGGGCACGGCGAGCCGGCGCAGCATCGCCTGGACCGCGCCCAGGCCGGTGGCCGCCGACGGCCCGAGCAGCCAGGTCTGGTCGCGTAACTGCCCTGCCGACGCCCGTACACCGGCCAGCGGATGGTCCGGGCCGACAACGATCACGAGCCGGTAGTTCATCACCGGCTGGCAGGCGATCGCCTTGTCGACGACCGGCGGCTGCGGTCCGATGGCGATGTCCGCGGACCGGGTCAGCAGCAGCGTCTCGAACAAGCCCGGGTCGCGCACGCTCAACTCAACCTCGAGGTCGGCGGCGCGCTTCGCGAACAGCTCGATCAGCCCGGGAGCGGCGAGCTCGGCGAACAAACTGGACGCCGCGACCCGCAGCAGCCGGCGGCCGCGGCCCGCAGCGCTCACCTCGAGCACCGTGCGGTCCTGCAGGCCCAGCAGCTCGGCCGCGCGACTGGCCAGCCGCAGCCCACCCGGGGTGAACGCGAGCCCCGCTGCCGTTCGGGAGAGCAACTGGTCCCCGAACTCCTTGCGCAACTGCGCGATGTGCAGCGAGACGGCCGACTCGGAGACCTCGAGCTGCGCGGCGGCCCGCTTGACGGATCCCAGCCGAACGACGGCGACATATGCGCGCAGCTGCGCCGGGGTCATCGGCCTCGACCCACTTCCCCACCCCGATCGAATGATCCGGAATTCCCTCGCGATGAAGCTCGATCATCCCTGCCCAGCTGCCCCCGCCGCCAGCCCCAGTTCGCCTCGCCGGCTACCGGCAGCTCGTCCGGGCACGGTCACGTTCCGGGGGCCGAGTTGCCTTGGTGGAGTGATGGCCACATGCTGTCCAAGGGGCGCGTCCGAACGGGCGCGCCGGGCTACGAGAAGGAGCAGATGATGACGGCCCGCCCCGGCTTCCACCTCGCGATTCCGGTTGATGATCTGCTGCGGGCCCGCGCCTTCTACGGCGGCGTACTCGGGCTCGCCGAGGGGCGCTCGGCCGACGCCTGGGTGGACTGGAACTTTTACGGCCACCAGGTGGTGACCCACGTCGTGCCGGCGGCGCGGCAGGCCGACGCGGGCCGCAACCCGGTCGACGGGCACGACGTGCCGGTGCCGCACTTCGGACTCATCCTGTCGATCGACGACTTCCACGCCCTGGCGGACCGGATCCGCGCCGCCGGCGCCGAGTTCGTCATCGAGCCGTACCTTCGGTTCGCCGGCGAGCCGGGGGAGCAGTGGACGATGTTCTTCCGCGACCCGGCCGGCAACGCCATGGAGTTCAAGGCGTTCCGGGACGAGTCGCAGATCTTCGCCAACTAGGGGCGGACGCCCCAGCGGGACACCCCTTCCTCCCGTCAGCCTCGGGTCCGTAGTCGACAACGGTAGTGGGTAGCACGATCCGGCGCGGTGGAAGACCATCCTTAGAGTTGCTGGCCGCGTCGATTCTGCTCAGCAGCAGCCTGGCCGACTCTCGTCCGATGGCAGCCGGGTCGTATGACACGACGCTGAGGGACAGTCCGAGCATGTCCGCGAGTTCGAAGTCGTCGAAGCAGGACAACGCTATGTCCTGGTTAGTGCCCCTGGCTGCCCGGTATGCCCCGATGGCGTTACGGCTGTTGGCGCAGAAGAATGCGCTCGGCGAGTTTGTCAGGGCGAGGAGTTCCTGCGCTGTCCGCTCGGCCGCGGTGACGTCACGCTGCTCGCAACGAACAAACCGCTCATCGAGGTCGATCCCGGCGGCCTCCATCACCGAACGGAACCCGCGGAGACGCTCGGCGCTGTTCCACACCGCCGGGGGGCTGAGGAAGCCGATCCGCTGGTGCCCGGACGCCAGCAGGCGGGCGGTCGCCTCCTTCGCCCCGCCGTAGTCGTCGAGGAGGACACAGTCCACGGCGATGTCCGCAGGTGGACGGGCCGCCAGAACGACCGGTATGCCGTTGAGCTGTGGTGAGTCCAGGTGAGACTGGTCCCTGCCCGCCGGCACCACGATCATGCCTTCGACTCGCCACGCTGCCAGGTCACTGACGATCTGCCGCTCACGCTCCACATCGTCGCCCGTATTGCTCAGGACGACCTTCATGCCTCGTGCAGCCGCCAAGGTCTCCACCCCGAGCGCTAGTTGGGAGTAGAAGGGGTTGGCGAGGTTGGTGACGACCAGCCCGAGCATGCCGCTCGGGCGGCCGAGTCGTAGGCTGCGGGCCAGCTCATTACGCCGATAACTGAGCTCCTCTGCGGCGGCGAGCACACGCGCCCGGGTCCGTGGCGAGACCCTCGGGTCGTCGTGCAAGGCGCGCGAAACGGTCATTACGCTGACCCCGGCGTGGGCGGCGACCTCACGCATTGTGGGCGGCGAGCCCTCGGAGGCTGACATCGCATCGTCTCCTTGGATTCGATTAGTACGTGCGCTGCGGATGCGGCATGTCGTCGTTTACCCCCGGCCCGTCGTGTCTGACCTCACCGGAGGGCGGGGTGTCGGACCAGTCGCGATTTGATCGCGGTGGGGATCAGAGTGGGCGTCTGGTGGTGAGCGCTTGCGCGGGCGACGCGGTCAGGTCCAAGTCTGACAGGTCACCAGCGGCGTACCAGGCCGCTCCGAGTAGTGCCGCATCCTCGGGCTGCCGGGCCTGGGTGAGAACCAGCCGCGAGAGCACCTCCGTTTCCATTCGAAGCAGCCCCTCTTGGATCGGTCGGGCAATCAAGTCCCAGGAGGCGGCCATCGAGCCACCGACGACCAGGACGGTGGCGTGGAAGCGCGCCAACCACGGTCCGACGGTCTGTCCGAGTGCGGAGAAGGCGTCGTCCATGACTCGACGGGCGACAAGATCGCCGGCCCGGGCCTTGCCGGCGATCTCCCGGACGTCCAGGATCACGTCCGGCGCGGGCTTCGCGATATCGGCGTATCGGCTCATGATGGCCCGCCGAGAGACGGTGTCTTCCAGCGGGTGCCCGGCGAAATTCAGCAGGTGCACCCAACCCTGTGGCGGGACGTCGGGGCCATCGTCCACCAGCGAGCCCTGGGCTAGGAAGGCCGAGCCTACGCCGGTGCCGAGGGTGATACCGACGGCGCGGTCGTGTCCCCTGGCGGCACCCGCCGTCCACTCGCCGAGCGCAAAAGCATTCGCATCGTTGAGGAAGCTCACCTCCGACGGCCGCCCCGGGAGTCGCTCGATCAGGATCTTGCCGAGGTCGACGCCGTAGAGGGCATCGAACTTCGCGACGCCCTCGAAGAGCGCGATGCCGCGGGCATAGTCGAACGGGCCCGGGATTGCGATGCCCCATCGTGACCCTGGGGGGGCTTCGAGTCGGCTGGCACACCCTAGGATTCGATCGACTATCTCCTCCGCCGAGGCGTCCGCGCGGATGGGCTGGCGACACCTGGTGCCGGGTACGACGCGGCGAGCGTCGACGTCGACCAACGCGGCGGTCACGTGTGTGCCACCGATTTCCAGCACCGGCGCGGGCTGCCGCGTTCGGCGAATTTCGACGGGACCGGTCATCGGACCAGGGACTTGACTAGAAGGACGCGGGCCGAGCCCAGCCGCTGCAGGGAGTAGGCCCCCACCGCGGCTGGGACGACGAGCGTCTCCGCATAGGCCAAGCTGTGCCGATGGCCGCTGGCGGTCTCGACCAGCACGCCGTCGCCTTCCACCACGTTGAGAATGTGGAAGCGGCCGGCCGTCTCGTCAGGTGCCGGTTCGTCGCAGTCGACAACCACCCGACGTACTTCGAAGAACATTTCCGGCAACGCCCCCAGTAACTCCTCGCGCCAGCCGCGATCCTCCCGCACGATGCGCGGCGGCTGCACCAGGTCCGTCCGGACCTTGTCGCCAGTCCGCTGCGTCCCGAGGTTGTTGAAGGCGTGGTCCACATGAACCGGCCGTTGGCCGCCATCAGCGTCGCGACGCAGCCAGTCGTAGAAGCGCAGGGAGTAGAGGTACGGGGTGGCGCTGACCTCCAGCACCACGTTCCCCTCACCGCTGCCATGCGGCGTGCCCGCCGGGATGACGAAGAGTTGGTGCGGGACGGCGGGAAACGTCTGCACGTACCGTTCGATGTCGAAGGGCAGGCCGTGCCGATCGGCGTCGTGCGCCTCTCGGGAGAACGCTTCGACGTCAACACCGTCGCGCAAGCCTAGATAGACCTTGCTGCTCTCGCCGCCAACCATCATGTAGTAGGTCTCGTGCTGCGGGTACGGCCAGCCGAACACCTCGCGCATGTATTCCGGTTGAGGATGGCAGTGCACGGACAGGTTTCCACCGTCGACGGTGTCCAGATAGTCGAACCGAATGGGGAACGAGGTGCCGAAGGCGGCGTGGACCTGCTCGCCAAGCACCTGCTGCGGATGCAGGGCCACGATGAGTTGGAAGGGGACCTCGACCTGGACGCCGGGCCCGCCGATGAGCACGCCGCTCTCTGGTGCGATGAGTTCGTAACCGAGCGCTGTGTTCGGCGCCTCTCGGTTGATGCCGAGCTGGCGCTGACCCCAATGCCCACCCCAGGAGGTGGTGTTGAAGGTCGGCCGCGTGCGGAACGGCCGCTGCGCCAGGTGTGCGATCGTACGGCGCAGGGTGTGCCCGTCGACGGAGACGGGGCGGGTGGCGTCCTGAACATCGATCCAGCGATCGATGTGGGGCGCGACGGCGTCCCGGTGGCGGTCGAGCAGCGGCCAGTCGATGTAGAACAGCCGCTTCGTCGTGGGTCTCGCGTCGCCCTCCCGCTGTCCCAGGTTGCGGCCGTCGCCGGAGACGATGGCAGCCTCGGCGTAGCGCTTGGGTAAGTCGGCGTACCAGAGGACGTCGTGCTCGACGAGAGCGGCGCCTGGACCGAAGACGACGACGACGCCTTCGGACGGCGGCGGCGGCTCTGGAACCGTGTCGAAGAGGTCGGCGAGACTGCCGGTTGCCAGCCTGTCAAAGTCTGGATCCTCCGACAGCCCGGCGGAGGCCGTGCGCTCGACGATGCCGGGCCATGGTGCCAGCTGTGCGCTCAGGTCGAGGTGCTCGACGGGGGTCCCGCGTTCGACAAGCGCCTTGGACAGATTGCCCACGACGGCGGCCCAGTCCATGGTGGCCGGCCCGTCGACCGCGAGCACCATCGGTCCGGCAGGAAGTGTGGTCACCGCCCGGTCCCATCCAGATACTGCCTCGCCGCCGACGGTCCGGTACCAGGGCTGGGCGTCGTAGGGCCGGGGGTAGCAGGTTGAGCGCAAATCTTTTCCCTTCCAGCTGTTGACCGAATGTTAACGTCACCATAGCCTCCTTAAAACATGCGCGGCCTCCTTGATCCGCCAGTGCATACGCCGCCGCCACCCGCTACCCAGGAGGACCCTCAATGGCCATCCCGCGCTCGCCCGCTTCCGCCCAGTTATCCCGTCGCGACGTGCTGCGATGGGGACTCGCCCTCGGCGCCGCAGCGCCTCTGCTGTCCGCCTGCGGTGGCGTCTCCACCTCTGGCGGTGGCGGCGACGGTGCCCTGACCTTCCTCTCGACCCAGTTCACGCCGGTCGAGGAGGCGGAGCGGGTCCGCGGCATCCTGAAGGACGCCTACCCGGGGCGCGTCAGCTACGTCGTGGGCGACTCGTCACAGGCGGGTACCCAGGTGCGGTCACAGGTCTCCAGCGGCGACGTGCGGATCAACCTGCTCGGGGGGCTGCACGGCGACTTCACGCCGCTGGCCGGTGACAACCTGGAAGATCTCAGCGACCTGATGCGCGAGCTCAGCGACAAGGGCTATTCCTCGAATCTGCAGGAGCTGGCCAAGGCCGGCACGGACCGGACCTGGTACATCCCGTGGGCACAGGCGACCTATCTCCTCGCGGTGAAGAAGTCCGCGCTCGAACACCTGCCCTCGGGTGCCGACGTCAAAGCCTTGACCTATGATCAGTACCTCGACTGGGCGATTGCCGCTCGCCGGGCCAACGGCGGGAAAGCGCAGTTCGGTCTCCCCGCTGGTCCGAAGGGCCTGCTGCACCGTTTCCTCCAGGGACACCTGTACCCCTCCTACACGGGCGCGCTCGTGACGGCGTTCCGCAGTGACGACGCCGTGACGATGTGGAAATACCTCAAGGAGTTGTGGGCCAACACGACCCCCGCGAGCACCAACTTCGACTTCATGCAGGAGCCGCTCGCCGCCGGCCAGGTGACCGTCGCGTGGGACCACGCCGCGCGCCTGGTAGGCGCTCCGCAGGCGGCGCCCGACGACTGGATGATGGTGCCCGCTCCGGCCGGCCCGAAGGGGCGCGGATACATGACGGTGGTGCTAGGTCTCGGAATTCCCAAGGGCGCCCCGCACGCCGACAAGGCCAAGGACGTCATCAAGGCACTCTCCCAGCCAAAGACGCAGATTGAGCTGCTGCGGCAGAACGCCTTCTTCCCGACGGTGAAGGCCGAGATTCCCGCCGACCTTCCACCGGCGATCCGCCTCGAGGCCGACGCGGTGCGAGCTCAGCAGGAGGCGCCCAACGGGATCCTGTCCCTGCCCCCGGTCGGACTAGGAAAACGCGACGGCGAGATGTCCAAGATTTTCCGCGACGCCTTCACGGCGATCGTCCTCGAGGGTGCCGACGTTCGCAGGAC
The DNA here is from genome assembly GCF_900091465.1 of Micromonospora rhizosphaerae. Taxonomy (NCBI): domain Bacteria; kingdom Bacillati; phylum Actinomycetota; class Actinomycetes; order Micromonosporales; family Micromonosporaceae; genus Micromonospora; species Micromonospora rhizosphaerae. The sequence goes on along the minus strand of NZ_FMHV01000002.1, from coordinate 5,304,933 downwards.
GCTCGACAGTCAGGCCAAGAACATGAAGACCATTCTGGACGAGGTCAAGGTCCCCTGCTGGGCGCCGGACCCGGTAGTGCCTGGTCAGACCTGCGCCGTCGGATGATGAGCGCGACCGTAGCATCGGTACGGCGTGGGAAGCGACCGCCCACGCCGTACCTGCTCATCCTGCCGTCGGTCATCCTCATGGCCCTGCTGTTCGGCTGGCCGGTCGCGACCGGCATCATCGAGGCGTTCCGCGGGCCCGACGGTTTGACCCTCGCGAACTTTGAGCGGATGACCGGCGAGCCGAACTTCTGGGACTCGGTCCGCAACACTCTGCTGCTCATCGCCGTCGTGATACCGGTCCAGTTCGTCCTCGCCTTCGCGATGGCACTACTCCTGCAGGCCAAGCTTCGCTTCTCCGGAATCTACTTCTACGTGTGGGCGATCCCGCTAGCCGTGAGCGATCTGGCTGCCGGCTTGGTGTGGCTGGCCGTCTTTTCCGACCGCGGATACCTGAACTCCGTACTGGTCACGCTGGGCCTCGGCGACGGATTCGCGTGGCTGTCCTACCAGAACGAGTCCACAATGCTGCTGGCCGTCTTCATGGCAGAACTTTGGCGTTCCACGTCGCTGGTCCTGCTCATCGTCGTCGCCGGGCTGCAGGTCGTTCCGAAGGACTACGACGAGGCAGCACAGATCTTCGGTGCCACCTTCTGGCAGCGGCTTCGTCATGTAACCCTGCCCCTGGTCAAGCCGAGCCTGCAGGTTGCGCTGATCCTGCGGACCATCCTCGCCTTCCAGGCTTTCGCCGTCGCCCAGGCCCTGACGGGTCGCGACTTCCCGCTGCTCGTCGGCGAAACGTACGAATGGTTCGCCACGCTCCAGAACCCGGCCGTGGCCACCGCGGTGGCGCTCGTCGTCCTCGGAATGTCGCTGCTCACGTCCGTGATCTACCTTCGCGCGCTACGACAGCCTGAGGCTACGAGGGGGCTTCGATGACGGCACCGACACGTAGCGCACCGCGCGCGACCCTGGCGACGCCGGTCGACTTGCCGCCGATCGACCGGGCGCCGCTGCGCCGCCTGCATCGGCGCCGAGCGCTCCAGCACCTGGCTGCCGTGGTGATCACGCTTTTCATGGGCGTACCGATCTACCTCATCGCGCTGGCCGCATTCTCATCCCGGGAGTCGTTGAACGACTTCCCCAAGTCGTTGCTGCCCACGGATGTGTCGACGGAGACGATCAACGCATTTCTCGGCTCCGCCGGAGTGCTGCCCGCCACGCTGAACTCGCTGCTCGTCGGTTTCTTCACCGTGATGCTCTCCCTCCTCGTCGGAGCGCCCGGAGGTTATGCACTGGCGCGCTACGGCTTCCGTGGACGCGACACCTATCAGCTGTTCCTGCTGTTGACCAGGGCGTTGCCCATCGTCGTGCTGTCCATTCCGTTGGCGCAGCTGTTCCTCACCGCAGGTGTCTACGACAGCGTCTTGGCGGTCATGCTTGTCCACACCGCGCTGGCGTTGCCGACGACCATCCTCATCACCGCGAGCATCTTCGTCTCGGTGCCCCGCGATGTCGAGGAGGCCGCCCTGCTGTTTGGCTGCAGCCGGATCGGTGCCTTCCTGCGTGTCGTCATGCCGCTCGCATTGCCCGGCATCGCCGCATCCAGCATCTTCACCTTCGTGCTGTCGTGGAACGAGGTGCTGGCTGCCGCGGTGCTCACGCTGGACAACCGCACCCTGCCGGCACAGGTGCTCACGTCCTTGCGGGAGTCGCCGCTCGCCTACCGGTTCGCCGGCGGCTTCGCGCTTGTCGTTCCTGCGTTGGTGTTCATTTTCCTGATGCGCCGATACCTGCTGAACATGTGGGGATCTGCCCTGCGCTGACCACCCGATCCGGGTGCCCGCCTGAACCGATGAGGATCCGATGGCCGAAGTGAACCTCCGCAACCTCGTGAAGACATATCCCGGCGCCACCGCGCGGGCTACCGATGACATCTCCCTCGACATCGCCGACGGCGAGTTCATGGTGCTCCTCGGGCCATCCGGCTGCGGCAAGACGACACTGCTCCGGATGGTGGCTGGCCTGGAACTGCCCGATGCTGGACAGGTCGTCGTCGGTGGCCGCGACGTGACCTACCTGCCGCCGCGCGAGCGGAATCTCTCGATGGTCTTCCAGTCCTACGCTGTCTTCCCGCATCGCAGAGTCCGAGACAACATCGGGTTCGGGCTGGCGATGCGGGGAATCGCCCGGGAGGAGATCCGACGCAAGGTTGCCTGGGCGGCGGACCTGCTGCAGCTCACGCCGTATCTCGACCGGTACCCCTCGCAGCTGTCCGGCGGCCAACGCCAACGGGTCGCGGTTGCCCGCGCCATCGTGGTCGACGCCGACGTGCTGCTCATGGACGAGCCATTGTCGAACCTCGACGCTCTGCTGCGGCTGTCCTTCCGTTCCGAGCTGAAGAAGCTTGTCCAGGAGCTCGGTACGACGACGCTCTACGTGACCCACGACCAAGCCGAGGCGCTCTCACTCGGTGATCGGGTGGCGGTCATGCGGGAGGGCGTCGTGGTCCAGTGTGACGACCCCATTGCCGTCTACGACCGTCCGGCGAGCCGGTTTGTCGGCGGCTTCCTCGGCAGCCCGCCGATGAACTTCCTCATCGGCGGCGTGGACGGCGCTGATCGTGAGTCTGCCCGCGTCACCGTCGACCTCGGCGGCCAGGTCCTCCGCGGCCCCGACGCCTTGCGACCCCTCCACGGCGCCGATGTGCATCTCGGTGTGCGGGCCGAGACCATTGGCGTCTCCGACCGCGAACTGCCGGACGCGCTACGCGCCACTGTTCAGGTCTTCGAGCCCCTCGGCTCGGCAGTGCTGATCACCGCAGATCTCGCCGGGCAGCAGATCAAGGTGCAAGCGCCCAACAACTTCCGCGTTGGACCGGGGGACACCGTGTGGTTGAGCTTCAGGTCGGAGCACCTGCGCTGGTACGACTCGGAAACCCAACTATCGCTGGAGACCGTATGACAATGCTGGACGCCAGACCGGTTGCGGCGGCCCGGGCTCAAGGGCGCCTGAGCGACGGGGCGCTGACCGCACGTGCCGCCTACATCCTGCGCAACAATGACCTCGGCACCATGACAGCGGCCGCACCGCGGCTCTATCCGCACATGTGGAGCTGGGACGCGGCCTTCATCGCAATCGGCCTGGCGCAGGTCAGTGTGGATCGGGCCATCACGGAGATTGAGGCGCTCCTCGCCGCGCAGTGGCGCACGGGGATGATTCCGCACATCGTCTTTTCGCCCGACGACCCGGATTACTTCCCTGGCGCTGATCGGTGGGGTTGTGCTGCGCTCGCGGAGGCTGCGCCACGCACACCGGCGACGTCGGGCATCTGCCAGCCGCCAGTGCACGCGATCGCCGTCCAGCGGATCCTTGAGGCCGCGCGCCGAGAGGGCCCACGCGAACGCAGAGAGGCGGAGGCCTTCCTCGATCGGGCCTGGGGCCCACTCATGCGATGGCACCGTTGGCTGGTGCAGCAGCGCGACCCGGATCAGGTTGGCCGGATCACGGTGCACCATGGCTGGGAATCGGGCATGGACAACTCGCCGCGGTGGGACGGCCCCTACGCCCGTGTCGAGGTCGGCCCCGATCTGCCGCCGTACCGGCGTCGCGACACGCAGGTCGTCCAGGACATGAGCCAGCGTCCCAGCGACCGCGAGTACGACCGCTACCTATGGCTCGTCGAGCAGATGCGCCGGGCTCGCTATGATGACGCGGAAATCCGCCGCACAGTCAGCTTCGCCGTCGAAGACGTGTTTCTGAGCGCCATCCTCGCCGTAGCCTGCGACGTGCTCGCGGACCTTGGTGAGGACGCCCCGCAGCGTGCCGGCGATGTCGAAGAGCTACGTAGGTGGGCCGGCCAGTTGCGCGCTGGTGTCGCGGCTTCGGTCGATGCCGATAGCGGTCTGGCTCGCGACCGCGACATCCGTACCGGGGAGTGGCTCAACACCGAGACCATCGCCGGCTTCGCGCCGCTGTTGTGCGGCGGTTTGGACCGCCCGGCTGAGCGGCGGCTCCTCAATCTGCTCGACTCCGAGCGATGGAGTGGGCACCCGTCCTTCATCGCCGCTGTGCCGCCGTCCACGTCGCCGCAATCAGCGGACTTCCGGCCCCGCGAGTACTGGCGGGGGCCGCAGTGGCCGGTCATGGCTTGGCTCTTCGGGTGGGCGTTCGGCTATCGCGGATGGCCCGAGCGGTCGGCGCTCATGCGCGAGGAGGGTTTGCGGCTGATCGGGGACGGGAGCTTCGGGGAGTACTACAACGCGTTCACCGGCGAGCCGCTCGGCAGTTTGCAGCAGTCCTGGACCGCTGCCGTGGCGCTCGACTGGCTCTGCTGAGCTCTAGCCGGCTGGGTCGCGCGGCCGCCGCCTGAGGCGGTCGTCCGCAACCCGTACCCCCGTCGCGAATAGAAAGGCGTACCTGGTGGAAGAAGGCGCGTCCATCGACGATCTGCGAGCAGAGGCGCGACAGTTGCTCGAACGTCACTGGGACGAGGAACGTGGCTATTGCGTGCCTAATCCAACGGTCTACCCGCACCTGTGGCTGTGGGATTCCTGCTTCCACGCGATCACCTGGGCTCGCCTCGGTGACCTGCGCGCGGCGCGGGAGTTGGACGCCGTCCTGCTCGGCCAGCTCCCCGGCGGGCTCGTTCCCCACATGCGGTACGGGGGTGCGCCGCCCGATGCCTGGTTGGGACCGCTCCCGGCGACGTCCTCACTGGCGCAACCTCCCATGTTCGGCCACGCGGCGAAAGTGCTCATCGAAGAGGGCCTGCACCCGTCTCCGGAGGCGCTCGCACGAGCAAGGCGGGGTCTCAACTGGCTCTGGGACAACCGCCGGACGGACCTCGATCTCATCTACGTCGTCCATCCCTGGGAGGCCGGCAACGACCACTCTCCGCGGTGGGACGACTGGGGCGCGCCCGGCCGCACTGCGCAGGACTACGACCGGGCCCTCCGGTCAGCATGGAACAAGCAGCGGATGGAGGAGGTCAGCTACCACCCAGACGGCGCTGCGGCCTGGTCGTCGAGCTTCGTTGCGTGTCCCGCGGGGTTCAACGCCTACGTCGCGTTCAACATGGCCGAGCTCGCAGAGGTGCTCGATGACCCGGTGCTCGCCGAGCGAGCTGTACGCGTCAGCGCCGCGATGGACAATCACCTGTGGGATCCCACGCAGCAACTCTGGCGGGACCTCGCGGTTGTCGGCGGCGGCCGGTCGGTCACCGTTCCGATCAGCGACGGGGTGATGGGTGCGTTGGTCACCGCGGACCGTTCCCGCGCGATCCCGGCTCTGCAGCAACTTTTCGACCCCGATCGCTTCGAGGCCGCCTGGGGGCCGACGAACGTCGCTCGCACCCATCCGGCGTACGACCCTCACATGTACTGGCGTGGAGCTGGGTGGCCGCACCTGAACTACCTCCTGTGGCTGGCCCTGCGCAGGTGGGACCTCGCCGATGAGGCCGGACAACTTGCGGCAAGATCGCAAGACGTGGCGAGGGCCAGCGGGTGGGCCGAGTACTGGAATCCCGAGACGGCGCAGGGCCTCGGCGCCATCCCGCAATCGTGGACGGCGTTGGTCGCGACGATGACCGACATCCCATGAGCGCTGGGATCAAGCTGGCGTGAGTGGCGGACGCCGTCACGATGGCCGCCAGTATCGCGGCCTTCCTGCTCCTTGCGGGCCGCTGTCACGCTCGCGATGCGGGAGGCTCGCCGGGCTCTGGTCGGCCAGTCGAGACCAGCCAGCGCCACCGGGGCAGTTCCGCCAGGACCGAGGCGGCCACGAGGATCCACACGGTGATCGCCGCCGGCAACTGCCAAGCCAGCCAGGATGCCACCACCGCGGCCGCCATGTGCAGAAGCACCAGACCGATCGTCACGTATCCAGGCACTGGGACGACGACCTGCGCCTTGTCGCCCGGTGTCGCGAAGACCGTCGGCAGCGCGACGAGCACCACCACCGATGCCACGGCCAGCAGCACCGAATGACCGGCGAGCGCCCACGGCGTGGCCACCCAGGCCACCAGTTCGGTGGCGAAGCGCAGCGCGGAGGCCGGCCCCGGCCGGTTCGGGGATCGGTTCACGCCCGCTCCTCGTTCTCCGCCCGGCTCTTGAGCGCCTCGTTGAGCCGTTCGAAGTCCGCCACGGCGCCGTTGACGACCTTCCCGTACAGCGGCACCAGAGTCCCAGAGAACTTCTCGCTCTGCACCACCCGCGTGCCCCCGTCGCGCGGGGTGAGGACGAACAGGTGCTCCCCGTCGAAGATCCCGGGCAGGATCAGCCGGCCCAGCCAGCGCAACTCGGCCGCTTCCCGGGCCGCCAGGACGCGCGGCTTGAACGACATCGGGCGGCCGGCGACCGGGAACATGCGGAGGTTCAGGGTGCTGCCGACCCGGGCCTCACCGGCCGCCTCCCGGATGAAGGGATTCCACTGCGCATAGCGTGGAAAGTCGATCAGCACCTCCCAGACCCGCTGCGGCGTCGCGTCGATGTCCACCTGCGTCGAGATCTCGCGCATCGGTCCCCCTTCAGTAAGAACTCGATCATGGCATCAGCGGATCGGTGGGAGGACCGTGGGTTCCAGCACTCGGGAGTCGCCCGGGATCATTCCGAGCGAACGGGGTGCGGAAGAGGAACCGCTGGTCAGGGTGCCCGCCCGAACCGGCGGCTGACGACGTGGTCGCAACGGCGACCGTCAGCGGCGGTGGACGCAGCTGGCAAACTCTCATAGCCGACGTACGGATACCTAGACGCTGAGAAGCAGGACGCGAAACTGCCGAGAAGAGAGCATTCGATCTTGGCGCGGCTGGGGTGTCCGGTAGGTGACGGTGAATCGCGGCTGCGGTGTACCTTCTGCCCGTGATCACCCCCCAGGAGATGCTGCCGTCGCTGACCCATCCGGTGTTGTGCCGGCATCCGATCGACCTCCTCGGCCGCGCCCTGATGCGGGTCTCCAGCCGGCGCCTCCCGCGAAACTCCGTCAGCTGGCTGATCGGCCCGAGCGCGGGCCGCGACATCGTCGGGCATGATTGGGTGGAGCGAACGGCCACCGATCTCGGCGGCTCGCTGAGCACGGGCCCCGATCACGGGCTGCTAACCTCATTCGCCGCGCTCGCCGGCGAGGGTTTCGATCCCGCCGACGTAGACCCACGGATCGCCGACTTCTACGAGCGCGCCTCCCGGTGGCACCTGGATCTGTGGTCGGAGTGGTCCGCCGTTGCTTGGCCATTCGGCCGGATCATCACGGCCCTGCTCAGCGAACGGCTGCAGCAGGCCTGCTTGCCGATGCGACCGCTCGATGCGTCGTTTGGCATGACCAGCAAGGTGGTTCACATCCACGACGCGCACGGCGAGGTCGTCGGCTCGGCGTGGCTCCGGAACATGCGCAAGACAGGCCACGTGACCTACAGCGGCCTTTATGGCGTCAGGACCCTCCCCGGCAACGGGCAGCCCAGCGTCCGCGTCGTGTTTCCCCTGCCGCTGGGCTCGTTACAGGTCTTCCTCAAGCCCTCCGCCGGCCTGGACGGCAGCTTCCATCTGCACTCCCCGATCGGAGGGTTCGGCGCCAACGGCGCATATCTCGTGCTGGAGCGGTATGACGAAACGCTCAGCGCACGCCGTATCCCGCTGAACGAACACTTCCATCTATACGTCGACGAGGACGGCGACGTGCGGGCCGATCACAGCCTCAAGCTCTGGAACATCCCCGCAGTTCGGCTGCACTATCGGATGCGGCGCCAGGCCTGAAGAAAACGCAACGGCAGCCTCGCTCCGGCTCTCCGGTGTGGGCGGTCGACCTCGAAGGCCTTGTGGTACTTGCGTGCTCACACGATACTGCGGTCGTGTGGGTTGCCCTGTTGATCCTGCTGAGCACCTATTTTGCCCTGAATCAGGTCGGCGTAGCTGACAGCGGCGCGGCGTTGTGGGCGCCTACGGCAGCGGCATTGCTTGCCGTGTTGCTGCTCTGGCGCGCCGCGCGTAATAGCGGGACGCCGGTATCGGAGCCTGTGCGCCGTTCGAAGCTGGCACGCCGCGTCCTGGCGCTGGTCGTCCTGACCTATCTCAGCATGTCCCTGGTGGCCGGACTCGTCGGCGGTTTCGTGCCGGTGGTTCCGCCCGGTGGTTCTCCTGATCACGCCATTGCCATCAACCTGCGGCTGGGCACCATCGTAGGGTTGCCCATCAGCTTGATCCTCATCTTCGGGGTGGGACGCCTGTCTGCGACATGGTTGGCCGTCGCGAGACCTTTTCGATGGCTCGCGATGATATCCGTGATTCCGGCCCTGGTCTCATTGGCGCTGCATCCCGTTGCCGTCGCATGGTCCCGCAACCATGGCAGCACGCCTCCGCGTGACCTCGCAGAGATAGCTCCGCGGATGGTCGCCGTAACGGTCCTGATTTTCTGCGCCCTGGCTCTCGGCAATCTGAGCGGGCGAGAATCATCGAGACGGCCCGCGTCGGCGGAGAGCCCCGGTGACGGCACCGGCCTCGGTGGCGTCGACTCCGGCGAGGTCATCGCGCCGAATCGAACCACCCCTTAAATGCACCCTTCTGCCGCGAGGAGCGCGGTCTGCAGCTTGCGTGCCGGCTGCGGACTTGAACAGGGCTGGCCTGCACGGCTATTGCAGACAATGCACCCAGACAACAAGCTTGCGGGGCCAATTCCCCTGGCCCTGAAGGTCCAGGATCGCAAGCTCTACCCGCTGGCCGTATGTGCCGGGGGCAAGGCAGGTGGGTGGCGTGCCGCCGAAGGTCACGCCTTCGCGATCCGTCCATGAATCGCCAGCGACCGGTATGCTCTCGCCTTCCCGGTCGCTGCCGTCCTCGGTGAAGCCGATCGCACAGAAGGGATCTGGACAGAGGGTCTCGTTGACATGGCGGGAAATCTACGGCATGCCATGCCTACTCGGACTGATCCTTCGCCATCTTGTTGATCACCAGCCTGGACTAAGCGGCCCCACTCGCGTCGCGGACATTCAAGCGCACGCATTTGCCGCTGGTCGCGAGTTCATCGCGGGCCCAGTGCTTCCTGCGGCTACGCCAGAACCTAGGCTCGGGCCGTGATTGCGGCAATCCGGCAGAGTGCCTTAGTACTCGAGGTCCCTGAGGCGGAAGCGGCAGTGGGACACCATCGCGATGTGCTCGACGCTAGCGCTCGGCTAGGAGTCCCGGCGCATGTCACTGTCCTCTTTCCGTTCGTGCCTCCAGCTCAGATCGACACGATGGTCGTAGCTGACCTGCGGCGGATCTTCGCCAGTACCGCGGCGTTCAACTTTCGACTGGCCCGCACCGCATGGTTTGGCGATCAGGTTCTGTGGCTCGCGCCAGAGGATCCCCAACCCTTCCGGGTCCTCACCGAGCTCGTGCACACCGCTTCCGGAGTTCCCACCGTACGAGGGCCGGTTTGACGACGTCGTGCCTCACCTGACAGTGGCTGATGGCTGCGACCTGGCGGACATGCGAGCTGCAGAACAGGCCCTCGAACAGCACCTGCCGATCGAGGGACGCGCCCGGACGGTGACGCTTATGGTCCAGGCCGAGGACAGCGGCACCTGGACCAGGCATACCACCCTCTCGCTGGCGGAGCCGGGCAAGAGCTGAACGTCCTCTCTTGCCGCCGAGCGAGCGCGCTCGGCGCGGTTCAGGTCGCGTCTGCTGCGGCCTGTGCGGCTACGAGGCTGGTGAGTCGACGCGCCTGCCGCGTCACAGCAGCCGAACCTTCAGCTCAGACCGCGGTGGGCGGCCCACAGCGCGCCGGCGCGGCTGGCAGCTTTGGTGACTAGGGCCGCCAGCTCGGGCCTGTTGGGCACGGGGAACGAGACGTATGTGCCGCGGCCGCCGCCGGTCGGTCGGCCGTAGGCCTTCGCCGCGAGGCGCCCGTCCGGGAGGAGCCGGACGTTGAGTGTGGTCAGCGTGAACTCCTCACCGCGTCGAGTGTCGGTCCAGCGGAGCCTCTCCGGGATCGTGACGTTGATAGCCAGGGCGCTCACATCCAGGGCGACGTCGCTGCTCATGGACGCATGTTCTCACGCGAATCGACGCCTGCTCGGGCCGCGGAGCGTGCGGGACACGCGATCTTGCTGTGGCTGGCGCAGACGGCGGTCGAGCTTCCGCAGGTTCCGCCTGCGGCATCGGGGGAGCGCTACCGCGGCCTACTGATCGGCTCTGCTCAGATCCGGGCTCAACGAGTCGGTGCCGTCATCGAGGTCACCGACGAGTGGGTCCGGGGCACGCATGCGCCACGCGTCGGTGACGAGCTCCTTCAGACGATCGACGCTCACCTGCGTCAACCGCAGCATGACCAGGGGCAACCCGTCATACGCCGGCGTGGTGAAGAAAGCCTCGGGCTCGCCGAGGAGTAACGCCTGCTTCTCCGCTTCGTCGCCGACGTACAGCACCGCGATGTCGGTCCGGATGAGGCGCGACGTACCGGGTCTGCGCTCGGGGTAGGACCAGACGAACCCTTTGTCGGCGACCCGGAAGTCGAAGCCGTCACTGTCGATCTCGACCACGTGCGGCAGCGCCAGCGCCAGCTGACGAACATCGTCGGCATCAGCCATCAAGGTCGCTCCAGGACGCCGCTCCTTGCATCCGGACAGGCTAACCGCCGCGCCCCACCGCCCCACCGAGGACAGCGCCGCGTCGTGGACCTATCGAACGGCTGTCTCGCGGACTGAACCCGGTCCGCCACTGATGCGTGTACCCGAAGGGAGACCGCGTGTCTACAGAAGGGGGCACGATGTCATGACAGGACGGACACGGAGATTCGCGATCGCGGCCGCGGCCAGCGTCGTGGTGGCGGGCACCGCCGCGGGGAGCGCGGCCGTCGCCGATCCGGACGGCACAACCGGGAACACCCTGCACGAGCAACTCACCGGCTACAGCGAGACGCCGGTCGCGCTGTCGACGACCGGCGACGGTCAGGTCCGGGTGCAGATCGACGAAGGGCTACAGGAGATCTCGTACGAGCTGAGCTACACGGGTCTCGAGGGCACCGTCACCCAGGCGCACATCCACTTGGGCAGCCCGTCGCAGTCCGGTGGGATCAGCGTCTTCCTCTGCTCGAACCTCGGCAACGGCCCGGCGGGCACCCAGGCCTGCCCACCCGCGCCGGCCACGATCTCGGGGACCCTCCGGCCCGCCGACGTCATCGGTCCCGCCGGGCAGGGCATCGCCGCGGGAGAGTTCGCCGAGCTCATCAACGCGATCCGCGCCGGCAGCACCTACGTCAACGTCCACAGCACCAAGTACCCGGGCGGCGAGATCAGGTCCCAACTCGGACACCACCACTGACCGTGTCATCCCGAGGGGTGGTGGCCAGCGGGCGCAGCCGGCCACCACCCGCTCGTACGAGTTCGACGTTGACGGGCGCGTCCGAAGCGGCCAGCCTGGGTGAAGCGGAGCGCGGTGTCCGGCGGCTTCGGACGGGTTGCAGGAAGGCCGAGCCACCGCCAGACCGGCGACGACGGACGGCGAGGGAGGGCATCATGAAGGCCAACGTCGGCGACCGGCTCATCGTGGAGGGCACCCGGGTGGGTCAGACGCGGCGGGTCGGCGAGATCATCGCGCTACGGCATGAGGACGGCACTCCGCCGTACGTCGTGCGCTGGCTCGACGGACACGAGGGTCTGTTCTTCCCGGGATCCGATTCCCGAGTCGAAGCGGCGCCGGCCGGAGCGCCCCAGCACGGCGGGTAACGACGCGTTCGAGGTTCGCAAAGCTCTTGTCATGCCTCCCAATCAGCGACCACCGCGACGACCTGAAACCCGCCCACCATCTCCATTCGCGAACTTGATAGCGCCCTGAGGGGCCAGGCGCTGTCTGGCCAGCGGGGCCACACCACATCGGATGCGACCACCCACACCCCCTCCGAGATTCGTCAAACTGATTTGATGTATCCTCCGAGACGTGACCTCGTCGAGTCAATCCGCCCCGGCGTTCGTGCGACTGGCTGGCCACCCGCTGCGCTGGCGGCTGCTGACCGAACTCGCCGGCAGCGACCTGCGGGTCCGCGAGCTGGTTACGCTGACCGGCCAGCCGCAGAACCTGGTCTCCTATCACCTGCGGTTGCTGCGCGACGGGGGCCTGGTAACCGCCACGCGCAGCAGCTTCGACGGCCGGGACAGCTACTACCACCTGAACCTGGACCGCTGCGCCGACGCGCTGGCCAACACCGGCACCGCCCTGCACCCGGCGCTGCGTCTGCCCCCGGCACCGTCGGTGCCACAACCGGCCGCACCGGTGGCGGTGCTGTTCGTCTGCACCGGTAACAGTGCCCGCTCACCCATCGCCGAAGCCCTGCTCCGCCGGCTCAGCGCCGGCCGGGTCGAGGCGACCAGTGCGGGCACCCGTCCCAAACCACGCCTGCATCCCCACACGGCACGGGTTCTGCATGATGAGTTCGGCATCGACATCTCCCGCCAACGCCCCAGGCACCTGAGCACCCTCACCGGCTGCCGGTTCGACTACTTGATCACCTTGTGTGACAAGGCCCGCGAGGTCTGCCCCGAACTCGTCGAGCAGCCTCGACGGGTTCACTGGAGCATCCCCGATCCCGCGGCAGCCGGCGCCACCGATCAGGCCGGCTACCCGGCCTTCGCCCGCACGGCGGCCGACATCGACGCCCGAATCGGGTACCTGCTGCCGGCCCTGGCCACCAGAAAGCGTAAGGAGACTCAGCCGTGACCGCTCCCGACCAGTACACCAGCGTCCGCTACCTCGTCGACGACGTCCAGGCAGCCGTCGACTTCTACACCACCCACCTTGGCTTCACGCTCAACACCAGTGCCGCCCCCGCCTTCGCCGACGTGGTCCGTGGACCGCTGCGGCTGCTGCTGTCCGGACCGGCCAGCTCCGGTGCCCGCGCCACCCCCGCCGACGCGACCACACCCGGTCGCAACCGCATCCACCTAATCGTGGACAGTCTCGACGCCGAGATCGATCGGCTCCGCGGCGCCGGGGTGTCGTTCCGTAGCGACGCAATCTCCGGCCCCGGCGGACGCCAGATCCTGCTCGCCGACCCCGCCGGCAACCTGATCGAACTGTTTCAACCCGCCCGGCAGACCCGCCCCGCACCGGCCAAGCCCTGACAGAAACGCGGTCGAGCTGGCCGCCAACCGCAGGCGGCCGCGCTCGCGGATGACCCGGCCACCCAAGGTGGGCACGGCAACTCGCGGATCACCCGTTGCTGGCGGAGGTCGGCCGTCGTGCCGCGAGGTGGCTGCTGGTGGCCGACGCGTTGGCGGGCAACGTCGACGAGGTACTCACCGGCAGCGTCCGGTTCCTCGATTCGTGGCAGCGGGCCGGCGGTGGCTGCTCTGACGATGATCCACGGCCTACGCGACGACCACGACGCCCGGCGCGAATGGCACGCGGTCCTGAACCAGCTCGGCACCCAACCGGGGCGTGCCTACGGCGGACGCCGCCGGTTGCCGCTACCAGTCGGCGCGGACCATGGTGCTCGCCGGCGGCGACCATGCCGCCCGCGGCGCAGCCGCGCTTCGCCGATCTCGGCCTCGCCCCGATGGCCCCGCCCTGGCACTGACCAGCCGCTGGATCAACGGGACCGACGGCGACAGGGCCGGACCTGGTTGGGCTTTGGTTCGTGTTGCCCCTCGGACACCAGCTGCGCCAGGGACTCGCCGGCCCGCTGCTCCGTGGGTGGTGCCCGACCGGTTCGCCAACAGCTCCGGCACGTTCGTCCCCGGGCTTCGTCGTGGGCTGGCGAAATGGGTAGACAAGGGGATGTGACTCGGGTGAGGTGTTCGGATGGGTGACGCTGCTTTGCGCATCTCGGCCGCCCACGCGGATACCGCCGATCTCATCCCGGCCGGCGACGACTGGGCGGTCGTGTCGGGCGTGCCGTGTCAGCACATCGCGCTACCCTACCCGTGGGCCACGACCGGGCGGTTGCTCGCGTTGCCCGGTCCGCCCACTGCCGAGCCGGTGACTCAGGTGGCCGCCTGGCTGCGCGCCAGGTCACCGCAGTGGACGCTCATGGTTCGGGCCGAGGACGAGCACCAGGTCGCCGGCTTCCAGCGGTGGGACCTGATGCCCGTACTAGCCCTGCAAGGTCCGCCTCCATCGCGCCCGCGATCGATGGCCGACATTGGACCGGCCCGTGACCGCGACGAGTTCCTCGTCCCCTATGGAGCCGAACTGGCACCCTTGGTCACCGACGCCCACCTTGCCGCCGGACGGATGCATCACCTGGTCGCGCGGGTCGGCGGCGAACCAGTCGGCTGCGCGCGGGTGCGGCTCATGGCCGACACCGCGTACCTGGGTGCCATCACTGTGCTTCCCACCTGGCAGGGCACGGGACTCGGCACCGCGCTGACCATCGCCGCGGGTGAACTCGCCGCCGGGTACTCAGACCTGGTCTGGCTGCACTGCACCCCGGGTTCACGGGCCCTCTACGAACGGCTCGGGTACCGCCACGTCGACGACCATGCCCTACTCGTACCCGTACCAGGGACCTAGGAGAACCTTGCGATGCCGCGGAACGAGCCGGCGGAGGACGTCGGCCAAGTCCTCGCCCGGCTCGGCAGCAAGGGCGATCTTCTGGCCACGCACCACTTGGGCTGTAAATGGGGGAGCGGACGCTCGGTACCCACCGTCGAGGCCCTCGCTCCGTGCCGCGGTGCCCCATCATGTCGATAGCAGTGTTTAGGCCGCGCCTAGCGGGCTCATGATCATGGCCGAGGGTTGACCAACCCGGTCTGGTAGGCGATGACGACCAGCTGCGCGCGGTCGCGCGCACCCAGCTTCGCCATCGCGTGGCTGACATGGGTGCGGGCGGTGGCCGGACTGAGGAACAGCTCAGCGCCGATCTCGTCGTTGCTCAGCCCCTGTCCCACCAGGGCCAGTACTTCACGCTCGCGTTGCGTCAGCACCGCCAGCCGTTCTTCTCCGGCCTGGGTGGCAATCCGTTCCGCGGTGAACTGGGCGATGAGGCGCCGGGTGATCCGCGGCGCGAGCAACGCCTCTCCGGCGGCGACCACCCGGATGGCATGCAACAGCTCGGCCGGTCCGGCGTCCTTGAGCAGGAAGCCGCTTGCGCCGGCCTGCAGCGCCTCGAAGACGTACTCATCAGTGTCGTACGTGGTCAGGATCAGGACCCGGACCTGTTCGAGACCGCGCGTCCTGGCGATCTGGCCGGTGGCCTTGATCCCGTCCAGCTCCGGCATGCGGATGTCCATGAGTACGACGTCGGGCCGGGTGGCCCGGGCCCGCTCCACGGCCTCGGCGCCGTTGGCGGCCTCCCCTACCACCGTGATGTCGTCCTCGACGTCGAGCAGCACCTTGAACCCGGACCGCACCAGAACCTGGTCGTCGGCGAGCAGCACCTTGATCGGGGCGCTGCCCGACGACGCGGCCGCCGCGCTCATGGGTGCACGGTTCCGGCGGGAGCCAGCGGCAGCCGCGCCTTGACTTCGAACCCGCCGCACGGCCGCGGCGCGGCGGTCAGCTCTCCGCCCAGGAGCCCACAGCGCTCGCGCATTCCGACGATCCCCCGGCCCGGCCCGGCCGAGCTGCCGGTGACGGCCCGGTGTTCGGCCGGCGCGTCCGGACCCGCGGCACCATCACCCCAGGCATCCCGGCCACCCTCATCGGCCACCCGGACCTCCAAGATGTCGGTGCCGTAGTCGAGCGCGACCGTCACCCGGGTCGGGCCGACGTGGCGGATCACGTTGGTGATCGCCTCTTGCAAGATCCGGTAGGCGGTGTTGTCCACCGCGCTCGGCAATGGCGTCGTGGACGTACTCACCTCGAGCTTGATGTCGAGTCCGGCCTCGCGCGCCATCGCGGTGAGCTCGTTGACCTGGCCCAGGCCGGGTTGCGGCACTCGCCCGTTGTCCGAATCACGAAGCACCCCGAGGATCGCCCGCATCTCGTGTAACGCCTGGGCGCTCGTCTGCTCGATGGTCACCAGCGCCTCGCGCGCCCGTTCCGGCCGTTTGTCGAGCAGGTACGCGGTGACGCCGGCCTGCACGTTGATGATCGCGATGGCGTGAGCGACGGTGTCGTGGACTTCCCGAGCGATCCGGAGCCGCTCGGCGTCGACCCGCGAACGCGCTTCCTCCTCCCGGGTCCGTTCGGCCTGCCGAGCACGCTCCTGGGCTTCGGCCGCGATGACCCGCCGGGACCGGACCGACTCACCCAGGGCAGCGGCCATGACCGACGCCGCGATCCGGAAGAACACCCATCCGATGGCGGCCCTCGGCTCGATGTCGGCCGCGGCGATGAGCCAGCCGGTGGCCAGCACGGCGATGCCCACGTACGCGATCACCAGCGACCTGCGCCCGTCGCCGTACGCGGTCAGCGTGTACAGGGCGACGAAGAGCCCGATCCATCCGGGCCCGTCCGAAAAGTCGAGGCTGTAGTACACCAGGCTGGCGAGAGCGGCCGTGATGAACACCGGCACCGGCCAGCGGCGGCGCACAGCCAGCACCAGGCCGCTCACGATCAGTAGGACGTATGCCAGGTGTCCGAGGTCGGTCAGCGGCCGCGATCCCACCTCCGCGGGTTTCGCGGCGGTGGCCTGGACCTGCATCACGGCGACGAAGAGTCCGAGCAGGGCGTCCTGCGCCAGGACAGGCAGGCGGAACGGCGCCGCTCGGCGTTTCATGCCGCGATCATAGTGGCCGCGCGCGGGTGACCGGCTACGACGACGGGCGCGACCAGGTACGGGCCGCTTACGCAAATCTGCGTAGGAACAGCCATCCGCTGCCCGAGGACGCACGCAGGTCGGCGACGCGACGATCGCTTCCGTGACTCAACCAATTACAGTCCCAATGACTGATCCGGGGTCCGCGCCCGACAATCGCCAACGCTCACCCGACGCCCCGCGGCCGGGACCGCTGGGCAGACTCGGGGGCCTGGCCTTTCGCCGGCGGGGACGAGTGCTGATCGCCTGGGCCGTGGGCCTCGTCATCGCCTTCGGGCTGTCGGCGGCCTTCGGGGGCGAGTCGGCAAACGGCGCCACAGCGCCGGGCTCGGATTCCGAGCAGGCACAGCGCCTGCTGGGAGAGCGGTTCCCGGCCCAGTCCGGCGACACGGTGCGGCTGGTGGTGCGTGCGAACGACGTCACCAGCCCCGAGGTGCAACGTGGCGTCGGCGCGCTGCTCGGCGAGCTGGGACGCATGCCGCACGTGGCGTCGGTCGAGGATCCGTACGCCGCCAGGGGTTCCATCGCGCCGGACGGCCGGACGCTCGCCGCACGTGTCTATCTCGATGTCACCAACCCCAACGACATGCCGGTCGAGGACACCCAACGGCTGCTGGCCGCCGCCGACGCGGCCGAGCGCGACGGGCTGGAGATCGCACTCGGTGGGCGGGCCGTGCAACTCGCGGAGGCGACCCAGTCGGGATCCGAGCTGATCGGTCTGCTCGCCGCCGCGGTGATCCTGCTGATCATGTTCGGGTCGGTGGTGGCGGCCGGGCTGCCACTGGCCATGGCGATCGGTGGGCTGGCGGTGAGCGCCAGCCTGGTCGGCCTCGTGGCGGCGGTGGTGGATGTGCCTGACTTCGCACCCATCATCGGCATGACGCTGGGCATCGCCCTGGGCATCGACTACGCGCTGCTGCTGGTGACCCGGTTCCGCGAATGGCGGGCGGTGGGACTCGACCCCGAAGCGGCGACCGTGGCGACGCTCGACACCGCCGGCCGGGCGGTCCTCGTGGCCGGTGGCACGGTCATGGTGAGCATGTCAGGGCTGTTCGCGGTGGGCCTGTCCATCATGAACGGCACCGCCGTCGTCACCATGGTGGCGACCCTGGTCGTGATGGTCGCCGCCCTCACCCTGTTTCCCGCGTTGCTGGGCTACCTGGGGCGGCGGATCGACCGGCTCCGGGTGCCGCTGGGACGGCGTCGTGCCGCTCAGATCTCCGCCGACGGCCACCTGGTGCCGGCGGCCGGCTGGGCGCGCTGGAGCAGGCTGGTGCAGCGACACAATGTGTTCGCCATCGTGACGAGTGTCGCCCTGCTGCTGGCGCTGGCCGCGCCGTTCCTCGGCGTCCACTTCGGTCTCCCCGACGCGGGCAACGACCCCGAGGGTACGTCGAATCGGCGGGCGTACGACATGCTGGCCGAGGGATTCGGCCCCGGCGAGAACGGGCCGCTGCTCGTCGTGGCGGAGGTGTCGCCGGCCGACGGCGACGCGGCCCTCCAGCGGCTACAGGCCGAGTTCAGCCGTACGGCGGGAGTCGCAGCGGTATCGCCGCCACGGCTCAATCCTGCCGGTGATACGGCCCTGATCACCGTCGTGCCCACCGCCGGCCCGCAGGAGGCCGCCACCGAAGACCTCGTCCAGACCCTGCGCGACGACGTGATCCCGGCGGCGACCAAGGGCACCCGCACGGACGTGCACGTGGGCGGCGCAACCGCGGCGGTGATCGATCTCAACACATTGATCGCCAACCGGCTCGCGCTGCTCATCGGTGGCGTCGTCGTCGTGTCGATGCTGCTCTTGCTGGTGGCGTTCCGCAGCGTCGTCATCGCGGTCACGGCCGCCGTGATGAACCTGCTGTCGGTGGCGGCGTCGTACGGCGTGGTGGCCTTCTTCCTCGAGGGCGGCTGGGCCGGCAAGCTGGTCGGCATCGACACCGCCACCCCGATGGCCGCCTTCGTCCCGGTCATCATGTTCGCGCTGTTGTTCGGCCTCTCCATGGACTACGAGGTCTTCCTGATCAGCCGGGTGCGAGAGTCGTGGGTGCGGACCCAGGACAATGGCCGGGCCATCGTCACCGGACTGGCCAGCACCGGACGGGTGATCACCGCCGCCGCAGCCATCATGATCGTTGTCTTCGCGGCGATCGTCCCGAGTGACCAGGTCTTCATCAAGGTCTTCGGGCTGGGCATGGTCGCGGCCATCCTGGTGGACGCGACCGTCATCCGGATGCTGCTCGTGCCGGCGGTCATGCACCTGCTCGGCCGCAGCAACTGGTGGCTTCCTCGCGTCATGGAGCGGCACTTGCCCCAACTGCACGTCGAAGGAGCACCCGACACGTTCCTGCGCCCCGTCACAGACGCGGAACCCGTCCCGTCCCGATGAGGCAGGCGGCGGCTGCCGGCAACCCCTGGGCAGCCGCCGCCCGTCACCTGTCGTGATCCAACCAACCTGAAGGAGCCTATCTTGCGAAAAGTATTCGCCGGCCTTGCGGCCCTGCTCGTGCTGGTCGTCGTGGCACAGTTCTACTTCGCCGCGAGCGGCGCGTTCAGCACCGCGCCCAACGACGAGTCCTTCCGGCCGCATCGCGCGATGGGGTACGTGATCTTCCTCTTGCCGGTCCTGATGACAATCGTCGCCGCGCTGGCCCGGATGCCCGGCCGGCTCATCGGGATGACCGGTCTGATCGCTGGGCTGGCCGTTGTCCAGGTGGTGATCGCGGTGCTCGCCAGGGCGTTCAACGACACGGGCGACACCAGCACGACGGCGGGCCAGCTCGTCTTCGGCCTGCACGCGATCAACGGTCTGATCATCCTGGCAGTGGCCGGGACCGTCGCCCGGCAGGCGCGAGCGCTGCCGAGGTCCGCGGTTCCGCATCGGCGTGCCGGCGTGGACACCGACGCGGGGGCGCCCGGACCGGCAGCCGGATCGGCCCAGCCGGCGTCATGACGACCGGTCAGTTGATCATCGCGGACCACGTGGTCGCGCTGCTGAGCGTTGCCGCGTGGTTCGCGGCCGGCGCCACCGCCGCCGCCCGGCGCGCCCGGCTCGCGCTCGGCCTCCTCGCGGCGGCTGTGCTGGTGACCCTTGCCCGGGTGACGACGGTGGCGATGCTGGCCGGTCGGGGCTGGTGGTTTGTGCAGGAGAAGGTGCTGCTGGGCCTGCCCATGCTGGGAGCAGTCGGGTTGGCCTCCGTCCTGATCGCCGGCCCGCGGCTGCTCGCGGCGAGGCGCGCGCCGGAGGCCGGCATGCTCGCCGGCCGGGCGTCGGGCGACGGGATACCGGCAAGTAGCGTGGTCCTGCTGCTCACCGCCGGATACGCGGCCCTGGCCGGGCTGATGGTGACCTTCCTGGTCGGCTACCCCCTGACCTGGAGCACCGCACTGATCGCCAGCTCCGTCGTCTGCGCGGTCGCGCTGCTGACCGCGCGCGTCGCAGCGGCACCGGCCGACACCGCCGGCGGCGCCGACATCGCGCCCACCCCGGCACCGCACGGAAAGCCCGGATTTTCGCGCCGCCGGTTTATCAGCTTGGCGGGCGGAGCAGCGGTGGTGGGTACCGGCACAACCGGCGTCGGCCTGTTGTTCATGCCGGCCGAATCCGCCGCTACCGGAGGCGGTCCCGGGCGCTCGTCCAGCTCCGGGCCGCCCGTGTCAGTGGCCGACCTGCGAGGGGCCGGCGCACCGGCACCCGGCGGCACCAGGCGGCAGTACGTACTCACCGCGCAGACCGCCACCGTCCGGCTCCCGTCCGGACGTGAGATCCAGGCATGGACCTACAACGGCCAGGCACCAGGTCCGCCGATCACCGCCGAGATGGGCGATCTGATCGAGGTGACGCTACGCAACACCGACATCGACGACGGAGTGACCCTGCACTGGCACGGTTACGACGTGGCGTGCGGTGAGGACGGCGCACCGGGCGTGACACAGGACGTGGTGGCGCCCGGCGAGGAGTTCGTCTACCGGTTCCGCGCCGATCAGGTGGGAACCTACTGGTACCACACCCACCAGGCGTCTCACCGTGGGGTGCGCCGAGGGCTGTACGGGACACTCGTCGTGACGCCACGCGGACAGCGGGTGGACAAAGCCGATGCCTCCACCGCGCAGCTGGATCTGACGCTGCCCGTGCACACATTCGACGGCACTGTCCTGCTCGCCGATCAGGACAAGCGCACGGAACACACCGCACCGGCCGGTACCAAGGTGCGGTTGCGGCTGATCAACACCGACTCAGATCCACATCGATTCGCGTTGGCCGGAACGCCCTTCCGGGTGACGGCCGTCGACGGCCGGGATCTCAACCAACCCGGCGAGGTCAGCGACGCCGGGCTGCGGATGCCCGGGGGCGGACGGTACGACCTGGTCTTCGTCATGCCGGACACTCCGGTGGCGCTCGTCCTCGACAACGATCACGCCGGCGGCCTCCGGCTGCGTCCGGATGACCACGCCGGTACCGCCGGTGAGGACACGGCCGTCGAGGACACCTCCGGCTGGCCCGAGCTCGACCTGCTGCGCTACGGAACGCCGACCGCCGTGCCGTTCGATGCCGGCAGCCGCGCCGACCGGCACTTCACCATGGTTCTGGACCGTGGTGTGGCCATGCTCGACGGCCGGCCGGCGTACGCGCAGACGGTCAACGGTCGTGGTCACCCGTCGATCCCGGATCAGCTCGTCGCCGAGGGCGAGCTGGTCCGGTTCACCGTGGTCAACCGGAGCCTGGAAACACACCCCTGGCATCTGCACGGCCATCCCGTGCTGATCCTGTCCAGGAACAGCACGCCGCGGTCCGGCAGTCCGTTGTGGATGGATACATTCGATGTCCGCCCAGGCGAGGTGTGGGAGGTCGCGTTCAAGGCCACGAATCCCGGAATCTGGATGAACCATTGCCACAACCTGCCCCACGCACATCAGGGGATGATGCTGCGGCTCTGCTACGACGGTGTCACTACGCCATTCCACGGCTCGCACACCGCCCACGGGACCGGTACGGCCAGGAGTCGAAGCCATGGCCACTGACCCGCTGTTGGCTGCTCGTCGCTCGGCCCCGCCCGCCGACGACCCCACCTCGGATCTCGTTGCGCAAATGCACAACTACAGCCGCGCCGTCATCGAAGCGGAGCTGCGCAGGCTGGCCCGCAGGGCCCCGTCATTGCGTCCGAACGACCTGGACGTCATCGACGCGGCTCTGGACGAGCTCGCGGAATCCTTGTTCCTTGCCCGGCTGCGCAGCCTGCCGCAGCACACCGCACAGCTGAAGCGCCTCTTCGGCACCGCGAGGGAGGACTCGTGATGCGTTCCGATCGTCCGCTACCGCGGCCACCGAGTTGAGCACGGCAGCGCGGCGATGCCGCCGGCGCGGGCGCGCTGAGCGAGGACGGCTCTAGTTGCGCTACCCGGGACGGGTAGGTGCCCGAAGTCCGCCTCCGCGCCTCCTGGGCGGCCGCCCGCAGCCGTTCGTGCTCGCCGTCGGTCTCACGCGAGGCCGACATCGCCTCGCGCGTCTACCCCTGCTCGACAATCGCGGTATCGCCGTCGTTCGGCCCGCTGAGCCAGGTACGGATGCTGGCGAGCGCGGTAGGGCCGTAGTCCTCGTCGACACCGCGGGCGAGGTCCGCGATGGATATCGCTTGCAGGGCGGCCCGCCAGGCGGCGTCGGCGCCGGCCATAGCGCGGGCGATGGGGCACGGCCGGGTGCAGGCTTCCTGTGGGGTCGCCAGGGGGCCGCGCTGACGGATCTCGGTGCACACGAACGCGGGCTGAGCGCCGTCCACGGCTGCGACGACGTCGAGGATGGTGATCAGTTCGGGTGCCCTGGTCAGGACATATCCGCCCGCCTTGCCCTGGACGGAGGTCACTAGGCCGGCGCGGGAGAGTGCCTGCAGCTGTTTGGCCAGGTAGCTGCCGGATACGTCATGCAGTTCCGCGAGCCGGGCGGCCGGCACCGGTTCCGTCGCGGTGGTCAGCACCACGCAGCAGTGCAGTGCCCACTCGACGCCACCTGACAGCTTCATACGCCCCCCCGGCTTGACTCGGACAAAGTCTATCCGGTTATTGTCTCGGACAGAAAGTATCCGAGTTCGGGGCTGTGTCCTCGACAAATTGGCGTGCTCCGCGGCACGCCGTGGAAGGGTGAGAGCCTTGAAGCTCACAGTCATCGGCGGTACCGGACTGATCGGCTCGCAGGTGGTCCAGAAGCTGACCGCGGCCGGACACGAGGCCGTCCCCGCGTCGCCGTCGACCGGCGTCGACCTGATCACGGGAGAGGGCCTGGACCAGGCGCTGGCGGGCGCCGACGTCGTGGTCAACGTGGCGAACTCGCCGACCTTCGACGAGGCGTCCCTGGACTTCTTCCGTACGTCCATGACCAACCTGCTGGCCGCCGGGGAGCGTGCCGGCGTCCGTCACCAGGTGATCCTCTCGATCGTCGGTGTCGACCAGGTGCCCCAGCTCGACTACTACCGCGCCAAGACCCTGCAGGAAGAACTGCTCCGGCAGGGGCCCACGCCGTACTCCATCGTGCGTGCCACCCAGTTCTTTGAATTCATGAACGCGGTCTTGTCCTGGACCTCCGACGACACCACGGTTCGCCTGCCCGGTACCCGGCTACAGCCGATGGCCGCCGCGGACGTCGTCGACGCGGTCGTCGACGTCTCCACCGGCACCCCGCTGCAAGGCATCCGGAACGTCGCCGGCCCGGACGTCTTCGCCCTCGACGACCTCGGCAGGCTCACCCTGGCCGCACAGCACGACGACCGGACCGTCGTCACCGACGACGCAGCCGGCATGTTCGCGGTCGCCACCGGCGACGTGCTCATCGCGGGCCCGGACGCACACCTGGCCCCCACGCACTACCAGGACTGGATCCACGCGGCCCGCTGACCCGGGCACTTCGGCCCGTCAGCGGATGAAGTCCATCGGACGGCGGCCGGCACGCGGCGTTGCTGCGGCCGGCCCTGGCCGAGGCCTTGCTTGGTGGCCCTGGCCGTCTCAGCCGGCACCGACGACCCGCAACTGTCCGGAGTCACCGTCGGCAAGCCACTGGACCTGGCTGCGGTCGGACACCTCGACCAGCTCGTCTACGACGACACCAACGTCGTCGCGTACGCCGCCTACAACTGGGTGCTGAGCCAGCGTCAGGTGACCCTCGCACCGGGCGAGACATTCACGCTGCGGCGCCGAATCGCGGCCGCCGACAGCGGCGAGGGCGCTGACCCGTTCGCGGCGCTCGGCCAACTCTGACCGGGCCGGAGCCCGATCAGCGCGTCGCCAAGGGGTCGGCAGGCGCTTGACGGCGCGCTGACGTTGGCCGCAGGCCTTGCTCCGGCTGTTGAAGAGGTGGCTTCCCCGAGTCGGCGTGGTGCGGGTCTCAGGCACGTCCGTCCGTCGGGTGGCCGAATCGAGGGTCGCCTTCCAGCGCCTCGACCGCGCCAAGAAGGCTGCGGAGGCCGACTTCCTCGCGCTGGGCGTCAGCCGGATCGAACAGCCACTGGGTGACCGGTAGCGTGACGGCCTCCTCGGGGCGGCTCGACTCGGCCATGGCCAGTTCCGCCTCGACCTCGGCCTCGAGCTCGTGCAATGAGTCGTTGTCTCCGGTCGGAGCGCTCATCGTTCCTCCTGGTGATTTCGATGGATGTCGGCCTGGCGCGCCCGTTGTCGGCTGGCCCGTTGTCGCCTGGAGTGGGGTCGGCATGGTCAGGACGGGCGAGGGGCACGGCGGTCCTTGCGCGGCGCGTGGGCCGGTGCGCTACTTGCCGGACTTGGTCCGGCCCAGCCAGTCGGCGTACTTGATCTCCCCGAGCACCGCCTCACCGACCGGCACCAGACTCTGCTCTTCCAACTCGGATCCGTAGTAGCGCGTGTGCGGGTCGGTGACCACCTCACGCGGATCGCCCGAAGCAGCCAGGGCGTTCCGGAAGAACTCGTTCATCGGGAGCCGCTCGGGCCCGGCGACCTCGACCCGCCCGTTCAACGGCGACCCCACCGACGCCCGGACGACTGCCTGGGCCACCTCGTCGCCGGCGATGGGCTGGAAGAGCACCGGTGGCATCCGGACCGTGCCACCGTCCGCGGTGCTGTCGGCGATGCTCGGGACGAACTCGAAGAACTGCGTCGCGTGCACGATCGAGAACGGGATCGACGAGTCCTCGATCAGCTTCTCCTGCGCAACCTTCGCCCGGAAGTAGCCGTTCTCGGGCAGCCGCTCGGTCCCCACGATCGACAGCGCCACATGGTGGCCCACACCGGCCGTCGCCTCCGCCGCAAGCTGATTGCGAGTGGAGGTCTCGAAGAACTCCAGCACCGCGGTGTCCTCCCACGAGGGGGCATTCGACACGTCGATCACCACGGACGCGTCGGCCAACGCCTCGGCCAGGCCCTCGCCGGTGATGGTGTTGACGCCGGTTTTCGGTGACGCCGGCACCGCCTCGTGGCCGAGCTCGTCGAGCTTCGCCACGACCTTGGACCCGATCAGGCCAGTGCCGCCGATTACAACGATCTTCATGACGAGCCTTCCTGTTGGCCGGGGTATCAGTTGCCATCCGGTCACCAGTTAAGACCGGGAACACCCTCGGCCTGTGACACCTCCGCCGAAATGTCCCCGAAGTCGCGACACCCGGCGCCCGGGTGTCACAGGCGGGAGCGTTCTCCTGCCGTGCCCTCAGTCCGGAGTCTCGTACTGGCGGACCACCCGGGCGATGCGGCGGTCGGGGACAACCCACATGATCACGATGAGGACGAAGCACGCCAGGGCAATCCAAACTCCGACCTGCCCGCTCCGGTCGATCGTCAGGGCGCTGAGGATCCCGGCGACGTCGAACGCTATGGAGATCTTGCCCTTGCGGTCGGTGCCGACGGCCTGGCGCAGCGGCGACTCCGGTCCCTGCTGCCGGATGATCACCGTCTGGAGCACGAGGTAGGCGATGGCCGCGCTGAGCAGGTTCAGGCCGTAGATGACGACCGGGGTCTGCTCGAACCTCGATTCGGACACCCAGGTTGTCGTGAACGG
Source organism: Micromonospora rhizosphaerae (assembly GCF_900091465.1). Lineage (NCBI taxonomy): Bacteria > Bacillati > Actinomycetota > Actinomycetes > Micromonosporales > Micromonosporaceae > Micromonospora > Micromonospora rhizosphaerae. The sequence continues at coordinate 5,279,216 of NZ_FMHV01000002.1, read as the reverse complement.
GACCAGCGACAGGCAGAACAGCAGCGCCAGGTTTGCCCACAGGATACCGCCATTGACCCGCCGAACCAGGTGGAACATGTGGTGGTGGCCGTTCCAGTAGATGCCTACATAGACAAAGCTGAGGAGATACGCCAGCAGCCCGACGCCGGTCGTGTGGACGAGGTCGGAAAGATCGTGACCTTCCGGCACCCTCAGCTCCAGCACCATGATCGTGATGATGATGGCAAGCACCCCGTCACTGAATGCCTCCAGCCGACTGGTCCTCACCGCGCCGCCCTTCTCCGTTCGATACCTGGATCCCGCTTCGAACGCCCATCAGCGCCGTCTTCAGCGGACGATGGAAGCCACCAGCGCCGCGATCGCAAGGCGGAAACAACGCGCCGGGCACCTCGCGGACGCCCTTGGCGCCGGCCCGGTTCGCCATGAAGCAGTGCAGGGCGGCCGGGATGCACTCGTCGCTGAAGGCGAACCACGACGGGATCGACTTCCACGCCGGGGCGTCCGTCGGCAGCTTCGCGGTGAGGGCGGACGGCCGAGGTGCTTCCTGGGAACTTGTTCGCCAGATCGAACGCGGACTCGCCCTGGTCGGGCGCGAACGCGCAGACGTAGACGAGGCCCGCCACCTTGTCGCTTCCCGCGGCGGCGTCGGTGATCACCATGCCGCCGTATGAGTGGCCGACGAGCACCACGGGTCCGCCGACCCCGGCGATCACGTCGCTGAGGTAGGCGGCGTCGCCCGGCACGCTGCGCAGCGGGTTGGCGACCGCGACGACGTCGATGGACCGGTCCTGCAATCGCTCGACCAGCCCGGACCAGCTCGCGGATTCGGCGAAGGCGCCGTGTACGAGGACGACGGTCGGCCTCTGGTTGGTCATGGGTTCTCCTGGTGCGCTTCGGTGTCTCCACCAGCCGGGACAGCGCAGCCGCGGAATCTGTGACAGGCGTGTGGTTGCCGTCACTGCTGCAGTGACTCGCTTGTGGTTGCAGTCACTGCTGCTGCCCAGGCGTTGGGGCTTGCGGCGTGGTCGGACCACGATGGGCCTGGTAGCAGCCGCGACGTGGTCAGCGGGGGCGAGGAATGGTGAACTCTGGCGTGAATCACGAGCCGGTTGGGACGGATGATCTCGAGGAGGCCGCGGCGGTCTTCACGAGCCTGCGGCCGCGCCTGTTCGGGATCGCGTATCGCATGCTCGGCAGCGCCACCGAGGCCGAGGATCTGGTGCAGGAGGTGTGGCTGCGGTGGCAGACGTGTGACCGCGGCGCGGTGATCGACCCGGCCGCGTTCCTGGCGACGACGACGACCCGGCTGGCGATCAACGCACTCCAGTCGGCGCGGGTGCGGCGTGAGACGTACATCGGGCCGTGGCTGCCGGAACCGGTCGACACGAGCGCGGACCCGTACCTGGGGGCGGAGCGCGGGGAGGCCCTGGAGTTCGCGGCGCTGCTGCTGATGGAGAAGCTCACGCCTAACGAACGCGCCGCGTATGTCCTGCGGGAGGCGTTCGACTACCCGTACGCGCAGATCGCCGACATCCTGCAGTCGACCGAACCTGCGGTGCGCCAGCTGGTCAGCCGGGCGCGCAAACACATGACGGGGGAGAGGCGTACGCCGGCGAGCGCGGCCGCGCAGCGGCACCTCCTGACCACGTTCATAACGGCGGCCCGCTCCGGCGACATGACCGCGTTGGAGCGGCTACTAGCGGCGAACGTGACCAACATCGGCGACGGCAACGGCAGGGTGCGCGTTTCCCGCCGGCCGGTGGTGGGAGTGGTGCGCGTGGCGAAGTTCCTGACCGCGATCTCCACCTGGTTCTGGGACGGCGTCGAGGTGCGGTGGGCGAGTACGAACGGGCAGACGTCCGCCGTGCTGTGGCGCGACGGCACCTTGGACGCCATTGTCACGGTCAGCGCCTCGACCGACGGCATCAATCAGGTGCTGTGGGTGATGAACCCCGAGAAGACCGCAGCGGTGTCCGGACTGGCCTGATCCGACCGGTCAACCCGGCCTAGCTGGCGGCTGGCATCGATGATGGCGTCGCCCGGGTCGGTGGCGAACATGCCGGCCCTGTTGTCGGTGATGACGGCGCGCTGGTCACCGTGGGCGGCGAGGGTGATCTCGCCGGGATGATCCGAAAGCGTTTGGGAGGTGTGGTGGCTGGTTCTTCGTTCGGGCAGCGGTTGCGGGGGTTCCGGCAGTCGGCGGGGCTGACTATCGAGGATCTGTCCGAGGCGTCGGGGGTGAGTGGTCGGGCGATCAGTGACATGGAGCGGGGGCACAGTCGCGCGCCGCAGGAGCGGACGTTGGCGGCGTTGGCCGACGCGCTGAAGCTCAGTGATGGGGATCGTGCTGGTCTGGTCGAGTTGGCGCGCTCGGAGCGGTCGGAGAGTCGGGTCGGGCGGCCCCGAGTGGGTGAGCTGCCGCGGGGGGTCAGTGACTTTGTGGGTCGAGCACGGAGGTTGGAGTTGCTCTGCCGCCACGCACTGGCGGCGTCTGTCGGTGGTCCGACGCTGGTGGCGGTGGTGCACGGCCAGCCGGGCGTGGGGAAGACGGCGTTCGCGGTCCGGGCGGCCGAGCAGTTGCGGGAGGTGTTTCCCGACGGGCAGTTCTACCTGGACCTTCGGGGTACGGATCCGGTGCCGACGCCGGTTGGTGAGGCGTTGATGCGGCTGTTGCGGGCGCTGGACGTCAACCCCCGCAGGATCGCCAACGATGAGCAGGAGCGGGCCAGCCAGTTGCGGGCGATTCTGCGGGAGCGGCGGTGTCTGCTGGTGTTGGACAACGCGGCGGATGAGGGTCAGGTGCGGCCGTTGTTGCCGGGTCTGGGGGCCGGGATGGTGGTGGTGACCAGTCGTCGCTTGTTGGGTGGTTTGGAGGGGGTGTTGCGGATCGGGTTGGCGCCGCTGACGTCGGGGGAGTCGGCTGATCTGTTGCGGGCGATTGTGGGGGAGGCGTCGGATCGGGCGGCGGGGCAGGAGGTCGGCACGGTGGCCCAGTTGTGTGGCCACCTGCCGTTGGCGTTGCGGATCGCGGGTACGCGGTTGGCGAGTCGGCCGGGGTGGACGATGGGGCATCTGGCGGAGCGGCTGTCGGACGCGGATCGGCGGCTGGCGAACCTCTCGGTGGGGGATCTGGGGGTGGCGGCGGCGTTCGCGTTGTCGTACGCCCAGCTGTCCAACCCGGCGAAGGCGATGTTCCGGCGGCTCGCGCACGTGCCGGGGGTGGATTTCGGCGCTCCGATCGCCGCAGTGCTCGCCCAGGTTGATCTCTTCGACGCCGAGGATCAGTTGGATGAGCTGGTTGACCTGGGCCTCTTGCAGTCCGAAGGTTTCGATCGTTACCGGTTCCACGACCTGATCCGGCTTTTCGCGGCTGACCGGCTGCGCGGCGAGGAGCCGGCGGAGGCCAGGGCGGGGACCGAGCGTCGGATGGTGGATTGGTTGTTGGAGACGGCGATCATCGCGGGGCGGTGGTTCGAGCCCGGGTTCGGCGCGCCACCGGATGACTGGCAGGGTCTGGTTTCCATGGCCACACCGGAGGAGGCGCATAGCTGGCTGCAGGTCGAGGCGGACAATTGGCTGGCCGCGTTGCGGTCGGCGGCCGCCGCCGACCAGCACCAGCGGGTCGTGGACGTGGCAGAGACGATGCACTGGTACGCGGACCGAATGATCCATTGGGCACACTGGTCGGAGGTCTATTGCCTTTCCCGTGTCGCTGCCGGCCGGTTGCCTGACCGTCGGCAGGAGATCACCCACATCAACCACTATGCCTGGGCTGTCTCCACCTGTGAGCGGCGCCACGAGGAGAGCGTGGCCCTGGCGATGGAGGCCTACCGGTTTGCCGGGGAGCTCGGCGACACGAAGGAACAAGCCAACGCGTTGCACTACGCGGCCCGTGCTTGGCGGATGGGCGGCAACATCGAGAAGGCCATGGGAGCGTACTACCGCGCCCTGAACCTGGCCGACGCCGCCGGCAACCACGACGGGTACGTCCAGATTTGCGTTGGATTGGGGCAGACGTTCGTGGAGCTCGGCAGGTTCGACGAGGCGCTGAACGAGTTCCGGGGTGTGCTGCGGGAGGTCGACGCGCGACCGGTCGCGCCGGCGCCGGCGCAGGTGGCTCGGATGACGGCCCGGGTGGCGATGGCCAGGTGCCTGGCCGACGCGAAGAGCTGGCCGGAGGCGCTTGACGCGGCGACGCGGGCACTACCCCTGGCCGCCGACTACGGCCCCCGTTTCACGGGTCGGGTTCATCTGACGCTGGGCCAGGCACACTCCGCTCTCGGCGCGACCGACAAGGCCCGCGACCACCTGACCCGCGCGCTCAAGCTGCTGGAGGACGGCCGTGAGGAACGCGGGTCCGAGAAGATCCGATTCACGTCGGGCTATGCCGCACCTCCACCGTGCGCGATGACCTTGTGTGAAGTGGAGATTCCAGTGCGGGCATGGCATCGAGGCATCGCATTACATGCACGTGTGGGGGTCCACTGCGCGCTCCACCGCGCCAGGACGATCAGTTTGGCGAAGGCCGAACTGGCGGCCCTCGACGCCTGAGGGTACGGCTCTATGCCGAGGCCCGGGCGCTGTGCGCGGCTCCTGCGCGGTGGGCCTGAACCGGACTCGCGCGCCGATCCGGCCCTCGCCGCGATTGAAGCCGAGTGCTCGCAGGTCGTCCGGGACGCTGCGGACACCCCCTGCGCAGCGGTCAGGTGTGCCGGGTGATCCCGTGGTCGCGACCTACTCAGGTAAGCCAGTGACCGCGCGCACGCACTCGTTCGCCACTGCTTCTGCACTCGGCCTCCCTAGCGTTCCTGAGCACAGGGATCACCCGACTTAAGAGGTATGTCATGTCCGATGTTGTGCTCGAGCCGGTCACGCAGAAATTCGCCGAGGCCACGTCAAAGCCGCCGTTCATCTATGAGCTTTCCCCGGTCGCGGCGCGCAAGGTCCTCGACGACGTGCAGGCCGGCCCGGTCGAGGCGCCGGCGATCGACGAGCAGTGGGTGACCGTCGCAGCCACGGTCGGTGACGTGCGGGTACGGGTCGTGCGGCCGGAGGGTGTCACGGGAACGCTGCCGGTGGTGCTGTACGTGCACGGTGGCGGCTGGGTGTTGGGTAACGCCGGCACGCATGACCGGTTGGTGCGGGAGATCTCGGTGGGAGTCGGCGCGGCGGTGGTGTTCGTGGAGTACACGCCCTCCCCGGACGCGCACTACCCGGTGGCGATCGAGCAGATCTACGCGGCGGCCCGGTGGATCGTGTCCGACGGGGCGTCGTACGGCCTGGACGCGTCGCGGCTGGCGATCGCGGGGGACTCGGTGGGCGGCAACATGACCGCCGCGGTGACGATCCTGGCCAAGCAGCGCGGCGATGTCAGGTTCGTGCACCAGTCGATGTACTACCCAGTCACCGATGCCAGCCAGGACACCGACAGCTACACCGAGTTCGCGGACGGGCCGTTCCTGACGGCGAAGGGAATGGCGTGGTTTTGGGACTGCTACGCCCCGGACCGCTCGGTGCGCCCGGAGATCACGGCGTCGCCGTTGCGGGCGTCGCTGGAGGATCTTCAGGACCTGCCGCCGGCGTTTCTGATCGTGGACGAGGCCGACGTGCTGCGCGACGAGGGTGAGGCCTACGCGGCCAAGCTTCGCGCCGCCGGGGTGCCGGTCACGACGGTGCGCTACGACGGCATCTGCCACGACTTCATGATGCTGAACCCGCTGAAGGACACCCAGGCGGCCAAGGCGGCCACCGCGCAGGCGATCGCGGTGCTGCGGCAGGCCCTCGGTACCGCGAGCGCCTGAACCAGCCACCACCGGACCAACTCGAACTCCACACCTCGACGCGCGGTGCGGTTCACCAACAGGTAGGAGAGGCACATGTCACTGAGCAAGAGATTCGGGGCCTTCGGCGTCGCCGCGGCGACGCTGTTCACCGCGGCGACCGTCATGGCGGTCGGCCCCGGCGCCGCGCAGGCCACCGCCGATCGCGGCGCGAAGCCGACGGTCGTCCTGGTACACGGCGCGTTCGCCGACTCCGGTGGCTGGAGCGGGGTGACCCGCCAGCTGCTGGACGACGGCTACCCGGTCGTCGCCGCCGCTAACCCGCTGCGCGGTGTTGCGCACGACGCCGCGCAGGTCAAGGCCCTGCTGCAGTCGATCGATGGCCCGATCGTCCTGGTCGGACACTCGTACGGTGGTAGCGTCATCTCGACCGCGGCCACCGGCAACCCCAACGTCAAGGCGCTCGTCTACGTCGCCGGGCTCGCTCCCGAAAAGGGCGAAAGCGCCAACGAACTGGTGTCCATGTTCGACGGCAGCACCCTCCCGGAGGCGCTCCGACCGGTCCCGCTGCTGGACGGCAACGTAGATCTCTACATAGATCAGAAGCTGTTCCACAAGCAGTTCGGCGCGGACGTTCCGGCCCGCGAGGCCGCCCTCATGGCGGTGACGCAGCGGCCGATCATGGCGGCGGCGGGGGACGAAGGGGCGGGTGAGCCGGCCTGGCGCTCCATTCCCACCTACCACCTCATCGCTGAACGTGACGTGACCATCCCACCGGCGACGCAGCGCTTTGTGGCCGAACGCGCCAACGGGGTCATCAAGAGCGTCGACGCGTCACACGCGGTGTTCGTGTCGCAGCCGGAAACGACGGCCGCGTTCATCAAGCGGGCAGCTCGCGAGACGGCCTGACAACCATCGGTCCACCGCGCCACGCGGGGGCAGTAGGCAGCGGGGTGGCGGGAGATTCTTCCGCCACCCGCGTCGCCGTCATGCGTTGCTGAGCGGAGCGAAGGCAGCGCGCGAGTTGCAATCACTGGATTCGATCGGTGGATTGAGGCCGGAACGGCATCGACGTCATCACAGTCGCCGGCAGCGAGCTCGGCCGCGGCCGCGGCGGCGCCCGTCGCGCCGCGCAGTCTCTCGCGCTACTGGCGGCCGACCACCAACTGATCGTCTGCCACGGCAACGGCCCGCAGGTCGGCCCGCTGGCGCAGGAACCGCCACGCCCATCCATACCATCGACGCTGACACCCTCGCTGGCATGCGGTTCTCGGCCGGGTCGATGGCACCCAAGGTCGAGGCCTGCATCCGGTTCGTCCGGGCCTCCGGACACGCCGCTGCGATCGGCGCCCTCGGCGACGCGGCCGCAGTTCTCGCCGGCACAGCCGGGACCACCGTGACTCGGTCCTTGTCAACGCACAGCGATAGCCACCCACGGAAGTCGACAAATTCGTACTGCTCCGGACTGATCTCGAGGCAGCTGATCCTTGCGGTCAGCCGCTCCAGTCCGGGCAGATATCCGCCAGCTGCGCATGGAGGAAAGATGACCACACCGATGGGCGAGAACGCCCTGCACGAGCTCAAGGCCGAGGTCGAGGCGGAACTGGCCATGGCCGAGTCGAGCCACCCGGAGGAGGCCGCCGGCGTACCGGTCGCCGAATGGCTGTTCGATCCGGCGGACGCCCAGCGCGAGGAGGTCGGCCTCCGGAGTCTTCTCGGCGCGGTCGAGTCGCTGGAAGCCGACCTCCGACCTGGCCATGGCTTCGCCGACCCGAGTGTCTGAGGCACCCGCACCGGGCGTGATCCGACCGGTTCCGGTCGGACGGTCACACTCGGACGTCACTGGAACCGCACTCCGGCCTCTTAGCGTGGTGTCACCGAAGGCGGAGAGAGCTCTTCACTGGCTCTCTGTCGCATCACCCTGGGATGAAGTCGTGGCTCAGATAGCCCCACGTTGTGCCTGGCATGGGCCGCAACATCCGGGCACCGAGCGGGAACGAGGAGCACGTGGGCGACGGACTGGCGCAAGGCACACACACCGTGACGGTGTACGGGATCGATCAGCGCTTTCATGTCGCCGGCAGCGGCCCGGTGTGTGTCGTGTATCCCGGCGGTCCCGGCGTGAGCTGGGACTATCTGCGGATGCCAGAGCTCGAAGAGCACATGCAGCTGGTCTATATCGAGCCGATCGGCACCGGTCGGTCCGGACGGCTTGCCGATCCGCGTGGCTACCGCTGTGACACGTACGTGGGCTTCTTGGACGCGGTCCTGTCCCAGCTCGGCACGGATCCGGTGTTCCTACTCGGTCACGGGTACGGCGGCCTCGTCGTGCAGCGCTACGGGCTCGACCACCCGGGCCGGGTCGCCGGGCTGGTCCTGTACGCGACTTCTCCCGTGACCGACGAGCAATTCCGGCAGTCGGTTGTGGCCGGAATGTCCGCCTTCCCGGCCCGCCACCCGCGCCGCCGCATGGAGGCCACCACGGTTGTGCGGGCGTTTGAGGAAGCGCTGACCGCTACCGACGACGAGACCTTCGTCCGCGGCCTGCGGGGCGCATGGCCGGCCTACGTCGCCGACTACTGGGCGCACGAGGAAACCTTCGCGCCGCTGCGGGCCCGCCTGCGCGGCTGGGTCGCGCCCCAGCGGGGCGGGGAATCCGTGCCGTTCGACGTCCGGGCCGAGCTGGGCCGGATCGAAGCGCCGACGCTGGTCCTAGCCGGTGCCCACGACCCCCTCTTTGGCCCGCATTGGGCGGCGATGCTGCACGAGGGCGTCCCGTACTCCGGCCTGCTCGTCTTTCCGGACAGCGGCAACCTGGCACACATCGAGCAGCCCGCAGCGTTCACGGGCGCGGTGGCTGACTTCATCTACCTGGTCGGTGCGGAGTAACCGCGGCGGGCGGGTCGGTGCGTGCCGAATAGGCACGAGCCCGAGGCAGACGCGGCAGCACAGCGGCCGCGCTCCGAGGTATGGACAACGACGGTCAGCCGGGTGCCCGCGATCCGGGCACCATTGGCTAAAACAGGCGAACCCTCCGACAGTACGGGCTGGAGGTACGAGGCGGTGGACGGACAATGAATCCAACACGGGCATCCGGCAGACCCAGGCGTGACGGAGCCGTCGTGATCGAATCCCGACGAACAGCGGACCGGCGCCAGCGGTGATCATTCATCCACCGCAGCGGCCGCTGACGAGCACGGTCGCACTAGACAGCGACCGGGTAACGCTGTCCTACCGCGGGCAACTGGCGCGCGAGCGGCAGATCAGTCACACACTGCAACACGCCATCCAGCCGGCCACCAGCGTCGTCAGGGACATCGCCGGCCTGCAGGTCGCCGTGCGATGCCACGGCGCCGACCCCGCGCTGCGCATCGGCGGCGATTGGTACCTGATTCTGCCGCTGGCCAACGGAGATCTGGTCATGGCCGTCGGCGACGTCGGCGGCCACGGACTGGGCGCCATCGAGGCCATGATCAGGCTGCGGTACGCGACGGCGGCGTACGCCGCCGAGGGCCACCCACCGGCAACGATCCTGTCTCGGCTCAACACACTACTGTGCCGCGCCGACAACGAGACAACCGCGACCGCTGTCGTCGCGACATACCGGCCGAGCACGGGCCAGGTCCTCTGGGCGAGCGCCGGGCACCCCCCGCTGCTGCTGGCCGACCACCACCGCGTGACGCGCCTGCCCAACCCTCGAGGGCCGCTACTGGGGGTCTTCCCGGCACCTCCATTCACGCAGGAGTCTTGCCAGCTGCTACCTGGGCACTCGGTGCTGCTCTATACCGACGGCATGATCAAGCGGGGGACCTTCGACGACGGTATTGACCTGCTGGCCGATCGGATCACCGGCGTCGGCGGGCACCCGGAAGCGATCGTCGACCGGCTCGACTTCGACGCCGGCCGTGACGACGCCTGTGCACTAATGGCACAACGCGTAGCCTGACCGGCCGCCGATGACCGCCGACAATCTGCACAAGCTCTTCGAGCGGGACGCCACGACGGTGCGCGGGTGGATCCAACAGGGCCGCTGCAGGATCCGAGCTGGCGGCTCTCGACGCCTGAGCACACCCGCACGCAGATCGTGTTTCTGCGTTACTTCTGCCTGGTTCCGGCCTGACGCCGCTGGTTGCATATGCATAAGAGCTGGTCCGTCCCGGGACCGTGCGCGGACAGCGAAGGCCGGTCATGACTGAGTCGACATCGGCGGTACGGTTCACCATCCTGGGCCCGGTCGGAGCCCGGCGCGGTGACGCCGATCTCGAACTCGGTGGTCGTCAGCAGCGGCTGGTGCTCGCCCTGCTGCTGGCCCACGGCGGATCGGTGGTCGGCCTTTCCGACCTGGTCGACACCATCTGGAATCAGGAGCCGCCGACGAGCGCCGTCAACGTTGTCCATCGCTACATCGGCACCCTACGGAGGCTTATCGAGCCCGACCTGCCGGTGCGCGCCGTCGGTACCTACCTCATCCGGCATGCGGCGGGATACCAGCTGCGGGTCGACGAGGACTCGCTCGATCTGCTGCGCTTCCGTCGCCTGGTGGCCCAGGCCCGGCAGGCGCCCGAGCGCGGCCCGGCGGTACGGCTCTACACCGAGGCGCTGGCCCTGTCGCGCGGTTCCTGCGCGGTGGGCCTTGACCCGGACGCGCGCGCCCATCCGGCCTTCGCCGCGATTGACGCCGAGTGCTCGCAGGTCGCCCGGGATGCTGCGGATACTGCCCTGCGTAGCGGTCAGGTGCGCCTGGTGATCCCGGCGCTGCGCCAGGCGGCCGGGCAGAACCCGCTCGATGAGGCGCTACAGGCCCGCCTCGTCCTCGCGCTGGCCGCCGACGGCCGGCAGGCCGAGGCCCTGGAAACCTTCCAGGAGGTCCGCCGGCGGCTCGGCGATGAGCTCGGCATCGACCCTAGCCCCGAGCTGCTCGATGCCTACGACCGCCTGCTGCACCAGCGCACCTCGGCCGAATGGTGGGGCTGCGCGCCGCCACCGCTCGGAACAGTCGCCGCCAGCCCGCTCGCCCACTCGCCTGCCGATGGCGAGGAAGCGATCGGGCCGGTGAACCCACCGCCGACACCGGCTCAGCTGCCTCCGGACCACCCGTTCTTCGGCGGCCGGACGGACATCCTGGCCCGTGCACAGGCGCTGCTCGACGAGGACCGGCGGCACGGGCGGGCCACCGTGGCGCTGGCCATCGACGGGATGCCGGGCGTCGGCAAGACCACACTCGCGATCCGTCTGGGACACCGTCTCGCCGCTGCGTACCCGGACGGGCAGCTCTACGCCGACCTACGCGGCTTCGCCGCCCAGGATTGCGCGATGAGCCCCGTCGAGGCACTGCGTGGGTTTCTGAGCTCGCTCGGCGTACCGCAGGAGACCGCGCCGAGCGAACTGCACGCGCTGGCCGGGCTCTACCGCAGCATCCTCGCCGGGCGGCGGGTCCTGATCGTGCTCGACAACTGCCGAGACTTCGAGCAGGTGCGACACCTGCTGCCCGGCACCCCCGGCTGCCTGGCCATCGTGACCAGCCGTAACCGGCTCACCGGCCTGATCACCACCGGCGGCGCCCATCCCTTGCCGGTGGACCTGCCGCCGCCCGACGAGGCGCGGGAGTACCTGGTCCGGCGGCTGGGCGCCGAGCGGATCGCCGCAGAGCCGGCCGCGGTCGATGAGATCATCGCCAGCAGCGGGCGACTGCCGCTGGCTCTTGCCGTGGTAGCCGCTCATGCCGCGGCACTACCCGAAACACCGCTCGCAGAGATCGCCGCAGGAACTTGCGGCACCCACAGCCTCCTCGACAGCTTCGGCGGAAGCGCTGAAACCAGCCTAACGGCGGCCTTCTCCTGATCGTATCGAGCGCTCAGCCCACCGGCGGCACGCATGTTCCGGCTACTGTCACCGCACCCCGGGTACGCCGCCGGCCTCAGCGACGAGGAGGACACACCGCACGAGCGTGGCGCCGCCATCATGCACCTGTTCGACCACTACCACTCCTCGGCGTACCACGCCCATCTGAAGTTCGATTCGCAGCTTCCCGCGCCCGAGCCGCCGGCGCCCGGACCCCGGGGTGACACCGCTGCGTTTCGCCGGCCACGGCGAGGCGATGGCCTGGTTCGAGGCCGAACATCGGGTGCTCGCAGCCGTCGTCGAGCAGGCCGGGGCTCAGGGAGCGCACCAGGTCGCCCGGCACGTCGCGCGCACCATGCAGAACTTCCTGGACTTTCACCGGCGGGACGCCTGGACTGGGCGGCGACCATGCGCAGCGGACCCGACGCGGCGACGGCCGACGGCGATCCAGAGGGGCAGGCCCAGTTGCAGCGCAGCCCGGCGGGTGCCTTGTACATGCTGCGCGACCGTGACCGGGCGATGGAACACCTCCAGCACGCGCGAGACCTGGTGGAACGGCTCGAAGATCCGCAGGCGCTCGCCATGGTAGAACTCAACTCGCCGAGCGGGCAGCCGGGCCTCGGCGGGGCTCCTCGCCGGACCGTGCCCCACCGAGGTCGCCGCCGCGGCCGGGGTCTTCGACCAGGCGCATCTCACCTGCCGCTTCCGGCGCCCTCTCGGCGTCGGTCCGGCCCGCTACGCGCGGCCCGGTCCGGCGGCGCCAATGTGCGCGTGGTCCGGTGAAGCGCCCATCTGGGCCCACACCCGTGCTTAGCATCGGGAAGAGCGACCCGCGATCCGCGGTCCACGGGTGACCGGTCCGGCGGCGCTTTCCGCACGGCACACGCCGGTTCGGACGCGCCTGCCGCCGTCGTTCGCTCGCGACGAGCTCGACACACGGGGGAGCAACGGGATGAGCTTCATCACCACCAAGGACGGCACCGACATCTACTACAAGGACTGGGGTGGCGGCCCCGTCGTGACCTTCTCCCACGGCTGGCCGCTGACCGCGGACGCCTGGGACGGGCAGATGCTCTTCCTCGTCCAGAACGGGTTCCGGGTGGTCGCGCACGACCGCCGTGGTCACGGCCGGTCGAGCCAGGCCGGCAGCCGTAACGACATGGACGGGTACGCCGACGACCTGGCCGCGGTCATCGAAGCGCTCGACCTGCGCGACGCCACCCTCGTCGGCCACTCGACCGGTGGCGGCGAGGTCGCCCGGTACATCGGTCGCCACGGCACCGGGCGGGTCGCCAAGGTGGTCCTCATCTCGGCCGTACCGCCGATCATGGTGCAGAGCCCGGACAACCCGGAGGGACTGCCGATCAACGTCTTCGACGAGCTGCGCGCCAACCTGTTCGCCGACCGGTCGCAGTTCTACCAGGATCTGGCGCAGATGTTCTACGGCGCCAACCGGCCGGGCGCGAAGGTCTCGAAGGGCACCCTCGACCAGTTCTGGCTGTGGAGCATGCAGGCCGGTCTGCTGAACGCGTACGAGAGCATCAAGGCGTTCTCCGAGACGGACTTCCGTGACGATCTGGCGAAGTTCGACGTCCCGACGCTTGTGCTGCACGGCGAGGACGACCAGATCGTCCCCGTGAAGGACTCGGCGCACAAGACCGCCCAGCTGGTCGCGAACGCGCAGGAGATCTACTACCCGGGTGCACCGCACGGCATCACGTCGACCATGCAGGACCAGGTCAACAAGGACCTGCTCGCGTTCCTGCGGAGCTGACCGGACTCGTCACCAGCGTCCGGTCAGACGTACTGGGCGCCGACGACGGAGAGAAGCCGCAGCTTCTCGTCACTCTCCGTCCCGGGCCCCGACTGTCAAGCGTGTAGGCCGTGTGCAGGTGGGCGGCGATGAGCCGACTCTGCGTCGGGTGTCCTCCGCCGGACGCCGCAGCCGCGCCTGCGGGTCGGTGAACCAGCGGTAGTGCAGGCTGCGGGCCAGCCCGGTGTGCCCGGTCTCGTCGCCGAGCAGGGCGACCGCCGGCGCGGTCTGCGCCAGGGGTCTCGCCCAGGTGGTTCACGACCTGGGCCGGGGTGTCCTGGAGCCGGTCGAGGATCCGCACCATCCCCGGGTTGACGTGGTCGGCCCGTACGGCCCGGTGCGGCACGGCGTGCTGGAACAGGTGGTCCCGCCCGGACGTCAGAGCAGCCGGCCCCTCGCGTCGCGGGCGACGATGCCGATCGTCACCCGGGGTGCGTGCGGCAGGTCGACGGGCAGGGCGGGCGTGGCGCCGCACTGCTGGAGGTTACGGTTGAGATCACGTCTTCAGGTGCGGCTGTTGGGTGTGCTGGTGTTACGGGTGGTATTCGCTGCGGGTGCGGGGGAGCCATTGCGGGTGGTGATCCCGGACGAAGGTGGTCAGGCCCTCCCGCATTTCGCAGGCGAGGTTCCAAGCGCTTGGGGAGTCCGCGGCCCAGGCTCGTACCTGAACGACGACCGTTTGCGGTGTCACGTCGATCATTTGTAGTTCCCACTTGTTGTCGCTGCGGTCCCACAGCGGGTTCGCCTCCAGGAGGCGATGCGCCTCCCTGCGCAGATCCTCCATGTCGGCGGTGAAGTCCAGGTGCACGGCAACCTCGCTGCGCACCCGTGCATCGTGGCGGGTCCAGTTCTGGAACGGCCGTTCGGTGAAGTACGTGGTGGGTACGGTCAGCCGCCGCTCGTCCCACATGCGCACGACGATGTGGGTGAGGTTTACGTCCTCGACGCGGCCCCACTCGTCGTTCACCACGATCACATCGCCTTCCTGCATCAAGTGGGCGAGGGCCACCTGGGTCCCGGCCAAGACGTTGCCGAGCGTGTTACGGGCGGCGAGGCCGACGATGACGCCGAGGACTCCGGCGGAGGTCAGCAGGGATATCCCGAATGCCCGCAGCGCGTCGACTGTCGTCAGGGCCCAGCCGATCGCCAGTACGGGAACGACCGCCCCGCCAAGCCGGCGGAGCAGTCGGATCTTGAAGCGTGCCTGCCGTACCTTCGGATCCGTGCTGTACGTGGGAAGTCCCCGCAGCACAGCTGTCTCCGCGACCCGCAGCGCCTTGACCAGCAGCCCCGCAAGCGCAAGGAAGAACATCACGCGCAGCGCATTACGGGCGTGGGGCAACCAGTCGTTGGGCAAGTCGGTGTACTGCACGGTGAAGAACAGCGCGACGAGCACCAAGATGAGGATCGTCAGCCTCCGACAGGCGCGGTAGGTGGGCATCAGCAGCCAGCGGTAACGACCCCGCGCAGCAATCCCGATGACCACGCCCAGGAGCCAGCCCACGAGCGAACCGGCGGCGATGGCGGCGGCGATGACCAGCACCGTGCGCATCAATCCTCCCCCAGTCGTCGTTAGGGGGTCGGCGGTCCCACGCGCGGCGCGTAGGGTGTGCCTCGGATTTCACCCCCGCTGTCCCACAGCGGCTGATGCCACTGACGATTCGACGGTACTTTCGACTGAACCTCCCATTGGTCGTGGTCTGCGACGGGACCGTACCCGAGCCAGCCACCTGTCGCGGGCGCAGCTTGACCTCAGCATCCGGAACTCCTTGCAGCCGGACATGCCGGCAGGAGGGAGTACCCGTGACGACGCCGACTAACCGGCGTCGAGGCGCCGCTGGGCACATAGCCCGATGTGTCTGCACGGGCGGCCAAGCAGCCACAGAACCCTCGCCGGAACCTGTGGCGAGGAAGGCTTCGTCCTCGACCGACAACCCCGCTGGCGCTGTCTCGAGATCCTGTCGCGATCGGTGTCGCTTCCGACATGAATGTGAGAAAGCGTCGGCGCGGGGATCGTTAGAGCCGCTCGATACCGATTGGCCCTTTCTGTATGGTGCGACACTCGAAATGCTCGCCAGCGTGATGATCATCGCACACATCAGCGACACGCACCTGGACAACGGCGAACGGGCGCTGGCCCGCACCCGGCGAGTCATGCGATACCTTCGCAGCTGCACGGTCGACGCGATCCTCGTCAGTGGCGACCTCGCCGACCATGGGGAGATCCACGAATATGAGCAGGTCAAAGCCGAGCTCACCGCTGACGTCCCGGTCCTGATGCTGCCCGGCAATCACGACGGCCGGTCGGCTTATCGCAAGGTGCTGCTCGACGGCGGGGGCGATGCGCCGATCAATCAGCTTCACCGAGTCGGCGGTGCGCTGTTCGCCCTGTGCGACTCCAGCATCCCCGGACGCGACGATGGTCTACTCGCCGCCGAGACATTGGCATGGCTACGCGGGGTCGTTGCCACGGCTGACGCGCCGGTCTTCGTGGGCCTGCACCATCACCCAATTGCCTTGCATAACCCGCTCGTGGACGGCATCCGGCTTGTCAACGCCGACGAACTCGCCGCGATCATCGTTGATTCCCCTCAGGTGGTGGCTGTCCTCTGCGGACACGCGCACGCCGCCGCAGCCGGGACGTTCGCCGGGCGACCGCTGCTCGCCGCACCCGGCGTGGTGTCCGCGACACGCCTACCGTGGACCACTGACGAGGAGCTGACCTGGACGAACACCGCCGACCTCGACGATCCGCCCGGTGTGGCGTTCCACGTCCTGGACGACAACGGCACGCTCACCACCCACTTCCGCGTCGCCCCCGCGTAGGCGCTTTTTCGTGGGCGCTGGGGCTGGGCGACCCGGGCACTGCTGGGCACCGGTGTGCAGGTCGTCAACAGTTGTGGATGCCGGGCGGGGTGGCACTGCAACGGCGGTAGTTCGCTCAGGTCGCTGGCGAGGTATCCACAGACTTCGGATCGGGGTTGTCGAGGAGCGGAGGACTCTGGCCCGTGTAGATTCTGGGGACGCTGGTACTGCTGGTGTGTGGTACTCCAGGCCGTAGCTCACGCCCTGACCGGCGGGAACCCGCTTCACCGTGGAGAACCGACTGGCGAGCGTCATCACCGGGCGCAAGCCGAGGTCGGCCTCGTCGCCCTCGTGCGGCGAAGGGGAGAGCCCGTAGGCGGCCAGGCCAACGCGGACCAGGTCGAATCGGGCATCTGGAAGCACCTGCGTGGCGGCAGCGTTGGCCAGGTGCCGCACCTCCGGCTGGATGCCGGCCTGTTCGGCGTACTGCGGCGCGTCGCTGGCCGCCTGCCCGTCGGGCCTCCGCCGACGTGGCCCTGCTGCCCACGAACGGGTTACGGCCGCTGATCGGTCCGCCCCTGGTCATGGGGCCACGGGAGGCGGTGGCGGGCGCCGTCGCCTTGGGCGCGCGTGTCCTCGTACCAGTGCATGATGCCCACGCCGACGATCCGCTGTAGCGGTTCTTCCGGCGCCGTGGATCGGCGGCCGACGCCGAGGCGATGG
Organism: Micromonospora rhizosphaerae; assembly: GCF_900091465.1. Classification (NCBI taxonomy): domain Bacteria; kingdom Bacillati; phylum Actinomycetota; class Actinomycetes; order Micromonosporales; family Micromonosporaceae; genus Micromonospora; species Micromonospora rhizosphaerae. The sequence goes on along the minus strand of NZ_FMHV01000002.1, from coordinate 5,262,254 downwards.
CGCCGGCCGGGCTCGACGTGGTCTGCCTGCCACCGGGCCAGCGCTGGGAGTTCCCCATGAGACTGTCGTTTTTTGGTACGCGCGACCGTCGCCGGAGTCGAGAGGATCACGCCGCGGATGCGACGAATCCGGGTCCCGGGGCGCGTCGTTGCGCGGTCTGGATTGGACAGCAGGCCAGCACGTCCACGTGCGGGTCGATGCCCTGTCCCTTCGTACTTACTCCGTATGGGACTACGTCGACGGCAAGCACCTGGACCTCTGCGTCCTCGACCAACCTGCAGCGGGCCCTGGAGCACGCTGGTCGCGGCAGGAACGCGTCGGCCAGCCAGTGGCGTTCACTCCTCCGCAGGGGCGGTTGGTGCTTCGCGACCGCGCGCCGTACCACCTGTTCGTGGGCGACTAGACGGCCTGCGTGGCATTCGGTGCCATGCTGCGTGCCATGCCGCCTCCGCTCGCGCCGTTCTGGACGCCGGGCAAGCGCGGTCTCGATTGGCCGGCAACATGACCCAGGTGAGGTGCCAACTACGACATGCGGGCCACGCTCTCCCAATCATGCACCTCGGTTGACGGCGGTGACGACTTGGTCGCCGCCGTCGGCCCGGATCAACCTGCGCGCTCCTGGTTGCGGACGCGGTGCCGACCGAGCACCAGGTAGCCGATGAAGCCGATGGCGAACGAAGCAGCCACCCCAAGGTTCGCGTAGGCCCAGCCGCCCGTCTTGCCGCCGAGGCCCGATGCGGAGAGCAGGTAACCCTGCCAGGAAAGCCACGAGGCCAGGGAATTCGTCACCAGGCCCCAACCGACCGCGGTGCCGGCGACGACGAGTCCGACCGCTACCGCACCGACCGAGCCGTACCGGCCCTCGGGCCGGTAGAGGTCCGCTTCGGCGTACGCGCGCTTACGCAACGCGAGGTCCGCGAGGAAGATGCCGCACCAGCCGGCGATCGGCACGCCGAGGGTGATGAGGAAACCCTGGAAGGGGCCGATGAAGTTGCTGGCGATCCAGACGATGTAGATGGTGCCGAGGATCATCAGGACGCCGTCGATGCCCGCCGCCGCCCACCTCGGAACGCGCAGCCCGAGGGTGAGCAGTGCCAGGCCCGACGAGTAGATGTCCAGAACCGCTCCGCCGATGAGGCCGAGGATGGCGACGATCGCGAAAGGCACGAGGTACCAGGTCGGGACGAGCGCCGTCAGGGCGCCGATAGGGTCGGCGCCGATCGCGCTGTTGAGCTTCTCGTCGGAGGCGGCGAGCAGCAGGCCGAAGACCACCAGGACCACCGGCGCCACGCTCGCCCCGAACGTGGTCCACGCGACGACCCCGCGGCTCGACGCGCCGCGCGGCAGGTAGCGGGCGTAGTCGGCGCCGGAGTTGACCCAGCCGAGGCCGAAGCCGGTCATTGCGAAGATGAGGGTGCCGATGAACGCCTCGACGGACCCGCTCGGCACCGACGACACCGTTGCCCAGGAAACATGGCCGGCGGTCAACGCGATGTAGCCGACTGTCAGGACCGCGGTGGCGATGGTGATGATGCCCTGCAACCGCATGATGGCGTCGAAGCCGAGCACCCCGGCGAGCATGACAACCAGGGCCACGACGAGGAACGCGACAATTTTGGTGGTGTTGCCGCTACCCCAGCCCAGCCGGTCGAACACGGTTGCCGTCGCCAGCGTGGCGAGGGCGCAGAGCACGGTCTCCCAACCGACGAGCAGGATGTAGCTGACGGCCGCCGGCAAGGCATTGCCACGTACGCCGAACGGGGCCCGGCTGAGGACCATCGTGGGCGCCGAGCCGCGCTTGCCGGCCAGCGACACGAAGCCCACCAGCAGGAACGAGATGACGGTCCCCAGCACCCCGGCGAACGTCGCCTGCCAGAAGGAGACCCCGAAGCCGAGGAAGAAGGAGCCGTAGCTGATGCCCAGGACGGCAATGTTCGCGGCGCACCATGGCCAGAACAGGTCGCGCGGCCGGCCCTTGCGTTCATCCTCCGCGATGACGTTGATGCCATTGAGCTCGACGGGCAGTCCGGCGGGCCCGCCGACGCCAGCCCCCGGCGGTGGAGTCCCCGTGGGCCGAACCTCTGCAGTCATGGCTCCCCTTGCTCTGCGGGTGGGTGACGATTGAATCGATCGAGGAGAGGTGGATGACGGTGTGTGCTATGGCAGCTTGGCCATGACCAGTCTCCGGTAGTGGGCATGCCCGAACAAGGGCTGGGACAAGCCTGCCGAAGAAACGCCGGATCCGGCCATCCGCCTTCTCCAAGCTGCGGGTGGGGCCCCGCGACCCCGTCGGTCGCGGGGCCCAAGGCGGCGTCACCAGCTCGTGGGCTTGCCCTGCTGGAACAGCCACACGTCGAAGAAGGCACCCAGGTTCTGGCCCGATTCCCGCTCGGCCATGGCGATGAATTCGGCCGTTCCGGCGTGGCTGCAGCGGTGGCTCGCCGCCCACTTGTGCGGGATGCGGAAGAAGGCGTCGTCGCCGACCTTGCCGCGCAGCGCGTGCAGGGCCATCGCCCCCCGGTTGTACGGGACGCTGCTGAACATGTCCTCGGGGCCCGGGTCGGCGGGGACGATCTGCCAGAACACGACGACGCGGGCCGACCGTAGTTGCTGCTGCTGTTGAAGGTCTGGTTGACCGTCGCGCCGCCGGCCATCGGTGCTGCCTCACCTGGGTGCGGCGTCGCCGCCCCTTGCGACTGCTAGGTCCGTTTCTTGTGTTTGGGCGGCAGCGTCGCGACGTACGCCTGCGCCTTGTTGACCCACAGGCTCGCCTCTTCGGCGGTGAACGACGAGGGCAGGGACAGGTATCCACCCATCGGCCGCTCGGCTGGGCCGAACGGTCCCGCACCCTCAATCGCCGCAAGCTCGGCCAGGTCGTCGGCGGCGAGTTTCACGCCGACCGACGAACCGAACAGCCCGGCGAACATGTTGCCGTTGACGAACGCGCCGAGGTTGCCGAACATCGGTTTGACCTCGACGCCCGGCGCCTCGGGGACGACGGACCGGAAGAAGTCCTTGTCAGCGTCGGTGGGCTTGGGCATTTGCATGGTCGGATCCTGTCACGCAGTCGCGGGGCGACGGCCGGTGAAGGCCGCGAGCCGCTGCATCGGGTCGGCATCCATGGCCGGGGTGACCTCCTCGGCGAACGAGGAACCGCGGGCCCCGGGGACGATCTGCTCGGCGAGCTTGTGGACGTAGGCCACGACCTCGTCACTGACGACCACGGGCTTGCCGCTGCCCTGGGCCATGTCCCAGGCGTGCAACAGGAATTCCACCGGCAGGATGCTCGCCGCGAGCCTGGCCGGCATCTCGCCGCCGGGGACCGGGACGGCGCCGTCGAGACCGCGGGCCCGCCATCCCTCAATCGCCTGCGCCGCCATGGTGGCCACACGATTCTCCAGCGAACCCGTCTCGGGGTTCACGACCTCGACGCCCGCCATCGAGCCGAAGGCGACCATCGAGCCGAAGAGGTGCTCGGCGAGGTCGTGGCAGGTGAAGGCCGCACACGGTGTCTGCTTGGGCCGATCCTCAGAGGTGAGCTGGCGCAGGACCGTCTGGAGTACGGCCAGGGTGGCGTCGGCGGCGGACAGCTCGTCGAGTCGCTCGGGAGCGGCGGACCACTCGTCGGGACCGGCGTCCCCGGCGACGGCGGCCTTCTCGAGACGACCGAGGTAGTGGTTCCAGCCCTCGGCGTGCATCGCCGCCTGCTCGTCGGTCAGCCCCTCGTGGGTGAGGGTGACCTGGGTGCCGTCGGCGACCGGTTCCAACGTGATTGAGACGGTCGAGGTGTCGGGGGCGAGGTCCGGGTTACCTTCCCAACCCCAGCCGAACACGACACGCTTGCCGGGCTCGATCTCTCGGAAGGTGCCGGAAGCCACGTGGCCGGGGGTGATGGTCCAGCGGTAGTCACCGCCCACCCGCAGGTCGACGCGGGCCGACACCGTCTGCCAGCGACGCAGCCGCTCTGGCTCGGTGATGAGTGCGAATGCCTCGTCGATGTCGACGGGAAGGACGACAGTCTTGGTGAACATCAGTGGTCTCTCTCGATCCGTTGAGACTTCAGGGCGCGTGCTTCGGTGACCAACAGGTCGAGCTCGGCGGTCCAGAACCGGTCAATCTCGGCCTGCAGCTGGCGGAGTCCCTCGGGAACGACGCGGTAGATGCGCTCCCGGCCGACCTTTTCGGCCTCTACCAGGCCGACGTCCGCCAGCAACAACAGGTGCTGGGAGATCGCCGACCGGGTGATCGTGAACTCCGCCGCGATGCTGCTCACCGTGCGGGGCTGCGACGCGAGCAACTGCAGGATGCGTCGCCGGGTGGGCTCAGCGGCGGCAGACAACGCGTCGATCACCCAGAACACGTTAGCCGCGACTAACGCGTTCTGTCAAATCCTCACACCTGCCCGAACGTCCGTTTCGCCGTGAGTCGCACGGTCGGGCCGACCAACGCGTAGTGGGTCGGTAGGGCAACTTCGCCGCCCGGTCCCTCTCAACGCCGCTCAACGAGGTCGAACCGCGTCTGGCGGCATCGCTACCGCATATGACTGCCTGATTACTCGGAGCCGCCCATCGCGCGTTGTTGTCGGCGGCCTATTGCCCTCGGCCCTCGGACGTATCTGGAGATCATCGTTCCTGATCCCGATCAAGCGGAGCCGTCCCACCCGCGTCCCTATGGAGTCGACGGCGTGGCCCTCGGCACCGATGTGGAGGTCAAACCTGCGACACACGCCGCACTCGTGGCCCGGCTCAGCGGGCCAAACGGGAGCAAAGAGCTCCGATGGACCTCCCAGCGCGACTCGAGATCCAGGGGGAGGTCGGCGTCGTCATCCGTCAGGGGCGCAGCAGAAGGCCGTCGTTGGCCGTGCGGGAGGGCAGCGGTGGTGCGGTACCGCTGACCGACAAGGACCGGGGCATCAAGTGGTCGCCGCGCAACGAGCCGGGGCCGGTTGGGCACTGAGAGCCTGACCAGCCCGAGCCGGGTCGACATGCCGGCACACACGCTGCGCCGCCGTCGGCGGGGGTACGCGCCGTTCGCGCGTACCCCCGACGGTGCTCTCAGAGCGGACGGACCGCGACCACGGTGTACGGCGTGGTAGGGGTCGGTGGCGTGGTGAAGCGCGCGTTGGGCAGGTAGAGCCGGCCGAGGGCCATTGCGACGGTGGTCGGGACATCGAAGTCCTGGTCCGTGATGGTGCCGGTCACCGTGCCGGCGGTGCCGGCGGTGTTCAACTCGACCACGGCGATCTGGTTGAGCCGGTTCTGGACGACGTAGAGCGTGCGGCCCACGAGCAGCAGCCCGTCGCCGTTGGTGAAGGTGTAGCCCGGCACGTCCACGGTGGTGCTGACGCCGGTCGCCGGGTCGACGCGGAAGAGGGTGCCGGTGTTGGACTGGACGACGATCAGTGCCTCGCCGTCGGGGGTCTGCGCGATGCCGTTGAGGTTGACCCCGGTGCCGATCTGCTGGTAAGCGCCGGTGAGGGGGATCGTGGTGAAGCCGTCGGCCGGAGGCAGCGCGCCGTCCCGGCCGAGCGGCAGGCGGTACAGGACCGGCTTGTTGGAGTCGGTGAAGTACGCCGCCTCGCGGGTGAGGACGACGTCGTTGACGAACGTCGGTGCGCTGGCGAACTGGTAGCGCGCGAGGACGTCGCCCGTGCGGGTGTCGATCACCCGGGCGTCGCCGGCCGTGCCGCCGGAGACGAAGAGCCGGCCGAGCGGGTCGACCTTGAGACCGAGCGAGGGGGTGCCGGTGGCGGGGCTGAGTTGCTCGGCCTCGCCGCTGATCAGGTCGGCACGGTGGATGGCGCCGGTGGCGCGGGATCCGAAGTAGGCGTACGTGCCGGCCGCGGCGATGCCCTCGGGCTGGAATCCGTCCGGCAACGAGATGACGCTGGGCTTGGCGTGCTCATCCTGCGCCTGCGCCGGGGCTTGCGGAACGGTCGCGATGAGTGTGGCGGTCAGGGCGACGGCGAATGCGCTCCTGATACGTCGGTTCACTGTGCTCCTTCCGGTCGACAGGTCGGTTACCAGCGGATGTGGGAATCTCGGAAACCGTTGCCTGTCAAGATCAGTTGGGCCAGGATCTTCCCCACTGTACTTTCGTCACCGCCCGTGCCGTCAGACGCCGCAGGCGAACAGGGCCAGTCGTACCCGGTTCGGACTGCCGGTCTTGGTCATCAGGCTGGTGATGTGGGTCTTGACCGTGGTGACGCCGATGTGGAGCCGGTCGGCGATCTCCGTGTTGGACAGGCCCTCGGCGACCAGGTTCAGCACGTCCTGTTCGCGGGCGGTCAGTCCCTGGGTCGGCCGCGGCGTCTCGGCGCGGGCGTGCACCGCGCGCTGGACCAGGCGCCGCAGCACCTCCTGGCTGAACAGGCTGTCGCCCGCGGCGGCCCGGCGGACGCCGTCCAGCAGGTCGGCGGGCGGTGCGTCCTTGAGCAGGAATCCGCAGGCGCCGGCGGTCAGGGCCGGATAGAGGTGGTCGTCGTCGCCGAACGTGGTCAGCACCAGGACGCGGGTGGCGGGGCGGTCGGCAAGGATGCGGCTGGTTGCGGTGATCCCGTCGACGCCGGGCATGCGCAGGTCCATCACGACGACGTCGGGGATGAGCCGCGCGGCGAGGGAGATCGCGTCGCGGCCGTTGTCGGCCTCGCCGACGACCTCGATGTCGGGCTGGGCGTCGCAGAGCATGCGCAGGCCCGCGCGGATGAGGTGCTGGTCGTCGACCAGCAGGAGGCGGATCACGCCGGCTCCGGCGCGCGCGGCCCGGGCGAGACCTCGCGTTCGCGGGCCGACGAGGCCGGCGGGCCGGCGGGCGAGAGGGGAGGAGCCGTCGGCGCGGAGGCGGGCGCGGGGACCGCGGCCGGGAGGACCGTGCGAACCCGCCAACCCGCACCGGTCGGACCCGCCTCCAGTTGACCGCCGAGGACTTCGACGCGCTCGCGCATGCCGGTGATGCCGTGGCCGCCACCGGACGGCACCGCCGCCGGCACCCATCCGCGCCCGTTGTCCGAGACCTCCCAGTGCACGGCCCCGTCGACCACGGACACCGACAGCCGCGCCAGCGCCGACGTGCCGGCATGCTTGGCCACGTTGGTCAGCGCCTCCTGGGTCAGGCGCAACACCGCCAGGCCCCGAACCGCATCGAGCGAACCCACCGCCGGGTCGATGTCGGCCTCCACCATGACGCCGGCTTGGCGGGCCCGATCGACCGCCGCGCCGAGTGCCGCCGGAAGCGCCGACGGCTCGATCGCGGTCAGCGCGGCGTCCCCGGGTACCCCATCGGGGTTGCGCAGCACTGCCACCAGCCGGCGCAGATCCGCCAGGGCTGCGCTGCCCGTCCCGTGCACGTCGTCGAACACCTCGCCCACTCGCGGATCCAGGTCCGTGAGCACGTGCCGGGCCACGCCGACCCGCAGCACCATCGACGCCACGTGATGCGCGACCACATCGTGCAGCTCGCGGGCGATGGCGCTGCGTTCGTCGGCGCGCGCGGCGCGACTCTCCGACTCGCGTCGGAGCTGCTCCTCCGCCGCCCGCTCCTCGGCCTGCCGGCCGAGTTCCCGGGTGGTCCGGATGACCAGACCGAGCAGCAGCGGCACGCCGACCTCGACAATCAGCCCGAAGACGCCGGAGACGAACCGTCCGAACGGATCGCCGATCGAGTCGGTCAGGTCGACCGCGGCCAGCAGCCCGGCGGCCAGCCAGATGGTCCGCGGTCGGCGCGCCCACATGGTCAGCTCGAGCAACGCCCAGCTGGCGCCCACCTGATTGATCGTCGCGTCGTCGATGAGGCGGAAAGCGACCGCCAGCAGCGCGGCCTGCCCCACCAGGTTGACCAGGGGCCGACGGTGGAACACCAGCGCGACGGCGAACGCGAGCACCGCGAGGACCCACTGCGTGCCCGTCGGCGAGCCTTCGCCCTGGGTGCCGAAGACCAGATAGCCGACGCCGCTGAGGTCGAGCAGCACCATCCGCACGAGCGTGTCCCGCGCGTCGAACAGTCGCCCCATCCACCCCATGGCTTCAGCCTAGGCGTTGCGGTTCGACGGCAGGAGCCGCCGCCGTTCGGGCCCACCTGGTGCGGACGGCGAGGTAGGCGGCCAGGCCGAGCGGCCCGAACAGGATCGTCAGCATCAGCACCGGAGCCATGATCAGCGCCGGCACCCCCCGTTCCCGGCTGTCGAGCCACGCCCACCGTCCGACGAACAGGTCGAACGCGATCATGTGCGCCCAGGCCGCCGCCGCGCCGTCCGCGGTGCCGAGCAGGCCGCGCACGCCGTCGAGGGTCGGCGACATCACGGCCGGCAGCACCTCGCCGAACGCCGGGAGCACCAGCGTCGCGTAGAGCACCAGGCCCGGCAGCACGATCAGCGGCGACCTGATGATGCGGGCGGTCCTGGACCAGTGCGGCAGCAGGATCATCAGCGCCCAGAACGGCGCGGCCACCGCGAACGTCAGCGTGAACAGTTCCCCCGTCATGCGGCCAGCGCCACTTCCGGGTCGCGCCGGCGAGCCACGACCACGCCGGTGGCAGTCGTGGTCGCGACCACCAGGGCCGCCACGGCGGCCAGCGTGAGCGCGTCCGGACGCAGCAGCGGCTGCCCGCGCAGTGCCTGCCAGGTGAACAGCATCGTGAGTACGCCGTGGGCCCCGCCCGCGACGACCAACAGCCGCACCCGGGTGCGCTCGTCCAGCCACGTCCCGAGGAGCCGGTTCAGCAGGATCGCCAGGATCGGCAGCGCCTGCAACGCGTGCAGTCCCACGAAGTGCCCGATCCGCAGATCCCCGCCGGTGGTGCTCCAGCCGACCAGCGGCAGCCCAGGCCCGCCGTCCGGTACACCCACGCTGTGCGCCCCGGCGATCCCCTCGATGCCCGGGTCCTGCCTGGGCAGCACCATCGGTACCGCCGCCAGCATGCCCAGCAGGGACAAGCCGAGCCCCCACCCGACCGCATACGCGGCGACCCGGTCCGCGATCGGCTGACGCAGCACCACGACCCCGATGATGAAGTGCGCGGTGAACAGCACCATGATCGACGCGCCCATCACCTCCCACAGGGCGGCGTTCAGCGGGGTGGTCTCGTTGTAGTGGCTGGTCGTGCCGCGCAACACCTGCCCGACGATCACCACCATCTCCACCACCGACATCGCGACGATGACCGTGCCCGCCCACTCCGCGATCCGGCTGCGTCGGGGCAGCAGCGAGAGCATCCAGGCGAGGGTGGTGCCGTACAGCACGAAGGACACGGAGAACTTGAACGGCTTGAGCCAGATAGGCACGCCGGTGAGGACGCGCGGGTCGGCGACGATGCCGACCGCGGCGACGACGGCTAGCACCGCCATCGCCGATACGAAAACCATCAATGGGCGGTGCCAGTGTGCCGCCCGGCGCAGCGCGGTAGTCATGCCTGTAGATGCTGGTGAACCGGTCCCCGGACGGCGCCCGACCGCAGGCCCCGGTTGCGGCCAGCGGTCGGAGCGTCGCCTCCTACCCGGGTAGGAGGCGGAATACGTGGATCTGGCGGCCTGGCGGGTCGACAGTGCACGGGACGGTGATCAGGAGTGGACCGAACTTTCGTCCACGCAATGACGTCGTTGAGCGGATGGCCAGGCGCTCCGACCTGGGTCAGGCTGGATGTCGAGCCGGTCCCGTGTGGGCGTCGGGCCTCGGCAACGCGTACCCGGGACACGGGCTTGCGCATGCTCAGCAGCGGTTCAGCACCGTGCAGAGGAGCCGATGATGGCCAAGCAACTGTCCATATTCATCGCCGCCGCAGTCGCGACGGCGGTGGCGATCCCCTCCGGTGGCGCGTACGGCGACGACAATGGACGGACACAACCAACCCTGCTCGGTCGCGCCGTCCTGCCGGTCGAGACGTACGCCCCCGGTCCGCCCGCCGGGGCACTCCGGCCTCCCGGGACCGTCAACGGGATCACATTCCCGCTGCCTTCGCAGCCGGTCGAGGGGTTCTCGGCGATCGTCACCGGCCGACACCCAGGGGAATATCTCGCCATGCCGGACAACGGGTTCGGCGACAAGGCGAACTCGAAGGACTTTCTGATCCGCGCCTACTACATCCGACCGGACTTCAAGACCGCCAATGGTGGGAGCGGCGAGGTCCACGTCGATCTGAACGAGTTCATCCAGTTCCGCGACCCCGACGGTCTGATCGGCTTCCCGATTGTCAACGAGGGGACGACCGAGCGGTCGCTGACCGGCGGCGACATCGATCCCGAGTCCCTCCAGCGCGGCGCTGATGGGGACTTGTGGGTCGGCGACGAGTTCGGGCCCTGGCTCCTGCACTTCGACGCCACCGGCAAACTGCTCGACCCGCCCTTCGCGGCTCCGGGCGGCCTGCGGTCGCCCAACAACCCCCACCTCGGTGGAGCGGCGGCAACGCAGCCGAACAGCCGCGGCTTCGAGGCCATGGCGATCAGCCCGGACGGCAGGTACCTGTACCCGACGCTGGAGGGGGCCACGGTCGCCGAACTCGGTACCACGCGGCGCCACGGCTTCGAGTTCAGCGTGCGCGACGAGGCCTTCACGGGGAGAACCTGGCTGTACCAGACCGAGCAGCCCGGCTACTTCGTGTCAGACGTGGCGGCCCTCGACCGGCACCACCTCGTGGTGATCGAGCGCGACGGCGGCCTCGGGCTGAACGCGCTCTTCCGCAAGGCGTACGTCGTCGACCTCATCGATGTCGATGCCGGCGGGTCCCTCGTGAAGACGGAGGCCGTCGACCTGGCGGCCGTGCCCGACCCGGACCTGGTTTCCCTGCCCCCGGTCCACAGCGGCGACGTCGGACTCGGCAACCCGTACCGCGTGACGTGCGAGTCGATCGAGGCCATCCACCAGATCGCCGGCGACCGGTTGCTGCTCGGCTGTGACAACAACTTCCCCAACACAGGCCGCAACCCCGGCCGCGCGGACGACAGCGAGTTCATCGTCGTGAAGGTGCCCGGCCTCCGCAGCGAGTAGCACCCGACACAGGTGAGGGGCCGTCCCGGAAGATCGAGACGGCCCCGCTCACCGGGGGTGGATGAGGCACATTCCGCCGGAGGCGGGCCGGTCCATCGTGGCCAGCGCGTCGGGCACCTCGGCGAGGCCGACGGTGCGGGTGATCAGCTCGGCGGGGCGCAGTACGCCGGCGGTGACCAGCCGGAGCAGCTCCGGGTAGGCGTGCGCGGGCATGCCGTGGCTGCCCCGCAGCTCCAGTTCGAACGCGATCACGCGGTCCATCGGCAGGGCCGGGCGGCCCTGGGCGGCGGGGAGGAGTCCGACCTGCACGTGCCGTCCGCGCCGCCGCAGGCTTTCGATCGACGCGGTGCAGGTGGCGTGACTGCCCAACGCGTCGAGCGACAGGTGGGCGCCGCCGCCGGTCGCCTCCCGAACGGCCGCGGCCACCGCGTCGGGTCCGGTGAGCGCGCTGCCGTCCAGGCAGACCGTGGCCCCGCAGCTTCTGGCCAGCTCGAGCGCGCCGGGGGCGACGTCGACCGCCACCACCTGCGCGCCGCACGCCGCCGCGATCATCACCGCGGAGAGCCCCACCCCGCCGCAGCCGTGCACCGCCACCCACTCGCCCGCGGCGACCCGCCCCTGGCTGACCACGGCCCGGAACGCCGTGGCGAAGCGGCAGCCGAGCGCCGCCGCGGCCGGATGGTCCAGCTCATCGGGGAGCCGAACCAGGTTGACGTCGGCGTTCCGCACCGCCACGTACTCCGCGAACGAGCCCCAGTGGGTGAACCCGGGCTGCGTCTGCCGCTCGCAGACCTGCTGGTCGCCCGCCAGGCAGGCCGGGCACTGCCCACACGCGCAGACGAAGGGCGCGGTGACCCGGTCGCCGGGCCGCCAGCCGCGTACGCCGGCGCCGACGGCCGTGACGACGCCGGCGAACTCGTGGCCGGGGACGTGTGGCGGGCGGATGTCGGGATCGTGTCCCTGCCAACCGTGCCAGTCGCTGCGGCACAACCCGGTCGCCTCGACGCGGATGACCGCGCCCCCGGATGGCGGCACCGGATCCGCAACGTCGCGGACCTCGGGGCGGGCACCGAACTCGTCGAAGATCACGGCACGCATGCGCCGCATCCTCACACGCCACCGACCGGCCGGTGCGCCCACCCCCGCCGATCGTCGCCGCCGACGCCGACATGGCGCCGCCCAGCCACTCCGTCGAAGTCTTCAACCTGCTCGACGGCGGTCTGCGCGACGGCGGCTGGATTGGCGAGGGCCGGCCGAAGGGTGGTCACGCGCTCGCGATCCTGCCCGGGCTCACCCACTACACCATCTTCAGCTCGCCGTTGTTCGCCGCGGCAGCCCTCGCCTTCCTCGACGACGAGCAGGGCTGAACGAAGCGGAAGGCGCGCCGGGCGCGTGGCCGGGCGATGCGGGAGGTGGCCTACTCGCTCGTCATCAGGTCGGGTCAGGCGTGTCCGGCCAGGCCTCGTACGACCACCAGTCCGGGCACGGCGGCGCGGCCGAGTTCGGCGCCGGTGGCGGAATCGTGCCAGCTCACGGCATCGGTTTGGCCCATGTAGAGGCGCTTGCCGTCGGGGCTCAGTACGAGGCCGGCGACGGGCTCGCGGACCGGCCACTCGGTGGCAAGGGCGAGGCGCTTGAGATCCATCGTGCGCACCACCGTGCCGGCGCCGATGAGGAGGCGGTCGCGGTCGGCAACAGCGTGTCCGGCCCCGGTGCCCTTGGCCAGCGTGGCCGTCCGGCGTACCGTCAGCTCCTCCGTGGAGATCTCCGCGACGTTGCCCGAGGTGACGTCGGCGACGAAGAGCCGGCCTCCGTCGGGGCTGATCGCCATGGCGTGACCGCTCGCGGGCGCCTCCCCGAACGGGTGCGGCAGGTCGATGCAGTACGCCCATCGCGAGGCGAGGCTCAGCGTGTGGACGAATGCGTGTATGTTGCCCGACCGCCCGCTGATCAGGTTGCGGGTGTGCTGGTGGTCGGGCTGATGGGTGTAGAGCGTGTAGAGGGTGGTGCGATCCGGCGCGAGGACGGCTTGGCGTCCGTCGCCGCGCATCTCCTCCTCGGCGCCGGGCGGGATCGGCGTCTTGGTACGGGTGTTGAGCGGGCCGGGCGCCTTGCTGGCGAGATCGACAACGCGCACCCGGTAGCGGTCCGGCGCCATCGCCGGGAGCCACTCGAGGACGAAAAGTCCGGCGAGGTCCTCGGTGAACGCTTCCGGCACGAAGTTGCCCGGCAGCTCCAGCCGCTGCTGGACCCCGGCGACGTCGGCGATCAGCACCGGAGTTACGTCCCGCCCATCCGGGCGCCCCGTTGTGGCACTCACCGCGTTCGACGTGAGCGCGACCTTCGTACCGTTGGCCGAGACCGCCCGCGGCAGCCAGCGTCCGCGCAGCTTGACCCGAGCGGAGGTGCGGCCCGTTGCGGTGTCGATCCGCCAGAAGGCGGAGTCGGCGCCGTCGGGTGCGGTCGCATAGATCGCCAGCCCGTCGGCGGTGGCGACGGAGTGCGGGATCGTCAGCCGACCGGCGCCACGCAGTACGCCGAGCCCGTCGTCGACCTCGACGAGCAGTGCGTCGGGAATCGTGACGGTCGGGGCCGAGTTCCGGCTCCGGACTGGATCGCAGCCGACCAGCGCGGCGGCGCCGGTACCGGCGAGCACGGTCAGCATGGTGCGCCGCGAGATTGTCGTCGTTGCCATCATGCCCGATTGACACCGTCGGGCCCGCCGGGGTTCCGCCCGAGGCATGGAACTCGCACGGCGCAGGCGGTGTCATGAGTTTGGTCCCCACCGGAGGTTTCCCTGGACGACGAAGAGTTGGTCATCCGCGCTCGGGCAGGTGACCTGGAGGCTTATGAACTCCTGGTTGCCCGGCACACCGCGTCCGCGTACCGGACGGCGGTGCTGCTCGGCGCGGGCTCGGACGCGGAGGACGTCATCCAGGAGGCGTTTGTGAAGGGATACCGCAAGCTCTCCCGCTATCGGGGAGAGTCGTCCTTTCGGTCATGGCTCCTGGCGATCGTGTCCAACGAGACCCGCAACCTGCACCGCTCGCGCAGCCGGCGCGACGGACTCGTCCTGCGCGCCGCGGCGGCGAGCCCGAAGTCGGAGATCGCCGAGGATGACGCGGTCGCTGGCGTCCTGGCCGCGGAACGTCGGGCCGCGCTGGTGCAGGCCCTGCGCCTGCTGCCGGCGAAGGATCGTGAGGTGATCGTCTGCCGATTCTTCCTCGATCTCAGCGAGGACGAGACCGGGACGATGTTGGGATGGCCCCGGGGCACGGTGAAGTCGCGGACGTCCCGGGCCCTGGTGAAGCTGCGTGGCCTGCTCCAGGTCGAGGAGGTGCGCCATGGATGACCTCGAAAGGGAGTTGCGCGACCTCTCCGCCTGGCTGCAGACGCCAGAACCGCCCGACGTGACCGCCCGCGTACGCGCCCAACTCACCGCGCCCGTGCCCAGGCGACGCCGGTGGCGCTTCTACGTCGCCGCGGCGCTGGTCGCTCTGCTTGTTGCGGTGCTGCCGCCGGGGCGGGCCGCCCTCGCCGACGCCGTGGCGGGGCTGCTGCGCTTCGCCGGCGTCATCATCACCATGTCGCCCGAACCGGCACTGCCCACCGGCACTCCGTCGGCGTTGCCGTCGCAGCGGCCCACTGTGCTGGATGAGGCGCAGCGGCGGGTGCGCTTCCCGATTCGCCTACCGGCGAAGCTGGGACCGCCCGAGCAGGTGCTGGTCGCCGACGCCGATGGCACGGGCACCTATCGAGTGGCGACGCTGCTGTACCGCGGAGGCGCGCTGCGCATCGATGCCTTCGACGGTCGTCTCGACCCGGTCTTCCAGAAGCAGGCCAGCGGGCCGGGGGTGGACTGGGTCCAGGTCAATGGTGATTTCGCCGTCTGGATCGGCGGCCCGCACCCAGTAGCCTATGTGGATCGCGCGGGCACGCTCCGCGTGGAGACCGCGCGGCTGGCCGCCTCGACCCTGATCTGGCAGGAGGCTGGCGTGAGCTACCGGCTTGAGGGTGACCTCACCAAGCTCGAGGCGATCGAGATCGCCAGCTCGCTGAATTAGGGGAGGGGACTCGCACCGGTAACGGGAACCAGGAGGGCCCTGCCCGGTGTCCTGATGGTGTGCGGCAAGAGTCCGGCAGGCACGACGCTTATCCGGAAGGCGCGAGATGGGTTCATGGGGCAGGTTGTTGCTGGGGTCGGTGGTCCTGCTGGCGGGCTGCACAACCGCGGGCCGGTCCGCCGCGCCGGTCGGCGCTCCGGCCACCACGGCCTCGGCGAGCGCCGCGACAGGCTGCGGCTCGCGGGTGGAGCAGGGGTCCCTGCCCGACTGGGCGGACGCCGGGTTCGGCCGGGACGCCCGGATCCCGCACGTCCTCGGCGCGAGGGGCGAGATCGCCGCGGTGTTGTTCGGCTACCCGCTGTCGCAGGCCAGAGACGACGGGTCCAACAACAAGATCCTGTGGGTGTCCCGTCCGGCCACGACGCCGTCCGACCCGACGTCGCCGGCCACCCTGGTGATCACCGCGACCCTGGATGGCGCCGACACGCAGGTGACCAGGGAGGTCACCGGTGGTCCGGGCCCATCGATCATCGACATGCCGCGGGCGGGCTGCTGGCACCTCGAACTCCGCTGGTCCGGACGCACCGACACGATGGACCTCGTCTACGCCGACGGTTAGGTGTACGAGGGCCGGACGTTAGTGACACCGCTCCGGAGTCGTGATGCGGGCGGCTGGCCATCTGCTCCGCTGTGGGTCGATGGTGGTTGTAGTGGATGTTCCAGATGTCAATGGCGGCGGTGCGCTCGTCCTCGCTGGCGAACTCGCGGGCGTAGCGGACCTCTCGCTTCTGGTCGCTGTTGCGGCCGTGGACGCGCCAGCCGCCCCCGTCGGGGACCGCTGATGCCGCCGGCCCCGCCGCGCGGCTGATCAATCGAGGCAGAACTCGTTGCCCTCGGGGTCGGCCATCACGATGTGACCGGCGCCGAGCGGGGGAGCGGGCTCGTAGCGCCTGAGCCGGGTGGCGCTGAGGGAGACGAGCCGCTCGGCCTCCGCCTCCAGGGCCGCCATCCGCGCGTCGCCCTCGAGCCCGGGGGCGGCTCGCACATCGAGGTGCACGCGGTTCTTGGCCTGCTTGCGCTCCGGCACCCGCTGGAAGAACAGCCGCGGCCCGGAACCCTCGGGGTCGACCACCGCCGAGGCGTCGTTGCGCCTCTCGGGCGGCACGCCCATCGCCTCCAGTGCCTGCTCCCACGACTCGAAGCCCTTGGGCGGATCCTGCAGCTGGTAGCCGAGGGCCTCGCCCCAGAACGCCGCCAACCCGGCCGGGTCGGCGCAGTCGAAAGTGATCTGAACGTCGCGGGCCATCTCAGCTCGCCTCCAGTCGGGTCTGCTGGTGATTGTGCAGGTAAAGGTCGCGGAGCAGGCACACCTCGGCCAGATGGTGGACCAGCTCGCGGTTGATGTGCAGCACCAGCGCGGCCAGAGGACGCTCGGCGTACGGTCCCTCCGCCTCCCCGCACGGGCGGGCGAGGCCGGTTTCGCCGAGGGACTCGACGCCGGCCAGCCACGTGGCGTATTCCGCGTCGAGCTGGGCCAACGCCCCGGTCGCGGTCGCGGCGTACTCGAACGACCGGTAGTCGGTGGGCGGGCGACCGAAGTGCGCGGCGTTGCGCACCGCGAGCACGCCGACGATCACGTGCCCGAGCCGCCAGGCGATCGTCGTGAGCGGTGGCGGGTCGGGCTGCGGCATCGCGAAGTCGATGGTCATCGCGCCGGACCCGGCCTGTACCGGTGCGGCGCCGGTGCCGCGCGGGCGCACGCTCCAACAGCCGGGCGTCGGCTCCCAGAAGTACTCGTCGTCGGTGAGTCCGTCGAGGCGATCGCGCAGCTGGTTGGTCCAGTGCCCGGCGAACTGGTCTCGGAGCAGCGGGTTCCAGGTCTGGTCGGTCATGCTTCCAGCCTCCCGCATATAGCGGACAGGATCGTTCCTAGATCTGTGGAACGATGAGCGGGTGACCGTCGAGGCGACGACCGAGCGGGTGCTGCGGTTGCTGGGGCTGCTGCAGCGGCGGCCGTCCTGGACCGCCGCCGAGCTCGCCGGCGAGCTGGGGGTCACCGACCGCTCGGTGCGCCGCGACGTGGAGCGACTGCGCGCGCTCGGCTACCCCGTGCACGCGACGGCGGGCGTCGGCGGCGGCTACCAGCTCGGCGCGGGCGCCCGGCTGCCGCCGCTGCTCCTCGACGACGAGGAGGCGATCGCGACGGCGGTTTCCCTGCGGTTGGCGTCGGGGGGCACGGTCGCCGGGGCGGGCGAGGCGGCACTGCGGGCGCTCGCGAAGCTCGACCAGGTGATGCCGTCCCGGCTGCGCGCCGAGGTGCGGGCGGTGCACGGCGCCACCGATACCCTTGTCGGCCCCGGGGTCGAGGTCGACGCGGAGCTGCTGGTGACGCTCGCGCGGGCCTGTCGCGACGCCGTGCGGGTGCGGTATCGGTACGCCGGCCGCGACGGCGGGGAGCGCGAGCGCACGGTCGAGCCGGTGCGGATGGTCACCACCGGCCGCCGCTGGTACCTGATGGCCCGGGACGTCGACCGCGACGACTGGCGCACCTTCCGGCTGGACCGGATGCGCGAGGTGGTGGCGACGACCTGGCGCTTCCGGCCGAGGGAGCATCCGGACCCGGTCGCCTACGTGCAGCGGTCCGTGACCGAGGCGCCGTACCGGTATCTCGCCCGGGTGCGGGTGCACGCCCGACCCGACCGGGTGCGGGAGCTGGTGCCGCCCCAGGTGGGGCGCGTCGAGGACGATCGCGACGGGTGGTGCGTGCTCGTCGTCGGCGGGGAGAGCCTGGACTGGCTCGCCGTGCACGTGGCCCGGCTGGGCTTCGAGGCGGAGGTGCTGGAGCCTCCGGAGCTGCGGGAGGCGATCGTCCTGCTCGCCCGCCGCCTCGCGGCGATGGCCGGGACCGGCTGACGAACCCGGTCCCTAGGCCTCGCCGAGCGGGTCATCGGCGGCGAGGAACCGCTCATCATCCTCCGGGCGATGGCCGGGGGACAGCATGCCGCCAGCGTGCCAGGGCCGCGAGGTCGTCGGCGTCGACCACCCCGTGCAGGCGCAACCGCGCCATCCCACCGTCGGGGAAGACGTCCAGCCGTACGTGCGTCGCCACCGCGACGTCGTCGAGCGGGAACCGGTGCCGGGTGTCCGGTTGCAGCCGGGTGCGCGGCAGCAGGTCGAACCAGGCCGAAGGGTCGTCCGGGTCCGCCGTCCGCGCGTCGATCCCGCGCAGCGTCGCCGCGTCCGGGGCGTTGCCCTTGAAGTGCGTGGTATCCAACTCGGCGAGGCGGACCCGGCCGGGCGCGGCGAGCTGCACCACGATCCAGTCGTTGCCGCCGTCACGCCGCCGAGCCGTCTCCCAACCGTCGCCCATCACCCGGGCCAGACCCGGCGCGATGAGCTGGTGCGGTGCGCCGTAGAACCCGTTGCTGCACCCCACCACCCGCCCGCCGTGCTCCAGCGCCGCGAGGTCCAGCCGGCCGTCGGGCCACAAGCGCGGATCGGGTACGACCACCCCGTGCACCCGCAGCCGCGCCACGCCGCCGTCGGGGTAGATGGACAGCCGTACGTGGGTCACCCGGCGTTCGTGGCTGACCGGGAAGGCGTTGCGGGTGTCCCCGGCGAGCGGCGCGCGGGGCAGCAGCGTCGACCAGTCGGCGCGGGCCAGCTCGGCGGGGCTCGGGTAGCCCGCCACGTGACACCCCTCGACCGAGGCGTACGGCGGGTAGTTGCCGGTGAAGTACGAGGTGTCCACCACGATCCCGTGGACGACACCCGGAGCACCCAGCCGGACGACCGCCCAGTCGTGGCCGGGCTCCCGCCGCCGGCGGGTCTCCCAGCCGTCGTACACCTGGCCCTTGGGGCCGAAGGTGCCGGCGACGAAAGCCGGCGGTTCGGTGGTGACCAGGTTGTCGCGCGCCGCGAAGAACTCGTCGTTGGCGTCGACCACACCACCGCCGAGCAGGCGGGATGCGAGGTCCGGCAGCACGGTGAAGTCGCTCATTCGCCACTCCTGTCCAGCAGCCGCCCCTGCGGTGGTCCGCCCGGGGTGACGGGCACGCCGCGCAGCCAGGTGGCCCGGACGACGCCGGTGAGCACCTGACCGGCGTACGGCGTGGTCGGGTGCCGGTGGTGCAGGGCCGCCGGGTCGACAGTGAACGGCGCCTCCGGGTCGAACGCGACCAGGTCGGCGTCGCAGCCGACGGCGATGCGTCCCTTGCGTCGCAACCCGACCAACGCGGCCGGACTCGTCGCCATCCACCGCACCACGTCGGTGAGCGGGTGGCCGCGCCGCCGGGCCGCCGTCCACACGACCGGCAGGCCGAGCTGCACCGACGCGATGCCGCCCCACGCCGCCGCGAAGTCACCGGTGTCGCCACATTTCAGCGCCGGGGTGCAGGGGGAGTGGTCGGAGACCACGCAGTCGACGAGGCCCGCCGCGAGCCCCGCCCACAGCCGCTCCCGGTTGCCGGACCCGCGGATCGGCGGACAGCACTTGAACTCGGTCGCCCCGTCCGGCACCTCGTCGGCGGCCAGCGTCAGGTAGTGCGGGCACGTCTCCGCGCTCACCCGCACGCCGGCCGCCCTCGCCTGCGCCAGCAGCGGCAGCGCGTCGGCGGCGGACAGGTGCAGGATGTGCACCCGCCCGCCGGTACGCCGCGCCACGTCGACCACCGCGCCGACCGCCCGCCGTTCGGCGGCCGGCGGGCGGGAGCTCAAGAAGTCGGAGTAGCGCCGCGAGGCGGGCGGGTCGGCCACCTCGGTCGGGTCCTCGGCGTGGACGACGTACAGGGCGTCCACCGCCTCCAGCGCCTCGGCCAGGCCGGCGGGGTCCAACGGCGGGAACTCGGGCACCCCCGAGTCGATCAGGAACGCCTTGAACCCGAACACCCCGGCGGCGTGCAGCCGCGGCAGGTCACCGGCGTTGCCGGGCACCGCGCCGCCCCAGAAGCCCACGTCGACGTGGATCTGCCCGGTGGCCGCCGCCCGCTTGACCGCCAGCGCGTCGACGGTGACCGTCGGCGGCAGCGAGTTGAGCGGCATGTCGACGATCGTGGTGACCCCACCGGCCAGCGCCGCCCGGGTGGCGCTGGCGAACCCCTCCCACTCGGTGCGGCCGGGCTCGTTGACGTGCACGTGCGTGTCGACCAGGCCGGGCAGCAGCGTCACCTCACCCAGGTCGTGGCCGCCGATTGCGTCGTACTCCTCGATCGCCGCGATCCGCCCGGCGCGGACGCACACCGCAGCCGGCCGCGGCCCGTCCGGCAGCACCGCCCGCCGCGACCGCACCACCAGGTCGTAGCCGCCCGGCTCACTCCTCGCGCTCACAGTGCTGCCTTTCGTTCGCGACTGCGGGGCTCGCAAACCCGGCTCACTCCTCGCGCTCACAGGGCTTCCAGCGTTTCGCGGGCGAAACCGACCTCGGCCGGGTCGAGGGCGCCGCAGTCCAGCCCGCGCAGCAGGAAGCCGGCCAGCGCGCGGGCGGTGGCCGGCTCGTCGAGCACCCCGCCCGCCCGGCGTTGCAGGTATGCGGCGAGGCGGTCAGCCGCGGCGGCGGCGCCGTCGCGGAAGAACGCGTACGTCGCGGCGAACCGGGTCGGCAACTGGGCCGGGTGCAGGTCCCAGCCCTGGTAGAAGCCGGCCGCCAGGGAGCGGCGGACCAGCCCGGCGTGCAGCCGCCAGGCCGCCTGGACCGCCTCGGTGTCGCCCACCGGCAGGACGTTGGTCGAACCGTCGGAGAGCAGGACGCCGGTGCCTGCCACCGCCACCTGCATCACCGCCTTCGCGTGGTCGGCCACCGGATGCGCCAGGCTCTGCTGGGCCGCCGCCACACCGCAGGCGGCGCTGTAGTCGTACGTGCCGTAGTGCAGGGCGGACAGCCGCCTCCCGCCGGCGGTGATCAGCCGCGCCACGGTCGCGGTGCCGTCGGCGCCGAGCACCGCGGCCGGGGTCTCGACCTGCACCTCGAAGCGCAGCGCACCGGCCGGCAGTCCGTACGCCCGCTCCAGCCGTGCGCACAGCAGCACCATCGCGTCGACCTGCTCGGGTGCGCTGACCTTCGGCAGGGTGACCACGAAGGTGTCCGGCACGGTGGCGAACGCGCCGAGGTACGCCTCCAGGAACGTGTCCAGGGTGCGTACCGCCCGGTGCCGGGTCGCCGCCTCCAGGCTCTTGATCCGCAACCCGAGGAACGGCGGCACCGGCCCTTCGCGCAGCGCCGCGACCGCCGACCGCGCGGCGGCGTCCTCGGTGTCGTCGTCGCGTACGCCGTACCCGTCCTCGAAGTCGATCCGCAGATCCTCGATCGGCTCCCGCCGCAGCTTGGCAGTCACCCGGTCGGACAGCTCGGCCGCGAACGGCAGCGGCGGGTGCTCGGTCAGTGTCCGCAGCGCCGCGGCGCCCCACTCGTCGACCAGGCCCTGCCGGACCCGGCCGGCCGGCACGTAAACCGTGTGCACCGGCTGGCGGCGGCCCCGTCCGCCCGGGTAGCGGGCCCGCAGCGTCGCGTCGACCGGCCCGAGCCGTTCGTCGAGTTCGGCGTAGACGCCCTCGGGCAGCTTTCCCATCATCGCCTCGGTGTGCAGATGTGTTCCGGGCGTACCGGCACCCGGCTCAGCGCCAGGCCGGTCGCCGCCCGGATCGCGGCGACCACCGCCGGGGTGGACGAGATGGTCGGCGGCTCACCCACCCCGCGCAGACCGTACGGGGCCTTTGGGTCGGCCAGCTCCAGCACGTCGACCGTCATCGGCGGCATGTCGAGGATCGTCGGGATCAGGTAGTCGGTGAACGAGGGGTTGCGGACGATCCCGTCGACCATCTGGATCTCCTCCATCAGGGCGAGCCCCAGGCCCTGCGCGGTGCCGCCGTGGATCTGGCCGAGCACCGCCTGCGGGTTGACCGCCTTTCCGACGTCCTGGGCGGTGGCGATCTCCACCACCCGGACCAGGCCCAGCTCGGTGTCGACGTCGACGGTGGCCCGGTGTGCGGCGAAGGCGTACTGGACGTGCGCGTCACCCTGGCCGGTCCGGGGGTCCAGCGGGTGCGTCGGCCGGTGCCGCCACACCACGGTCTCCTCGACCGGCTCGTCGCCGATCACCTCCGCCAGGTCGGCGACCACAGTCCCGGAAGCCGTGACCACCTTGCCGCCAGCCAGCCGGAGGTCGGGGGTGGGCAGGCGGGCGAGCAGCCGGTCCCGTACCGCACGGCACGCGGCGCGCACGGCCCCACCGGTCATGTACGTCTGCCGTGACGCCGACGAGGATCCGGCGCTGCCGACCGCGGTGTCGGCGGTGGCCACGGTCACCCGTTGCACGCCCAGCTCGGTCCGGGCGATCTGCGCCTGCACGGTCACCACGCCCTGGCCGACCTCGGCGGCGGCGGTGTGCACCAGCACCGCCGGCTCCCCGCCCATCACCTCCAGTCGGACCCGGGCGGTGGCGTAGTCGTCGTACCCCTCGGAGAAGCACACGTTCTTGATGCCGATGGCGTACCCGACCCCGCGGACCACGCCCTCGCCGTGGGTGGTGTTGGCGACCCCGCCCGGCAACTCCCGCGGATCGCCGGTGGCGGGGGGCGGGGCCGGCCGGTCGCGGACCAGCGCCAGTAGGCGGGCCACGGGCGCCGGGCCGTCGACGACCTGTCCGGTGGGCATCACCGAGCCGGTCGTCATGCCGTTGCGTATCCGCAGTTCCACCGGGTCGAGCCCGAGCGCGGCGGCGAGCTTGTCCATCTGCGACTCGTAGGCGAAGCACGCCTGCACCGCCCCGAACCCGCGCATCGCGCCGCACGGCGGGTTGTTGGTGTGGAGGCCGTAGGCGTCCACCACCACGTTCGGCACCTCGTACGGACCGATGCCGAGGGTGGCCGCGTTGGCCACCACCGCCGGAGTGGTGGACGTGTACGCCCCGCCGTCGAGCAGAATGCGTGCCCGCACCGAGACCAGCCGGCCGTCGGGGGTGGCGCTGTGTTCGTACCGGAGCCGGGCCGGGTGCCGGTGCACGTGCCCGAAGAAGGACTCCTCGCGGGAGTAGACCATCTTCACCGGGCGCCGGGTGTGCAGGGCCAGCATGCTGGCATGCACCTGCATCGACAGGTCCTCGCGAGCGCCGAACGCCCCGCCCACCCCGGCCAGCGTGATCCGCACCTTGTCGACCGGCAGCCCGAGGCAGGTCGCCACCTGCTTCTGGTCCACGTGCAGCCACTGGGTGGCAACGAACAGGTCGACCCCGCCGTCCTCCGCCGGCACGGCCAGACCCGACTCCGGCCCGAGGAACGCCTGGTCCTGCATGCCGACCTCGTACTCGCCGCGGACCACGACCGGGCCGACGGCGTCCGGGTCACCGCGCCGGATCGGCAGGTGGCGGACTACCTGGCCGGCGGCGAGCGCCGCCTCGGCGTCGGTGACCGGGGGCAGCACCGTGTAGTCGACGACGATGCGGGCGGCCGCCCGGCGGGCGGTCTCCGGATGGTCGGCGGCCACGATCGCCACCGGCTCGCCGTGGTAGCGCACCTCGTCGGCGGCGAGCACCGGTTGGTCGGCGACCTCGAGTCCGTAACACGCCGCGCCGGGCACATCGGCGGCGGTGAGGACGGCGTGGACCCCGGGCAGTGCGAGCGCGGCGGTCAGGTCGATGCCGGTGATCCGGGCCCGCGGATGCGGGCTGCGCAGCGTGGTGCCCCACAGCATGTCGTCGGCCCACAGGTCGGAGGAGAAGGCGAACTGGCCGGCGACCTTGAGCGCGCCGTCCGGCCGGTGTGGACTGTGCCCCACCCCGCCCTGGACCGGCACGCTCACCCTGGGCTGCACCGTCGTCATAGCAGTACCTTCCTCATCAGCGCGTGATGGGCCCGCCGGGTACGCCGCGTCAGGTCGCGCTCGTCGGCCGTGCGCAGCTCGCCGCGCTCCACGACCGGCCGCCCGCCGACCAGCAGCAGCTCCACCGGAGCGGGTGGGCCGAGGACGAGCGCGGCCACCGGGTCGTCGATGCCGGCATGACCCAGCCCGTCGAGCCGCCAGACGGCGAGGTCGGCGAGCTTGCCCACCTCCAGCGAGCCGATCTCACCGGCGCGGCCGAGGCAGCGGGCCCCGCCCATGGTGCCCAGGGTGAGCGCCTCGCGGGCGGTCATCGCCGCTGGTCCGCCCCGCAGCCGCGCGGCGTACACCGCCTGGCGCAGCTCGGCGCCGAGCTGGTTGGTCTCCTGCGAGGCGGCCCCGTCCACCCCCAGGCCCACCGGTACGCCCGCGTCGAGCAGGTCACGGACCGGGGCGATCCCGGTGCCGAGGCGCGCGTTGGAGCTGGGGCAGTGGGCGACAGCGGTGCCGGTGGCGGCGAAGCGGGCGATGGTGGCGTCGTCGAGGTGTACGCCGTGCGCCAGCCACACGTCGTCGCCGAGCCAGCCGAGGCGTTCGGCGTACTCGCCCGGGGTGCAGCCGTGGGTCTGGAAGCAGTACGCCCGCTCCTCCACCGTCTCCGCGAGGTGGGTGTGCAGCCGGACGCCCATGCTTCGGGCCAGCGTGGCGGCCTCGCTCATCAGCGTCGAGGTGACGGAGAACGGCGAGCAGGGGGCGACGGCGATCCGGACCATGGCGTCGGGTGCGGGGTCGTGGAAGCGTTCGACGGCCTCCGCGGTCGCGGCGAGCGCGGCGTCGGTCTTCTCCACGATGTGGTCGGGGGGCAGCCCACCGGCGGAGGCGCCCAGGTCCATCGAGCCGCGGCACGGGTGGAAGCGCAGGCCGACCTCGTGGGCCGCCTCGACCTGCGCGGCCATCAGGTCGCCGCCGCCGGACGGGTGGACGTAGTGGTGGTCGGTGCTCGTCGTGCAGCCGGACAGGGCGAGCCAGCCCAGGCCGGCGCCGGTGGTGGCGGCGACCACGTCGGCGTCCAGACCGGCCCACACCGGGTAGAGCGCGGTCAGCCAGCCGAAGAGGTGATCCTGCTGGGCCAATCCGCGGGTGGCCCACTGGTACAGGTGGTGGTGGGTGTTGACCAGGCCCGGGGTGACCAGGCAGCCGGTGGCGTCGACCCGGCGGACCGACCCGGCTGGCTGGCGTTCGTCGCCGTCGGGGACGTCGGCGCGGCCCGTGCCGACCGCCACGATCCGCCCGTCGTCGGCGATCACCACGTGACCGTCGGCGTGCTCGGTGCCCTCGGCGTCGACGGTGGCGACCGCACCCCCCTCAATGATGATCATCCCGCGCCTCCCGCGGGCGCGGTACGGCGGGGCCGGCGGCCAGCCGTACCGCGTCCATGATCTTCTCGTAGCCGGTGCACCGGCACAGGTTGCCGGCGAGCGCCTCACGGATGTCCGGATCGGCGGGCCGCGGGTTGCGGGCCAGCAGGTCGTGGACCGCGACCACCAGCCCGGGGGTACAGAATCCACACTGGACGGCGCCGGCCTCGATGAAGGCTCGCTGCACCGGGTCGAGCGCGCCGGCCTCCGCGGGCAGCCCCTCGCCGGCCTCGGCGGGTGACCCCCCGCCGACGCCGGCGGACAGCCCCTCGACGGTGACCACCGTCCGGCCCTGCGCCTGCCCGGCGGCGACCAGGCAGGCGCAGACCGGCAGGCCGTCGAGGTAGATCGTGCAGGAGCCGCACTCGCCCTGCTCGCAGGCGTTCTTGGCTCCGGGTAGGGCGAGCCGCTCCCGCAACAGGTAGAGCAGGCTCTCGCCGGGCCACACGTCGTCGGTGTCGCGGCGCTCGCCGTTGACCGTGCAGGTGATTCTCACGAGCGGCCTCCCGGTTCCCGATGCGCCGATACCTGCGCCCAGGCCCAGCCGAGCGTGCGCCGGGCGAGCACGGCCAGCGCGTGCCGGCGGTAGGCGGCGGTGCCGCGTACGTCGTCGATCGGCGCCGCGGCGGCGGCCACCAGTTCGCCGAAGCGCCGGGCGAGTGGAACGGGCAGCGGGCCGCGGGAGCGCCACGGCAGTTCGGCGGCGAGCAACTCCTCGGCCTGGTGGGCGCGCAGCGGCGTGGGCGCGGCGGACCCGATCCCGGTGCCGACCCGGCGCGTGTCGGGATGTAGCGCCACCGCGAAGGAGCAGACCGCGATCACCATGGCGTTGCGGGTGCCGATCTTGGCGAACTGCTGCGGCCCGGCGGCCGGTGCGACCAGGAAGGCCGAGATCAGCTCGTCGGGGGCCAGCACGGACCGCTTGGGCTCGGTGAAGAACTCGTCCACCGGCACCGTCCGGGTGCCCCGGACCGACGCCACCTCGACCCGCGCGTCGGTGGCCAGCAGCGGCGGGTGCGCGTCGCCGGCCGGCGACGCCGAACCCAGATTGCCGCCGACAGTGCCGCGGTTGCGGATCTGCGGGGAGCCGACCGTGCGCGCCGCCATCGCCAGGCCGGGGAGCACGCCACCGAGCTCGTCGATGATCCGCCGGTAGGTCACGCCGGCCCCGACCCGCAGCAGGTCACCGTCGTACCCCCACTCGGTCAGCGCGCCCACCCGGGTCAGGTCGAGCAGCCCGGGCGGGCGGCGGCGGTCGAAGTTCAGCTCGACCATGACGTCGGTGCCCCCGGCGATCGGCATCGCGTCGGGGTGGGCCGCCTTCGCCGCCAGCGCCTCCGACCAGCTGGCAGGTTGCAGGAAGTCCATCACCGGGCCCCGTCCGCCGCCGGCGCGTCGTCGCGGCGCACCGTGCCCTCGATCAGCCCGTACGGGCGGTCGGTCGCGACGAACACCTCGCCGGGGTTGTCCAGCCCGAACGGCGCCAGGTCCACCAGCAGGTGGTGCTTGTTGGGCAGCGACAGCCGCACCTCGATGATCCCGGCGACCTCACGCAGCACCCGCTCACCCATCGCGTAGAGGGTCTGCTGCAGCGAGCGGCTGTACGTCTCGACGAAGCCGGCGAGCAGGGCGGCGCGCACCGCGGCGTAGGAGTCGGCCCAGCCGGTGCCGTCTGCCGCCCGGTCATCGCCGTGCCGCCAGTGCGCGTCCACGGCCGTGGCGAGGATCCGGTCCTTGGTGGGCGGCAAGGTGGTGTACGGGTCCTGCACGAAGCCGGCGAACTCCGAGTCGGTGGAGTTGAGCAGCACCAGGCCGGTCAGCCCGGACACCACCTCGGTCCCGTCGCCGTCGACGGTCACCGACGCGGTACGCACCTCCCCGCCCGCCCGCTGGAACGAGTGCGGACCGAGCCGTTGCCAGGCGTACTCCTCGATGTCGACCCGGGCCCGGGTGATCGCCGGTTGCGACGTCACGAAATGCCGCGCGAGGAGCAGTGCGAAGTCCTCGATCTGGTCGACGCCGTGTCGCTTGGCGAAGGCGTACACCGTGTTCTTCTGCGAGTCGGTCGGCAGTATGTTGGCGTTGTCGCCGGTCAGGTGGGTGGCGGCGAGGTCACCGGCGAGACAGGTGCTGACGTTCAGGTCGCGCAGGTCGTGCCGCGGCCCGTCGCGGACCACCCGCACGACCCGGGTTTCCGCCTTGCCGTACTGGTTGGCGCCGAGCACGATGCCCATGGTCAACTCCCTCGGTAGGTGGTGTAGCCGTACGGGCTGAGCAGCAGCGGCACGTGGTGGTGCCGGGCCGGATCGTGGACCTGGAAGGCCACCGTGATCTCGGCGAAGAAGGCATCCGGCCCGAGGTGGGCGCCCACGGCGAACACCAGCCGGTACCCGCCGGCGCCCCAGTGCGGCTCCGGCACCCAGTCGCGCAGCCGGCCGTCGGCGTCGGTGTGTCCGTCCGCGACGGCGGTCCAGCCCTCCGCCCCGGCGCGCTCCAACCGGACCGGTACGCCGCGCGCCGGCTCACCACGCACCGTGTCGAGCACATGGGTGGAGATCGCGGCGTACCTCATCCGACCAGCCTCTCCAGCCGTTGCAGGGCGATCCTGCGCAGTTCCCCGTGCACCACTCGCCGCTCCGTGGCGGCGTCGTTGGTCAACCGGTCACGCGCCGCCGCCAGCAGTTCCGCGTCCGTACGTCCACTGGCGAAGATCAGGAAAATGTGGCCGAAGCGCCGCTCGTACGCCCGATTGGCCTCGACCAGCGCGGCCCTCGTCGCGGCGTCGGCGCCGTCCATGCCGGCCTGCTCCCGCCGCGACCAGGCCGACTCGCGGTCCGTGCCGGCCACCCGCTCGCCGATCCGTGGGTGCGCCGCGAGCGCCTGCGCGACCTGCTCCCAGGAGAGCCGGAGCAGGCCGCCGTCGGCCGACTCCACCAGAGCCCGCAGAGACGGGTACGGCCGCCCGGCGGCCACCTCGCGGGCCCACTCGGGCACCGCACAGCAGGCGAGCAGGTCGCGTTCGGCCTGCCCGGCCGGTGCCCGGTTGAAGCCGGCGAGAGCGCCGCCACCTGGGGTGATGCCGATCACCTCCCCTCGTTGAGGAGCAGTAGAGCAGTCGTCGCGCCCGGGCGACATCGGCTCGGACACCGAATCCGAGGCACGCCCGCCGTAGGCTTTTCGTACGTTCCTACAAGCCGGGCGATCGATCGGCCCGAACGGGAAGGTCAGCGATGCTGCTGCGCGAGGTGTTGGCCATGCCACAGCTGCGGCTGTCGGTGCTGGCCGGCGCCGACGACCTGGACCGGCCGCTCACCCGCTTGTACATCACCGACCTGCTCGACCCCCGCCGGTACCTGTCCGGCGGCGAGGTCGTGCTGACGGGGTTGATGTGGCGGCGGGCGCCGGCCGACTCGGAGACCTTCGTGGCGGCCTGCGCGGCGGCCGGCGTGGCCGCGATCGGCGCCGGCGACGCGGCGTACGGCTCGGTGCCGGCGGACCTGGTCGAGGCGTGCCGGGTCCACCAGGTGCCGTTGTTCGAGGTCCCGGTCGAGGTGTCCTTCCGGGACATCCTCGACGAGGTCAACCCGTCGCTGTGGGCGCGGCGGGCGACCGGCCTGGCGTCCGTGCTGGTCCGGCACCGCGGCCTGGTTGCGGCCATGGCCGCGGGGGCGCGGCTGGGCGACCTGCTCTCGCCGGTCGCCGCCGACCTGGGCGTGGACTGCTGGGTGCTGACCCCGACCGGCCGGATCGTCGCAGGCACCGCGGGCCTGGACGCCGCCGGCCGGGCCGACCTGGCCGCGGCGTTCGTCGCGGCCGACCGGCTACCCGTGGCGGTCACTGTGGCCGGGCGGCCGCTGACCGTGCTCGCCGTGCCGGGCCGGCCCGAGCACCGGTTGGCGTCCTGGCTGCTCGCGGTGACCGCCGGTACCGCCCGCGCCCCGCTGCCCGATGCGGCCGACGAACTGGTCAGCCTGGTCGCGCTGGCGCGGGCCCAGGCCGACGAGGCGACCCGGGTGGAGCGGCGGCTCGCCGACCGGGTCGGCTCGCTGCTCGACTCCGGCGGCGATCTCGCTGAGCTGCGCGCGCGGCTGTCGTCGTGCGGGCTGTCACCGGATTCGACGTTCCTCGCCCTGACCGCGAGCCTGACCGGGCTGCCCGGGCCCGCGGAGCTGGCCGTGGCCGTGGTCGAGGAGATCCTCCGGCCGTGCGCGCCGCAGACCGTGGTCGCCGGGCTGGCCGCCGACCGACCGGACGGCGTACTCGCCGTCGTGTCCGCGCCGGCTCAGCCGGCGTCGACCGTTCTCGACACCGTACGGGCCGGGATTGCGGCGCTGGTGCCGGCGCTGGGGGCCGGCCGGCTGGCCGTCGGGATCAGCGGCCCGGCTGCGGGTGCCGTCGCGCTGCCCGGCGCGGTGGAGGAGGCCCGGCACGCGTGGCGCGCGGCGATCGACCGGCCGGGTCGGGCCACCGTCGTGTCGGCCGACGAGCTTGCCTCGCATCTGCTGCTGCTGGCCGGCGTGCCGACCGACACCCGGCGGGCGTTCCGGGACCGGCTGCTCGGCCCGCTCGTCGAGTACGACCGGGTGCACGACGCCCGCCTGGTACAGACCCTGGAAACGTTCCTGGACTGTTCCGGCTCCTGGACCCGCTGCGCGGAACTGCTCCACGTGCACGTGAACACGCTGCGGTACCGGATCGGCCGGGTCGAGCAGCTCACCGGTCGCGACCTGAACCGCTTCGAGGACCGGGTCGATCTCTTCCTCGCGCTGCGCCTGCCCGGCTGAGAACCCGCCCCGATCAGCAGAACGTTCGACGTCACGCAGCATGCTAGCCTCCGTCGATGAGGGTGGCCGGGCTTGTTCTCGCCGCCGGCGGCGGACGCCGCTTCGGCATGCCGAAGGCCCTCGTCCGCCACGACGGGCAGCTACTGGTCGATCGGTCGGTCGCCGTGCTTCGCGCGGCGGGCTGCGCCCCGGTGGTCGTGGTGCTCGGCGCGGCGGCCGATGACGTCCGGGCCCGGGCCGACCTCGACGGGGTCGTGGTCGTCGACAATCCTGACTGGACCACCGGCATGGGCTCGTCCCTGCGAGCCGGGCTGGCCGCGCTCGCGGAGACGGGCGCCGCCGCGACCGTGGTGATCCTGGTCGACATGCCGGGCATGACGGCCGCGGCGGTGCGGCGGGTCGCCGCCGACGCCGGCCGCGCGGAGCTGGTCATGGCCGGCTACGACAACGGCCGCTCCGGCCATCCGGTGCTGCTCGGACGTGACCACTGGGCGGGCGTGGCGGCTCTGGCCGTGGGCGACGTCGGCGCCCGGCCGTACCTGCGGGCGCACACCGGCGCCGTCCGGGTGGTGCCCTGCGCCGATGTGGCCGACGACGAGGACCTGGATTTCGCGCCCCATGCCTGGGGAGCCCCGGAGTAGGTCGAGGTGCGGATGGCGCCAATCCGGTGCGTCGGAGGGTGACCGGCTGACTGCGGATCGGCGATAGTTGCTGGGGGAAAGTGGACGACCGGGGAGGATGCCCGTGGTGCGGCGTCGCGGCCGACGACTCGCTCAGGCGACGTTGCGCGGGATGCTCCTGTTCGGTGGCGTCATCGCCACCTGGTGCGCCTACGACGCGATCATGGACGATCCCGCGTACGCCGTTGGCGAGCCGGGCCCGGGCATCGTCGGCGATCTGCTCGACGGCGCCGGGGCGGCGGTTGACGGTGTCCTGTCGCGCCCGCACGTCTCGTCCGTAGGGTCGGCGACGGTCGACCGCGGCCCCGCCGGGACCGACGCGGTGCGCGAGCCGGCCCCGGTGACCGCGGGGACAGCCGGCACCCGGGCACCTGCTCGCGCCGAGCCCGACCCGGCGGTGCTGGTCCCGCCCCATGATCTGCCGGCGGCGGCGGCGCCGGTGCGTCGCGTGGTGGACCGGTCGGCCGGTACGGCGGCGGGAGCCGTCGAGGCCGTCGCGCCGGTGGCGCGTCCGGTCGCGGGTGCCGCGGCGCCGGTGGTGCAGGAGATCGTTGGGACGGGACTGCTCGAACCCGTTGGCGCCGTTGTCCGGCCGGTGGCCGACCCGGTCGTCGAGACACTGGCCCCCGTCCTCGCCCCGGTGCTCGGGGTGACCCGGCCGATCCTCGGCCAACCGGACCTGATGCTCCCGCCCGGCGGTCCGGTCGCAGCGCAGCCCGGGCCTGCCGGTGCGGTGCCGGTCACCATCACTCCGCCCGAGCACCCCGTTCGGGCACCAGTTGTGACCCCGGCGCATCCGGAAGCCGGGCCGGCCCCGCCGTACTGGATCGGGACGGCGGCGCGTTGCAGCGGCGGCGAGCCGGCCGCAGGTGCTGCCGCCGACGTGAGTCGCGAACCTGTCGGTGGGACGGGCACCGGCGGCCTGACTCCGATCTCGTCCGGCGGCGCGACCAGTTCCGCTTCCGCAGGCGCCGGTGCGGCGACGGCGGCCGACATCTCACCGCATCCGTGGACGCCGGAGCTGGCATCCAAGCGCTGCGCTCCGTCCCGGTGCGACACGTTCGCCCAACGATCGCCCCAGCCCGGCACCAGACCTGCCTGAGCATCCGTCGTGGCGCCACCGCGCCGTGGCCGGGGTGTCCCCGCGCACGCCCGGTCAGCCGGACTGTCGCTTCTCCTTCGCCAGCCTTGATCCGTGACGCGACGGCGGCGCGCACCGGCACGTCCGCTTCAGCGGCCGGCGACCTGACCTGACTGCACACCCTCTCCTGGTGGACGGCGCTGCCGCCCACCGGGCGACCGCGCCTACTTCACCGGAGTTTCCCCATGACCGGCATACTGCCCACGGTCCGCGCCCGCTGGTGCGACATCGGCGAGATCGCCAGCCTCGTCGCCGACTCCCTGCCCGCCGCGGCGATCGGCGCGTGGCTCGTGCCTGATGAAGACCAGCGACGCTCCCTGCTCACCGCCGTCTCCCGGATCTGGATCGAACACGCCCTTCTCGTCGGCGACGTCTTTCTCCTCGCTGACCGCTCCGCCGCCGCCGTCTGGTTCCACCGCTACCGTCCCTTTCCGCCGCCGGCCAGCTACCGCCAACGGCTCGCCGCTGCCTGCGGTGACCACCTGGACCGCTTCCGTTGCCTGGACCGCGTCCTCAAGGCCCACCGTCCCACCGATACGCACAACCACCTGGCGTTTCTCGCGGTCCCGGCGGCCGCCGGGCGCGTCGCCCGCGCCTCCGTCCTGCTCGCCAGCTGCCTCGTCCGGATGGACCGTCTTGTGCTTCCCGCCTATGCCGAGGCCACGACCCTCGCCGAGGCTGCCCTCTATGGCCGGCACGGCTACGTCGCCCGGGATCCGTTCGCGCTCCCGAACGGCACCATGGTCCACCCGTTGTGGCGTCCGGCCGGGGATCGCGCGGCCCCGGCAGTGCGATTGTCCAAGGGTCGACCAGGGTGGTGAGGGGAAGGAGCCGAGGCCCCGTGCGGGGGTGCCCTTGGTGATCAGGTCTCAGGCTGATCGGGCAGCGTCGATGATGTGCGCGATGACGGCCGAGTAGTCCCGGTCGCCGAGGCCGGCTTCCTGGGCTGCCGCGACCCACTGGCCGGCGGCCGCCGCGACCGGCAGTTCGACGCCGGCCGACTCGGCGGCCGACGCGACCAGCTCGGCGTCCTTACGGGCGAGTGACAGCGCGAACCGGAGCGGGAACTGCCCCGATTCGATCGCTGGTCGCCGCCGATCGGCTTGCGAGCCGACGGGAGTCGCGGACAAGACCTCGAACGCCATGTCACGCGGCAGACCAAGCCCGTCGGCGAGAGCGAGCGCCTCGCCGAGAACAGTGAGCACCCCGAGGAGGGTCGAATTGGCGACCAGTTTGGCCGCCGCGCCGGCGCCGAGCGGTCCGACGTGCATCGGCGAGCCGAGCGCGCCCAACACCGGGATCCACCGTTGGACAAGCGGCTCCGGCCCTCCGACGAAGATCCGTAGCGAACCCGCCTCGGCCTCCGAGACGCTGCCCAGCACCGGCGCGTCGAGCAGGTCGACACCGGCCGGCAGCATCGCGGCCAACCGTCGCACGGCGGCCGGCCCGACCGTGGACATCTCAACGAGCGTCGTCGACGCGGTGGCACCGGCGAGGATGCCCTGCGGGCCCTCGGCCACCTCTTGCAGCGCAGCCGGGTCGGACAGCATGGTGATGACCAGGTCGGCGTGCCGGGCAGCCTGCGCCGGGCTGTCGGCAGCGACCGCGCCACGCGCCACAAGATCGTCGGCGCGCTGCCGGGTGCGGTTCCAGACAACGAGATCATGCCCGGCATCGAGCAACCGGCCCGCCATCCGGCTACCCATCCCACCCAGACCGATCACTGCGACCGTGGCCATGGCCCCATCCTGCCAATTTCCCCCGCACAACGCCGATGTTCGGCGTGTTGGCTCGGGCGACCCGGTAGCGCCGCCGACTGCCCGCTCCGCAGCGGCGTGCGGAGCGGGCAGTTCCTGCTCAAACGCCGAAATCCAACAGGACCTTGCCGACCTTGCCCTTGCCCTCAAGACGGTCGAATGCCGACCTCACCTGCTCGGCCGGGAAAATCTGGTCGATGACCGGCCGGACCCGTCCACTAGCCAGCGCCGGCAGCACCTCCCGTTCGAAGGCGCGGACGACCTCCGCCTTCTGCTCGATGGGCCGCGCCCGCAGGACGGTTCCCTGCACGCGAATCCGCTTCTGCATCAGTCGCAGCAGGGGAATCTGGACCTCACTGCCCGCACCGACGCCGACGACGATGATCCGTCCACGTACGGCGATCGCCTCGAGGTTCGCGGGGAAGTGCGGGGCGCCCACCAGTTCCAGGATGACGTCGGCCCCCCGACCGCCGGTGAGTTCGGCGACTTCGGCCGCGAAGTCGGCGTCGTGGACGACCTCCGCGCCGAGTGCCTTCACCGCCTGGTGCGACGACTCGCTGCGGACGACGCCGATGACCCGTGCGCCGGCCGCGAGCCCGATCTGTACGGCTGCGCTGCCGACCCCACCGGCGGCCCCGTGCACGAGGAGCGTCTCGCCCATCCGCAGCCCGGCCTGCGACCGGATCGCGTCGTGCGCGGTCATGTACGCCTCCGGCACGGCCGCGGCGTCGGCGTCCGCCAGCGAGTCCGGCACCCGCGCGAGGTGCCGCTCGTTGACGATCACCCGGTCGGCGAGGCCGCCGCCGCCCACCAGCCCGAACACCCGGTCGCCGGGCTGCCACGTGGTGACCGACTCACCGATGGCCTCGACGACGCCCGACACCTCGAGCCCGGGAATGTCCGCGGGGCTGCCCGGCGGGGCCGGGTAGATCCCGTTGCGCTGCTGCGCGTCGGCCGGGTTCAGCCCGGCGTAGCGGACGCGGACCCGAACATCGTTGCCCGTCGGCACCGGGTCCGGCCGCTCGACGAGGTCGATGACCTCGTTGCCGCCGGCCCCGGTGAAGACAACCGCCCTCATGATTGATCAACCTTTCCGTTCAGGCGTCCAGGAAGCGCAGCGCGACCTGCGCGATGCCCTCGGCGTCCAGCTCGTAGTGGCGGTACAGGTGGGTCGGCGGACCGATCAGGCTGTACTCGTCCTTGATCCCGTGCCGGTGCAGCTTGGTGGCCACGCCCTCCTCGGTGAGCACCTCGGCGACCGCACCGCCCAGCCCGCCGAGCACGTTGTGCTCCTCGACGGTCATGAGACGGCGCGCCCGCGCTGCGGCCAGCACGGCGTCCCGGTCCAGCGGCTTCACGGTGTGCATGTCGAGCACGCCCACCGAGACCCCCTTCGCGCGGAGCAGCTCGGCCGCCGCCAGCGTCGGGTGGACCGACGATCCGGTGGCGATCAGCATGAGGTCGCTGCCCTCCCCGTGCGCGATGGCGCGCCCCAGCTCGAACTCGCAGCCGTCCTCGTAGATGATCGGGTCGCGGCCGCGCGAGGCGCGGAAGTAGATCGGTCCGGGGTGGTTGACCGTGGCGCGGATCGCCGCGCCGAACTGGGCCGGATCCGACGGTGCGATCACCGTCATGTTGGCGATGCTGCGCATGATCGCCAGATCCTCGGTGGCGTGGTGCGAGGTGCCGTAGAAGCCGAGGCTGATGCCGGCGTGGTGGCCGATCAGCCGGACCGGCTGGTTGCAGTACGCCACGTCGGTCCGGATCTGCTCGCAGCACAGCAGCGCCAGGAACGACGCGAACGTCGCGGTGTACGGCAGCACCCCGGTGGTCGCCAGGCCGGCCGACGCCGACACCATGTTCTGCTCGGAGATGCCGAACTGCAGGAACCGCTCCGGGTGCTTCTCCTGGAAACGCACCAGGCCGTTGGAGTACTTCAGGTCCGCGGTGGCGACCGCGATCGGGTGTCCCTCGTCGGTCAGCTCGATGAGGGCCTGCGAGATGGCGGCGAACCCGGGCGCCTGGTCCAGCAGCATGAGCAGGTGCCAGGAGTCGGGGTGCAGCTCGGGTTCGGTGGTGGTCACGCGTTGCTCCTCAGGTGCGCGAGGGCGAGTTTCTCGTCCGAGGGGTGCAGGTAGCCGAGATGCCAGCCGAACTCGGTCTCCATGTAGGGGATCCCCTTGCCCTTGACGGTGTGGGCCACGATCACGGTCGGCTTGCCGTCGTGGCTGGCGGCGGTTGCGTCGCGCAGGGCCTGCAGCACCTGCGGTACGTCGTGGCCGTCGATGTCGATGGTGTTCCAGCCGAACGCCTGCCACTTGTCGAGCACTGGCTCGATGCCGATGACGTCGTCGACCTTGCCGTCGAGGCTGTACTCGTTGCGGTCGACGATCGCGATGAGGTTGCCGGTGCGGTGGTGAGCGGCGGACAGGGCCGCCTCCCACACCTGGCCCTCGTGCTGCTCGCCGTCGCCGAGCAGGACGAACACGTTGTAGTCGATGTTGTTGAGCCGGCCGCCGAGGGCCATGCCGAGACCGGCGGAGAGCGCGTGGCCAAGGGAGCCGGAGCTGAAGTCGATGCCCGGCACCTTGCGCATGTCCGGGTGGTCGCCGAGCGGGTTGCCGAGCCGGGTGTACTCGTCGAGCACCGACTTGTCGAAGAAGCCGTAGTCGGCGAGGAAGGGGTAAAGCGCGATCGCCGCGTGGCCCTTGCCGAACAGGAAGCGGTCGCGTTCCTTCCACTGCGGCTCGCCCGGCTTCAGCCGCATGATCCCGCCGTAGTAGAGCGTCGCGAGGATCTCCGCGCACGAAAAGGCCGAGGCGTAGTGCCCGGTCTTCGCGATGCCGGTCAGGCGCACCGTCTCCTCGCGGGCGAAGAGCGCCTTCTCCTTGATGCGGGCGATCAGCTCGCCGTCATCGGCTGCTGCACTCACTGGTCCTCCTCCACGAATTCCGGAACCTGTCCCTCGATCGGGGGAGGCGACAGGGAGCACACGATCTCGAGCGTCTCCGAACCGTCATTGACCTGTCCGTGCACGCGGTTCGCCGCGATGTAGACGGACAGCCCGGGCTCCAAGCGGATGGGCTCGTGGTCCTCGAGATACATCAGGCCGGTGCCGCGCACCACGTAATAGGCCTCTTCGTAGTCGTGCCGGTGGCGGCGGACCTCCTGGCCCGGCTGCATGACGCACAGCGAAACGCCGACCCCGACGGAGCCCACGGTCTTCGGATGCACCAGTCGGTAGACCGGCGCACCGAGCGCGAGGAACTCTCGTCCCTGATCACGACGTACGACGGGGGTTGGTCCGTCAGACAAAACGTTTCTCCTAACTGGAGTAGCCGAGCGCGCGGGAGACCTCCGCGGCCGCCTCCCGCACCATCGACTCGTGTCGCTGCCGGTTGTCACCGAGCAGTACGGGAGCCACGCCGGCCAGTGACAGCGCGGCGCTGACCTTGCCGGTGTGGTTGAAGACGGGCGCGGCGATCGACGCGATGCCGAGGGTGACGTCCTGGTTGCTGATGACGATTCCCGCGTTCGCGTCGTCCATCAGGGACTGCCGCACCAGTTCGGGGGTGTTCAGGGTCTTGTTTGTGTAGGTGTTGAGCGGCGCGCGGAACAGGTACTCGTCCCAGAGGGCTTCGCCGCCGAAGGCGAGGAGGGCACGAGGTGCCCCACCGACGTGCAACGGCAGCCGGCCGCCGAGCCGGAGCTCGAGAATCTGGACGCGCGCGCCGTCGATGCGCTCGATGCACACCGCCTCGAGCCCCTGACGCACGCACAGGAAAACGGTTTCGCCGGTCTCCTCGTGCAGCCGCTCCATGACGGGCAGCGCCGCCTGACGCTCGTCGAAGCGGCGGGCAACCGCCGCGCCCAGCCGGAACACCTTGAGCCCGAGCCGGTAATGCCCCCGGCGCCCCCCTGGCTCCACCCACCCGAGTTCCTGCATGCTCTCGAGGAGGCGGTACACGCTCGTCCGGGGCTCGTCCAGCGCCTCGATGAGCCCGGCGATCGGCATCTCGCCCTGGTCGGCGAGCAGTTCCAGCACCCGGTCGGCCTTGCTGAGCACATTCACCGGTGGCATGAAGTCTCCCGTTGTCCCGCTTGGCGGTCAGGCTGACCGTTGGGCGGGACTATAGCGGAGCGCGGCGCCCGCTGTACAGGCCACAGTGCATCCCTGATTCCGAGGTGCCGTAGCCAAACTGTTGCAGGTGGTAGGGGTGGGTCCGCCGCATCTCGGCACGAGTGCCGGGATCGCGGGTGGGTGGCCGGCCAGAAAGTTTGTACCGCCCTATGGACAAGCCGTCCGTGCGGTGGAACAGTACCTGCCACCGAGTCGATGTGTGACAGGAGAGACACATGGCTGAGATGCCGATGAACGCGCAGGGTCTGACTCGCCGCGGTCTGCTGCGCCGGGGAGGGCTCCTCGCCGCCCTCGCCGTGTCCGCGCCGACCCTCCTGGCCGCCTGCGGCGACGGTGGGAAGTCCGCAGCGGTGCCCGCCGTGGGGGACAAGGTCGGTGGGGCGCTGAACTACCTGTCCTGGGAGGGATACGACCTCACCGGATCGAAGAAGATGATGGCGTGGCAGGGCGCGAAGAGCGTCAAGGTCAACCCCACCTACATCTCGACGAGCGACGACATCCTCGCGAAGATCAAGTCCGGCTCCAGCGTCGGCTACGACCTCATCACCTATTACCAGGCGTACGGACCCCTGTACTCCAAGAAGCCGTTGGAGATCATTGAGCCGCTCGACCTGGCTCACATCCCGAACGCCGCGAAGCTCTTCCCGTTCTTCCGCGAGGGCGACGCCGCGGCGAGGTTCTGGAACATCGACGGCAAGCAGTGGGGCATTCCGATGTTCTGGAGCGCCACCACGCTTGACTACCGCACCGACCGCATGCCGAAGCCCGAGTCGTGGCTCGACCTGCTGAAGCCCGAGTTCAAGGGCAAGATCGGATGGGTTCCCGACGCCACCGCCGCGTTCACCCTCGGCGGCCGGATCCTCGGCTTCGACGTCCCCAACTACACGCAGGACCAGTTCAAGCAGATCGTCGACCTGCTCCGCCGGTTCCGCGGGCAGATCAAGGGTTTCGCGCCCTCCTTCGGTGACCTCACCAACCAGCTGGTCAGCGGTGAGGTGATCGCCTCCTTCGCCGGCTGGTCGACGGTCGGGCTGTGGGCCGGGGACAAGGGCGCCAAGGTGGAAAGCATCATCCCGAAGGAGGGCACCTACACCTCCTGCGACGCGTGGGCGGTGCCCAAGACGACGCG
Organism: Micromonospora rhizosphaerae; assembly: GCF_900091465.1. Classification (NCBI taxonomy): domain Bacteria; kingdom Bacillati; phylum Actinomycetota; class Actinomycetes; order Micromonosporales; family Micromonosporaceae; genus Micromonospora; species Micromonospora rhizosphaerae. The sequence goes on along the minus strand of NZ_FMHV01000002.1, from coordinate 5,223,355 downwards.
CAACCGCGACACCGCGTACGCCTGGGTCAACCAGGCCCTCTCGCCGGAGGTGCAGGCGGAGGCCGCGGTGGCGCTCGGCACGGCCGTGACCTCGCCGGAGGCGGTCAAGCTGCTGCCGGCCAAGCAGCAGAAGCTCTACCCCTACGACAACCTCGAGGAGTTCTTCACCAAGGCCCCGGTCTTCGGCTTCCCGGACAAGGGGCGGTCGGGGATCGTGCAGCACGAGGAGTGGCTCAGCGAGTGGTCGAACATCCAGGGAGGCGCGTGATGGCTGTCGCCGTCGTACCGCCCCCTCAAGCGGACGTGGCGGACGTCGCCGCCGCACCGCCCCCCGCACCGGCTCGTCGGCGCGGGTGGCTGCTGACCCTGCCGGCGGTTGTCGTCCTGGGTTTCCTCCTGGTGGCGCCCTTCCTGGTGTTCACCGTCTACGCCTTCCTGCAGGGCGGGTTCTACGAGGTGACGGGCACCTTCACCCTGTCGAACTTCACCTCGGCGGTGGGGTCGGACCTGACCCGTCGGCTCACCCTGAACGCCCTCGGGATCGGGTTCGTCACCGCGGTGCTGAGTCTGGCGCTCGGGGTGCCGCTCGCCTACGCGATGCGCTACCGCGCCGGGCGCCTGGAGTACCCGCTGCTGGCGCTCGTCGTGTTCTCGATGTTCACCAGCTACCTCGTCCGGATCTACGCGTGGCGGGTGATCCTCGGCAACGACGGGCTGCTCACGCAGCTCCTCGGACCGGTCGGGCTGGCCCCGCGGGACGGATCACTGCTGTTCTCGAAGCCGGCCGTCGTCGCCGCGCTGGTGCACATCTTCGTGCCGTACGTCGCCCTCGTCGCCTACGCCGCGTTCCGCAACATCCCCGGCGACTTCCTCGACCTGGCCGCCGACCTCGGTGCCGGTCGGGTGCAGCGGTGGCGCCGGGTCGTCCTGCCGCTGGTGGCGCCGGCGGCGGCCTCCGGCTTCCTCTACACCTTCGTGCTGGCCGCGAGCGACTACGTCACTCCGCAGTTCCTCGGCGGAACGGACGGGAACATGGTGGGCCTGCAGATCTCGCAGCAGTTCACCCAGTTCGGCAACTACCCGCTCGGCGCGGCGACCTCGATCATCGTGCTGCTGCTGTTCATGCTCGCCTACGCCGTGGTGACCGGATTCCTGCGCGTGCTGGGCCTGAACTCCGTGGTGATCAAGGGATGAGCGCCATGAGTCTGCTGCGGAGCAGGCGGCGGGCGCCGGGTCTCTACCTGGCCGTCGCCCTGGCCTTCCTGTACCTGCCGATCGCGGTCGTCGTGCTGTTCTCGTTCAACTCGGGCAGCACCCTGAACCTCCCGATCAAGGGCTTCTCGCTGCGCTGGTACGAGGCGGTGCTGACCGACCCGACCTACACCTCCGCCCTGCGAAACAGCCTGATCGTGGCGGTAGTCTGCGCGGTCGTCACCACCGTTCTGGGCACGCTGGCGGCGTTCGGGCTGACCCACGTGCACCCCCGGCTACGCCCATGGCTCGCGGTGCTGTTCTTCGCGCCCATCACGCTGCCCGGCCTGTTTCTCGGGTTGTCGCTGCTGGCGTGGTTCGCCAAGCTCGACATCGAGCTCTCGCTCTGGACCGTGGCCGCCGCGCACGTGGTGTACACATTCCCGTACTTCCTGCTCGTCGCCCAGTCCGTGCTGGACCGGATCGACCCGCAGTACGACGAGTTGGCCGCCGACCTGGGGGCCTCGTCGCTGCTGAGGTTCACGAGGGTCACGCTGCCGATGACGTGGCCGGTGCTCGTCGCCGGCGGCATGCTCTCCTTCGTCCTGAGCTTCGACGAATTCTTCATCACCTTCTTCGTCATCGGCCCCCAGAGCACGGTGCCGCTCGTCATCTACTCAGCGATGCGTCGTGCGATCGACCCGTCGATCAATGCGTTCGCGACCCTCCTCCTGCTCGTCACCTTCCTGTCAGGCGTCGTGATCGCCGTCCTGGCACGTGCGGGCAGGGCTGCTCGAAAGGGAGTCAAGGCCTCGTGAATACCGTTCTCAGCCTGACTGGCATCAGCAAGAGCTTCGGCAAGATCCCGATCCTGCACGGCGTCGACCTTGAGGTCCACGACGGTGAGATCCTGTCGCTGTTGGGTCCGAGCGGGTGCGGCAAGACCACGCTGCTGCGCATCATCGGCGGGTTCGAACGACCGGACCGCGGCCGCGTGGTCCTGGCCGGCAAGGACATCACCGACGTGCCACCCCACCGCCGCCCGGTCAACATCGTCTTCCAGCGCTACCTGCTCTTTCCGCATCTGTCGGTCTTCGACAACGTCGCCTTCGGGCTGCGCATCGACAAGGTCGGCAAGCAGGACATCGAGCGACGCGTGCGGGAGGCGCTGGAGCTGGTCGGACTGGAGGAGCTTGCCGACCGGCGCGCGACGCAGCTCAGCGGCGGGCAGTCGCAGCGGATCAGCCTGGCCCGGGCGCTGGTGAAGCGCCCGAAGGTGCTGCTGCTCGACGAGCCGCTCTCGGCACTGGACCAGAAGGTCCGGATCAACATGCAGGCCGAGCTGCGGCGCATCCACCGAGAGACCGGCACGACCTTTGTCTATGTCACGCACGACCAGCAGGAGGCCATGTCGCTCTCCAACCGGGTCGTGGTGATGAACGCGGGCCGCATCGAGCAGATCGGCACGCCGGCGGAGGTCTACCACCGCTCGGCCACCAAGTTCGTCTCCGGTTTCGTCGGTGATGCGAACCTGATGGCTGTCGAGGTGCTCGACAGTGCGGGGGACGGCGCCGAGGTCAAGGTCGTCGAGACCGGGCAGCGCCTGCGGCTGCGGCAGACGCTGCCGCAGCGCAACGCGACCCTGGTGGTACGGCCCGAGCTCCTCCGGCTGTCGACGGCCGCCGACGAGGGCCTCTCCGGCACCATTTCGGACATCGCGTTCCTCGGATCCTGCGTTCAGTTCCACGTCGACCTGGACGGCATGACCCTGCGCGTACAGGAGCCGGTGGGCGGCACGCCCCTGACACACGACGTCGGCGACAGCGTCGGCGTCGTTCTGCCCGATCACCCCGTCCACGTCCTCACCGACTGACCGCACCCTGAAAGGAGTCGTTACCACATGATCGTCTACATCGAATACATCTCCCGCCGTCCGGGCATCTCCATCGAGCACTTCCACGCGATCGCGGGCGCCGGGCAGACGGGGTGGGCCAAGCAGTACGGCGACGACGAGCTGGTGCTGAACCTCGGACGGACCTGGCGGATCGGTCCGGAGCCGGAGTACCTGGCCGTGTGGCTGAACCGCAAGGCGGGTGTTGAGCTGCTGGGGGAGTGGGAGCGGGCCTTCCGGTCCGGCGAGGCCGACGCGTTCGAGAAGCCCATGGAGGTGGTCGGCCGGCTGGACCGCGCGGGCTTCTACCGGCCGCTGCGAGAGCCGGTCGCCGGCCGGGTCGGTCCCTACTACGCCGAGTACCTCGATTTCGCCCCCGGCGCCACGCCGGAGGAGGTGTCCGAGTTCTTCGACAAGCGCGCGGCCGGGCACCCGGAACTGCGGCTGCACGTCGTTGCCGACCGCATCGGCCACCTCGGCCCTGACCCGCGCTGCATCGCGGTGTGGGGCCTGCCGGACTACGCACACCTGGACGAGATCGCCAGCGAGCTGCAGGACGTGACGGCGCCCGTCGTGCTCCGTACCGCTGGCGTCTACGCAAACCTCGGCGAAGAGATCCTCTAGCCCGACGCGAGCGAGGCGGACATCATGCGATTCGAAGGTAAGAACGCGCTGGTCACCGGCGCCAGCAACGGCATCGGAGCGGCCATCGCCGAGCGGCTGGCGGCCGAGGGCGCCGCCCTGTGCCTGCTCGCCGCGCCGCAGGACGAGGCCCACCTGAAAGAGGTGGCGGAGAAGCTGCGCGCCGAGTCAGGGGCGAAGGTCGTCACGGTCACCGGCGACATCGGTGACGCCGACACCGCGGAGCGGGCGCTCGCCGCCGCGTGCGACGCGTTCGGCGGGGTCGACCTGCTGGCCAGCAACGCCGGCATCGGCATCTGGGAGAACATCCTCGACACCCCGATCGAGGACTTCGACCGGGTGATGCGGGTGAACACCCGCGGCCAGTACGCGGTGACGAGCACCGTCGCCCGGCACATGAGCCGGCGCGGGGGCGGGGCGATGGTCCTGACCGCGTCGACCGCCTCGCTTTTCGGCGAGGAGGGGCAGATCATCTACAACACGTCGAAGGGCGCCGTCATGGCGCTCGCCCGGTCGCTCGCCGTCGACCTGGCCCGGTACGGCATCCGGGTGAACGCCCTGGCGCCGGGTTGGGTACGCACCCGCGCGACCGTGGCCGAAGTCGACGACGTCGCGATCTGGAGCAAGCACCGGACCCGGATTCCGCTGGACCGCCCGGGCGAGCCGGCGGAGCTGGCCGCGGTGGCCTGTTTTCTGCTCAGCGACGACGCCTCGTACATGACCGGCTCGGTCGTGATGTGCGACGGCGGGCTCACCGCCGGCTACCGGGCGAGCGACTGGGACGCGGTGGAGCGCCCGCTGTCCCCGCGTACCCCCGGACTGTTCGACAGCTGACCATGGACGACACCCGGTCCCGTATCCGTCCCAGCCGTCGATGACTGATGCGGTGACCGGTCAACCAGTGACACGGAGGACGAAGTGAGTCGGTCGGCCATCGAAGAGGGCGCACGCACCTTCCGCAACCCCTCGAAGGAAGACGAACGCGTGGTCGTCGAGGCGGTGCCGAAGGAGCTTCTGATCGGCGGGCGGTGGCGGCCGGCTACCGATGGGCGCCAGCTGCCGGTGTACGACCCGTCGACCGGTGAGGTGCTGTGCCAGGTGGCGGACGCGGGGCCAGCCGATGCGCTGGCCGCGCTCGACGTGGCCGCGGCAGCGCAGTCGGGCTGGGCAAAGTGCCCGCCGCGGGAGCGCTCCGACATCCTCCGACGCGCGTTCGAGCAGCTCATCGCCCGTGCCGACGAACTCGCCCTGCTGATGACCCTCGAGATGGGTAAGCCGCTCGCCGAGTCGAAGGCGGAGATCGTCTACGCGGCGGAGTTCCTGCGCTGGTTCTCCGAGGAAGCCGTGCGGATCGACGGGCGCTACGCCGTCGCGCCGAATGGCCAGGGCCGTCTGCTGGTGATGAAGCAGCCGGTCGGGCCGTGCCTTTTGATCACGCCGTGGAATTTTCCGATGGCGATGGGTACGCGCAAGATCGGACCGGCGATCGCCGCCGGGTGCACCATGGTCGTCAAGCCGGCCCGCGAAACGCCGCTCTCAATGTTGGCACTGGCCAAGATCCTGTCCGACAGTGGACTGCCGGACGGTGTCCTCAATGTGATCACCACCTCGGCGGCGGGTGACGTGACCGCACCGCTGATCGCCGACCCGCGGCTCCGCAAGATGTCGTTCACCGGGTCGACGGAGGTGGGTCGCACTCTCATCGCGCAGTCGGCGCACCAGGTGCTGCGCGTGTCGATGGAGCTCGGCGGCAACGCGCCGTTCATCGTCTTCGACGACGCGGACCTGGACGCGGCGGTCGAGGGGGCGATGATCGCGAAGATGCGGAACATCGGGGAGGCCTGCACGGCGGCCAACCGGTTCCTCGTCGCGGAGTCCGTCGCGGCCGACTTCGCCGAACGCTTGGCCGTTCGAATGGGCGCGCTGAATGTCGGGCGCGGCAGCGAGCCCGGTGTCCAGGTCGGCCCGCTGATCACCGCGAAGGCGCGCGACAACATGCGGGCGTTCGTGGACGACGCGCGTCAGCGAGGCGGTCGGGTGCTTGCCGGGGGCAACGCTGCCGACGGGCCGGGCTACTACTTTCAGCCCACCGTCATCGCCGACGTGGACCCAGGATCCCGAGTCTTCACGGACGAGATCTTTGGTCCCATCGCGCCTATCGCCTCCTTCTCCAGCGAGCAGGAGGCGCTGGCGATCGCCAACTCCACGCAGTACGGCCTCGCCGCCTACGTGTACACCTCAGAGATGCGGCGCAGCTTCCGGGTGATCGAGGCGCTCGAGTTCGGGATGGTCGGACTCAATCAAGGCATCGTGTCCAACCCCGCGGCCCCGTTCGGCGGACTGAAGCAGTCCGGGGTCGGACGAGAGGGCGGCAGCGAGGGCATCGAGGAGTACCTGGAGACCAAGTACGTCGCCGCAAACGTGTAGACCCGGAATCTCCACCAGGGCGACAGGGGCCACGTGCGAAAGCACGACGCCCCGGTCGCCCTCGAAGCGCCTTCACGTGTAACGGATAGGTAGCCGAAGTGTTGCCGTCTATTGACGGCCGTGGCTATCGAGGCCTACCTTGCCGCCATGACATCGTTGTCATAGTCCTGATCCATTGAGTTCAGGAGGCGGTGTGCACGTGACAGGCCAGCCGGCACCGGCGGCGTGGGGCAGCGGCCGCATGAGCGTGGGGCCGCAACTGCTGCCGCTGAATCAGCTCGAGCACTTCTACCGCGGGGGCGAGCGGATCGCCCTGTTCCGCGGGGCGACAAACACCAGCCCGTGGCGTCCCGAAGAGTGGATCGCGTCGACGACCACGATGGCCTCCGATCCGGAGCGGGGCCTTTCCCGGCTGGCCGACGGCACGCTGCTGCGGGACGCCGTCGTGGCCGACCCGCAGGGCTGGCTCGGCCCGGCCCATGTGGACAGCTTTGGACCATCCACCGAGTTGCTGGTCAAGCTCCTCGACGCCGGTCAGCGGCTCCCGGTGCACCTGCATCCGGACCGCGCGTTCGCCCGCCGCCACCTGGGCATCCCACATGGAAAGACCGAGGCGTGGGTGGTGCTCGACGTCGCCGAGGGCGCCCAGGTGCGGCTCGGCTTCGCCGAGTCCATGCGCCCCCCGCAGGTGCGCGCGATGGTCGAGGCGGCCGACTCCGACGCGCTGGTCCGTTCGCTGCGTCCCCAGCCGGTACAGCCCGGCGACGCCGTACTCGTGCCCGCCGGAATGCCGCACTCCATCGACGCCGGCGTCTTCCTGCTGGAGCTGCAGGAGCCCACCGACCTGTCGATCCTGCTGGAGGCGCAGGACCTCGCCGTGGACCTGTGGCGGGACGGGCATCTCGGGCTGGGATTCGATGTCGCCCTGACGGCGTTGCGTCCCGACGCGCCCGGCGAGTCCGAGCTGGACGCCCTGGTCGTGCGCGGCGATCGGCTAGGGGCTGGCGGTCTGGTCAACCTGCTGCCCGCCGACGCCGAGCCGTACTTCCAGGCACATCGGCTGCGCGCAGCGCAGGCCGACCAGCCGGACTCCGACCCGCTCGTCCCCGCCGGCTTCGCCGTGGTGCTCGCCGTAGCGGGCCGCGGTCGGCTGATCTCCGGCCGCGGTGGCGGTCTCGACCTGCGGCGCGGGGACGTGGCGGTGGTGCCGTTCGCCGCGGGCGACTGGCGCCTGGTGGGGGAGTTGGAGGTGCTTGTCTGCCGGCCACCCGTGCCTCGTCACGGGGAGGTGGCGACGTGAGTGGCCTCCTGGTCGGCATCGACGTCGGCACCACGAGGGTGAAGGCCGTCGCGGTGGATCCGCGCGGCCAGGTGTGCGGCGAGTCCGAGCGGGTCACCCCCTGGCGGCGCGCCGGGGGCCGGGCCGAGGTCGATCCCATGGCGCTCGTCGGGCTGACGCGTACGGTGGCCGCCGAGGTCGCGGGGGAGCGGGGGGCGCTCGGAATCGGCGTCACCGGCATGGCCGAGACCGGCGTCCTCGTCGATGGGCACGACCGGCCCCTGGCCCCGGCCATCGCGTGGTACGACCCGCGCGGCGACGTCGAGACGATCGCGCGGGAGCTGGGCGAGGAGACGTTCGAGACGACCACCGGCCTCCCGTTGACGGTGCTCCCCTCCCTGGCGAAGCTGCTGTGGCTGCGACGGAACCACCCCGAGACCGCCGCCGCGGTGCGGTTCTACTCGGTAGGCGAGTGGATCGTCCGTCGGTTCGGAGGCGAGCCGGTCGCGGAGCTGTCGCTGGCCAGCCGGACGGGACTGCTCGAGCTGAGCCGGGCCCGTCCGTGGGAGGACGCGTTCGGCCTGCTCGGCTCGCCGCTGCTGCTGCCCGAGCCGGTGGTGGCGGGCACGGTGGCGGGACGTGCCACGGGCGACGACCTGCCCGAGGCGCTGCGGGGCGCGGCGCTGACCGTCGCCGGCCACGACCACCAGGTGGCGGCGTACGGCGTCGGCGCCGCCTTGGATGGCGCCCTGTTCGACTCACTCGGTACGGCGGAGGCGCTGGTCCGTACGGTGCGTCCACCGCTGGCGCCGCGTCAGGTCGCCGCTCTCACCGGGCAGGGCATGTCCGTCGGCTGGGGGGTCGTCGCCGGGCACCTCTGCGTCCTCGCCGGACTGTGGACCGGCCTGACGCTGCACCGGGTCGCCGAGCTGCTCGGCGCGACCACCACCGCGCACCGGCGTGCCCTCGGCGAGCAGGCGCTCGCCGCACCGGCGTGCCATCCGACGCTGCGCCTGGCGAGCGAGGGGGACGGACACCTCAGCGTCGTCGGGATCACCGACGGCGTCACCCCGGCGATCCTGTGGCGTACCGCGGTCGAGGCGATGGTGGCCGAGTCCGGCCGCCTCCTCGATCGGATCGACGCCCTGACCGGACCCCACCGGGAGGTCGTCGTCGGCGGGGGCTGGTTACACAACCCCGCGCTGCTCGACGCGAAGCGGCGCCAGCACCCGGGGATGCGCACCACCGCCATCGCGGAGCCCGGCGCCTATGGCGCCGCTCTCCTGGCTGCCTCGGCGGCCGGCGTCGCGGTACCAGCCCCACGACAACGGGAGGTGACCCAGCATGTCCACCAGCCTTGATCAGATCGCCGACCACGCGGGAAGGTTCGCCATCCTCGCGATGGACCAGCGCGGAACGCTGCGCACCATGCTCGAGCGCGCGGGCCAGCCGAGCAGCGATCACGACCTGGGCCAGTTCAAGGTGGACGTGATCCGCGCCCTGTCACCCATGGCAAGCGGCGTGCTCACCGACGTCGACCACGGCGTCGCCGCGGTGCGTGCGGCCCGCGCGCTCGACCCGCAGGCGGGCCTGCTCATCGCCAGCGAGCGGTCGCCGCAGCCCACCTGGAACGGCGAACGGCGAACCGAATACTCGTCGGCCGAGCGGGGTCCCCGCTTCGTCGCGGACAACGGTGGTGTGGCGCTGAAGTTTCTGGTCCGCTGGCGGCCGGACCGCCCGGTGGGGCCGGGCGAGCCCGATCTGGCGCGGGAGGCCATCGACGCGATCGCCGCGGTGGTGGCGGACTGCCGCGAGTACGGCATGCCCTCGGTCATCGAGCCGCTCGTCACGAAGCCGCCCAACGGGGAGTGGCTCTCGCCGGAGCAGCACAAGCGGCTGGTGATCCGGTCCGCCGAGTTGCTGGCCGCCCTGGGACCCGACCTGCTCAAGCTCGAGTGGCCCGGCGACGCGGACGGCTGCCGTGAGCTGAGCAAGGTCTGCCGGAACGTGCCCTGGGCGCTGCTGTCGGCGGGCGTGGCGTACGAGCAGTTCGTCGAGCGGGTGCGCACGGCGATGGACGCCGGCGCGACCGGCTACATCGCGGGGCGGGCGTTCTGGGGAGAGGCGGTCGGGCTCACCGGAGCGGAGCGCCGGCACTTCCTGCAGGGCACGGCGCGGCAGCGGATGGCCGGCCTGAACGCGGCGATCCGCGGGCACGGCCGATCCTGGCGGGAGGTGGCGGCGCAATGATCGACGGCATCGGCACGAACGGCGACGACGCCGTACCCGTCCTCGGCGCCTATGGCGTGGTGAAGACCTTCGGGCACGTACGGGCGCTGCGGCACGCGTCGTTCGAGGCCTTCCCCGGCCAGGTCACGGCACTCGTCGGGGACAACGGAGCGGGCAAGTCGACGCTCATCAAGATCCTCTCCGGGGTGCTCGCACCCGACGAGGGTGAGGTGCGCATCGACGGTGCGCCGGCCGGTCTGACCGACCCCCAGGAGGCGAAGCGACGCGGGATCGAGACCGTCTACCAGGACCTCGCGCTCGCCCCCGACCTGGACGCCGCGGCGAACGTCTTCCTGGGCCGGGAGGTGCGCCGATTCGGGTTCCTGCACAACCACCCCGAGATGCGCCGCCGCACCGCCGTCGCCTTCCGCGACCTGGGCGTCGGACTGGTGCAGGACATGCGCGCGCCGGTGGCCGCGTTCTCCGGCGGCCAGAAGCAGTCGGTGGCGATCGCGCGCGCGGCGATGTGGGCGACCAAGGTCATCATCATGGACGAGCCGACGGCGGCGCTCGGCGTCATCCAGACCGCGAAGGTGCTGGAACTGGTCGAGCGCATCCGCGATCGTGGCATCGCCGTCGTGTTCATCTCGCACAACCTGCCCCAGGTGCTCCAGGTCGCCGACCGCATCGAGGTGCTGCGCCTGGGTGCCCGCGTCGCCTGGTTCCGCCGCGGCGAGGCCGACGTGGACCTGCTGATCGCCGCGATCTCCGGCGCGCACACGAACGAGGTGCCCTCATGACCACGGACACGAAACCGGCGGCGCCCGAGACCCAGGAACCGGTGACTCCGCGCGAATCGCTGGTACGGGCGATCATCCGCAACCCGACGATCGTGACGTTCGCCGCCCTGCTGGTGATCGTCCTGGCGTTCTCGATCCTCGCACCGGGGCTGTTCACCCAGAGCAGCAACTTCGTGCAACTGGCGCAGAACGTCGCCATCCTGACCGTGGTCAGCGTCGGCACCACCTTCGTCATCATCACCGCCGGCGTGGACCTGTCGATCCCCAGCGGAATCGTGTTGGGCGAGGTCTTCGCCGTCCACGCGCTGCAGCTGATCAAGGTGGGCGACGGCACCGCGGCCGACGTCGCGGCGGACCAGTCGAAGGCGAGTTACGTGTTGGTGGCGCTGGCCGGTGCACTACTGGCCGGGCTCATCATCGGCACGATCAACGGTGTGGTGGTGGCCTACCTCAAGGTACCGCCGCTGCTGGCCACGCTCGGCACCCTGGGTGCCGGTCTCGGGGCGGCGCTGATCCTTCAGGACGGCGTCAACACCGCGACGTACGCCCTGGACGCGGTCGGTCACGGCGCCTGGATCCCGGGCGTACCCAACCTGATTCCGATCGCGCTGCTGGTGGTGGTCGCCGGTTTCGTACTGCTGCACATGGCGGTCTTCGGCCGGCACACGTACGCCATCGGGTCGAACCCGGAGGCGGCGCGGCGAGCCGGCATCAAGGTCGAGCGCCACCTGCTCAAGGTCTACATCATCGGCGGTACGGCGGCCGGGTTCGCCGGCTTCCTCTCCGTGGCGTACTTCAGCACGACCAGCATCGGGGGCCACTCCACCGACAACCTCCAGGCCATCACGGCGGTCGCGCTCGGCGGCACCAGCCTCTTCGGCGGGGTCGGTTCGATCATCGGAACCCTCATCGGCGTCTGGATTCCCGCGGTGCTCAAGAACGGTTTCGTCATCACCGGGGTCCAGCCCTACTGGCAGGACGTCGCGGTGGGTCTCGTGCTCATCGCGGCCGTCTGGTTCGACCAGCTGCGACGGCGCTCGCGCGACCGCGGCTGACGCATCACCTATTCCCTACAACCACCACAGGCATCAGGGAGGATGCGATGAGAAACCGCAATGCGGTGGCGGGAGTGGCGGCCTTCGCCGCCGGCCTGCTGATGGTGGCGGCGTGCGGCGACAACGCCGGCAGCACGTCCGGGTCCGGCTCCGGTGGCGGCGTGTCGGGCAAGAAGTTCGTCCTGATGGTCGGCGTCAAGGGCGACCCGTTCTACATCTCGATGGAGTGCGGAGCGCGGGAGAAGGCCAAGGAACTTGGCGTCACGCTGCAGGTGCAGGGGCCCGACAAGTTCGACGCGACGATGCAGAATCCGCTGCTCGACGCGGTGGCCGCCGCGAAGCCGGCCGCGCTGCTGGTGGCGCCCAACGACGTCAAGGCCTCCGCCACGCCGCTCAAGCGGATCCAGGACGCGGGCAGCAAGGTCGTGCTCGTGGACACGACGGTGGACGACACGAGCATCGGCGCGTCCCGGATCGCCACGGACAACAAGCTGGGCGGGGCCAAGGCGGCCGAGGCGCTCAACCAGCTGCTCAACGGCGCCAAGGGTAAGGTCCTGGTCATCTCGACCGATCCCGGTGTGTCCTCGGTGGACGCCCGGATCGCCGGGTTCGAGGAGGCGGTGAAGAGCAAGTACACCAACCTCACGCTCGCTTCCGCGGCGCAGTACTCGCACAACTCGCCCCAGACGGCGGCCGGGATCATCCAGGCCGAGCTGCAGCGCAGCCCCGACCTGGTCGGCGTCTTCGCCACCAACCTCTTCTCCGCGCAGGGCACCGCGACCGGCGTGCGCGCGGCGGGGAAGAGCAACCAGGTGAAGGTGGTCGGCTTCGACGCCGGTCCGGACCAGATCAAGCAGCTGCAGGCCGGCGACGTGCAGGCCCTGGTGGCGCAGAAGCCGTACGACATCGGGGTGCAGGGCGTCCAGCAGGCGGCTAACGCCGTGGAGGGCAAGACGGTGGAGGCGAACATCGCCACGGAGTCGGTCATCGTCACGAAGGACAACCTCGAGGACCCCGACGTCAACAAATACGTCTACAAGGACAAGTGCTGAGCGCAGCGGGCGCGGTGCCGGGTCGTCGGCCGGCCCGGCACCGCACCGACCAACGAGAGGACGAACAGACGTGGACCTACAGCGGCTCGGCACCGTACGCCGGTTGACCCGCCTCGCCACCCACGACGGCTTCTTCTGCATCGCGGCCCTCGACCACCCCGAGAACTACCTGGCGCTGTTCGACAGCGACGTCGCCCAGGTGCCGTACGAGACGGTGGTGGCCTCCAAGCTGGAGTTGGCCGCCGAACTGTCCCGGCACGCGTCCGGCCTGCTGCTGGACCCGGTCTGGTCCCTCGGCCAGGCGATCGCCACCGGAGCTCTCCCGGGCTCGGTCGGCGTCCTGGCGCCGATGGAGCTGCTGAGGTACGCACCGGGGACCACGGTCGGCTGGGACCTGGAGACCCGGCTGCGGCCGGGCTGGACGCCGGAGAAGGTCGCCAAGCTCGGCGCCGACGGGGTGAAGCTCATCCTCTTCTATCGCGCTGAGCTGGCCGACGTCGCGGCGCAGCAGCGCAAGCTCGTCGCCGACCTGGCCTCCGCCTGTCGACAGGCACAGCTGCCGCTCGTCATCGAGCCGATCTGGTACCCGCTCGACGACGAGGATCCGACCGACCCGTCGGTGGGCCGCCGCCGGGCGGCGGCGATCATCGCCTCCGCCGCCGAGTTCACCCTGCTCGGCGTCGACGTGCTCAAGATGCAGTTTCCCGGTTCCCTGGCCACGGCAGCGGACCGGGCGGCGGCGGCGTCGGCCGCCCGGGAGCTGGACGGCGTCGCGAGCGTGCCGTGGGTGCTGCTGAGCGAGGGCGCCGGCTTCGACGACTTCGCGGTGCAGATGGAGATCGTCGCCCGGGCCGGAGCCAGCGGCTACATCGCGGGGCGGGCGGTGTGGGGTGACGCCGTCGGACGTCTTCGTGACGCCGATCGGGCCCGGGCGGTGGCGCGGGCCGGTGAGCGGCTGGACGCGTTGAACGAACTCGTGCGGGCGCACGGCCGCCCGTGGGCCGAGCGGGTCGCGCTCGACGCGGTGGCCTCCGCCCTGCCGCGGAACTGGTACCAGTCGTACGGCGAGTAGTGGCCGCGGCGAGGCGAGGAGGAGCAGTGCTCATCGCGACCCCGAACATCACCGTGGACCGGACCGTTCGCCTGCCCGAACTCCGGCCCGGAAGCGTGCTGCGGCCGTACCGGGCGGTCGTCACCGCCGGCGGAAAGGGCGTCAACGTGGGCCGGGCTGCCGCGGCCTTCGGGCGGCGGCCGCGGCTGGTCAGCTTCCGGCCGGAGACGGACGCGGATGTGCTCGCCCGGCTCTTCGCCGTCGAACCGATGCAGTTCGTCGGTGTTCCGGTGCCCGGGGACGTCCGGGTGGCCACCATCTACCTAGAGGATTCCGGTCGGGTGACCGTGCTCAACGAGCCCGGGCCGCAGATCACGGCCGAGGCCTGGCAGCGCTACGAGCAGGCCGTCGCCGACGAACTGGCCACGGGGGAGCACCTGACCCTGGTGTGCTCCGGTAGCCTGCCGCCCGGCGTGCCGGACGACGGGTACGGGCGGCTGGCCACGATCGCCCGTCGCGCCGGCGTACGGGTGGTTGTCGACGCGGCGCGGGCGGCGCTGGCCGGTACGCTCGGCGCCGGACCCGACCTCGTCACGCCGAACCTGGCGGAGGCCGAGGGTGTCCTGTGGGGACAGTCCCACGAGGCGGTGGACGAGGCTGGTCCGGACGTCGCGGCACGGGCGTGCGCGGCGGTCACCGAGCTGTGCCGCCGCGGCGCGCGGTCGGCGGCCGTCACCGCCGGCGCGGCGGGGGCCGCATTCGGTGACGAGGAACGGGTGTTCTGGGTGCCCACGGTCCCGACGGAGGTGGTGAACCCGATCGGGGCCGGCGACTCGTTCGTCGGTGGCCTGGTCGAAGCGTTCGAGGAGGGCCGGGAGGGCGTCGACGCGGTGGTGCTCGCCGTCGCCGCCGCGACCGCTTCGGTCGAGCAGGAACTCGCCGGCGGCGTCGACCCGGAACGGACGCGACAGCTGGAGATCCAGCTGACCGGCCGAGCCCGTCCGGTCACCACGGTGCCGTGGGCCCAGCGGGACGCCGACATTCCGACGGCCCGATCGGGGACCTGATGTCGCGACGGCCGACGCTGCGCGACGTGTCACTACTCGCCGGGGTGAGCGCGAAGACCGTGTCGCGGGTCGTCAACGACGATCCCGCCGTCGCGCCAGGCACCGCCGAGCGAGTCCGCGCGGCGATCCGGGAACTCGGCTTCCACCCGAACCCGGTGGCCCGCTCGCTGCGAGTCGGCCGGGACGACGCCATCGGCCTGGTGGTCGAGAACATCGCGGACCCGTTCATGGCCGAGGTGACCGGGGCGGTCGAAGAGGTGGCCCGCGAGCGGGGGATGTTCGTCGTCATCGCCAGCGCCGGCTACGCGCCGGAGTACGAACGCGTGGTCGTCAGCGGCCTGTCCGACCGGCGAGTCGCCGGTCTCATCATCACGCCGACGTCCGGCGACCACTCGTACTTCCAGCACCTGGCGACGCGGATTCCCACCGTTTTCGTGGACCGCCCACCGATCCAGCACGACGCGGACACCGTGCTGGTCGACAACGAGGGCGGGGCTCGAATGGCGACCCGGCACCTGATCGACCACGGCCACCGGCGAATCGCCTTCGTCGGCGACCGGCTGCACGTCTACACCACCCGCCTGCGTTACCAGGGCTTCCGCGCCGCCATGCTCGACGCCGGACTGCCCGTCGACGACCGGCTGGTACGCGTCGACGCCATGGGCGCGCACAACTCCACGGACGCCATGATGGACCTGCTGGAGGTGGAGAACGGGCCGACCGCGGTGCTGTCGGCGAACATGCGGGCCTCGCTCGGCGTGGTGCGCGCGCTGCACCTGCGCGACCGCACCGACCTGGCCCACGTCAGCTTCGACGACTTTCCGGCCGCCGAGTCCCTCAATCCGCCCGTCACCGCCGTGTCCCAGGATCCGAAGCGGCTCGGCCGCCAGGCGGCGAGCCTCCTCCTCGACCGAGTCATCGGGGAGACCGCTCCGCCCCGCCGGGTGGTGCTACCGGTGCGGCTGATCGTCCGCGGATCCGGCGAGCTGCCGCCGCCAGCCTGAGCCGCGAGTCCCCAGCCGATTATTCCGGCACCAGCTCTCATCCAGACTCGGCGGACACGTCGATGGCCGCGGCGCCGACGATTGCCTTGTCACCGTCGTTCTGCACGTACCCGACCACCGAGGCTTGTCGAGGATCAAGATCTGGCGGCACCTCCAGTTCCACCCGCCCACGCTCGGCGTCCAGGCCTACCGACGTGAAGGCGCGCACCACGTTGTCCTGCCGCAGCGTCCGCCCGGCGTTCTCACCCCGGGCGACGTCGCTTACCAGGCCACGTTCCACGATCGCCACGTTCAACACCGCCCGCTCCGGCGGCCGCTCGGTCTGGTAGTCCACCATCACCCGGTGCCCGCCGCCCGTGGCCCCGGCGGCGTCCTCGACCGACAGTGCCAGCGGCGCGGCGGCTACCCCCGTCAGGGCGGACGCGATCGCGGTTGCCGCCCGTCGACGGTCGGAACCGACGAACTCGACTGTGCCGTTGACGACCATCTGCGGGGTGTACAACTGCCCGGAGCCGAAGGCGCGCGCGTATGCCTGCTGCCGCGCGGTGTACGCCGCGTCGGCGAACCGGTCGGGCCAGCCCAGGTAGTCCCAGTAGTCGACGTGAAATCCGAGGGCGAAGACGGGCTGTCCCCGCTTCCGGGCGTCGCGCTCGATCTCGGTCAGCACTTCCTCTGCGGGAGGACAGCTGTTGCAGCCCTGAGAGGTGAACATCTCCACGACGGCGACGCCGCCGGCCGGCGCGACGTCCCGCGCCCGCACCGGCGACTCTGACGAGCGGGCACGATTCGACCCGGTGCCCGATGGGTCCGTCATGGCGCGTCTCCTCCGTCGGTCCTGCTGGCGGCTCTCCGATTCCCGTTACGGCCGCGACCATGCCTGGATCACCCAGCAGGGGTCACGGCGCTGACCCGCTGTGGTTCGCCCCCGGCGAGCATGCCGCTAAGGCGGGGCGTGCGAGCCGAAACGCCAACGTCACGCCGCCACCACCCAAGCCTCGGCGGCGGCGACGCTCGCCACCAGGAACCCGTTGCGGCTGATGCACGGCTGGCCGCAGATCGGGTGGGTCTGGCGCGTCGGGGCCAGTGCATGCGCGTGTGAGGGCGCGCATTGGGTAGTCCGCTGCGGCCTGTCAGCAGGAGGGCGTCCAGGTCGCTCGCGCCGGGCCGCCGCTTGCAGCTCACCTGAGGAGCACGTCTGATGAGTATCGCCGGACAGGGGCGACTTTCGCCGAACGTCTCCCTGCCTCTGCTCGCCTCGATCCTCGTGTCCTTCGTGGCCGCGTCGACAGCCCCGACGCCCCTCTACGGGATTTACCAGGCGCGCTGGCACTTCTCGCCGGTCACGACGACGGTGGTGTTCGCCGTCTACGCCCTCGCGGTGCTGGCGTCCCTGCTCACGGTCGGCAAGCTGTCCGACCATGTCGGGCGGCGGCCGGTGCTGCTCGTCGCGATCGCGGTCCAGATCATCTCGCTGGTCCTCTTCATCGTCGCCACCGGCGTGTCCACGCTGCTGGCCGCCCGCGTCGTGCAGGGGCTCTCGGCTGGCGCCGCCACCGGCGCCGTCGGAGCCGCCATGCTCGACATCAACCGCGCCCGCGGCACGCTCGCGAACTCGATCGCCCCCGGTATCGGGACCGGCACCGGTGCCCTGGTTTCGGCGCTGCTCATCCAGTTCCTGCCCGCGCCGACGCGACTGGTGTACGTCGTCCTGCTCGTCGTCCTGCTGATCCAGGGCCTCGGGGTCGTACTGATGCCGGAGACGGTCACGCCGATGAAGGGAGCGCTGCAGAGTCTGCGGCCGGAGATCAAGCTGCCCCCTGCCGTGCGCGCGCCACTACTGGCCGTCGCCCCGGTGGTCTTCGCCGTCTGGGCGCTGGCCGGCTTCTTCCTCGCGCTCGGCCCGGCGCTCGTGCGGGCCCTCATGGCCACCTCGATCGTGGTCGGCGGTCTGGTCGTCTTCGTCTTCTCCCTCTTCGGGGTCAGCACCATTCTCCTGCTGCGCAACGCTGCCGCGCGGACCGTGATGCACACCGCAATCACCGCACTCATCCTGGGCATGATCATCACAGTGGTGTCGGTCACCGCCGAATCCATCCCCGGCTTCTTCATCGGCCTCGCGCTCGGCGGCGTCGGTTTCGGTGGCGGTTTCATGGGCAGCGTCAAGATGGTCATGCCGCTCGTGGAGGCGCACGAACGCGCCAGCGTGCTCTCCCTGCTCTACATCATCTGCTACGTCGGCTTCGGCCTGCCCACCGTCATTGCCGGCTTCCTCGTGGTGTACGGCGGCGGCCTGCCCCGGACCGCCAACGAATACTCCGTCGCCGTCATCCTCCTCGCCCTGGTCGCCCTGCTCGGGCTCCGCAGAGCCAGCAGGACATCAGCCGGCTGACCCGCCGCGGCGGGGAACCCAGCGACGCTGGGTGACGCCCCGAACAGGCGGGCCACAGATTTGGCATAATTACACCCTGGATCGTATAGAAATTAGGGACCTGCGGTTGGCCGCCGTATTGTCTAGGCAGCCACCAATCTCCCGAGGAGTACCCATGGCCCCGCCCGTCGTCCACTCGCTGCCTCGGCAGATCCGCGAGTACATCGTCGAGGGGATTGTCAGCGGGCGCTGGAAGCCGGGCGAGCGGATCGTGGAACGGCGGATCGCCGTGGAGCTGGAGGTCAGCCAGACGCCCATCCGGGAGGCGCTGCGCGAGTTGGAGATGCTGCGGCTGATCGAGTCCGCACCCAACAAGGGCGTACGGGTACGCAATCTATCCGCGGCCGATCTCGAGGAGATCTATCCCGTGCGGGCGGGCCTCGAGCAGATCGCTGCTTCGCTTGCCGCGCCACGGCTGGGCAAGGACGTCTCCGTCCTGGAGCCCGAGGTCGCTGCGCTCTACGAGGCCGATCGCAGGAGTGATGCCGAGGCCCAGGTACGTCATACGGTCGCCTTCCATCGGGAGTTGGTGCGCGCATCCGGGAACAGCGTGCTGCTGCACACCTGGGAGTCGCTCGGTATCGAGGTGTGGACGACGCTCTCCATCCGGTGGCTGGGCACCCGCCAGCAGTCGTACGCGGAGGAGCACGAGGCGATCGTCGAGGCCTTTCGGCAACGGGATCCGCGGGTCGACGTGTTGGTCAAGGAGCATGTGCTCGGTTGTGCTCCCCAGGTCTGATTTCACGACATGGGAGGCCACTTTCGTGGCCGGCGGAGAGCTTGCTCACCGCTCTTTGATCGATCATCGATCAGACCTATAGTGGCGTTGGACCCCATCGGCCCGACCGGTCCCCGGCCGGCAGGTCCCCTGTCTCACCGTCTCGACCTCCCGCCCCGCCGGACGAGAGGTCCGGAACCGTCGGAAGGCGGCCCACCATGACCGACATCGGGCGAAAGCAGCCAAGCGCACTCGATCAAATCCCGGACCGCGACCCCGAGGAGACCGCCGAGTGGGCCGCCTCTCTCGACGCCGTCACCGCGGCAGCCGGGCCGCACCGCGCCTCGTACCTCTTGCGCCGCACTCTTGAACACGCCAAGGGCTCCGGCCTCGCGCTGCCGAAGCTGCTGGAGACCGAGTACATCAACACCATCCCGACCGCCGCCGAGCCGGAGTTCCCCGGCGACGAGGAGATGGAACGGCGCATCACCGCCTGGAACCGCTGGAACGCCGCCGCGATGGTGACCCGCGGCAGCCGCTACGGCCTGGGCGGCCACATCGCCACCTTCGCCTCCGCCGCCTGGCTCTACGAGACCGGCTTCCAGCACTTCTTCCGCGGTAAGGAGGCCGACGGCTCCGGCGACCAGCTCTACATCCAGGGCCATGCCTCGCCCGGCATCTACGCCCGCGCCTTCCTCGACGGACGGCTCACCGAGGGCCACCTCGACCGGTTCCGGCAGGAGGCGGGCGGCGATGGCCTCCCCTCCTACCCGCACCCGCGCCGGCTGCCGTGGCTCTGGGAGTTCGCAACCGTGTCGATGGGCCTGGGCCCGCTGTCAGCGATCTACCAGGCGCGGTTCAACCGCTATCTGCAGCACCGTGGCATCAAGGACACCTCCGCCTCGCGGGTGTGGGCGTTCCTCGGCGACGGCGAGATGGACGAGCCCGAGTCGACCGCCGCGCTCGCCCTCGCTGGTCGCGAAGGCCTGCACAATCTCACCTTCGTGATCAACTGCAACCTGCAGCGGCTCGATGGACCGGTGCGCTCCAACTTCAAGATCGTCCAGGAGCTGGAGGCCCAGTTCCGCGCGGCGGGCTGGAACGTCGTCAAGTCGCTCTGGGGCTCGGCCTGGGACGACCTGTTCGCGCTCGACACCACCGGCGCGCTCGTACGCCGGCTGCGCGAAGTCCCCGACGGGCAGTTCCAGACGTACGCGGCCCGAGACGTCAGCTACATCCGCGAACACTTCTTCGGCGCCGACCCGGCGCTCGTCGAGATGGCGAAGGTGCTCACCGACGCGAAGATCGCCGAGTGCTTCCACGCCTCGCGGGCGGGCCACGAACCACGCAAGGTGTACGCCGCCTATCGGGCCGCCGTCGAGCACCGGGGCGCGCCGACCGTGATCCTCGCCCAGACGGTCAAGGGTCACACGCTCGGCCCCGGCTTCGCGTCGCGCAACGCGAACCACCAGATGAAGAAGCTGACCGGCAACGAGTTCCGTGCGCTGCGCGACTTCCTCGAACTCCCGATCCCCGACAGCAAGCTCAACGATGAGCTGGTGCCGTACGTCCACCCCGGCGCCGACTCGCCGGAGGTCCGCTACCTCCACGAGCGCAGGGCCGCGCTGGGCGGGCCCGCCCCGGCTCGCCGCGTCCACCCGGTGGTGCTGCCCCAACCGCCCGCCAAGCCGTTCGAAGTCTTGGCCAAGGGGTCCGGCAGCCAGGAGATCGCGACGACCATGGCCTTCGTCCGCCTGGTCAAGGATCTGATGCGGGATCCGGAGACCGGCAGGCGGTGGGTGCCCATCGTTCCGGACGAGGCACGTACCTTCGGCATGGAGTCGCTCTTCCCCACCGCCGGGATCTACTCCCCGCACGGCCAGACCTACGATCCGGTCGATCGCGACATGCTCCTGTACTACAAGGAAGCCACGAACGGCCAGATCCTCCACGAGGGCATCACCGAAGCCGGTTCGATGGCCGACTTCACGGCCGCCGCCACGTCGTACGCCACCCACGGCGAGCCGATGATCCCGTTCTACATCTTCTACGCGATGTTCGGCTGGCAACGGACGGCCGACCAGATGTGGGCACTCGCGGACCAGCTCGGCCGGGGCTTCCTCATCGGCGCCACCGCCGGCCGTACGACGATGACCGGCGAGGGCCTGCAACACGCGGACGGTCATTCCCACCTGATCGCGTCCACGAACCCCGCCGCGGTCGCCTACGACCCGGCCTTCGCGTACGAGGTCGCCGTGATCGTCCGCGACGGGCTGCGCCGGATGTACGGGCCGGACGCGGAAAACGTCTTCTACTACCTCACGGTCTACAACGAGCCGAAGGTCCAGCCGCCCATGCCGCCGGGCGCGGCCATCGAGGAGGGCATCCTCAAGGGCCTCTACCGCTTCCGGGAAGCCGATGCCCAGGAGTTGGCGGCGGATGCCCCGCGTCTGCAACTCCTCGCGTCCGGCACCGCCATTCACTGGGCCCTGGAGGCCCAGCGGCTCCTCGCCAGCGACTGGGGCGTGGCGGCCGACGTGTGGTCCGCCACGTCCTGGAGCGAGCTGCGCCGCGACGCTCTGGACTGTGACGCGGCGCAGCTCAAGGGCGAGGACCGGATCCCTTACGTCACCCGGGTGCTGGACGGCGCCCCCGGCCCGGTGCTCGCCGTCAGCGACTGGATGCGGGCGGTCCCGGACCAGATCAGCCAGTGGGTGCCGCAGGACTGGCACTCGATCGGCACGGACGGCTTCGGCCTCTCCGACACCCGCGAGGCCGCCCGTCGCCACTTCGGGGTTGACCCGCAGTCGGCCGTGGTCGCGGCGCTCGCCGCCCTGGCCCGGCGCGGCGACGTCAAGCCCGAGACCGTTCAGGAGGCCCGCAAGCGCTACGGAATCGCCTAGGGCCACCAACCCGGGTTAGGACTTACTCGTCCAGGTGTCGTTCAATCCGGTTCGGCGCAGTTGTGTGGACCTCGCTGCTCCCAATCTGCTCGCAGCCGGTCTGCCAGCTCGCGGACTGCCGCGGCGTAGCGATCGTCCGATTCATATGGGGTGTGCCCCCAAATCGGCGGCGGGGTGCTGTCCACAGCTGGTGCCAGCACGTCTTCGGGGTCGCGTAGGCGGCGGTCCACCAGCGCGGCGGACCGGGGGCGCGCGGGCGGGTCCCCGGACCGCTGCCTGGAGAAGATCCGGCCGCCGATGGGGTCGGTGTTGCTCCACAGGTTCAGCCAGCGCCACCCGATCCGGTCGCCGATTTCGTACAGCACGGGCTCGCCGAGGTACGCGGGGTAGAGCTGGGCGCAGAGTCGCTTGAGGGGGGAGGCATAGGTGAGCAGCGCGACTCGTCGCCGCACCTCTGGGCGCAGTCGCAGCACGGTTGCGGCCAGAATGACCGATCCCTGGCTGTGTCCGCTGAGCACGACCCCGTCGTAGCGTCGCGTCAGCTGGCAGATTCGATCCGTCAGCTCCGGCACGGCCCGCTCGATATAGCTGGGTGGCGCGAACGGGTGGGCCGCGCGGGGCCAGAAGGTGCCGAGGTCCCACAGCACTCCGACGTAGCGGCGAAACCCTGCCGTCCGTGAGGCGAACAGCCCGCCCACCAGGAGCCCGACGACGACGGCGAGGATCAGGTAGCTGCCAATGGCCATCACTACGCTCAGCACCTCGCTGGGCACGCCGAGGAGGTCCTGCGCCAGCGGGCTCGGCTCCAACCCCGCCAGAGCTAGCGCGCTGGCCCCGAGCCCGATCACGGTCAGGCACGCGTAGGCAATGGCCAGTGAGCCCAGCTGCTCGGTGAAAGATGCCTGGATGACCGCTTTCTCCACTCGCCGGGCCTGGGCCTTCGCCTCCGGTGGGGGAGCCGGGTAGTCCCGGGCCACGATGGCTGCTGCGGTTCGCCGACGGTCCGCGCGGGTCGACAGGATGATGATGGCGCCCGCCGTCACGGCGGCGATTGTGGTCAGGAAGAAGGCCAGGATCGCCCACCGGTATGCCGGCACTGGGACCGCCAGGTCCCCCGTTCGCAGCATGAACGTCCGCCTGCTGAGCAGAGACGCCGCACGGTAGACCAGCTCGGCCGAAAGGGCGCCCGCCAGGCCCGTCGCGACTGTGGCGACGACGGCGGCGCCCAAGCCGCGCAGAAGCGCCGGTCGGCGGTCCCGGCCGCCAGAGCGCCACAGCACCAGTACGGCGAGCGCGACGAGCAGCGCCGTCTGGGTGACGAACACAATTGCGACGATGTCGGCGTACCTGGGCAGTCCGTCCGACCGCGGCCAGCGGACCGGTTCGACGGCGACGGACCAAAGCGTCGCGACCGTCAGGCCGCCGGCTACGGCGCGCAGCACCAGAGGCATCCGATCCGTGGTGCTGGCGATCGGAGCCGGCTCCAGTTGGCCCGGGGCGCAGAGCAGCACCACACACGTGGCCAGCAGCGCTCCGGCGAGCGCGGACAACACGACCACCGTCACCGAAGTCCCGGCGGCGGCGCGTGCGGCGAGCAGCACAACGTCCAGCGTGACGAAAGCAGCGGCGACGTGGATCGCGTGAAGACGTTTCGCCCTCGGCGAGACGTCCCACCGGTCCAACGCCGTGAGGTTGTCATCCTGCGGCTTTGCGGCCGGCAACCGGAAGGCTTCGTACGAGCGAGCCTGTCGTACGCCGAGAAACCACACCAGTGCCACCGCGGCCAACGGCACCAGGGCCAGCAGCGCCAGGCGCACACCGACCGGTCGGCCGCCTAGCCAGGACAGCCAGCCACGGCCGGCGAGACAGCCGGACGAGCCCATGCACTTCCACGCCAGGAGGTCGAGGGCGACCCCAGCCGCCGTCAGCGCGTAGAGCAGCGTCAGGGTGAGCGCGAGGAGCTGGCACAGCACGGTGACGCCGGACTGCAAGCCCCGTCCCGCCGGGCGCATCCAGAACGCCACGTTGCTCAGCATGAACGGCAGCAGGAACACCAGGGACAGCGTCCGCGCCGCGGTGCCCGAGGGCAGGTCGCTCCACTGGTACGCCTCCAGCAGCGTCCCACCCCCACCGGTGGTGTGCCGGGATTGCGCCCGGGGGCGGTAGAAGCCGGCCCGGCGGTCGCCGGCCACCTGACGGACGTCCCGGCAGCCGAGCACCTGACCGGCCCCGGCGCCCGCCACCCCATGGACCCTCAGCTCCACGATTTCCCCTGACAACCGCCGTTCCCCGGATGGCGGTGACACGTCGCACATCAGCCAGCGACCCCCAAGCGCGGCGGCCAGCAGACTGTGGTGAGCAGCGACCAACTGATCGCAGTGGTCGCTACCCAAGCTGGCGCCGATGTCTACCCGCGCCGACGCCCAACAACCACCCGGGCCTGGGCCTGACTTGTCGTCACCCTGGGGGCCGTGCACCCGCCTGCGTCGATCATCCGAGAGCGGCCAGATGTTTCCGCCGGGCCATGCGGCCCCAGCTCCCGTTCCACCAGCGACCACCTACCGCCACCGCAGCAGAGTAGCCGAACACGCGTACGAACGGTCGGCTGCCGGCGGCGTCGAGTCTCAGGACCTGCGTGATGGCAATGAACAGTCTCAAGACGTGGGTGTCACTTCTGGCTCGCCGGGTGGCGAGGGCGGTGCGGATGGGCGCCGCCGGGCGCGGGTCGTATCGGCGACCGCGATCGCGGTGGGGACTGCGGTTGCGACAAGGCGGCCAGCAGCGGCGGTACGTGGAGCAGCACCGGGGCGATGGCGGCCAGCACGAGCAGTCCGATCGGCCGATCCCGGGACACCCCGCCGTACACGACGTACTCGAAGTGGGCACGTCCGGCCAGGAACAGCGCGGGTCCGCCGAGGATGACGGCGGCGGATGGGCTGTCAGAGGTAGCTGAACAACGGGGGAAAGACCAGGACAACGATCCAAGCCCACACGGCGTACACCGGGAGGTAGGCGGTCTGCCAGCGCTCGAGCGCCGCGAACGGTGTGCGCCGGCGGACGAAACCCAGCACCAGCCACGCCGACCAGGCGAGATTGGCCAGCAGGATGACGTTCTCACCGAGCGCCGCCGCCTTGTTGGGTGTGGTGCCGTACTCGGTGATGCGCCCGGTGATTTCCACCAGCACCAGCACATCAATCACCAGTGCGCTGACCACGAGGGCGAGCTGCAGCTTGTCGAACAGGCCGGGCGGGGCCAGCGGATCGCGGGCCGAGATCGAGTAGAGCAGCAACCCCAGCACCACGACCAGCAGGAGGTCGAACAGGATCAGGGCTTCCCGCTCGACGTTGATGCCGGTGGTGGTCCAGCCGAGGGCCACAAGGAAGGCCAGCAGCACCGCCGTGAACAGCGGGGTGAACAGTCGCGTGAGCACTGGGGCGATGTTCTCGACGACACTCTGCTTGGCCTCGACGAGCCACCCGGCCACCACCACTGCGGCGGCGGCGCCGCAGGGAAGCAGCCACTCCGAGACGAAGCCTTCCGGGGAGATCCCGATGGCCTCGAAGGTCCCGAACATGAACGCGGTCAGCACGCCGCCACCGAGAGCGATGAGGACGTAGTAGACGAACCACTCGCCGGTGAAGCGGATGAAGTCCATGCGTCGGCGTGACGAGCGCAAATCATCGGCCACGTAGGCCAGACCGACCACGATCCACAGGGCGATGGGGAGATGAATGCTGGTCAGGACCACCGACTGGGAGTCGTCCGCGAGCGGGTAGGCGTTGGCGGCCACGGCGCCGAGCGCGAACAACGCCAGCAGTGTCCCGATCAGCGCTTTGCTGGCGTGGCGGCGCCAGGCCAGGAAGGCCGCCAGCCAGGGCAGCGCGAACAGGCTGATGTTGGGCCCGTAGAACGCGCCATCCTCTTCGAAGCGCATCCCGAACAGTGCCGGCACCTTGATGGACGCTGCCGCGCCCGCAGCGCAGATGGCCAGCGCGAACAAGTCACGTCGCGACCGGGTGTCCGCGACAGGGCTGTCGGTCTCGCCGGTCAGCACCAGTTGCTTCCAGAGCCGTTCCGAGTGCTCCCGGGCGAACTCGCGGGACAGGTCGTTCAGGGCACCCATGCGTTTGACCGCGACCAGGAACGCCTCGTCGGCGTGTAGGCCAACCGCGATGAGCTCATCGACGGAACCCCGGAGATGGTCCTCAAGCTCTTCGGCGTCGGATTGTCGTAGCTCCGGGCGGCGCCGCACGTGTTGACGCCATTGCGCGAACTGAGCCTCCAGTTCGTCCTGACCGTCTGGCGCTGTCATGCCTGGACCTCCAGCGGGATCGCAATCGACGGCCTGAAATCGCCGGGGCCCTGCCAGATCTGCTTGAGCGCGTCCACGACGGTGTCCCACTGGCGGCGTTGCTCGGCAAGCTCAGCCAGGCCACTGTTGGTGATGCGGTAGTACTTGCGCCGCCGCTCCCCAGTGACCGACTGCCAGCTCGACTCCACATATCCGAGGCGCTCAAGCCGGTGCAGCAACGGGTAGAGCAGTCCCTCGGTCCAGTTCAGCTCTCCACCGGACAGCTCATTGATCCGTCTGAGGATGGCGTAGCCGTAGCTCTCCCCCTCGGCCAGGATGCCCAGCACCATCGGTGTCGCCGAGGCGGCGACGAGATCCTTGGTGACCCTCACGAGACCCCCCTAGGCCCCATACCCTAGAACCATGATGCATCGTAGCTCTAGGTATAGTCCCGGCGCAAGGAGCGGGATCGCCGTCCATGGCTCGGCGCATTTCCCAGAACCTGCGACCAGTGACCGGTGGTGCCCACCTCGGGTTCGGGTGGCCACTCGGTCTCAGTGCCCAGCTGGAGGTAGACCTCGGCCTTGTTCCCTTGAACGACAAGTCGCCGACGGGCACCAGGGCCTGGGTGGACTAACCGTCGATCCGGGTGATGTTGCGGATCTTGTTGGACGCGTCCAGGGCGGCGACCTTGTACGCCTCGGCCAGCGTCGGGTAGTTGAACACCGCGTCGACCAGGTAGTCGACGGTAGCGCCGCAGCCCATCACCGCCTGTCCGATATGGACGATCTCGGTGGCGCCGGTCCCGAATACGTGTACGCCGAGCAGCCGGCCGTCGGCCGGGGAGACGAGCAGCTTCAGCATGCCGTACGAGTCACCCACGATCTGGCCGCGGGCCAGCTCGCGGTAGCGCGCGATGCCCACCTCGAACGGCGTCGAGCTGTCGGTCAGCCCCTCCTCTGTCTTCCCGACGAAGCTGATCTCGGGAATCGTGTAGATGCCGATCGGCTGCAACTCGTGCATCTCGCGGACCGGCTCGCCGCAGGCGTGCTGCGCGGCCAGGCGGCCCTGCTCCATCGACGTGGACGCCAACGCCGGGAAGCCGATCACGTCACCGACCGCGTAGATGTTGTCCACGGCGGTGCGGTAGTTCGCATCGACCTCGATCCGGCCGCGCTTGTCCGCCTCCAGCCCAGCCGCTTCCAGCGCCAGGTCGTCGGTCTGGCCCTGGCGTCCCGCCGAGTACATGACCGTGTCCGCGACGATCTTCTTCCCGCTTTTCAGGATGCACAGCGCCGCGGTCTGGTGCTTCTCCACCGCGGCGACCTCCTCGCCGAAGCGGAACGTCACGGACAGGTCGCGCAGGTGATACTTGAGCGACTCGACGACCTCCTCGTCGCAGAACTCGAGCATCCGGTCGCGGCGTTCGACCACGGTCACCTTGGTGCCGAGCGCGGCGAACATGGACGCGTACTCCATGCCGATCACGCCGGCGCCGACCACGACCATGCTGCGGGGCACGGCTTGGAGGTTGATGACGCCGTCCGAGTCCACGATGGTCCTGTCGTCGAAGTCGACGCTCTCCGGGCGCGCCGGGCGCGTACCCGCGGCAATAATGATCTTGTCGAAGGTGACCTTGGACTCGCGCCCGGAGCCGCCGTCGACCCAGACCGCGTGCGCGTCCGCGAACCGTCCGGTGCCGGTGATCATCGCGACCCGGTTGCGGGCCAGCTGATTGCGGATGACGTCCGTCTGCCGGCTGATCACGTGCTGGGTCCGGGCGGCCAGGTCGCTGACCGTGATCTCCTCCTTGACCCGGTAGCGGCTGCCATACAGGTCCCGCTGGCTCAGGCCGGTCAGGTAGAGCACGGCCTCGCGCAGCGTCTTGGAGGGCACGGTGCCGGTGTTGATGCACACCCCACCGATCATGTCGCGCCGGTCCACGATGCCGACCCGCCTGCCGAGCTTGGCCGCGGCGATCGCCGCCTTCTGACCGCTGGGACCGGAGCCGAGCACCAACAGGTCGTAGTCATACACAACCATTAGCGTCGCAAGATGCTGCGGCCCGCGCCAGAGGGTATGAGCCGGGACGCCGTTGAGCGCTCACCGGGGCCGGACGCTGAAGGGCCCTGTGCGCTTGACAGGCCACGCGCTCTTGGGCGACGGGGGTCACAGCGTCAGTGGGCGCCTTATCTGACCGTTAAGTAACGGTCTACCTGGTTCACCCGGCGGGCCGGACTGGGCAGACTGGGGCGATGCCCGCCGCCGCTCCGCCCGCTGCCACCGCCCACCGCCGTCGTACCCAAGCGCTCGTCGCGGTGGTCGCCTCGCTCGCCGTGGCGGTCGCGGTCGGCGCCTGGTCGCTGCGGGATCGGGTTGTTGGCGACGGAGGTGCAGCGGAGGCGGGCGACGCGGCCGCCGTCGCCACGGGTGGCACCCCCACCTGCGCCGGCCGGCCGGCCCGGGCACCCCGCGAGCTGCGCGGCATGTGGATCACGACGGTGAACAACATCGACTGGCCGAGCCGGCGCGGGCTGCCGGCCGAGACGGCGCGGGCGGAGTTCCGGGGCTGGCTGGACCTGGCTGTGCGGCGCAACCACAACGCGGTCTTCGTGCACGTGCGGCCGAGCGGGGACGCGCTCTGGCCGTCCAGGTACGCGCCGTGGTCGGAGTGGCTGACCGGACGACGCGATGGTCGCGACCCGGGCTGGGACCCGATGGAATTCATGGTCGCCGAGGCCCACGCCCGCAACCTGGAGTTCCACGCCTGGTTCAACCCGTACCGGGGCGGGCAGCCGGCCACGGTGGGCGGGCCCGGCCCCAGGCTGGACCAGCTCGCGCCGACACATCCGCTGCGGCGGCACCCCGACTGGGTGGTGACCTATCCCAGCGCCGACCGGCCCGGCAGCCGCCTCTACTTCAACCCAGGTGTCCCCGAGGCGCGCAAGTTCGTCGAGGACTCGATGCTGGAGGCGGTCCAGCGGTACGACGTCGACGGGGTGCACTTCGACGACTTCTTCTACCCGTACCCGGAGGCCGGCCAGGACTTCCCGGACGGCGCGGCGTTCGCCCGGTACGGGCGGCGGTTCGCGGACAAGGACGCCTGGCGCCGGGACAACGTGAACACGCTGGTCCGGGAGATGAGCGAGCGGATCAAGGCGATCAAGCCGTGGGTGAAGTTCGGCATCAGCCCGTTCGGTATCTGGCGCAACAAGCGCACCGACCCGGCCGGCTCAGCGACAGCCGGGTTGCAGAGCTACGACGACATCTACGCAGACACCCGACTCTGGGTACGGGAGCAGTGGTTGGACTACGTCGTGCCGCAGCTCTACTGGCACATCGGGTTCGGCAAGGCCGACTACGCCAAGCTGCTGCCGTGGTGGGCGGCCACGGTGCGGGGCACCCGGGTTCAGCTCTACATCGGCCAGGCCGACTACCGGGTGGGCGAGCGCGGCGCCTGGCGCGATCCGGCCGAGCTGGACCGCCAGCTTGCCCTCAACCGACGGCACGGGGTGAGCGGAAGCGTGCACTTCAGCGCCAGGCAGGTGCGCGCCGACAAGCTCGGGGCGGTCAGCCGGTACAGCGCGGCGCACTACGCCGGCCCGGCGCTGGTGCCCGCGATGGCGCAGCTACCGGCGGCGCAGCCGGCCGCACCCGCGGTCATCGGCGCGCGGCGTGGGGACGCCGGCGGGGTCGTGCTGACCTGGCGCGGAGGCGGCGCTGCGAGCTTCGCCGTCTACCGGGTGGACGGCGACGCGGCCCGGCTCGTCGGCACTGCCCGGAGTACCGGCTGGGTCGACCGCGGCGCCCCGGCGGACCGCCCGCCGTCCTACTGCGTGTCCGGACTGGATCGCAGCGGGAACGAGGGACCACTCAGCGCGCCGATGTCCGTCGCCGCGCAGTAAGAGATCCCTTCGCGGCGAGTGCACGCGCGGATGAGCTCGCCGGCCCGGAGGGCCGCGGCGAGCACGTCCGGATCGGGGGAGCGTTCGTACGCCTCGGCGGCGGTGACGGTGAACTTGATGACATGTTCGTCGCCGTGCTCGGTGGCACCCACATTCTTGACTGATTCCAGAAAACGGGCCAGACTGCGGGACGTGGTCACGACCCTGGACTTCCAGCAGATGCTGCGCGGGGCCGCGTTGCGCGTCACCCGTCCTCGGGTGGCGGTGCTGGGCGCGGTGCATGTGCCCCGACTGTTCCACCGCAGCCAATTCCTGACCCCTCTGATCCGCCAAGTCACGGAAGGAACCCGATGTCCGAGAACCACGACGCCGTCGTCCACGACGCGACCGCCGGGAGCGAGTCTCGCTGCCCGGTCGCACACGGACGCGCCCCCCACCCGACGCAGGGCGGCGGCAACCGCGGCTGGTGGCCGAACCAGCTCAACCTGAAGATCCTCGCCAAGAACCCCGCCGTGGCCAACCCCCTCGGTGCGGAGTTCAACTACGCCGAGGCGTTCAAGACCCTCGACCTCGCCGCCGTGAAGCAGGACATCGCGGAGGTCCTGACGACCTCGCAGGACTGGTGGCCGGCGGACTACGGCCACTACGGCCCGTTCATCATCCGGATGGCGTGGCACAGCGCGGGCACCTACCGCATCAGCGACGGTCGCGGCGGCGCCGGCGCCGGGCAGCAGCGCTTCGCGCCGCTCAACAGTTGGCCGGACAACGGAAACCTGGACAAGGCTCGCCGCCTGCTGTGGCCGGTCAAGAAGAAGTACGGCCAGAGGCTCTCGTGGGCCGACCTCATGATCCTCGCCGGCAACGTCGCCCTGGAGTCGATGGGCTTCAAGACCTTCGGCTTCGCCGGCGGCCGCCCGGACGTCTGGGAGCCCGACGAGGACGTCTACTGGGGTCCCGAGACCACGTGGCTCGGTGACGAGCGCTACACCGGCGACCGGGATCTCGAGAACCCGCTCGCCGCCGTCCAGATGGGCCTCATCTACGTCAACCCGGAGGGCCCGAACGGCAACCCGGACCCGATCGCCTCGGCCCGGGACATCCGCGAGACGTTCCGCCGCATGGCGATGGACGACGAGGAGACGGTCGCGCTGATCGCCGGCGGTCACACCTTCGGAAAGACCCACGGTGCCGGCCCCACGGACCACGTCGGCGCCGAGCCCGAGGCCGCCCCGATCGAAGAGCAGGGCCTGGGCTGGAAGAACAGCTTCGGCACCGGCAAGGGCGGGGACACGATCACCAGCGGGCTCGAGGGTGCGTGGACCAACACCCCGACCGCGTGGGACAACAGCTTCTTCCAGATCCTGTTCGGGTACGAGTGGGAGCTGACCAAGAGCCCCGCCGGTGCGCACCAGTGGAAGCCGAAGGACGGCGCGGGCGCCGGCACGGTCCCCGACGCGCACGACCCGTCGAAGAGCCACGCTCCGACCATGCTGACGACGGACCTCGCGCTCCGGTTCGACCCGGTCTACGAGCAGATCTCGCGGCGCTTCCTCGAGCACCCGGACGAGCTCGCGGACGCCTTTGCCCGGGCATGGTTCAAGCTGACCCACCGCGACATGGGGCCGATCGCTCGCTACCTCGGCCCGGAGGTCCCGACCGAGACGTTGCTGTGGCAGGACCCCGTGCCGCCGGTTACGCACGAACTCATCGACGCTGAGGACGTCGCCACCCTCAAGGGCCAGATCCTCGCCTCGGGCCTGACGGTCTCCCAACTCGTCTCCACTGCCTGGGCGTCGGCGTCGACGTTCCGCGGCAGCGACAAGCGCGGTGGCGCCAACGGGGCGCGCATCCGCCTCGAGCCGCAGAACGGCTGGGAGGTCAACGACCCCGACGAGCTGGCGCGGGTGCTGCACACCCTGGAGGGGATCCAGGAGGCGTTCAACGCGTCCCAGACCGGCGGGAAGAAGGTCTCGCTCGCCGACCTGATCGTGCTCGCCGGGTCCGCGGCCGTCGAGCTGGCGGCGAAGAACGCCGGCTTCGACGTCGAGGTTCCCGTCACGCCGGGACGTACGGACGCGTTGCAGGAGCAGACCGACGTGGAGTCCTTCGCCGCGATGGAGCCGACCGTCGACGGGTTCCGCAACTACCTCGGCAAGGGCCACCGCCTGCCGGCTGAGTTCCTCCTGGTCGACAAGGCGAACCTGCTGACCCTGAGCGCGCCCGAGATGACGGTCCTCGTCGGCGGTCTCCGCGTCCTGGGTGCGAACTACCAGCAGTCGCCACTGGGCGTCTTCACCACGACCCCCGGATCGCTGACCAACGACTTCTTCGTCAACCTGCTCGACCTGGGTACGACGTGGAAGGCGACGTCCGAGGACGCGAACACCTTCGAGGGTCGGGACCAGGTCACCGGCCAGGTCAAGTGGTCCGGCAGCCGCGTCGACCTCGTCTTCGGCTCCAACTCGGAGCTGCGCGCGCTCGCCGAGGTCTACGCGAGCGACGACGCGCGGGAGAAGTTCGTGCACGACTTCGTCGCGGCGTGGGTCAGGGTGATGAACCTCGACCGGTTCGACCTCGCCCGACCCTGACGTCCAGGCCGGCCCTCACCGGGCCGTCCTGGACGTCCAGGAAAGCAGTTGGGCCCCGCTGGCCGCGAAGTCGCGGCCGGCGGGGCCACGTCCTGTGCCGCCACTCGTTGCCTGCTTCATCAGCTCGCCGTCGCCGTGGTCGGGGAGTGTAGGAAGCCACACCGACACGAACGGCTCCGCGAGCAGTCCCGCGTTGTCGCCGCCCGAGCGGTGCCGGCGCTCTCTCCCGACACCACCCCGCCTGGCCGAACCTTGCCCCGGAACATCGGCACGTTCGGGTTGCCGACTCCCGGCCATGGGAGTAGGCAGTAAGTCCACCCGTGTCGATCTGGGGAGGCCACATGAGACCTCGAGCCCTCATCACCGCGACCGTCGCTCTGGCCACGCTCGTGGCCGCAACCGCCGTTCCCGCCCAGGCGAAGCCGGCCGAGCCGCCGAAGGAGCCGGTGGCCGTCGGGTACGGGGGCGCGGTGTCCACGGTGGATGCCGCTGCCACGGCGGTCGGGCTGGATGTGCTGCGGCGGGGTGGCAACGCGGTCGACGCGGCGGTCGCCGCGGCGGCGACGCTCGGCGTCACCGAACCCTTCTCGGCCGGCATCGGCGGCGGTGGCTTCTTCGTCTACTACGACGCGAAGACCGGGCGCGTGCACACCATCGACGGCCGCGAGTCGGCACCGGCGTCGATGACCGAGACCAGCTTCATCGACCCGGCCACCGGGCAACCGTACCGCTTCGACGAGGCCCGGATCAGCGGGCTGTCCGTCGGTGTCCCCGGCACCCTGCTCACCTGGCAGGACGCGCTGGAGCGCTGGGGCACCCGGTCGCTGGCGCAGCTGCTCAAGCCCGCCGCGCGGGTCGCCGAGGACGGCTTCACCGTCGACGAGACCTTCGCCAGCCAGATCGCCGCGAATCAAGCCGCGTTCGGGAAGTTCAGCTCGACCAGCGCGCTGTACCTGCCCGGCGGTCAGCCGCCGGCGGTCGGCAGCACCTTCCGCAACCCGGACCTCGCGGAGACGTACCGGCTGATCGCCAAGCAGGGCACCGACGTGTTCTACCGGGGCGAGGTCGGCAGCGACGTGGTTGCCACCGTGCAGCACCCGCCGATGGCGGCGCAGCCGATCGGGTCGTGGCCGTACCCGGTCCGGGAGGCCGGGATGACCTCCGCCGATCTCGCCGGCTACCGCACCCGCTTCCCCGAGCCGACCCGGTCGGACTACCGCGGCCTCGAGGTGTACGGCATGTCCACCCCGTCGAGCGGCGGTACCGCGGTGGGCGAAGCGCTCAACATCCTCGAGCAGTTCGACCTGCGGTCGATGACCGCGACCCAGGCGATGCACCACTACCTGGAGGCCAGCGCGCTGGCGTTCGCCGACCGCAACCGGTACGTCGGCGACCACACCGCGCGCAACGTGCTCCGGGAGCTGCTCAGCGACGCGTACGCCAAGGAACGCGCCTGCCTGATCGATCCCTCGGCGGCGCTGCCCAAGCCGGTCGCACCCGGCGTCCCGGACGGCGCCTACGACGGCTGCTCGGCGGCGACGGCCGCCGACACCCGCGACGACCGTAAGAGCACCACCAACCTGACCGTGGCCGACCGGTGGGGCAACGTGGTGGAGTACACGTTGACCATCGAGGCGACCGGCGGCAACGGGATGGTCGTACCCGGTCGGGGATTCCTGCTCAACAACGAGCTGACCGACTTCAACTTCGCGCCGACCCAGGGCACCGCGCCCGACCCGAACCTCCCGGCGCCGGGCAAGCGCCCGCGCAGTTCCATGTCGCCCACAATCGTGCTGGCCGACGGACGGCCGTTCCTGGCTGTCGGCACGCCCGGGGGCGCGACGATCATCACCACGGTCCTGCAGATGCTGGTCAACCGGATCGACCTGGGAATGACCCTGCCGGAGGCGCTGGCGGCGCCGCGGGCATCGCAGCGCAACGGCGCCAGCACTCAGGCCGAGCCGGCGTTCATCACCGAGTACGCCACCGGCCTCCCCCCGGGTCACGCCTTCTCTCCCACCGCGGAGATCGGCGCCGCGACCGGCATCGAGTTCCTGGCGGACGGCCGGCTGCTCGCCGCGGCCGAGCCGGTACGCCGGGGCGGCGGCGCAGCGGCCGTGGTCGGCCGCTAGGCCCGTCACTGACGGTGGGGACCGCGGCGACGGCTCAGACCCGCCTGAGCCGTCGTCGTGCTCCTCGCCGTCGGCGTCCCGCGCCTTAATCCGCACGCCTGCCACGTCCGCGGTGAGGTGGGCGCGACGCCGCCGGTCCGGTCCGACGACGGGGCGGAGGAGCTGGTCGGTACGGCAGGTTGGCCGGCCGAGGCGGCTGACCGGCTGATGGCGGCTTTGACGCCCCACGGCGGCTTCCCTATCGCACCGTAGGAAAGGATGTGACACATGAGCGATCCTGTTTTCGCATCCGCACTCCCCAGGCGCGTTGTCGTCACCGGGGCCGCCGGCAAACTCGGTCGCGCCGTGGTTGCGCACCTGCGCGACGTGGGCGTGGACGTGCTGGCTGTGGACCGCGCCGGCGGGCGCGACCCCCGCGACGTCGACGGCGAGTTCCTCCTCGTCGACCTCACCGACTATGGGCAGGTGGTGGAGGCTTTCAGCGGCGGCGCCGACGAGCACACCGGCAGGGTCGACGCGGTCGTGCACCTGGCGGCGGTCCCGGCGCCGGGGCTGCTGCCCAACGCGACCACCTTCGCGAACAACTCCGCAGCGACGTACAACACCTTCGCTGCGGCCAGGGCGGCAGCGATCAAGCGGGTGGTGTGGGCGTCGAGCGAGACCGTGCTCGGGCTGCCGTTCGACACCCCGCCGCCGTACGCGCCGGTCGACGAGGAGTACCCGCCGCGTCCGGAGTCGACCTACTCGCTGAACAAGGCGCTCGAGGAAGAGATGGCGCGGCACTTCTGCCGATGGGACCCCGAGCTGGTCATGGTGGGCCTGCGGTTCTCCAACGTGATGGACGTCGAGGACTACGCCCAGTTCCCGTCCTTCGACGCTGACCCCCAGCTGCGCCGGTGGAACCTGTGGGGCTACATCGACGCCCGCGACGGGGCTCAGGCGGTCGAGCGGGCACTCGCCCACGACCTGCCCGGCGCCGACGTCTTCATCATCGCCAATGCCGACACCGTCATGAGCAGGTCCAGTGCCCGCCTCATGGCCGAGGTCTACCCGGGTGTGGAGGTCCGCAAGGAGCTCGGCGAGCACGAGACCTTGCTCAGCATCGACAAGGCACGACGGGTGCTGGGCTACGCGCCCCAGCACTCATGGCGGAACCACGTGGACCCACGGGCCGCTGACGCGCGCCGACCCGTCAGTGGACGATGACAAGGTTGGCCATGTCGACGACCGGCCGGTAGCCGAGGGATGATCAACGACGCCTATCTACGCTGTTGACCCCGACGGTTGGCTGTCGCATGTGGAGCAGGGGCCAGGGCCTCGGCCAGGGCCGAGCGCCAGTCCGCCATCGGCTGCAGGTCCGCGGCGGCCCAGCGGTCGTGGGCCAGGATGCTGTACGCCGGACGGGGAGCCGGGCGGCGGTAGCGGTCGCTGGTCGTCGGCCGGATGCGATCGGGATCGAGGCCGCGCAGGGTGAACACGGCGCGGGCGAGGCCGTACCAGGTGGTCTCGCCCGATGCGGTGCCGTGGTAGGCGCCGGGGGCGGCGTGGCAGGCCAGCGCCGCGTCGGTCAGCGCGACCAGCTGTTCCGCCAGCCGGTACGACCAGGTGGGTTGCCCTCGCTGGTCATCCACCACGTCGAGCCACTCGCGCTCCTCGGCCAGCCGCAGCATGGTGGCGACGAAGTTGGGTCCGTGTTCGCCGTAGAGCCAGGCGGTGCGCACGATGTAGCCGGTGTCGGGGAGCAGCCGGGTCACCGCGAGCTCTCCGGCGAGTTTGCTGCGCCCGTACGCGTTGACCGGACAGGTAAGGGCGTCTTCCCGGTACGGCTCGGTGGCGTCGCCGCGGAAGACGTAATCGGTGGATATGTGGATCATGCGCGCGCCGGTCGCGGCGCAGGCTGCGGCCAGGTTTGCGACGGCGTCGCCGTTGGCGGCGGTGGCGGCTTCCTCATGCGCCTCGGCGGCGTCCACGTCGGTCCACGCCGCTGTGTTGATCACCAGGTCGTGCCCGGCGACGGCGGCTCGCACCGCGTCCGGGTCGGTGATGTCGAGCTCGGCGCGCGTGGTGGCCGTGACGGACAGGTCGCCTCGGCAGCTCAGGACTGCCACCAGATCCCGCCCCAGCATGCCGCCGGCGCCGGTGACCAGCAGTCGGCTCATCCGGCGACGGCCGGTTCAATGCCCGCTTTCAGCGGCTCCCACCAGGCCCGGTGGTCCCGGTACCACTGCACGGTCTGCGTCAGGCCGCGCTCGAGGTCGATGCTCGGCGCGTACCCGAGCTCAAGCCTGATCTTGCTGATGTCCAGGGAGTAGCGGCGGTCGTGGCCCTTGCGGTCGGTGACCGGCACGACCCGGTCCCACCCGGCGTCGCAGGCCTGCAGCAGCCATGCGGTGAGCTCCTTGTTGCTGAGCTCGGTGCCGCCGCCGATGTGGTAGACCTCGCCGGCGCGGCCCTTCTCCTGGACCATGGCGATGCCCCGGCAGTGGTCGTGCACGTGCAGCCAGTCCCGGATGTTGCCGCCGTCGCCGTAGAGGGGCACGGTGCCGCCGTCGAGCAGGTTGGTCACGAACAGGGGGATGACCTTCTCCGGGAACTGGTACGGCCCGTAGTTGTTCGAGCAGCGGGTGACCACCACGTCCATGCCGTGGGTGCGGTGGTAGGCCAGCGCCAGCAGATCGGAGCCGGCCTTGGACGCCGAGTACGGCGAGTTCGGCGCCAGCGGCCAGGTCTCCGTCCAGGAGCCCTCGTCGATGGACCCGTACACCTCGTCGGTGGACACGTGCACGAACCGGTGCGTGCCATGCCGCAGCGCCGCGTCGAGCAGGGTCTGGGTGCCGAGCACGTTGGTCGTGACGAACGGCGCCGCACCGCTGATGGAACGGTCCACGTGGGACTCGGCGGCGAAGTGCACGATCACGTCGTGACCGGCGACGACCTCATCGACCAGCGCCTGGTCACAGATATCACCGCGCACCAACCGCAGGCGCGGGTCGTCACGTACGGGTGCCAGGTTTTGCAGGTTTCCCGAGTAGGTCAGTTTGTCCAGCACGGTGACCGCACTCGGCTCGAGGTGCGGGTCGGTGGGACCGGTGCTGCCCGGCGCTTGCAACAGCATGCGCACGTACTCGGATCCGATGAATCCGGCTCCGCCGGTGACGAGGATCCTCACGGGTCCGGGAGTCTACGCAAGGTTTGCCTGCGTCCCAGTCGCATCGGCGACACCAGCCCCGCGTGCCCGCCGCTAGCCTCGCCAAATGCGCGGAATCCTTCTCGCCGGCGGCACCGGAACTCGGCTGTGGCCGATCACGCGCGCGGTGTCCAAGCAGCTCATGCCGGTCTTCGACAAGCCGATGGTCTACTACCCGCTCTCCACCCTCGTCATGGCGGGGGTGCGGGAGATCCTGATCATGACCACGCCCGAGGATCAGGACCAGTTCCGCCGCCTGTTCGGTGACGGCGCCCAGTTCGGGCTGCGGCTGGAATACGCCGTACAGCCCCGCCCGGAGGGGATCGCGCAGGCCTTCATCGTCGCTGCCGACTTCGTCGGCGCCGAGTCCGTGGCACTGATCCTCGGCGACAACATCTTCCACGGCGTCGGCCTGGGCCGGCAGCTCGCCACCAACGGCGACCCGGTCGGTGGCCGGGTCTTCGCCTACCCGGTGGCCAACCCGGAGGCGTACGGCGTGGTCGACTTCGACGCCGACGGCAAGGTGCTCTCCATCGAGGAAAAGCCGACGAAGCCGAAGTCCCGCTATGCCGTGCCCGGCCTCTACTTCTACGACAGCCGGGTCGTCGACATCGCCCGCAAGCTCACCCCCAGCGCCCGGGGCGAGTTGGAGATCACCGCGGTCAACGAGACCTACCGGGAGTTGGGCGAGCTTTCCGTGACGGTGCTGGACCGGGGCACCGCCTGGCTGGACACGGGCACCTTCACCTCGATGATGCAGGCCGCCGAGTTCGTCCGGGTCATCGAGGAACGCCAGGGCATGAAGATCGGCTGCATCGAAGAGGTGGTCTGGCGGGCCGGCCTGATCAACGACGAACAACTGCGCACGCTGGCCGAGCCGCTGACCAGGAGCGGATACGGCACCTACCTGCTCAGCCTGCTCGCCGAGCAGCCAACCGGCGGGAATGACCGATGAAGATCCGGCCGCTGAGCATCGACGGGGCATGGGAGATCACCCCACAGCAACACGGCGACCCACGCGGACTGTTCATGGAGTGGTACCGCTTCGACCGCCTCGCCGCCGCGGTCGGACACCCGCTCCGGCTCGCCCAGGCCAACCTCTCGGTCTCCGCGCGCGGAGTGGTTCGCGGCATCCACTTCGCCGACGTACCGCCCGGCCAGGCCAAGTACGTGACCTGCGTACGCGGGGTGGTCATCGACATGGTCGTGGACATCCGGGTGGGCTCGCCGACCTTCGGGCAATGGGAGGCCATCCGCCTCGACGACACCGATCGTCGCGCCGTCTACCTCGGCGAAGGCCTGGGCCACGGCTTCTGCGCCGTGACCGACGACGCCACCCTGAGCTACCTCTGCTCCACCACCTACAACCCCCCTGCCGAGCACACCGTGCACCCCCTCGACCCGCAACTGGCCATCGACTGGCCGGCGGACGCGCCGGTGCTCTCGGCCCGGGACGCAGCCGCGCCGAGCCTGGCCCAGGCGCGCGAGGCGGGACTGCTGCCGGACTACCACAGCTGCCGGTCATTCATGTCCAGCCTGACCGCGGGCGCGACGCCCTACTGACCCGGCCGAAAGTCGGGCGCCCGACCGCCTCCACGGGTGGTGTGCGGCAACTGGACGGGCCATTGTGTAATGCCCCGTCGGCCGCCCCCGCACCCTCCTCATTGTCCGCAATTGGACTCTGGACCGGAAAACTGGAAACTTCGCTGGCGGAGCGAGTGTGGATTGAGCATCCTGAAGCGCAGTCGGTCTCGCGCGGCTTCCTGGACGACTTGCTCCCGGATGCGAAGTTCTCGCGCGTACCGCACGATTCCGAGCCGGCAGACAAACGGTACGGCGGACGGTTGGCGACGGGCGCAGAGGGAGGCGGAGTGAATTCGGTCGACCTCGCACCTGTCATCGACCTTACGGCCGTCCGAAACAGCTCGACGGCGCCACCAGCTGATCCGGTTGGGCCGACGCGGAGTGGCTGGCAGTCCCGGTACGTCGTCACACTGTGTCTCGTCGACCTGACGATTGGACTGGCGTCCGCGGCCGCTGCCCTGGGCCTTCGATTCGGCCCGTTGACGGCCGATCCGTATCACCGTGGCTATCTCTGGATCACCATTACGCTGCCGTTCGGCTGGATGGTCGCGCTCACCCTCAACCGAGCGTATGAAACACGCCATCTTTTCGTCGGGAATGATGAGTACGCTCGGGTGTTTCGAGCCGGTCTCGCCCTTACCGCCACCTTGGCGATTGTTTCCTTTGCAGTCGATTTCCGGCTCGCCAGAGGCTACGTGATCATCGCGATGCCGCTGCTCATCGTCGCCGGAGTCGCGGTGCGGTATCTCGTCCGCCGGCGCCTGCACCGCTCATGGGCCCGCGGTGAACGCCTGCACCGGGTGATTCTGGTCGGGCACGGGCTGGCCGTCGCCGAGATGACCAGAAGACTGCGCCGCGAGCGCTTCCACGGACTCGGCGTGGTCGGCGCCTGCCTGCCGCACCCCCGCGCCGAGCCCGCCGGGCGACGCGCGGCCGGCTTGCTGCCGCCGATCCTCGGCACGTTCGAGGACGTGGCCACCGCCGTCTCACGCGCGGGTGCGGACACGGTCGTGGTCCTCTCCTGCCCGGAGATCGCCGGAGCCGCCCTGCGCCGGTTGGGGTGGCAACTGGAACGCGACGACGTGGACCTCATCGTTGCCAGCAATCTCATCGACGTGGCCGGGGATCGCACCACGGTCCGCCCGGTGGACGGGTTGCCGATGCTGCACGTCGAGCACCCCCGCCTGAAGGGCGGCCGGCGGTTCGTCAAGTCGGTCTTCGACCGCGTGTCCGCGCTCCTGCTGCTGATCGTCGCCGCCCCGCTGCTGCTGGCGATCACGCTGCTGATCCGGATGAGCCCGGGTGCCGGGGGCCCGGCGATCTTCCGCCAGGAGCGAGTGGGCAAGAACGGCCGACCGTTCGTCATCTACAAGTTCCGGACGATGTACGTGGACGCGGAAGATCGTCTGGCGGAGTTGCTCGACCGCAACGAGACCGACGGCGGGCTGTTCAAGATGCGTGACGACCCGCGGGTGACCCGGGTCGGGCGCTGGCTGCGCCGGCTGTCGCTGGACGAGGTCCCGCAGCTTGTCAATGTGCTCAAGGGCGACATGTCGCTGGTCGGACCGCGGCCGCCGCTGCCCCGTGAGGTCGCCGGCTATCCGGCGGACATGCGCCGGCGCCTGGTGGTCAAGCCCGGCCTGACCGGGCTGTGGCAGGTCTCCGGCCGATCCGACCTCTCATGGGAGGAGTCCATCCGGCTGGACCTGTCGTACGTGGAGAACTGGTCGTTGACCATGGACCTGGCGATCCTGCTCCGCACCCTGAGCGCCGTCATCCGAAGCTCCGGGGCGTACTGATAGCGGGAGACGGAGTTCAGACGCGCACGACACTCCGCCGTCGTGCGTGGATCGCTGCTCTGCAGCCGTCCAAGGGCGGGGGTCTACTCATCGAGGACACTGAGATCGACCGCGAAAACCCAACAGCACGGGAGTTGCCCCCTCCGGCTTCTTTGCACAAAGCCCTCCAGTCACTTATGGCGGATTAGTCGTGCGCAAAGCCGGCCGGGTCAGAAATCTGTCAGTACCAGGCATTCCGGGGACCGACTGATTACAGTATCTGCGTCCCATTCCAATGGACGGGAGATCCGCATGCGCGTACTCGTCACCGGGCACGAGGGCTACCTGGGTAGCGTACTGGTCCCGGTGCTCATCGGCGCCGGCCACGAGGTGGTCGGTCTGGACACCGGACTGTTCGCCGAGTGCACGCTGGGGCCGACACCCGAACCGGTGTCGGCGCTCCGCACTGACCTGCGCGATGTGACCGCCGAGGACCTCGCCCATGTCGCGCCGGACGCAGTCATGCACCTCGCGGCGCTCTGTAACGACCCGCTGGGCGATCTGAACCCCGACCTGACGTACGACGTGAACCATCGAGCGACATTGCGCCTGGCCCGCGCGGCCAAGGCGGCGGGCGTAGAGCGGTTCCTGTTCTCCTCCTCGTGCAGTCTGTACGGCGCGGGCGCCGAGGATGCCCCGTTGACCGAGACCGCCGACTTCGCGCCGCTCACCCCGTACGGCGAGTCCAAGATCCGGAGCGAGCGCGACCTGGCCCAGCTTGCAGACGACGACTTTTCCCTGATCTTCCTGCGCAATGCGACCGCGTACGGCTTCTCGCCCCGGCTGCGCGGTGACCTGGTGGTCAACGACCTAGTCGGCAATGCGCTGATCGCCGGACAGGTGGGGCTGCGAAGCGACGGCATGGCTTGGCGGCCGCTGGTGCACGCCGAGGACATCGCAGCGGCCTTCCTGGCTCTGCTCGAGGCGCCCCGTGAGACGGTGCACGGCAAGGCGTACAACGTCGGCGACTCGGCCGAGAACTATCTGATCCGCGACGTGGCGGAGCTGGTCCGCGATGTGGTCGGCGGCAGCGTGACGTAC
Source organism: Micromonospora rhizosphaerae (assembly GCF_900091465.1). Classification (NCBI taxonomy): domain Bacteria; kingdom Bacillati; phylum Actinomycetota; class Actinomycetes; order Micromonosporales; family Micromonosporaceae; genus Micromonospora; species Micromonospora rhizosphaerae. The sequence goes on along the minus strand of NZ_FMHV01000002.1, from coordinate 5,181,051 downwards.
GCGTCGGGTGCCGGCGCGGACGCCCGTAACTACCGGGTCTCCTGCGACCTGATCGCCCGAGAAGTTCCCGGTTTTCGTCCACAGTGGACGCTGCGGAAAGGCATCGAACAGCTCGCCGAGGCGTACCAGCGCTACGGGCTCGCGCTGGAGGACCTGATGGGGGAGCGACACCAGCGGCTGCGCCGAATCACCGCACTGCGTAAGGCCGGGCGGATCGACGATTCGCTGCGCTGGATGGAGACCGCGTGATGCCGAATGCCGGGGCGTCTGGAGGTACGGCACTCGACCTGCGGGTCGGCGACCTCGTGGAGGTACGTAGCGCGGCGGAGATCCTCGCGATGCTGGACGAGAACGGCGAGCTGGGCTCGCTGCCTTTCATGCCGGAAATGCTCAAGTACTGCGGGCAGCGGCTCACGGTCTACAAGGTCGCGCACAAGACCTGCGATACGCTGACTCGGTCCGGCATCCGGAAAATGGAGAACGCGGTCCACCTCACCGCGGCGCGCTGCGACGGCGGCGGCCACGGTGGCTGCCAGGCGGCCTGTCTCCTCTTCTGGAAACACGCCTGGCTGCGTAAGGTCGATCCAGCCGAGGCCACCGCGGCGGTGCCCGTCGACGAACTCGCCGAGACCGCCGGCGCCGCCACGGCGTCCGCCGATGAACTCGCCGCGCCCAGGCTGCTGCCGCTACTCAACGCGAACAGCCGACGCCCGCCGGCCGAGGACGGCGCGGAGCGGTACCGCTGCCAGGCGACCGAGCTGCTGCGGGCGGCGCCGCAGGTGCTGCCGGCGCGCGACCTTACCCAGTACGTCGAAGACGTGCAGACCGGTAACGCCACAGTCCTATGGACGATCCGGACGTTCCTCGTCATGCTCTACAACCGCTGGCAGGGGTTCAGTGTCCAGCACCTGCCCGCTTGGCTGCGGGTCAGGGGCGGGCGGCGCTGGGGCTTCCTGCGCGGTCTGGCGGCCGGCAACACGCCGACCGTCTCACTCGGGCTGCAGCCCGGCGACCTGGTACGCATACGGTCGCGCGAGGAGATCGAGCCGACCCTCAACGCCGACCTGCTCAACCGGGGCATGGGCTTCGACTCGGAGATGGCCCGGTTCTGCGGCCGTACCGGCCGGGTGGCCCGCCGAGTGGACCACATCATTGACGAAACGACCGGTCGCATGCTGCGGATGAAGAACCCGTGCATCGTGCTGGAGAACGTCATCTGCGAGGGCGCGCACAACGGCAACTGCCCGCGAGCGATCACGCCTTACTGGCGCGAGATCTGGCTTGAGAAGATCGTTACGGATACCGGGGACGGCCGTACGGAGGCGGCTCCGGCGGTGAGCGTGGCGGAATGACCACCGATGAGGTGGTCGGCGACGCGGAGGTCGGCGAGTCGATCGCCCGTCAGGCGGGCCGGGGGCTGAAATGGAGCCTGCTAGGCACGCTCCTCACGAAGATCGGCTCGTTCGCGATGGGCCTGGTACTGGCCCGGTTGCTCGCGCCCGAGGACTTCGGGCAGTACGCGATAGCGCTCGCCGCGCTCGGTGTCCTCATGCACATCAACGACCTCGGCCTGATCGCGGCGACGGTCCAGTGGCGCGGCAAGCTGGAGGAGATGGCGCCCACCGCGGCGGTCCTGGCCGCCGGGTTCGGCATCGCGATCTATGGCGTCTTCTGGCTCGCCGCGCCGGCGTTCGCCGCGGCCGCTGGCGACAGCGGCGCCGCCCCGGTGGTGCGGATCCTCACGCTGATCATCGTGATCGACGGGCTGACCGCGGTACGCAGCGGTGCGCTGATGCGTAACTTCCAGCAGAAAGAGCTGATCATCGCGAACGGGCTCGGGTTCGTCGTCAACGCTGCGCTCTCCATTTACCTCGCAGCGAAAGGCAATGGGGCGTACAGCTTCGCCTGGGGCCAACTGGCCGGTGCCTTTGCCACGGGAGTGCTGGTGTGCGTGCTCGCCAGGGTGCCGCTGCGCATCAGCGTCGATCGAGCCATCGCCAAGCGGCTGATGCACTTCGGGGTACCGCTGGCGGCGAGTCTCGGCGTCGACGCGGTCATCACGAACGTACAGCTCATGATCGTCGGTCACCTCACCGGCCCGACCGCCCTCGGGTACTTTTTGCTGGCCTTCAACATCTCCAGCTGGGCCCAGACAATTCTCGGCACCGCTATCCGGTATGTATCGGTGGCCGGTTTCTCCCGGCTCTCCGAGCACGACGACGAGGCGCTCTCGGCCGGCGTGCGGGCCTCGATGTCCGTCCTGGTGACCGTGGTGGCACCGATCGTGGCGCTGATGTCCGCACTCGCCACTCCGTTGGTGGTTTTTCTGTACGGTCACTCCTGGTCGCCGGCCGCGCCGGTGCTTCGCATCCTCGTAGTGCTCACCCTCGCCCGGATGATGACCAGGCTGGCGATGGACGTTCTGATGGGCGCCGGGGCGACCCGGGCAGCCCTGTGGTTCAACGTGGGTTGGGCGATCGCGCTGGCCCCCACGCTGTGGTTCGCGACCCAGTTCCACGGTCTGCAGGGGGCGGCCATGGCGCAGGCGGGGGTCGGGTTCTTCGTCGCGATCCCGCTCGCCGCGGTCGCTCTGCGGCGGGTACGGGTGGGCGTCGCGCCGATCGGCCGGGCGATCATACGTCCCCTGTTTGTGGCCCTGGTGGCCGCCGTGATCGCGTTCCTGCTGGCCCGGTTCACCGGTCCGTACCCGGTCGTGCAACTCCTTGTCGCTGGCACCGCAGGAGTCGTGGTTTACCTGCCCCTCGCCGTACCTCGCGAGCAGCTGAGCCGGTGGCGCGACCTGGCCGGGCGCCGAGGCGGTAAGCCAGAGCCAGCCGCTGCTCTCAACTGAGCGACGCGCCACAAAGTCCCAGCCCTGCGGCCCGCGTCCGTTCAGCGGTCGAGGAACCAGCGGGTCGTGGAATTGCGTACCGTGGCCTTGGGGTGCGTCAGCCGCCACACGGTGCCGCACATTCCAAGCGTCAGGGCGAGGATCGTCGCGTATGACATGAAGGAGAGAGAGTCGAAGGTGCCGGCGACCACGATGCCGATGAGCTGGGTTGCGATGAGCCCGGCGCACAGGTGGCGGTCCTCGATTGCCGTGGACCGACGCAGCGCCATCCACGCGAGCGCGATCCCGGTCAGGTGCAGCCCGGCGAGGGTCATTACCCCGATGATGCCGTTGGTGATCAAAGTGTCCAGCCACTGGTTGTCGAGGATCTGGTATTGGGGAGACACCCAGGTGCCGGTGCCGCGGCCCAACCACGGGCGCTGCGCAAAATAGCCAAAGGCCAGCGGATAGCGCGCCTGGCGGACCGTGAAGGCCGGATTGGACGACGGGCTGTCGAACAGGTGGAGCAGGGTCTTGATCAGGCCGGGACTCATCGCGGCAACCGCGGCCAGCAATCCGCCGGTGAGCACTGCAATGTTGTACCGCAGCCGCCAGGTCCACAACGGGGCGAGGCAGACGACGATCAGCCCAACCGCGAGTACGCCGGTGCGGGAAATGGTGGTCGCAATGCCGCCTGCGATCAGCACGGTGGCGACCAGGGAAAGCTGGCGCCGGTGCGGCCGGCGACTGAAGCAGGCGAAATGAATTGCGAACGGCAGGATCAGCGAGAGGAGCGCGGCGAGTTCGATGTAGTGGGTGGTCGTGCTCGCCACCCGGATGCCGCCGCCGCGTACCTCGAAGCCGGGCGTCCAGCCCTTTGCCTGCAGCCCCGGTACCCTCAGGAACCGAGTCAGCTCGTAGCTGGTCAAGTACTGCACGATGGCGATGGCCGCGATCACCGCCCCGCAGACGACCAGGACTTTGAGCACGCCGCGCAACCGCAACCAGTTGGGTACGCCGTCGGCGGCGGTCAGCACCACGCCGACAAAGATGCAGAAGAACAGCATGGTCCGGTCGGCCGCGTTGGCCTCTATCGAGGTGAGCCCGCGCAGGAAGCCGACCGCGTACGAGATGATCGCGGCGACCATGAAGACCAGGACGGCCCAGCGCATCGGCTGTGGCCCCGTCATGACCAGGTGCGAGCCGAAGCGGGCCAGCACCCACCAGCAGAACAGCAGCATGCCGACGATCAAGCCGGGCCGGCCGAGGTCGGTCATGCCGGGGATGATCAGCTGCGCCGGGATCAAGGAGATCAGGATGATCGTAAGGCTGAGCAGTGCGGCGGCGTCGATGTAGGTGATCCTGCGGCGGCTGACATAGGTCTGGCCGAAGACCAGCGACGGCTCCAGGTCACCGGTGCGGCTGCTGATGGGGCGCATCGGGATCGGTCGACGCGGCGCTCAGGGCCGCGTCCACGGCAGCACGATGGTCGCCTCGGGCGGGACAGAGGGATCCGACTCCCCACGACTGTTGCCCTTGCCGCTGCTGGTGGTTGGAGCGCTGTCCAGTCGAACCCTCACGGTGGGCTGCTCCTCGGCCATCGTGGTGGGCCGTTTGACCTCGTCTCGCTCATCGGTGTGCACCCGAGGCACCGGCGCGATCACCGACGGCGACGAGAGCCGTTCGGCGCCCAACGTCCCTGGCGCCGGGTTCGGCGTCGCCGTCGGCGGCACCGCGTCGACGGCGGCACGCCGACGCTGCCGGCGGCGCAGCAATGCATCGATGCCGACGGTGCCAGCGGCGCTCAGCAGCAGTCCCGCCCCCACCACCGCGATGAACGCCCGCTTGACCTTCGAGTTGGACTGCACGACGTTGGTGCCCAGGTCCAGGCGGCGGGTGGTGATGGCGTCGCTCGGAGCCACCGAGTAGGCGCTCTGTAGGTTCGCCACGCTCTGCGAGAACCGCTCGACCAGCTGCTCCGCGGTCGCGCTTGCCTGCGCCTCCGACTTGCCGATGATCTCGAAGCTGACCATGGGGCTGGTGCTGCCCATGGTCAACGTGTACGAGTCGCTGTAGCCGAGCGCCTTCATCCGCTTGGCGACCGACCGATCGGTCACCGTCACGATCGCCGCGTTTCCGATCGTCTCGAGGCCCAGCCCGATCCACGGGTTGCGCTGTTCCGCAGTGGCCTCGCCGGGCTTTGTCTGTCCGATCACCGGTGGGACGAGCTGTACGTAGGCGGTGCCGACGTAATCGGGCTTAACCTGCGTAATCGTCAACACCGCGAAAGCGGCGGAGAGCACGAGCATGGGCGACACGATCTTCCAGCGTCGGACCAACAATTTGGTGAGGTCCCAGAAGTCCACGTCGTTCCCATCGTTGATCCGTTCGTGTGGCAGGCCCGGTTCGGAGAGCGCTCAATGTCTCCTGTGCCGCATGCGGTATCCAGTATCTGGTAGCGAGCGCTGGGCAGCAAGGCGCCATCGGCCTCGCCGCCGGCGTGTTCGACCCATCATCCGGGCAGGCCGGCGTGACCATCTGCTTTGGTCGGAATGCCGACATCGGCGCAGGAGTCAGCTCGCGACGCTGTCTTCGTATGTCAGCATCCGATATCGAACGAAAGCGGGTCGCGCCGCCACATTCGTAGTGTCGGCTTGCGGATAGCTGGTCGGCCCGATCAACCGATGGTTGCCACGCTCGGGGCGGATCGACGATGTCCACGTCGACGGCCCGGCTAGATCAGACGAATGGTGGTGTCGTGCGCGTAAGCTTTCCCAGCTTGGTAGTGAACCTCACGGTGCATGGCATCGGCGCGGCCCCGCGTCCGCTGGACCCCGGCGAGGCCGGCACCTGGGTCAGCACCGACCAGTTTGAGCAGGTGCTGGACGCCGTGGTGGGGCGGCCGAACGTGTGCCTCACCTTCGACGACGGCAACGCGTCCGACCTGGAGATCGCGTTGCCGCGGCTACTGGAACGCGGGCTGGCCGCCGAGTTCTTCGTCCTGGCCGGTCTCTTGGGAGAGCCTGGCCGGCTGGACAAGGACGGGGTACGTGAACTGCGCCGGGCCGGCATGGCGATCGGCTCGCACGGCTGGGCGCACCGCGACTGGCGACAGCTGACCGACGAGGAGGCGGCCGAGGAACTGGTGGATGCCCACAGGGTCCTCAGCGAGCTGGCGGGGCACCCGGTCAACCGGGTAGCTATCCCGTTCGGCTCGTACGACCGGCACGTACTGCGCCGGTTGAGGCGGGCCAGAGTGGCTTGCGCCTACACCAGCGACGGCGGCCGCGCCCGGCCGGCCAGTTGGCTGCAGGCCCGTACCAGCCTGCGCCACGACCTGGACGTCGGCTGGGTTACCCGAGCGTTGGCGTCCTCGCCGCTGAAGACGCGTGGCCGCCGGCTCGCCGCCCGTACCGTCAAGCGGTTGCGTGGCTCGCGGTGACCGCAGTCGACCTGAGCGGCGTGCCGGATGACGACGTGCCGAACCTCGCGATCGTCATCGTCACGTACAACAGCGCCGAGGTACTCGAGGGCTGCCTGAGATCGCTGAAGTCACAGGGCGTCCGCCTCGCCTCGATTGTCGTCGCCGACAACGCCTCACAGGATCATTCCGTCGCGATCGCCCAGGCGGCGGCCGACGACCTCCCGATCCAGACAGTCCAACTGGGGCGCAACGCCGGCTACGCGGCCGCCATCAACGCTGCGTCAGCCACATTGGACATGCGCAAGGTCAGCGCCGTGTTCCTGATGAACCCGGACTGCCGGCTACGCCCGGACAGCCTGCGGCTGCTTGCGAGGGTGCTGCGTCAGCCGGGCCGCGGCATCGCGGTGCCCCGGCTGGTCAACCCCGACGGCACACTACAACCCTCACTGCGCCGCAGGCCGACCGTGGGCCGAGCCTTGGCCGAGTCGCTGCTCGGCGGGAGGCTCGCCGGCCGGATCGGCGTCCTCGGTGAGATGATCACTGATCCGGCCCGGTACGAGCGACCCGGCCCGGCGGTCTGGGCCACCGGTGCCGCAATGCTGATCGCCGCCGAGGCGGCCCGCGACATCGGGCCCTGGGACGAGTCTTTCCTGCTCTATAGCGAGGAGACTGAGTACGCGCTGCGCGCCGCCGACCGCGGCTGGACCCTGTGGTACGAGCCGGCGGCGGTGGTCGAGCACATCGGCGGCGACTCGGGTATCAACCCGAGGCTGGCCGCGCTGCTGGTCGTCAACCGGGTCACCTTGTTCCGGCGCCGGCACCGAGGCCCGACGGCGTGGGCCTACTACCTCGCCGTCCTCTCCGGCGAACTGATCCGCGCGCTGACCGGTCGGCGCACCGCCCGCGCGATTGCCGTCGCGTTGCTGCGGCCGTCGCGTCGGATCAAGGCCCTGGCGGACTGACCTGACATGGATCACTCGGGAGCGACCATGAGCCCCTCCACTCCACCCGGCGCTGGAACCACGCTCGGCACACGAGCGCCGGTGGCTCGCGTTACCAGCATGCGGATTGTGCCGTTCGAGGCGCTCACCGGCGAGGAACTCGACGCCTGGCATCGGCTTCGCGCGGCCAACCCACAGCTGGACAGCCCGTACTTCCACCCCGGCTTTGCCGCCGCGGTGCACCGCAGTGGGCGGTCGGTGGAGGTGGTGTTGGGAAGGGATGAGCAGAGCGAGATTCGTGCCCTGCTGCCCACGCACCGAAACGGTGGCCTGCTGCGGCCGGCCGGTTGGCCAGGGGCCGACTTCCAAGGACCGGTACTCACGCCGAGCACCGTGTTTCCACCGCTGAAACTGCTTGCCGGCGGGGCACGGGGCTTCGCGTTCGACCACCTGCTGCACAGCTATCCCGACTTCGCGCCCTGGGTGGAGTCCACATTACCGTCGCCGTACGTGGACACCTCGGGTGGTCTCGACGGGTACCTGGGACGCGCGTCCCGCAGCGGCAAGGACAACATGGGCCAGGCGCGGCGCCGCGCCGCCAAGGCCGAGCGCGAGTACGGCACACTGCGCTTCGCGGCGGACGTGGTCGACGACGAGGCGTTGCGCCGCGTGGTGGAGCTCAAGCGGGCGCAGTACGCGGAGACCGGAGTGCGTGACTTCTTCGCCGAGCCGGACCGGCTGGCGTTGCTTTCGGGGTTGCTGCACGGCCGGGGCGCCGATTTCGGTGGCGTCCTGTCCACTGTGCATGCGGGTCGGCACCTGATCGCCGCGCACTTCGGTTTGCGCGCCGGCAGCGTGCTCCACTGGTGGTTTCCGGTCTACGACCCGGCGTTCGCGGCGCTGTCGCCCGGCTGGATCCTGCTGCGGGAACTGATCGCCGCCTCCGCCCGGCTGGGCATCACGCGGATCGACTTCGGACGCGGCGACGACGAGTACAAGCGGCGGGCCAAGACGGGGGAGACGTGGGTGTGCCAGGGGGTGGTCACCCGCAGCGCGATCCGCCGGGCGCTGCGGCGAAGCCGCAACCGCCTGATTGACACCGCCCGTTCGTCGGCCCTCGGCCCGGGACTGCGGCGCGCGGTGCGGACCATCCGCGGCATCAACCGGTAGCCGCGGCGAAAACCAAAGGGGGGTGAGGCAACATGAGGATCGCGGTGTTCGGGCTCGGCTACGTGGGTTCGGTCTCGGCCGCGTGTCTGGCGTCCCGCGGACACCAGGTGATCGGTGTCGACGTGAATCGGGCGAAGGTCGAGCTCATCGCACGTGGTCAGGCGCCCGTGGTGGAGGAGCGCATCGGTGAGCTGACCGCGGAAGTGGTTGCCAGCGGGGCGCTCCGGGCCATCACATCAGTCGCGGAGGCCATCGCCAGCAGCGACATCTCGCTGGTCTGCGTCGGTACACCCAGCGCGCCCAACGGCAGCCTCTCCACGACCTATCTCGAGCGGGTTGCCGAGGAGATCGGGGGGGCGCTGGCCGGTCTCGAGCGCTGGCACACTGTGGTGTTTCGCAGCACCATGCTGCCGGGCACCTGTACGAACCTGCTGATCCCGATCCTTGAGAAGGCCTCCGGCAAGACCGCCGGGGTCGGTTTCGGGGTGGCGGTGAACCCGGAGTTTCTTCGCGAGGGCAGCAGTGTCCGGGACTTTTTCGACCCGCCCAAGACCGTCATCGGCGAGTACGACCCGACCAGCGGGGACCTGGTCGCCGCGTTGTACGAGGGCTTGCCTGGCGATGTGTTCCGGGTGCCGATCCCGGTGGCGGAGATGACGAAGTACGCCGACAACTCATTTCACGGCCTGAAGATCGCGTTCGCCAACGAGATCGGGGCAATCTGCCACGCGCTCGGACTGGACTCGCACCGGGTGATGGACGTGTTCGTTTCCGACCGGAAGCTCAACATCAGCCGGGCGTACCTGCGGCCCGGCTTCGCGTTCGGCGGGTCCTGCCTACCCAAGGACCTGCGCGGCCTGGTGTACGCGGCGAGCCGGGCGGACGTGTCGGTGCCCTTGCTCTCCCACGTCCTGCCCTCCAATGAGGATCATCTCCGCCGCACCTTCGACCTGGTCGCCGCGATCGGTAAACGCCGCGTCGGCCTCTTTGGACTGTCGTTCAAGCCTGGCACCGACGACCTGCGCGAAAGCCCGCTGGTGGAGCTCGCCGAGCGGCTGTTGGGCAAGGGGTACGACCTGCGTATTTACGATGCCAACGTTGCGCTGGCGCACCTGGTCGGTGCGAATCGCGACTACATCGACAGCCGCCTGCCACACCTGGGCGAGCTGCTCACCAACTCCGTCGAGGACGTCCTCGCGCACGCCGAGGTCTGCGTCGTCGGCTGTACGGACCCGGCCGTGCTCGAGGCGCTCGAGACCGCCGGCGACCGCACCATCATCGACCTCGTCCGCCTCCCCGATGCCGAGGCGCGCCGGGCAACGGAGGGATACGTCGGCCTTGGTTGGTAAAGCGCTCATCCTCGTCGAGAACCTCTCGGTGCCGTTCGACCGGCGTGTTTGGCAGGAGAGCACCGCGCTGCGCGACGCCGGGTGGGATGTCTCTGTCATCTGTCCTCAAGGAGCCAGCAGGGACAGCGAGCCGTACGTCGAGCTGGACGGGGTCAAGATCCATCGATACCCCCTGGTCGCCGCTACCGGCGGGCCGACCGGATATCTGAAGGAGTATCCGGCGGCGCTGTGGCACACCTGGCGGTTGGCCCGCCGGATCGGGCCGATCGACGTGGTGCATGCCTGCAACCCTCCCGACTTGTTTTTCCTGCTGGCCCGCCGGTTCAAGCGGCGCGGCGCGCGGTTCATCTTCGACCAGCACGACCTGGTGCCTGAGCTCTACCTGTCGCGCTTTGACCGCGGCAAGGACTTCCTGTACCGCGCCGTGTGCTGGCTGGAACGCAAGACGTACCAGGCGGCCGACGTGGTAATCGCGACCAACGAGAGCTACCGCGCTGCAGCGATCAGCCGCGGCGGCAAACGCCCGCAGGACGTGTTCGTGGTCCGCAGCGCCCCGACCGTCGAGCGCTTCCGGCAGGTGCCGCCCGATCCGACCATCAAGCGCGGCAAGCCGCACCTGCTGTGCTACCTCGGCGTGATGGGCCCACAGGACGGCGTCGACTACGCGCTGCGCGCCCTGGCCAGACTGCGCGACGAGCAGGGCCGCACCGACTGGCATGCGGCGTTCATCGGCGCAGGCGACACGTTCGACGCGATGCTCGCGCTCGCCGACGAGCTTGGCCTGGCCGACCTCGTCACCTTCACCGGACGCGTCCCCGACGAGGACCTGTTGCGCTATCTGTCCACGGCGGATGTCTGTCTGTCACCCGACCCGCTCAACCCGCTCAACGATGTCTCCACGATGAACAAGATCATGGAGTACATGGCGATGTCCCGCCCGATCGTCTCCTTCGACCTGCGGGAGGCTCGAGTGTCGGCCGGCGAGGCGGCGGTGTACGCGCCGCCCAACGACGAGTCGGCCTTCGCCAAGCTGGTCGCCCGGCTGCTCGACGACCCGGAGGAGCGCCGCCGGATGGGCGGGCTGGGTCGGGCCCGGGTCAGTGGTCCGCTGTCCTGGGAGCACTCGCGGGCCGCCCTGCTGGCCGCGTACGAGGCGGCGCGCGCGATCAATCCTTCAATGTCTCGCACCCGCGGCGCGGCTGCTGGTGTCGCTGCCCCAGCCGCTCCGGTCGGCGACAGGCAGCCGCGTCAGCGCCCGGTCGAGGGCCAGGACAGCCAGGTAACAGGCCCCGTCCAGCGGGCTCACCGTGCGGCTGGCTACCAGGCCGGCGAGGGAGCGCAGCTTCAGGCGGCCCCCGGGCAGGTTGCGGCCCAGGCCGGCGAGCTGCCGGTTGCCCCGCCGCACGCGCACCCGGCGCTTGAGGTAGGCCCGGACGGTGCGGGCAGGGCGGACTAGCGTCCGGGCCTGCGAGACCACGACACGTTCGCTGGGGGCGAAGCTGGCATGTATCCAACCATCGTCGGAAATCACGTCCGGCATCGGAAAAACCCGCGTGTGACCGGCCTCGGTGAGCACGTATGCGCCCACGCCGGCCAGCGCCCGATGGGGTGCGACCAAATGCTCGTGCACCAGGTGTACCCGCCGGGCGATCCGGCCGACTCCGTCGAGCTCGAGGTACGGCACCGGGGCGCAGGCCAGTACGCCGGGCTGCGCGCAGGCAGCCACCAACGCGCGCACCGATTCGGTGTCCAGCGCCACGTCGGCGTCGAGGTAGATGCGCGGGAAGGCGGCGCAGGTCGCGTCGCCGAGCCGGATCGCGTGCGGCTTACCCGGCACCGGCGTCTCCAGCACCCGTACGCCCGCGTCGCGGGCGGCCTGTGCGGTGGCGTCGCTGCAGGCGTTGGCCACCACCACCACGTCGAATTCCCCGCGCCGTGCGTCCGCGAGCAGCCGGCGAAGGTTGCCCGCGATGACCGCCCCCTCGTTGTGGGCCGGCACCACAATGCTGACCAGCGGGCGCCCGCTCATGGCCACCACCTCTCCATCGCCGGTCGACACGATAGCTGGCAACCACCCGCAGAATCGGAGTCCACGAGCCATGACTGAGCTGGCTGTCATCACCCCGACATATCGGGAGGACGCGGAGATCTTCGCCGACCTGCATCGATCGGTGCTCGAGTTCACCCCTCCCGATACCGTGCACCACGTCGTCGTCCCGTCCCGCGATAAGGGAATGTTCGACGGTTACGCGGGGGCGCGCTGCCGGATCTGGACGGTCTCCGAGCTGCTGCCCGCGCGGTACCTGCACGTGCGGGCAGGGCGGTTGGAGGCGTTCGTCAATGCTCGCCGGCCCTGGCTGCCTGCGCGCGGATGGATCATCCAGCAGGCCGTGAAGATTGCCGCGGCAGCCCAGCTCGATGCCCAGACAGTGCTGCTCGCCGATTCCGACGTGGTGCTGGTCCGTCCCGTACGGGCGCAACGGTTCGCCATCGACGGTCAGCCCCTGCTGTTCAGGGAGGAGAAGGGCGTGACCGCCGATATGGACCGGCACCTGATCTGGCATCAGGTCGCACGCAAACTGTTCGGGCTCCTGCCCGCGCCGCCGCCTCCGCTGCCCGACTACATCTCGCCCTTCAACTTCTGGGACCCCGCAGTGGTACGTGCCCTGCAGGAACGGATTCACCACACCACCGGACGACACTGGCTGGACGCGTTCACCACGCAGCTGCACATCTCGGAGTTCATTCTGTACGGCGTCTTCGTTGACGAGGTGCTGCACGCTACGGGCCCGCGCCCGCCGGCCGACTCCACGGTCTGCCACAACACCTGGGACCGGCAGCCGCTGGACCACGAGGCGGCCATCGCGTTCGCCGAGCGGCTCGGGCCCGACGCGGTTGCCATGATGATCTCCGCCAAGTCACGTACACCAGCAAACATCCGGCGGATCGCGATCGAGCGCTGCGCCGAGATCGTCTAGTCGCTGTGACGGAAATGAAGCAGACCTACGAGGCGACCGAGCACGGTGCGACCGGGTCGGCCCCGGGGCCGCGCGCTCGACGCAGCGTCAGGCTCGTCGGCCTCGACGGGATCCGGGGGCTGGCCGCGCTCTTCGTGGTGCTGCACCACTGCTATCTGAGCGCGTTCCCCGGGTACCCGGTCAACACCGGACCGACGTGGGCCGCCTGGCTGCTGTACGGCCACCTCGCGGTGGTCGTGTTCATCGTGCTGTCCGGCTTCTCGCTCGCGGTCACGCCGGCTCGCTCTGGCTGGCGGCTGGGCGGCAAGGTCCGGTTCGTGCACCGGCGCGCCTGGCGAATCCTCCCGCCGTACTGGGCGGCACTGACGTTCAGTCTGCTGGTCGCCTGGCTGATCGTCCCGCAGCCGGGGGAGGGGGTGCCGACCGCCAAATCGGTGGTGGTGTACGGCCTGCTGTTGCAGGACTTGTTCGGCTCGCCCACCCCCAACGGCGCATTCTGGTCGATCGCCATCGAGGCTCAGCTGTACGTCGTTTTCCCGCTGCTGCTGCTGCTCTTGCGCCGGGCTGGCGCGGTGGTGACGCTTGGCCTGGTCGGCGCGGTGGTGACCGCGATCGGGGTGGTCGCCCCCAGATTGCCCATTGTCGACATGCTGATGCGGCTCACTCCGGCTTTCGCCGTCCTGTTCGCGATGGGGATGGTGGCGGCCGGGGTGACCGCGGCGGGGGAGCGGGTCAGGCGACTGCCTTGGGCATGGCTCGCCGCGCTCGCCGCCGCCCCGGTGTTCGCGGTCCTGTGGTGGCGGGGGTCGGTCTGGTGGGACCGCAACCACTTCTGGGCCGACTTCGCTCTCGGTCCGGCCGTCGCCCTCCTGCTCGCCGCGCTCGCCACCGGGCGCCCGGCCGCGTTGGTGCGGCTGCTCGACACCCGGCCGGTACGGAGCCTGGGCACTTTCTCCTACAGCCTGTACCTGATCCACGCGCCGATCGTGGTCGCGATCAAGCATGTGTTCGTGGCGCCGTACGTGACGGCCGGGATGCCGGTGTTCGTCGTGACGCTGATGCTGGCCGTACCCACCGCTGTGCTCACCGCGCGGCTGTTCGCCGCGGTGTTCGAGATCCCGTTCCAGCAGTACCGCAGCTGGGCGCCGCTGCGCGCGGCGGCCCGGGCGAGGTGCGCCCGGTGGCGCCGGGTGCCGCAGGTCGCCGAGCGCGGCCGGAAGGAGTACAGGGATGCCGAGGTGGTCGCGAACGAAGTAGCGGAGCGCGGTTAGCGGGCGGTCGCGGCTACCGGCACTGCGGAGCGGAAGGCCGATGGACGCCGGCGTGTCGGCGCTCACAAATTCGACTCCCCAACTCGGGCGGGACCCCGTCGCGGCGCTGCGAGCTCGATGCGGTGCAGCAGCGCCAGCAGCGCCAGGGGGACGGCGGCGCTGCCGGACAGGGCGAGCGCCCGCCCAGCGGTGAGCACCGACCCGTCGGCCGCCCAGCCGTCGCCGGACAACTGCCCGGGGACCGCCGTGGCGACCACCGCCACCCCGAAGGCCACCACCGCCACGCCGGCGTAGCCGCCAGCGAGGAAAGCTCGGGTCGCCCGTCCACCGGTCGTGCGCAACGTCGCCTCGCTCACCCGACCCTGTCGGGCCAGCACGGCGACTGCGACACAGGTGTAGATCACCACAATCAGGTCGCTGCCGATCGTATCGCTGGGCCGGTGCCAGCTCGCCGTGACCGTGGCGACCTCGACGCTGGTCGCGCCGAGGGAGGCGAGGAACACCACCGCGCCGCGGAACCGGTACGGCGTGACCAGCGCGAGCGCGCACAGCACGGACATTGCCACCGACGTGTGTCCGCTGGGGAAGCTCTGATCCTCGCGGCGCTGGCCGGACTCGAGAAGCACGGGCCGCAGTACCGACCGCTGGAGCACCTCGGTGGTCAGCACGGAAGCGACGACCACCCCGGCAGCCAGCGACCCGAGGAACGGCCGGCGGCGCAGCAGCCCGATCGCCGGGACCACCACCAGCGCGCCGAGGAGGAACGGTCCCGAGATCGTGTTGAGGGTACCGGTGGCCCGCGCCGCGTCCGCTTCGCGCGCCGACCGCTCGGCCGCGCTGAGCACCGCGTCCTCGAAGCGCTGACCGGCGGGCGTCCACACGGCCAACAGGTACACCGCGAGGAGCAGCAGGATGCACGCCAGCACGCCGGTCATCGCCCGCTGCCACACCCTTACCGGCAGAGGCTTCCCGTCCGCGATCATCGCTCCCTTGGCGTCAGTCGGCGCTCCGAGCTCCCTTGCCGGCGACCCCACCCGGCCGCCGCACGTCGCGCCGGGAGAACCCGGGCCCACCGGCCGGCGTCCATTGTCCAGGGACGGTGGCGCGGGCGCCATGTAAGAAACCTGTCAGACTCCGTGTCGGGCCTCCGGACCTGCGTAGAGTCGACGCGGATGTGACGTGCGAAGCCGGAGCGAGGAATCCGCGTGACCGATATCGCCGTGGAACAGACCGAGTCGATTGGGCGCAAGGCCGGCCGCGGGCTTGGCTGGGGACTGCTCGGCAACGCGGCGACCAAGGTCGGCTCGTTCGCCACCGCGCTGGTGCTCGCTCGCCTCCTTGTGCCCAACGACTTCGGCGTCTACGCCGTGGCGCTGGCCGCTACGCAGCTTGTCCTCCACATCAACGACGTCGGGCTCATTCCGGCCACGATCCATTGGCGCGGCCGGTTGGAGGAGATGGCTGCCACCGCGACCACCATCGCCGGCGGCTTCAGCCTCCTGGTGTACCTCGGATTCTGGTTTGCCGCGCCGTCGTTCGCGCACCTGTCGGGGGTACCGGAGGCGACCCCGGTCATCCGGCTGTTCACCGCAACCATCCTGGTCGACGGGTTCACCGCGGTGCGCAGCGCCTATTTGTTGCGCACCTTCCAGCAGAACAAGTACGTCCAGGCGAATCTGGCCGGCATCGTGGCGAACGCGGCGGTGGCGATCACGATGTCCCTGGCCGGCGCCGGGCCGATGAGCCTCGCCGGTGGGCAACTCGCCAGCTCGCTGGCCACTGGGGTGCTGGTGTTCTTCTGGGCCCGGCTGCCGCTGCGGGTCGGGATCGACGTGCGGGTCGCCCGCAAGCTCCTGGCCTACGGCATCCCGCTCACCGTGAGCCTCGGAGTTGAGTCGGTACTGGAGCAGGCCGACAAGGTGATCATCGGGCGGGCGATGGGTGCCACCGTCCTCGGCTTCTACCTGCTCGCCTTCAGCATCTCCAGCTGGGCGCCCGGCCTGATCGGCAGCGCTGTCCGGTACGTGTCGCTGCCCGGATTTGCCCGGCTGTCCGAGGAGAACGATGCTGCCCTGTCCAGGGGCGTGCAGCGCACAGTTCCGCTGCTGGTGATCGGGCTGATTCCGATCGCGGTGCTGATCGCGGTGCTCGCCGAGCCGACCATCTCGTTCCTCTACGGCACGAAGTGGCTGGCCGCCGCGCAGCCGCTGCGCTTCCTGATGATCCTCATGGTGGTGCGGATGCTCTACGGAATCGGCATGGACATCTTGATGAGCACCGGCGCGACCCGCTCGACGCTGTTGGTCAACCTCGGCTGGGCCACCGCCGTCATCCCCGCGCTGTGGCTGGGCACCAGGTTCGACGGCGGGCGCGGCGCGGCGATAGCGCAGGCCGTCGTCGGGCTGTTGGTCGCCCTGCCGTTGATCGTGGTGGCGCTGCGACGCAGCGGGGTGGACCTGGCTCCGATCGCGCCGCTGCTGGTGCGCCCCCTGCTTGGCGGTGCCCTGGCCGCGACGGTGGCGCTGCTGCTGCATCTGGTGGTCGGATCGAACCCGTTCGTCCAGCTCACCACCGCGGGTACCGCAGGCCTGCTGGTCTACCTGGCGACCGCGGTGCCCCGCTCGGACCTGCGCGGCTGGGTGCTGGCGATCCGGCGGAAGGAGGCGCATGCGGTCAGCAAGTAGTCAGGGGAACGGGCCGAACCCGTTCCGGTTCAGCGCGGCCATGCCCCGGCTGGGCCATTCGGTGCGGGCCTGGCAGGCCGAGCTGCGCCGCATCGAGGACCTCGGCTTCTCGTCCGTCACCATCTCGGAGCACCTGACCCGGGGCTGGGTCATGGAGGCCCTGGTGACCATGACCGCGGCCATCGACGCAACCAGCGCGCTGCGCGTGCTGAGCCTGGTGCTGGCCAACGACTACCGCCACCCGGCCCTGCTGCACAAGGCGCTGGCCACCCTCGACGTACTCTCCGGCGGTCGGGTGGAGGTGGGTCTCGGAGCCGGCTGGATGCCCAGCGACTACGAGGCTGCGGGCATTCCGCTCGACCCGCCAGGCGTGCGGGTCGAGCGGCTGGCCGAGTCGGTCGAGGTCATCAAGGGCCTGTTCGGCCCCCGCCCGCTGACCTATCACGGCAAGCATTATCAAATAACCGACCTCGACGGGCTGCCCAAGCCGGTGCAGGTGCCGCACCCCCCGATCCTTATCGGGGGTGGCAGCCGCCGGGTGCTGGAGCTGGCGGGCGCCATGGCGGACATTGCCGGGATCAACGCCAGCATGCGCGGTATCAGGACGGGCTCTGCGCTGCTCGACCTCACCGAGGAACGGGTGGCCGCGAAGCTGTCCACGGTACGGGCGGCGGCCCGCGCCGCGGGCCGCGATCCGGCACGGCTTCGGTACCAGATGAGCATCCTGTCGCTCCGGGTAACCGACGTGCCGGGCGCACGGCCGTGGACGTCCAGCCTGGCGGCCGACGTGACCGACCCCGCCGTGCTGGCCGACTCACCCGCGGTACTGCACGGCAGCGTCGGACACTGTGTCGAGACCTTGCAGCGCCGCCGGGAGCAGCTCGGCTTGGACTACATTCAGTTCGGCGGCGACCTTACGGCGGCCGCCCCCATCGTCGCCCGCCTCGCCGACACCTGAGACACACCAGCACATGAAACACAAGAGATCAGGAGGACCAGTGGCGACAGTTGCCGCCGTGCCGGCCCCCGGTCTGCCCGGCCGCGTCTGCGACGCGTGCGGGGAGGCCACCCTGGTACCGTTCGCGGACCTCGGAGACATCCCGGTGCTCTGCGGCGTGCACTGGGCGGATCCGGAGGAGGCGGGGGCCAGTCCGGTCGGCCGGATGGTGCTCGCCTCCTGCCCGTCCTGCGCGTACGTGCGGAACGTGGCGTTCGACCCGGCCGTCATGGTCTACGACACCACCATGGACACCAACCTGCACCATTCACCGGCCTTCCAGGCGTTCTCCGCCGAGCTCGTCAAGCACCTCGCCGAGCGATACCAGCTGGGTGGCCGAAGGATCCTGGACGTCGGCTGCGGGCAGGGTGACTTCCTCCGCGAGCTCTGCCACACGGCAGGTTGCACCGGGAGCGGCTACGACGCGATGTACGCCGGACCGGTCGGTCCTGACGGTTCGGGCGCGGTTTTCCACAGCGGACATGCGCCGCGCTGTGAGGGCCTGCCGGACTTCGACATGTTCACCTCGCGCCACTGGTTCGAGCACCTTGACGACCCGTACGACTTCCTGGTTGACCTGCGGCGGCGCGCCGGCACCCGATCGGTCTACGGCTACCTGGAGGTACCCGACGCCTGCTACGACCTCTCGACCGCGGGTTGGGAGGTCATCTACCCGCACGTGTCGTACTTCGACGCACACTCGCTGGTCCGCGTCGCCGAGCGGGCGGGTTGGCGGGTGGAGGACACCGGTACCTTCTTCGGCGGCATGTTCAGGTTCATCGAGGTCTCGGCCAACGCTGGCGACGAGCCGCGGCGCGGCACCGGGCCGTTGCCCGGCAAAGCCGAGCGCGACCGTCAGCTGACTGCGGTCGCCGGGTTCGCGCAGCGGCACGCGGCGGAGCGGGCAGCCTGGCAGGGCCGGATCGCAGACCTGGCCGGCCGTGGGGCGCGGCCGGTGCTGTGGGGGGCCGGCTCTCGGGGCGTGCAGTTCCTCACCTTCGCCGACCCCCAGCGCCGGCTGGCCGCCGTGGTCGACGTCAACCCGCGTAAGTGGGGCCGATACCTGCCGGTCACCGCGCACCAGGTGGAGTCGCCGGAGGGACTGGCGCGGCTGCGGCCCGAGGCAGTCATCATCACGAACCCGTCGTACCGCGACGAGATCGGCGCGAGCCTGCGCGACCTTGGGGTGACCGCGGAGCTGCTGATCGCCTGACGGGGCCGCCAGGGCCGCACGTCCGGAGGGCCCCGCGCGCTACGGTAGCCGCAGGACCGCCTTCGTGCAGTCGAACGCCTCGGCGTACCGCGAGCGGCACTCCATGCCGCGCAGCCGCGCCAGGCCCAGGAAGACCTCATCGTCCCACCAGTCGCGGGCCTTCTGCGACGGGTACGAAGCGTGCAGCAGCTCGACCTTGCGCAGCGCGGTCTCGTCGGGCAGCGGCAGGTACACATTGCGCCGGGCGAGATCTCCGTCCCACTTGGGGATTTCGTAGTGCAGCACGAGCTGGTCGCGGAAGACCGTCGGCACCTGTTCGGCGAGCAACCGGTGGTCCTGGTGCGCGTCGTTCACCGCAGGACAGGCGACCAGATCGGGGGTCAGCACGTCGGCCGCCTCGTGCAGGAGATCCTTGACTTCGCCCCAGTGCGCCGGCAGGCGACCATCGGGGAGCGTGTGCAGCGCGAATGACAGATGTGCCCCAGGCAGGAACGCCGCCGCCGCGGCGCGGGCCTCGGCCTGGCGCTCCGGGGTGCCGGTACACAGAATGTAGTGCACCCGTACCCCCGGGTTGGCGGCCGCCACCGACAACAGCAGGCCACCGGCGGCGATCTCGATGTCGTCCGGGTGCGCACCCAGCAGGATCATCGAGCGTACGGCGGCGAGCGACAGTTCGCGCATCGCCGCTACCCGGCCAGCGCGGTGAGCGCCGGCTCGGCGAGTACTCTGCCGCCGTTGCGCAGTGGGTCCCACACCATCCACGGGCACTGCCCACGGTGGAACATGTCCTCCAGCTCGACGCGGTCCTTGAAGGTGTCCGCGGCCCGCCAGAAACCGTGGTATTGCTGGGCGAGCAGCCGCCGCTCAGGGACCAGGCGTGCGAACGCGTCCGGCACCATGTCCTCGCCCTCGCGCAGCACCTCGAAGATGCCGGGGCGCATGGCGAAGTAGCCGCCATTCTCGTACTGCATCAGGTTGCGGACCTCGCGCACCCCGCTGACGACCCCGTCCTCGCCCACATCGACGACGTGGTGCGTAGAGACCGGCGGCACCGCGAGCATGCTGGCGACCGCCGCGGGTGTGGCGCGGAAGCGATCGACGAGCTCCTCCAGCGGTGCGTCGGTGAGCGTGTCCGCGTAGTTGGCGAGGAACATCTCCTCGTGCTCGACGAGGTGCCGCACCCGCATCAGCCGCTCTCCGATGGAGGAACGCAGGCCGGTGTCGATGAAGGTGATGTTCCAGTCCGTGATGTCGGTGCTGTGCATCTCGATGTTGCGGCCGCCGGCGACCAGCGTGAAGTCGTTGGACTGCGTCTCGTCGTAGTGCACGAAGTAGTCCTTCACTGCGTTGGCGCCGTAGCCGAGGCAGAGAATGAAGTCCGTATGGCCGAAGTGCGCGTAGTAGCGCATCACGTGCCAGAGCAGCGGCCGATCACCAATCATGTTCATCGGCTTGGGAACACTGGTCATCCCCTCGCGCATGCGCATGCCGAGTCCGCCGCAGAAAAGTACGACCTTCACGTCACACCAGTTCAATCGATGGGATCGGGAAGACCAGGCGGCCGCCCCATTCGCGGATGTAATTGAGCTGCGCGGAGATCTCGGTGCGCAGGTTCCAGGGCAGGACCAGTATGTAGTCCGGCCGGTCGGCGGCGATCCGGTCCGGGTGGTGAATCGGGATGTGCGTGCCCGGCAGGAAACGGCCCTGCTTGTACGGACTCCTGTCCACGGTGTACGCAAGCAGGTCTGACCGGATGCCGCAGTGGTTGAGCAACGTGTTGCCCTTCCCCGGCGCGCCGTAGCCGACCACCGTCTTCCCCTCGCCCCGCGCGGCGAGCAGGAACGACACCAGGTCCCGCTTGATCCGGAAAACCGCCTCGGCGAACCCCGCGTGCCCCTCCACGGTATGGAGACCGGCCTCCTCTTCGGCGGCCAGCGCCGTCTTGACGTTTGCCGACGGTTCGCCTGCGGCCGAGGCGTGCCGCGCGTGCACCCGCAAGGAACCGCCGTGCGTGTCGAGTTGGTCCACGTCAACCACGGTCAGCCCACCGCTGGCCAGCGCCCGGGACGCGGTCAGCAGCGACAGGTACTGGTAGTGCTCGTGGTAAATGGTGTCGTACTGGTTACGCTCGATCAGCCGCAGCAGGTGCGGGAACTCCAAGGTCAGCACGCCGGTCGGCTTGACGAGCGCCGCCAGTCCCGCGGTGAAGTCGCGGATGTCCGGCACGTGGGCGTACACGTTGTTCGCCGCGACCAGGTCGGCGCGGCCGTAGCGTCCGGCCACCTCGGCGCCCGTCCCCGCACCGAGGAAGCACACCTCGGTGCGCACGCCCTTGTCCCGCGCCACTTGGGCCACGTTGGCCGCCGGCTCGACCCCGACCACCGCGATCCCCATGGCGACGAAGTGCTGCAGCAGGTAGCCGTCGTTGCTGGCCACCTCGGCCACCAGAGAGTCCGGGCCGAGGCGCAAACGCTGGGTCATCTCGTCGGCATACCGCCTGGCGTGGGCCACCCAGGAGTCGGAGTACGAGGAGAAGTACGCGTAGTCGGAAAAGATGTCCTCGCCAGGCACGTACGCGGGCAGCTGCACCAGAAGGCACGACGAGCAGATCCGCACGTGTAGTGGGTAGAACGTCTCCGGCAGATCCAGCTGCTCGGCGGCCAGATAGCTTTCGCACAGCGGCGACATACCGAGGTCCACAAACGTCTCGGTGAGTTCCGCGTCGCAGAGTCGGCAGATCGCCGCGGTCATCAAACCCCCCAGGAGCGGCAGCGGCGGACGCCCGAAACCTACTGGCCCGGGCCCGCCGAGGTCCCCGGTTCGTCGGGTATCTGTCACCCACCTCTGGCATTAGCGCACGCCTGCGCACGGTACGCGGCTGGCGCTGCACGCCGGTCCGCTCGGCAACCCCAGAGCGGGCCTATCTTTAGTGCAGTGACCCCTGCCTATTGAATACATGGCAGTGGGCCAACCGTTGAGGTGACGTTGTAGCGGGCGTCGATGGTCACGAGAGTATTGCCCGACCAGTTCTGATGGGCACACGTGCCGTTCGCGTCGGCCGGTGCATACACGTATGTCCCCTCTACGACCCGGTTATTGTGGAGCTCAAAGTTTGGCCCGGTGGTCCACCAATATATGATCGAGTAGCCGCCGCCCATCACGAGGTTGTCGTTGCTGATAACATTTCTTACCGGATTGCCGTCGAAGCTCATCATCGTTATGCCGGAGTTGCCGTTAGGTCCCCGATTGTCGATTGTGTTGTGATTGAACCAGATGCCCACGCATTCGCCGGCACGGCAGTCGGCCTGTATGCCGCCAGAGTGTGAGCCGTCTGGGGGTGCCAGCTCGGGCGGGTTCCAGCACAGTTTTGCGTACGAGTCCTCAATTCGGACATTGCCGGGAGTGGCAACCCGGAAGCCGTCGTCGTGCCCGCGGATCCGAACTCTCTTGGCGGTGTAGTTGGCGTAGGCCAGCCCGGGCGCTGTAATGCAACCGGTGGCGGGACCGATCGTTGAGTCGACAATGGTGAACGGGTGCAGCCGGCCGTTGTAGTCGTTGAACACCGTGCCATCGATCTGGCTATCTTTCACCGTGACGTTAGGCGCCCTGATCAACAGGTTGCCGGGAATGTGCTTGCGGTCGATCACCGCTCCCGCTTCATAGACCGCATAGGAGTCGTTGTCCAGGTTGAGCCTCAGCGTTGCCAGTCTGGTCCCCGCTGGCACGCCGGTGCAATCGGGCGATGGATATTTGGGCAGTGCACAGCCTGCCCGGGAGTTCTTGCCCGCCTTGAGACTGTGGCGCGGGTTGGCGGCCGATCGCGGCGAAGGTGATGTCGACCGTCGCGGCGGCGGTGTCGATGCCGACGGCGCCGTCCTCGCCGACGCGGAGGGGAGCGCCGTCAATGTCGGAGTGGACAACGCGGTGCTACGCGCGTCTTCACGGCTGGACGGCCCAAGCCCGGACGCCACCTTTGCAGTGGAGAAGACCAGTACCAGTGCGAGCCCGGCGAGCCCCCAGGCTCGAGGCCGGCGCAGTTCGCGAAGCAGCTTGCGCGGTCGCGCCCTTGCCACTGGCTCGGCCTGCTCGCGATGCGTCCGGAAACGGTGCGGCGGGGGTACGGCGGGCATCTCGCTCCTTCCCTGCCCTTGCCACTCGCGGCTGATCCGTAATGGGCGGGGTGGACGCCGACCCACAGCCTAGCCCGTCCACGGCACGAGCGGTCGGACCCTCACGCGAGGCCCGTTCTCGGCGCGGCGGCCTGATCAGCGCCATTACCGCTGCGCGGGAGGTGCGCCAGCGGGTGAGGGCCCCCACGCCCTTGCCCGCCAGCATCGCGCGGGTTCACGTCTCACCCACGGATCCGCTTGACGGCGCGGCCGGCAAGCGTGCGCGCGGATCGGCAGCGGCGAGTGTCGGTTAAGGACGCCGGCAAGCCACGCGGCCTGGAGATCGGGACGCAGGCCGGTACCCGCCTGGAGCCACGAGCCCGGACGCGCCGGGCCGTCGCAGGTGTACACGCGGCCCCGCCGGGGAGCAGGCGCAGGACATGCACGACCCGGTAGTTCCTCGGCTGAGCCGCGCCACCGGCACTGACAGAAATCGGACAGGGAGCGGCACAAATGCCAGCTTGTCACCGCCGTTCCGGCGGGTGATCCTCGAACCTGCGGCCGTTCCGTGCCGGTGACCGTGGTCGCGATACACCGCGTAGGCGTGCGCCTGGGGCCGGTCGTGCTCGACCTGGCCAGGGTGTTCACTGGTGTCGCGTCGGGCGGGACCGGGCTCTTGGCGGCACATGCCGCGGGCCTCCACCCGGTGGCACAGCTATGTGTCGCGGGTACCGCGGGGCATTTGCGGTACGGCGCTCTGGCGGTGCCACCGACAGAGTTCCGCCGGTGGCTCCGCTTGATCAGACGAGAGGAAGCCCATGCCGTCGACTGATGTACTCGTGTCCATCTGCCTGCCGGTGCGCAACGGCGCATCACGCCTGGAGCCGGTGGTCCAGTCGATCCTCGCCCAGGATCACGCCGACCTCGAGCTGATCATTTCCGATAACGCGTCGAGTGATGGCACCGAGGATGTCTGCCGGGCGCTCGCGGCAGCGGACAGGAGGATTGCGTACCACCGCCAGCCGGAGAACATCGGTCTTCTCAACAACTTCATCGCGGCGATGCGGCTGGCCCGGGGCACGTTCATTCGGTGGGTGGGCGATGACGACTGGCTTGCGCCGAACTGTCTTTCCCAGAGTCTCGAGGTTCTCGCCGCCGACCAGCGGCTGATCCTCGTCACGATGGGAATGGCCTACGTCGGCGACGACGGGGTGACCGAGACCGCAGACTACCGGGGGCGCGCGCTAGCCTCCGACGACCCGATCGAGCGCTTCACCGAGATGCTCCGCCTGCTCAATGACAGCCACCTGCTGATCGACCCGTTGTACGGCCTGATGCGCCGCGAGGCGATCATGTCGATTCCGCGCCGCAACATGCTCCGTGAGGATCAGATCTTCGCCGCGAAGCTCGCTCTAGCCGGGCCGTGGGGGCACGTGCATGAGGTGCTGGGTCGGCGCGGCTGGCGCGACGAGAGCCGCCCGGTCCTCGCCCGCCGGCTCGGCGTACCGGCCTGGACAGCCCGCGCGGCGACCATGCTGCAGGGCTGCGAACTGTTGCGCTGGGTACGCCAGGCCGACCTCGACCCGGATCAACGGCGGCGGGCACGGAAGGCCGTCCTCCGCTGGTACGTCGGTCGTCAGCAGCTCACGATGTCCCATCGGGCACGCCGGCTCGCCGGAGCGGCCAGGCTGGGTGCCCGGCGCGGGGTGTCCGGGGCCAGCGGCCCAGCCGGCTGACCGGCCGCGGCGTCCCGGCGCGACCGCCTCAATCCGCTGGCGGTTGGATCGCGGCCAGCAGGTTGACCAGGAAGGCCACGGTGGTCGCTGCGCCCGATTGCGTGCCGGCCAGCAGACCGTCCAGCCATTTCCGATCGAGCACAGGAAGGTCGTACAGCGCGCGGCAGGCAGACGGCTGTGCCCGCCAATACGCCAGCACGAGCTCGGACATGCGAGCCGCACCCAGTTGTGGCTTCCCGGCGTGGGTCAGCCGTTGGCGTACCTTGCCGGCAGCCTTGCGGGCGGTGGCGGTGCCAACCGCCAGGCGCGTCGCGACGCTGCGGTGGCCGAGTCGAGCCGGCACGAGCCCCGAGTCGAGCGGGATCCGGGCCAGCTCCTGGTCGAGCCGGCTCATCAGTCGTCCGAGCAGCAGCGAGTCCCGCTTGGCAGCTGGCGCCACGGCCAGCGCAAGCTCGATGAACCGCCGATCGAACATCGGATTGACGGTGTGGCGGCGTACGGCGGCGACCGAGCCATGCACCGCAGCCCAGCGGTGCATCCGGTGGTACAGATAGAACTGGTCGGTCGCACGCAGCCAGTCGCCCGGCGCGAACAGGTCGTTAAGGGTCGCGAGCGTGTACTCACGAGCCTCATCGAGGAAGGTCCGTTCCAGTGCCGCCGCCTCGACGGCCTCATTGCTGAACAGCCGCCAGCGGGCCAGCCGCTCAACCAGGCGTTGCGAGGTCTGCGCGCCGGCGGGCTGTCCGGCATAGTAGAAGCCCCGCGCGACCTCGCCGCCAAGCCCGGACAGGCGGTATCCCTGTTCGAGGTGGGCCTCGGCCAGGAGCAACGGAGCCAGTGCCAGCGGGCTCGCCAGGCACTCCAGTGCCCGTGCCGCAGCCAGCGACCGCACGTGCGCCTCCACCGGGCTGGGCGATTCGTGCTCGTGGAAGCGGTACACCTGGTGGCGCATGCCGTACCGCTCGGAGAGCTTGGCCGCGATCACCACATCGGGGCTGTTCTCCTCGCCGAGCGTGAGCGCGCGCAGCCCGACACGCAGCTTCTCGGGGATCGCACCCAGCAGTATCCGCGAGTCGTGGCCGCCGGTGAGCTGCAGAACGATGTCCGGATGTGCCTCCAGGTAGCTCGCCTGCCAGCGGGCCAGGATGTTCGCCATCTCCTCGACAGCGTCGTCCAGCGCGGGCGCGGGTCCATCCTGAGCGAGCGGCTCGGCGTACTGGCGCAGCTGGAGCGAACCGCCCGCCAGGGTTGCGATCGTCGCCGGCGGGACCGCGCGGACGCCTGCGAAAATCGTCCGGTCCCCGACCTGCCAGCCGATCAGGGCCTGAGCGCCCAGCCCGACCCGGTCGAACCCGCCGCCCGCCAACACCGCCAGCGCCCGGGCGCTGGTCGACAACGCGGCCGCTCCGTCGCCACGCCACCAGTAGAGCTGCCGGAAGCCGAGCCAGTCGCCGGCGACGGTCACCGCCCCTCCCGCCACGTCGCGGTGTGCGGCCGCGAACGGAGGCAGCAGTGTCGCGAGCCCTGAGCCGTCGTCGATCATGGCCGCCAGGTCGGCGGTGGACAGGTCGTCGTCATGCGTACGCAGCAGACGGCTCAACCGGACTGTGAAGGGGCCGCCGCGCTCGCCGAGCAGGTCGTGGTCATCGCTGCCGGCGAACGCCACCCATCCGTCGGCGGCCGCGTCCACGCGTTCGACGATCGTGTCGTCGTCGGCAAGGCAGGAGAGCGCCGCGTCCACCGGACGCCGCAGCCGCGCGGCTGCGTGTGGGGCGACCGAGACGGCAAGGAACGCTCTCATAGGACGCCGAACTTACCGCCGCCACGCGGTGCCACCAAGCGATCAGTCGGCTAACCGTCATCCGCGGCCGCGGTCGCCGTCCGTGTCGATTTGCGGACAGTCGGTCGGCCCGGTCTACCGATGGTCCGTCCAGACGGTGGGACTGACGATCACCGCGTCCACGATAAGCCGAATCACCGACCGGAGTGGTCTCAGAAGCACGAGCGGGCGAGCCGCGGTTGTTCGGTCGTCCCCTCGCGGAGCAGGTGCGTCGGTCGATGTCTGCCGGATGGGAGGAACACTTAGAATGCATAACCGTAACCCCCTCACGAGTCAGCCTTCCGCTATCCGCAATATCTGTGCCGGTGGTCAGTCCGCTGACGAGTGGCTGGTCCGGTGAGCGCCGCCTTCGCGTCCACCTTCAAGCAGACGTTGTTTCTGAAGGTGGCCGCGTTAGTCGCGATCCCATCGGTGGCGATGATGGCCATGCTGCCTGCGGCGCCGAGCGCGGCCGCACCACCGGCGGATTTCCAGACCTCGTTGGTGGTCGGCGACGGTCTCGACGGCCCCTCGGGATTCGAAATCGCGCCGGACGGTCGAATCTTCGTCCTCGAGCGCACCGGGAAAATCAAAATCATCAAGAACGGGCAGCTCCTGCCGCAGCCCTTTGCCGATTTGCCGTCTGAGGCGACCGGCGACCGCGGCTTGATCGGAATCGCGTTCGATCCCGATTTCGGGGTTGGCAACCACTATGTCTACTTCTATTACACTGGGCACGATCTGCTGAATCATCTTGTGCGTTTCAACGCCTCCGACGACGTTGGCGCCGACGGTCCGTACCCGCTCTTCCAGACGCAGTCGCCGTCGCAGCTTCTGCATGTCGGCGGTAGCGTCGCATTCGGTCCAGACGGAAAGCTCTATCTCGCGATCGGTGACAACGGTAACGGGGCTAATTCACAGGATCTGGGTAACCCGCACGGCAAGATCCTGCGGATCAACAAGGACGGCTCGATTCCGGCCGACAACCCGTTCTACGGACAGCCTGGGAAACTCGGCGCGATCTGGGCGTACGGCTTCCGTAACCCTTGGCGCTTCCAGTTCGACAGCGTCACCGGGGAGCTCTACGGCGGCGACGTCGGTGACTTCACCTGGGAAGAGGTCAACCACATCGTCAAGGGCGGCAACTACGGCTGGCCGGTAAACGAAGGCGCATGTAGTGCCAACTGCGCGGGCTTCGTCGATCCCATCTATGCCTACAACCACAACGGGCAGAGCGCGGCGGTCACCGGCGGACCGGTCTATCGCGGTGCGATGTTCCCGCCTGAGTACCAAGGGAATCTCTTCTTCGGCGACTACGCGACCGGGTTCATCAAGCGGGGTCAACTCGACGGGAACGGCAACATCACCGCGATCCACGACTTCGACACCCAGGCGGGCAGTGTCGTCGATATGAAGGTCGCCCCGGACGGCTCGCTGTACTACCTCACCATCTACCCCGGCGCGCTCTACCGCGTCTCCTACCACACCACCTCGCATGTGCCCGTCGCGAACGCCAGTGCGGATGTCACGAGGGGGGTGGATCCGCTGACCGTCCATTTCTCGAGCGCGGGAAGCAATGACCCGGACGGAGATCCGCTCACCTATCTGTGGAACTTCGGCGACGGAACGACCAGCAGCGAGGCGAACCCGACAAAGAACTACCCGGACAAGGGTGTCTACACCGTCCGTCTCACGGTGTCCGGCGGGACGGACCAGACACAAGCACAGCCGATTGTGATCCAGGTGGGCATACCCCCGACTCTGACCGTCGCCGCGCCCACGGAGGGCATGCTCTACCGTGCGGGCGACACGATCACGTACAACGCATTCGCCAGCGACGCCGCGGGCTTCGACCTCAACGACGCCAACATCAAGACCGAGGTTCGGCTGCACCACGGGACCCACTACCACCCATTCCTGGGGCCGCTGACCGGCCGGGCCGGGTCCTTCACCATCCCGACGACCGGCGAGGCCTCTGCCGACACCTCGTACGAGATCACGGTGACCGCGACCGACGGGAACGGTTTGACCGCCACGAAGAGGGCCAATATCTTTCCCCGCAAGTCGCACATCACCCTCGCAACCTCGCCGCCGGGGTTGGGGTTGACGCTCGACAGCGTTCCGGTGAGCACACCCCATGCGGTCGACGGGGTTGTGGGCTTCAAACGTGAACTTGCGGCGCCCACCACCGCGATCGCGGCCGACGGTACGGTTCTCCAGTTCGCGGGCTGGTCTGACGGCCGCAGCATCCGACACATCATCACCACGCCGGAAACCGATACGACCTACACCGCGACGTACCGGCCGTCGCTGGCGTTCACCGGCGCCTACTTCGACAACACCAGCCTCTCCGGGACCCCGATCCTGACCAGACAAGACCCGAAAATCGACTTCAACTGGGCCGCCGGTTCACCGGACCCGGCGGTGCCGGACAACGGATTCGGGGTCCGCTGGACCAAGACGCAGTGGTTCGGCGCCGGCCGCTACAAGTTCACCACGGTGACGGATGACGGCGTCCGGCTGTACATCGACAACAGGCGTGTGATCGACCAATGGCAAGGTCACCCGTCCACCGAGTACACCTACGTAACCGATCTCGGCGAGGGGAACCACGCCATCAAGATGGAGTACTTCGAGGGTGGCGGCGACGCCCTCGCGACGCTGACCTGGGACAGCACCGCCGACCAACCAGACGAGTCGTTCCACGCCGAGTACTGGAACGCGCCGCCCGGAATCAACGCCATCCCGGGTGGTCCGCCAACCGTCGCGCGCGACGAGCCGGCGATCGACCATGACTGGGGCTCCGGCTCGCCGGCGCCCGACATCTCGGTAGACCGGTTCGTGGCCCGCTGGACGAGGACGATGAGCCTGGCGCCGGGCGAGTACGAGTTCACCGCCACGGCCGACGACGGCGAACGGCTCACGATCGACGGCGTGCGGGTCATCGACGAGTGGGTGGACCAGCCCCCGACGAGCTACTCCGTACACCTACCGCTGGACGGCGGCCCGCACACGATCCTCATGGAGTACTACGAGAACGGCGGAGGCGCGGTCGCCCGGCTGGCCTACAGCCAGGTCGGCGACCTTCCGGAGTCGCCTGCCTATCAGGGTGAGTACTGGAACACCCCGGACGGTGGTACGTCGCCGGGCATACCCACCGGCCCGCCGGATCTGGTTCGTAGTGACCCCACACTCGAGTTCGAGTGGTCGGACGGCTCACCCGCGCTCCAGATCTCGGCCGATCATTTCGTTGTGCGGTGGACACGGACGGACGTGCTCTCCGCCGGCGTATACCGGTTCACGGGCGCCGCCGACGACGGGATCCGGGTTTTCGTCGACAACGTGCCGGTGGTCGACAAGTGGCAGCTGCAGAACGCGACCTTCAGCGTGGACAAGGTCGTTCTCGGCGGGCCGCATGTCATCCGCGTCGAGTACTTCGAACACGCCAGCGGTGCCCGCGCCATGGTCGACTACGAGCGGATCGGCGAGGTCGTACCGGCCGACGACGGCTACTCCGCCGAATACTTCGCCAACCAGGACCTCTCGGGGGTACCAGCGCTGACGCGCCAGGACAGCGCCGTGGACTTCGACTGGGGCGGGGGATCGCCGGGCGATGGCATCCCGGTGGATCACTTCTCGGCGAGGTGGACCAAGTCTGCGCAGCTAGCCGCCGGGTCCTACGCCTTCACCGTCACCTCGGACGACGGTGTCCGCCTTTTCGTCGACGGTGTAAAGGTGCTCGACAAGTGGACGATCCAGGGCGGAAACACCTACACAGTCACCCGTCAACTCGGAGAGGGCACCCACCAGATCGTGCTGGAGTACTTCGAATCCGCGGGTTCAGCCGTTGCCCGGTTCGGCTACGTGCCGACCAATGGGCCGCCGCCACCCGTCGTACCATTCGCGGCCGAGTACTTCGCCAACGCGACGCTCGACGGCACGCCGATCGTCACGCGCAACGACGATCAGGTCGACTTCGACTGGGGCTCCGGTTCGCCGGATCCAGCCCTTCCGGACAACGGCTTTTCTGCTCGGTGGGCGCGGACCACCGACTTCGAGGCCGGGACCTACCGTTTCACTGTCACGGGCGACGACGGTATCCGGCTTCGGCTCGACGGCAATCTGATCATCGACGGGTGGAGCGACCACCCGCCGACCACGTACACCGCCGATGTCACAGTCGATGCCGGCCAGCACACCGTCGTTGTCGAGTACTACGAGCGCACGGGCGGCGCGGTGGCGAGATTCAGTGAGGTCCGGCTGTGACCTGACAGTCGCCGCGGGCGTCCCGTCCACGGCCGTGCCGTGGACGGGACGCCCGGCTCCACCGAGTGTTCAGGGTTCCGATGCCGTTTCGGTGGTGGTGCCAGATCGACATGATGCAGCAAGGCGAGCAGCGTCACCGCGACCGCTGCCGCCGCGTGCACCGCGACCGGCATTGCGGCGCAGCCGGCTCCGACGTTGGTAGCTCGCTGAGCGGCCAGGGGACGACAGCGATCTCGCGGGTCAAGGCACCTACGGCGTGGGCGGGTGGAACAGCACACCCATACCGTTCCGCAGGACCGGTTGATTCAACGAGTACTGCAATGCGGTCGTGCCCTGCGCGTTCTCGATCCCAACGGTGGCCGAGCCACCCTGCTCCAGAGCGGTCGTGCCGATGTCCTGCCAGGCGACCGTCACGTCGCTGTTCTCCGACAGCACCACCTCGAACGAGACGCGCGACGTGCTGTCCGCATAGAACCGGACGTTGCGCCACTCCACGATGAACTTGCGGTTCGGCGCGGTGCCGGTCAGCGACGTCCGCACGCTCGCGGAGGCGTCGACGAGGAGGTCGCCCCAGAACGGATATACCGCCCCGTTGGCCCTGTTCGCGGCCGGACCCGACGGGATCGCGCCGTGGTCCCACGCCGAGCTTGACGGCTGGATGAAGCTGAGCACGCCGTTGGTGTCGACCCACGCCGTCGTGTATGTCGTGCCGTAGAGCGTGACCCCGAATGGCAGGCTGATCTGCTGGTAGGCGTCATCGCCGGTCAAGGTCAGCACGGTCTGATCCGCCGGGGTCCAGGCCGTCGGGCCGGCGGTGCAGGTGTACCCGAACGAATCCGAGCATGGCGGGGCCGGCGTCAGGGCGATATTGGCGGTGACGGTGGTGCCGCTGACAGCCGTCACCGTGGTCGAGCCGGGCAGGAAGCCGATCTTCTGTGCGTTGACCGTGTGGGAGCCCGGTGGCACGTCCGGGAACGAGTACGTGCCGTTGGTGGCTGTAGTCGTGCTCAGCGACGTACCCGAGACGGTAACCGTCGCGCCGGCGATTGGCGTACCCCCGGAGCTGCTCGTCACGGTGCCGGCGACGACGGCGGGCGCGGGCGGCGGTGGTGGCGGCGGCGCGTCCGGCGGCACGAACTGGACCACGTCGCCGCTGCGCAGGCGCGGCTGGTTGTAGGAGTATGCGAGGGCAACCGACCCGTCTGCGTTCTCGATGCCGACCGTCGCCTCGCCGCCCTGCTCCAGCGGGGACGCGTCGATGCCGGAGTAGGCGAACGAGATGATCCCTGTTCCCTCCTCGAAGATCGACTCGAAGGTGACTCGAGCAGACGAGTTCGCCCAGAACCTGACGTTGCGCCACTCCACGATGAACCTGCGGTTCGGCGCGGTCCCGGTCACCGCCGTGCGAACGCTTGCGGAACTGTCCACGACGAGGTCGTCCCAGAGCGGGTACGCGGCGAGATTCGGCTTGTTCGCGGCCGGCGGCGACGGGATGGCGCCATGGTTCCATGCCGACCCGTTGGGTGTCGTGAACGTGATCACGCCGTTGGTGTCGACCCACGCCGTCGAGTAGGAGCCGCCGTAGAACGGCACCGGGAATGGCAGCGTGATCTGCTGATATTGATCGTCTCCCGTCAGCGACAACACCGTCTGATCCGCGGGTGTGAAGGCGCCGGAGCTCACCGTGCACGTGTACCCGAACGAGTCGACGCACGCCGAGTCCTGGGCGTAGCTGGCGGTGTATGTGGTTGCCGCCGTGGGCGCGGTGATGACGTGCGACTGCGCGCCACCGTCGGACCAGCTCGTGTAGTTGTAGGTGCGGCCGCCCACGCTCTGCGGCGACAGCGCCGACACCGAGTTGGTCGAGCCCTGGATGACGGTGCGGGTGAACGGCGTGGTCCCGGTGGTCGAGCCGACGACCAGCTGAAGGCCGGACGGGTTCGTGGCGAACGTGAGGCTCACCGTCTGCGGGTCCAGCCGGCGCACGACTCTGTGCGAGAGGTTGTCCTGGTCGGTCGCGACGAGTTCGAGCTCAAGGTAGGACGGATATTCGTGGTCCGGCGTGACGAACGAGCCGCTGGCCACGCCGGTCCAGTTCTGTAGGACGTGCGTGTGGCAGCTGCCGGTGTCGGAGCAGTGCTGAAGGCGCAGTTGCCAACTCAGCGCCGAGGCGGGCAGCGTCCCTTGCTGCGGGTCGGTCGCATGGCCGGTGAAGCCTATGGTGTTTCCCACCCGCCAGGTCGTGCCGGCGGTGGGTGTGTCGATCACCGCGGTCGGCGCCTGGTTTCCAGGTGAGATGATGACCGTCTCGCTGTCTGTGGCCCCCAGCGAGTCCGTGATGGTCAGCCTCGCGGTGAAGTTGCCGGCCGTCGTGTAAGTGAACGACGTGGTGGGGGCCGTCGAGTCGGTAGTCCCGTCGTTCGTGAAGTCCCAGGCGTAGGTCAGCCTGCCCTGGTCCGCCGGATCGGGATCCGTGGAGCTGGTGGCGCTGAAGTTGACCGTCATCGGCACCGGGCCCTGCGTGGGCGACGCGTCGATGACCGCGGTCGGCGGCTGGTTGCCCGGGAAGTAGCGGATCCGCCGGATCGTGCCGTTCAGGTCCACGTAGTACAGCTCGTTGCCGGGCCCGAGCTCGAGGTCGACCGGGCTGGCCGCGCTGGACGCGAACGTGACGAGGTTGGACGCGCTCGGCAGCCCCCCGGGCGTCGTCGGGAGCGACGCCCAGATGCAGTCGCGCGAGTAGTCGGCGAAGAAGAGCGCCCCGTTGTACGCGGCCGGGTACGGGCCACCGGTGGTCGGGTAGAACGCCACCCCGGTCGACGAGGAGCTCCCGGTCGGGCAGGCCTCGCCCGGGATGAGCTTGTTGGGGTGGTTCCATGCGACGAAGGGGAGTGTGTGCGCGCTCGGGCCGGCGCTGTACAGCGTCTCGCAGACGCTGAGATTGGCACCGTCGTAGCCGTCCTGCCGTAGGTTTCCCTCGTAGCACGGCCAGCCGAAGTTGGCCACCCCAGCGGTCGGGTCAACTACCCGGTCCACTTCCTCCCATGTGTTCCACCCGGTGTCGGAGATCCACGCCTCGTTCGTGCCGGGACGCAAGGTGAGCCGGAATGGGTTGCGCAGGCCGGTTGCAACAATGCGTCGGGTATCCGGATCCGGCGATCCGATGTTCGGGTTGCCCGGGGCAGCCGCGCCGGTGGTCGGATCCAGCCGCAGCAGCGACCCATCGAGTTGTGTCTCGTCGGCGGTGGTGCGGAGGTCCTGTGATCGTAGTGCCCCGCCCTCGTTCGGCGGGTCGGAGCACGGGTTGGTCGGGTTGCCCGATGGCAGGTTTCCGTAGTCGACGGCGCTGAAGCTCGCGCCGTCGCCACCGGTGGCGTAGAGCATGCCGTCCGCGCCGAACTCCAGATCGCCGATGGAGTGGCTCGGGTACTGCTGGCACCAGTCGTGGATGAGCACCTGCTCCGTGCCGGTCATCACGTCGCCCGAGGCCTGCAGCTTGGAGAGCCTGC
Source organism: Micromonospora rhizosphaerae (assembly GCF_900091465.1). Lineage (NCBI taxonomy): Bacteria > Bacillati > Actinomycetota > Actinomycetes > Micromonosporales > Micromonosporaceae > Micromonospora > Micromonospora rhizosphaerae. The sequence continues at coordinate 5,146,755 of NZ_FMHV01000002.1, read as the reverse complement.
CGGTGACTACGCACAGCCCGTTGCTCGGGTCCGGACAGACATCGTTCCACCGTGGCGCGACCTGCCCGGGCGGGGCGTCGTATGTGTAGAGAACGTAAACCCAGGGGCTGGTCGGGAAGTTCGGCGGCAGCGCCAAGCCAAGGAGGCCCCGATCCCACTGGTCGTGCACGTTCGTCGACAGGTCCGCGAACACGGTGGGGCTGGTGTCGGCCAGGTTGTCGAAGACCTTGATGCGACCGCCCTTTTCGGCCACGAATATGCGCCCGTCGGGAGCAAACTCCAGGTCGGTCGGCGCGTTCAGCCCGCTGAACACGATCTGTTCCTGGAAGCCGGACGGCAGCGTGGCCGCCGCCGCCGGCGCGGCATGCACCGGTGCCACCACCCCGGCGACAAGTGCTCCGACCAGGAGTGCCCGCATGATGGGTCGCGACATCGCCACCCTCCCCCCACCGAACCGGCCGAGGTGAACGCTGGCGCGCACGGCCGTTCACCATCGAAGTGCCCACAGACTAGCGACGGAGCGATCGCATCAGCACTGTCGGTTACCTGACGGGAGTAGCGACACAGTAGCGGCCCGGTCGAGCTACTTCGGCACCACGTCCGCTTCCACGCCGGTTAGGAGGACTGTCCGGGCGACGGCCTGGGGGCTCACCGCGATCCGGCCAGTTCGGCAGAAAGGGCGGCTTCCTCCTGTCAAGCCGGACGCCGAATGCGGTATCTGGCGGCTGCGGCCACCAGACCGAGCACGATCGGAACGACGACGGCGACGGGCAGGGAGCCCGCTGCGGTCAGGGTCCGCTTTCCGGCCACCGTCACGTGCACCGGCTGGCTCACCACCAGCGGACCGGTGCCCGCGGTGGAGCCGCCGTTGGGCATGAGTACCAGGTAGACGTCGAAGCTGCCGGTGTTGACCGCCTGGAACTCCCAGGTCAGCGATGTGCTGCTGCTCGGCGCCACCGGTGGCACCTCCCGGGTCACGTCGGCCGACCAGTCCTCAAGGTCGACGTAGACCCCGTCCAGGCTCGCCACGTTGAGGTGGGCCACCAGCCGGTCCGTCGGTGCGTCACCTGAGTTGACGACGCGGGACTCGAGCGTCAACCGCTCGCCCACCACGGCGTTGAGCCGGTTCTGGTCCACTGCGATCTCGACGGCGCCGGGCAGCGGCGGCGGAGCGGCTGCCGCCGACGCGGAGCGGCCGGCGGGAACCGCCAGCGCCAGCAGCAGCCCGGCGAGCGCTAGCCCTGTCCTCATTCTCCGCTCACCCCTCCGTGCAGGCGGACCATCCGGGTGCCGGCGGCGACCAGGACTCCGCCGGCCAGTGCAGCCGTGAGTAGCGGAGAGACCAGGTACGACAGGTCCCGCGTCCAGGCGTGCCCGTTGACGAGCACCGCGGTCAGGTAATGCAGCGCCGCGTCGACCGGGTTGAGCCGGACGAGGAGATCGCCGAACCAGCCCTTCGGCGCGCCGCCGGGCAACTGTGTCGGCGCGAAGAGCGCCAACAGCAGGAACAGGCTCACCGCGAGGCTGACCTTGTTGGAACTCGACACGGCGCTGATCAGCAGACCGAGTGCGGCGAGCGCGACCGCCAGCAGCGTGCCGACGAGCAGGCCCAGCAGCAGCGCCTGCCCCACGATGGACACGCCGCGTCCGAGCACCCACAGATACGGCACGCTCACGACGAAGGTCGCGAGCCAGAGCGACAGGGCGGCGGCCGTCTTTCCGATGATGATGGGGCGGCGGGAGACGGGCGCGAGCAGCAGACTCTCCAGCGTGCCTCGCTCCCGCTCCCCGCTGATCGCGTCGGCGCTGACGACGAGCGTGACGAGGACGCCGACCGCAACTGCGACCTGCAGGGTGAGGTTCACCGCTTCCCGTTGCTCGAGGAAGTTGAGCACCTGGCTGGTACCGGCAAGGTAGGTCATGACGCTCAGGACGACGCTGAACGCGAAGACCAACGCCGGGCCCCGCCCGCTCACCCACAGATCGCGGCACTCCTGTTCGGCGACCACCCACCACCCCGGGGTGTCGCGGCGCACCGCGTCCACGCCGGGTTCGGCGCTCCGGACCCGCCCATGAAGACCTGCCGTCATTGGACGCTCTCCCTGGTCACCGCGAGGAACGCAGCGCTGAGCCGGGCGCCTTCGACCTCGAAGGAAAGGACGGGCACGTCGGCGCTCAGCACCGCCCGCAGTGGTCCGTTCATCCCCGTATCCGTGCCGCCCTGCCGGGCGCCCGGCCCCTCGTTCAAGGACATCCTGAGGATGTCGGGACGTTCGTCCGCGGGCTCTATCGTCAGGCCGGCAACGCCCGCGAGCGCTTCCCGGGCCCGACCGACAAGCTCGATGGGTACGCGCATCTGCGCGTGCTGCTGGGTGGTGACGGCGCGCGTGACCTCGCCGAAGCTGCCGGAGACGAGGATCTTTCCCTTGTGGAGGATCAGCACGCTCGTGCAGATCTCCTCGACCTCCGGAAGGGTATGGGTGCTGAGGATGACGGTGGCTCCGCTGCCCACCGCGATCTTGCGGATGATCGCCAGCACCTGACGCTGCCCGGCCGGGTCGAGCCCGAGCGTCGGCTCGTCGAGGAAGACGACAGCGGGGTCGTTGACCAGCGCCCGTGCGATACCAAGGCGCTGCCGCATGCCTCGGCTGTACGTCGAGATCCGGGACGAGGCGCGTTCGGCCAGGCCCACCTCCGCCAGCAACCGCCCGGCGACCCGAATGGCGTCCGCACGGGGGTGGCCGAAAAGCCGGGCGTGGTAGCGCAGGTATTCCTCGCCGGTCTGGTGTCCCGGATAGCCCGAGCTTTCCGGCAGCACACCGATTCGCCGTCGAATCTCGATTGGCCGGGTGAATGGCACACCAGCCACCGAGAATTCCCCGCTCGTCGGTGCCAGCACCGTGGTGAGCAGTCTGATCGTCGTCGTCTTACCCGAGCCGTTCGGGCCGAGCAGTCCTACGACCTCGCCCTGTCGTGCCCTGAAGCTCAACCCGTCGATCGCCGTACGGTCCCCGAACCGCTTGGTGAGCCGCACAGCCTCGAGCTGTACGTCGGCCATGAGCATCCCCCTTTCTCGGCGGGTGCGAGCCGACGACGCGTACCCGCGGTTCGTCAGGGCGACTGTACGGCGGGCCGGCTGAAGACCGGCTGAACGCGGAGGAAGCCGGAGGACTGCGTCGTCGGCTTCAGCGGGCGGTAAGCCGGCCGGTGGCACACTTGGGGAGTGCGCATCCTCGTGGTCGAGGACGACAAGCACCTCGCCCGGTCGATCAAGCGTGGGTTGGAGGCCGAGGGGTTCGCGGCCGACGTCGCCCTCGACGGTATCGACGGCCTCTGGCGGGCCAAGGAGGGCGACTACGACCTCGTCGTTCTCGACATCATGCTGCCCGGCAGGAACGGCTACCAGGTGTGCGCCGAGTTGCGCGAGGCCGGAGATTGGACCCCGATTCTCATGCTCACGGCCAAGGACGGCGAGCTCGACGAGGCGGAAGCTCTCGATACCGGAGCCGATGACTACCTGTCCAAGCCGTTCTCCTATGTGGTCCTGGTCGCCAGAATCCGGGCACTGCTGCGCCGGGGCTCGCGGGAGCGGCCTGCCACGCTGACCGCCGGCGATCTGCGGCTCGACCCCGCCGCCCACCGGGCCTGGCGGGGGGACACGCAGGTGTCACTCACCCCGCGCCAGTTCGCCCTCCTCGAGTTCCTCATGCGACGCCCCGGCGAGGTGCTCTCCAAGAGCACCATCCTCGACCACGTCTGGGACTTCGCGTTCGACGGCGACCCCAACATCGTCGAGGTGTACGTCCGGCACCTGCGCAGGAAGATCGACGAGCCGTTCGGTCGTTGCGCGATCCAGACCGTCCGGCTCGTCGGCTACCGACTGGACCCCGATGGCGGCTGAACGCGACCGGTCCCGGGCACGCCTCACGACGGTGCGCGCCCGCACCACCATCGCCGCCACGATCGTCGTCGGTATCGCCCTCGTGGTCACCGTCGTAAGCCTGGTGGTCTTCCTGCGCCGTTCGCTGGTTGACCGCGTCGACGACATCGCGAGGGTGCGCGCGTACGACGTCGCGGCCCTGGCCCGCCAGGACATGCTCCCCGCGGACCTGGCCGTCGAAGGCGACGACGGAAGCATCGCCCAGGTCGTGGACGGTACCGGCCGGGTCGTGGCGGCAACCGCCGGACTGCGGCGGGACCAGCCGCTCGCCCGGTTCCGCCCTTCCGGGGCGGCGTCCGAGGTCCGCACCGTCGACGACGTTCCCTTCGGCGAGGGCGGCAGCTACCGGATCATCGCGCTGCCGACGGCCACGCCGGGAGGACCGGTGACCGTCTACGTCGCGGCAAGCCTCTCCCCGGTCGACGACGCCGTCGAGGTTCTCCAGGGTGCCCTTGCCATCAGTGCTCCGCTGCTGCTGGCACTCGTCGCCCTGACCACCTGGACGGTCGCGGGCCGCACGCTGCGGCCGGTGGACGCCATCCGGGCCGAGGTCGCCGACATCTCCGAACGATCCCTCGACCGACGCGTGTCCGTGCCACCCACGGACGACGAGATCAGTCGACTCGCCGGCACGATGAACATGATGCTCGACCGGTTGGATGCCGCCGCCGAGCGTCAACGGCGCTTCGTGGCGGACGCCTCGCACGAGTTGCAGACCCCGCTCGCCGCGGCGCGGACCGACCTGGAGGTCGCGCTCGCCCACCCCGACAGCAGCAATTGGAACGACATCGCAGCCGACCTGCTCGCCGCGAACCGCCGCATGGAGCGGCTGATCCGGGACCTGCTGTTCCTTGCCCGGGCGGACGCCGGCGCCCCTCGCGCCGCCACCCGTCCGGTCGATCTCGACGACATCGTCCTGTCCGAAGCGGCCCGGATCCGTGGCGGCGGCCACCTGCAGGTCGACACCAGCGCGGTCTCGGCGGCCGCCGTCGACGGCCGTCGCGACGACCTGACGCGGGCCGTACGCAATCTGTTCGACAACGCCGAGCACCATGCCTCGTCAACGGTCAGCGTGGAGCTCGGCAGCGACGACCGCTGGGTCGCGTTGACCGTCCATGACGATGGGCCGGGGATACCGCCCGAAGACCGGATGCGCATCTTCGAGCGATTCACGCGACTTGACGACGACCGGAGCCGTCGAACCGGCGGCACCGGTCTCGGCCTGGCCATCGCGAAAGAGATCGTTGACGCACACGGGGGCTCGATAGTCGTCGAGGACGCCCCCTGCGGCGCACGGTTCGTCATCCGGCTGCCTGCGCGCTGACCGTACTGCCTGGGAAGAGCCGGAAATTTCTCGATTGCGAACGCCCTCGACGGGGAGAGCGCGGCCGGGCCGGTGCATCTGCCATGAGCCGAAATCACCGCGCCGGTTGACCGGAAATCGAAATGGCCGAAGCGAACAACGTAAATGTCCGACCATTATTCGCTTTGCTTGGCTAATCCTGATTGAATTGGCGTCTAGTGTCCTAAACGGGACTTAAGGCTTGACAATCATACAACGATTCTGTTATAGCCTATTTAGGTGCGTTCGGGCGTCTTAGTGCACGGTTGGCGGTTGTGGCCGGTACCGGTGGAATATGAAGAAGATTGGGAGAATCGGCCGATCAACCGGATCATCACGAGCAGCGACGCCCTGGATCCGAGACCCTGCGCAGTGACGCGGAGGAGGTGCACTCGCAGCACGGGGGGAGGGGGTTGTGGAGTTCCGGCTCTTGGGGGCAGTGGAGGTATGGGCGGGAGATCAACAAGTCGATCTCGGGCCGCGCCAACAGCGGCTTGTGCTTGCGATCCTGGCGTTGAACGTGAATCAGCTTGTGCCGCTCGACCGCCTGGTTGACCTGACGTGGCCCGACTCGCCGCCACAGACCGCTCGTCATGCGATCCACGTGCGCGTCTCGCAGCTCCGCACCGTCCTGGCGATGGCCGGAGCGGATCGGGATGACGTGAAGATCAACACTCGTGGTCCGACGTACGTCCTGCGAGCCGACCCGATGAGTGTGGACGCGCACCGCTTCCGCGCTCTCCTCACGGCGGCTCGTCTTGAGACGAACGACCTGGAGAGGGTCTCGATGTTGCGGCGTGCGCTCGACCTGTGGCACGGACCTCCGTTGGCCGACGTGGCGACGCCGCGAGTCGAGGATCTGTGCCGGGGGCTGGAGGAAGCGCGGTTGACGGCCATGGAGGAGTGGTTGGACGCGCAGTTGCGGCTCGGCCGGCACGAGGCGGTCCTCGACGAACTCGCCGAGTACGCCGGCCAGTATCCGTACCGCCAGCGCCTGCTCGCGCAGCTCATGCTGGCCCTGTACCGCGCCGGCCGCGCCGCCGACGCGCTGGTCGCCTACCGGCTCGCGCGGAGCCGGCTCGTCAACGAACTCGGACTCGACCCATCGCCGCAGTTGCAGAAGCTGGAGAGAGCGATACTTCGCGGCGATCCCAAGCTTGACCTGCCATGACCCAACGGCCTGTAGGACGCGCCGGCGACGAGGCCGGCGCGTCGTGGTTGGGATGAGCGTCCGCGAGTCAGGCATGGGAGCTTCCGGTCCGCCGGGCCGCCGGCCACACCCGCGTGGGAAGCGGAAGTCGGCGGGGCGTGGACGAATCCCGGTGTCGGCCGAAGCCCAGATAGAGGGACGGGAGGACGAACAGGTTCAGCAGCGTCGAGGTGACCAGGCCACCCAGAATCACCACCGCCATCGGGTGTTCTATCTCGTGACCGGGCAGGCTGCCCTCGATGGCCAGGGGAACGAGGGCGAGCCCGGTCGCCAACGAGGTCATGAGGATCGGTGAGAGTCGCTCCTTCGCGCCACGGATGACGAGATTTCGGCCGAAGCTTTCCCCTTCCTCCCGCTCGAGATACTGGAAATGGTTGATCATGAGAATGCCGTTGCGGGCGGCGATGCCGAGCACGGTGAAGAATCCCACGAGCGAGCCGAGCGAAAGAATGCCGCCACCGACGTATGCCGCGAGGATCCCGCCAACCAGAGCCATGGGCAGCGTGAGGAGGACGAGGAACGACAGCCGCCAGCTGTTGAAGGCGGTGGTCAGCAGGAAGAGGATCCCGATCACCGCGACGCCGGCGAAGAGCCGCAGCCGGTCCTGCGCGGACGTCGCCTCCTTGTACTCACCGAGCAGTTGAGGGTGGTAGCCGGGCGGGAAGTCCACCGTCGCCAGTCGGCGCTGAACCTCGGCCGCGACGTCACCCAGGGCCTTCCCCGCGGCCACGTTGGCACCCACGTTGATGTACCGCGACCCGTTCTCCCGCAGGATCTGGTTGGGTGTGGGCACCATCTTGACCTCGGCGAGTTCACCCACGGGGACCTTGCTCCCGTCCGCCGCGTCCATCAGGAGGTTACGGACGCTCTCGATGCTGTACCGGGCGCTCGGCACGCTCCACACGTGCACCTCGGTGTTCTTGCCGTTTCGCCAGATGTCGCCCGCCTCCTCGCTGGCGATGAACGTGGCCGCCGTTCGGCGTACGTCGCCGGGCTTGATCCCGTACCGTGCCGCCTTGGCCAGGTCGACCTGGACATCCACCTGAGGAACCGGGGTCTGCAGCGTCACGTGTTCGTCGATGATGCCGTCGATCCCGGCGATGAGGTCCTTGACCTCGTTGGCCTTGTTGCGAAGCACGTCGAGGTCGTCGCCGACGATGCGGACGATGATGGCATCGCTGGAGCCGGTGAGCACCTCCTTCGTGCGCTCCTTCAGGTAGGTCTGCACATCGCGCTGCAGGCCGGGGTAGCCGTCGACCACCTTCTGTACGGCGTCATGGGTCTTGTCGTAGTCGACCTTCGGGTCGATGCTGATCCAGTTCTCGGTGAAGTTCATGCCGACGACCTCGTCGGCCAACGTGCCCTGCCCGATGTGGGCGCCGAAGTTCCGGACCCCTGGGATCGCCCTGAGCTCCCTGCTGACCTGTTCCGTGATGCGGACACTCTCTTCACGCGAGGTGCCGGGCTGGGTCACCCAGTGCATGAGGAAGTCCCGCTCCTTGAATGCGGGGAACAGGTTCTGCCCCAGCATCGGTACCACCATGACGCCGGCCGCCAGCACCAGCACGACGGTCCCGTAGGCGACGGCGGGACGCGGAATGATGCGGGCCAGCGCGGCGGTGTAGCCACGCTGGAGCCAGCGCACCACGGGCGATTCCCGCCGCTCGATCGGTGACCGGGCCAGCAGCATCAGGGCGAGGGCCGGGATGACCGTCAGGGCCACCAGCAGCGAGGCCAGGATGGCCAGCCCGTAGGCGAACGCCATGGGCCGGAAGAACGAGCCGGTGAGCCCGGTGAGCAGGAAGATCGGGACCGTGCTGACCAGGATGATCATCGTGGCCTGGACGATGGGACCACGAACCTCCACCGACGCGTCGAGGATGATGGCGGCGGACGACTTCGGGCTGCCCGCTCGTCGGTGTTGGCGGATGCGGCGCACGATGTTCTCGACGTCGATGATGGCGTCGTCGACGAGCACGCCGAGGGCGATCACGAGCCCTGCCAGGATCATGGTATTTATGGTGGCCCCGGTCCAGTGCAGGACGAGTCCCGCCGCGACGAGGGAGAGCGGGATCGAAATGGCGCTGATCAGCGCGACCCGCCACTCGAACAGGAAGAGCACCAGGATCAGGACCACCAGGATGAATCCGATGACCATCGCCCGACCGAGGTTCTCGACCGAGGTCTCGATGAAGGTCGCCGGCCGGAAGATCTCGGTATCCACGTCGAGGCCCTGCATGCCGGGCGCCATCTCCTTCAGCGCGGCCTCGACCCCGCGGGTCACCTCGAGAGTGTTGCCCCAGGGCAGCTTCTCGACGATGAGCATGAGGCCGGGGCCGTCGTTGATGACCGCGTCCCCCGTGAGCAGGGACGGCGGCATGATGTCATCCGTGATGTAGGCGACGTCCTTCAGGTAGACCGGCTTGGCGCCCTTCGGCACCTCGATGGGGATCTCGGCCAGTTGCTGTCCGGTCAGGGCGGGCAACTGGTGCTGCACCTGGAGCCGATGGTTGGGGGTGTCGACCCATCCGCCGGTGCCGATCTCGAACCCGCCGTTGAACTTCAGCTGACCCACGTCCACCGCGTCGCCAGCGGCCTCCATGACCTGGGCCAGCGTGACGTTGTGCTTCTTCATGAGCTCGGGATCGACGAGGGCCTGCTTGACGTGCCACCGATCGCCCCAGATGGCCACGTTCGCCACCCCGGGTACGCGCATCAGGCGGGGCCGGACCGTCCAGTACGCCTGCAGCGCCATGTCGACGTGGGCCGCGTCGGACTTGTCCGCCTGGGATATTCCGATCTTCATGACCCGGCTGGTCGACGACAGCGGTTGGATCATGAAGGGGGAGTTGGCCCAGCGCGGCAGTCTGGGAGTGATGGCGGTCAGGCGCTCCTGGATCAGCAGGCGGGCCGCCATCAGGTCGGTCCCGGGCTTGAAGATCAGGAGAATCGACGAGAGCTGGGAGACCGACTTGGAGCGCATGACGTCCAGGCCCTCGATTCCGGTGAGGCCCTGCTCCAGCGGGACGGAGACAAGCTCCTCGACGTCCTGCGCGGACAGTCCGATGCAGATCGTCTGTATCTCCACCCGGGGCGGCGCGAACTCGGGGAACGCGTCGACGGGCATGTCGCGAATCTGCAGGACGCCGAAGAACATCAACATCGAGGCCCCGACAACCACGAGGAACCGGAGCTTCAGACTCGTTCCAATGATCCAACGCATCATGGTGTGGGGTCCCTACCCTCGTACCGACTTGATGGACTACTTGCCGACCCCGAGCTCAGCGCCCCAGAGTTCGATCACGCCCGTCGTCACGATCGACGTCCCCGCCGGCGGTGCCTGCGAAAGGAACGCATCCGTCCCGCGCGCCCCGCCCACGGTCGCGACCACGACCTTCTCGCGGACATAGGTCAAGGGCTGGGGAACCGTGTAGACCCAGGTCACGCCGTTCGGGTCGTAGAGCACCGCCGAGTAGGGCACCACGATCGCCGGGCCGCCCGGGGACGCGCTCGGCCCACCCGGCGCTGCGGTCTGCGCCGCGCCGATGGTGACCGTCGCGATACCGACCCGGCGCGCCGCCTGCTCGGTCAACGTCACCTTCTTGACATCCTTGCCCGAGATCGCTTCGACCTTGGCAGGGCTGTCCTTGTGGCCCGACGGGTTCGAGGCGGGCGTCGTGCAGGCTGCCGCGGCCAGCGTGATCAGAATCGCTGCCATCCACCGACCACCGTGTCGCATGTGGTCGCCTCCCTGTCTGCGCATGGGACTCTCCTGATTCCGATCAGGCCGGAGCCGGGGTTGAAGGTGTTTCCTTGCCCGCCGTACCGGGCCGTGGCCTGGGCGCGGGTAGCGATGTGGCCGCGGGCTCGGACGTGGGCCCCGATCGAGACCGGACGGCGAACCGCAGATACAGGACGGGCAGGACGAGCAGGTTCAGCAGTGCCGTCGTGACCAGGCCACCAAGGATGATCAGGGCGAGCGGGCTCACGATCTCGAGGCCGGCGACGCTGCCGTAGATCACCATGGGAACCAGAGCCAGCCCGGCGGCCAGCATGCCCGTCACGGCCGGGATGAACTGCTGCCGTGACCCGAGCTCGACCAGTCCGGCACCGTGCGGGTGCCCTTCCTCCGCCAGTCGCTGGTACCGCCTGATCTGCAGCATGCCGCCCCGAACGGCCAAGGCCAGCACAGTGAGCAGCCCCAGCAGCGCGACCACCGAGACTGCCGACCGGTCGATGGCCGCCAGCAGCAGCCCGCCCGCCAGTGCCGTCGGCAGGAGCAGGAAGTACAGCGACGCCACCCGCCAGCTAGCGAAGCCGGCCTGGAGCAGGAAGAAGATCAGGATCACGGCGCCGATCACGACGGTCCAGACCCGGAAGTCGGAACTTGCCTTTGCCTGGGCCTCTCCGAGCACCTCCAGGTGGTGCTCACGGGGGAAGGTCACCTGCGCGAGCCGGTCCTTGACCTCGCTCGTGACGGCACCCAGACCACGCCCGCGCACGTTCGCGACGACGTCCATGCTGCGGGACACCTGGTCGTGTGTGATGACCTCCGGCTTCGCCACGATCCTTACGTCGGCAACATCGGCCAGGCGCACCTGGGTCGGGCCGCCACCGGGGCCACCCACCGGCGCGTCGATCAGCAGGTTCTGGATGGTGGACATGTTCTGGCGCACCGCGGGGACGCCCCACACGACGACCTCGAACACCTTCTGGTCGTCGAAGAGGTTGCCCGCGACCGTGGACGAGACGAGGGTGGCGGCCGCCCGGCGCACGTCGCCCGGCTTCAGGCCGTACTTCGCAGCCTTGGCCACGGAGACCTCGATCTCCACCGTCGGCGCGACCTCCGCGCTCCGTACCCGTGGCTCGGTGACGCCGTCGACGGCGGAGATGATGCCGAGGACCTCCTGGGCCTTCTCGTTGAGAACCGCATAGTCGTTGCCGTAGATGCGCACGATGAGGTCCTCCGTCGCACCACGGGTCACCACTTCGCGGACTCGCTTGTCCGAGTAGGTGATCACGTCGCTCTGCACCCCCGGGTAGCCGTCCACCACCCGCTGAACGGCGGTCAGGGTTCGGCCGTAGTCGGCCGCCGGGTCGATGCTGAGCCACACCTCTCCCGAGTTCATGTTGACGACCTGGTCCGACGCCAGCGCCCGCCCGGTGTGGGCGCCGACGTTGCGTACTCCTCGGACGGCCCGCAACTCGCCACTGAGGGCGCCCGTGATCCGGTTCATCTCCGGTCGCGACGTGCCGGGCGGTGCCTCCCAGGTGATCAGCAGGTCCCGCTCCTGAAGCGTCGGCGACAGCGGCCGCGAACCGAGGAACGGCAGGGCGGCCAGGCCCGCCACGACGAGGAGGCCGACCAGGGCATAGGACCAGACGGGCCGGCGGAGCAGCCGGGGCAGCAGCCCGGCGTACGCCCGCTCCAGCGCTCGGGCGAGCGGCGACTGGCCGTGCTGCAGCGACGACCGGGAGAGCAGGAGCGTGGCCAGCACGGGGGCGACCGTCAGCGCGACCACCAGTGAGACCACCGTGGCGGCCAGGAAGCCCTGGGCGACCGGGGTGAGGAAAGCGCCGCGCACCCCGTCGAGGATGAAGAGGGGCACGACCGAGACCGCGGCGATGACGGCGGCGACGAAGAGCGGGCCGCGTGCCTCGAGGATGGCTGCCCGGATGGTGTCGGGGACGGGCTCCTCCACGCCATCCTCGCGGCGCTGCCGCAGCCGTTGCCTGACGTTGTCGACGGCGACCACCGCGTCGTCCACGACGATGGCGAGGGCCATCACCAGCCCCGCCAGGGACATCATGTTGAGGGCCACGCCGAACCAGGAGAGCACGAGCAGCGTCACCGCCACGGAGGACGCGATGGTCAGCAGGCTGACCAGCGCGGTGCGCCAGCTGAACAGGAAGGCGCCGAGCACCAGCAGCAGGAGGATGGCGCCGAGGATCAGCGTGGCGGTGAGGTTGTCCACCATCTTCTCGATGAAGGTGGCCGGCCGGTACACCGTCGTGTCGATCTGGACGTTCGGCATGGCGGGCTGCAACTCGTCGAGTGCGGCCTCCACGTCCCGGGTCACGTCCGCGACCTTGGCGCCCGGGAACCTCTCCACCACGAGCATGAGGCTCGGGGCGTCCTTGACGACCGCGTCGCCGATGAGGAGCTGGTGGTCCTCGACGATCTGGGTGACGTCGCCCAGCAGCACCCCGCGGTCCTCGGCCCCCTGAACGGTGACCTTGCCAAGATCCGCGGCGGTCTTGATCGGCTGGTTGTGCTGGATCTCGATCCGCTGGTTGGCGGTGTCGATGAAACCGCCGAGTCCGGGGGTCGAGGCCTCCACAAAGGTCAGCGGCGAGACCCAAAGTGCATTCGCCGACGTGCGCAGCACCTGGTCCAGCGTGACGCCGTGCTGCATCAGCTTGGCGGGATCGACCTGCACCTGCAGTTGCCGGTCACGGAACCCCCAGATGGAAACGTTGGCCACGCCGGGGACGCTCAGCAGGCGGGGCACGATCGTCCAGCGCGACAGCAGCGACATGTCGATCAGTGAGCGATCCTGGGACGAGAGACCGATCATCATGAGCCGACTGGTCGACGAGAGGGGCTGCACCACCAGCGGCGGCCGCGACGACGCGGCCGGCAGCATGGCGACCATGGTCAGCCGCTCCTGCACCACCTGCCTGGCCCGGATCGGGTCGGTGCCCGGCTCGAACGTCATCTCCATGGACGACAATCCCGGCAGCGTGCGGGACTCGAGCTTGGCCAACCACGGGATCCCGTTGAAGAACTCGTTCTCCATCGGGTTGGTGATCAGATTCTCCACCTCTTCGGCGGAGAGTCCTAGCGCCTCGACCTGCACGTCCACCCGCACCGGCCCGAACTCGGGCAGGGCCTCGACGGACGTGTTGCGAAGCTGTACGAAGCCGACGGCCATCAGCGCGACGGCGATGGCGAGTACCAGTCGTTGATATTTGACACTCGACCCGACGATCCACCGCATCATGGCCCGAGACCTCTCCGTCGGAATTCATCGGCCAGGGCCAAGATTGACGGCACGCGCTCACGATCGGCTCACGCTCCGCTCACACCTGGCTCACACCCGGCGCACACCGGTTGCGGCATGAGTTGCGGCGTGGCACATGGAGCTGCCGTGGCTCCGGCGTCTGTCGACGCCGACCGGCGGATCGCCAAGATCGTCTACGAGTCGACGAACAGCGGACAGATGAAGCCCGGCGTGCAGGATGTTACGGCTAAGAGAGACCAATAGGCGTCATTTGCGGCGTCGGGTGGTCCACTCCAGCACCGGACCCGCGGCGCGGTGCTCAGTACGCGCCGCCTTCCGGGCGCTGCAAGTCAGCCAGAGATTTGGGAACGGTGATGTCGGCCGTGCCGCGGATAGTGATGGCGTCGATCAGGACGGCGGGGCCTCGCCGGGCTGGCGCTCCTGCGCCGCGTCGCCCGGGGTGGCCGTCCGTTCGAAAGCCTTGGCCAGCATGGCGAGGTCGAGGCCTTGCAGATGGTCGAGGAAGTTGCGGCGTATGCTCGCGAGGTTGGTCGGCCAGGCCCGTTCCAGGCGGGCGAAGCCAGCGTCGGTGAGGACGGCGTACGAGACCCTGGCGTCGTTCTCGCTCCTGACGCGCCGGACGAGGCCCTCGCTCTCCAGGTGGGCGGCGAGACGGGACATCCCGCTCAGTGACAGCTCGCAGGCGGTTGCGAGTTCGCTCATGCGCATTCGTCGTTCCGGCGCCTCGGACAGGTGCATGAGCGCGTCGTAGTCAATGAGCGGCAGATGCTGCTCCTGCCGCATGTCCAGGTCGATGGCACGCGGCAGGGCGTGCATGATCCGGCCCAGCGCGCGGACGACGGCTTCTTCGACGGGGGTGAGCGGCTGGAGGCGCTCGTCTGCGGAGTCGTTCACATCACCCATGTTACTTCCTTGACGAAGGAATTAATTCGGGCCATGGTTGCTTGACCTAGCAATCATATCGCTCCGTCGGAGTTCCGCTCATGCAGCAGGCCCGTCGGACCCTCGGGGCGGACAGCCGCCGGATCTCCCAGAGAGTCGAACAACCATGATCGATGCCTTCAGCCCGATCGAGCTGGGAAGCGTGAAGCTCGCCAACCGCTTCGCCGTCGCCCCGATGACCCGCAACCGCGTGGCAGCCGACGGCACCGCGACGCCACAGGTGGCGGAGTACTACCGCCAGCGGGCGTCCGCCGGCCTCATCGTGACCGAGGCCATCTACCCCAGCACGCAGGCACGGTCGTTCCCCGGCACCCCGTTGCTGACCAACGAAGAGCAGGCGGCTTCCTGGCGGCAGGTGACGGACGCGGCGCACGAGGCCGGCGCGGTGATCTACGCCCAGCTGATGCACGGCGGGCGCGTCTTCAGTCCCGACAACGACCTCGTGCCGCTGGCACCCTCCGCGGTGCGTACGCCCGAGCAGATCTACACCCCGAGCGGGATGAGGGACATGCCGGTGCCCCGCGCCATGACCGAGGAGGACATCCAGACCACCATCGACGACTTCGTCCACGCGGCCCGCCTGGCCATCGCCGCCGGCTTCGACGGTGTGGAACTGCACGGCGCCAACGGCTTCCTGATCCAGCAGTTCTTCTGCTCGAAGGCCAATGTCCGCACCGACCGCTGGGGCGGCCCGGCCGAGAACAGGATCCGCTTCGCGGTGGCGGTCGTCGAGGCGGTCGCCAAGGAGATCGGCGCGGAGCGCACGGCGCTGCGGGTCTCGCCGGCCTCGCCGGTGATGGGCATCGAGGAGGCGGACACCGAAGCGCTCTACCGGGCACTCTTCGCGGCTCTGGCGCCGCTCGGCCTGGCCTTCGTCGACATGCGGGAGTGGCCGGGACGGCGACGCCTGACCGAGGAGCTGCGCGCCCTGTGGCCCGGCAAGCTGGTCCTCAATCCGCACGCGGAGGACGCGCCGCGCCCGCCGCACGAGGAGGCCCGCGACGCCCTGGACTCCGGCGTCGCCGATGTCGTCGCCTTCGCCACCGCCTTCCTGGCCAACCCCGACCTGCCGCGGCGCATCGCGCAGGCCGGCCCCTACAACGAGCCGGACCCGGCCACGTTCTACGGCGGCGCCACCGGCTACACGGACTACCCCTTCCTGGAGGGCTGACCTCGCCCCCTGGACGGCGACCGTCCGCTCACCGGCACATCACGCATCTCCGGCCCGCCGGCCCTCCCGGCGCGCCGGGCCGGAAACACCGAAGAAAGGAAGAGAACCATGCGAGGACTGCAGGGCAAGGTGGCCATCATCGCGGGTGCCGCGGCAGGGAACATCGGCGGCGCGACCGCGATCCGTCTGGCGGAGGAAGGCATGAAGGTCGTGGCGGCCGACCTCAACGAGGCCAACGCCACGGCAGTCGCCGACGCGATCACCGCGGCCGGGGGTACGGCGGTGGCCAAGGGCTTCGACATCACGGACGAGCTGTCGTACAAGGAGCTGATCGACTTCACGGTGGAGCGCTTCGGCGGCCTCCACGGCCTGTACAACGTGGCCGCCGACCTCTCCGCGCGCACCCTTGGCAGGGACGGCGACGTCACCTCCGTCCCGCTGGACGTCTGGGACCACACCATCGCCGTCACCCTGACCGGCTACATGTACGGCATCCGCCACGCCCTGCCGATCATGATGGGCCAGGGCACCGGATCGATCGTGAACACCATGTCCAGCGCGGTGTGGATGGGCGAGGACGTACGCGTCGCCTACCAGGCCGCCAAGAGCGGGCTGGTAGGGCTCACCCGACACACCGCGACGGTCGGCGGCAAGCGCGGCGTCCGCGCCAACCTGGTCTCGCCCGGCGTGATCCTCACCGGGGCCGCCCTTGCGTCGACCGACGAGAAGTTCCGCGAGGAGATCCTGGCCACCGTACGGTCGCCGCGCCTGGGCGTACCGGAGGACCTCGCCGGAACCGTGGCGTTCCTCTTCTCCGACGACGGCGCCTATGTCAACGGCCAGTCCTTCCTCGTCGACGGCGGGGCCAACTTCACCTGATCCCGAGGCCGGAACGCCTCACCTCTGGCGGCGTTCCGGCCCGGACCTTCCATGCGCACACGACACAGGAGCCATGCAATGAGTGACGAACACCAGGTGCAACAGGTGCTTGCCCGCTACGCCCGAGCGGTCAACCGCCGGGACGGAGCGGCGCTGGCGATGCTCTTCGACGTTGACGGCAGAGTCGACATCGGCTGGGACAACGCCGGCACGCTGGAGACCCTCATCACGCTGACTGGACATCAGGAAATCGCGGATGCCGTGGCGAACAAGAAGTTCCCGCCCGGGGCCCGGGGCCGCGCGCTGATCCACGGCCACATCATCGAGGTCAATGGTGACCGCGCGAGCCTGGAGGCACTCTTCGAGGAGTTCGTCGTCCGGCCAGGCGACGAATTCAGGCCTGGACGTTCGACGATCGAGGAGAGTGGGGAATACCGCTCGACACTTCGCCGCAACGACGGACAGTGGAAGCTCGTCCACCATCAAGTCGTCCTGGACACCGATCCGCGCCGAGCACGCGGTTAGGCCGCAGAGCAGTGGCTCGCACTAAAGTGATCAGACTGAAGCGGCCGACCAGGGCATCAACCTAGGCTCTCGGAATGCCGGACGTCGTCAGCGCCGGAATTCGTCCCGAGCGGCGGAGGAACCGGCGGGCACCACCCGGCCCGCGGTGGTCGAGACGGCATCGCGGACCTCGTCAGCCAGTCGTGCGGAGCTTCCGCCCGCCGAACGCAGCCGGTCCAGGCCCAGGCCGCCGAGGTACGCGGCAGCGGCCAGGTACCCGGCGGTCAGCCCCGCCGCCGCCAGCCGTCTCGGCAGGAACGCCTCCAGCATGCGCAGCACGGTCGTCGAGGCCGCCCCGACACCCAGAACTGCGCACCCTCCGGCAGCGACCAGGAGCACGAAGCCGAGCCCGGCGGGGCGAGCGGCGTCCGCCAACTGCGTCCGCACCGCCCGTACCTCCTCGCGCACCACCTCGGCCACGTCCTCCGCCAGGCGCTCGGCGGGACTGGTTGTCCGTCCGCGACCTCCCGGCTGATCAGCGGCGGCGTCGCCCATCGGGGCCTCCCTCGGCTCGTTTCGGCCTGCCTGCGTACCCCCGGAACGCCGGGGACATGCGGGGACGTCCACCGGCCCGGCCAGGTTCCACCGGTGCGGTGAGTGCGGTCGTCACCTACCGACGATGCGCACTTACGGCCGAGCTGCCGGATTGGCTAGACCAGGGTGACCGCGTGCCGGAGCGGGTTTCTACGTGCCTGTGGAGGGGGTTGAGCACCGTGCAGACGGACTGCCCCAGCGCCCGCATCGACGGCGCCGAGACGATCGCGGAGGCGATCCTGTACGAGGGTTACCTGCTCTACCCCTACCGGCGGTCTTCCGTGAAAAACCGCGTCCGCTGGCAGTTCGGTGTCCTCGTGCCCCCGGCCTGGGGGGAGGCACACGGCCTGGTCGACAGCGGTCTGGCCGGCTCGGCCGAGTCCCCGTGGCAGCAGACCGAATGCCTGGTGGAAGCGCCGGACACGGCGAGCGTTCGGATCCGGTTGCGGTTCCTGCACCTGCAACGCAAGGTGGCGGAGCTACGTACGGCCGACGCGGTGTACCGGCCGGTCGACCGGGTCGAGGTCGGTGGCCGTACGGAGTTCAGCTTCGACGAGGCGGTGCCGCGGGAGTTCGACATCGAGGCTCCGGTCGCCGACCTGCGGCATGGCCGCCGCCTTGACATCCGGGTGCCCGGCGGGGAGGACGTCGAGCCGTTGGTCGACGACCGCGGCGAGCCGGTCGGGCGGGTGGTGCGCCGGCGATGGCCGTTGCTCGCATCGGTCACCGTCTCCGCCGTCCCGTGCCAGGCGCCCTTCCGGTTGCTGCGGCTCCGAATCCGCGTCGAGAACACGGATCGGACGACTCCGGTGGACAGCCCGCGGGACGAGGCGCTGCGGTGCTGCCTGCTCGCGACGCACACGCTGGCCACCGTCAGCCGGGGGCGCTTCCTGTCCCTGCTCGACCCGCCCGAATGGGCGGCGCACGCGACGCGGGAGTGCCGCAACGTGCACACATTCCCGGTGCTGGCCGGCGACCCGGGCACCGCTGACGTCCTGCTCTCGTCACCCATCATCCTGTACGACCATCCGCGGATCGCGCCGGAGAGCCCGGGCGACCTGCACGACGCGACCGAGATCGACGAGATCCTCTCGCTGCGTACGCTCACGCTCTCCGACGCCGAGAAACGGGAGGCCCGGGCCACCGATCCCCGGGCTGCCGCCATCCTCGATCGGGTCGATGCGATGCCGCCCGAGGTGCTCGAACGGTTGCACGGCGCCATTCGGGCCGTGGAGCCGGTCCAGCGAAAGGGGGAGGCCGCCACCGATCCGGCACGGCCCTGGTGGGGCGCCGATGCGGGGATCGGGCCGGAAATGGAGAGCGTCCTCGTCGCGGGCACCCTGCTGTCGCGGGGTAGCCGGGTCCGGTTACGACCGCGTCGGCGGGGCACCGACGCGCACGACATGTTTCTGGAGGGCCGTACCGGCCGGGTGGAGCAGGTGCTGCTCGACGTCGACGGATCGCGGTTCCTGGCCGTGACGGTGGACGACGACCCGGGCGCGGACCTGCACCAGTGGTACGGACGCCTGCGTCACTTCCGCCCGGAGGAGGTCGAGCCGTTGGCCGAAGAGGTGGAGGCGCCGTGAGGAGCGACGGCAGCGGCCGGATCCTGGTCGCCGGCATCGGCAACATCTTCCTCGGCGACGACGCCTTCGGGGTCGAGGTCGTCCGGCGCCTCCGGGACGCCGTCCTGCCGGCCCGGGTGGATGTGTCCGATTACGGCATCCGGGGGATGCATCTGGCCTACGATCTGCTGGACGGCCGCCACGACGTGCTGGTCATGGTGGACGCGTTGCCGCTGGACGAGCCGCCCGGGACGTTGGCCGTGCTCCAGGTGGACCTCGACGACCCCGGCTGGACGCTGCGGCCGGCTGACGTGCTGGACGCACCGGCCGCCGACGCGCACGGCATGGATCCGGAGTCGGTACTACGCCTGCTGTGCGGCCTCGGCGGCCGGGTCGGGCGCGTCCTCGTGGTGGGCTGCCGTCCCGCCAGCACCGAGGAGCACATGGGGCTGTCGGCTCCCGTCGCCGCCGCGATCGACGAGGCGGTCCGGATGGTGTCCGGGATCGTACGGGAGGAAGCCGCGCGGCTCGACACCGCGGGGGAGCGGCAGGAGACACGCCC
Organism: Micromonospora rhizosphaerae; assembly: GCF_900091465.1. Classification (NCBI taxonomy): domain Bacteria; kingdom Bacillati; phylum Actinomycetota; class Actinomycetes; order Micromonosporales; family Micromonosporaceae; genus Micromonospora; species Micromonospora rhizosphaerae. Next base: position 5,127,021 of record NZ_FMHV01000002.1, on the reverse strand, counting down.
GCAGACGGCGGCTGACAGGGAGGTGACCACGCATGCATGAGACAGGTCTGTCCGAGGCGATCGTGGCGGCGGCGGTGCGCAGGGCCGCCGGTCGCCGGGTCACCGGATTACGGGTGCGGATCGGTGGCCACTCGGTCGACTCCACCGTCATCACGCAGGGCATCCAGGTGGCCGCGGCCGGCACGGTCGCCGCGGGCGCCGCCGTCGATCTGGTGCTCGAACCGATGACGGTGGCCTGCCACGACTGCGGCCGCAGCGCGCCCGTCGACGACCACCTCGCGATGGTGGCCTGCCCGCGGTGCGGGAGCGTCGACATCGACGTCACCGGCAGCGAAGACGTCGTCCTGGAGTCGATAACCGTGGACGTCGACGTACGAGAGCCGGCCTGATGGACGCCGTCGAGTTGCTGGAGCATGACCACCGCGTGGTCGAGCAGCTCTTCCGGGACTACCACGCGGCGGCGTCCGACGCCCAGCGACGCGCCGTTGTCGAGATCCTCGTTCGCGAGTTGTCCAAGCACGCCGCGCTCGAGGAGCTGCTCTTCTACCCGTTCGCGGCAAAGGTGTTGGACGACGGACAGGTCGAGGGGCACCTCGCGGGGCATGCGCCCATCAAGGAGCTGCTGCTTGACCTGGACCGGTGCGGAGCCGGCGATCCGGCGCAGAACGACCTGATGGAACGGCTCGCTTCCGCCGTCGCCCGGCACGTGCGGAACGACGAGGACCAGCTCATGCCCTGCCTGCGCCAGCAGGCCGACGAGCAGGCGCTACGCGAACTGGGGCACGAGATCGATCAGGGCAAACAGCGGGCTCCCACGCGCCCGCACCCGCACGCGCCGGACAAGCCTCCGGCGCTGGCCCTCGCGGCGCCGGTGGCCGCCATCTACGACCGGCTCCGGGACCGGATGGAAGGGAGGCCGCGCACATGACGCAGGGCGTTCGTGAGCCGCGCGCGGTGCTGCCGCGGGAGCACGGGTTCGACGAGGTCACCATCCTCTGGATCTCGGAGGGGATGAGCTGCGACGGGGATTCCGTCTCGATGACCGCCTCCGGCCAGCCCGGGATCGAGGACATCGTGCTCGGACTCGTCCCCGGGCTGCCGAAGGTCAACCTGCACAACAAGGTGCTGGCGCCCGCGGCCGGTGGCGAGGAGTTCCTGGCGCCGTACCGCAGGGCGGCCCGTGGCGAGATGACCGAGCCGTTCATCCTCGTCATCGAGGGCTCGATCCCGAACGAGAACATCAACGGCGACGGATACTGGACGTCGTTCGGCAACGACGAGCGCACCGGCGAGCCGCTGACCCTGAACTGGTGGATCGACCGGTTGGCGCCCAAGGCCTGGGCGGTCGTCGCCGCCGGCACCTGCGCGACGTACGGCGGCATCCACGCCATGGCGGGCAACCCGACGGGCTGCATGGGCCTGGCCGACTATCTCGGCTGGGACTTCCGGTCCACGGGCGGACTGCCGATCGTCAACGTCCCCGGCTGCCCGATCCAGCCGGAGAACTTCATGGAGACCCTGACCTGGGTGCTCTACCACGCGGCCGGGTCGGCGCCGCCACCGCCGCTGGACCATCTCCTGCGACCGCAGTGGCTGTTCGGCAAGACCGTGCACGAGGGCTGCGACCGGGCCGCCTACTACGAGCAGGCCGACTTCGCCAAGGACTACAACTCGCCCAAGTGCCAGGTGAAGATCGGCTGCTGGGGACCGGTCATCAACTGCAACGTCCCGAAGCGCGGCTGGATGGGCGGCGTGGGCGGGTGCCCCAACGTCGGCGGCATCTGCATCGGCTGCACCATGCCGGGGTTCCCCGACAAGTTCATGCCGTTCATGGACATGCCGCCCGGCGGCAGCCTGTCCACGTTGCTCATCAAGCCGTACGGCGCGGTCATCCGCCGCCTGCGCGGCCTCACCAACGCCACCGCCAACCGGGAACCGAAGTGGCACCACAACGGCCCGGAGCTCACCAGCGGCTACAACCCCCGCTGGCGCCCGTACGGCCCGGCGGACCCCCGACGACAGGCAGCCCGTGAGAGGAACCGACCGTGACAGCGACAAAAGCGAAGCCGGCCGCCGGCAAGAAGCCCGGCGAGCTGGTGGAGATGGCGTGGGATCCGATCACCCGGATCATCGGCAATCTCGGCGTCTACACGAAGATCGACTTCGCGAACCGGGTGGTCGCCGAGTGCCACACCACGTCGTCGCTGTTCCGCGGCTACTCCGTGTTCATGAAGGGCAAGGATCCGCGCGACGCCGGCTTCATCACCAGCCGGATCTGCGGCATCTGCGGCGACAACCACACCACCTGCTCCGTCTACGCGCAGAACATGGCGTACGGCATCAAGACGCCGCCGCTGGCCGAGTGGATCATCAATCTCGGCGAGGCCGCGGAGTACATGTTCGACCACACGCTCTTCCAGGACAATCTCGTCTTCGTCGACTTCTGTGAGGCGATGGTCAAGCAGACCAACCCGAGCGTCCTCGCCCGGGCCGAGAACACCGAGGCGCCCGGTCGGGACATTCACGGCTACCGGACGATCGCCGACATCATGCGGGCCTACAACCCGTTCGAGGGCGCGGTCTACCGGGAGGCGCTGAAGGTCAGCCGGATCACCCGGGAGATGTTCTGCATGATGGAGGGCCGGCACGTGCACCCGTCGACGGTGTACCCGGGTGGGGTCGGCACCATGCCCGAGCCGACGCTCTTCACCGACTACCTCAGCCGGCTGATCCGCATCCTGGACTTCGTCAAGCAGGCCATCGCGATGAACGACGACGTCTTCAACTTCTGGTACGAGGCCCTGCCCGGCTACGAGGAGGTCGGCCGCCGCCGGGTCCTGCTCGGCTGCTGGGGCGCGTTCCAGAACCCCGATGTGGTGGACTACCGCTACGAGCACATGACCAACTGGGGACGCGCGATGCACGTCAGTCCCGGCATCGTCGTCGACGGCAAGCTGCTCACCACGGACCTCGTCGACATCAACCTCGGCATCCGCATCCTGCTCGGCAGCTCCTACTACAAGGACTGGGTGGGTGAGGAGGAGCCGTTCGTCAACTACGACCCGCTCGGCAACCCGGTCGACATCCGCCACCCCTGGAACCAGACGACGCTGCCGGACCCGCAGAAGCGCGACTTCGGCGACAAGTACAGCTGGGTGATGAGCCCGCGCTGGTTCGACAAGACCAGCGGGGAGCACCTCGCGCTGGACACCGGCGGTGGCCCTTTCGCCCGGCTCTACGTCACCGCCCTGGCCAAGCTGGTGGAGACGCCGTACGTCAAGTCGACCGGGCACAGCGTGCTGATCTCCCTGCCGAAGAGCGATCGGCTGCCGGCGACGACCCTCGAATGGAAGATCCCGCGGTGGTCGAACGCCCTGGAGCGGGACCGCGCCCGGGCCTACTTCATCGCGTACGCGGCGGCGATGTCGCTGTACTTCCTGGAGCGGGCGATGGAGCGGATGCGCGGCGGCGACATGCGGGTCTTCGCCGAGTTCGATGTGCCGGACGAGGCCATCGGCTGCGGCTTCCACGAGGCGGTGCGGGGCACCCTGTCGCACCACATCGTGATCAGGGACAGGAAGATCGCCAACTACCATCCGTACCCGCCGACGCCGTGGAACGCCAGCCCCCGCGACAGCTTCGGCACGCCGGGGCCGTACGAGGACGCGATCCAGAACACCCCCATCTTCGAGGAGAACGGGCCGGACACCTTCAAGGGCGTCGACATCATGCGAGCGGTCCGCAGCTTCGACCCCTGCCTGCCGTGCGGCGTGCACATGTACGTCGGCGGCGGCCGTACCCTCAAAAAGATCCACTCGCCGATGTTCGGCGCCTCCCATGGCTGAGCCGGATGTCCGACGCCTCGACGACGCGGCCGTCGAGCCTCGCCTGGCCCGGCTGGACGACGTGCTCGGCCAGCTGGAGCGGATCCCCGGCCGCACCGCGGAGCTGGCGATGGAGGCCGTCGAGACCCTGACCGAGGTGTACGGGGAGGCGCTGGCCCGCGTCGCCGATCTCGCCGCCGGCAGCCCCCGCCTGCTCGACGGGCTCACCGGGGACGAGTTGCTGCGGCACCTCCTGCTGCTGCATTGCATCCATCCCGATCCGGCCGAGCGGCGGGTCGCCCGGGCGCTCGACGACCTGCGGGCCCAGCTGCGCTCCCAGGGAGCCGAGGCCGAGCTGGTGGAGGTGCGGGACGTGGTGGCGAGGATCAGCGTGTCGTCGCGCTCCTGCGGCGGCTGCGGCACGGCGCTGCACGACCTGATCCGGGAGCAGGTGCTGACGGTTGCACCGGAGCTGTCCGGCGTCCATGTGGTCGCCCCGGAGCCGGCTCCGGCGCTGATCCCGGTCACCGCAGTGCGGCGCCGGCCCGACGCCGACGATGGCGCGATGCGTGCCGCTCAGGGGTCCGCGCAGCCGCTTGCCAGAGGCGGCGCCGGATGACGGCGGGCGCGCTGCGGCGGACGATCCGTCGCGCGGCGGAACGCGCCGCCCGGGTCGAGTGCTGCGGATTGTGCGCCGGCGCGGTCGGTCCGGAGCACCGGCACCTGCTGGACGAGCAGGACGGCACCCTGATGTGCGCCTGCACGCCGTGCTCGCTGCTCTTCGACCGCGACGCGGCGGGTGGCGTCCGGTACCGGCTCGTCCCCACCCACCGGACCCGGCTGGCGGAGGTCCCGGTCGAGCCGCTGAACGTGCCGGTCGGCCTGGCGTTCTTCGTCAAGCAGGGCAACGGCCGAGTGGTGGCACACTATCCCGGCCCGCTCGGGACGACCCAGTCGGAGGTCACCGCTTCCGCCTGGCGCAGCGTCGAGGCGCGCTCGCCGGCGCTGTCCGAGCTGAGACCGCTGGTCGAGGGGTTTCTGATCTGGACCGGCTACCGGTCCGGCCGCGATCAGCACTGGATTGTGCCGGTCGAGGACTGTTACCGGCTCGTGGCGGTGATCCGGCAGAACTGGGGCGGGCTGTCGGGGGGAAGCAACGTGTGGCGGGAGATCGCCCGGTTCTTCGACGACCTCGGCCGGCGAGTGGCCGATCCACGGATGACCTTTGAGGAAGGAGGAGCAGGGATGGGTGAGATCCGGGTGGGCAAACCGGATGTCGAGCTCGACGCCCCGGCCCACACCAAGGGTGTGGAGGAGGGTAACTCGGTGCGGAGGAGGCAGGCGGGCCACCACGCCGACGGGACGGTGGACGCCCGCCGTTCGACGGGCATCCAGCCGAAGAAGCACGACCCGATCCTGCCGATCATGCCGAACCTGCCGCCCGGCTGAGCGTCGGTGGGACCCGAGGAGGTGAGCGATGCGGAGACAGTGGAGGCTGCTGGCCGGGCTGGCCGGGGCGATTGCCGTCTCGGTGTTCTGGAAGGAACTACCCGCGCTGCGGCGCTACATCAAGATCGAAAGAATGTGAGCCTGGAAGGCCGGACGAGCCGATGTGTCTAGGTATCCCGGGCGAGATCGTGGAGATCAAGGCCGGCCACGACGATCTCGCCGTCGTCGCCGTCGTGGGCGTTCGGCGCGCTATCAACATCGGCCTGCTCGGTGCGGACCAGGTGGGCATCGGCGACTGGGTGCTCGTCCACGTCGGGTTCGCCATGTCCAAGATCGATGAAGCCGAGGCGGCCGCCACATTGGCGATGCTGGAAGGCCTCGGACAGGCGTACACCGACGAGTTGCAGGCGCTCGCCGAATCCGACATCAGCTAGGGGGTGACCAGATGCGTTTCGTCGACGAGTACCGCGACGCGGACAAGGCTCAGGCGTTGGCCACCCAGATCGCCGCGTTGTGCGAGCCGGGGCGGCAGTACAAGTTCATGGAGGTCTGCGGCGGGCACACGCACACCATCTACAAGCACGGGCTGGAGGACTACCTGCCGGAGAACGTCTCGCTCGTGCACGGGCCGGGCTGCCCGGTCTGCGTGATCCCGATGGGCCGGGTGGACGACGCCATCGCCATCGCCAACGAGCCGGGCGTCATCATGACGGCGTTCGGCGACATGATGCGGGTCCCGGGCGGGAACGGCTCGTTCCTGGACGCCAAGGCGGCCGGTGCGGACATCCGGATGGTGTACTCCCCGCTGGACGCCCTGAAAATCGCGCGGAGCAACCCGGACCGCAAGGTCGTCTTCATGGCGATCGGGTTCGAGACCACCTCGCCGTCGACCGCGATGACCGTGCTGCGGGCGGCCGCCGAAGGGGTCGACAACTTCTCGGTCTTCTGCAACCACGTCACCATCCTTCCGGCGATCAAGGCGATCCTCGACTCACCGGACCTGCGTCTCGACGGCTTCCTGGGGCCCGGGCACGTCTCCACCGTCATCGGCTGCCGGCCGTACGAGTTCATCGCCCGCGACTACGGCAAGCCGCTGGTGTGTGCCGGGTTCGAGCCGCTGGATCTCCTGCAGTCGGTCTTCATGCTGCTGAAGCAGCTTGCCGACGGCCGCTGCGAGGTGGAGAACCAGTACACCCGGGTGGTGCCCTGGGACGGCAACCTGCGGGCGCTGGAGGCGATCGGCCAGGTCATGCAGCTGCGGCCGTACTTCGAGTGGCGCGGCCTCGGCTTCATCTCGCACTCCGCGCTGCGGATGCGGGACGAGTACGCGGCGTACGACGCCGAGCGGCTCTTCGACGTACCCGGGGTGCGCGTGGCGGACCCGAAGGCCTGCCAGTGTGGCGAGGTGCTCAAGGGTGTGCTCAAGCCCTGGGAGTGCAAGGTGTTCGGCACCGCATGTACGCCGGAGACGCCCATCGGCACGTGCATGGTGTCGTCGGAGGGCGCGTGCGCGGCCTACTACAACTTCGGCCGCTTCAGTCGGCAGCGATTGGTGGAGGCGGCGCGGATATGACGACCGAACGCACCGCCGAATGGGCCGAGCGCGCGGTGGCCGAGGCCGAGGCGACGACAGATCGGGAAACCGGGCGGCTGTCGCCGGAGCAGCAGGTGCTGGAGCGCATCGAACGGGCCCGCCGGCGCGCGCCGAAGATCAGGGAGAGCCGGGTCACGCTCGCCCACGGCGCGGGCGGGAAGGCGACGCACACCCTGGTCGAAGGGCTGTTCGTCGAGGCGTTCCGCAACCCGACACTGGAGGCGCTCGACGACGGCGCGGTGCTCTCGGTGGGAGGCGGCCGGCTGGCCTTCACCACCGACTCGTACGTGGTGTCGCCGCTGTTCTTCCGCGGTGGGGACATCGGCGATCTCGCCGTCAACGGCACGGTCAACGACCTCGCGGTCAGCGGAGCCCGTCCGTTGTACCTGGCGGCCGGGTTCATCCTCGAGGAGGGCTTTCCCGTCGCCGACCTGCAGCGGATCGCCACCTCGATGGCCCGCGCGGCGGAGTGCGCCGGCGTACAGGTGGTCACCGGGGACACGAAGGTGGTGCAGCGGGGCAAGGCCGACGGCTGCTACATCAACACGGCGGGGGTCGGGGTGCTGGAGCGGCCGGTGACGCTGGGCACCTCGCGCATCCGCCCGGGCGACGCGGTCATCGTCTCCGGGCCGATCGGCGATCACGGCGTCACGATCATGCTCGCCCGCGGCGAGCTGGACCTCGAAGCCGACCTCGCCTCGGACACCGCGGCGCTGCACGGTCTGGTGAGCGCCCTGCTGGACGCGGCTCCCGGGGTACGGCTGCTGCGCGACGCCACCCGGGGCGGGGTGGCCACCATCCTCAACGAGGTGGCGCAGGCGGCGCGGGTCGCGGTCGTCGTCGACGAGGCCGCGGTGCCGGTGCGTCCCGCCGTGACCGGCGCCTGCGAACTGCTCGGCATCGACCCGCTCTACGTGGCCTGCGAGGGACGCTTCGTCGCCGTGGTGGACGGCGCGCAGGCGGAGGCCGCCCTGGCGGCGCTGCGCGGTCAACCGCTCGGCGACGGCGCGGCGATCATCGGCCGGGTTACCGCCGACCCGCCCGGGATGGTGCTGCTCCACACGGCGTTCGGCGGCACGCGGGTCGTGGACATGCTGGTCGGGGATCCGCTGCCCCGCATCTGCTGACCGCGGTCCGGCGTCAGGTGGCGGGAACGGCTCGGGCCGCGGCCACCGCGGCCTGGCCGAGAGAGATGCCGCCGTCGTTGGGCGGCACCCGCGAGTGCACGAGCACCCGGAAGCCGTCCTCCTCCAGCCCGCACACCACCTGATGGAGCAGCAGCACGTTCTGGAAGACGCCGCCGGAGAGCGCGACGGTGGCCAGACCCGTGCTGTCCCGCACCGATGCCGCCGCCCGTACCACGGCGTCCGCCAGGCCGTGGTGGAAACGCGCGGCGATCCGGCCGGGGTCCACCTTGGCGAGCAGGTCGTCGACCACGCACCGGACCAGCCCGCGTCCGATGTCCAGGAGCGGGACCGGTCCGGTCACCTCGATCCGGTAGCCGCCGCGCTCGTCGGGATGGGCCCGCTGCTCCAGGGTGATCGCGGCCTGCCCCTCGTACGTGATGCGGTCGCGCAGGCCGAGGATCGCCGAGACGGCGTCGAACAGCCGGCCCGCGCTCGAGGTACGCGGCGAGTTCGTCCCGCTCCGCGCCAGGGCCACCACCGCGGGCCACCGCCGCTCGTGCCGCCGCACCAGCTCCAGGTCGGGCACGGCGTCGCCGTAGATCTCGTCGAGGTAGGCCGCCGCCATCCGCCACGGCTCGCGTACCGCCGCGACCCCGCCCGGCATCGGCACCGCGCCCAGGTGGCCGACCCGCTCGAACCCGGCCAGGTCCGCGACGAGCAGCTCACCTCCCCAGAGGGTGCCGTCCGGGCCGAACCCGAGACCGTCGAAGGCGACGCCGATCACCGGGCCGCGTTCGCCGTTGTCGGCCAGGCAGGACGCGATGTGGGCGTGGTGGTGCTGCACGCCGACCAGTTCGACGTCGTCGCGCTGCAGGGCGTACTTCGTCGACAGGTACTCGGGATGCAGGTCATGGGCGACGACCTCCGGTCGGACGTCGAAGAGCCGGGTGAAGTGCTGGATCCCGTCGGTGAAGGCGCGCAACGTCTCGTAGTTCTCCAGGTCGCCGATGTGGTGCGACACGAACGCCCGCCGGCCCTTCGCCACGCAGAACGTGTTCTTCAACTCCGCGCCGCACGCCAGCACCGGCCGGTCGAACCGCCACGGCACCGTCACCGGCGCGGGCACGTAACCACGGGACCGCCGCACCGGCAGCTCACGATCCCGGAACACGCGCACCACCGAGTCGTCGGTCCGGACGTGGATGCGCCGGTCGTGCATCAGGAAACCGTCGGCGATCCGGGCCAGCCGCTGCCGGGCGTCGTCGTCCCGGTGGGCGATCGGTTCGTCGGAGACATTGCCGCTGGTCAGCACGATCGGCATGCCGAGCCGCGCGAGCAGCAGGTGGTGCAGCGGCGTGTACGGCAACATGACGCCCAGGTCGCGGTTGCCCGGCGCCACCGACGGGGCGACCGGGGCGTCGGCGCGGCGTGGCAGCAGCACGATGGGACGGCGGGCGCCGGTGAGCACCGGCACGGCCGCCGGCAGCACGTCGACCAGGGCGCGTGCCGCCCGGAGGTCGGCGGCCATCACGGCGAACGGTTTCTCCTCGCGGTGCTTGCGGGCGCGCAGCGTCGAAACGGCCCGTTCGTCGTCGGCCCGGGCGGCCAGGTGGTAGCCGCCCAGGCCCTTGACCGCGACGATCCGGCCGTTCCGCAGCCACCGAACGGCGCTGTCCACGGGATCGCCGGAAATCGGGTCGCCGTCGGCGTCGACGAGCCGCAGGGCGGGTCCGCACAGCGGGCAGCACACCGGCTCGGCGTGGAAGCGGCGGTCTCCCGGGTCTGCGTACTCGGCGGCGCAGCCGGCGCAGAGCGGAAACTCGGCCATCGTGGTGGTGCCGCGGTCGTACGGAACGTCCTCGACGATGGTGAACCGCGGGCCGCAGTTGGTGCAGTTCGTGAACGGGTAGCCGTGGCGCCGGTCCGTCGGATCGGAGAGCTCCGCCAGGCAGTCCGGGCAGGTGGCGGTGTCCGGGGAGATCAATGCCTCCCGGCCGGCGCCGGTGACGCTGGTGACGATGGTGAAGCCGGGCTGCCCCGTCGGCGGGAGCGCTTCGGTGGTGATCCGCTCCACCTGGGCGAGCGTCGGTGCCCGGCGGCTGAGGTCCGTCACGAAGGCGGCCAGGTGGTCCCCGTCCCCTTCGACCTCGACGAAGACGCCGGCCGTGTCGTTGCCGACGAACCCGGCCAGGTTGTACTCCGTGGCCAGCGCGTGCACGAACGGCCGGAAGCCGACCCCCTGCACGATGCCCTCGACGCGGACGTGCACCCGCCCCACGCTGGCCAGACCCATGGCAACCGGTCAGAGCTCGTCGGCCAGTGCCTGCTGGGTGAGTTCCCAGAGCACGTGGTAGAGCGTCGTCTGCGCCTCCTGGACCCGGTGCACCGATGCGGACGGCACCACGAACAGGTGGTCGATGACCTCGGATTCCGCCATCCGGCCGCCGTCGTATCCGGCGATGCCGACGGTGAGCATGCCCCGCCGGGCCGCCTCCTCGAAGGCGCGCAGGACGTTGGTCGATCCTCCGCTCGTGGACAGCCCCACCGCGATGTCCCCGGCGCGGCCGAACGCCGCCAGTTGTCGGGCGAAGACCACGTCGAACCCCACGTCGTTGGAGAGTGCCGTGATCAGCGCGACGTCGTGGGTCAACGAGATGGCCGGCAACGGGCTTGCGACCTTCGGTGGGTGCAGGAACAGCTGCGCGACGTCCTGGGCGTCCGTGCTGCTTCCGCCGTTGCCGAACGCGAACAGCGTGCCGCCGGCCCGGAAGGCCGCGGCGAATCGGCGGGCGCAGTCGACCAACCGCTGCCCCTGCTCGGCGACCAGGGACTCGCGGAGGGCGACGATTTCTGCCGCCTTCTCCGCGGTGGACCTCGCCACCGCGGCGAGCACCGTCTCCACGTCGGTCGGTTGGGCGTCGAGGAACGGGTAGAGCGCCCCGATGGCGCCCTCGACGCGGGCGCTCATGAGCTCTTCTCCACGACCGCGATGGCCTCCTTGGCGTGCACCAGCACGATGTCGCCCGGCCCCGCCTCGACCAGCGCCACACTGACCTCCTCCGGCCCGGCATCCGTGTCGACGATGGCCAGGCCGTCGGCCATCAGCTCACGCACCCGGACGGCAACCGCGACGTCGGAACAGGTGATGCACACGCCGTCGTCGTGGCACTCGGGCACGGCCGTCCGCTGGCCGGCACGAACCGGCTGCGGGCTCACCGGATCACCTCCGGCTCCAGCAGGCCGGGCTGCTCGAAGAACACGTGCACCAGCTCCCACAGGATGTGATAGATCGTCACGTGCACCTCCTTGACGATGCACGGGTCGTCGGAGCGGGCCACGACGACATGGTCGACGACTGCGTCACGAGCGATGTCGCCGCCGTCAGCGCCGAGGAGCCCGACGGTGAGCAGACCACGGTCGCGGGCCGCCGCCAGCCCGCGGCGTACGTTGGCGCACCGGCCATCGACGGACAGTCCGAGCGCGATGTCCTCGGGGGAAGCGAGCAGCCGCACCTGGGCGGCGAACACCTCGTCGAAGCCCTCCGCCCGGGCGATCCCGGTGAGGGTTGCGGCATCGTTGGTCAGCGAGATCGCCGGCAGCGCCCGCTTGCCCACGATGACCGGGTGGACGAACTCCACCACGACGTGCTGCGCATCGGTTGCCGGCCCGCCGTTGCCGAAGACGATCAACTTTCCGCCGCGATGGAAGCGTACGGCCATCTCGTAGCAGGCCCGCGCGATCTGCGTTGCGTCGCCGGCGAGCGCCTCCGCGGGTGCCACCCGTCGGGCGAACGCTCGGTGAACTGCCGGCAACACGGGCGGATGCATGGTCATCCGTTCAGCGTCGGGAAGTGGCGTACACATCACGATGTGCGTTCCGCGATCCCTCGAAGGCGTCCGCCGAGCGGCGCAGACAGGCGCCGATGACCTGATCGAGCTGCGCCAGCCGGACCATCCACGACCGAAGATCGTTGCGGCCCTTGGCTGTCACCTCGTAGCACCGGCGCGCCGGCCCCGCCCCGGTGGTCTTCCACCCGGAGATGAGCGATCGGTCGCGTTCCAGACCGCGTAGCACCCGGTAAACGTGACCGGGTTCCACATCGGGCAGTCCCATTGCCTTGAGCCGGTCGATCAGGTCGTACCCGTGACCAGGCCGCTCGAAGACCAGGAGCAGGAGAAAGGGATGCAGCAGACCACGCAGCTCGCGTCCGTGCATGTCAGTCCCTCTCCCGGGCGGAGGCTACCGTTCCTCGTGAAGCTAAACACACCTGGCACCGTAAAGTGGTGAAATGTCGGCTTCTGCCCGCGGTGAGCGCCGTCAGATGTTCGCCGAGTCCGCCGGCACGTCGGCGGGCAGCGACGGCGCGCCCGCCGGTTGGCCCCCGCGTTGGCAGGACAGACCCACCGTGTACGCGGTCATCGACAGCGACCCGTACGCGTACCCGTCCACCAGGACCTCCGGGCGGTCCTCGGCGGTGCCCGCCAGGCCGGCCAGATACAGCAGCGGGATGAAGTGGTCCGGCGTCGGCACGGCCAGGTCGTAGTCGCGGTGGCCGTCCAGCCGGGCCGCCTCGGTCGGCGCGTCCAGCATGATCTCCCGGGCCGCCTCGTCGAAGCGGTGCGCCCAGTCAAAGCCCTCGTCGGCCAGCCGGGGGTCCACCCCGCCCAGGTTGTGCACCACGTTGCCGCTGGCCACGATCAGCACCCCGCGCTCGCGCAGCGGCGCGAGCCGGGCGCCGAGCTCCAGGTGGTAATCCAGGCCCTTGAACGCGTTGATGCTCAGCTGCACCACCGGGATGTCGGCGTCCGGGAAGGCGTGGGTCAGCACGGACCAGGTGCCGTGGTCGATGCCCCAGGAGTCCAGGTCGGCGCCGACCCAGGTGGGGTGCACGACGTCGCTGATCTCCTCGGCCAGCTCCGGCAGCCCCGGCGCCGGGTATTCCACGTCGAACAGTTGCTGCGGGAACCCGTAGAAGTCGTGGATGGTGCGGGGCCGGGGCATGGCCGTGACGGCGGTGGCGCCGATGTACCAGTGCGCGGACACCACCAGGATCGCCCGGGGTCGTGACACCGCCCGTCCGAAGTCGCGCCAGGCGGACGTGTAGCGGTTGACCTCCAGGGCGTTCATCGGGTTGCCGTGGCCGAAGAACGCCGCGGGCATCACCGTTGTCTGGCTGCTCATTCCGCTCTCCTGGGGGCCGGCCGTGACCCGAGGGTAACCCGCTGGCCACCTATGTGTTCCGGCACCGGGAATCGCTCGGTCTTCACGTGCCGCGCACACACTGCCGCTCCGACCGGTACCCCGATGGTTGTGGTCCCCGCGGTTTGCCGGTGGGCGGGCGTAGGGAGCCGTAGCGTGCAGAGGTGAACAGTATGAGTCTGTCTCGCCGGCTGCTGTTGGTGGGAGCCGGCTCGGCCGCCGTGGCGACCCTGACCGCCTGTGAATCGAGCGGCTCCACGGCGCCGAGGTCGACGCCGACGCGACCCGGCCCGGCGACGTCCCCGGCGAGCGACGAGCGCACCCTTCGACGCAAGGTCGCCAGTCTGCTGGTCGTCGGTTTTCGGGGGGAACGGCTCGACGAGAACGAATGGATCATGAAAGCGGTCAGGAGCGGCCTCGGCGGCGTGATTCTGTTCGATCGGGACCTGGAGACGAAGGCGCCTCGTAACATCACCTCACCGGGCCAGGTGAAGGCCCTCGTCAATACTCTGCGAAGGGCCTCGCCGGGTCGGCTGATCGTGTCGATCGACCAGGAGGGTGGTCGCACCTCACGGCTCAACCCGAGCAACGGCTTTCCGGCCACCAGGTCGCAGGCGGAGATCGGCGCGCAGAATTCCCCGACCGCGACGCGCGACTGGGCCCGCGGACTCGTCCAGAGCCTCACGTCGATCGGGGTGAACCTCAATTACGCACCGGTCGTCGACCTGAACGTCAACCCGGAGAGCCGGGCGATCGGCAAACTCGACCGCAGCTTCTCGGCCGACGCCGATGTCGTCGTCAGTAACGCCAGCGAGGAGATCGAGGTCCACCGCGCCGCGGGGGTCAAGACATCGCTCAAGCATTTCCCCGGGTCCGGCAGCGCGACCGGCAACACCGACTTCGAGGCTGTCGACGTCAGCTCCACCTGGCAGCCCAGCGAGCTGGAACCGTTCGAACGGCTGATCAACGCGGGCCTGGCGGACTCGGTGATGGCCGCGCACGTGCTGAACAGACAGCTCGATCCGAGCCGTCCGGCCTCGCTGTCGCCGGCCATCGTGACCGACCTGCTCCGCGGCCGGCTCGGCTTTCAGGGGCCGGTGGTCAGCGACGACATGCAGGCGGTCGCGATCACCCGTCGCTACGGCGCGCCCGAGGCCGTCGCCCTGGCGTTGCAGGCCGGCATCGACCTCCTGGTCTTCGCCAACCAGCAGGTCTACGACCCGATGGTCGTCGACCGGACCCTCGACACCGTCGTCGACCTGGTCCGCTCCGGACGCCTCACCGAGGCACGGATCGACCAGTCGGTCGCCCGCGTGGACACCCTCCGCTCGAAACGGTGACCCGGGGAGGCGAGGCAGGTGCACCACAGTGGAGGGCAGTCGGGTGCCGGTGCACATGGGGCGGGAACCCACCAGCGGCACGACAAGCATGCCGGCCACGATCCGGCGATGTTCCGCCGCCGGTTCTGGGTCTGTCTGGCGCTGACCATCCCCATCGTGCTCACCAGTCACCTGGTGATGGACTGGCTGGGCTACTCGCTGAACTTCCCGGGTGTCTCGTTGGTGGGTCCGGTGCTCGGGTCGGTGGTGTTCTTTTACGGCGGTTGGCCGTTCCTCGTCGGGGCCGTACGGGAGGTGCGCGACCGGGCGCCCGGCATGATGCTGCTGATCGGAATGGCGATCACCGTGGCGTACCTCGCCTCGGTGGCGACGAGCGTGGGCGTCTTCGGCCTCGACTTCTGGTGGGAACTCGCCGCGCTGGTCACGATCATGCTGTTCGGCCACTGGCAGGAGATGACGGCGATCGGCCAGGCGCGCGGGGCACTGGCCGCGCTGGCCGCGCTGCTGCCGGACGAGGCCGAGCGGATCAGGCCGGACGGCTCCATCGAGCGGGTGGCGGTGGCCGACCTGGGTCCCGGCGACATCGTGCTGGTCCGTCCTGGCGGGCGGGTGCCCGCGGACGGGCACGTCGTCGAGGGCAGCGCCGAGCTTGACGAGTCGATGATCACAGGAGAGTCCCGGCCGGTGCCGCGGGGCGTGGGGGACCGGGTGGTCGCTGGCACGGTGGCCACCGACTCGGCCATCCGGATGCAGGTCGACGCGGTGGGCGAGGACACCGCGCTGGCCGGCATCCAGCGGCTGGTCACCCAGGCGCAGCAAGCCGGCGGCCGGGCGCAGGTGCTGGCCGACCGGTTCGCGGCATGGCTGTTCTACATCGCCACCGCCACCGCCGTGGTCAGCCTGGTCGCCTGGTCGGCGCTCGGCAGGGCCGACCAGGGGGTCGTACGCACCATCACCGTGCTGGTGATCTCCTGCCCGCACGCCCTCGGCCTGGCGATCCCCCTGGTCATCGCCCTGTCGACCAGCGTGGCGGCGAGGGCCGGGATCCTGGTCAAGGACCGCTTGGCGCTGGAGCGGATGCGCACGGTGGACGCGGTCCTGATTGACAAGACCGGCACCCTCACCAAGGGGCAACACACCGTCGCCGGGGTCGCCGCTGACGGAATGGCCGAGGACGAGGTGCTGCGGCTGGCCGCCGGGGTCGAGGCCGACAGCGAGCACCCGCTCGCCCGGGCCATCGTGGCGGCCGCCCAGCGGATCGGACCGGCCACCGGCACCGACTTCCGCTCGCTGCCCGGACGCGGCGTGCAGGCCACCGTGGCGGGGAGGGCGTACGCGGTGGGTGGACCGGCCCTGCTGCGCGAGCTGCACGCCGACGTCCCGGACCGGCTGCGCCAGGCCGAGGAGAAGTGGTCGGCGCGGGGGGCCGCCGTGCTCTATCTGGTTCGTCTTGACGGCGCCCCGCGGGTCGTCGGCGCCCTGGCGCTCGAGGACGAGGTACGCCAGGAGGCCCGCCAGGCGATCGTGGAGCTGCGTCAGCTCGGCATCCGGAAGATCGCGATGATCACCGGTGACGCCCGCCCGGTGGCGGACGCCGTCGCGGCCGATCTGGGTTTTCGCCCCGGCGTGGACGAGGTCTTCGCCGAGGTGCTGCCCGCCGACAAGGACGAGATCGTCGCGGGCCTGCAGGAACGCGGCCACCGGGTGGCGATGGTGGGGGACGGCGTCAACGACGCCCCCGCACTCGCCCGCGCCGACGTCGGGCTGGCCATCGGCGCCGGTACCGATGTGGCCATCGAGTCGGCCGGGGTGGTGCTCGCCTCCTCCGACCCGCGCGGCGTCCCCGCCGCCGTTCGGCTGTCCAAGGCGTCGTACCGCAAGATGGTCCAGAACCTGATCTGGGCGGCCGGCTACAACGTGGTCGCCATTCCCGTGGCCGCCGGCGTCTTCGCCTGGGCCGGCGTCTCGCTCAGCCCGGCCGCCGCCGCCGTGCTCATGTCCGCGTCGACGATCGTCGTCGCCCTCAACGCCCAGACGCTGCGTCGGGTGCACCTGACCCCGGGGAACCGATGAGCAGACCACCTTGCCGTCGACAAGATTCCCGACGAGTTACCGGGGAGGAGCGCTCAGTCCGGCCAGGGTGACGGCGACCAGGCGGTGGACGGCGTCTCGGCTGGGGACGGTCCCGGCCGCGGTGAGGGCGTGCAGACAGTAGGTGGCCAACTCGTCGGTGGATACGTCGTCGCGCAGGTCGCCGTCTTGCACGGCCTCGGCGATGAGGTTTTGGACGAAGGCGCGTAGTCGTTGCTGGGCGCGGTCGACGTGTTCGCTGCGGTGCAGCAGCGCGGCGAGTTCGCCGCCATGGTGGCGCGCCGAGTGGTGCTGGATGTGCGCATAGGTCTGCAGCACGGCTTGCAGGCGCACGATGGCCGGCGCGGCGGGGTCGACGGCGGTGGTGAGCTGGTCGAGGTGTGCGGTGATCTGACGCTCGTGCCAGGCGGTGAGAACGGCCTGGGCGTCGGGGAAGTACTTGTACAGGGTCGCGCGCCCGATACCCGCCTGCTCGGCGATCTGGGACATCGTCACCGCGACCAGCCCGTGCTTGGCCACCAGCGCGGCCATGGCGTCCATGGCGGCGTCCCGAACCGCGGCGCGGTGCGCGTCGATCGTCTCGGTCCACAGCTTGGGCACGCCCACGATCGTACACACCGTTCAACGACGAAACAAAGTGCCGTTGACGGAGACAGAATGTCTCGATAATTTGGCCTGGCGGGACATCCCGGTGTTGGCCGGCGTCACTCCGGCGGGAAGAACGGACATTCACATGCAGGACACACCCATTCCCCAGCACCACCACACCGCGCAGGAGCCACCTGATCTCCCCATGGGCCGCGACGGTGGGCGGCCGAACTGGGAGGAGATCTACGCCGGTCGGCCGCGGTGGGACATCGGCCGGCCCCAACCGGCGTTCCTCGCCCTCGCCCAGTCCGGCGCCATCGCTGGTCGCGTGTTGGACGTCGGCTGTGGGACCGGCGAGCACGTGCTCATGTGCGCCGCTGCTGGCCTTGAGGCGACCGGTGTCGACATCGCCGCCGCCGTGATCAGCGCGGCGGAATACAAGGCGCACGAGCGCGGGTTGCCCGCGCGGTTCCTGCGCCACGATGTGCGGCGGCTGGCCGACCTCGGGGAGTCCTTCGACACCGTGCTGGACAGCGGGCTGCTGGTCCATGTCCTCGATGACGAGCAGGACCGCACCGCCTACCTGCAGGGGTTGCAGGCGGTGGTGCCGTCGGGTGGTCGCTACTTCGTCCTGTGCTTCCGCGGCCCACAGGCCAATTCCCGAGCGCGGCATCTGGTGCGGGAGGACATCACCGCCTGCTTCACCGCGGGCTGGCGCATCGACTCGATCGAAGCGACCACCCTCGACAGCCGCACTGATGAGAACGGCGTCCCGGCGTGGCTCATCGCCCTCACCCGGACCTGATCCTCGAGCACCCCAGCGCCTCAGCCGCGATCATCCGAGGCCGGCTCCCTACAGACGACAGACGACCAGGAAGGAATATCGTGCCGATCCTGCAAGCTCAGATCCAGACGGATCGTCCCAGCCGCTACCTCGTCCAGTTCTGCAAGCACGCCGCAGCCATGGCCGGCGGCGGCCACACCCCCCGTATGCATTTGCACGCAACGACGGCCCGCCGCGAGGTGCAGGTAGCCGCCGAGTGGTCGGACATCAGCGGAACCGTCACCTTCACCCCGTGGGGCCAGGCCACGCTCACCGCCGGCGGAAACACGCTGACGGTGCGCATCGACGGCGCCGACGAGGACGGCCTGGCCCGGATCCGCGACGTCATCACCCGCGACTTCGAGCGCTTCAGCCGCCGCAATCCACTGACCGTGACGTGGCAGCGGTCCGAGCCTCGCGACGCCGCCCCGGTTCGACAGGCCGGCGGAGTGCCACCGAAGCCCCGGCGAGGCTTCCCACGGTCCCACCTCCAGGCGATTCTCCTCGCGCTGGCCGTGGTCCTGGTCCTCGGTCTGCACGCCGGGCTGGCGGGCGCGGTAGTGGCGGAATCGCAGTGGACCGGCGTTGCCATCAACGTCGTCGTGGCACTCGTCGTACTCAAGATCGCGCTGGTCGCGCTGGCCCGCGTCGGGATCCGGCGCC
This sequence comes from Micromonospora rhizosphaerae, assembly GCF_900091465.1. Classification (NCBI taxonomy): domain Bacteria; kingdom Bacillati; phylum Actinomycetota; class Actinomycetes; order Micromonosporales; family Micromonosporaceae; genus Micromonospora; species Micromonospora rhizosphaerae. The sequence continues at coordinate 5,108,323 of NZ_FMHV01000002.1, read as the reverse complement.
GCAGGGCCACCAAGTCCCCCGACCGCATCTGACGGGGAGCGTGGCAATTGCGTTGGCCGCTGGCACAAGCAGAGGTCGACCTGATGACAACCGTGGTTGGATGGTGCGGTGCAGTTCACCGTGACAGACGTGCCCGAGCGGGAGCGATTCGAGGCGCGGGACGAGGCGGGCGTCATAGCCGGTGTGGTCACCTACCAACTGACCGGCAACATCATCGTCTATACGCATACCGAGGTTGATGCGGAGTTCGAGGGTAAAGGCGTCGGATCGGCCCTGGCCCGTGCCGTGATGGACGACGCGCGGGCCAAAGGCCGGACTGTGGTGCCGATTTGCCCGTTCCTCAGCGAGTGGCTGGGCAAGCACCCGGAGTACGAGAAGATCGTGGTCCGATCGACGCGCAAGATCAAATAGCAGCGGCTCCGCCCAGGGTCAGGGTGCGGTAGCGGTGCAGGCGGTTGTGTACGTCAGCTCATGGCGCTCGACCTTGCCGAACACCTGCCGTAGCGCCGCCGTCGTCTCGTCCCACCACGTCTCCGGCTGCGCAAGGGTTCGCTGGATCCGCCGAGGTGAATGGGCGGAGTGCCAGGCGATCAGGACGGTACCGCCGGGGCGCAGGACCCTGCGGGCGTCGGCCAGCGCTGCCTGCAGGTCGGGCCACATCGCGGCCGTGTTGACCGCGACCACATGATCGGCGTGCCGGTCGGGAAACGGCAGTGCTCCCGCGACGCCTAGCCGCAGGTCAGCCCGCTCGGCTGCGCCAAGACGCTGCAACCGGCGGCGGGCCTGTGCCACCATGACCGGGGACGGGTCCACTCCGCACACCTGCGCGTCCGCGTCACGTGCGAGGAGCAACTGGAGCAGCTGCCCCGGGCCGAATCCGATTTCGCAGCTGCGAGCCTCCACCTTCGGCGCCAGCAGATCGAGCACCTCTCGGTGCGGCGAGTCGTCACGGCCCATCACCCAACCGGCCAGCCGGCCAAGCGGCCCGGACGGAATCCTGAACGGGTTGAGCGTCGCGCGTGGAAGGTCGTCGGTCATGAATCCACCTTGCCCGCGCAATCTGGGTTCAGGTCAAGCGGCCCCGTGCTGGCCGGGCGGTGCTGACCGTCAGGTCCGGTAGGCCAGGCTGATCATCATGCCGGTCTCGGCGTGGTAAATGTTGTGGCAGTGGGTCATCCACTGGCCGGGATTGTCGGCGTCGAGGTCGACCGCGACGGTCCGGCGCGGTGTCACGATCACCGTGTCCTTGCGCGCGCCTCCGCCGGCCACCGCGAACGTGTGCCCGTGCACATGCATCGGATGGAACATGGTGCTGGTGTTGACGAACTCCAGCCGTACCCGTTCGCCGCGGCGGACCAGCAGCGGGTCGGTGTGGTCGAAGGTGGTCCCGTTGATGGTCCAGCGGTACGGCATCATTGCGCCGCCCAGGAACAGGCGGTGGACCCGGTCCGGCCGGCGGTCGGTCAGCGCCACCCGCTCGGCCGCTCGCAGCGTGCCGGTGGTCAGCACCTGCCGGTCCAGTTCCACCGGACGGCGTGCCTCGTTGGGCGGCCCGGCAGTGCCGCTGCGGACGACGGCCAGAGCATGCCCGGTCTTGCCCTCGGCGGCGGCGACCAGCGGGAAGGACCCGTCGCCCAGCGTGACCACCACATCGGCGCGCTCGCCCATGCCCAGAAGCAGCGCGTCGGTGGTGACGGGAACGACCGGAAAGCCGTCGGTGTGGGTGACGGTGAGCCGGTGCCCACCCAGGGCCACCCGAAATGCCGTGTCCGAGGCGGCATTCACCAGGCGGATCCGCACCCGCTGGCCGGGACGCGCGGTCAGCGTGACCGGAGCGGCCGGCACCCGGCCGTTGATCAGGTAGTGCGGGTACGCGACGTCGCCGGCGCCGCCCAGCAGCGGCGAGGTCATCATCTCCATGCCGCCCATCGACATGCCGGGCAGGCCGCCGTGATGCATGCCGGCCATGTCCTGGTGCCCACCCATCGACCGCAGGGAGGCGAGCACGTCGTCGGGGGTGCGGCCGGTACCGTCGACCCAGTCGTCGAGCACCACGATCCACTCCTCGTCGTACCTGCCGGTCTCGTGCGGGTCGTCGACGACGAGCACCCCGTACAGGGCCCGGTCGAGTTGGACTCCCGAGTGCGGGTGGTAGAAGTAGGTGCCCGGGTCGGGGACGGTGAACTCGTAGGTGTGCCGCCCGCCGGCGGGGATCGGCCGCTGGGTGAGCCCGGGCACCCCGTCCATGTCGTTGCGCAGGGCGATGCCGTGCCAGTGCACGCTGGTCGGCGCCGGCAGGTCGTTGGTCACCTCGACGCGGAGCAGGTCGCCGGCCCGAGCGCGGATCAGCGGGCCGGGGCCGCTGTCGGCGTATCCCCAGGTGGCGACGGTCGGGCCGCCGAGGTCGTGGGTGACCGGTCGGGGGTTCAGCCGCGCGGTGACGGTCGCCGCGCCCGAACGGCGGCGGGCGGCCTCGGTACGCGCCACCAGGTCGCCGTTCGGCGGGACCAGCCGGGGATCGAACACTCCGCCGGCCCAGGCGGCGGCGCCGGCCAGCCCGACGGTCCCGGCGATGCCGGCGAGCAGCCGACGGCGGCTGATGGTGAGCGACATGACTGCTCCTTGGAAGGGTCTAAGCGTCCGGCCCGGCCCTGGCCCGATGTCCTCGAGTCGCCGGCGTCGTGGTGGTGGTGGTGACCGCCGCTGCCCGTCTCCAGTCCGGGTCTTCGACACCGACGATGCCCCGGTCCGGGCTCGCCGTACACGGAAAGAGGACCCGTCGCCCTGGGGCCTAAAGTCCCTACCCCTCGGGGGTGAGCCGCGGGGTTGGCAGATACCCCTAGGGGGTATATGGTGGGCGCGGAGGTGGATGGCGATGAAACATCAACATCTGACGCACGCGCACGCCGGACGGGACGCGGCGACCGCGACCGCGCCGGCGAACCAGGATCACGGCCAGGTGGCCGCATCGCACGGGCACCCACCGGTGCAGCGCCTAACGGGCGACCGCCCCCGGCACGACGCCGGCGGGCACGGGCACCACGGTCATGGTGGTGGCCACGACAAGCACGCCGGGCACGACCCGGAGCAGTTCCGACGCAAGTTCTGGCTGAGCCTGGCGCTGACCGTGCCGGTGGTGGCGACCAGCCACATGGTGATGGACTGGTTCGGCTACTCGCTCGACTTCCCCGGCATGAGCTGGGTCGGCCCGGTGCTCGGATCGATCGTCTTCCTTTACGGCGGCTGGCCGTTCCTCGTCGGCGGTCTGCGGGAGGTCCGGGACCGCGCGCCCGGCATGATGCTGTTGATCTCGATGGCGATCACCGTCGCCTACCTCGCGTCCCTGGCCACCAGCCTCGGCGCGTTCGACCTGGACTTCTGGTGGGAGCTGGCGGCGCTGGTGACCATCATGCTGCTGGGCCACTGGCAGGAGATGAAGGCGATCGGCCAGGCGCAGGGGGCCCTGGCCGCGCTGGCCGCGCTGCTGCCGGACGACGCCGAACGGGTCGACGACGAGGGCGCGGTCCGGCGGGTGCCGGTCGGCGAACTCCGGGTCGGCGACGTGGTGCTGGTCCGCTCCGGCGGCCGGGTCCCCGCCGACGGCCGGATCGTGGACGGGGCCGCCGAGCTGGACGAGTCGATGATCACGGGGGAGTCGCGCCCGGTGCCGCGCGGCGTCGGGGACCGGGTGGTCGCCGGCACCGTCGCCACCGACTCCGCCCTCCGCGTACGCGTCGACGCCGTCGGCGAGGACACCGCGCTGGCCGGGATCGGTCGGCTCGTCGCGCAGGCGCAGGCCTCCAGCGGACGCGCCCAGGTGCTCGCCGACCGGTTCGCCGCGCTGCTGTTCTACGTGGCCACCGCCGCCGCGCTGGTCACCTTCGTCGCCTGGTGGGCGGTCGGCGACCTCGACCAGGCGGTGGTACGGACGGTGACGGTGCTGGTGATCGCCTGCCCGCACGCCCTCGGGCTGGCCATCCCGCTGGTGATCGCGCTGTCGACGGCGGTGTCGGCCCAGGCCGGCATCCTGGTCAAGGACCGCCTCGCCCTGGAGCGGATGCGGACCGTGGACGCGGTGCTGTTCGACAAGACCGGCACCCTGACCCGAGGCGCGCACACCGTCACCGCCACGGCCGCCGCCGGCGGCTTTGGCGAGGACGAGGTGCTGCGGATCGCGGGAGCGGTCGAGGCCGACAGCGAACACCCCCTCGCCCGGGCGCTGGTGACGGTCGCCCGGGACCGGGGCGTGCGGGCCGTGGCCCGGGACTTCCGGTCGCTGACCGGCCGGGGCGTGCAGGCCGTGGTCGAGGGCGTCGCCTGGGCGGTGGGCGGGCCGGCCCTGCTGCGGGAACTCGGGGCCACGGTCCCCGACGAGCTGACCCGGGTGACGGACGCCTGGTCGGCGCGGGGTGCGGCGGTGCTGCACCTGGTCCGGCTGCCGGAGGCCGGGCAGCCGGTGGCGGTCGGCGCGTTCGCACTGGAGGACGAGGTCCGGCCGGAGGCCCGCGCGGCGATCGCGGAGCTACGCGAGCAGGGGGTGACGAAGCTGGTGATGATCACCGGGGACGTCCGACCGGTCGCCGAGGCGGTCGCCGCCGACCTGGGCTTCCGGGCCGGGGTGGACGAGGTCTTCGCGGAGGTCCTCCCCGCCGACAAGGACCGGGCGGTGGCCGACCTGCAGGCTCGCGGCCTGACCGTGGCCATGGTCGGCGACGGAGTGAACGACGCCCCGGCCCTGGCCCGCGCCGACGTGGGGCTGGCCATCGGCGCCGGCACCGACGTGGCGATCGAGTCGGCCGGGGTCATCCTGGCCTCCTCCGACCCGCGCGGCGTCACCGGCGTCATCCGGCTCTCCCGGGCGTCGTACCGGAAGATGCTCCAGAACCTGGCCTGGGCCGCCGGCTACAACGTGGTGGCGCTCCCGCTGGCCGCCGGCGCGCTGGCCTGGGCCGGGATCGCGCTCAGCCCCGCCGTCGGCGCGGTGCTGATGTCCGCCTCCACCATCGTGGTGGCGCTCAACGCGCAACTGCTGCGCCGGGTACGCCTCACCCCCGGCGCACGCTGACGCGACGAACGGCCCGGCCGAGCAGATCGGCCGGGCCGTTCGGTGCCCTGGGCCGTGCGGTCAGGTGTGGCGTGGTCAGCTGGGCCGGGTCTCCACGGCCTGCGCCGGGGCGTGGGCGGCCAGGTCCCCGCTGGCGTGGTCGGGCAGGTCGCGGTCGGTGTGGTCGGCGTGGAAGAGCGCCTCGGCGAGCAGGGCCCGCACGTGCACGTCGGCCGCCGAGTAGTAGACGAAGGTGCCCTCGCGGCGGCCACGTACCAGGCCGGCCAGGCGGAGCTTCGCCAGGTGCTGGCTGACCGCCGTGGGGGCGGCGCCGACCAGCTCGGCCAGGCAGGCGACCGACGACTCGCCCTGCAGCAGCGCCCAGAGGATCTTGATGCGGGTCGGATCGGCGAGCATCCGGAAACTCTCGGCGGCCAGGTGGACCTGCTCGTCGTCGGGCATCCGGAAGTCCGGCAGCGAGGTGTGCACGGCCCCAGCCTAGCCATGTCCGCTCGGTCGGCTGCTCAGCTGCCTGCATACCTGCGAACTGATGCAGGTAATGTCCATCGTCGTGACCTTGACGACCCACCGGCTGCCTGCCGACCCGCCCACCGCACCCGTCGTAGGCCGTCGAGGTCTGGCCGCCCGAATGTGGGCGCTGACCGAGGTGCGGTGGGCGGCGGCGGCCAGCGTCCTGTTCGCCCTGGGCGGCCTCGCCCAGCTCGCCGGCGCCCCCGCCGCCGTCTGGTGGACGTTCTACCTCGCCTGCTACGCCGCCGGTGGCTGGGAACCGGCGCTGGCCGGCCTGCGGGCGTTGCGCGAGCGGACCCTCGATGTCGACCTGCTGATGATCGTCGCCGCGCTGGGCGCGGCGGGCATCGGCCAGGTCCTCGACGGCGCGCTCCTCATCGTCATCTTCGCCACCTCGGGCGCGCTGGAGGCGTTCGCCACCGCCCGCACCGCCGACTCCGTCCGGGCGCTGCTCGACCTGGCGCCCGAACGCGCCACCCGGATCCGTGACGACGGCACCGAGGAGCTGGTGCACACCGCCGACCTGGACGTCGGGGACGTGATCCGGACACGTCCGGGGGAGCGGATCGGCGCCGACGCGGTGGTCATCGACGGCGCCAGCGATGTCGACCAGGCCGGCATCACCGGCGAGCCGCTGCCGGCGCCGAAACACCCGGGTGACGAGGTGTATGCAGGCACGGTGAACGGCACCGGCACCTTGCTGGCCCGGGTGCATCGTCCGGCGGCCGAGTCGGTGATCGCCCGCATCGTCGCGCTGGTCGAGGAGGCGTCCGCGACCAAGGCGCGCACCCAGCTCTTCATCGAGAAGGTGGAGCAGCGCTACTCGGTCGGCGTGGTGGTGGCCACACTCGCGCTCTTCGCCGTGCCGCTGGCGTTCGGCGCAGCGCTGCAACCGACCCTGTTGCGCGCGATGACCTTCATGATCGTCGCCTCCCCGTGCGCGGTGGTGCTTGCCACCATGCCCCCGCTGCTCTCCGCCATCGCCCTCGCCGGGCGGCACGGCGTCCTGGTGAAGTCCGCGGTCGTCATGGAGCGGCTGACCGACACCGACCTGGTGGTCTTCGACAAGACCGGCACGCTGACCGAAGGCGCGCCCCGGGTCGCCGAGGTCCACCCGGCGCCCGGGCGGCCGGACGAGGCGGAGCTGCTCCGGCTGGCGGCGGCCGCCGAGCACCCGAGCGAGCACCCGCTCGCCGGGGCGCTGCTGGCCGCCGCCCGGGACCGGGGGCTCGCGCTGCCCGCCGCGCACGACTTCACCTCCGCCCCGGGACGCGGCGTCAGCGCCACCGTTGACGGGCGGCGGGTGCTCGTCGGCAGCCCCGCGCTCCTCGACGGGCTCGCGTCGGTGGATCCGTCGGTCCACCGTGTCGTCGACGCGGTGCAGGCCGGTGGTCGTACCGCAGTGGTGGTCGTGGTCGACGACGCGGCGGCCGGCGTCCTGGCCCTCGCCGACCGGGCCCGGCCGCGGGCGGCGGTCACCGTCGCCGCCCTGACGGCCCTGACCGGCGCGCGGCCGGCGCTGCTGACCGGCGACAACGCCGGCGCGGCCGGCCGCCTCGCCACCGAGACCGGCATCGGGGAGGTGCACGCCGGCCTGCTCCCCGCCGAGAAGGTCGACCGGGTACGCGCACACCAGCGCGCCGGTCGCCGGGTGCTGCTGGTCGGCGACGGCGTCAACGACGCGCCGGCCCTGGCCGCCGCGGACGCCGGGGTGGCGATGGGCCGGCACGGCTCCGACCTGGCCCTGCGCACCGCCGACGCGGTGCTGGTCCGCGACGACCTGTCCGCCCTGCCCGCGCTGATCTCGCTGGCCCGCCGGGCGCGCCGGCTGGTGGTGGCGAACCTCGTCATCGCGGGGACCTTCATCGCCGTGCTGGTCACCTGGGATCTGGTCGGCCACCTGCCGCTGCCGCTCGGGGTCGCCGGCCACGAGGGCTCCACCGTCATCGTCGGGCTCAACGGCCTCCGCCTGCTGCACTCGCATGCCTGGCGGCGGGCGGGCGAGGGCCACTGATCGCAGACGCCATGGCCTGCCCGGCTCATTCATTGGAGAATGCCAGGCACTTAGTGGGTTCCTCGTCGCACTTGCGAGGCGCTAGGGTGGCCGGATGACGGTGTTCCGGATCGGTGAGGCCGCCGAACTGCTCGGCGTCAGCGCCGACACGGTCCGCCGCTGGATCGACGCCGGTCGGCTCGCCGCGAGCCGGGACGACCACGGGCACCGGGTGATCGACGGAGTGGACCTCGCCGCCTTCGTCCGCGCCCCGGGGCACCCCGAGCTCTCCTCGGCCCGCAACCGGCTGCGCGGGATCGTCACCGCAGTCGTCAAGGACACGGTGATGGCGCAGGTCGACATCCAGGCCGGGCCGTTCCGGATCGTGTCGCTGATGAGCCGCGAGGCGGTCGACGACCTCGACCTCCAGGTCGGCTCGGTGGCCGTCGCCGTGATCAAATCGACCACGGTCGTGGTGGAACGAGCCGCCGCGCCCCGGGGAAGGACCAGCCCGTGACCGTACGGTGGATCCGCGCCGCGCTGGCCGGGGTGGCCGCGCTGACCCTCGGCCTGACCGGCTGCGGCGGTGGCGACCAGCCGGCCGCCGGCGGCGACCGGGTGACCGGGCCGATCACCGTCTTCGCGGCGGCCTCGCTCACCGAGACCTTCACCCGGCTCGGGAAGGACTTCGAGGCGGCCCATCCCGGCACGACGGTGACCTTCAACTTCGCCGGCAGCTCCGCGCTCGCCACCCAGATCACTCAGGGGGCGCCGGCCGACGCCTTCGCCGCCGCGTCACCCGCGACGATGAAGACCGTGACCGACGCCGGCGACGGCGCGGGCCCGCCCACCGTCTTCGTCCGGAACCAGCTGGTGATCGCGGTGCCGAAGGGCAACCCGGCCCGCCTCACCGGCCTGGCCGACCTGACCCGGCCCGGGGTCAAGGTCGCGCTCTGCGCCGAGCAGGTGCCCTGCGGGGCGGCGGCGCGCAAGGCGCTCGACGCGGCGGGGACCACGCTCACCCCGGCCACCCTGGAGCAGGACGTCAAGGGGGCGCTGGCGAAGGTGCGGCTCGGCGAGGTCGACGCTGCGCTGGTCTACCGCACCGACGCCCGCGCCGCCGCCTCCGACCTGGAGGCCGTCGAGTTCCCCGAGTCCGCCGGCGCGGTCAACGATTATCCGATCGTCGTGCTCAAGCGGGCCGGCAACCCGACCGGCGCCCGGGCCTTCGTCGACTTCGTCCGCTCCGACGCCGGCCGGGCGGTGCTCACCGCCGCCGGGTTCCAGGCCCCGCAGGCGTAGGTGTCCGCCCACGACACCGCCGGCGCGGCGGCCCGCCGCATGCGCTCCAGGATGCCCCTCGCGTTGTTCGTGCCCGCCGGGCTCGGGCTGCTCTTCCTCGTCCTGCCCCTGGTCGGGCTGCTCGCCCGGGCGCCGTGGACGACCCTTCCGCAGCGACTGACCCAGCCGGGCGTGCTCACCGCGCTGCGGCTGTCCCTGCAGACCGCCACCATCGCCACACTGGTCTGCGTCGCGCTCGGCGTACCCCTGGCGTGGCTGCTCGCCCGGGTGGAGTTCCCGGGCCGCCGCCTCGTCCGGGCGCTGGTCACGGTCCCGCTGGTGCTGCCACCGGTGGTCGGCGGGGTGGCGCTGCTGCTCGTCTTCGGCCGCCGCGGGCTGCTCGGCTCCTGGCTGGACGCCACCTTCGGGCTGACCCTGCCGTTCACCACCACCGGGGTGGTGCTCGCCGAGGCGTTCGTCGCCATGCCGTTCCTGGTCATCGCCGTCGAGGGGGCGCTGCGCGGGGCGGACCCCCGCTACGAGGAGGCCGCCGCCACCCTCGGGGCCGGCCGGTGGACCACCTTCACCCACGTCACCCTGCCGCTCGTCGCCCCCGGCATCGCCGCCGGGGCGGTGCTCTGCTGGGCGCGGGCCCTCGGCGAATTCGGCGCCACCATCACGTTCGCCGGCAACTATCCCGGCCGGACGCAGACCATGCCGCTCGCCGTCTACCTGGCGCTGGAGACCGACCTGCAGGCCGCGATCGTGCTCAGCCTCATCCTGCTCACCGCCTCCGTCGCCATCCTCGCCGGGCTGCGCGACCGCTGGGTCAGCGCGCCGTGACCGCGCCGCCCCTGCTCGACGCGCACCTGGTCGTCTGCCAGGGCGCCTTCCACCTCGACGTACGGCTGCGGATCGCCGCCGGCGAGGTCGTCGCGCTGCTCGGGCCGAACGGCGCCGGCAAGACCACCGCGCTGCGGGCCCTGGCCGGCCTCCATCCGCTCAGCGGCGGGCACCTCACCCTCGACGGTGTCGACCTCGACCGCCCCGACCGCCGGGTCTGGACGCCACCGGAGCGGCGGCCGGTGGGCGTGGTGTTCCAGGACTACCTGCTCTTCCCGCACCTCAGCGCGCTGGACAACGTCGCGTTCGGGCCGCGCCGACAGGGGGCCGACCGGCGTACCGCCCGGGCCCGGGCGCAGCGCTGGCTCGACCGGGTTGGCCTGGCCGAGCAGGCCCGCCGCCGGCCACGGCAGCTCTCCGGTGGGCAGGCCCAGCGGGTCGCCCTGGCTCGCGCCCTCGCCGTCGATCCCACCCTGCTGCTGCTCGACGAGCCGCTCGCCGCGCTGGACGCACGTACCCGGTTGGACACCCGGACCGAGCTCCAGCGTCACCTCGGCGCGCACGCCGGAGCGACGCTGCTGGTCACCCACGACCCGCTGGACGCCCTGGTGCTCGCCGACCGCTTGGTCATCGTGGAGCACGGGCGGGTCGTCCAGGAGGGGGACGCGGCCGCCGTCACCGCCCGGCCGCGCACCGACTACGTGGCCCGCCTGGTCGGCCTCAACCTGCACCGGGGCCGCGCCGACGGGCACGCCGTCCGGGTCGGCGAGCTGACCCTAACCGCGGCCGACCGGGTCGACGGCGACGCCTTCGTCGCCTTCCCGCCCGCCGCCGTCGCCCTGCATCCGGCCCGGCCCGACGGCAGCCCCCGCAACGTCTGGCCGGCCACCGTCACCGGGGTGCAGCGGCACGGCGACAACCTGCGGGTCCAGCTCGACGGCCCGATCGCCGTCGCCGCGGACGTCACCCCGGCCGCGGCCGCCCACCTCCACCTCGCCCCCGGCCAGCCGGTCTGGGCGGCGGTCAAGGCGGCGGAGACCCGCGCCTACCCGGCCTGAAAGGGGAAGCCGTACGGCCCACACCGTTTCGCAGGCTGACGCGGCGTCGGTGGGTGCCGGCTTGGGGGAGAGGCGGCTCGGCCAGCTCGACCACGACCTGGCGTGACCGACGCCTCGTGGACGTTCGGCCCTCCGACGACGGAGGTTTGATGTCGGCCAGGTGGGTGAACCACCAGGTGAGCGACGACGAGAGGGGTTCGGCGTGTCCGACCCGACACCAACCCGGGCCAGTCACGAGGCTGTCCTGCCGGACGACGTGACGGACCCGCTGCTGTGGCGCATGGCGTACGACGTCGCCAGGGCGCACCAGCCGGACGAGGAGGGCCGGTGCCCCAGTCCGCTCTGCGCCCAGCAGAGCGCGCCCTGCGACGCGCTGGTCAACGCCCGGCGGGCGATGCGGCTGGCCCGGGGCGACGACCCGGTCTCCCGGCGGTCGGCGGCGGGGGAGCCGCCCGTCCCGACGCAGTGGAACCGGCACGGGGAAGCGGCCTGAGCGACCGCACGCGGCGGGGCCGGGAAGCGGCCTGAGCGACGTCACCCGGCGGCGCCGGGAAGCGGGCGGACGTCACCGAGCGGCCCCGGGCTGCGGGCCGAACGCGGTGAGGAACCGGTCCCGGAAGGTGTCCATCCGCCAGACCGGGGCCCGCGGCCCGGGGCGCAGACCCTCCTGCCAGCCCCAGCCGGCGATCCGGTCCAGCACGGCGGGGTCGTGCGCGACGATGGTGATCGGCACGTCCCGGCCGGCGCCCTCGCCGGTGACCGCCGGCGTGGGCTGGTGGTCGCCCAGGAAGACCAGCACCAGGTCGTCCCCGCCGTAGGTCTGCAGGTAGGAGATCAGGGTGCCCAGCGTGTACTCGATGGAGCGCCGGTAGTCGGCGCGGACCTGGGCGTTGTCCCGCTGCACCACATCCCGTGTGCCGCCCGTGCTGGTGGACGCCTGGTGGAAGATCGAGCCGTCCCCGACGGCGTCCCAGTCCACCGGCTTGGGGATGGGCGACCACGGCGAGTGGCTGGAGACCAGCGGGATCTCGGCCATCAGCGGGGCGTGCGGCCGCGCCCGCTCCAGCCGCTGGAAGGTGGCGAGCGTGTACTGGTCGGGCATCGGGGCGTAGCTGAACTTGGGGCCGCGATAGGCGAGCCTCTCGGCGTCGTAGTAGCGGTCGTAGCCGAAGAACCTCCCCTCCGGCCACGGCTGGGTGGCGGCGGGCATCACGCCCACCGTCTGCCAGCCGGCCCGGTGGAAGGCGCCGTTGAGGGTCAGCCGGTCGCCGGCCAGCAGGTCGTGGTGGCGCTGGTCGTTGTCGATCCAGAGCCCGGAGAGCAGCGTGGCGTGCGCCAGCCAGCTACCACCGCCGGACGTCGGCGAGGTGAGGAAACCGCTGCGGGCGTCGTAGCCGGCGGCCCGCAGCCGGCGGTAGCCGTCGTCGAGCACCGCGCCGACCTGCGGCGCGAACTCGGGGTCCTCGACCGCGTCCCGGCCGTAGCTCTCCACGAAGGTGACCAGCACGTCCTTGCCGCGCAGGCCGGTCAGCAGCCGGTCGCCGGGGACGTCCCGGAAGGCGTCGGTGGCCGCCTCACCGGCGAACGCCTCCCGGTCGGTCAGGCCGGCGTGCACCTGCCGTAGGTGACTCGCGACCAGGGCGGTCGCCTCCCCGTCGGCGACCGGCACGCCGGGGGCGAGGCGTACCCCGAACACGGCGCAGCCGAGCCAGAGCACCGCCAGCGCGGCGACGGCTCGGACGGTGGCGGCGCGGTGCCGCACCGGGAGCCGGGCCAGCCGGAGCACCGAGAGCGTCACCAGGACGAGCAGGGCGGCGGCGAGGAGCAGGACTCCGCCAGTGGCGGCGACCGTGCCGGCCCGGCCGACCGAGTCGGTGAGGAACGCGAAGCCGTCGTCGAGCAGCGCCCAGTCCAGCAGCACGTCGAACGGCCGGTCCCGGGCCACGAAGAAGCCCATGTCGAGGAGCTTGAGGACGGTCAGCAGACCGAGGGCCAGACCGAGCAGCGCGGCCACCGGTCGGCGTACCCGGGCGGGGAGCACGAGCAGGAGCGCGAGAGCGACCAGCCCCTCCACCGGGATCCGCAGGAACGCCCCCGGGGTGAGCCGGCTGAGCTGGTCGGGCACCACGAGGGCGGCCAGCACCAGCAGCCCGGCGAGCACCGTTCCCACGCCCGGCAGGAGCCGGCGGCCCCGGGACGGCCCCTCCTCGGGCCGCGGGTCGTCCCCGGTCACGAGAGCATCTTCGGCATCGGCCGGGCGGCGGCGCGCTCGGCGGCGGCGCGCTCGGCGGCGGCGAGCCGGGCCGGGCGGTGCCGCCACAGCCAGGCGACGTCGTGGCCGAACGACTCGACCAGCATCGCCAGCGCCCCCGCCACCAGTACGGCGTTGACCGTCCGGGGCAGCACGCCGGCCATGGCGACGGCCAGCACGACCCCCTGCGTCGCGGCGGCGACCTTGCGCCAGTACCGCGGCGGCAGCGACCGGCGCAACCAGGGCAGCGGCCAGCTCGCGGCGACGAAGGCGTACCGCATCGCGCCGATGGCCAGCACCCAGCCGCCGACGGACGGGGCGAGGTGGGCGCTGAGCACCAGGAGGAGGAACGCGTCGACCTCCATGTCGAAGCGGGCGCCGAGGGCGCTCTCGGTGCGGGTGCGCCGGGCCGCCCGGCCGTCGACCGCGTCGAGCGCCAGCGCCACGGCGGTCAGCGGGGCCAGCACCGCCACCGGCGCCGGCCGCCCCCACGCGTCCACCGTCAGTGCCAGCACACCGCCGACCAGGATGGCCCGGGTCAGGGTCACCCGGTTGGCCGGGCCCAGCCCGCCCGCGTCCGCCCGCCGTAGACCACGCAGCAGCAGGCCGCACAGGACCCCGCCGTACGCGAGCCCGGCCAGCCAGCCCGCCGGGCCGAGGCCCACCGTGCCGGCGAGCCCGGCCAGCAGGACGACCTGGAGAATCAGCCCGACCACCGGGCCACTTCGAACCCTGGACACCCCGCCTCCGTGTCTATGATCGACAACCCTGCCAGTCAACACGCGAAACACGGCGGTCCGGTTCGGTCCGGATGTGGAAAAGAGGAAAGTTCGTGACCCGCGACGCCCGCGCCTTCTGGCTCCGCGCCCCGGGCGAGGGCGAGATCCGGTCCATGACGCTGCCCACTCCCGGCCGGGGCGAGGTCCTCGTCCGCACCCGCTTCTCCGGCGTCAGCCGGGGCACCGAGACCCTGGTCTTCACCGGCAAGGTCCCCGCCGACCAGTACGCCACCATGCGTGCCCCGTTCCAGGAGGGCGACTTCCCGGCCCCGGTCAAGTACGGCTACCTCTCCGTCGGCGTGGTCGAGCAGGGGCCGGACGGGCTGCGCGGGCGTACCGTCTTCTGCCTGCACCCGCACCAGACCGGGTACGTCGTGCCGGCCGAGGCGGTGGTTCCCGTGCCGGACGGCGTGCCGGCGGCCCGGGCGGTGCTGGCCGGGACGGTGGAGACCGCGGTGAACGCGCTCTGGGACGCCCCGCCGCTGGTCGGCGACCGGGTCACCGTGGTCGGCGCCGGCATGGTCGGCTGCTGTGTCGCCGCCCTCCTCGCCCGCTTCCCCGGCGTACGGGTGCAGCTCGTCGACGCCGACCCCGCCCGCGCCGGGGTGGCCACCGCGCTCGGGGTCGAGTTCGCGCTGCCGGCGGAGGCCGCCGACGGGCGCGACCTCGTGGTGCACGCCAGCGCCACCGCCGAAGGCCTGCAACGCTCGCTGGACCTGCTCGCCCCGGAGGGCACCGTCCTGGAGCTGAGCTGGTACGGCGACCGCCCGGTGACGCTCACCCTGGGCGGGGCGTTCCACTCGGGGCGGCTGAGCATCCGCAGCAGCCAGGTCGGCACGGTGTCGCCGGCCCGTCGGGCCAGCCGGAGCTTCCCGGACCGGCTGGCGCTCGCCCTGGAACTGCTCGCCGACCCGGCGTTCGACGCGCTGATCACCGGCGCCTCCCGCTTCGCGGAGCTGCCCGACGTGCTCGACCGACTCAGCTCGGGCCGGCTGCCCGCGCTCTGCCACCTCATCACCTACGACGGGGAGTGATCCGTGTTCAGCGTGACCGTCCGTGACCACATGATGATCGCCCACAGCTTCCGGGGCGAGGTCTTCGGCCCCGCGCAGCGGCTGCACGGCGCCACCTTCGTCGTCGACGCCAACTTCCGCCGGCCGGACCTCGACGCCGACGGGATCGTGGTCGACATCGGCCTGGCCACCGAGCAGCTCAAGGCCGTCCTCGGCGAGCTCACCTACCGCAACCTCGACGACGAGCCCACCTTCGCCGGGGTGAACACCACCACCGAGGTGCTGGCCCGGACGGTCGCCGACCGCCTCGCCGAGCGGGTGCACGCGGGGCGGCTGGGCGAGGGCGCACGCGACCTGGCCGGGATCACCGTCACGCTGCACGAGTCGCACGTCGCCTGGGCGAGCTACGAGCGGTCGCTGTAGCGGATGAGGGTCGTGCACGTGGTGCTGCCGGGCGACATCGACGACCCGGCCACGCCCAGCGGCGGCAACGGCTACGACCGCAGGATCTGCCGAGGGCTGGGCGGGGCCGGCTGGACCGTACGCGAGCACCCCGTGCCGGGCGGCTGGCCGCGACCGGGCGCGGGGGAGCGGGCCGCGTCGGCCCGGGTGCTCGCGGCGCTGCCCGACCGCGCCGTGGTCCTGCTCGACGGCCTGGTCGCCTCCGCCGTGCCGGAGGTGCTGGCGCCGCAGTCCCGCCGGCTGCGCCTGGTGGTCCTGGTGCACATGCCCCTGGAGACCGACGCCGAGGGGGATGCGCTGGCGGTCGCCGTCGGCGTGGTCGCCACCAGCGAGTGGACCCGGCGCCGGCTGCTCGACCGGTACGCGCTCCCCGCCGAGCGCGTCTGGACCGCCACGCCCGGCGTGGACCCGGCGCCCGTCGGCGCCGGCTCGGCGGCCGGCACGGCGCTGCTCTGCGTCGCGGCCGTCACCCCGCAGAAGGGGCACGACGTGCTGGCCACGGCCCTGGCCCGGGTCGCCGATCTGCCCTGGACGTGTCACTGGGTGGGCACGCTGGCCCGGGACCCCGGGTTCGTCGATCGGCTGCGCCGGCAGCTCGCCGAGTCCGGCCTCGCCGACCGGGTGCGGCTGCTCGGCCCGCGTACCGGCGAGGCGCTGGCCGCCGCGTACGCCGGGGCCGACCTGCTGGTGCTCCCCTCGCGCGGGGAGACGTACGGGATGGTGGTCACCGAGGCGCTGGCCCGGGGCGTACCGGTGCTGGGCACTGACGCGGGCGGGCTGCCCGAGGCGCTCGGCCACGCGCCGGACGGCAGCCGGCCGGGCCTGCTGGTGCCGCCCGCCGATCCGGAGGCGCTGGCCGGCGGACTGCGGCGCTGGCTCACCGACCCCGGGCTGCGGGCCCGGCTGCGCCGGTCGGCCCGCGACCGACGCGGCACCCTCACCGACTGGGCGGTCACCTCGAGCCGCCTGTCGGCGGCGCTGAAGGAGGCGACGGCGGCATGACCACCCCCCTCGACTTCGCGGACTGGCTGCGGCTGCGGGAGCCCGCCGACGCCGCGGCCAGGTCCGTCGAACTGGTCGACGCGGCCCGCCGTCGGCTGACCGGCGACCGGCCGCTGGTCGTCCACGACCTGGGCACCGGCACCGGCTCGATGGTGCGCTGGCTGGCGCCGCGGCTGCCCGGCCCGCAGCACTGGATCCTGTACGACCGGGACCCCTACCTGCTGGAGCGCGCAGCGACCGACCTGGTGGACGGCGCCGCCGACGGCAGCAAGGTTACGGTCGAGGTCCGGCGGTCCGACATCACCCGGCTGACCGACGCCGACCTGGCCGACGCCGACCTGGTCACCGCCTCGGCGCTGCTCGACATGCTGACCGCCGGGGAGGTCGAGCGGGTGGTGGCAGCCTGTGCCGATCGCCCGACGCTCTTCATGATCTCGGTGGTCGGCCGGGTCGCGTTCACCCCGGCCGACCCGCTCGACGCGGAGTTCGCCGCAGCGTTCAACGCGCACCAGCGGCGGACCGTCGACGGGCGCGCCCTGCTCGGGCCGGACGCCGTGGCCGCCACCGTGGCCGCGTTCACCCGGCGGGGGATCGACGTCCAGGTCCGGCCCAGCCCGTGGCGGCTCGGCCCGGACCAGGCGGCGCTGACCGTCGAGTGGTTGACCGGTTGGCTCGACGCGGCCTGCGAGCAGCGGCCGGAGCTGGCCGGCCCGGCCGGGGCGTACCGGCGGCGACGGCTGGCCGAGGCGGCGGACGGTCGGCTGCGGGTCGTGCTGCAGCACGCCGATCTGTTCGCCGGCGGGTGAACCGGCCGGCGCCCCGGCACGTGACACCAGGTGGACGTACGGTCAGGGAGGATGCTTGTCACACGCGACCGTCGCACCACCCGCCGCGCTCCCGGCGGGCCCGGCCGCGCCCTCGGCCCCGGCCCGCTCGCTGTGGGCCTGGGTCCGCACGCTCGGCGGCCTCGGCGTGCTCGCCGCCCTGGTCTGGTGGCTGGGCACCGGGCCGTTCCTCACCGGGCTGCGCCTGATCGACGGCCCGGCGCTCGCCGCGGCGCTCGGCATCGGCCTGGTCACCACCGTCTGCTGCGCCTGGCGGTGGGCGCTGATCGCCGACGGCCTCGGGGTGCGGTTGCCGATGACGACCGCGGTGGCGCACTGCTACCGCGCGGTGTTTCTGAACTCGACGCTTCCCGGCGGGGTGCTCGGCGACGTGCACCGCGCCGTGCGGCACGGCCGGGACGCCGGCGACATCGGCCGGGGCATCCGCGCGGTGGTATGGGAACGCACCGCCGGGCAGGTGGTCCAGCTCGTCATCGCGGTGGTCGTCCTGCTGGCGCTGCCGTCCCCGGTCCGGCCGTACCTGCCGGCGGTCACCGCCGCGCTGCTGGTCGCCGGCCTCGGGCTGGTCCTGCTGGCCCGGGCGGTGCCCCGGTCCGGGCCGTCCCGGTGGGCCCGGGCGGTGCGCACCGCCGTGGCCGACGTCCGCGCCGGGTTGCTCGCCCGGCGTACCTGGCTCGGCGTGGTGGTGGCCTCCGCCGTGGTGGTGGCCGGTCACCTGGCGACCTTCGTGGTCGCGGCGCGCACGGCGGGCGCCGACGCGCCGCTGTCCCGGCTGGTGCCGCTGACGTTGCTGGCGCTGCTGGCCATGGGGCTGCCGGCCAACGTTGCCGGTTTCGGGCCGCGCGAGGGGATGGCGGCCTGGGCGTTCGCCGCCGCCGGCCTGACCGCCGCGCAGGGCGTCGGGGCCGCGATGGTGTACGGGGCGCTGGTGCTCGTCTCGAGCCTGCCCGGTGCCGCCGTGCTGCTGCTGCGGCGGCTCCGCCTTCCTCCGTCCGGTGTCCATCGCTGATCACGCCTACGGTGGAGCGAGGTGTGCGCTGCCGCGGCAGCGCGGGACGAAGGAGACCGATGGACGAAGCCTTGCCGGTCGCGACGGTCCGGACCCAGGTCACGGTCCCGCTGCGGTTCCCCGACGGGTACGCCACCACCGCCCGGGTCTTCTCCTTCCACGGCTTGGTGGACGGCCGGGAGCATCTGGCGTTAGGCCTCGGCGACTGGGCGTCGACGGTGGACGGGCAGGCCGCCGGCGGGCCCCCGCCCCTGGTCCGCCCGCACAGTGAGTGCCTGACCGGGGACGTCTTCGGCAGCCAGCGCTGCGACTGCGGCCCGCAGCTGCGGGAGGCGGTCGAGCGCATCGTTGACACCGGCGGGTTCCTGCTCTACCTGCGGCAGGAGGGCCGCGGCATCGGCCTGTACGCCAAGCTCGACGCGTACGCCCTGCAGGACGCCGGGCTGGACACCTACGAGGCGAACCTGGCGCTGGGCCGCGGCGCCGACGAACGCAACTACACCGCGGCGGTGCAGATGCTGGCCGCCCTGGGGGTGTCCCGGGTCGCCCTGCTCAGCAACAACCCGGACAAGGCCGCCCAGCTTGAGCGGCTCGGCGTGACGGTGACCGACCGGGTGTCCACCGCCGTACACCTCTCCCCGGCCAACGCCGGCTACCTGGCGGCGAAGGCCAGCCGTGGGGACCATGCCCTCGACCTCCCGCTCGTCCATGACTGAGCGGCCGTATGTCCTGCTCAGCTGCGCGATGTCGATCGACGGCTACATCGACGACGCGTCGGCGCAGCGGCTGCTGCTCTCCAATGCCGAGGACCTCGACCGGATCGACGCGGTCCGCGCCGGCTGCGACGCCATCCTGGTCGGCGCCGGGACCGTCCGGCGGGACGACCCGCGGCTGCTGGTGCGCTCCGACTGGCGCCGCGCCGACCGGGTGGCTCGCGGCCTGCCGCCGTCACCGGCGAAGGTCACCCTCACCGGCACCGGTGACCTCGACCCGACGGCCCGCTTCTTCACCATGGGCGACGGAGCGAAGCTGGTCTACTGCCCGACCGCCGTGCTCGAGAAGACCCGGGAACACCTCGCCGAGGTGGCGACCGTGGTCGACGTGGGAGAGCCGGTCACCCCGCGCGCGGTGCTGACCGATCTCGCCACCCGGGGCGTACGGCGGCTGATGGTGGAGGGCGGCGGCAGCGTGCACGCCCAGTTCCTCACCGCCGGCCTCGCCGACGAGCTGCATCTGGTGGTGGCGCCGTTCTTCGTCGGCGACTGCCGGGCCCCGCGCTTCGTGGGGGACGGGCGATTCCCCTGGCACCCTGGTCGGCGGGCGCGGGTGCTGGAGGTCCGCCAGATCGGCGACGTCGTGCTGACCCGGTACGCCCTCTCCGACCGCTGCCCGGAGCCCTGATCCGGACGCCAGGCGCGCTGGTCCGAACGGCGATGCCACCCGTCGCCGCCCGGTGACCGCCCCACCCACCGGGCACCGAACCATCCGACTCAAGCCGGGTCAGAGCACCTGGGAGAGGAAGCGGCGCAGCCGGGGGTGCTCCGGTGACTCGAAGATGGCGGCCGGCTCGCCGGCCTCGAGCACGACGCCGCGGTCCATGAAGGCCACCGTGTCGGCGACCTCGCGGGCGAAGCCCATCTCGTGGGTGACCACCACCATGGTCATGCCCGCGGCGGAGAGGTCGGCCATCACGCCGAGCACGCCCTTGACCAGCTCCGGGTCCAGCGCGGAGGTTGCCTCGTCGAAGAGCATCACCTGCGGTTGCAGGGCCAGGGCGCGGGCGATCGCCACCCGCTGCTGCTGGCCGCCGGAGAGGTGCGCCGGCCGCGCGTCGGTCTTGTCGGCCAGCCCGACCAGCTCCAGTTGGGCACGCGCGACCTGCACCGCCTCGTCCTCGGACAGCTTCTTCAGCCGCCGCAGCGCCAGGGTGATGTTGCGCAGCACGGTCATGTGCGGGAAGAGGTTGAACTGCTGGAAGACCATTCCGACCCGCTGACGCAGGGCGTCCGGGTCGTCGCGCAGCACGCTGCGGCCGTCCAGCAGCACGTCCCCGCGGTCCGGCTCGATGAGCCGGTTGATGGTGCGCAGCAGGGTCGACTTCCCGGAGCCGGACGGGCCGATCACGCAGGCGGTCCCGCCCCGAGCCACGTCCAGGTCGACGCCGCGCAGCACCCGGTTTTCGCCGAACGCGAGGTGGACGTCGCGGACGCCGAGACTGACCGAGGTGGCGGTGTTGGTGCTCATCGCGGGTCCTTTCGTCCGGTCGTGGGCAGCACGGTCTCCCCGGCCAGCGCCAGGCCGGCGTCGTCCTCCTCGTCGCCGGGCGCGGCGGTGGCGCGGCCCTGGCGCAGTCGGCGATCGATCGCGTTGACCGCGTGGGTCAGCGGGATGGTCAACGCGAGGTAGAAGAGGCCGGCCAGCAGCAGCGCCGACTCGTTGCCGGTGGTGGCCGCATGGTCCTGCCCGATCCGGAACAGCTCCCGCTGGCTGGCCACCAGACCGAGGAAGTAGACCAGGCTGGAGTCCTTGATCAGGGCGATCAGCTGGTTGACCCAGGCCGGCAGGATCCGGCGTACGCCCTGCGGGATGATGACCAGCCGCATCGCCTCGCCCCAGGAGAAGCCCAGCGCCCGGGCACCCTCCATCTGGGCCGCCTCGACGCTCTGGATGCCGGAGCGGAAGATCTCGCCGATGTAGGCGGCGGCGATCAGCGACAGCGCCAGGATCCCCAGTGGATAGGGGTTCGGCCCCCACACCTCCATCCCCAGTGGCGCCAGGCCCACGCCGATCAGCAGGATGGTCGCCGCGGCCGGCAGGCCGCGGAAAACGTCGGTGTAGACCCGCGCCGGCCACCGCAACCAGCGGGTACGCGAGATGCCGGCGACAGCCAGCAGCATGCCCAGCACCGAACCGAGCAGGGCGGCGGAGATCGCCAGGATCAGCGTGTTGGGCAACCCGACCGTCAGCATCTCCGGCAGCGCCTGCCGCATGGAGTCCCGGTCGAAGAAGGTCTCCCAGAGGGTGCGCAACGGATCCATCAGTCGCTTCTCCTACCGCCCTGCTCGCTCGTTGTTCCGTACTGTCAGGAGGAGGCCGACGCCGACGGCGCGGCCGACGGCCCCGCCGGGACGGCGACCGTGCCGCTGCCCGGCTTGAAGTCGGCCGGGATCGGGCGGCCCGGGTAGTACTGCGCCTGGAGGCGGCTCCAGGTGCCATCCTTGATCACCTCGTCGAGGCCCTTGTTCAGCGCCTCGCGCAGCGCGTCGTTCCCCTTGGCCACCGCGTACGCCGTCGGGGCCGGGCTGAGCTGCTTGGCGGCCACCCTGACCTTGCCGCCGCTGTCGGCCGCCGACTTGTCGCCGATCTCGGCCGGGGCGATCCAGGCGTCGGCGGTGCCGGCCTTGAGCTGGTTGATCGCGCCGTTGTAGTCGGGCACCCGCACCGGGTTGAGGTTCTCGCGCGTGGCGTAGTCGTCCTGCACGGTGCCCTGCACGACCACCACCCGCTTGCCGGAGAGCTGGTCGAAGCTGGTGATCGAGGAGCCGGCGGGCACGTCGAGGCCGAAGTAGCCGAAGTCGTACCCGTTGCCGAAGTCGACGGTCTTCTTCCGCGCCTCAGTGATGGTGATGGACGAGCTGCCCACGTCGAACTTGTGGTTGTTGACCTGCGACAGCAGCGCGGAGAAGTCGGTGCCGACGAACTCCACCTTCAGGCCGACCTTGGCGGCGACCGCGGTGAGCAGGTCGTTGTCGAAGCCGGTGAACTTGCCGTCCTTCAGGTAGACGTTCGGCGGGGCGTCGGTCAGCGTGCCGGCCCGCAGCACACCGGCCTGGAGCAGGTCGTACGGGTTGTCGGCCTTGCTGGTGGAGGCGTCGTCACCGCAGGCGGTGAGGCCGGTGGCGGCGAGGACGGCGGCGGCGCCGAGCGCCGCGACGCGGGTCAGGGCGGGAAGAAATCGCACAGGTGTCTCCAGGGTCAGATGGCGGCGCGGGCGCACGCCGCCGACGGCGCGCCCAAGGCGGACGAGCCGGGTGGGTGGTTCGAGAAAAAGGGGGTGTGGCGCTCAGCGCGCGTCGGCGCGGCGACAGGCGTCGCTGCACACCCGCATCAGATCGACGTGCCGCCGCTTGACCAGCAGGAAACCGGCCGGGTACGCGACGCGATCGGCGGGCGGGGTGCGGAAGTGAGCAGACATGGTTCCCTCTGGTCGGTGATGACCTGGGTACCAGGCCACGCTTGCACCGGCGTCCTGCCGGTGCCTGGTCCTCACCCGGGGCACCCCACCGCGGAGGAGGGTTGCCGGCCAGCAAGCCGGGGCTTGACGCTGGCGCTCATGACCTGCCGAGAAGGCTAGCAGCAGGGCCGCCCCGGTCGTCCAGCCGTTATGACCACGCTCACGCGGCGTGCCTTACCGCTCGGTGCTGCGGACCCGTCACGGCCGCGGTGCCCCCGCATCCCGGGCCGCCCGGACCGTGCCGATCCCGCGGTACTCGACGTCCTGGCCGACCGGGCGGGCGGGAATGATCGGTGCGTCCCGGCCGGTGCCGTGCCGGCCGTCGCCGGACGACTTCTCCTCGTGGTAGTCCTGCTCCACGTTGACCGTCCAGACGTCGTGGCCGGTGCCGTGGACGATGTTGTCGGCGGTCAGCATCGCGGTCAGCATCGAGTGGTCCTGGTTGTTGTAACGGTGCATGCCGTTGCGCCCCACCGGGTGCACGTTGGGCACCTCGTGGGTCAGCCAGTCCCGGATCACGTCGACGTTGTCCTGGTACCGCTCGTCGTACACCGGGTAGGCCTTCGGCATCCGTACCACGTAGCCGGCCTCCACGCAGCCGGGCCGGACCAGGCCGAGCCGCTGCAGCTCCGCGGTGGCGAGCGCGATCAGGTCGTCGTCCGGGGTACGCCACATCTCGTCGTCCTCGAAGACGAAGTACTCCAGGCCCAGGCAGGTACGGCCGTCCTTGACCAGGTGAGGCGACCAGGAGCCGAAGTTCTGGATCCGCCCCACTCGTGCGGCCGGGTCGTGCACGTAGATCCAGTTGTCCGGAAAGGAGAACTCCTCCGGGACGACCAGCGCGACGGTCAGGAAGTCCCGGTAGCGCAGATCGTCGGCGGCGGCGACCACTTCGGGCGGGGCGGCCGGCCGCAGCGCGCGCACCAGTGTGGAGATCGGCATGGAGGAGATCACGTGGTCGGCCGGCTCGATCCGTTCCCCGCCGGCGTCGGCCACCGTGACGCCGGTGGCCCGCCGGGCCGCCGGGTCCCGGTGCACCGCGGTCACCGGGATGCCGGTGCGCACCGGCCCGCCCAGCTTCTCGACCTGCTCGGCGCACCGTTCCCACATCATCCCGGGACCGAATCTGGGGTACTGGAACTCCTCGATCAGGCTGGTCACGTCCGTGCGGTTGCGCCGGGGCAGCAGCGCGCCCCGCACCGCCTTGGCGAGCGACAGGTTCTTGATCCGCTGTGCGGCCCAGTCGGCCTGCAGCTGGTCGGCCGGCATCCCCCAGACCTTCTCCGTGTACGTCTTGAAGAAAATCGAGTAGAGCCGCCAGCCGAACCGGGCCGACACCCAGCCCTCGAAGTGCGACTGGTCCTTCGGCGGTCGCAGCCGCGCCCGTCCGTACGAGCCGACGCAGCGCACCGCCTCCAGGATGCCCAGGTTGCGCAGCGCGTTCCCGGCGTTGAGCGGGTAGTCGTAGAGCGCGCCCCGGTAGTAGATCCGGCTCATCCGCGGCCGGAGCAGGAAGTCCTCGTCGGCCAGGATCTCGTGCCAGAAGGCCTCGACGCGGGAGACCTTGGTGAAGAACCGGTGCCCGCCGATGTCGAAGCGCCAGCCGTCCCGCTCGACCGTGCGGCTGATCCCGCCCACCACGTCGTCGGCCTCGAACACGCGGACCGGCTCGCCGTGCCGGAGCAGCTCGTGCGCCGCGGTCAGCCCCGCCGGCCCCGCACCGATGATCACGGTGCCGTTCCTGTCGCCCATGCTGCCGAGCCCCCCGCCGCCGGCCTGTCGATGCGGCAGCGCCCTTACCCGGCCTGCGCCCGATCTCACCTTTCCGTGCGGCGATTCTCGCCGCTGCCCCGGCCGAGCGCGGACCCGCCGGGCAGCGTCCGTCATCCTCGCGGACGCCTGGCCCAGGCGGCCGGCCTCGCGCGTCCCGCCGGCGGACACCGTCCTGTCATCGGTACGAAGGTGCCGGTCAGGGTCGTCGGTACCCGAGCAGCCGGTCAGGTGTCAACGGGCACCGGACGGGGATGCCGGGGACGGTTCGCGGTCCGCGGGCGGTCGCGGGCGGGGCGATCGGTGGGGGACGGATGGCGGACGAGCGGCAGGCTGGCGCGGCCGGCGCTCCCGCCACGGGCGCGGAGCGCCCGGGCCGGCGCGGCCGGCTGCGGCCGGTGGCCCGCGCCGCGTCCCGGCTCGCCGACCGGGTGCCCGCCCCGTGGGGCTTCGTGCTCGCGGTCTTCGTCGGGTCGAAGGTCGTGCTCAGCCTGGTCGGCGTGATCGCGCTGAGCGCCTGGGACAACGTGCGAGGCGCGCCGCCCGCGGTCGAGACGACGATGCGCATCCAGCAGCACGAGGTCTCCCCGCACCGGTGGATCTCCCTCTGGTTCGCCTGGGACTCCTTCCTCTACGACCACCTGGCCCGGATGCCGCTGGACGAACCGTGGCGGAACTTCGCCTTCCCGCTGCTCTACCCGCTCCTGGCCCGGCCGTTCGCGCCGCTGCTCGGCGGGCACACCGCGTGGGCGCTGCTGCTGGTCAGCAACGTCGCCCTGGTGCTCCAGCTCTACTACGCCCACCAGCTCGGCGGTCGGCTGCTCGCCACCGGGGACCGCGGTCGGCTGCGCGGCACGGGCGAGCAGGGCGGCGGCGAGGCGCTCGCCCGGGACGACCCGGCGGCGGGCCGCCGGTTCACCCGGTACCTGCTGCTCCTGCCGGCCGCCTTCCTGTTCCAGGCGGCGCTGACCGAGTCGGTCTTCGTCTGCCTCGCCCTGGCCGCCTTCTGGTACGCCGAGCAGCGGCGTTGGCTCCTGGTCGGGATCGTCGGCTATCTCCTGGCGCTGAGCCGCTCGGTCGGCTTCCTGGTGGTGGTCCCGCTCGCCCTGGTCCTGCTGCGCCAGCACGGTTACCGCCTCGGCCCCCGGGCGCTCGGGCGCTACCTGCGGGTCGGCTGGCCATTGGTGCTCGTACCGGCCGGCTGGCTGACCTTCATGGCCTTCTGCAGGTGGCAGAGCGGCGACTGGTACGCGTACAAGCACGCCCAGGAGAGGGGCTGGGGGATCAGCGTGCAGAACCCGCTGACGGTGATCCTCGACGGGCTGACCCGCGGCTCGCCCGGCGACGCCGTACGGGTCTGGTTCGCGGTCGCCGTGCTGGTGATCGTGGTGTGCGGCCTCCGGTGGGCCGAGCTGCCCTATCTGGTCTACACCGTGATCGTGGTGCTGGTCCCGCTGTCGATCGGCCCACCGGTCTACCGGAGCCTGCTGCGATACCTGATCGCCGCGTTCCCGGTCGGCCTGGTGCTGGCGCGTTGGGCCCGCCGGGCGACGGTCGACACCTGGCTGACCGCGGCGCTGGCGCTTCTCCAGGGCGCCCTCTTCGTGGTGTGGCTGACCTACTGGACCCACTTCATCATCTGACCGCCCGTTCGCCCGCCCTACGGGAGCACCGGCGGCGGCGCTGACCGGCGAGGGCGGCGACGAGCTGCGCGCGGAGCTGAACGCCGGGGTGCGCCCACGCTGACCATCCCGCCGAGGTTCTGTCGTACCCGGACGTCAACATCTGTCCATGGCTGCCCCCGCCGTTGCCCACCGCACCGACCGGCCGCGTGCCCTGCCGCTGCGCGAGGTCCGCACCCGGCTCACCCAGATCGTCGCCCTGGCCGAGCTGACCGACACCGTCACCGTGGTCACCCGTGACGGCGACCCGCGGCCGGTCGCCGTGATCGTGCCCGCCTCGGCCGCCCGCTCGGCGGCCCAGGCGCGGGCCGACGCCGATCGGGTCGCCGCGGTCACCGCCGGCTGGGCCCGTCGCCTCGAGGAGTTGCACCGGCAGAGCAGCCGGCGGCACGCGGCCGAGCTGCGAGCGGTCACCGACGCCCTCGCCGAGGTCTGGGCCGAGCTGGACCGGCGCGTGCCCGCCGGCGATCCCGCGCTGGCCCGGCTGCGCGCCGCCCACGCCGACCTGCTCCGGGGCTGACCCCGCGAGCTGTCGGCGCGGCGGTGACCGGATGACCGGAGCAGCGCCGCGCCAATGACGTCAGTCCCGGTCGCGCTGCTTCCGGTAGCGCCCGATCAGCGAGGCGGTGGAGGAGTCCAGCTGGCCGAGGTCCGGGCGGGCGTCGGTGAGCAGCGGTGCGAGCTGGTTGGCCATCACCTTGCCCAGCTCGACGCCCCACTGGTCGAACGGGTTGATGTTCCAGACCGTGCCCTCGGTGAAGACGATGTGCTCGTAGAGGGCGATCAGCTGGCCCAGGGTGGACGGGGTGAGCTTCGGGGCGATGATCGAGGTGGTCGGGTGGTTCCCCGGCATCACCCGGTGCGGCACCACGTCGGGGGCGGTGCCCTCCGCCTCGACCTGCTCTCGGGTACGCCCGAAGGCCAGCGCGGCGGTCTGCGCGAAGAAGTTCGACATGAACAGGTCGTGCATGTCGCCGAGGTCGTGGTTGGGTCGGCTGAAGGCGATGAAGTCGGCCGGGATCAGCAGCGTGCCCTGGTGGATGAGCTGGTAGAAGGCGTGCTGCCCGTTGGTGCCGGGCTCACCCCAGAAGATCTCCCCGGTCCGGTAGCCCACCGGCTTGCCGTCGAGGGCCACCGACTTGCCGTTGCTCTCCATGGTGAGCTGCTGCAGGTACGCCGGGAACCGGTGCAGGTACTGCGAGTACGGCAGCACCGCGTGGGTCTGCGCGTCGAGGAAGTCGGTGTACCAGACGTTGAGCAGGCCCAGCAGCGCCGGAATGTTCCGCTCGACCGGCGTGGTCCGGAAGTGCTCGTCGACGGCGTGGTAGCCGGCCAGCATCTCCCGGAACCGCTCCGGCCCGATCGCCAGCATGACCGACAATCCGACCGCCGACGGCAGTGAGTACCGGCCGCCCACCCAGTCCCAGAAGCCGAACATGTTCTCCGGGTCGATGCCGAAGTCGCGGACCCGCTGCTCGTTGGTGCTGACCGCGACGAAGTGCCGGGCGACCGCCGACTCGTCGGCGTCGAGGGCGGCGAGCAGCCAGCGCCGCGCCTGGTTGGCGTTGGCCAGGGTCTCCTGGGTGGAGAACGTCTTGGAGACCACGATGAACAGTGTGCTGGCCGGGTCCAGGTCGGTCGTCTTGTCGTGGATGTCGGTCGGGTCGATGTTGGACACGAACCGGCAGGTGATCCCGGCGCCCCGGTACGCCTTCAACGCCTCGTACGCCATCATCGGTCCGAGGTCGGACCCGCCGATGCCGATGTTGACCACGGTGGTGATCCGCTCGCCGGTGTGCCCCCGCCAGGTGCCCGACCGGACCCGCTCGGCGAAGGCGGACATCCGGTCCAGCACGCGGTGCACGTCGGCGACCACGTCCTGCCCGTCCACCACCAGTTTCGCGTCGCGGGGCAGGCGCAGGGCGGTGTGCAGGACGGCCCGGTCCTCGGTGGAGTTGATGTGCTGGCCGGAGAACATCGCGGCGATCCGGTCGGTCAGCCGTACCCGGTCGGCGAGGGCGGTGAGCAGGCCCAGCGTCTCGTCCGTGACCAGGTTCTTGCTGTAGTCGACGTACAGGTCGGCGACCTCGCCGGTGAGCCGCTCACCCCGCTGCCCGTCGGCGGCGAACAGGTCCCGCAGGTGGGTGCCGCGTATCTGCTCGGCGTGCTTGCACAGGGCCTGCCATTCGTCCGTGGTGGTGACGTCCACAGATCCTCTCCTTCACGACGGGACTCTCAGCGGGCCCTGGTCGCGCCCGCCGCCGGCGACTCCACCAGCCTGCCACCCGGGGGAGGCCGGCGCGACGCGACCGGACATCGCCCACCCTTTGGACGGTCCCGGGGCGGCGTTCGGCGACACGCGGTTGGGACAGCTGTTCGACACGTCGCTCACGCCGGGACGGCATTCGGTCGCGGACCGTAAGCTTCGAGGTCCGTGGACACCCGCGCCGGTGAGGAGGCTCCATGGCGACGGTGCTCGGTCCCCGCCATCCGTCCGACGAGGACGACCCGGTCGAGGACGCCAGGTCACGACATGATCATCGGCCTGCCGTACGGCTACGACACCCTGCTCGACCGGGAGTTCAAGAACGGCCAGGATCTCTCCGGCGGCCAGTGGCAGCGGCTCGTCGCCGCCCGCGGCCTCTATCGGGAACTGTTCGACCTCCAGGCCGCCGGCTACCTGGCGGAGGCGGCCGACGGGCCGGCCTGATCGACGCTGCCTCCGGTCTCAACTGGACGTCGTGATGGCCGGCAACGACAAGCAGCGCTTCGCCGTGGCGCGCGACGGGCCGCCACATGGTCGGGCGCGACGTCGCTCACCCGTCAGGCCCTCGCCGTCGTGCCGCCGGCAATAGGAGATGTCCGCGAGCCAGGGAGGCGGGCGACCACGGTCCGGTGGCGGGGTCGTTCAGCCCGCCCGCTGGCTGGCGAGGAAGTCGGCCAGCACCCGGGTGTGGGTGGAGAAGGCCAGCTCGATCGGCTCGGTGAGCACCAGCCACTCGGTCGCCTCCTCCGTCGGCGCCGACGGAGGCAGGTCCTCGACCTGCCGCTCGGGCAGCAACCCGAAGACCATCATGGTGCCGCCGGCGGGCGCGCTGTGCACCGCGAAGAGGCGCGCCTCCCCGGCGTCGGCCAACAGGCCGGTCTCCTCGCGCAGCTCCCGGACCAGCGCGTCGGACCACTCCTCGCCGTACTCGATGAAGCCGCCGGGGAGGGCGAGCTGGCCGCGGGCCGGCTCGATGTCCCGGCGGACCACCACCACGCCCAGGCCGGTGGCGCTGCGGACCGGCAGCACCGCCACCGCGACGGGCAGCGGGTTGCGCCAGACCGTCCCGCCGCAGACCGCGCAGACCCGCGGCCAGCCGGCGGCCGCCGGGTAGGCCGCTCCGCAGTACGAGCAGTGCGAGTACGGAACGCTGGTCACGCCGCAGCACGTTACCCGCCCGGCCGCCGCTCGGCGTGGGTTAGCCGCCGGATCGAGGTCGTCCACGAGTTCCACGCCGACCCGCCACCGGCCGGATGACCGTCCCCCGGGCGACCCCCGCCCCGCCGCGCCGATCATGGAGTCGTGGTCCCTCCTGAAAGCCGCGCACGACCTCAGAACAGGCGCCACATCTCCATGATCGACCGACGCGCGGCGCGAGGGTCCAGGGAACCCGCGCCGTCAGGACGCCGGGACTCCGGTGTACGCGGCGGTCGTGCGGTCTGCCGCCGCCCGGGCCTCGTCGGCCGGGGTGCCTGCCGCCACGCTCGCCTCGCCCCAGCGCTCGCTGCTCAGCGTCATGAACTGGCGGCCTTCGTCGGAGCCCATCCACGCGGCGGCCTGCGCCGGGTCGACCCCGCTGCCGTCGCCCGCGAGGTGCGAGGCCAGGCCGAGCAGGCCCATGTCCCAGCCGACGCCGACGGCGCCGGGGCCGAACTCGGCCCAGCGCTGGTCGTCGACGTGCGCGACGTGCTCCAGCTCGAACCGGGTACGGCCCTCGCCGGCCGGGCTGAGCCGCACCTCGATCCAGCTCGCCTCGTCGCCATACTCCCAGGTGGCGGCGAAGCTGTGCGGCGGGTCGCAGCGTTCGATGGTGCCGCTTGCGTTCCCCTCGAGCTGGTAGCGGCCGTGCAGGCGTAGGTCACCGGAGATGGGCAGGAACCAGCGCGGGATGCGGTCCGCGCTGGTGCAGGCGTCCCAGACGTCCTCCAGCGGCGCGCCGTACGTCTGACTGATGGTCATCACGCGCGCCTCCCCGGCGGGCAGCGTACGGCTGCCGACGGTGCGCTCCACGGAGCTGATCTGCCCGATCACGTCGATCATGGTGCTTTCCTCTCATCAGGGTTGCCCTCGCGCAGCCGGCGCTCCCGCCGGCCCCGCGCCAGCTCGGTGGCGAGCGCCTCCAGCGGCGGGGTCCAGAACCGGCGGAAGTGGTCGAGCCAGGCGTCGACCTGGTGCAGCGGCTGCGGGTCCACCGCGTAGAGGCGGCGGGTGCCCTCGGGTCGTACGGTCGCGAAGCCGTTGTCCCGCAGCACCTTCAGGTGCTGCGACACGGCCGGTTGGGAGATGCCGAACTCCTCCTGAACCGCCGCGCAGATCCTGCCGGCGGTCTGCTCACCGCCGGCGAGCAACTCCAGGATCCGGCGGCGGACCGGATCCCCGAGGACGTCGAAGGCGTGCACCAGCCTTTTCTATCAGACTCAGCTTATATAAGCCACCGGTACACATGCGTTGAGGCGCCGGCGGGGCACGACCCCGCCGGCGCGCTTCCGGCCGGCTCTCAGCCAAGCCGGGCGGCGACCGCGCTGCGCAACTCCGGCAGCCGGTCGTGCAGCAGCCCCGGGCACTGGGTGCTGTTGAAGTCCTTGTGCCCGTAGATCTCGCTGGCCGGGATGGCGTACTGCTGGCAGGTGAACGCGCAGAAGACCACCAGGCTGTCCCAGAGCGCCTGCGGCGGCTGCACGTCGAGGTAGGTGCCCTCGTTCTCGATGCCGATGGCCTGCGTGTTCTGCCCGACGCAGTGCGCGCCCTGCACCATGGTCTGCCCGTGCAGCAGCGCGTAGAGGCTGCCGTGCCGGCCCTCGGTGAGGTACCCGCCGCGGCTGTTGGTGAAGTGCTGCCCGGAGTCGATCCAGCCGTTGGTGTCCATGTGCAGGTTCTGGATGTCGCGGGAGTTGGCGTAGGCGTGGGCCAGGCTGTAGTCGGTCGAGTTCGGGAACGCCGTGTGGTGGATGATGATCTTGTTCGGCCGGCTCTGCACCACGCTGACCGACGACTTCGGCGGCCGGGCGCCCCAGGTCGCGCAGTTGGCGATGACCGGCTGGTCGACCCGGGTGGTCACGGCCCGGGCATGGCGGTCGCCGCCGAGTTGACCGAGTGCGGTGACGCCGGCGGCGGCGCCGAGCAGGACGGCGCCGCGCAGCACGGCCCGCCGGGGTACGGGGACGGACATCGGGGCCTCCTCGAAGGGGCGATCCGGTGGTGGGCCGGGCGGCCCGCCACCGGTGGTGGTCAGCAGGGTCCGTTGCAGGCCAGCACCTTGAGCCGGTCCCAGGTGCCGTTCCACACGTCCTGGTCGCCAGGGAAGGTGCCGGAGGAGGCCCACTGCCAGAAGGAGTACGTCGACCAGCCGGCCGGCAGGGTCCCGACGGTGCTGGAGTACCGGGCGATCCAGAGCGGGTTGTTCGCGGCGAAGCCGCTGTAGTTGCCCGTGCAGGTGGTCCACCAGTCGGTGGTGGTGTAGATGGTCGCCCACCGGCCGGTACGGGCGTAGTACTGGTTGACGAACGACGTGATCCAGCTGCGCATGCCGCTCTGCGTCAGGCCGTAGCAGGTCGAGCCGTACGGGTTGTACTCGATGTCGAGGGCGCCCGGCAGGGTCTTGCCGTCCTTGGACCATCCGCCACCGTGGTCGACGAAGTAGTTGGCCTGGGTGGCGCCGCTGGACCGGTCGGGCAGGGCGAAGTGGTACGAGCCCCGGATCATCCCGACGTTGTAGGAGCCGTTGTACTGCTGGGCGAAGTACGGGTTGGTGTAGCCCGTGCCCTCGGTGGCCTTGACGTACGCGAACCGGGCGCCGTTGTTCCAGGCCGCGGACCAGTTGACGTTGCCCTGGTAGCTGGAGACGTCCATGCCGGGCAGGCCGGCCGGGGCGGCGCTGGCCGGCGTCGTGCCGAGGGTGGCCGAGGCGGCCAGGGTGACCGCGGCGAGCAGGCCGGCCGCGGCGGCCCGCAGCGCCGATCGCAGGGGACGGTTCATCTTTCCTCCCTGGGGTTGCCGCTCGGGGCGGCGGGAGTGACGAAGGGAACTGTCAGTATTAAGACACGAGGCGAAGATTAACTTCAATAGATGTATTGAAGATCATCCCTGTGAGGTGGCCCACCAGTCGAGCACAGCTACCGAGGAAACGACAACGGCCGGCTCCCGATCTACTTCGGAGCCGGCCGTTGTCGTTCCGGTGCAGGAGAGATTGAACGCGGGCCGCTGGGCGACGAGCCGCGTGGGCGGCCGCGCGGCGGTCAGGGCGTAATGGTCACGACCGACCCGTTCCCGAACACGTCGGTCGTCGCGTACAGCTTCCCGTTTGCCCACTCGACGGCGGCCGGGAACGGCACGTCGGCGAGAGGCTTCGCACCAGCCCCGGAGACGGTGGAGATGCGGCCGCCGAACAGCTCTGCGACATAAATGGTGCCGTCGGGACCGACCGCGAGGTTCGTCGCGCCGAGGAAGCCACTGGCGATCCGGGTGACCGTGCCCGTTGCCAGGTTCACCGAGTAGACCGCGCCGCGGGCGCCGAAGCTCGGGTCCTCCGGGCCGCCGGGGAGGCTCGACACGTAGAGCAGACCGTCCCGACCGAGCTCGACGTCGGTGGGCACGGGTTCGAAGTTGTAGGTCTTTCCGACGGTGCACTCGGGCAGCCCCACGCCGGCAGCCAGCTCGGCGGTGATGACGGATGGTGCGGGCGGCAGCACGGCGACGGTGCTGATTGTGCCGTCGGGTGCGACCCGGACGACGTCGTTGCCTGCCGCGTCAGCGACGACGCGTGACCCGTCGGGCAGGATCGCGACAGAGTACGGGTGCGACTCGACGATCCCGAGATAGGGATCGGCGCCGATTTCCGCGGGCACCTGCGCCGCGCACTCGGGTGTGAGTCCGTGGAAGCCGTAGCTGTTGACCTGGTCCGGGTTGACGGTTGCCTCGTAACTACCGACGTCGGCGACTGGGCGTACCTTTCCGTTCGCTAGGACGCGTTTCACCTGCGCGAACAATCCATCCTCGGTCTCACCGCTGGTCGTGAAGGTCACCGTTCCGCGCCCCTCTGCGGCGACACCCGCAATCTCCGCGCCGGGCGTCGACACGACCTCTGTCGCACCCTTCCACCCCACCGCGGTCAGCTTCCCGGCGAAGGACTGGGAGACGTAGATCGTCCCGTCACTTCCCACGGCCAGCTGCAGCGGCCCGGCCAGTCCGTCGATGATCGGGTCCGACACCGTTGCCGCCGAGGCGGGCGCCGCGCCCGGCAACACCAGCGCCATGGCAACGGCGGTTACCACGGCCACCTGCGAACGTGCTCGTAACATGCGTTGACCCCCCTCCCGGCGCGCGGACGGCGCCGAGTCGCTCACCGAACATAAAATTCGGTGTACGTAGAGCCATCGGTGAAAAGGTCAGGGTCGGAAACCGATCTACTTCCCTCCCCGCCCGCCACAGCCCTCGCCGGTGAGCCGAAGGGTTGGTCCGCCGCGGTCCCCTCGTTGCGACTTGCGGGCCACCTGTCGCAGCAGCAGCGAGACCCTTTGGACGACGACGTTACGCGGGGGCATCGACCACACAGGACGTCCGAGCCCGAAGTAGAGCAGGCCGTAGCGGGCCAGCGCCCAGGACGCGAGCAGGACGGAGAGCACGCCGCCGGTGCTGGCGCCAGCCAGGCCGCCCGCGCGGCGCGGACCCCCAGCCTGCGGGAAAATCCCCGGCCGGCGTGTCGATCCGGGGGCATCCCGTTCGTATGGAGGGTGAAGGGGCCGGCAGTGGGCCGGCCCCCGGGGCGAGGAGGAACGCATGAAGCAGTACCTGATCAGCATGTACCAGCCGGCCGGCCAGGGGATGCCCGACCCGGAGTTCCTGGCCGGGGTGATGCGGGAGATCGACGCCATCCGCCGCGACCTGGTCGAGGCCGGGTCCTGGGTCTTCGGCAACGGGCTGCACGCGCCGGAGACGGCGACGGTGCTGCGGGCCAAGGGGGACGAGGTGCTGGTCACCGACGGGCCCTACATCGAGGGCAAGGAGTACCTCGGCGGCTTCACCATCATCACCGCCCCGGATCTGGACGCCGCCCTGGAGTGGGGCCGCCGGTACGCCCTGGCGACCACCCTGCCGATCGAGGTGCGCCCCTTCCAGGGCGAGGCGTGACCGATCTGACCGACGTCGAACAGGTGTTCCGCGCGGAGTACGGCCGCGCGGTCGCCGTCCTGGTCCGCGTCCTCGGCGACATCGACCTCGCCGAGGAGGCGGTCCAGGACGCCTTCGCCGCGGCGGTCGACCATTGGCCGACCGACGGCCTGCCGCCCAGCCCGGCCGGATGGATCATCACCACCGCCCGGAACCGGGCGATCGACCGGCTGCGCCGCGAGGCGTCCCGGGCCGACCGGCACGCGCAGGCCGCCCTGCTGTACGACCGCGACGCACCGGCCGAGGAGGGACCAGTGCCCGATGACCGGCTCCGCCTGATCTTCACCTGCTGCCACCCGGCGCTGAGCGCCGGCGCCCGGGTCGCGCTGACCCTGCGGCTGCTCGGCGGCCTGAGCACCGCCGAGATCGCCCGCGCCTTCCTCGTGCCGGAGCCGACGATGGCGCAGCGGCTGGTCCGGGCCAAGGCCAAGATCCGGGACGCCGGGATCCCGTACCGGGTGCCGCGCGACGCGGACCTGCCCGACCGCCTCCGGGCGGTGCTGGCCGTGGTCTACCTGGTCTTCAATGAGGGGCACACCGCGAGTTCGGGGGAGCGGCTGGTCCGGGACGAGCTGTGCGCCGAGGCGATTCGGCTGGGCCGGCTGCTGGCCGAGCTCATGCCGGACGAACCGGAGGTGCTCGGGCTGCTCGCGCTGATGCTGCTCACCGAGGCCCGCCGGCCGGCCCGCGTCGCTTCCGACGGCAGCCTGGTGCCGCTGGCTGAACAGGACCGCGGCCGGTGGGACCGCGCGTTGATCGGCGAGGGGCAGGCGCTGGTCCGCCGCTGCCTGCGGCGGGACAGGCCCGGGCCGTACCAGATCCAGGCGGCGATCAACGCCGTGCACAGCGACGCGACCGCCGCCGCCAACACCGACTGGGGTCAGATCGCCCAGCTGTACGACCAGCTCATGGTGCTCGCGCCCAGCCCGGTCGTGGCGCTGAACCGGTCGGTCGCGGTGGCCGAGGTGGACGGAGCGGCGGTAGCGCTGGCCCTGGTCGACGGCCTTGACCTGGCCGGCTACCACGTCTTCCACGCGGTCCGCGCCGACCTGCTGCGCCGGCTCGGCCGTGCGGACGAGGCACGCCTGGCGTACGGCGCGGCGATCGAGCGCACCGACAATGCCGCCGAGCGGGAGTTCCTCCGTCGCCGGCTGGGTCAGGTCCGGTAGGGCGGGCCTGCCGGGGCGCGCAGGCCGCCGACGAACAGCGCGACAAGCTGGTGACCGACCTCCGCGAAGGACAGCGGCCCGCCCGGGCGGAACCAGGTGTGCGTGTTGCCCAGGGCGCTGAGGAAGGTGTGGGTGATGACCGTGGCGGAGACGTCGGTGCGCACCACGCCGCTCTGCTGCCCTTCGCGTACCAGGTCGCAGAAGAGGTCGTGGTAGCGCCGGCGCTCCCGGCGGGTGGCCTCGGCATGCTCGTCGTCTAGCAGGTGCGCCGACTTCGCCCAGACGGTGAGCTCGGCCAGGTGCTCGGCCGTGTGCTCGACGACGTCGAGGGCCGCGGCGTGCAACCGCTCCTCGACCGGCGCGTCGCCGTCGGCGATCTCCCGCAGCCGCTGCGTCTGCTCCGCCAGCAGCTCCCGGTAGATGCTCGTGAGCAGCTCGGACTTCGAGCCGAACCAGTGGTACAGAGCCCCCTTGGTGACCTCCGCCGCGGCCACGATCTCCTGGACGCTGGTCGCTCCGTAGCCGCGCCGGGCGAAGAGTTCGGTGGCGGCCGCGACGATCCGCTGCCGGGCCGAGCCGCGCGCGGCCCGCCGCCGCCCGGCCCCGGCGGTCGGCTCGGTCGCGGCCACGCTCACCGCGACTCCAGCTGGCGGCGGATCTCGCGGCGGGCGACGTCACGCACGTGCACCTCGTCCGGGCCGTCGGCGATGCGGAGCGTACGGGCGCCGGCGTACATCGACGCCAGGGGGAAGTCGTCGGAGACCCCGGCCCCGCCGTGCACCTGGATCGCCCGGTCGAGCACCTCGAGCGCGACCCGCGGCGCCACCACCTTGATGGCGGCGATCTCGGTGCGGGCGGCCTTGGCGCCGTACCTGTCGATCATCCAGGCCGCCTTGAGCGTCAGCAGCCGGGCCTGCTCGATCGCGATCCGCGACTCGGCGATCTGCTGCTGCACCACGCCCTGGCGGGCCAGTTCCTGGCCGAAGGCGACCCGCGATGCCGCCCTGCGCACCATCAGGCTCAGCGCCCGCTCGGCCAGCCCGATCGAGCGCATGCAGTGGTGGATGCGGCCGGGACCGAGCCGGGCCTGGGCGAGGGCGAAGCCGCTGCCCTCTTCGCCGAGCAGGTGGGAGGCCGGCACGCGGACGTCGGAGAAGACCACCTCGCCGTGGCCGTGCTGGTCGTGGTAGCCGAAGACCGGCAGCGAGCGGAGCACCTGGACGCCGGGGGT
This sequence comes from Micromonospora rhizosphaerae, assembly GCF_900091465.1. Taxonomy (NCBI): domain Bacteria; kingdom Bacillati; phylum Actinomycetota; class Actinomycetes; order Micromonosporales; family Micromonosporaceae; genus Micromonospora; species Micromonospora rhizosphaerae. The sequence continues at coordinate 5,071,695 of NZ_FMHV01000002.1, read as the reverse complement.
GTCCACCGGTACCAGGATCATCGACTGCTGCCGGTGGGTGTCGGCCGACGGGTCGGTCTTGCCCATCACAATCATGATCTTGCAGCGCGGGTCGGCGATGCCGGTGGTCCACCACTTGCGGCCGTTGATGACGTACGAGTCGCCGCCGCGCTCGATGCGGGTGGAGATGTTGGTGGCGTCGCTCGAGGCGACGTCCGGCTCGGTCATCGCGAAGGCCGACCGGATCTCCCCGTCGAGCAGCGGACGCAGCCAGCGCTCCTGCTGCTCGGCGGTGCCGAACATGTGCAGGATCTCCATGTTGCCGGTGTCCGGCGCCGCGCAGTTGGTGGCTTCCGGAGCGAGTTCGATGGAGTGGCCCATCAGCTCGGCCAGCGGGGCGTACTCCAGGTTGGTCAGCCCGGAGACGTCGGGCAGGAACAGGTTCCACAGCCCCCGGCGGCGGGCCTCGGCCTTGAGCTCCTCGACGACGGGGGGCAGGTGGTGGCGCTTGCCGGAGGCCGCCAGCTCGGCGCGCTGCGCCGCGTACACCGGCTCGGCCGGGTAGACGTGGTCGTCCATGAACTCCTGCAGCCGGTGCAGGTACTCGGCGCCCCGGGCGCTCGGTTCGAAGTCCACTGCTTCCTCCCCATTGACGCGCATGCGACCGGCTGGTTAGCGTCGCCCGAACATACCGTCCGGTCGGTTTGCCGTCCAGGCCTGCCACAGTGAATGCGAGGAGCCCAGGTGAGTGTGATGGACCGGTTCCGCCTCGACGGGAAGGTCGCCGTCGTGACGGGCGCCTCCTCCGGCCTCGGCGTCTCCTTCGCCCGGGCGCTCGCCGAGGCCGGCGCCGACGTGGTGCTCGGCGCCCGCCGAGCGGAGCGGCTGCCGGAGACCGGCGCGCTGGTCGAGGCGGCCGGACGCCGCTACGTGGCCCGGGCCACCGACGTCAGCAAACCCGAGGACTGCGAGGCGCTCATCGCCACGGCGATCGACACGTTCGGCCGGGTGGACGTGCTGGTCAACAACGCCGGCGTCGGCACGGCCGTCCCCGCCACCCGGGAGACGCCGGAGCAGTTCCGGTCCGTGATCGACGTGAACCTCATGGGCAGCTACTGGATGGCCCAGGCGTTCGCTCGCGCCGCGACCGACGGTGGCGCGATCGTCAACATCTCCAGCGTCATCGGCCTGCGCCCGGCGAACATCCCACAGGCGGCGTACGCGTCGAGCAAGGCCGGCATCATCGGGCTGACCCGCGACCTGGCCGCGCAGTGGACCGGCCGCAAGGGCATCCGGGTCAACTGCATCGCCCCCGGCTTCTTCCAGTCCGAGATGAGCGACCAGCTTCAGCCGGCGACGTTCGAGATGGTCAAGCAGGTGGCCCCGGCCGGCCGCCTCGGCGAGCACGAGGAACTCGCCGCCACGCTGATCTGGCTGGCCAGCGACGCCTCCTCGTACGTCACCGGAGTGACCGTCCCCGTCGACGGCGGCCTCGTCATGCCGTGACCACTCACCTCTGACGGTCCGGCAAACGCCGGAAGCTCAGGCGCGCAGGCGGTTGTCGACCTGGGTCACTCGCTCTACGCTCAGTCCGTGTTGGACGGTCGGAGCGTACCGCCACCAGCCAGGTGCGATCTGTGAGCCGGCCCCGCTCCTGGTGGGGCTGGGGGTGGGCGGACCGGGCCCTCGACGCCGAGGCGAGCCGGCGGTTGGCTGCCCGCGTCGCCGCCTTCGGACTCCCGTTGGACGGAACGCTGGCGCGCGTGCCGGACCCGGCCGGCCTCGGGCTCCCCGAACCGCGGCTCACCCCGCCGGCGAGCCTCGCCGAACTCTGCCGGACCGACCCGCTCACCCGGGCCGCCCACACCCACGGCAAGGCCTACCGCGACGTGGTGCGAAACCTGCGCGGCGAGCTGGACCACGCGCCGGACCTGGTGGCGTACCCGCGTTCCGAGGCCGACCTGGTCGCGCTGCTGGACTGGGCCGTGGCCGACGACGTGGCGGTGGTGCCCTATGGCGGCGGGACCAGCGTGGTGGGCGGGGTGGAGTGCCGGGACCGGTCGCGGCCGGTGCTCAGCATCGACCTGACCGGACTCTCCGGTGTGGTGGAGGTCGACGAGATCAGCAGGGCTGCGCGCATTCGCGCCGGCACGCTCGGCCCCGAGCTGGAGGACCAGCTGCGCCCGTCCGGACTCACGCTGCGCCACTTTCCGCAGAGCTTCGAGTTCTCCACCCTCGGCGGGTGGCTGGCCACCCGAGCCGGTGGACACTTCGCCACCGGCCACACCCACATCGAGGACCTGGTGGCGGCGGTACGGGTCGTGACCCCGGCCGGCGTCGCCGGGTCACTGCGGGTGCCGGGCAGCGGGGCCGGCCCGTCACCCGACCGGCTCTGGCTCGGCTCGGAGGGCACGCTCGGTGTGATCACCGAAGCCTGGGTCCGGGTGCAGTCACGCCCGCGGTTCCGCGCCGCCGCCGCGGTCCGCTTCGAGGAGTACGCCGATGCGGTCGCGGCGACGCGCGACGTGGTGCAATCCGGACTGCAGCCGGCCAACTGCCGGCTGCTCGACCGGCTGGAGTCGATGCTGGGTGCCGGTGTGAGAGACGGCTCCTGCCGCTTGCTGCTCGGGTTCGAGTCGGCCGACCACCCGGTCGACTCGGCGCTGAACCGGGCGGTGCAGCTTTGTCGTGCCCGTGGCGGCCACCCGGATGCTCCGACCCGCGAGAAGGAGATGCGCGCTGACGCGCCGGATGCGGTCGCCGAATGGCGGGACACATTCGTCTCCGCGCCGTACCTGCGGGACGCGCTGGCCCGGCTCGGTGCCGTGGTGGAGACCTTCGAAACGGCCTGCACCTGGGCGGGGTTCGACGCGCTGCACGCCGCGGTGATCGACGCGGTCGCTCACGCCGGCATCGCCATCAACGGCTCGCCGGCGCTGGTCACCTGTCGGTTCACCCACGTGTACCCGGACGGGCCGGCTCCCTACTTCACCGTGTACGCCGCGGGACGGAGGGGCGCCGAGGTGGCGATCTGGGACCAGATCAAGGTTGCGGCCAGCGAGGCGATCGTGGCGAACGGTGGGACGATCACCCACCACCACGCGGTCGGGCGCGATCACCGCCCCTGGTACGACCGCCAGCGTCCGGACCCGTTCGCCCTCGCACTGCGCGCCACGAAGCGGGCCCTCGACCCGGCCGGCGTGCTCAACCCCGGTGTCCTTGTCGACTGAGGATCGCCCGGGCTCGACACTCTTCTTGTCGCTCGCTGTTGCCGGCCTGCGCTGATCCGCGCCCCGCGGTCACACCTCGGGCAGGCCGACGTAGTTCTCCGCCAGGCTGGTCGCGTACGCGCGGGAGGTTGCCACGTAGCGCAGCGTCGAGGACTGCAGCTTCGCCTCGTACGCGTCCTGGCCGTCCAGCCGGTGCAGCATCGACGTCATCCACCAGGAGAAGTGCTGCGCCCGCCAGACCCGGCGCAGGGCGGTCCGCGAGTAGTTCTCCAGCAGGTCGGTCCGCCCCTCGCCGTACCAGGCGGCGAACGCGTCCCCGAGCAGCGCCACGTCGGCGAGCGCGAGGTTCATGCCCTTCGCCCCGGTGGGCGGGACGATGTGGACGGCGTCCCCGGCGAGGTACAGCCGCTCCCACTGCATCGGCTCGACCACGAAGCTGCGCATCGGGGTGATCCCCTTCTCCAGGATCGGCCCCTCGTTGAGCGACCAGCCGGGCACCGTCTCCAGCCGGGCCCGCAGCTCCGCCCAGATCCGCTCGTCCGGCCACGCGGCGATGTCCTCGTCGGGAGCGACCTGCAGATACAGCCGGGAGATCTCCGGCGAGCGCAGGCTGTAGAGGGCGAAGCCGCGCTCGTGGTTGGCGTAGATCAGCTCGTCCACCGCGGGCGGCGCGGCGGCGAGGATGCCCAGCCAGGCGAACGGATAGGTCCGCTCGTAGGTGGTCAGCAGGCCGTCGGGCACCGCCGCCCGGCTCACCCCGTGGAAGCCGTCGCAGCCGGCCACGAAGTCGCAGTGCAGCTCCTCCTCCCGGCCGTCCCGGCGGAACCGGATGACCGGGGAATCCGAGTCGAGGCCGTCGAGGCGTACGTCGTCGACATTGAAGAGGATCTCGCCACCGGCCGCGAGCCGGGCCGCGATCAGGTCCTTGACCACCTCCTGCTGCCCGTAGACGGTGATCGCCCGCCCGGTCAGCTCGGTCAACGGCACCCGGTGCGACTCGCCGTCGAAGCGCAGCTCGATGCCTTCGTGCCGCATCCCCGCGCGGTCGAGCCGGTCGGCGAGTCCGGCGCGGCGGAGCAGGTCCACCGAGCCCTGTTCGAGGACCCCGGCACGGACCCGCTGCTCCACGTACTCCCGGCTGCGGCACTCGAGCACCACGGACTCGATGCCGTGCAGGTGCAGCAGGTGCGACAGCATGAGCCCCGCGGGTCCCGCGCCGACGATGCCGACCTGGGTACGCATCCGTGCCTCCTCGTTCTCCGTGTCGCCGCCGAAGCGCGGCCCTGTCAGCCTGCCGGATCGGGCGGCGCGGCGCCGCTACCGGTTTCCGTCCAGCGGAAGCCGGCTCAGACCTGGCGGTCCCGCCCGGCGCCGAGCGCGGCCGCGGCCATCACCGTGACCGCGACGCAGAGGGCGACGAGCGGTGCGGTCCAGTCGTCCGACACGTCGTGCAACAGGCCGACCAGCACCGGTCCGGTCGAGCCCAGCAGGTAGCCGACCGACTGCACGGTGCCGGAGAGGTCCCGGGCCGACTCCGGCGTACGGGCCCGGATCACCAGCAGCGCCAGCGCGAGGCCGATCCCGGCGCCCTGCGCCAGCCCGGTCAGCGTGGCCCAGAGCAGGTACAGCGCGGGCGCGACGAGCAGTCCGAGCAGTCCCACCCCCCAGGTCGCGCAGACCAGCAGGCCGAGGCCGCGCTGGTCGCGTCGGCGGGCCGCCAGGGCGGGCGCCGCCACGGCGGTGGCGATGCCGAGCAGGTTGAACAGGGCGAGCGCCCAGCCGGCGCCGGCGGCGGAGACGCCCGCGTCCCGCAGCAGCGTGGGCAGCCAGGCCAGAATCGCGTAGTAGGTCAGCGACTGCATCCCCATGAACCCGGCGAGCTGCCAGGTGACCGGCGAGCGCAGGACGGCGGCCCCGCCCAGCCGGACCACGGGGGCGACGTGCCGGCGCCGCAGCTGGGGGAGCCAGGCGATCGCCGCGACGGCGGCAAGTCCGCCCACCAGGAGCAGGGCACCCCGCCAGCCGAGCCCGATGTGCGCCAGCGGGGCGGTGACCGCCGCGGCGAGGGCGGCACCCCCGGTCAGCGCAGCCGTGGTCAGGGCGGTCACCGGACCCTGCCGGTCGGAGAAGTCCTGCTTGACGATGCTGGGCACCAGCACGTTGCCGACGGTGATTCCGGCGCCCACCACCACCGTGCCGGCGACCAGCCACCAGAGACCCGGCGCGGTGCGGACCAGGCTGCCGGCCACGATGCCGAGCATCGCCAGCAGCAGGGCCGCCTCGATGCCGATCCGGCGTCCGAGCAGCGCCGCGAAGGGTGACAGCAGCCCGAAGCAGAGCACCGGCAGCGTGGTGAGCAGCCCCGCCGTGCCGCTGGACAGGCCGAGGTCTGCTCGGACGTCCGGCAGCAGCGGGGCGAGCCCGGCGATCGCCGCGCGCAGGTTGAGCGCCAGCAGGACGACGCCGAGCAGGGCCAGCGGTCCGGCCGCCCGGCGGCCGCGGCCGCCGGTCTTCGGGGACTGGGCAGTCCGTTCGTGCGTCATGGTCAGGCGCTCGCCCGGTGCGCCGGCGGGCGGTGGGGCGCGACGCCGTGCCGCAGACCCGGGTACGGGTCCTCGGCGGTCGTCGTGAGCCGGGCGGCCACCTGGTCGGCCACGCCGCGCAGCGCGGGCACCAGTCGCTCCAGGTGCGCGCCGAGACTGTGCACGACGACCCCGATGGAGGCCACGGCGGTGCCCTCGGTGTCCAGGACGGGCACGGCCACCGAGCACGACCCGAGCGTCATCTCCTCGCTCGTGGCCGCCCACCCGTGCCGGCGCACGGTGGCCAGCTCGCGGGCCAGCCGGCCCGGTTCGGTGATGGTGTACGAGGTGCAGCGGGGCAGCGGCCCGCGCAGAAACGCGGCGATGTAGGCGGCGGAGGCGAAGGCGAGCAGCGCCTTGCCGACGCCGGTGGCGTGCAGCGGCAGCCGCCCGCCGACCCGCGAGATGATCGGCACCGCGCGGTGCCCGGTGACCTTCTCGACGTAGAGCGCCTCGTCGCCGTCGCGGACGGCGAGGTGCACGTTCTCCCGCACCGCGGAGTGCAGGTCCTGCAGGTACGGCAGTGCCACCTCCCGCAGCCGGGCGTGCAGCGGCGAGAGCAGGCCGACCTCCCACAGTCGTACGCCGACGGTGTAACCGCCGTCGGGACCGCGGGACAGGGCCCGCCAGGCGACGAGCTCGCCGACCAGCCGGTGGGCCGTGGCCAGCGGCAGGCCGGTCCGCCGGGCGATGTCGGTCAGCGTCAGAGTCGGGTGGTCGACGTCGAACGCGCCGAGGATGGCGAGCACCCGCGAGGTCACCGAGGTGCGCGGGTCGCGGATGCCGCCAGCCACGGTCGTCTCCTTCTGTCGTCGGCTCAGAACGGGTACCGGGCGATGGTCCCCTGCATGGTCAGCCACTGGGTCTCGGTGAACGCCTCCACGTTCGCCGCCGGACCGCCGAACCGGGAGCCGGTGCCGGACGCGCCGACGCCGCCGAACGGGGCCACCGCCTCGTCGCTGACCGTCTGGTCGTTGATGTGCACGATGCCGCTGGGGATCCGGTCGGCGAGCGCCATCGCCTTCATCACGTCCCGGCTCAGGATGCCCAGCGACAGCCCGTACTCGGTGTCCCGGGCGAGCGCCGCGGCCTCGTCCAGGTCGCGGAACGCGATCACGGGCGCGACCGGGCCGAAGACCTCCTGGGCGTACGCGGGGGTGGTGGGGGTGACGTCGGCGAGCACCGTGGGGCGGTAGAAGAGCCCCTCGTACGTGCCGCCGGCCGCCAGCCGCGCGCCCGCGTCCACACTGGCGGTGACCAGCGAGTGGATCTTGTCGCGCTGGCGCTCGTCGATGATCGGCCCGAGCGCCACCTGCTCCTTGGCCGGGTCACCGACCGGCAGGTGGTCCGCCTTCTCGGCCAGCTTCTCGACGTACCGCTCGGCGAGGCTCTCGTGCACCAGGTGACGGCCGGTGGTCATGCAGATCTGGCCCTGGTGCAGGAACGAGCCCCAGGCGCCGGCGGAGGCCGCGAGGTCCAGGTCGGCGTCGTCGAGCACGATCAGCGCCGAGTTGCCGCCGAGCTCCAGGTGCGCCCGCTTGAGGTGGCGGGCGGCGGCCTCGCCGACCTTCCGGCCGGCGGCCGTCGAGCCGGTGAAGCTGATGACCCGTACGTGCGGGTCGGCCACCAGCGCCTCGCCGGCCTCCACGCCACCGGGCAGGACGTGCAGCAGCCCCTCGGGCAGCCCCGCCTCCTCGAAGATCCGGGCAATGGCCAGCCCGCCGGCGATCGCCGTACGCGGGTCGGGCTTGAGCACCACGGCGTTGCCCAGGGCCAGGGCCGGCGCGACCGAGCGGATCGCCAGGATGAGCGGGAAGTTGAACGGCGCGATGACGCCGACCACGCCGACCGGCAGCCGGCGGGCGAGGCTGAGGCGCGGCTGGCCGCTCGGGATGATCTCGCCGAGCGGGTGCGAGGCGAGCGCGGCGGCCTCGTAGCACTCCTGCGCGGCCGTGTCCGTCTCCACGCCCGCCTTCGGCGGGATCGAGCCGGCCTCCCGTACCAGCCAGTCACCGACGTCGGCCGCGTGCTGCTCCCACAGCTGACCGGCGCGGCGCAGCACCGCGGCGCGCTCGAGGTAGCTCGCGGCGGCCCAGCCGCGCTGCGCCTCGGCGGCCCGCGCGCAGGCCCGGGCCACGTCGTCGGCGTTCGCCACGCCGACCTGGGAGATCTCCTCGCGGGTGGCGGGGGAGAGGACGGGGCGGGTGCCGCCCGCGGCCTCGACCCAGCCATCGCTGTAGACCATGCCGTGCCACGTCGCGGTGTCGAGCAGAGTCATCGTGGTCCTCCTTGGGGCGGTACGAAGGTCAGGGTTGGAAGTGCTGTTCGGTGACGACCGGCACGTCGAGCAGCAGCGGCTCGGTGCGGTCGGCCAGCGTCGGGACGACCTCGTCGAGGACGGCGAGCAGCTCCTGGTGGCTGGTCACCCGGCGGGCCGGGCAGCCGAGTGCGGTGGCCAGCCCGTGCACGTCGACGTCCTCGAACGCCGGCCACGGGGCCTTGCCGCCGACCTTGTCGGCGAGCCGGTCCATGATCGCGTAGCGGCCGTTGGAGAGGATCACGAAGAGCGCGCCGCAGCCGTACCGGGCGGCGCTCCACAGTCCCTGGATGCCGTAGAGCGACGAGCCGTCGCCGAGGACGGCCACGACCGGCCGGCTCGGGTCACCCATCCGCAGCCCGGCCGCGGCCGGCAGCCCGAAGCCGAGGCCGCCCATGGCCGCGCTGACGAAGCCGCGTGGCTCCCGGGCCGGCAGCAGCCGGTGCAGGTCCGGCCGGGTCGACGGGGTCTCCTCGACCAGCACGACGTCGCGGGGCAGCCGCTCGGCGAGCGCGGCGAAGACGTGCACCGCCCGGATCGGCTCCCCGGGAGCCGGCGGTTCGACCGTCTCGGTGCGCCGCGCCGGCACCTCGGCCCGCCGGGGTGAGACCCGTTCGGTCACCGTAGCGCAGAGCGCCGCCGGGTCGGCGAGCACGGCGAGGTCGGCTCGGCTGTGGTGCAGCTCGTCGGGGTCGGCGGAGACCACCGCCACGGTCAGCCCGTCGGGCACCAGCGGGCCCGGCTCGTACGGGTACTGCCGGAAGGCGCCGGTGCCGACGACCAGCGCGACGTCGTGCCCGTCGAGCACGGACCGCAGCCGGGACCGGCCGGCGGGCAGGTGCCCGGCGAAGCGCGGGTGGTCCTGGGGGAAGCCGGCCCGGGCGCCGAACGCCTCCTGCCACACCGGCGCGCCGATCCGCTCCACCAGCGACACCAGCGCATCCCAGGTACGGCGGTCGTCGGCGCCGGCGCCGACGACGACCACCGGGTTCGATGCGCCGTCGAGCAGGCGGGCCACCCGGTCGGCGGCGGGCCCCGGCGCCGAACCGGCGCGCAGCACGGTCGTCGGCGCGGCCAGCCCGAGCGCCGGGTCGACCTGCGCCGACCAGTCGTCCATCGGGACGACCACGATGGCCGGCCCCCGGTGCTGGACGGCCTCGTGCCACGCGCGCCGCACCGCCGCCGGGACGTCCTGCGGCAGCACCGGCTGGTTGACCCAGACCGGGTACGGCCCGGCCAGCCCGTCCAACTGCCCGGCGAGGAACGGCTCCAGCGCCAGGTGCCGGCGGTCCTGCTGGCCGACCACCACGACCAGCGGCGCGCGGTTGACCCGGGCGGTGGCGAGCGCGCCCACGGCGTTGCCGAGTCCCGCGGTGGTGTGCAGGTTGACGAACGCCGGCCGGCCGGTCGCGATGGCGTGCCCGGTGGCCATCCCGACCACCGACCCCTCGTGCAGGGCGAGGACGAACTCCAGGTCGTCCGGGAGGTCGGCGAGGAAGGCCACCTCGGTGGAGCCTGGATTCGCGAAGATCCGGTGCATCCCGCACTGTCGGAGGATGTCGAGGGTCGCCTCGCGGACCGTCGTCACGCGGCGGCCTTGTGCTTCTTCGCCCGCTGGATCTGCTCGAACACGTGCCCCCGCAACTCGGCGAAGCGGCTCGACGAGCGGGTGGTGAGCTGGTCGCGCTCGTCCGGCAGGTCGACGGTGACGTCGTCCAGCACCACCGTCGGCGAGCTGGAGAGCACCAGCACCCGCTGTCCGAGGTAGACCGCCTCGTCGATGTCGTGGGTGACGAAGAGGGTGGTCACCCCGAGCCGGTGCCACAGCGACCGGACCAGGTCCTCCAGGTCGGCCCGGGTCTGTGCGTCCACCGCGGCGAACGGCTCGTCCATCAGCAGGATGTGCGGCTCGTAGGCGATCGCCCGGGCGATGGCGACCCGCTGCTGCATGCCGCCGGAGAGCTGCCAGGGGTACGCCGACTGCACGTCGGCGAGGCCGACCGCGTCCAGCGCCGTGTGGATCAGCTCCTCCCGGCGCGCCTTCGGCAGCTTCTTCTGCTTGAGCGGCAGCTCCACGTTCTTCCGGACGGTCATCCACGGGAACAGGCTGCGGCCGTACTCCTGGAACACCACGGCCATGCCCGGCGGCGGGCCGTTGACCGCCCTGCCTTCGAGCACCACCTCGCCCGAGGTCGGCGCGAGCAGGCCGGCGATGCACTTGAGCAGCGTGGTCTTGCCGGCGCCCGAGGGGCCGACCACGCAGACGAGGTCACCCTTGCCGACGGCGAAGGTCAGGTCACGGACCGCCTCGACCGAACGGCCGTGCCCCTCGTACACCTTGCGCACGCCGCGGACGTCGAGCAGCACCTCGGTGCCGGTACGCGACTGGGTCTGGGTCTGGGTCATGGAACTCATCGACTCCCACCTCGCTGCGCCTGGCGCAGCCCGAAATACCACTTGAGGACCCGCTGCTCGAACAGCCGCATCAGCAGGGCGAGCAGGAACCCGAGAACACCCAGCAGCAGGATGCCGGTCCACATCTCCGTGACCGCGAAGGTCCGCTGGAACTGGATGATGCTGAAGCCCAGCCCGTTGCTGGCGGCGAACATCTCGCTGATCACCATGAGGATGATCCCCACGGAGAGGCCCTGGCGCATGCCGGTGACGATCTGCGGGCTGGCCGAGCGCAGGACCAGATGCCAGAGCCGGGCCGGCCCCCGTACGCCGTAGCAGCGGGAGGTCTCCACCAGCACCTCGTCCACGGCGCGGACGCCCTCGACGGTGTTGAGCAGGATCGGCCAGAGGCAGCCGGAGACGATCACCAGCACCTTCATGGCGTCGCCGATGCCGGCGAAGAGCATCAGCACCGGCACCAGCACCGGTGGCGGGATCGCGCGCAGGAACTCCAGCACCGGTTCGCAGAACGCGCGGACCCGGCGGAACGAACCGATCGCGGTACCGAGCGACACCCCGAGCAGAACGGCCAGCAGGAAGCCGCCGAGCAGCCGGAGCACGCTGGGCAGCACGTCGACGCTCAGCCGGTCGGAGAAGAGCCAGACGTCGTCGACGTTGGCGAGGATGTCCGCCAACGGCGGCAGGTAGTAGCTCTCGCTGTCGGCGGAGAGGACCCACCAGAGGGCGAGCAACGCGGCCGGCAGCGCGAGCGCCGCCACGGTCGAGCGGGTGATCCGGCGGACGAGACTCATGCCGCCACCTCCCGGCGCAGCGACGGGTGCCAGGACAGCAGCCACCGCTCCAGCCGTCGGGCGAGGACGTTGACCGCCACGCCGAGCAGGCCGGTGACGATGACCAGCGCGTACATCCGGGGGATGGCACCGCCGGACTGGGCGACGCCGATCTCGTTGCCCAGCCCCGGCGCGCCGATGATGAGCTCCGCGGTGATGGCGAGGATCAGCGCCACGGCCGCGGCGAGCCGGACGCCGGTGAGGACGTACGGCAGGGCGGTCGGCCACGTCACGTGCCGCATCCGGGCCCAGCGGTCCAGGCCGAAGGTGCGCGCGGTCTCCTGGGCGACGGGATCGACGTCCTGCACGCCGTAGAGCACCTGGACCAGGACCTGCCAGAACGAGGCGTAGACGACCAGCAGCAGGACCGACCGCAGGTCGGTGCCGAAGACCAGGACGGCCAGCGGAATGAGGGCGACCGACGGGATGGGGCGGAGGAACTCGATGGTCGAGGCGGTGAATTCGCGCAGGACGGGGACCGTTCCGATGACGAAACCGACGGCGATGCCGAGCACCACCGCGATGACGAGGCCGAGGAACCAGCCACGCACGGTGTCACCGAGTGCGGTCCAGAAGCTGGCCTCGCCGACGAGTTCCGCCAGGGCCACGCCGATCCGGCTGGCTGGCGGCAGGTAGTCCGGCGAGACGAGGCCGATGCGTGGCACGACCTCCAGCAGGGCGACGAAGGTGGCGAACCCGAGGACGCCGAGCAGCGCGCTGCCCCCGAGCAGCCGACCGGCCGCGCCGGCCCGGGACTTCCGGGCCGGCGCGGCGAGCGTGGTCGTGGACGTCACGGGAGCAGCTCCGAGACGTCGACCTTCTGCTTGATCAGGCCGTCGGTGAGCATCAGGTCGGCCATCGTCTGGACCGATTCCCTGTTGATCTGGCCTGACCAGCTCGGGAGCGTGATCTTCTCGGTGACCGTCGGGTCGATCTTCGTGTACTTCAGCAGCACCGCGCGCGCCTCCGCCGGGTGCTCCTGTGCGTACTTCAGGGACTTCTCGATGGCCGCGGTGAAGCGCTTCACCAGGTCCGGGTTCTGCTTGATGTTCTTCTCGGTGGTGAAGTACGCCGAGATGGTGAGGTTCGGCGCGGTGTCGACGAAGTTGGACGCGATCACCCGGGCGCCCTGGTTCTGCGCCACGGTGAAGAACGGCTCGACGATCCAGGCGGCGTCGACCCGCTTGGCGGCGACGGCGGCCGGCATGTCCGGGAAGGCCAACTCGACGAACTTCACGTTGGTCGGGTCGCCGCCGGCCTTGCGGATGGACGCGCGGACCGTGGTGTCGCCGATGTTCTTCAGGTTGTTGACCGCGACGGTCTTGCCGGAGAGCTCGGCCGCGCTCTTGATCGGGCTGTCCTTCGGCACGACGACGCCGCCGAAGTCCTTGCCCTGCTGGCCGGTCGAGGAGTTGCCCTCGGCGATCGCCTTGAGCGGCAGGTTGTTGGAACGGGCGACGATGAGCGACACCAGGTTGCCGAAGGCGAAGTCGAACTCCCCGCTGACCACGCCCGGCACGGCGGCCGCGCCGCCGGTCGTGTTGACCACCTCGACGTCGATGCCCTGTTCGGCGAAGAAGCCCTTCTCCTTGCCGAGGTGCAGGGGTGCCACGTCCACGATCGGGATGGCCCCGACCTTGACCTTGGCAGTGCCTCCGGCCTTCTCGCCGGAACCGCCGGCATCGGAGGAACCGCATGCGGCGGTGACCGTGAGCACTGCTACGGCGGCTATGGCACTGGTGATGAAACGGCGCATGAAGGTTAACTCCCGCGTCCGGCGGTCCCTGGGGACCGGGGGTGGTGGGCCCGGTGAAAGGGGAGCCCGGGTATGTTCGCTAGCCGAACGGCTGTTCTCATCTAGAACGTTGGCACGTGGCGCGGCTCACGTCAACGGGTCGCCGCAACATTTCTGCAACGAGGAACGACGCCGGCGATCGCGCTGGTCCGGGCGCGTTGACGGATCACCGTGCGGGGCATTACGTTCGACATGAGGACGGCAGTCCGCATAGCGAACAGCGGGCACGCCGAGGAAATCCACCGGGGACGGGGAGGCTCATGGCGAAGCTCGTCTCGCTGGCCGAGGGTGTGGCGGACCTGGTCCGCGACGGAGACGTGGTGGCCCTGGAGGGCTTCACCCACCTCATCCCGTTCGCCGCCGGCCAGGAGATCATCCGTCAGGGACGGCAGGACCTGACCCTGGTCCGGATGACGCCCGACGTCATCTACGACCAGCTCATCGGCGCGGGCTGCGCCCGCCGCCTGGTGTTCTCCTGGGGCGGCAACCCCGGCGTGGGATCGCTGCACCGCTTCCGCGACGCGGTGCAGAACTCCTGGCCGGTACCGCTGGAGCTGGAGGAACACAGCCACGCGGGGATGGCCAACCGGTACGTCGCCGGAGCCTCCGGCCTGCCGTTCGCCGTGCTGCGCGGCTACACGGGCACCGATCTGCCCCGGCACACCACGAACATCAGGACCATCACCTGCCCGTTCACCGGTGAGGTGCTCACCGCGGTGCCCGCGCTGCGTCCCGACGTGACGGTGGTGCACGCCCAGCGCGCCGACCGGGCCGGCAACGTGCAGATGTGGGGCATCACCGGAGTGCAGAAGGAGGCCGTGCTCGCCGCGCGCCGGTCGCTGGTCACCGTCGAGGAGGTCGTCGACGAGCTCGAACCGGTACCGGGCCAGGTCGTGCTGCCCGGCTGGGCGGTGACCGCGGTGGCCGAGGTGCCGGGCGGCTCGCACCCCTCGTACGCCCAGGGCTACTCCGTTCGCGACAACGACTTCTACGTCGCCTGGGACGCGATCAGCCGGGACCGCGACACCTTCCGCGACTGGTTGGCGCAGCACGTGCTCAAGGCGGAGGTGGGAGCGTGAGCCCGGAGTACACGTCCGACGAGATGATGACCGTGGCCGCCGCCCGCCAGTTGCGCGACGGGGCCGCCTGCTTCGTCGGGATCGGCCTGCCCAGCACGGCGGCGAACCTGGCCCGGGCCACCCACGCGCCGAACCTCGTGCTCATCTACGAGTCCGGCTGCCTCGGGGCGAAGCCGGACCGGCTCCCGCTGTCCATCGGCGACGGGGTGCTTGCCGACACCGCGGACGCGGTGGTCTCCGTGCCCGAGGTCTTCAACTACTGGCTGCAGCCCGGCCGGATCGACGTCGGGTTCCTCGGCGCCGCGCAGCTCGACCGGCACGGCAACATCAACACCACCGTCATCGGCGGCGACTACGCCGACCCGAAGGTACGGCTGCCCGGCGCCGGCGGCGCCCCCGAGATCGCCGCGTCCTGCGGCGAGGTCGTGGTGGTCGTCCGGCAGAACCTGCGCACATTCATCGACCGGGTCGACTTCGTCACCTCGGTCGGGTACGGCAGCGGACCGGGCGACCGGGAGCGCCTCGGCCTGCGCGGCGGCGGCCCCCGCTTCGTGATCACCGACCTCGGCGTCCTGGCACCGGACCCCGAGACCTGCGAACTGACCCTGACCCGCCTGCACCCCGGCGTGGCCGTCGACCAGGCGCGGGCCGCCACCGGCTGGGAGCTCGCCGTCGCCGACGATCTGACGACCGGCGAGCCGCCGACCGAGCACGAGCTCTCCGTGCTGCGCGCGCTGGAGGCGACGAAGCGGGGGGCGCCCCGGTGAGCGACGACGTCTACCTCCTCGACGCCGTGCGTACCCCGATCGGCCGGTACGGCGGCGGCCTGGCCGGCGTGCGGCCGGACGACCTCGCCGCGCACGTCGTGGGTGAGGTCGTCCGGCGCAGCCCGGGCCTCGACCCGGCCCGCATCGACGACGTACTGCTCGGGGACGCGAACGGCGCCGGCGAGGACAACCGGAACGTGGCGCGGATGGCCGTCCTGCTGGCCGGCCTGCCGCCGTCGGTGCCCGGCGCGACGGTCAACCGGCTGTGCGGCTCCGGGCTGGAGGCCGTGATCGGCGCGTCCCGGGCGATCGCGCTGGGCGATGCCTCGATCTGCGTCGCCGGCGGGGTGGAGTCGATGAGCCGGGCGCCGTGGGTGCTGCCCAAGCCCGAGCAGGGCTACCCACGCGGGCACGAGACGCTGCACTCGACGACGCTGGGCTGGCGGATGATCAACCCGCGGATGCCGCAGGAGTGGACGGTGGCGCTGGGGGAGGGGGCGGAGATCCTCGCCGACCGCTACCAGATCAGCCGGGCGGAGCAGGACGCCTTCGCACTGCGCAGCCACCAGCTCGCCGCCCGCGCCTGGGAGGCCGGGGTCTACGCCGACGAGGTCAGCCGGGTGCCCGGCACAGAGGTCGAGCGGGACGAGAGCATCCGGCCCACCACCACGCTCGAGGCGCTGGCCCGGCTCAAGCCGGCCTTCCGGCCCGACGGCACGGTCACCGCGGGCAACTCCTCCCCGCTGAACGACGGGGCGAGCGCGCTGCTGCTCGCCGACCGGGCCGGCGCCGACGCGATCGGGCGGGCCCCGTTGGCCCGGATCGTCTCCCGCGCGGTCACCGCGGTCGAGCCGCACCTGTTCGGCATCGGCCCGGTGGCCGCCGCGCAGGAGGCACTGCGCCGGGCCGGCATAGGCTGGGGCGACCTCGACGTGGTCGAACTCAACGAGGCGTTCGCCGCGCAGTCGCTCGCCTGCCTCGCCGAGTGGCCGGATCTCGACCCGGAGATCGTCAACCCGCAGGGCGGGGCGATCGCCCTCGGGCACCCGCTCGGCTCGTCCGGGTCGCGGATCCTCGGCTCGCTCGCCTGGCAGTTGCACCGCCGCGGCGGCGGGCGGGGGCTCGCCGCGATCTGCATCGGGGTCGGCCAGGGGCTGGCCGTCGTGCTGGAAGCCTGACGGGAGAGGTAGATGACCCAGGACATCGTGACCGACAGCGGCCTGATGCTGCCCCGGTACCGGCGCGACGACGCCGACGCGCACCCGCCCCTGCTCAGTCCCGGCTACAAGTCGACGGTGCTGCGCTCGCCACGGCAGCCGCTGACCTACCTGCCGCAGCGACTCACCGAGGTCACCGGGCCGCTGCTGGGGGAGGGGCGGTTCGGCGAGCTCGACCACGACCTGACCCGTCAGCACGAGGGCGAGCCGCTCGGGCAGCGGGTCATCGTGCACGGCCGGGTGCTCGACGGTGACGGCCGCCCGGTGCCGCACACGCTGGTGGAGATCTGGCAGGCCAACGCCGCCGGGCGCTACCGGCACGCGGTGGACAACTGGCCGGCCCCGCTCGACCCGAACTTCGACGGGGTGGGGCGGGTGCTCACCGACGACGCCGGGCGGTACCGCTTCATCACCGTGCAGCCGGGCGCGTACCCGTGGAAGAACCACGACAACGCCTGGCGGCCCGCGCACATCCATTTCTCCCTCTTCGGCCGCGCCTTCGCCCAGCGGCTGGTGACGCAGATGTACTTCCCCGGCGACCCGCTCTTCTTCCAGGACCCGATCTTCAACTCGGTCCGCGACCCGAAGGCCCGGGAGCGGATGATCGCCCGCTACGACCACGCGACGACCCAGCCCGAGTGGGCGCTGGCCTACGAGTTCAACATCGTGCTGCGCGGCCGGGAGAGCACCCCCTTCGAGGACGAGGACGACGACGACGATGAGTGAGCAGCTGGGAGTGACCCCGTCGCAGACGGTCGGGCCCTACCTGCACATCGGCCTGCTCTGGCCAGACGGCCCGTACGTCGTCCCCGACGGCACCCCGGGCGCGTTCTGGCTTCGCGGGCAGCTCTTCGACGGGGCCGGCAACCCCGTGGTGGACGGGATGGTCGAGACCTGGCAGGCCGATCCGGACGGCCGGTTCGACCACCCGGACGATCCCCGCGGCGCCCGGCCGCCGTCCGTGCCCGGCTTCCGGGGCTTCGGGCGCAGCGCCACCGACGCGCAGGGGCGGTACGAGATCCTGACCGTCAAGCCGGGCCCGCTGCCCGCCCCGGACGGGGCCACGGAGGCGCCGCACCTCAACCTGTCGGTCTTCGCGCGGGGGCTGCTGCACCGCGTCGTCACCCGGCTCTACTTCCCGGACGAGCCGGCGGCCAACGACGCCGATCCCGCGCTGCGCGGCGTCGACCCCGACCGCCGCCATACGCTGCTCGCGACCGAGGCGCCGGACGGGCTGCGCTTCGACATCCACCTGCAGGGGGAGCATGAGACCGTCTTCTTCGCCGTCTGACGGGTTGCTCGGCGGCCTCTCCGGTGACCCCGGCGTCGACGCCGAGCTCACCGACCGGGCTCTGCTCCAGGCGATGCTCGACGCGGAGGCCGCGCTCGCCGGGGCCGCCGCGGACTGCGGCGTGGTACCCCGGCCGGCCGCCGAGGCGATCGCCGCGCAATGCCACGCCGACCGGTACGACCCCGCCGCACTCGGCCGCGCGGCCGAGGAGGCCGGCAACCCGGTCGTCCCGCTCGTGCGGGAACTGACCGCGGCGCTGCCCGAGGACGCCCGGGCCTGGGTGCACCTCGGGGCGACCAGCCAGGACGTCCTCGACACCGCGCTCGTCCTGGTGGCGGTGCGCGCGGCCGGGCCGCTGCTGGGCCACCTCGACGCGGCCGCCGGGGCGGCGGCCCGGCTCGCCGAGGCCCACCGCGACACCGTCATGGTCGGCCGCACGCTCGGGCAGCAGGCGTCGCCCACCACGTTCGCGCTCAAGGCCGCCGGCTGGCTGGTCGGCCTGGTCCAGGCGCGTACCCGGCTGCGTCAGGTCCGGGCGGCGCTGCCGGCGCAGCTCGGCGGCGCGGTCGGCACGCTCGCCGCGCTGGGACCGACCGGACCGGCGGTGGCCGAGCGGTACGCCGAGCGCCTGGGCCTTGCCACGAGCCCGCTGCCCTGGCACACCCGCCGCCAACCCGTGCTCGACCTCGCCGCCACCCTCGGCGGGCTGCTCACCGCCACCGGCAAGGTCGCGCTCGACGTCGGGCTGCTCGCCCAGACCGAGGTCGGCGAGGTCGCCGAGGGCGGCGCCGGTCGGGGCGGTTCGTCGGCGCTGCCGCACAAGCGCAACCCGGTCGACTCGGTCCTGGTCACCTCGGCCGCGCGGCGCGCGCCCGGTCTCGTCGCCACCGTGTTCGCCGCCGCAGTGCAGGAGCACGAGCGGGCCGCCGGCGGCTGGCACGCCGAGTGGGAGCCCCTGCTCGACCTGCTGCACCTGGCCGGTGGCGCCGCCGCCCGTACCGCCCGGATGCTGGACGGCCTTGAGGTCCGCCCGGACCGGATGCGGGCGAACCTCGACGCCACCGGCGGTCTCGTGCTGGCCGAGGCGGTCGCCGCCCGGCTGGCCCGCGCGCTCGGCCGCAGCGGGGCGCACGACGCCGTCGCCCGAGCCACCCGACGGCCGCCGTTCCGCGACGCGCTGCGCGCGGATCCCGGCGTGCGTGCGCACCTGAGCGAGCCCGAGATCGGTGAGGCACTCGACCCGCACAGCTGGCTCGGGTCGGCGGGACTGTTCGTCGACCGGGCGCTGGCCGCGTACCGGACGGAGGAGTCGTCGTGACGTCCCGACTGCACGCCACCGTGGACGGTCCGGCCGGCGCGCCGGCGCTGCTGCTCGGCAGCTCTCTCGGCACCACCGGCGCCATGTGGGAACCCCAGCTGGCGGCCCTCGCCGCCCGCTACCGGGTGATCCGGTACGACCATCTGGGCCACGGCCGCTCCGCGGTGCCGCCCGGCCCGTACACCATCGAGCTGCTCGGCCGGGAGGTGCTGGCCCTGCTCGACGACCTCGACGTGCGGCGCGTGCACTACGCCGGGCTCTCCCTCGGCGGCATGGTCGGCATGTGGCTCGCCGCGCACGCCCCCGACCGGGTGGGTCGGCTGGCGCTGCTCTGCACGTCGGCGTCGCTGGGCCCGCCCGAGGGCTGGCGCCAGCGGGCGGCGACGGTACGGGCGGCCGGCCTGGCGGCCATCGCCGACGCCGTGGTGGCCCGGTGGTTCACCCCGCCCTTCGCGGAATTCCGGCCGGAGGTGGTCGCCGCGCACCACGCCATGCTGACGGCCACCCCCGCCACCGGCTATGCCGGCTGCTGCGAGGCGATCGCCGCGATGGACCTCCGCGCCGACCTGGGCAAGGTGTCTGCGCCGACGCTGGTGATCGCCGGCGCGGACGACCCCGCCACCCCGGTGGAGCACGCCGCCCGGATCGTCGAGCGGATCGCGGGAGCGCGGCTCGCCGTGGTCGACCACGCGGCGCACCTGGCCAACGTGGAGCAGCCGGAGCAGGTCGGAAAACTGCTCCAGGAACACTTCGATGAGGGGTGATCTGATGGACGACCGCGAGCGACACGAGGCCGGCATGGGGGTACGCCGGCAGGTGCTGGGCGACGCGCACGTCGACCGCGCGGTCGCCGGCACGGACGAGTTCACCGCGGACTTCCAGGACTTCATCACCCGGTACGCCTGGGGCGAGATCTGGACCCGGCCCGGCCTGGACCGGCGCACCCGCAGTTGCATCACCCTGGCGGTGCTGGCGACTCTGCACCACGACGAGGAGTTGGCGATGCACGTGCGGGCCGCGCTGCGCAACGGGTTGACCCCGGCCGAAGTCGGTGAGGTGCTGCTCCAGGTGGGCGTCTACGCTGGGGTTCCCGCGGCCAACCGGGCGTTCAAGGTGGCCCAGCAGACACTGCGGCAGGAGGCCGGATGACCGAGGAGGCCGGGCGCTCCCCGGAGTTCGTCCAGTCGCTGGAACGTGGACTCGCCGTCATCCGGGCCTTCGACGCCGAGCACCCGCAGCTCACCCTCAGCGAGGTGGCGCGGATGACCGGGCTGACCCGGGCCGCCGCGCGCCGGTTCCTGCTGACGCTGGTCGAGCTGAACTACATGCGCACCGACGGGCGGCTCTTCTCCCTGCGGCCGCGCATCCTGGAACTCGGCTACGCGTACCTGTCGAGCCTGAGCCTGCCCGAGGTCGCCCAGCCGCACATGGAGGCGCTCGTCGCGCAGGTGCACGAGTCCTGCTCGATGTCCGTCCTCGACGGTGACGAGGTGGTGTATGTCGCCCGCGTCCCCACCAAGCGGATCATGGCGGTGGGGATCAGCGTCGGCACTCGCTTCCCCGCCTACGCGACCTCCATGGGCCGGGTGCTGCTCGCCGCCCAGCCCGCCGATTGGCTGGACGACTACCTCGCCAAGGCCGACCTCAAGCGGCTGACCCGACGCACCATCACCGACCCGGCCAAGCTGCGCGCGGTCCTGGGCAAGATCGCCGCGCAGGGGTATGCGCTGGTCGACCAGGAGCTGGAGGAGGGGCTGCGCTCGCTCGCCGTGCCCATTCACGGGGAGAACGGGCAGGTGATCGCGGCCCTGAACGTCTCCGCGCACGCCAGCCGTGGACCCTCCGAGGTGATCCGCAAGGAACTGCTGCCCCCGCTGCTGGCGACCGCCAAGCGAATCGAGGAGGACCTCCGCGGCGGCCCGAACCGGTAGGTGGTCCTGCTTGTCGCGGGATGTCAGGCGAGGGCCCGCTGCAGGACGCCGGCGATCATCAACAACGCCACCGCACCTCCGGCGAGGACGCAGATCATCAGCCCCGCCTTGGCGGGAGTCGATCGAGCGCCGCGTGCGATGCCGAGGTTGACGCCCATGGCGATGCCGCCGATCAGGCCGCCGATCAACCCGCCCCGAAGCACGAAGATGAAGACGACAAATGGCAGGACGGCCAGGATCTGGAGCAGCGCCGGTACGGCGGGTCCCGTGCGGTGCTTGACGCCCGCGATCTCGATCGTGGGATACGCGTCGAACAGGCCGCCGTGCAACTTGGCCTCCTTCATCGTGCCGTCCGCGGCGGGCAGGAGGTAGTTGTTGGCCCGGGTGCGGGTCGCGGTCTGGTCGCCGACCGTGATGGAGGCGGGGCGGAAGTTCGGCGCGGTGACGACGACCGGCCCGGCGAGGCCATCGATCTGAATCGGTTCGGTACGCATGGCGGGACATACTAGGCGCTCGGGTGATCTTCCGCCGTCCCCTGTGGAGCATCTCAGCGAGTGACGGCACCCCGCATCGCATGATCGTCTACGCCTCACCGTCATGACACGCCGAGCAGAGGCAGCGCCCGCATCAGACGATCTTGCAGCGCCGTAGCACATCGCGCCGTTCCACGTGGTGCCGTCCACACCTCGCTGCATCGTCCACAGCCGACGCCGGTGCCGCTTGCGGCAGAGACGCGGCGGGGCCAGTGTCTGCCGCGTGAAATCGGTGCTCCAAGCGCTGGTGGATCAGAGTGGGGAAGTGGTGACCCGGGCGGTGGCGGCCCAGGTGGTGCCGGAGTCGACGCTGCGGGGAGCCTGTCATGCCGGCCGACTGCTCCGGGTGCTGCCCGAGGTCTACGTCGACGCCCAACTCGTTCCACCCGCACCGGCCGACGGCGCGCCCGTCCTCGCCCGCCTCGGCCCCGAGCTGGGGCGGCGAGCCGTGCTCGCGTACGCGGACGGGCGGGGCGCACTGAGCAGCCTCCGTGCCCTGGACGTGTGGGGCCTGCGCTCGCAACGCATCGGTGAGCCCGTGCACCTCGATGTGCCGGCCGGCTCCGGCATCCGCACCCGGCCACACCTCGTCGTGCACCACCGACTGGGCTTCACGGTGGCGCCGCCGCACGTCGTCTACCGCTGCGGCATCCCGGTCGTGCGGCTGGACCGCGCGCTGGTCGACGCCTGGCCGCAGTTGCCTCCGGCGGACCGTCCGGCCCCGCTGATCCGGGCGGCCAACGACCGACTGACCACGCCGCGGCGGGCCTTCGGGGCGCTGGCGGCCGCACCGAGGCTCACCGGCCGGGCCGAGCTGCGGGCTCTCCTCGTGAAACTCGCCGCAGGCTGCCGCAGCCCGCTGGAGATCTGGGGACACGACCACGTCTTCACCGGCCCCGACATGCCTGCCTTTCAGCGACAGGTACGGATCCAGGCGCGAGGGCGCACGGTCTACCTCGACGTCGATGCGGAGCGGGAACGCGTCGACTTCGAGCTCGACGGAGCGAGCACCCACGGCGATCGGCGGCAGCGCGAGGTCGACCTGCGGCGGGACGCGCTGCTGGCCACGCTCGGCATCCTGGTGGTGCGGTTCGCGCACCGTCGGCTGGTGCACGAGACCGACGAGGTACGCCGCGAGATCCTGGCGATACTCGCTAGCCGCCGAGGCGGCGGTTGACCGAGTGCTGTAGAACGTCGACCCTCATCGGTCCCGGCCCTCGAAGAGTTGCCTGATGGTCTCCAGCACCTGAGCGCAGTGCGCCTCGGCCTGCCAGCGCTCCTCCTCGCCGCCCAGCCGCTCGTGCCGGGCGACCTTCCCCTCGCCGCGGGAAGTGAAGAACGGCTGGCTCTAGACCATCGATGAGTTGTCGGACCGTATTCGGACGTCGACCTGAACGGGTGAATCCTCGGGGCAGCGGGGACCGGCGGAAGGTTGTTGATGATCCGTTGGCAACGACGGACATCAACACCCTTCTGCCGCGGCAGGGCAGGTCCTAGCGCTGGCGTACGCGTGGGTCGGCGAGGGCGCGGGCCGCGGCGGCCAGGATCCCGCTCGCGCACAGCGCCGGCGCGCCGATCAGAAACTCCTCCCGGTCCATCCACTCCACGAGCTGCACTCCGGGGCGGGCGAGGAGCGACTGATCGAGTGAGAGCGCCGCCGCGTCGTCGTAGCACGACCGTGCCTCGTCGCCCACCCATAACGTCCAGTGGAACGGGCCGATGCGCTCGGGGCCCGCGTCCGTCTCGTCGAAGATCTCCCACCACCGGTCGCGCGGCTTCACCGGTCCGGCACCGAGTGCGCCGCAAGCGACGAGTTCCTCGACCGTCATCGGCGCTACGCCGGGTTCGGTGACGGGCACCACCAGGTCTGCCAGCTCGTCGTCGTGCTCAGTGCAGGCGCAGTTGGGCCGGGTGGGAGGCACCCACTCGGCCTCCTCGGCGTCTTGTCGTTGGGACGCAGACATGGTGGGCATCGTAGGGCGGAAATCGCTACGGCGATGTCCCGCCCGCGCCGTTTGGCGGGCCTGCTCGGACGATCGCCACAACCCTCCGTGGCGCTGCTGGAAGGCCTGACCGGCCAGTACGGCGGCTACGGCGGCGCGGCACCCCGACTCTGGTCAACTACCGACGAGTTGCTCATCATGACCAGATGCAGCGCTTCGCGGATGACGATGCCGGTTACCTGAACTGGATCTCGCGCAACCCCGACGGGTATGTCGTGAACACCAACCGCAGCCCGAGTCCTAGCTACCTGATCCTGCATCGGGCCACCTGCAGGACCATCGCGGAGAGCCCGACCAGAGGCGGCAGGTGGACTGACCAGTACATCAAGCTCTGCGGAGGCCGTGCCGAGCTTGAGCGCTGGGCCCACGAGGAGGTCGGCGGCCCGCTGAAGCCCTGCGCTCACTGCGAATAATGCGCGGGGTCGGCGCTCCGACCAGAAAGTCCCCGGCCCGCGCCGTTGGCGCACGGCGGTGACCGGCCGATCCTGCACGGTTGCGGCCGCCACGAGCCGGACCTGATGGACTGACCCGACACCGGACGGCACCACGCCGGAGAACCTGCTCGCCGGCGCGGCGCCGCAACTCGTCTCCGGAAGCCGGGTCGCGGGCTTCTACCGCACCGCCGATGTGAAGGGCCGGCACGTCGAGGCGTACTCGTGGGGTGGGCTGACCTCGCGCAGCGGGAGCCGAATGCTGTGGCTGCTCCTGCTGCCGTTCGCCCTGGTGAACGTCGGCGGGTGGATGTGCACGCCGACCGCCTGGGGGCACCCCTGGCGGTTCCGGTTCCACCGGGCGGTGGTCCGGCAGGGCCACCGCTACTTCGTGAGCTATGCCCGGATCGGAATGCCGTGGCCGCGGTCGTCCGTCAGGATCTCGAACAGGGCGCGGTGTTCGGTGAGCAGGGTTTCCCGGGTACCCGTTACTCGGTTGGTCACCTCGACCTCGCAACGCGCGATCTTGGTGTTGAGACAGTGCTTTACCCCGCCCGGTGGATTCGAGTACGCCAGGCCGGTGAACGCCTCCGGTGGTGCCTCGATCCGTCCGCGCACCTGGACTGAAGGGGACTGCGAGGCGAAGTCCCAGCCGAAGTAGCGGAAGCGGCCGGTCGCCCGGATCCCTTGCCACAGCGAGACCAAGGAGTGCTCCTGGCCTCGGTGGCGCAACACGAGCAGGGTGACCATCGGGGTGTTCACGGGACCGATCCGGTTACTCGCGGTGGCAACCTCCAGGAAGCTGTCCGGTGCGTTGTCGAAGCCGGCTACCTGACCGAAGGCATAGCGGTCGGTGTGCCGGGTGCCCCAGTTGTGATTTTGGCTGCCCACCCAGTCGCCGACTCTGATTCGGCGATCGCCGACGATCAGTTCACCGTCGTAGCGGGCCAGGGGACTGCCCACGAGGCTCTTCGCCTTCGGAAAGCCACCCCGATACAGCCGGGGCGGCAAGAGGTAGAGCGGAGGCTGGTCGCTGGCGTACGTCAACTGCCAGCGCACGCCGTGCACCCCGCCGGCCAGCCTCGCGGGTCCTAACGTCGCCTCCCCGATCCGCACGGAGAACGCCCGCCGATCGAAGTCGCAGTCGGCAATCGGATGCTCCTGCTTGGCCACGACGTGCTGCCCGGTCTCACCGTCGAACAGCACGAACCACAGCTCGCCGATCGCTTCGACGGGGCGACCTGCCGGGGTGAAGATCGTGTAGCGGATCCAGAACGCCAGGGGCCGGCTGGGATGGTTGGCCCGCTGGTAGAAGCTCTCGTAATGGCCCGCGCGCTGGTCCGGCTCGTACTGGGTCCAGTTGACCTGCTCAGCCACCAACGGGTTCGGCCGCATCAGTCGCTTCCTTTCGGCGTCAAGGGAACAGCGACAGCAACGCCCACGCTGCTGATTCTTCGCGTTCGGCACTGGCTTCGCCAGTCACTAATTCTCAGCGCCTCGTCATGACGAGGACGGCGCATGCGCCGTCTGGCAGGTGCCACCCGGGACCGGTTCACCGAATGAGCGATGAGTTTTCCGCCGTGTCGGCGTTGTACACGTGAAGCATCGGTTGCGGGAGCCCGGTCCCGTCGTACGAGAGGACAACGCCATGCGGCAGAAGATCACTCCGAACCTGTGGTTCGACACCCAGGCCGAGGAGGCCGCGAACTTCTACATCTCCGTCTTCGACAACTCGCGCATCGTGAACGTCACCCGCTACACGGAGGCCGGGCCACGACCGGCCGGCATGGTGATGACGGTGGAGTTCGAGTTGGCCGGTCAGCGGTTCGTCGGCATCAACGGCGGTCCTGAGTTCACGTTCACCGAGGCCGTTTCCTTCCAGATCAACTGCGAGACGCAGGACGAGATCGACTACTACTGGGAGCGCCTGTCCGAGGGCGGCCAGGAAGGGCCGTGTGGCTGGCTCAAGGACCGGTACGGCCTGTCCTGGCAGGTCGTACCGACCGGGATGGAGGAGATGTTGAACGACCCGGACCCGGAGCGGGCCCGGCGCGCGATGCAGGCCATGCTCGGAATGGGCAAGATCGACATTGCCGCGCTGCGCAGCGCGGCCGACGGCGTCCCGGCGACCTGACGAGCCGGCGAGGTCAGGGCATCGCGGCCCGCACCGGCCTCACGCCAGCCGGGGGCCCTTGATCCGAGGCAAGTGAGCGGCTCGACGCGTTGTCGAGCCGCTCACCCTTTCGAAGGTCACGCCTGGGCGCAGCGGCCGTGGTGGTCGGTCACGAGGATTGAGCGCCGCAGATCGTCCCTTCCGGGTAGTCCGTGAGGCACTGGTTCCCGACCCAGGTGTTCGCCGTCCGGTTGTCGTCCCGGGCATCGAGAACGCCGTTGCCGAACATCCAGTTGCCGGAGAAGGTGTTGTCGCTCGTCGACGAAGCTGCGTAGATACCGCGGCGCCCGTTGCGTTCGGTCACGTTGTCCCGGACGTCATTACCTGCGTTTCCTGCCGGAACGATTATCCCGTCGAGCCCGTTGTCGCTGCTGACGTTTCCCGCGATGACGGAGTCCCGCAGCTCGCCCGCACCGACCGTGAGGCCCTGGCCGGCATTTATGCCGCTGAAGACCATTCCGCGCGCGGTGTTACCGGTGATGGTCACCCGGCGGCTGGGCGGGAACTTGTCGAAGTAGCTCGCCGAGGCAAAGATGATGCCGACCCGCCCGCCGGTCACGAGGTTCGACGCGACGGTCAGGTCCGTGTTCCCGCCTCCGAAGGCGATCGAACCGGTGCCCGAGGCCCCGACGACCTCGTTGGCGATGACGGCGCTCCGGGCTGAGTTCTGCAGCGCAATGCCGGTGCCCTCGGCCCGCGACACGTTGTGGTCCACCGTCACCTGCTCGCGTCGGCCCGGGCCGGCCACGTCGATTCCGGCCTGGTTGCGGAAGGTGTCGTTGTGGTCGATTCGCGCCGTACGTAGATCGCGGGCGTTCCACGCGCCACGCTCGTTACCGACCGGGAGCTTCCACAGGCTGTCGTCGTCGAGCTCGCAGACCAGACCCCAGCGGTTGTCGCGGAAGCAGTTGTGGTCGACGCGGGACTCCCGGGCGCCCGCAGTGCCGAAGTCCATGCCGAAGAGGGTGTTCAACCGGACCAGATTGTGGTGGACGTGCTGCCCGGAGAATCTGTCGTCCGCGTCGATTCCCACCGAGGCGTCCTGCACGACGAACCCAGCGAGGACGACGTCGTCGGCCAGCATGTCAAAGGCGACGCTGAACCCGTCCGCGGCCGGGTCGACGATCACCTGCTGGGTCGGGTCGAGGCCGTCCGCCTGTGACGCGGCGGCGTCGAAGCAGTCAATCGCCTCCACCGCATCAGGTTCACCCCACAGGATCAGTGGCTTGTCCACGCGTACGCTCTCGGGATAGACGTCGGGGCAGACCTTGATCCGTGTCCCCGGCTCGGCTGCGTCGACCGCTGCCTGGATCGACGTGAAGTCCGCATTCCCGCACTGCGCTCCGTCGCGGTCCACGACCAGCGTGGAGGGGAGGGACGCCACGGCAGCGCTGGACAGCGCGACGAGCGCCACGGCCACTGCCGCGAGGAGAGGTACCGACCTGATCATTCTCATTGCTGCTCCTCCCTCGAGGCGCGGCCGCGGTGGCCCTGAGGGCATCGTCCGTTTTGGGGAGAGGGGTCGGACAGTGTCGCAATCGCCACTGGACAGAGTCCTGCTTGCTGCGCCTGCATCCGCTCGCCAGACTTGCCACAACGCGCTGCTCGACGGCGGAGGACACATGCGACGGGACGAAGCGCTGCTGCGCGCCAGCATGGACGCCGCGAGGCTCGTGGCCGCCGGACACGACTACGTTGAACCGTTCATCGCGGCAGTCGGACGAGCCATCGACGCGGACGCGGGGGCGGGCTTCACCCGGTGGAGCCTCGCTGAGGGCGAGGTGGCGACGGTGACCGTCACGGTGTGGGACGCCGCACCGCTGCCGCAGCACTACATCGATGCCGCCCGGGCCGTGGCGTCCCGGCACCCGTGTTTCCTGGATCTCAGGTCGGGAAGAGGGTGGGCGCAGCGGGTCAGCGACCATGTTGACCTGCCGCGGTTCTGGCACACCGAGACCTACCACTGGATGCACAGCTGGACGGACGGGCGGTATCCGGCGGGTCTGCACCTCGGCGCCCGGCCGGACCAGGTCGTCTTCCTCGGCGTGCATCGAAGGCACCGCGACTTCGAGGCCGACGAGATGGCCGCGCTGTCCCTCGTCCGCGAGCCTCTTGCCAGCGCCCTGGCGTTCCGCCGGGAACTCGACGCGGCGGCCGCCCGGCTGGTCGGGCCCGAGAGTACGAACGGTGGCGGCGACACCGACCGGCTGACGCCCCGCGAGCGCGACGTGCTGGCCCTGGTGGCGCAGGGCTGGACCAACCAGCGGATCGGGCGGCGCCTGGGGATCACGGAACGCACCGTCCGCAAGCACCTCGAGTGCGGCCGCGACAAGATCGGTGCCAGCAGCCGTGCGGAGGCCGCGGCCTGGTGGGCGAGGACCGGCAGCCGCTGATCCGCGGTGAGCTTGCATCAGTCGACCTCACGGCGCCGCGCGACCATCAGCGGGGTGCCAAAGAAGGTCATCACTCTGACGTCGAGGAAGCCCGCGTCCTCGAGTAGCTGCCCGGCCGTCCCGGGCGACATGCGGCCACCGCCCAACATCAGATATTGCACGTCCCCCGCAGCGCCCAAGAGTCCGCCTTCGGCGGTGTGAGCCAGCCCCATCACCACAACCGCACCGGGACGGGCCGATCTGTGCAACCGGGGCAAGGCAGCGACGAGCACCGGCGGGGGCAGGAACGGCTGAGGCACCCAGATGAGATCAAACGCCGCGACCTCCTCGAACTCGGTCACAGACTGCTCGCGTACCTCGATCCGGTTGGTGAGTCCCGCGGCGGACACCGCGTCTCGGCCGACGCGGACCGAGGGCGGGTTGATGTCGAGCCCCACGGCTTTCAGGCTCGGGTGCCGCCTGCAGAGTTCGATGCTGATGCCGGCCGCGCCCACTCCTACGTCGAGGAACGCCGCACCCGGCCGGTCCAGCCGGTTGGGAAAGCCCGGTACGTTCGCGAGCACCCGCCTGAGCACGTGGTTGACGGCAATTCCGCTGACCAGGCCGTACGAGCGGATCGTCTCCGGATCCTCCGGCGACCACACCGCCGGGTCGCCACCGGCCAGTGTGCCGGCCAGTTGCAGCGTGCTGGCGACCAAGCCGCCGTGGGCCGCGGCCGGCACGTCCGGCGGCAGGGACGCCAGCAGCGACTGAGACGGGCGCACCGGATCCGGCTCCAACAGTCCCGCCGCGATCAGCAGTCGTTGGGCGGCGACGGCCAGCGCGTCGTCGGCGGCTGCCGGCGAATCCAGCAGCCCCTGGCGGGCCAGGCGCCCCAACGCGGCCAGTACCCACATGTTTGCCTGCAGATCCTCGAGCGGGTTCGGCATGACCTCATGCTCCTCGCCCGGGCCCTCGGTGAGTAGCGGCGGCGGCGTCCGAAGGGCGACAACGACCCGCGGCGGAGACCAGAGGCGAGCGGGAAGGGTCGTCAACGCCCACCGCAGCGCGCTCACCGCCTGAGATCCTGGCGTTCCTCGTCGCCGCGGTCCGCCAGCGTGGTTTGTGCTCGGTGGCGGTGTGCCGGCCTGCCGTGGGACCGGTGGAATGCGGCAGACTGTGCGGCGTGAGTCCAGTGAGCCGTGGCCGTCGGCGCAACGGGAAGAAGCGATCAGTGCGAGGAGGCGGGCCGCTCGTCGTGGTCGGCGCGCCTGAGGAGTGCGACTGCCCGTACTGCGCCGGGGCGCAGCCCACGCCGGAGCAGATCGGCGGCCTGATCCCGCCGCCGATCGACATCGACGCCATGCAGGATCCGCTGGAGGTGGAGATCGTCGCCTCGATGTTGGTGACGATCGTGGCCACCGTAGGCGACGACTTCGAGCGGGCGTTGCGGGACCTGTTCGTGCCGACGTTCGAGGCGCAGGCCAGCCCGGAGGCGCGGGCCATGCTGGCGGGAATCGCGTCGGTTTACGACGGCGAGGTCAGTCGCGCCGCGACGGAGGGCGCCAGCCGACTCGCCGGTGCTGGCATCACCTCGCCACCCTGGCTGGCCGAGCTGGAAGCCCCGGTCACGATGCCGGACTGCTGCCGCTTCGCCGATTCGGCGGGTGGGACGTTCATGCTGGCTGCCCGGTTTCAGCGGGAAGGCCGGTCACATGTCGTCGCCGTCAGCGTGGACGAGTTCGACTGCGGCGCCGCCCGCGACATCCTGTTGATCGACGGGGATCAGTGGGAACAGGCGCGCGCGGAACTACTGTCCGACCTGCGCGCCGGTGGCGTAGACGTCACGGAGGAGAAGCTCCGGCCGGCGGAGTTCCGTCAAGCCGTGGAGGAGACGCTGGAGGCCCGCTCCGACCACGACCGCGACCGCGGCACCGAGGGGCTGGACGAACTCCTTGAGGAGGACGGCCCCGGCTACGCTGCGCTGGCCCTGCTGCTCCGCAGCCGGATTCGGACCCTTCCCGCGCCCCGGCAGCGCAAGCGGGGTCATCTGCACGACGGCGAACTGGACGTGGCTTCGATCTCCGCGCTGCTCGACCGGCTGCACCCGCCGCGACGGGGCGGTTCGATACCCACCCCACGGCGCTCCGCGGGCCTGCCCGCGAAGCGGAAGAAGTCCGACGGCCCAGCGCCCATTTACCAGATCAAGGTGAGCCTGCGGGGCGCTCGCCCACCGATCTGGCGGCGTCTCGAGGTGCCCGCGGACGTCAGCCTCGCCCGCCTGCACGAGCTGATCCAGGCTGCGTTCGCCTGGACCGACAGCCACCTGCACGTCTTCGAGACCCCGTACGGCAGCTTCGGCCGTCCCGACACCGACCTCGGTCACCGCGCCGCATCGCGGGTCACGATGGAACAGGTCGCCTCCGCCGTCGGAGACAAGCTGCGCTACACGTACGACTTCGGCGACGACTGGGAACACGACATCCTCGTGGAGAAGGTCCTCGACCGGGACGCGTCCGTGGCGTACCCGCGCTGTGTCGGTGGGCGGCGGGCCGCGCCGCCGGAGGACTGCGGCGGCGTGTGGGGGTACGCCGAACTGGTGGAGATCCTCAGCGACTCCAGTCATCCCGAACACCGGGACCGGCTGGACTGGCTGGGCCTGGATGATCCAGCGGGCTTCGACCCGGCCCGGTTCGACGCGAAGGCGGTGACCGCGGCCCTCCAGCAGGGGCGGTAGTGCCAGCTGCCCCGCATTCACCATCGTCGAGCGCCGGCCGCCGGCCGCCGCGAGCCCGGGAGGTCGGCCCGGAGTGGACTAGCGTTCCGCTTCAGTCAGCCGAGCCGGGAGCCATCACCCAGGCGGTTGGCTGCCCGATGATTGCCGTGATCATGTCGAAGCCATCGTCGTAGTGCAGCACGGTGGCGCCGTGGCGCTCGGCGGTGGCGGCGATCAGCAGGTCCGCCATCGACAGGGTGCGGTGGTTCCCTTGTGGAGCGCCTGGACCTGGACGTCGATCGCCCGATCCCAGATCTCGTCCGGCATGGCCAGCCAGCGGAATCCGCCAAGCAGCCAACGCGCGCGCTGCGCGTCCTTGGCCGTGCGGGCGCTGTGGATAACCTCGATCCTTACCACTCCGCACACCGCCGGCAGCCCTCTTTTGGACAAACTCGTCGAGCACGGGGCTACGGAGGGTTTCGGCCAACGGGCGAGCGCCGACTTGTCCAGGAGGTAAAGCTCCCGGCTCACGCCCCGTCCGGCTTGGCCGCGCCCGTTCCACCGGTCAGGTCGGGAAGTCCGCCGGTCTTGAGCCAGTCGGCAAACTCGCGCCGCTTTTTCCAATTGACCACCGCCGCAAGAGCGGCGTTGACAGTCGCCTTTTTCGTCGTGGTACACAGGATCTTCGACGCTTCCGCGAGCAGGTCGTCGTCAACGTCCAGGATCGTTCGTGACATGGTAGGGACCTCTCTGCCGGCAGCGAGTCAGCACCGATGATTTCAAGAATGCCCGCAGTTGATATCACTGCTCTCGGAGCGCGCCCGCCGGGCTGCATGGGAGCGGCATTACTTGGCTTGCGCGGAGCCATCGCGGCGCGCGTCCGGCCAGGAATTGTCCGAATGTGTGCCAGGATGGCGGCATGAGCACACCAAAGTTCCCCAAGGGCGCCCCGACCTGGGTTGACATCGGCACGACCGACGTCCCGGGTGCCGTCGCCTTCTACACCCGGCTCTTCGGCTGGACACACCTGGATTTCGGACCCGACGCGGGCGGCTACGGAGCGTTCCTGAAGGACGGCCGGCAGACGGCCGGGATCGGCCCGGCGATGGATCCGGAGCGCGGCACGTCCTGGGCGACCTATCTCGCTACGGACGACGCGACGGCGACCGCCGCCGCCGCGGAGGCCGCCGGCGCAAAGGTGATCATGGCACCGATGCAGGTGATGGACCAGGGCAGCACGGCGGTCCTCCTCGACCCGACGGGCGCCTACGTCTCGATCTGGCAGCCCGGCAAGCACCGCGGTGCCGAGGTGACCGGCGAGTCCGGCAGCCTCACCTGGGCCGAGCTCATGACAAGTGACATCGCTGCGAGCAAGGCGTTCTACACCTCCGTCTTCGGGGTCACGACCCGTGACGTGGCAATGGGCGGCGACGAGACCTACACGCTCATCGAGGCCGGTGGGCAGCCCGTGGCGGGAGCCATGCAGATCAGGCCCGACTGGGGCCCGATGCCCTCGCAGTGGAGCGTCTACTTCGCCGTCGACGACTGCGACGTCACCGCGGACCTGGCCATCTCGCTAGGCGCGACGGAGATGCTGCGGCAGGACTCGCCCGCCGGGCGATTCGCCACACTCACCGACCCGCAGGGCGGCGCCTTCTCGATCATCAAGAACGACCCGAACTTCTCCATGTGAACGTTCGGCGGCCGGCACTCCCGGGCGTGGATGGTCTGCCAGTCCCGCAGAGCCCGCTTGAGCCGCTCGTTCTCCTGACCGAGCAGGCGTACCTGCTGGAGTCGGATCTGGGCGCCGTGCAGGACGGACGGCTGGCGGATCTCAGCTTCGTTCGCGGCAACCCGTTGCAGGACATCCACAACGGCGCCAACGTCGAGATGGTGATGAAGAACGGCCGGGTCTACACCATCGATGAGCTGATCGGGCCGTACTCGGACGTCGACCTGAACGGCCGAGCCCAGGGCGAAGGGTGTTGATGATCCGTCGGCGACGACGGATCATCAACACCCTTCAGTCGCGCAGCGTACGCAGGATGCGGGCCAGGTCGGCGCGGTCGGCCGGGCTGAGATGACCGAAGAAGTGTTCCGCCTCGGCGTGGCGGGCGGCGCGGATCGCGGCGCCGACGCGGGCGCCTTCCTCGGTCAGCGCGACGAGCGTGGCCCGCCGGTCCTCCGGGTCCGGCCGGCGCTCGGCGAGACTCCGCTCCTGCAGACCGTCGACTACCTCGGTGGTGGAGCGCGGCGCGATGTGCAGGTGGTCGGCGAGCGTGCTGAGCCGCACCGGGCCGTGCCGCATCAGGACGTCGAGCGCCCGGGCGTGTCCGGGGTTGAGGTCCCACGGTTCGAGTGTCCGCCGGGACTGGTGGCGCAGTCGCCGGGCGACCCCCCAGAACGCCTCGGCCAAGCTCTCCTCGTCCTTTCCCCTCACCCGGAATACGGTAGCAGCACTTCCTGTTGTTCCCTCATAGTGAGGTAACCTCAGCATATTGACAGGAAGTGAGCACCCCTTGGAAGCACCCCGGGAGGGCCGCGGCGGCGGCCCGCGCACCGTCACCCCCGCCGAGAAGGCGCAGGCCCGCCAGGTCCCGCTGCGTCGCGTCGGCGCTCTCTTCGGCGCACACCGTCGACAGTTGGCCCTCGTTGTGGCGATCATCGTGGCGTCGTCCGTGCTCGCGATGGCGTCGCCGTTCCTGCTCCGTACCGTGATCGACCAGGCCCTGCCGGAGCGCGACCTGGCCCTGCTGAGCTGGCTGGTCCTCGGCATGGTCGGGGTCGCGGCCGTTACCGCCGTCCTCGGCGTGGTCCAGACCTGGATCTCGACGCGGGTCGGGCAGGAGGTCATGCACCGACTGCGCACGGACGTCTTCGCCCACCTGCACCGGCAGTCGATCGGCTTCTTCACCCGGACCCGCACCGGTGAGGTGCAGTCCCGGATCACCAACGACATCGGCGGCATGCAGACAGTCGTCACCTCCACCGCCACCTCGATCGCGGCCAACCTGACCACCGTGGTCGCCACGGCGGTCGCCATGGTGGCGCTGAGCTGGCGGCTTTCCCTGGTGTCCCTGGTGGTGCTGCCCCCGGCGATCTGGCTGACCCGCCGGGTCGCCCGGATGCGGCGGGAGATCACCACACAACGGCAGCGGGAACTCGCCGACCTCAACGTGACCATCGAGGAAGGGCTCTCGATCAGCGGCGTCCAGCTGAGCAAGACCCTTGGGGCCGGGCCCGCCCTCGTCGACCGCTTCACCGCCTCCTCGGCCCGCCTGGTCGACCTGGAACTTCGCTCAGAGCTGGCCGGCCGCTGGCGGATGGCGTCGATGAGCGTCATCTTCGCCGCCATCCCTGCGGTCATCTACCTCAGTGCCGGCCTGCCGGGCGCCGCCGGCACCCTCAGCATCGGCACCCTTGTCGCCTTCACCGCCCTCCAGGGCGGGCTGTTCCGGCCGCTGATGGGCCTGCTCAACGTCGGCGTCTCGGTGACCGCATCGCTGGCCCTCTTCGCCCGGATCTTCGAGTACCTCGACCTGCCCGTCGAGGTCGACGACCCGGCGCGGCCGGTCCCCGTCGACCCCGCCCGGGTGCGCGGCCACCTGCGCTTCGAGGACGTCACCTTCAGCTACCCGGGCAGCGACACCGCCGCCGTCGCCGGCGTCAACCTGGACGTCCCGGCCGGCACGAGCCTGGCCCTGGTGGGGGAGACCGGCTCCGGCAAGAGCACCCTCGCCGCGCTGATCACCCGCTTCCACGACCCGGCCGCCGGCCGGGTCACCATCGACGGCGTCGACCTGCGCGACCTGCGCCTGGCCGACCTGGCCGCCGTCGTCGGCGTGGTCAGCCAGGAGACCTACCTGCTGCACACCACCGTGCGGGAAAACCTCCGGTACGCCCGGCCGGGCGCCACCGATGCCGAGATCGAGGCCGCGGCCCGCGCCGCGCAGATCCACGACCTGATCGCCGCTCTTCCCGACGGGTACGACACGGTGGTCGGCTCCCGCGGCCACCGCTTCTCCGGCGGCGAGAAGCAGCGGCTGGCGATCGCCCGGACCCTGCTGCGCGACCCGCGGATCCTGGTGCTCGACGAGGCCACCAGCGCGCTGGACACCGAGACCGAACGCGCGGTGCAGCGGGCCTTCGACGAACTGTCCCGCGGGCGGACGGTGATCACCATCGCCCACCGGCTCTCCACGGTCCGGGACGCCGACCAGATTGCCGTGCTCGACCACGGCCGCATCGTCGAATCCGGCACGCACCAGAGCTTGCTCGACCGGCACGGCCGGTACGCGGCGCTCGCCGCCTGAGGCCTTCCGGCCGGCCAACGACAACCGCCGATCCGGCCGGGTACCGTCCGGGGAGGAGGAGGCGCTGTGGCGGAAGAGCTGCTGTTCACCGTGGATGGACCGAAGGCGGTACCAGCGCGTCGGATCTCGCTCGCGGAAGCGGGGCTGCTGGAGCGCCAGCATCTCCAGCAGTGGGTTATCGACCACCCCGAACTCATCGGGAATGGCGTAAAGATCGTGACGTTCGAGTTCGATCGGTGGGTCTCTGGCGCTGGCAGCGCGGCCGCTGACCGGCTGGACGTACTCGGTATCGATCGCACGGGTCGACTCGTGGTTGTCGAGCTCAAACGAGATAGAGCACCGGACACCGTGACGATGCAGGCCATCAACTATGCGGCCATGGTGCGGCGGTTCAGCCTGGACACCCTTGCTGATGTCCACGCCGCGTACCTAGGCGGGTCGACGACCGCTGACGAAGCGCTAGCGCGCCTGATGGAATGGGCTGAGGGGGTCTCTGACGAGACGCTGAGCCCCCCTCGGATCGTGCTGATGGCCTCGGACTTCGGCCCGACAGTCACCAACACCGCACTATTCCTGTACGAAGCGGGGATCGACATCCGCTTGCTTCGCTACCAGCTGTACGAGACTGCAGCGGGCGAGAAGATGCTCTCGGTCGCGCAGCTCCTGCCCGTGCCGGACGCGGAAGAGTTCATGGTGCGGCCCCGGTCGAGCAGCGCCACCCAGGCCGCCTCGCGTAAGTCCGGCGAGCGTCGAGCGGCGGCCGCGCAGCGGCTCATCGCGCACGAACTGATCCCCGACGGTACGTCGCTGACCGTCACCATGCCGAACCTTGTCGGCCAGGACCGTGACGCCATCAGAGCATGGCTGGATGCGGAGCCCGACCGGGCGCGGGTGCGCTGGTACAACGATCTGACCGCACCGGTTGAATGGGAGCACGACGGGCAGCGATACCGGCTGATCGGGCTGATCCGCACCATCATCGAGTCGGCTACCGGAAAACCACCGCAGGCTCAGATCTGGCCGACAGCGTGGTATTGCATCGACGACGGGAGAACCCTGAACCAGATCGCAGACCCTCTTCCGTAGCCATGATTCGGGCCAGACGTGCTGCAATCTGGGTGTCGGTCTCGACGCTGGCTGAGGATCCTGACGTCGGTCCCGTTGCGCCCCGATGCCTCGACGCGCGGGCGTCGCTGGCAAGCGCCGTGGCGGCGATCGAGGATGCGCTGCACCGGCCGGAGGAAAAGGATGGCGGTTACCCGCTGGTGCTGGTAACCGACGAGGGCGGCAGCGCGGCTGAGTACCGGGCGGTGGTGGAGCGGCGGATCGCGGTCATCGAGGGCAACCGCAAACATCGGGTTGATCGAGCGGCCGGAGTGCAAGCGGCGGTGGGCCACCGAGGGCTGGGATGCGATGCAGGCGAAGGCGCTGCGCGACTGGCTGCTGGACCGGTGCGAGGCGCGAGAGCTGTGGTACCACCACGTCGACAGGCTGGAGCAGCCGCGCCCGCTGACCACCGCCCAGCTCGCCGACGAGCTGCGCCGCGACGCCGACGTGCTCACAGTCGCCAACCTCTACGCGCCCGGTCAGGACCTCGGCAAGGTGGTCGCCGACCTGGTCGCCGACGAGCACGTGCCGCACCTGGCCGCGCTGCGCTACAAGGACTCCGGCCTGAGCAAGCGCGCGGACTGGGAGCACGTGTGGGACCTTCAGCGGCAGGAGCGGTTCGTGTCGTACCCGGGCGCCAGCCGCGACGGTGACCCGTCGCTGCTGGTCGGTTGGGCCGGCTGGGACCACCGCGAGCAGGCCCAAGCCCTCGCGACGCTGATCGTGGCCCGTGAGCAGGAGGACGGCTGGGCCGCCGACCGGCTGGTGCCGCTGGTCGCGGGGTTGCGCGAGATCTTTCCCTGGGTACGCCAGTGGCACGGCGAGTTCGACCCGGAGTGGGGTGCCTCGCCGGTGGACATCTACGCCGGCTTCCTCGCCGAGACCACCAATCGCCTACACCTCACCGATGAGGCGCTCACGTCCTGGCGCCCGCCCAAGGCCACCCGCGGGCGTAAGGCGAAGGCATGACCCCAAAAGGACAACTCACCCTCGATCGTTCGGTCTCAACCCCAGGGCTGCTCAACAGGAGCGGCCATGGGGGAGGCTTCAGCAACTGCGAGGTCCCTTATGACGGGCGATCAGGGCCTCCGACAAGCCGGATCATCCCAGATTGGGGGCACTTCCTCGTCCTCGATCATGAACCACGGGCGGGCCTTCTGAAGGGCCGAGGCTGACTGCGGATATCAACTGTTAGCGATTGCTGTGTCGGGGTGTTGGTGTAAGGGACGGCCATCGCGGGATCCGGTCTGATGTTATGCGGCGATCGGGACGGGGTCGCCTGGTTGTTGTCGTAATGGGCAGGCTGGGCGGGAATGAGGCGGGCTTTTGTTGAGCAGTTCCAGGCGCATGTAGCGGCGACCAGGGTGCGGATCTCCGCCCGTATCGAAGGACGCCGCGGTCGTCGTTCCGGGTAGGTCCACTCCCTGCCGACCAGCTCGCGGTGCCACCCGCCGCAAGGCGGCCGGGGTCACGAAGAACGTCGACCAGCGGGAACGAGGCAGCAGCCGCGACAGGGCTGACAGCACCAACCGGTCGACGGGCTAACTCGAGATCCTTGGACCGCTCGCCACGCAGGCCTTGCATTACGAGCCGCAGGATCAAGACGCAAGATCAGATACCGCAAGGAAAATCTGCTCGCCACCATGCCTCGCGGTTGGCTGGCCGGGCCGCACAAAACCGCACCCCAGGGGCCAGAACCGGGTTTCCCAGCGGGCACAAGCTCGGCCCCGCCCAACATCGTAGAGCCACTTTTTCCTCGCATTTCAGGCACCCGCCGCACACCGAACGGGGCAGCGGCAGCTAGTGGCCCCCTGTACATTGGCCGCAGTCTCGTCAATATAGGAGGGCATAAATGGCAGGACTGCGGCATTTCGCGGTCATCGTCGCAACGACCATCGCCGTATCACTAACGAGCGCGGGTGCCGCTCAGGCCAAACCCACTCCACTGACGTACCAGCAGATCGCCGCATTGCCCCTGGACGAGCAGGCCGTCATCCTCGATCCGTTGCGCGCATTGGCGAACGCGGCCGGCGAAGTCGGCAGGTCGCAGTGGGCGAGCGTCTACTCCGGCATCCAGATCGATGCCTCGGCCCGTACCGTGACCATCTACCTCACCGACCTGCGCGTCAAGTCGGCCTTCCTGGGCGCGGTGCGGAAGACCGACAAGGCGGTCGACCTCCGGGCCGCCCGCTTCGCACAAGGTGGCCACACCTTCGCGACGCTGACCGCGGCCAGTGATGACGTGCTGCAGCAGCAGAAGCAGATGGACATGAGCATCGAGAGCATCGCGGTCCCCTCGGATGGCAGCGCGTTGCACATCCGGGCGTACAACGTCGATCACGCCAAGCAGGCGCTGACGACGTCGTCGGTCACCGGCAGAAGTTCGCTCGCCGCTTCGGTGCCGATCGTCGTGGAGAACGCGACGAACGGCAGTGACATGTCTCGACTCCGAGACAGTCCGCAGTGGATCTCCGGAGCGGCGATCAGCCAGACCAGCACCAGCCAGGCGTCGGTCTACGCCTGCACCTCCGGCCTACCGGCCCGGCGTAACTCGGACGGACGATCGTTCCTGATCACCGCGGCGCATTGTTTTGGTAACGGCGTCACGGTGTACACCGGGTGGCAGAACGGCGGCCGCAACCGAATCGGTGTCGTCGCCAACCGGGACAACATCGACGATGCCATCGCGATCGACACCAGCAGCACCGGCACGACGGCCAGCCGCGAGTGGGACGGTCCTCCCGGTCCAATCGCGAACGTGTACGACGTGAGCGGCTCCGCGTACTCCTACAACGGTGACCTGACGTGCCAGGACGGCTACACCTCCGGCATCGTCTGCGGCCTGCAGGTGACCGACGGATACATCACCTGGACGGGCAGCAACGGTGTCAACCATCGCGGGGTCGAGGCCCACCAGGTCAACGGACAGACGGCGATCCGCGGTGGCGACAGCGGCGGCCTGGTGTTCGCGCTGCTCAGCGGCAATATCCGTCAGGCGCGCGGGATCAACAGCTGGGGTGGTGGCGATGTGATCCGGTGGTGCGAGGCCCCGTACATCTTCTCCACCTTCGGGATGTCGCTGGCTCCGTAGGCGAGCGACGTACGCGACTACGTGCGCAGTGCCCGGCCATGCCGGGCACTGCGCACGTCGGCGCACCACGTCATCGCGGGAAACCGGCGCGGCTCACCAGCAGGGGCGCGCCGAGCACGGGAATGCCCAACGACGTCTGCTGGGGCAGTTTCTCGACCGGCCCCTGAAGTACCACCACCTCGTACGACTGCGGTGCCGACCAGACCGCCGCCCAGCTCAGCGATGGGCAGAGCATATTGCGTGGACCCAGTTCCTGGGTGCTCGGGCGGTCGGGGGCGACGTCGAACCCGTAGCCGATGAGATCCACGCCCTGTGGCGTCACGTCCCCCGGCAGGTTCAGCATCGGCCCGCCGCCCACGATGACCCCGGCCCTGAGGTAGAGCACCTCGAACAGCCGCGGCGGGCTGGACACGATGTGCATGGGGGCTGCGGCCTTGAAGGTCACGGCGATGTCGGGGCCGACGTCGTCAGCGGATTTCCGGACCGAACTGATCGCCATCGTCAGGCCGGTGCGGCTAGTCGCGGCATCGGCCAGGACCAGTCGTTCTCCGCACATGTACACCTTGGGTGGTGCCCCCGATGGCGTCGTGGAACCCTGCGCCGATGGGCCGCTGGCTGGAGGCTTGGCTGACGCATCGCTCATGGTCTGACTTCCGTTCTCCGATCCACCCCTTACCCAGCTGGAAATCGCCACCAAGGCCAAAACGATTGCAGCGGTGCCTGCCGTCGTGCCGAGAACGGACCGGCGACGACGCCGGCGTCGAACCTTGGCGACGATGCTCTCCGCGTTGAACCCGAGCGGACCGGCCTCGGCCGCGACGACGGCCAGGTCGTCGCGGAGCGGCGCATCATGGGGTTGCATAGCCATCCTCCGTGGTGTGGTCAGGCGATCCCAGGTGATCGGCGAGCCGGATGCGAGCCTCGTGCAGGTGTCGCTTGACAGTGCCTGGGCTGAGCCCGAGGTGATCGCTGCTCTCCAGAACGGACAGGTCGAGGTAGTAGTGCAGCACCACGCACGCTCGTTGCCGGGGGGACAGCTCCATCAGTGCCCGGCGGAGGTCGCCGCGCAGGTCGGTCTGCGCGTGCTGGTCCTGCCGCGGTGACATCGCCGTCAGGGGCAGCAGGCGCTCCCACACTCGGCGGCGGCGCACTCGGTCGAGAAAGATGTTCAACATGATCTTGCGGACATACTGCTCGACCTGAGCGACGTCGGATCGCTGGGAGGAGGTGAACGTCCGGACGAGGGCGTCCTGCACCAGATCCTCGGCCTCGCTGCTGTTGCCGCACAGGAGATAGCCGTACCGCTTCAGCGCCGCACCACGCTGCTGCACGAGCTCTGTCAGCGC
This sequence comes from Micromonospora rhizosphaerae, assembly GCF_900091465.1. Classification (NCBI taxonomy): domain Bacteria; kingdom Bacillati; phylum Actinomycetota; class Actinomycetes; order Micromonosporales; family Micromonosporaceae; genus Micromonospora; species Micromonospora rhizosphaerae. The sequence goes on along the minus strand of NZ_FMHV01000002.1, from coordinate 5,030,859 downwards.
CCGGTCCCACGCGGCCACTGCACCACCTCCTTGACGGTCGTCCCAGGTCACCAATGCTGCCCGCCATTAGGACGAACTAGCACCCTCGCCGGTTGGGGCCAGCGAAGAAGTCTTTCGAGGGGAGTGTCAGGTTAACGGCGGCCGGCGCCGGTCGGGTCGAGGCTCGTCAGCGCCATGTAAACGTCTGCCAGCAACGGCGGAGGACTTACGGCGGGCCATTACGCAACCCCCGGTGGGCGCCGGCACCGCCGAGCGATCGGTACGGTAAGCAGCATGTCTTCGCCCACCCCTGCACCGCTACTCCGGGAGTTCATCGAGATCCCGGAGCGCACGAGCACCAGCGACTTCGTGCTCAAGGTCGCCGACAGTGTCGCCGACGCCGACGCCGACGCCGACGCCGACGCCGACGCCGACTCCACGCTCCGCGACTACGTCGTCACGGACCGGCTTCTCGGCAACTTCGACGAGGCGCTTGCTCTGAATGACCGGCGGTGCACCGCAGGGCCTGTCGTACCAGATGGTGTGGGCCATGCGCGAGGTGCTGCTCGGAGCCGATCCGCCGGTCAGTCTCACTCAACGGGCCGTCACACGGTTGGCGAAGCTGCGTGAGGAGGCGACGTCCTGGGTGCACCCGGGCGGCACGGTGATCGTTCGGGACCGGGAGGGCGAGGTCCGGTGGTGGACCTGGGCAGCTTTCCGCGCCAACGCCACTCTGGTCGCCACTCTCGGCGAGCTGGCTGATCCCACCCAGCGTTACGACGACGCGTCCATCCGGCTGCGTCCCGACCTGGACCGGGAGATGTGGCGGGTGGCAACGGGAGACGCCGTGGGTCGGATTTGTCTGCCGGACGTGACCGAGCAGGCCCTCGCCGGGCTCAAGTTCAGCGCAGCCCTGCCCGCGCGGCTGGCGACCGCCACGCTCGCGGCGAGGCTGGCGGACATCGAGTCCGCCGCAGCGGTCCTCCAGGAGCCCGCCAAATTCGCCTACCTGTGAGAACCCCGCCGGTCGAGGTGCCCAGTTCCGGTCAGGCTGATCGGGGTCTGGCCGAAGAGTCGTCCGTTGATTTCGAATCGTCCGCAGGCTGGGGCGCTTCTGGGGGCTTCCCGTCGGGCCCCTGCTTCGGGATGTCGCCCGATGTGGCTCGTCCGAAGATGTCACTGTCCCGCAGCGTTTCCCGGAACAGATCTTCGAGTCGCCGCAGGGTTGCCTTGTGCTCGGCCAGCAGGTGCTCCACGTCGCTGGCCAGCTTCTCGTTCGTCCGCTGTCCGCCGCCAGTGGCGAGGCTGCTGCCAAGATTTTCCAGGACCGTAACCACCTTCCGGCTGAGCTGCTCGGCGTACTCCGCTCGCCGCTTCCGTACGTCGAATTCAGATCCGATTCTGATCAGCTGTTCCCAGTAGGGCATGGCGATCCGCATGACCCGCTCGTCGGGCCGCACACGGACCTGCGGTACACACTCCACCACCCGGTCGCCCTGCGGGTAGTGCCATGGGACTTCCTTGAGGAGCACCTGCTGCAGCTTCGCCTCCAGTCCGGCCGCACGGTGTGGTGCGAACCTGCCGGCGTGCTCCGCCGCGAGGTGCGTCAGCCTTCCGATGACGTCCGGCATGTAGTAGTGCGCGTAGCCGCTCAGCGCCTCCCGCCGGAGGCGGTCGGATGACCAGGTGAAACTGGCATCGACGGTGAAGTTGAAGACACCATCCTGAGCGGAAACGCGGATCGGCGCCGGCGCATCGCGCCGTTCGGTGTGCCGGCGGGGCGGGGCTGATGATTGCCAGACCGACGGTCGGCGGTTTTCCTCCTCGTGCAGGGCGTTGACCATCCGCCTCCAGAGCTCACGCACATGCCGCCAGAACGTGACTGCGCCCAGCAGGAGCGCCTCTGACCGGTCGCCCAGTCGTCGCCACCGGTCGGCCGATTTTGATTCCTTGCTGGAGGCGTCGGTCACGCCACCTCCCTCGTAGAGACTCCGGCAGTTCCGGCGCGCGGTCCATTCCTTACGATAACCGGGCGTGACCGATTTGTCGGCAGTCGCGCCCTGACCGACGCTTGGCATCCAGATATTTCGACAAATCCTGTTATTAAAGATATAAACCGCACTCCGGGCGGTGAGTTTACGGTCTCGTCATCCGAGAGGTGAGGTCGAGGGCGGCCCGGATCGGGTCGTCCGACCAGCGGCTGGCGAACACGTCGTACAGGTGCCACCCGGCCCGCAGCAGCGTGCGCTGCCGCTCCACGTGCGCCGCGACCCCGTCCTGGTGCACCCCGCAGATCACCGCCACGGCGTCCGCATCCTCGCCCACGCAGAGATCCACCCGCCACCGACCAACCGGGTAGCCCGGTCGTACCGGCAGCCCGAGCCGGCGCAACTCCTCGGCCAGCGCGCCGGTCCACCCCGCAATCGGGCCGTCGGTGTCGGCTGCGGCGGGTGGGCGGGCGGCGTACGAGAGGTAGTCGCCGACCAGCCCGTCGGGGGACCGCAGCGACGTGACCACCGTCAGGTGCCGCCTGGCCCGCGTGACCAGCACGTTGAACAGGTTCGGCTCGGCCACGAACCGGTGCCGGGACGGCGGGTCGTCGTCCACCAGTCCGAGCGACGCGATCACCACCTCCACCTCGCTGCCCTGGAACGCGTGCACCGTGCCCGACCGCAGGCCGAGGCGTTCGATCTCGTCGACGTCGTATCCGGACAGCAGTGCCGCCTCCACCGCGTCCGCCTGCGCCCGGAACGGACTGACCACCGCGATCCCACCCTCGGGCGGTCGCGCCGCCAGCCCCCGGACCAGGTCCAGCACGGCGTCCACCTCGGCCCGGTTGACGCCCTCGACCACGGCCGCGTCGGCCACCGTCACCACGTCGATGACGTCGGCTCGCTCGTTGCGCGGGTGCCGGGTGACCAGCTCCAGCCTGCCGTCATAGAACCTTCGGGCGGAGAACCCGATCAGGTGCGGCGCGGACCGGTGGTGCTCGCCGAGCCAGGTCACCGGCGCCGCGCCGGCCGCCACGTCGAACGCGCTCGACCGCCGCACGTCGAGCCGGTCGGCGAAGCGGTCCAGGCCGTGCCGATGCAGCGTCGCGGCCACGTCCACGTCGGCCACGAACGACACGAACCGAAGCTGCCGCGGATCACCGGCGACCAGCGCGCGCCGCGCCCGGGCCAGCACCGGGGCGGCCCGGAGTTGGTCGATGTGCGCGGCCTCGTCCAGCACCACCAGGTCGAACATGCCGGCCACCGGCGGCAGCAGGTCCTCGACGTCGGCCACCGTGCCCACCCACAACGGCAGCGCCCGTACCAGCGCCTCGGCGTCCAGCCCGGCGAGCAGCTCGCGACGGCGATTCCGGCCGGCCCGCAGCGCCGCGCCCAGGCCGCTGGCGGCGCGGCGCGCGTCCGCCGTCCACCGTCGGGCGCTGGTGGCCCGGTGCCGCATGGCCGTGCCGACGGCGGCGGCGAGCGCGTCGTCCGCCTCGGTCAGCGCCCGCCAGGCCGGCGCCAGGTCCGTGCCGCCGGTCGCGGCCAGCCGCGCCGCCGCCCGTACCGCGGACGCGGCGTCCACCGCCGCGCGCAGCCGCTCCACCGGTACGTCGGGACGGGCGCCCGCCAGCCGCCGGAGCCGCCCGGCGGCGCGCGCCCGCCGCCAGCGCCACCACCACCCGTCACCGGCCCGGGTCGCGCCGGCCAGCGCGGCCCGGACCGCCGCCAAATCGGTGTCCGGCTCGAACGCCGCCGGGGCGTCGTGGGTCAGGGCGGGCAGCAGCGGCTGCCAGCCGGGCAGCGTAGCGGCGAGTCGTTCCTCGTCGAGGGCCGCCACGATCCCGGCGCGGACGGCGGCGACGCGGTCCCGGGCCGCCGCCACGGCCGCGGCGTCGGCCCCGAGCAGCGCGTCGTCCGCACCGGCCGCCGCGCCCCCGGCCAGCTCGGCGGCGATCGCCTCGCGCCGCTCCGCGTCACCGAAGAGCACCGGGGTCGGCCCGGGATGGCGGCGAAGCAGCTCGCCCAGCACGTCCGCGGCGTGCACCGACTGCGTCGCCACCAGCACCGATCCGCCCCGGTCCACCGTGTCGAGCGCCGCGGCGACCAGAGTATGGCTCTTGCCGTTGCCCGGCGCCCCGGAGACCACCACCACCGGTTCCGTCCGGGTCCGCCGGACCACGTCCCGCTGCGCGGAGTTCAGCGGCAACGGCGACAGCACCTCGTCGCCGTCGGCCGGCTTGTCGTGGTCGAAAACGGTGCCGGGCGCCTCCCCCACCACGGGCGGCCGGCCGTCGAGGGTCGGTGGGTGGACAGTCGTGATCGGGCCGCCCGCGCGCCCGGCGGTGTCGACGTACAGCCTGCTCAGCGCCGTGCTCGCCAGCCCGGGACGGCCCGCCCAGCTGAGCAGGGTGTCCCGGAGCCGACCGGCGAACACGTCGCGGGTCACGAAGATCGCGGCGGCGGCGACGCCGGTGAGGACCGCGTCGTCGGTGCTCCGCGGCGGCTTCGAGACGACGGCCTGCACCTTCAGCCCCGCGGCCTCGGCGGCGGCGGTGATCCACGCGGCGGTGCCGGCGGCCGTCAGCCAGCCCGGCCCGGCCAGCCCCGGCGCGGCCTCCAGCCGACCGGCCAGGTCCCGGTCCTCGATCAGCGAGGTCAGTTCGAGATCCCCGGCCGGGACGACCCGGTAGCCGCGTCGGGCGCGCTCCAGGCGTACCGGCTGGGCCAGCAGCGGCAGGCGGACCCGCCGCCGCCCACCGTCCACGTCGGCCCCACCCACCAGGAAGGCCAGGCCACGGCGGAGGATCCGCTCGTCGCGGTGCAGCGCGTCCAGCGCCGCCAGCCGGTCCAACCGGGCGCCGCGCGGGCCCCGGTCCGGCTCGGGCAACCAGACCAGCGGCCGGCCGGTCCCGGACACGTCGAAGACCCGCTCGGCGCCGGCCGGGGCCAGGTCGGCGAGCGCGGACAGGATCGTGGCCGCCTCCATCGCCGGCGATTCTGCCGTACGTCCAGCACGGGGCCCGCGCGCCACGGTGGGTGGGCCGCATCGAGATTTGAACATTTGTGGATGTTCGGCCAGTGCCGACGGCCGCGCTGACCTGGTCGGATGGCAGGACGGACATCGCCGTTCGAAGAGGAGGGACCGTGCGCACACCATCCCGTGCGTTGACGGGGACCACCGCGCTGCTGCTCGCGGCCGGGCTGGTCCTGACCGCCGGAGCCAGCGGCCAGGCAGCGCCCCATGAGGAGACCCGCACTCAGGCCCAGCCCGGCCACCTGCCGGGCGACACCCACGACAGCAAGACCGAGGACAACCGCCAGGGGCGGATCGCCCCGACCGACCGACAGCGCGACCGGGCCGCCGCCCTCGGTGCCCGGGCCCGCTGGACCACCTTCGGTACGCCCGCGATGCTCACCTCGACCGGCCGCCCGCTGGCCACCGGTCTGCCCGCCGACCCGGCCGCGGCGGCCCGGGCCTACGTGGCCGCCAACCGGGACCTGCTCGGCCTGACCGCCAGCGGCGCCGCAGCCCTGGAGCAGTTGACCGTCGCCCCGATGGGCGACGGCGCCACCGTCCTGTTCCGCCAGCGCTTCGGCGACCTGCCGGCCGCGGTGGACGGCGTCCTCGCGGTCGGGGTCCGCGACGGCGCGGTGTGGCACGTCAGTTCCTCGCTCGCCCGGGACGCCGCCGCGCCGGCCCCGGCCACGCTCACCGCCCAGCAGGCGGAGCGGGCCGCCGCCGCCGACGCCGGTGTCGCGAACCCGAAGATCCTGCGGACCTCGCTGGTCGCGGTGCCGACCGTCGACCGGGGCTCGCGGGCCGCGTACGAGGTGATCTTCGGCGCGGACCTCACCGGGGCCGACCCGGCCGCCTTCTCGACCTACGTGGACGCCCGGGACGGCAGCGTTCTGGTGCGCGAGGACCTGGTCGACCACGATGCCGACGACCCGGAGTGGAAGGTCTTCCCGAACTCACCGTCGACCGACCACTCGTCGGCCGACACCCGGGTGCGCTGGTGCTTCGGCGCCGCGGGTTGCGACGAGACCGTCGGCACCTCCGCGTCCTCCCTGCCCTGGGACGTCGACCCGGCCACCGGGACCGCCACGCACACGACCAAGGGCAACAACGCGATCGCGGTGCACAACTGGTTCAGCAACGACCCGTTCAGGGTGGGCACCGAGACCGCGACGCCGCGGCCGGACCGGAAGTACGCCTACCCGTGGACCAACCAGTGGTACGAGCAGCAGTGCAGCCCGGACACCTTCACCTCGCCCAAGGCCAACGACATCGACGCCGCCCGGGCCAACCTGTTCGCGATGCACAACCGCATGCACGACTGGTCGTACCACCTGGGCTTCACGGAGGCGACCTGGAACCTGCAGCAGGACAACTTCGGCCGCGGTGGCCTCGGCGCCGACGCGGAGCAGGGCAACGCCCAGGCGGGCGGCGTGAGCGGCGGCCCGCCGAACTTCGCGGCCCGCGACAACGCCAACCAGATCACCCCGGCCGACGGGGTCGCCCCGATCACCAACATGTACCTCTGGCAGCCGATCGCCGGCTCCTTCTACGCGCCCTGTGTGGACGGTGACTACGACATGTCGGTGATCGCCCACGAGTACACCCACGCGATCAGCAACCGGATGATCGCCGGCCCGAACGCCGGGGTCAGCTCGCCGCAGGGCATGAGCGAGAGCTGGTCGGACCAGCTGGCGATGGAGTACCTCTACGAGCACGGGTACGCCCCGGCCGGCCGTCGCGGGTTCACCATCGGCGAGTACGCCACCGGTGACCCGGACGTGGGCATCCGCAACTACAACATGAGCGACAGCCCGCTCAACTACAGCGCGATCGACTACGACTTCGTCGGGCTGCAGGTGCACGCCTCCGGCGAGGTGTGGAGCGCCACCAACGTCGACATCCGCGCGGCGATGATGCAGCGGTACGGCGCCGGTGACGCGGCGCTGCAGAAGTCCTGCGCCAACGGCGCGACGCCGGTCACCGCCTGCCCGGGCAACCGGCGCTGGATCCAGCTGGTGTTCGACTCGTTCCTGCTGATGGCCGTCAGCCAGGTCAGCATGGTGGACGCCCGGGACGCGATGCTCGCCGCCGACCGGATCCGCTTCGGCGGGGCCAACCAGGACCTGCTCTGGAACGCCTTCGCCAAGCGCGGTCTCGGCGAGGCCGCCGCCAGCAACGGCAACGGCGACGTCAACCCGACGCCGGACTTCACCTCGCCGTACGCGAACGAGGCGAGGCTGACGTTCCGGTCGGTGCTCGACGACGTGGCCGTACCGGGTGCCCAGCTCTTCGTGGGTCCCTACCAGGCCCGGGCCGTGCCGGTCGCCGACACCGACCCGGCCACCGCGCTGACCGACCAGGTGAGCCTGGTGCCCGGCACGTACGAGTTCATCGTCCGCGCGCCGGGACACGGACACGTCCGGGTCGGTCCGGTCACCGTCAAGGCCGGTCAGGTGCGCGACCTGCCGGTGCAGGTGCCGGTGAACCTGGCCTCCGAGGCCAGCGGGGCGGCGGTCAGCGGTGACGGCGTCAACCTCGTCCGGATAGCGGATGACGACGAGGCGACCAACTGGGCCTCCCTCGGCAGCCCGGTCGCCGGCCGGCAGGTCACCGTGGACCTGGCCGGCGGCGCCCAGCAGGTACGCCGGGTCCAGGTCAGCGCGATGCTGCGCCCGCCGGTCACGGGCGACCCGGACGCGGGGACGCAGAGCCGGTTCTCCGCGCTGCGGCAGTTCCGGGTGCTGGCCTGCGAGGCCACCGGCACGGTCACCTGTGCGGACGCTGCGGACTTCCGCGCCGTCTACACCAGCCCGGCCGACGCGTTCCCGTCGGTGGCGCCCCGGCCCCGGGCGCCGGAGCTGATCATCCGGTCCTTCGACATCCCCCGGACGAGGGCGACCCACCTGCGCATCGAGGTGGTGACCAACCAGTGCACCGGCGCACCCGACTACGCCGGTGAGCAGGACGCCGACCCGGGGGCGGACACCGACTGCACGACCGCCAGCGTCCAGGCGAACAACGTCCGGATCGCCGAGTTCCAGGCGTTCACGCAGTAACCGGTCCCATCGCGGCGCCGCGGGTGGCGGGTCCTCGCCCGTCCACCCGCGGCGCCGCGCCGCTTCGGCGACTTCGCGCACGCCGGACGGCGACCGAATGGATGATGGGCCCGGACGGGCGCGTCAGGCGCCGCCAGAGACCCGCTTGACCAGGTGGACCGTCGTGCCCTCGGGCGTGCCGTCGATGGTCGCCTCGTCCAGCAGCCGCGCCATGATCAGCCGTCCCCGGCCGCGGTCCACGCCCTCGGCAGCGGCCTCCCGCCAGCCGCGGACCCAGCGCAGTGGCCGCCCAGTCCGTGACCGCAGCGCCGCACCTGTCCGGTCCGTACCCGGAAAGAGATCGCTGGCGGCGTGGGCCGTACGCCAGGCGGACCGGGCCGGTCGCGGGCGACAATCGGCCGATGGACCAGCTGCTGAACCTGCTGGCGGCGCTGCCGCCCGCCCTGGTCCTGGCCCTGGTCTTCCTGCTCCCGGCGCTGGAGGCGTCGACCTTCCTCGGCCTGCTCGTACCCGGGGAGGTCGCCGTGCTGGTCGGCGGGGTGCTCGCGCACGAGGGGCGGCTGCCGCTCTGGGCGGTGGTGGTCGCGGCGGTGACCGGGGCCGCGCTCGGCGACCAGATCGGCTACCTGGTCGGGCGCCGCTACGGCCGGCGGCTGCTGGCCCGGACCCCGCGCCGGTTCGTCCGCTCCGGCGAGCTGTGGCGGGCGCTCGACCTGATTCGACGGCGGGGTGCCATGGCGGTGGTGCTCGGCCGGTGGGCGGCCGCCCTGCGGGCCCTCGTGCCCGGGCTGGCCGGCATGAGCGCGATACCTCAGCGCACCTTCACCCTGGCGAACGTCACCGGCGGCGCCCTCTGGGCGGTGACCGTGGCCGTGCTCGGCTACCTGGCCGGGGCGTCGTACCGGCTGCTGGAGCGGCGGCTCGGCCTGGGCGGGGAGGTGGTGCTCGCCCTGGTGGTGGTCCTGGTGCTGGTGCGGGTCTGGCGGGGTCGGGTGGCCGCGCGCCGAGGCCGGATCGCCCCGGACGTTCGGGGTATGGGTCGCCGCTAACGATGGGCATCAACGTTCGAGCGCCGCCCGTGGGTATGCCGAGAGTTTGGAGCTGCCCGCACGGACGGGGCAACTATGGCTGGGGCTGGGGCTGGGGCTGGGGCTGGGGCTGGGGCTGAAGCCGGAGCTGAAGCTGGATTTAGCGGCGCTGGGGGCAGCGGGCCAGCGCGGCACCGGCTGGGCGTACAGACGGGGCAGCTCGAAAGGCACCTGCGGATGGGACAGCCGGGAGGTGCGATGAGCGCGGTGCCGGCGGCTCGGCCCGCTCGGCCTCACCGCGGCGGCCTCCCCTGGATCCGGTACGCGATGGCCTCGTGCCACACGTGCGGGTAGACGCCGATCTCGAAATAGCGGGTGAACCGGTTGATCGGGGCGTTGGCGTGATCGTGGTAGAGCAGCCAGACCGGGGCGATGGTGAAGAGCACGTAGTTCGCCAGCACCAGCGGGATGTAGAGCGGGCCGAGCAGCCGGGCCTGGAGGATGTGCACATCCTCGTGGCGCTGGATCCGTGGGCTGGAGCCGGCGCAGACCGTGCCGATGGTGGTGGCGTACCTCGGGGAGACGCCCTCGACGACGTTGACCCGGCCGCTGTGCGGCGAGACCACCCGGTCGATCTGGTGCCGCACGACCAGGTGCAGGGCCAGGTAGACCGCGCCCACCACGGTGTTGAGCAAGCTCCACGTGTGGTCGACGACGAAGAGCAGGACGCCGCGGATGTCCGGGGCGTACGTCCGGGCGGAGCCGATCGCCCAGCCGAAGGGCGCGCCGACGAGCAGTCCGAGCAGCGCGCCGGTCACCAGGCCGACGATGCCGCCGGCCCACTGGCCCAGGAGGGCGCCCAGAGCGATGTGAACGATGACGCTGAGGATTCCGAAGCCCATGGGTTCACCTCTTCCGACCCACGAGTGGATGGGACGGGCACGCTGGCTTGTCCAACAGTGTGTGTGATGGCGTCAGCTCCCGCAGCGGGCGATCAGTCACAACGTTTCCGTCGCCCGGGGGAGCCCGGCCGGGCCGCGGCGGGGCCGGACGTGGTGATCGGCGAGGGTGCCGCGATCGTCCTCGTCCCCGCCGACGAGTTGCTCGACGGCCGGCCCTACACCCCGGGCACCGCCAGGCTCTTGACCCGCTTCCTGGCCTCCCCGGAGTACACCCGCCTGGCCGCCGCCGGCTGACCGGGGCCAGCCGGGGCGACCCGGACCACTGCTGTCCGGCGCGGAACGGCGCACCATGGGTGGGTCGGTCCGACGGCGGAAGAGGTGGCGATGGCGCGGTGGAGCTGGTTCCGGCCACTCCGGCTCGGCGTGTCTGACGCCACGGCGCGACCCGGAGTAGTCGTTTGGGAGGCCGCCGGGCGGCTGAAGCGCGGCTGGCTGCCCGTGGTCGAGGCGACGCTGGCGGCGGTCATCGCCTGGGTGCTGGCCGCCCGACTGGTCGGCCACCCGGAGCCGTTCTTCGCCCCGGCCGCCGCGCTGATCGTCCTCGGCCAGGCTCGGGGCCAGCGGATGCGCCGGGCCGTCGAGGTGGTGCTCGGCGTGGCGGCCGGCGTGCTCGTCGCCGACCTGGTCGTCCAGGCGCTCGGGCCGCGTACCACCTGGACCGTCTTCACCGTCATCCTGCTGACCGTCGCCCTGGCCGTGGCGATCGGCGCCAGCTCGGTCACCGTGGTGCAGGCCGCCGTCTCCGCGCTCTACCTGGTGGTGGTCGCGCCGCCGACCGAGTCGCTGGTTCCGTTCCGGTTCGTCGACGCGCTGATCGGGGGCGCGGTAGCGGTCGCGGCGAGCCAGCTGATCGACGCCCGGCGGCCGCTCGCCCCGCTGATCGACGAGTTCCGGCGCACCTTCGAGGAGCTGGCCGAGGTGCTCGACGAGATCGCCGCGGCGCTCGACCGCGGCGACGAGGACGCGGCGCTGGCCGCGCTGGAGCGGGCCCGGCACGCGGACGCCGGCGTGGATCGCCTGCGAAGTGCGGTGCTCGCCGCCGGCGAGGCGCTCCGGCTCAACCTGCACCGGCGTCGGCACATCGGGCGGCTGCGTTCGGTGGAGGGCTCAATCCGGCAGATCGACTACGCGGTGCGTAACGTGCGGGTGCTCGCCCGGGCCGCGGTCACCCTCACCCGGGGGTCGGCCCCGGTGCCACCCGACCTCGGCGTCGCCGTCCGCACCCTGGCCGAGGCGGTCCGGTCCGCCGGGAACGCGCTCGCCGCCGACCTGAGCGGGCAGGACGGCAGCGCGGACCGGCACGCCGAGCGGGCCGACATCGCGGCGCTGGAGGCGGTCCGGGTCGCCGGGCAGCTCTTCACCCCGGGGCAGACGCTGCCGCTGGCCATGATCATCGGACAGGTGCGGGCCACCGCGATCGACCTGCTCCGCGGCGTGGGCGTGGACGACGACGCCACCGTGCTGGGCCGGGTGGACGCGGCGGTCACCGCGCCGACGAACGGCGTCAGCCGGTCAGCCACTCCACCGCCCGCTGCCGGATCTCCGCCGGCACCTCGTGGCCGCCGGTGAACTCCGCGTACTCCACCGCGTAGCCCAGCGAGTGCAGCCGGGGGACCAGCCGCCGGCTGCACATGTCCACCGGCAGCACCCGGTCGTCGGTGCCGTGCGAGACGAAGGCGCGCGGCCGGCCGTGGGTGACCAGCGGCGCGGCGAAGCCGGGGGAGAAGGCCAGCACCGCGTCGAACAGATCGCCGTTGGTCAGGCCCAGGGACAGGGCGTACGACGCCCCGTCGGAGAAGCCGCCGACCACCACGCCGTCCACGGGGTACGCCCCGAAGATCGTATCCAGCAGCTCGTCGATCCGGCCCACGTCGGGGCCGAACCCCTCCACGATCAGGTCCCAACTGCTCGCCGTCGCCTGCGGGGCGAGCAGCAGCAGCCGGTGCGCGTCGGCGAGCGGGAGCAGCAGGTCGAGCCCCTGCCGAGCCGATCCGCCGGCCCCGTGCAGAAGCAGCACCAGCCGGTACGGTCCGTCGCCTTCGGCCGGGGCGTACGCCAGCGCCAGCGGCTCGCCGTCCGGCGCGGTGAACCGCGCCAGGCCGGTGGCGCCCTGGACCACCGGCGGGGCCGGCCGGGCTCTCAACCGCCCGTGCCGCGGGTTCTCCTCGGGCTGCCGGTGCGGCGGCGCGGGCTCGGTCACCTGGGTCGCCCCTTCCCGTCGGCGAAATCCCCGGGCGGTTACCCCGCTCTCCGCCGGTCAACCGTCCGCCCGTTCCGGCGCCCTCCCGCGGTGACCCGCGGCCCTCCAGCACGGGTTGATCGTCGTCGGTAAGGGGCGGAACCCGCTTGTGGTGGTAGCACTCTCCGGTGTGTGATCGTCGGCGAGGCAGTTCCCGGGGAGAGGGAGAGAACGCTGTGCAGAGCACCGCCGACGCACCGACCGCCGAGCCGCGGCTGGTACCGCGTCCGGTCCTGGCCGCCCGGACCGGCGTGGCGGTCGTGTTCGCCCTCAACGGGCTCGCGGTGGCCTCCTGGTTCTCCCGGGTGCCCGCGGTACGCGAGGCCCTCGGCCTGAGCGCCGGGCGGCTGGGACTGCTGCTGCTCGCCATGTCCGTCGGCGCGCTGCTGGCGATGCCAACCGCCGGGCTGGTCACCCAGCGCCTCGGCCCGGCCCGGACGGTGGCGACGTCGACGCTGCTGGTCGCGGTGGGCATGACGATCGTCGGGCTCTCCGCCGGGCTCGCCGGCTCGGTCGTCGGCGTCGCCGTCGGGCTGTTCGCCCTCGGCTACGGCTCCGGCACCTGCGACGTCGCGATGAACATCGAGGGGGCGGCCGTCGAGCGCCGACTGGGCCGGACCATCATGCCCCGGTTCCACGCGGCGTGGAGCCTCGGCTCGGTGGCCGGTGCCGGGATCGGCGCCGGGGCGGCCCGGGTGGGCGTACCGGTCGCCGTGCACCTGACCGTGCTGGCGGCCGTGGTGCTGGTCGGCACCCTGCTCGGCGCCCGGTCCTTCCTCCCGGCCCCCCGGGAGACGGACGGCCGGGCCGAGCCGGCGGCCCGGCGTCGCGCGCAGCTGGCCGCCTGGCGGGAGCCGCGCACCCTGCTCATCGGCCTGCTGGTGCTGGTGATGGCGTTCACCGAGGGCAGCGCGAACGACTGGGTGGCGGTCGCCTTCATCGACGGGTACGGCGTCAGCGAGGCGGTGGGCGCCGCCGTGTTCGGCGTCTTCGTGGTCGGCATGACGCTGGGGCGCACCGTCGGCACGATCGCTATCGACCGTTGGGGGCGGGTGCCGGTCCTGCTCGGCACCATCGGCCTGGCCGCCGCGGGCGCCGCGTGCGCGGTGCTGGCCGGCTCCGGGCCGGTGGCGATCGTCGGCGTCGCGTTCTGGGGCCTCGGCGCGTCGCTCGGCTTCCCGGTCGGGATGAGCGCCGCCGCGGACGACGAGGACCGGGCGCCGGCGCGGGTGAGCGTGGTCGCGGTGATCGGCTACACCGCGTTCCTCGCCGGGCCGCCGCTGCTCGGCCTGCTCGGCGACCACGTCGGTACGCTGCGCGCCCTGCTCGTCGTGCCGGTCCTGCTGCTGCCCACCCTCGCCCTGGTCCCGGCCCTGCGCCCACCGGCCCGCTGACTTCCGTCGTCCCGCGCGGCCATGATCGACTCCGCTTCCCGCACATCGGGGTGATCTTGCCGGCCGGTTACCGCGATGTCCGGGATATGGAGCGGCTCAATCCTGCCGGGGGCCAGCGGGCTGTCATCTGCCTTGCAGCGGATTGTCAGGAATCGGTGCTGCACTGGGAGGGACGCCGAGGAGAGGAGGCGGGCAGATGGGCTGGTTCACCCGACGGCCGCGGGCCGGCGACGGGACGACCCCGACCAAGCTCGACCGGGAGGCGACGAGGGACGACCTCGCCGCGCTGGAGGCGTTCGTGTCCAGCCGCCGGGGCGTGGAGTTCTATCTGGAGCCGGAGACCACTGCCACCGACACCACGGTGGTCGCGATCGCGCACGACGGCGAGTGGATCCGCCGCCGCACCGGCTCGCCGCGGGCCGCGGCGAAGATCGCCCAGCGGCACGGCATTCCCCTGTACGAGGCCGCCCGCACCGGCTACCCGGAGCGGATGCGGGCCTGGAACCGGGCCCACCCCGAGCGCCGCGCCCGCTGACCGGCGCCGACCTCGTCGATCGTACCGACGGCGTCGATGACCGCGGCTCCTCACGGGTCGGTGGGTCAAGGTCGACGGTGATGCTAGATCGTCGGTCGTCCCTGAGGCGTCCCTGCGTCGACGGAGGGGGCTGGCCGGCGGGGTGGGATCAGCCGGCCAGGGCGCGGGTGACGGCGTAGCCGAGCGAGGCCGCACCCAGCCCCGCGACCACGCTGGCCAGCGTGTTGGCCAGGGCGTGGAAGCGGGCGCCCTCCCGGGTCAGCCGCAGCGTCTCGTAGCTGAGCGTGGACCAGGTGGTGAGGGCGCCACAGAAGCCGGTGCCGACCAGCGCGGTCACCTCCGGGTCGGCCGGGACGGCGGCGACCGCGCCGAGCAGCAGCGAACCCAGCACGTTGACGGTGAGCGTCCCCCACGGGAAGGTCGAGTCGTGCCGGGCCTGCACCGCCCGGTCGGTCAGGTAGCGCAGCGGCGCGCCGAGCGCCGCCCCGATCGTGATCAGCAGGACCGTCACCGGGCCTCCCGCCCGGTCCGAGCCAGCAGCCGGGCTGCGGCGGCGTCCCCGGCCCAGACCGCGAGCAGCGCGCCGACCACGGTCGCCGCCAGGTACGCCAGGGCCGTACCGGCCGCCCCGACAGCCACCGCCCGCTGGGTGTCCACCGCGTACGCGGAGAAGGTGGTGAAGCCGCCGAGCAGCCCGACGCCCAGAAACGGCCGCACCAAGGGGCCGGTGGGGCGCGCCCCGATCACCGCCATCAGCGCCCCGATCAGCAGACTCCCCGTCACGTTGATGCCGAACGTGGCCCAGGGAAAACCGGTCGGGTGGTGCGGGAAGGCGGCCTGGATGCCGGCCCGGGCCAGCGCGCCGAGCACGCCGCCGGCGGCGATGGCGCCGAGCACCGCCGCCGGGTGAGCGGTCAGCTCACCCCGGTCGGCCGGTAGGTGCAGGTCGACGTCGGGGTCGACGCGGAACTCGGGCGGTCGTGACACGGTGCCTCCCCACCAGTACGGGCATCACTGGCAGGGACCGTTGGCGACGGTGTCGCGGTTCTCCCGGCGTGGCCCGGGACGGCGGGCCCCACCGCCGGTCTCCGGCCGAGCATAACCCGCCTCCCGGTCCCGCCCGGCCAGCCCCCGCGCGTCCGGGCGAACGGGATCGCGGGCGGCCGACCCCCGAGCCCGGCGCCCGCGATCCCGAAACCTCCGCCCTCGCTAACCGGCGCGCGCCTCCTCGCCGGCGCGCGGCGGCACGACCGCCTGCCGTGGCAGGGTGAGCCCGAGCGCGCGGCGTACCGCGGCGGACACCGCCATGTCGTCGGACCGGACGACGGCGGCGAGATGCCCGTCCGGCCTGATCACCATCGCCTCCCCGGCCCGCGCCTCCAGCGCCCCGGCGAGCAGGCCGGTCGGGTCGATCTCCGGTATCGCCAGTACCCGCACCGGTGCCGGGCGCGCCGCGTCCACCAGGGCATCGAGCAGGTCGGTCGCCTCGCTGGTGAGCACCAGAACCCCGTCGCGGACGAGTTGGCGCAGCCGGGTCACCCCGGGCTCGTCGGGAACGGTCACCGGCGCGTCGGGCACCAGCACCCCGGGTACGACCGGCGGCGCCTCTCCGCGAGGTGGGCGGCCGGGGAAGGTCCGGTCCGCGTGCGGGGTGGTCAGGGGGGAGTCGACGTACCAGTACGGCTCCGCCAGCCGCCCGGAATCGACCTGGCCGCGGGCCGCCGGGTCGGTGAGCGCCCGGTCCAGGACGTCCCGCCGGCGCTGCCGCGCCGGCTCGTCGTGGGGGACCAGGAAGTCCATCGTGGCGCTGGTCACGGCGAGATTCTCCGCCGCGGCCGCGCTCCGTTCCGCCTCGTACGTCGGCAGCAGCGCCGGGGGCGCCCAGCCACGCAGGACGAAGGCGATCTTCCAGGCGGCGTTCTCGGCGTCCTGCACGCCGGAATTCAACCCCCGCGCGCCGAACGGCGCCACCAGGTGGGCGCAGTCACCGGCGAGCAGCACCCGCCCGACCCGCATCCGGTCGACCAGCCGGGAATGGAACCGGTAGACCGACGACCACACCACCTCGTACGGCCGGTCGCCGATCACCTGGCGGATCCGCCGGTCGAGCGCGCCGCTGTCCCGTTCCCGGTCCAGGTCGAAGTCCGCCGGCACCTGCCAGTCGATTCGGTACGTCGAGTCGGGGCACGGGTGGATGAGCACCTGGCGGCCCGGGTTCCACGCCGGGTCGAAGTAGAACCGCCGCTCGTTCGCCCACTCACCGAGGTCGGCGCGGATGTCGCAGATCAGGAACTGGTCGTCGAAGGACCGGCCGCCGAAGGTCACCCCCAGCGTCCGGCGGACCGCGTCCCCCCGGGCACCGGCGCAGGCGAGGACGTACGGGGCCCGCACCCGCCGCTCACCCTCGCCGGTACGGCAGGTCACCGTCACGCCGTCCGCGTCCTGGCTGATCCCGGTGACCTCGTGCCCCCAGCGCACCTCGATCGTCCGGGTCGCGGCGATCCGCTGGTCGAGGACCTGCTCGGTGTGGGACTGCGAGACGTTGACGAAGGGTGGGAACGGCGACCGGCCACGGTCGGCGAAGGTCAGGCAGAACAGTTCCGCGTCCCGGTAGTACGTGCGGGCCCGTTCCCAGGTGACGCCCGGGTCGGCGATCAACCGGCCGGCACCCACCGCCTCCCACACGTCCAGCACGTCGCGCTGCTGGCAGATCGCCTTGGATCCGACAGCGTCCCGCTCCGGACGCGCGTCGAGCACGGTCACCGGTACGCCCCACCGGGCCAGCAGCAGGGCGGCCGTCTGGCCGACCGGCCCCGCGCCGATCACGACGACCGGGTCCGGTCCCGCCTCCGGACTGCTCATCCCTGCAGCTCGTTCCACACCTCACGGTCCCGCTCGGCCGTCCAGATACGCGGCCAGTCGACACCGTCGAGTTCGTCCCACAGCCGCTGCACGTTGAACGGCAGGCAGTGTTCGAAGATCGGCCACCTGCCGTACCGGGGAGCGAGAGTGGCGTGGGTGCTCTCGAAGGCGTCCTTGAGGGAGCCGCCGGCCGCGTGCACCTCGCCGACCTTCTCCCGCATCACCAGCAGGAAGTCCCGGGTCTGGTCGATGGCGGCGTCGACCGCCGCCCGTCCGTTGGCCACCGCGCCCCGACCGCCGACCAGGGCCTCCGCCCCGAACTCGCGGACCCGGTCCAGCGTGCCGGTGGACCAGTCGGCGTGGAAGGCGTCCCCGGTGTAGAGCGCCGCCTGCGCCTCGACCAGGTCGCCGGCGAAGAGCACCCGCTGCCGGGGCAGCCACAGCACGATGTCGCCGGCGGTGTGGCCCCGGCCGCAGTACTGCAGCACCACCTCGCCCCGGCCGCCGCCGAGGTCGATGGTCAGCCGGTCGGTGAAGGTGACATCCGGCCAGGTCAGCCCGGGGACCGTCTCCTCACCGGTGAACAGTCGCGGCATCCGGCCCCGCTCGGACTCCCAGTCCTGCCGGCCGCGTTCGGCGATGAGCCGCCGGGTCTGGTCGTGGGCGATGATCACGTCGGCGTCGAACGCGGACGCGCCGAGCACCCGCACCGCGTGGTAGTGCGAGAGCAACAGATACTTGACGGGCTTGTCGGTGTGCTCACGCAGCCTGTCCAGCCAGCGGCGGGCCATCACCGGCGTGGCCCGGGCCTCGAACGCCACGACGAAGTCCTCGCCCTCGATCGCGCCGACGTTCGGGTCGCCCTCGGCGGTGAGGGCGTACACGCCGTCGGCGATCACCTCGAGGGTCTCGGTCTTCTCCTGCACATCCGCCGACGAGGCGAACGGCTTGGCCACGGATGTCACGGCCTCTCCTTTCTGTCGGGCGACGTCAGGACGTCGCGGTCGAGTAGTTCCCACCGAGATACGCGCTGCGGACCCGGTCGTCGTCGGCGAGCACGGCGGGGGAGCCGGTCGCCACGACCCGTCCCCGGTCCATGACGACCACCTCGTCGGCGACCCGGAACGCGGCCCGGGCGTTCTGCTCCACCAGCACGATGGCGAGCTCGTGCTCGGCCTTCAGCCGGGCCAGCGCGGCGAAGATCTCCCCGACCAGCCGGGGCGCCAGGCCCAGGCTCGGCTCGTCGAGGACGAGCACCTTCGGTCCGGCCATCAGGCCGCGTCCGATCGCCACCATCTGCTGCTCGCCGCCGCTGAGCGTGCCGGCCGGCTGGTCGAGCCGGGTGGCGAGCCGCGGAAACAGCTCCAGCACCTGGGCCCGGCGGGCGGCCACCGCCGTCCCGTCGCGGCGCCGGGTCCAGCCGCCCAGCGCGAGATTGTCCGACACCGTCAGCGACGGGAAGACCAGCCGGTTCTCGGGTACGTGGGCCAGCCCGGCCGCCGCGATCGCCTCGGCGCTCAGCCCGGTGAGCTCCCGCCCGGCCAGCGTGATCCGCCCGGCCGAGGGCCGCAGCAGCCCGGAGAGCGCCCGCAGCAGGGTGCTCTTGCCCGCGCCGTTGGCCCCGATGACGGCGAGCAGTTGACCGTCGGCGACGGCGAGGTCGATCTCGTGCAGGACCTGGAGCTTGTCGTACCCCGCGCTCAGCCCGGAGACGTCCAGCATCACGCACCGTCCTTCCTGGCCGGTTCGCCGTCGGCGCCGGGCGCCGACGCGACGACTTCCTCCTGATCGTCGCCCACCCCGAGGTAGGCGGCCAGCACCGCCGGGTCCTGCCGCACCTCGTCCGGGGTCCCGAGGGCGATCAGGTGCCCGTCGTCGAGCACCGCGACCCGGTCGGCGAGGGCCAGCACCGCCTCCACGTCGTGCTCCACCAGCACGATCGCCATGCCACCGGCGCGCAGCCGGCGCAGCAGCCGGACCAGGTCGTGGCGCTCCGCGCCGGAGAGGCCGGCCATCGGCTCGTCGAGCAGCAGCAGATCGGGTTCGAGGGCGAGAGCTCGGGCGATCTCCAGTTGCCGCTGCCGGCCGAACGGCAGGTCCGCCGCCGGCCGGTCGGCGTCCGCCGCGAGGCCGGTGAGGGCCAGCAGTTCGTCGACGGATCGCTGGATCTGGCGTTCCTCGGCACGGGCCGGCAAGGACAGCGCCCCGCGCAGCATGCCCGCGCCGCTGCGCAGGTGGCGACCGACCGACACGTTGCCGCGCACCGTGGTGGAGCGGAAGATCTGCAGGTTCTGGAAGGTCCGCGTCGCCCTGGCCCGGGCGAAGACGTGTGGCTTCCGACCGTCGATGCGGGTGTCGCCCAGTCGCACCGAGCCCGCCGACGGCGTCAGGACGCCGCTGATCATGTTGAAGCAGGTGGTCTTCCCGGCTCCGTTCGGGCCGATCAGGGCGAAGATCTCGCCGGCCCGTACGTCGAAGGACACCGCGTTCACGGCGGTCACGCCGCCGAAGCGGCGGGTCAGGTCGCGGACCTGCAGCAGCGGTGCCCCCGCCGCGGGCCGGCCCTCCCGGGCGAGCAGGGGCGCCGCGTCCACCTCGACGTCGGTGCCGACCGCGGCCGGTTCGTCGCTGGCCGGCGCCGGACGTTGGAGGCGGGCGAGCAGCCGCCGCCACACCTCGTGGATGCCGCCCGGTACGAACAGGATGACCGCGGTGAGCACCACGCCGAACCCGACCAGCTGCACCTCTCCCTCGGCGCCGGGGACCAGGGTGGGGATGAGGCTGCGCAGCCCCTCGTCGAGCAGTTCGACCGCGAACGCGCCGATGATGGCGCCCCACACGCTGCCCAGGCCGCCGAGCACGGACATCAGCAGGAACTCCACCGAGAGCGGGAAGTTCGCCGCGTTCGGGTTGACCACCCCGATCCAGTGCACGTACGCGACGCCGGCCAGTCCGGCGAAGCCGGCGGAGAGCACGAAGACCTGCAGCCGCAGGCGGAACGTGTCGACGCCCAGGCACTCGGCGGCGACCTCGGAGTCGTTGACCGCGCCGAGGGCGCGGCCGATCCGCCCGGCGACGATGTTCCGGGCCAGCAGCAACGCCAGGAAGACCACCGGGGCGAGCAGCCAGAAGTACTCGGCGGGGCTGTCGTAGCGGCGCCCGCCGAAGGTCGGCTTGTAGACCCCGTAGATGCCGGAGGTGGCGCCGAGGAACTCGGACTCGGTGGCGGCGACGGTGACGATGATGCCCAGGCCCAGCGTGGCCAGCGCCAGGTAGTGCCCACGCAGCCGCAGCAGCGGCAGGCCCACCAGCAGCGCCGCGAGCATGGCCAGGCCGACCGCGATGATCGCGGCGACCACCATGGGTACCTGGTACCTGGTGACCAGGACCGCCTGCCCGTACGCGCTGATGGCGAAGAACGCGGCCTGGCCGAGGCTGACCTGCCCGGCCAGCCCCATCAGCAGGGTCAGGCCGATCGCGGCGAGCCCGTAGATCAGCGCGTACACCCCGACGTTGACCACCGACTCGGAGGCCAGCAGCGGGAATGCCGCCAGCAGCAGCGCCAGGACGACGAAGCCGGCCGGTTCCCCGCGGCCGAAGCCCCGGGAGCGGGTCCGGGTGGTCGGGGTTCCGCCGCGGGGCTGCGGAATGCGTACCGTCATCACACCCTCGCCACGGCGCGCTGCCCGAGGATGCCGCCTGGGCGCACCACCAGGACGACGATCAGGACGATGAAGGCGACCGCGTCGCGCAGCCCGGAGTCGACGTAGCCGGCGACGAGCGACTCGAGGATCCCGAGCAGGAGGGCACCGCCGATCGCACCCCGGATCGAGGTCAGACCGCCGAGCGTGGCGGCGACGAAGCCCTTGAGCCCGAGCGTGAGGCCGGAGTCCCAGGCGCTGAAGTAGACGGGACTGGCCAGCACTCCGGCGATCGAGGCGAGCAGCCCGGCGATGCCGAAGGAGACCAGCGACGCCCGGGAGATCGAAATGCCCACGAGCCTCGCGGCCGTGGCCTGCTCGGCACACGCCCGCAACGCCTTGCCGGCGAGGGTCCGCTCGTAGAACCAGCTCACGGCGACCGCGACGAGCGCGGTGACGCCGAGGATCCACAGGTACTGGGCGCGCACCGCGACGCCGAAGACGGTGAAGTCGCTGCCGGGGAAGGGGGTGAGACCCTTCGCCTCCGGCCCCCAGATCAGCAGCATGGCGGCCTTGAGCGCGGTGGAGACGCCCAGCGTCAGAATGATCGACAGCAGGGTGGTCATGCGCTTGACCGGGGCGATCACGAGTCGCTGCATCAGCGCGGCCACGATCACGACGGTGACGACGGCCAGCACGATGGCGGCGGGCAGCGGCATACCGCTGCCCGCCGCGCTGATCGCGACCAGCCCCGCCAGTGCCACGAGTTCGCCCTGGGCCAGGTTGATGACTTCGCTGACCGTGTAGATCGCGACGAAGCCCATCGCGATCAGGGCGTAGACGGCGCCGATGGAGACGCCGGCCAGGAGGAGTTGGAGTAGATCGCTCATCGTCGGGTGGCTACTTGTCCTGCAGGATCTGCCACTTGCCCCCGGAGACGGTGACCAGCACCAGAGCCTCCTTGGTCAGGCCCGAGTGGTCCTCCGGCGTCATCTTGTAGACGCCGGTGACGCCCACGAACCCGTCGACCTTCTCCAGGTGGTCGCGGACCTTCTGCTTGTCGGTGCCGACCGCCTTGAACGCGTCCATCGCGAGCTGGAAGGCGTCGTACGCGTGACCGGCGAAGGTGGACGGCTTCTCGTTGTAGGCCTGCTGGTAGTCGGCGAGGAACTTGGTCAGCACCGTTTTCTGCGGGTCGCTGTCGGGCAGCTGGTCGGCGACCAGGAGCCGGCCCAGCGGGGCGACCAGGCCGTCGGCGCTGGCGGCGGCGGTGTCCAGGAAGACCTGGTTGCCGATGCCGTGGCTCTGCACGACGGGGGCGCTGATGTTGAGCTGCCGGTAGGCCTTCTGGGCGAGCCCGGCCGCCGGCGGGATGCCCCAGATGAGGTTCATGTCCGCCTTGGCGTTGCGGATGTTGATCATCTGGGCGGTGAAGTCGGTGGCGTCCGGGGCGAACTTCTCGACCTTCACGACCGAGATCCCGTCGGCCTTGCCGAGCTCGGTGAGGGTCTCCGCCACCCCCTCGCCGTATCCGGACGCGTCCCGCAGCAGACCGATCGTCTTCCAGCCCTTGGCCTTCGCGTGCTCGACGATGTTCTCCAGCACGACCGCGTCGTTCTGGGCCGTCTTGAAGACCCACGTCGCGCCCTTGGTGACCTTGACGTTGGCGGCGAGCGAGATCATCGGGGTTTTGCTCGACTCCGCCACCGGCCGCATCGCCAGGCTCGGGCCGGTACGGCTGGCGCCGAGCACGATGTCGACCTTCTTGCTGACCATCTCGTTCATGGCCTTGGCAGCGCCGTCCTCGGTGGACTGGTTGTCCTCGACGATCAGCTCGATCTTGCGGCCGTTGATGCCACCGGCCTGGTTCACCTGCTTGGTCAGCAGCTCCAGTGTCTTGCGCTCGGGTACGCCGAGGCTCGCGCCGGCGCCGGTGATGTCGAGCACGGCGCCGATCTTGATCGGGCCGCTGCTGTCGCCGCCGCCTTCCGCGACGTCCTTCTCGGCACAGCCGGCGATGGTGAGCAGCAGCGTCGCCGCCGCCGCCGTCATGACACCGACCCTGCGGGTCCTAGCCATCACTCGCTCCCTCTGGTCGCGGCTCCGGTCGGGATCCCGCCGGGCTCCGCCGCCACGGGGTTGTCCGATAATCGAACACCCTGTTCCGATATTGAATCGAGAGGCTAGTATGGTGTGATCGGGCACACAAGGGCCCGAGCGAGAAGGGCCTCATGGTGACGCACTCCCAGACCCTGGACCGCGGTTTGCGCATCCTGGAGGCGCTCGCCGCCGCCGACGGTCCGCGATCGATCGCCGAGCTCACCCAGGCCATCGACGTACACCGATCGATCGTCTACCGCATGGTGCGCACGCTGGAGGCCCACCGGCTCGTCAGCCGCCGGCCGGACGGCCGGTACGAACTGGGCTTCGGGCTGTCGGCCCTGGCCCGCTCGGTCAGCCCCGCCGTGCAGTCCGCCGCGCTGCCCGCGTTGTCCGCCCTGGCCGACGACGTCGGCATGACCGCCTTCCTGGTGGTTCCCGACGGCGACGAGGTGGTGACCCTGGCCAGCGTGGAGCCGCGCCGGACCCACGTGCACGTCGCCTACCGCCCGGGGGTGCGGCACTCGGTTCATCTCGGCGCCCCGGGCATCGCCGTCCTCGCCGGGCGGCCCCCGCAGCCTGGCGAAGCGGAGCGGGTCACCGAAGCGCGGGAGCGCGGGTGGGCGTCCTCGCACGGCGAGGTGCTCTCCGGGATGCGGTCGGTCGCCGCGCCCGTGGTCGACAACCGCGGCGAGGTGGCCGCTGCAGTGGCCGTGGTCTATGTGGCGGACGAGAGCGACCCCGCCGACCTGGGTAAACGGGTCATCGCTGCCGCTGCCGCCGTTGTCGAACGGCTGGGTTGAGTCTGCTGGTCGAGCAAAGATTCCGAGGCGTACGGTACGTCACGACGATGGCCGCAACGCCGCCAACAAATCCGAGGAGGGCACAGTGCAGGACCGGACTCCACGGCCGGAGGAGTTGGAGCCGATCGAGCGGGCGTCCGTGGACGAGCTGCGGGCGCTGCAACTGGACCGGCTGCGCTGGTCGCTGCGGCACGCGTACGACAACGTGCCGCACTACCGCCGGGCCTTCGAGGCGGCGGGGGTCCATCCGGACGACTGCCGGGAGCTCGCCGACCTGGCCAAATTCCCGTTCACCGGAAAGGCCGAGCTGCGGGAGAACTACCCGTTCGGCATGTTCGCGGTGCCCCGCGAGCGGGTCGCCCGGGTGCACGCCTCCTCCGGCACCACCGGCCGCCCCACCGTGGTCGGCTACACCCGGGACGATGTGACCACCTGGGCCCGGCTGATGGCCCGGTCGATCCGCGCCTCCGGCGGCCGCCCCGGCGACCGGGTGCACGTGGCGTACGGCTACGGGCTCTTCACCGGCGGGCTCGGCGCGCACTACGGCGCCGAGGAGCTGGGCTGCACGGTCATCCCGGTCTCCGGCGGCATGACCGAGCGTCAGGTGATGCTGATCCGCGACTTCGAGCCGGACGTCATCATGGTCACCCCCAGCTACATGCTGGCGATCGTGGACGAGATGGAACGCCAGGGCGTCGACCCGCGGACCACCTCGCTCAAGGTCGGCATCTTCGGGGCCGAGCCGTGGACCGAGGACATGCGCCGGGAGATGGAACAGCGGCTCGACATGCACGCCGTGGACATCTACGGGCTGTCCGAAGTGATGGGCCCGGGCGTGGCCAACGAGTGCGTGGAGACCAAGGACGGGCTGCACCTCTGGGAGGACCACTTCTACCCGGAGATCATCGATCCGGTCACGGGGGAGGTGCTGCCCGACGGTGAGCAGGGCGAGCTGGTGATCACCTCGCTCACCAAGGAGGCCATGCCCGTGGTCCGCTACCGCACCCGCGACCTCACCCGGCTGCTGCCCGGCACCGCCCGGCCGATGCGCCGGATCGAGAAGATCACCGGGCGGACCGACGACATGATGATCGTCCGCGGGGTGAACGTCTTCCCGACCCAGATCGAGGAGCTGATCCTGCGTACCCCGGCGTTGTCGCCGCACTTCCAGTGCGTGCTGGACCGGCAGGGCCGGATGGACACCCTCACCGTCAAGGTGGAGCGCCGGGCCGGGGTGGCCCCGGACGTGGCGGCCCGGGCCGGCGCGGCGCTGGTCGAACAGGTCAAGAACACCATCGGGGTCAGCGTCGCGGTGCAGGTGATCGAGCCGGACGGGGTGGAACGGTCGATGGGCAAGATGCGCCGGATCATCGACCAGCGGCGGGGTGGCTGACATGGGGGAGAGTGGCGGCCGCAACGCGGCCCACGAGATGTTCGACGCCGACGTGGCCTCCAAGGGGCTCGGCATCGAGCTGGTCTCCGTTGCGGACGGTGCGGCGGTGGCCCGGATGCGGGTCACCGCGGCCATGCTCAACGGTCACGCCATCGGCCACGGCGGCTTCGTCTTCCTGCTGGCCGACACCGCCTTCGCGCTGGCCTGCAACAGCCATGGCCCGGTGACCGTCGCGGCCGGCGCCGAGATCAGCTTCCTCCGCCCGGTCCGCGAGGGCGACCTGCTGGAGGCCCGGGCGACCGAGCGCACCCGGTACGGCCGCAGCGGCATCTACGACGTCACCGTCTGGCGGGACGACGAGGTTGTCGCCGAGTTCCGGGGCCGCAGCCGCACCCTGTCCCAGGGCGGTGGAGCGGCGGCCTGAGCCCGCGGGGTCCCACCGACCGGCGGGTGGCCCCTAGCATCGAGGCATGCGTGTGCTGGTGGCGTCCGCGCCCCTGATCGGTCACGTCTTCCCCCTGCTGCCGCTCGCCCTCGCCCTGCGCGACGCCGGGCACGACGTGCTGGTCGCTACGGCGGCCGACGGCCTCGCGGCGGCCCGCTCCGGCCTGCCGGTCCGCGATGTCGCTCCGGCGTTCGACTTCGGACGGATCGCCCGCGGGGTGATGCTGCGGCATCCGCTGGTCGCGCGCGCCGAGCTGGCCGGTACGGCCGGCACCCGCGGCGCCGCCCTCCTCTTCGGACAGGTCAACGACGAACTGGCCGACGGCATGGTCGCCCTGGCCCAGGAGTGGTCACCCGACCTGGTGGTCTACGAGCCGTTCGCGGTGGCCGGCGCGCTCGCGGCCGCCCGGGTCGGCGTCCCGGCGGTACGCCACGAGAACTCGCTCTTCGACGGGCGCGAGCTGGTCCGGGTCACCACCGAGCGGCTCACCGGGGCGCTGCGCCGGCACCGCGTCGCGACGATCCCGCCACCCGCCGCGGCGATCGCCGTAGCCCCGCCCAGCGTGGCGACCCAGGACGGCTGGCCGCTGCGGTACGACTCGTACGCCGGCGGCGGTGAGCTGCCGGACTGGCTGCGCGAGCCGGGGGACCGGCCCCGGGTGCTGGTCAGCCGGAGCACGGTGGCCGGTCCCGGCGGGGCGGGCCCGATGCGGGCGGTGGTCGCCGCCGCCGACCGGGTCGACGCCGAGTTCGTCCTGGTGCGGCCGAACGGGCGGCTGTCCCGGTCGGCGTTGCCGGCCAACGTCCGTACCGTCGACTGGATCCCGCTCGCCGCGGCCCTGCCGGCCAGCGCGGCGCTGGTCCATCACGGCGGCGCGGGCAGCGTCCTCGGCGCGCTGGTCGCCGGCGTCCCGCAGCTCGCCACCGTCGGCCCGGGTGACCGCCGGTTCAACGCCACGTTGGCGGCGAACCGGGGCGCCGGCATCGCGGCGCCGGCCCGGGGGATCACCGCGGAAACCCTGTCCCGGCTGGTCACCGACGCCGAACTCGCCGCCGCCGCGGTGAAGGTGAGCCGGGAGATCGCGGCGATGCCGCCGCCGGCCGAGCTGGTGGCGCGGATCGAGTCGCTGGGCTGACCGTCGACGATCCCGCCGGGCGCGGCGGGCCCGTTTGTCGGTGGCCGGGTGCAGGATGGGCCGATGGGACACATCCTGCTCTTCCACTCGGTCTACGGGCTGCGGCCCGCCGTGCTCGCCGCCGCGGACCGGTTGCGCACCGCCGGGCACCAGGTCACCACCCCCGACCTGTACGGGCTGCCGGCAACCGACACCGTCGAGGAGGGCTTCGCGCTGCTCGACAAGGTCGGCCGGGACGCGGTGCTGGACCGGGCCCGCGCCGCGGCAAGGGACCTGCCGGCCGAGACGGTGCTGGCCGGCTTTTCGCTGGGTGCGGGGGTGGCCGGGGCGCTGCTCGCCGAGCGGCCGGCCGCGGCGGCCCTGCTGCTCCTGCACGGCACCGGCGGCGCGCCCGACGCGGTGCGTCCCGGGCTTCCGGTGCAGCTGCACCTCGCCGACCCCGACGAGTACGAACCGCAGCACGAGGTGGACGAGTGGCAGCGGGCGATGACCGCCGCCGGCGCCGAGCTGTCGGTGCACCGCTACCCGGGGCCGGGGCACCTCTACACCGACCCCGACCTGCCCGACCACGACCCCGTGGCCGCCGAGCGGACCTGGGAGCGGGTGCTGGCGTTCCTCGCCGACCGCTGACCGCCAGGGGTCCCACGGGAACGAGGTGTCACCCCGTGGCCGGCTGCCCGCTGCGGGTGACCTGGCGGCCGCCCCGGCCCGCGCCGCAGTCCGCGCGACGGCTCAGGCCGCGGCGAGCCGGACAGTCGATACTCCACTCCGTTTGCGCGACATTGGGGTGTCGGCCGCCGTCGGACCCCGCGAGGTGCCGTAAGCGGAGTCGATCATCTCGGCTGAGTCGTTATCGGCCGGCGGGCCGTCCAGACCGGCCCGGGGATGCACGGCCAGCGGATGGATCCGCCCCACGGTCCGGTCCGGTCGGGACCGGCGCGGGAGGGCTCCGGCTTCGTGGGTAAGGTCGGGCACGCCGTCCCGGCGCCTGTCCGCGTCGACCGCCCAGGTCGCATCGGCCGCACGTAGCGCGTCGACCGCGGGCGTGGCGTAAACCGCACGTGTGGCCGGGGCCGCCCGCCTCGCGTCGACCGCCCGGGGCGCGTCCAGCGCGGGTTTGGCGGGGACCGCCTGGGAGGCGTCGACCGCTTGGCGGGCGTCGACCGCGGGGGTGGCGTCGACCGCGCGGGGGGCGTGGGGCGCCCGCCTCGCGTCGGCCGTGGACATGGCGTCGGCTGCGCGCGTCGGGTCGAGGAGGCGAGGCGTCCGAGCGCGGCGGGCGAATTCGGCCCGGACCGCGCGGGGCAGCCGGTCGTGGGCGACCAGCGCCACCGCCGGCTCCGCGACGGCGTACCCGCCGCGCGCCGGCCGCAGCAGCGCCTGCGCCGCCAGGTCCCGCAGCACCGGCTCGGCCCGGCCCGGCGCCCAGCCGAGCAGCCGGTCGACCGCCGTCGGGGCGAAGCCGACGCCGAGCGCCGCACCGGCCATCAGCACCGCCCGCTGCTCCCCGTCGAGCCGATCCAGCCGGGCGTCGACGATCCGGCGGACTGCCTCGGGCACCCGGGCGCCCGACGCCCCGTCCTCGTCGAGCCCCCGGACGTACGCCTCGGCGACGCCCGGGTTGCCGCCGACCAGCGGCAGCAGCCGCCCCGCCAGCGCGGCCGGTCGGCCGGCCCGGCGGAGCTGGTGCCGGAGCAGCCGTCCGGTGTGGACGGTATCGAGCGCGGGCAGCGGCACCCGCCGGCGTCGGTCGGCGGCGCCGGGCAGCACGTCGGCCCAGCCCGGACCGTGCGTGGCCACCACCGCCAACGGCAGCTCCCGCTCGGTCGCCGCCGCGAAGAGCCGGTGCAGGAACCGGTTCAGCGCCGGGGCCGCTCGGTCCAGGTCGTCCACCGCGACCACCACCGGCTGCCCCGCCGCCAGTTCCAGCAGGACCTGCAGCCACGCGTCGGCCCCCCGATCCGCGGCGGCCGCGTCCTCCGACGCGGCCAGCAGCTCCGCCAACGCGTGCGCCGCCGCGCCCCGCCGCTGCGGCGGAAGGACTCCTTCGAGCGCCGTGGCCAGCCGCCGGCGTACGGTCGCGGAAAGGTCGGTGTCGCGGACCCCGGCGAACCCGCGGACCATGTCGGCCAGCGGCGTCCAGGCCCCCTGCGGGTACGGCGGGCAGTGCGCGACACACCAGCGTACCGGCACCCCGTCCACGGTGGACGCCGCCCGCACCAGCTCGTGCAGCAGCCGGCTCCGCCCACTGCCCGCCGGGCCGACCAGCGAGACCCAGCGCGGGCGGCGGTCCCGGACCGCCCGCGCGATCTCATCGCCCGCCGTGGCCAGCTCCCGCCGCCGGCCGATCAGCGGGCCGTGGTGCCGGGCCGGGCCCCCCCGGCCCGGCCCGGTCACCCGCCAGACGTCCAGCGGCATCGCCTTGCCGGCGACCGCCATCGAGGCCAGCGGCCGCTGCTCGACCAGGCCGGCGGTGGCCCGCCGGGTGGCCGCGCAGACCACCACGCCGCCGGGCGGGGCGTACTGCTGAAGACGGGCCGCGGTGGTGATCACCGCGCCGCTGGCCATGCCGTGCCCACCGTCGCGGGTGCCGGCGACGTCCACCAGCGCCTCGCCGGTGGCCACCCCGACCCGCACGCGCAGCCGAGTGCCGGCCGGCGACCGTCGGCCGAGGGCGCGCTGGATCTCCAGCCCGGCCTGCACCGCCCGGTACGCGTCGAAGCCGTCGGAGCCGTGCGCGCCGAAGAGCGCCATCACCGCGTCGCCGATGTACTTCTCGACCACGCCGTTCCACCGGCGCAGCACCCCCGCGACGGTGTCGAAGTACGCCCGCTGCAGGGCCCGCACGTCCTCCGGATCGAGCCGCTCGATCAGCCCGGTGGAGCCGACGATGTCGGCGAAGAGCACGGTCACGGTCCGTCGCTCCTCGGGTACCGGCCAGTGTGCCGAGCCGAGGGCTTCCGGACTCCCGGCGATTGTGGACATTTGCATCGCACCCGTCCTCCCCCGTTGGTGCCTGACGACCTACGGAGAGTTGCACCACCGGATCGTCGGGGGATCGGTAGGACGACGTATGTCGGCCACCCGCAACCTTTAGTCGCAATGTCGACGCGAGGAGTACCACAAGGCCCGTTCGCCCGTAGAACAGTGCGGGAGCCTGTGATTAGGCTGCGAGCCATGGCCAGCGATGTGGACACCGCACCGCTCGTCGGTCGTGCCGATCAGCTGGCGACGCTCCGGTCAGCGCTGCTCGACGACGTCGCGCCGGGGCACACCGCGGCGGTCTTCCTCACCGGCGAGTCCGGGGTGGGCAAGACCCGGCTGCTGCACGAGGTGAGCACCCGGCTGCGGGACGGCGGCGCGCTGGTGCTCACCGGCTCCTGCCTGGACATCGGCGACGCCTCCCCGCTGCATCCGCTGCGGCAGGCGCTGCGCCGCTTCGACGGCGAGCTGACCGCCGCCCAGGCCCGTACCTCCTCGGCGGTGCGCGGTCTGCTCCAGATGTTCGACGACGAGACCCCGGGGCCGGATGGCGCCGGCGCGCTGCTGGAGCGGGTCTCCCGCGGCCTGCACCTGGTCGCCGGCGGTCGCCCGCTGGTTTTGGTGCTGGACGACCTCCAGTGGGTCGACCGGAGCACCCGCGAGCTGCTGCTCTATCTGCTCGCCGGCCTCGGTGACCTGCAGCTGTCGGTGCTCGCCGCAATCCGGGCCGAGGCCCTGCAGGGCGCCCACCCGCTGCGTCGGGTCCTCACCGAGCTGCGCCGGCTGCGGTCGGTCCGGGTGCTCGACCTGGCACCGCTGGACCGGGCGGACACCGACCGGCTGGCCGCGGCGATCGTCGGCCGGCCGCTGGCCCCGGACGCGGCCGAGCTGGTCTGGCAGCGCAGCGGCGGCAACCCGTTCGTGGTCGAGGAGCTGGCCCGGGACGTGCGCGACGGCCGGGACGAGCTCTCCGACACGCTCCGGGAGATCTTCCTGGCCCGGGTCGACGCGCTGCCGCAGCCCGCGCACGCGGTCATGCACGCGGTCGCCGCCGGTGTGGAGCCGGTCGAACACTGGCTGCTGGCCCAGGTGGTCCGGCTGCCCGAGGAGGACCTGATCCAGGCGGTCCGGGCCGCGGTGGCGCACCGGCTGCTGGTCGGTGCCGACGACGGCTACCGGTTGCGGCACCGGCTGGTCGCCGAGGTGCTGGCGCACGAGCTGCTGCCCGCCGAGCGCTCGGCCCTGCAGCGGCGCTACGCCGAGGCGCTGACCTCGGCCACCGCTGAGCTGCACCAGGCCCGGCTGGCCCACCACTGGCGGCTGGCCGGTGAGCCGGCCCGCGCATTGCCGGCCGCGATGGCCGCCGCCCAGGAGGCCGAGCGGCTGCACGGTTACGCCGAGGCGCACCGGCACTGGTCGAGCGCGCTCCAGCTGGCCGCCGCGCCGCCCGCCGGCCCGCCGGACGCCGCCCGCCCCGCACCGGTCGAGGTCGACCGCGCCGAGCTGCTGGAACACGCCGCCGAGACGGCCCACCACTGTGGCGAGCACGCCCGGGCGCTGGCCCTGCTGGAGGAGTTGGCGGCGGACGCCGGCGGTCCGCCGTCCTGCGCCCTGCACATCCGGCGGGCCCGCTACCTGGCCGCCGCCGGCCGGTCCGCCCCCGCCGAGGCCGAGTACCGGCGGGCCCTGGCTGCCGCCGACTGCACGCCGCGGGAGCGTGCCACCGCCGCGGCCCACCTGGCCGAGCTGCTGCTGCACCTCGGCCGGTACGCCGAGGCCGGCGACCAGGCGAGGGAGGCGCTGCAGCTCGCCGCGGCGGTCGAGGGCTCCACCTCGGAGGTGGTGCTGGCCAGCGCCGCGCTCGGCTTCAGCGAGGCCTACCTGGAGGACCCGGACGCCGGGCTCGCGGTGACGCGGGAGGCGCTGGAGGTCGCCGAGCGCTCCGGGCGGCCGGAGGACGTGGCCTGCGCGTACCTGCACCTGGCGGAGCTGCTGACCGGCCCGCTGAACATCCTCGAGGAGGGCGTGGTGGTCGCCCGCCGCGGCGCCGAACGGGTCGCCGAGCTGGGCCTGGGCCGCACCTGGGAGACCCGGCTGCTGGCCATCGCCACCAACGGGCTGTTCCGGGTCGGGCAGTGGTCCGAGGCGGAGAAGGTGGTCGCGGCGGCGCTGCGGCACCGCCCCTCCGGCGCCGACGCGGTCGAGCTGCTGCTGGCCCGGTGCCGGCTCTCCGTCGGGTACGGCGACATCGAGGCCTCCGACCGGGACCTGGAGGCGGTGGCCACCGTGTTGGCCGGCGGCGGCGCCCGGCACGTGCTGCCGATGCTGATCCTGCGGGCCGGGCTGGACATGTGGCAGGGGCGGCACGACCTGGCCCGGCAGGCCGTCCAACGTGGTCTGACCGAGAGCCGCTCCGACGATGTGATCGTGCTGGCCACCCTGGCCTGGCACGGGCTGCGCGCCGAGGCCGAGGCGCACGCCAGCCGCACCATCGCGGTGGACGAGATGGCGGTGCGGCGGCTGCGCGAGGTGGTCGACCGGGTTGCCCGCAAGAGCGAGGACGCCGCTGGTCCGGTGCGCTACATCGTGGACGGATTCCTCGCGCTCTGCGACGCGGAGGTCAGCCGGCTCGACGGCAGGGGCGACCCGGAGCTGTGGGCCCGCTCGGCGGCGGAGTGGGACCGGCGCAACCACCCGTACCCGGCGGCGTACTCGCGGCTGCGTCAGGCCGAGGCGCTGCTGGCCCGGCGCAGCCGGGTCGCGACCGCCGGCAAGCTGCTGCGGCAGGCGTACCAGATGGCGCAGGGCCTGGGGGCGGTGCCGCTGAGCAGCGAGATCCGTACCATTGCCGGCCGGGCCCGGGTGACGCTGGAGGAGCGGGAGACCGAGCGGCGGCCCGCGCCGCCCCGTGAGCGTCCCGCGGCCGCCGTCGCCGAGCCGGCCGTCGACGAGCTGGCCGTGCTGACCGCCCGGGAGCGCGAGGTGCTGGCTGCGGTCGCCGAGGGGCTGACCAACAAGGAGATCGGCCAGCGGCTGTTCATCAGCGAGCGGACCATCGGCGTGCACGTCTCGCACATCTTCGACAAGCTCCAGGTCCGCACCCGGGTGCAGGCGAGCGCGATATTCCTGCGCAATCGTCCCGATCACCCGTACGGCGCGGACTGACATACGTCGTTCTACTGATCCGGCCGACCGGCGTCGGCTGGAAGGCTGTCCTGCGTCACCGCGGCGCTCCTGGCGCCCCGGCCACAGTGGAGGAGAGATGACCGAACCGGTCTGGGGTCCTGTGCACCAGGACATGGTGGGGCTGCTCGCCGACCACCCCGCCGACGTGCCGGCGGTGGTCGACCATCTCACCAAGCTCCAGGACCTGCTGGTCCGGCTGCCCCCGCTCGAGGCGAGCTGCCCGCTGGCCGACTTCAACAAGCTCTACCTGACCATCACCACCAGCGTGCTGGACGGCCTCTACGACGACCGCTTCGCCGACCCGGTCTTCCTGGCCCGGCTGGACGTGGAGTTCGCCGCCCGCTACTTCGACGCGCTGCGGTACTGGACCGAGTCCAGCGCGAACACGCCGAAGGCCTGGCACTGCCTCTTCGAACGGATGCGTGGCCCGGACGCCCGACCGCTGCCCTCGGCCGCCGCCGGGGTGAACGCGCACATCAACTACGATCTGCCGTTCGCGCTGGTGACGACGTTCGACAGCCTCCAGTCCGAGCCGGTCGACGGCAGCGACCAGCACCACGACTACCTCGAGATCAACGACATCTTCGCCGAGCGGATCCCCGAGCTGCGCCGCGGCTACCTGGACCACTGGCAGCTCATGATCGACATGCTGAACGGCGACATCGACGACTGGTACCAGGGCGAACTGGTGGAGTACACCCGGAACGTGGCCTGGCGCAACGCGCAGAAGATCTGGCGCTGCCGGCACGACCCGGATGCCCGCGAGTGTGAGCGGACGCGGCTGGACGACAACGCCGCGCTGCTCGGTCGGCTGCTGCTCTCGCCCCTCGGGGCCTTCCTGCAGTAGCCGCGACGGGGGGTCCCCGCGTTCCGTCCTCCGGTCGGAACGCGGGGACATCGTCGTGCCCACCGCCGGGGCAGGATGGGCGGATGACACGCGACGAGCAGCCGCTGACCGGCAACGTCACCGCCGGGGTGGTGCGGGTCGGCGACACGGTCCGCCGGCCGGTCGGGCCCTGGACCGACAGCGTCGACGCCCTGCTGCGCCACCTGCACGAGGTCGGCTTCCCCGGCGCGCCCCGACCGCTCGGCCGGGACGCCGCGGGCCGCCAGGTGTTGGAGTACGTCCCGGGGGAGACCGGCCCACCCGAGGGCACGTACGCCCCGGCGGAGCTGGCGTCGATCGGTGCGCTCCTGGCCGACCTGCACCGCGCGACGGCGGACTTCGTGCCCCCGGCGCCGGCGGTGTGGAACCGGGTCATCCCGCCCGACGGCGAGGAACTCGTCTGCCACCACGACGCCGCCCCGTGGAACCTGGTCCGCTCACCCCGCGGCTGGGTGCTGATCGACTGGGACTCGGCCGGACCGGGCACCCGGCTCTGGGAGCTGGCGTACGCGGCGCAGAGCATGGCCGGGATGGGGCCGGACCGCCCGGCCCGCGAGTCGGCCGAGCGGCTCCGGATCTTCGTGGACGGCTACGGCCTGTCCGGGGCGGACCGCCCGGCGCTGGCCGGGATGCTCGGTCGCCGCGCCCGGGCGATGTACGACCTGCTCTGCCGGGGCGCCCGGGAGGGTCGGCAGCCGTGGGCCCGGATCCACACCGAGGACGGGGCGTACTGGCGGGCCACGGCCGAACACCTCGACGCCCACGTGCGGCTCTGGACCAGCGCGTTGGAATGAGGTGTCACTCGGCAGGAGGGGTGTCGGGCCGCCCGGACCGGGTACGCGCGGCCCATGGTGAGCAGCGAGCGGTCCGGAGCGGGCCGCGCAGTTCCGACGGCGGGCGGTCGACGGTGAGCGGCCCGCCGCAGCGGTTCGGGTTCCGGTTCGACCCCCCGTTCCGCCTGCCGCTGGCACTGCTCGGCATCCGGCCGGAGACCGCCAGCGTGGAGGTCGGCTCCGAGGAGCTGACGGTCCGGTTCGGGCCGTGGCGGCTGCGGACCGCCCGGGGCAACGTCACCGGGGCGGAGCTCGGCGGGCCGTACCGCTGGTGGCGGGCGATCGGACCGCACCTGTCCCTTGCCGATTGCGGGGTCACCTTCGGCAGCAGCGTCGCGGCGGGCGTCTGCGTCCGCTTCGCCACCCCGGTGCCGGCCCTGGCGCCCGGCCGGTGGCTGCGTCACCCGGCGGTCACGGTGACCGTCGCCGACCCGGACGCGCTGCTCCGCGCCCTGCGGATCGCCGGCTGACCGTGCCGGTCATCGAGAACTGGCACGATCCCGCGCGCCCCTGATGATCTTTCCCCGCGTGCCCGGTTCCGACCGGCGACCCCCTGGATACCGCCTACCGTCGGATCAGGGCGTGGAGGGGGTGACGATGGCGGACGGGCGGGGCGGGGCGCAGCCACGAGGAGGGCGGGGCTGGCGCGACCCGAGGTCGACCCGCCCGGGGCGCGCGCGGCGCGCCGCCGGCGACCCGGCACGCGGTCACCGTGCCGGTCGGCCACCGGGGGCGATGCCGGAGTGCGTGGAGAGCCCGAGCCGCCCGGCGCCGCCGCCCGGCAGACTGAGCCGCTGGCTGTTCCAGCACCGGGTGCAGCCGGTCGGCCCGGAAACCCGGGAGCCGGAGGCGAAAGCGCACCCCTGGTGGCAGGTCATGTGCCTGACCGGTGTGGACTACTTCTCCACCCTGTCCTACCTGCCCGGCATCGCCGCGCTGGCGGCCGGGGCGCTTTCCCCGCTGGCCACCCTGCTGATCGTCGCGCTGACCCTGTTCGGCATGCTGCCGATGTACCGGCGGGTGGCCCGGGAGAGCCCGCACGGGCAGGGCTCGGTGGCCATGCTGGAGCGGCTGCTGCCGTTCTGGCGGGGCAAGATCTTCGTCCTGGTGCTGCTCGGCTTCGTGGTCACGTCGTGGATCATCACGATCACCCTGTCCGCCGCGGACGCGACCGTGCACCTGCTGGAGAACCCGATCCTGCCCGCGTCCTTCCCGCGGAGCACCCTCGCCGCGGTCGGGGTCACCGTGGTGCTGCTGCTCATCCTCGGCGGCGTGTTCCTGATGGGCTTCAGCGAGGCGGTGCAGGTCGCTATCCCACTGGTCGCGGTCTTCCTCGGGCTCAACGCGGTGATCGTGGCCGCCGGGCTGGCCGAGGTGGCCGCCAACCCGGGGGTGCTGGGCGGCTGGACTCATCTCCTGACCGCCCGTGCCGAGGGGCTGACCGACCTGCTCGGGCCGGCCGTGCTGGCCTTCCCGCTGCTGGTGCTCGGGCTGTCCGGCTTCGAGACCGGGGTCAGCATGATGCCGCTGGTCACGGGTGAAGACGCCGACCCGCAGGAGCGGCTGCGGGCCCGGATCCGCAACACCCGCAGGCTGCTCACCACCGCGGCACTCATCATGTCCGTCTACCTGATCACGACCACTCTGGTCACCACCCTGCTGATTCCGCCGAAGGAGTTCCAGCCCGGAGGCGCGGCCAACGGACGGGCGCTGGCGTTCCTGGCCCACGAGCACCTCGGCGAGGCGTTCGGCACGGTCTACGACATCAGCAGCATTCTGATCCTCTGGTTCGCCGGCGCCTCGGCGATGGCCGGCCTGATCAACATCGTGCCCCGCTACCTGCCCGAGTACGGCATGGCGCCGGAGTGGGGGCGCGCCGTCCGGCCGGTGGTCATCGTCTACACGCTGATCAGCATCGCCATCACCGTCTCGTTCCGGGCGGACGTCAACAGGCAGGCCGGGGCGTACGCGACCGGAATCCTGGCGATGATGTTCTCCGGCGCGATCGCGGTGACCATCTCGGCGCACCGGGCCCGGCAGCGGATCGCCACCGCCGGCTTCACCGTGCTCAGCCTGGTGCTGCTCTACGCGCTGTTCGCCAACGCGATCGAGAGACCGGACGGCATCACCATCTCCGGCACGTTCGTCGCCGGCATCATCGTCGTCTCGCTGATCTCCCGGGTGTCCCGCACCACCGAACTGCGCGCCGAGCGGATCGAGTTCGACCCCACCGCCCGCCGGTTCATCGCCGATTCGCTGGCCTACGACGGCCGGCTGCATCTCGTCGCCAACAAGCGGCAGACCGGCACGGCGCAGGAGTACCGGGCCAAGGAGCGGGCGCAGCGGGCGATGAACCCGGTGCCCGGCGCCGCCGACATCCTCTTCCTCGAGATCGACGTGGTCGACCCCTCCGAGTTCAGGAAGGCGCTGCGGGTGCACGGGGTGGAGGTCGACGGTTACCGGGTGCTGCGGGCCAGCAGCCCGGCGGTCCCGAACGCCATCGCGGCCATCCTGCTCGCGCTCCGTGACGCCACCGGGGTCCGCCCGCACGCCCACTTCGAGTGGTCGGAGGGGAACCCGCTCGCGCTCCTGCTGCGCTACGTGATCCTCGGCCGGGGCGACACCCCGCCGGTGACCCGGGAGATCATCCGCAAGAGCGAGCCGGACCGCGCCCGCCGTCCCGGCATCCACGTCGGAGGCTGACGGCCGTCCAGAGCCGATGCCCCGCCCGGCCGCAGGAAGCGTCACATCGGCCGCGGTTGGCGAATGGTCCGTTCGTGCAAGGCGCGCCGTGTTTCTGGCCGTTGCATCAGCAACCGGGGCCGCCGAACGGCTGATGACTTGTAACGCCATCATCACGGGCCGGCCTGATGTTGGTCACAGCAACCATCCGCTATTGACGGTCACCCACGCCCGGGTCCAAGGTGCGACCAACGAAGTCGACCGATGGACCGGCTTCGCCCTCGCTTCCTCACCCGCACGGGCGGACCGGGTCTCTCCGGCGCGTCCGAGCGGGTGGTCGGAGAAAGGTGGACCCGCCATGACAGTGGGACCGGTGACAGCACCCGCCGAGACGCAGGCCGTGGAGGAGGCGTCCGTTGCCGGGACGGCGATCGAAGGCCGGTCGCTGGGCCGGATCGCGTGGACCCGGCTCAAGCGGGACCGGGTCGCGATGGCCGGCGGCGTCACGGTGCTCCTGCTGATCCTCGTCGCGGTCCTCGCGCCGCTGATCAACAAGGCGTTCGGCCATCCGGTGAACGAGTACCATCAGGACAAGATCGACCCCAACCTCGGGGGCATCCCGCCGGTGGGCACCTGGGGTGGGATCAGCCGGGAGTTCCTGCTCGGCGTGCAGCCGGTCACCGGCCGCGACCTGTTCAGCCAGATCATCTACGGCGCGCAGACATCCCTGCTGATCGCCTTCACGGCGACCCTGCTCGCGGTGGCCATCGGCATCGTGGTGGGGGTCAGCGCGGGGTTCTTCGGCGGCTGGCTCGACTCGCTGTTCAGCCGGTTCATGGACCTGGTCCTGGCCTTTCCGCTGATCCTGTTCGCGATCGCGCTGATCTCGGTGCTGCCGCCGACCAAGGGCTTCCGGATCGCGGTCATGATCATCATCATCGGCGGTTTCAGCTGGCCCTACATCGGACGGATCGTCCGGGGCCAGACGCTGTCGCTGCGGGAACGTGAGTTCGTCGAGTCGGCCCGCAGCATCGGGTCCAGCAACTTCCGGATCATCTTCAAGGAGCTGCTGCCCAACCTGGCCGCCCCGATCCTGGTCTACTCCACGCTGATCATCCCGACCAACATCCTGTTCGAGGCCGCGCTCTCCTTCCTCGGTGTCGGCGTTCCACCGCCGACGCCGTCCTGGGGCCGGCTGCTCTCGGACGCCGTGCAGTTCTACGAGTACGACCCGATGTACATGTTCGTGCCCGGCATGGCGATCTTCCTCACCGTGCTGGCGTTCAACCTGTTCGGCGACGGGTTGCGGGACGCTCTCGACCCGAGGGCCAACCGCTGAACGCACTTTGGACCGACATCCCGCTGTGCCGCCGCACGTGCGCATCTCACCGTCCGGTCAGCCCCCGGACGACCCGCCACAAGGAGGAAGCAGTGAACCTGAGAAAAGGTGTGGTGATCGGCACCACCCTCACCCTCGCCATGGGTCTGATGGCCTGTGGCACAAGTGAGTCCAAGGACGAGGAGAAGGGCTCGACGGTGTCGGCCGAGTTCAACGCCGGCACCAAGGGCATCGTGAACGCCTCGGACAAGAAGGGCGGGACGCTGCGCTTCGGCTACAGCTCCGACCCGGACTCGCTGGACCCGACGCGGATCTACTACGCCTCGGGCCAGAACTTCATGCGGTCGTTCTACAACCGCACCCTGCTCACCCCGGACTCGAAGCCAGGTGAGGACGGCCTCAAGCTGCAGCCCGACCTGGCCGAGGCGATGCCGGAGATCAGCGCGGACAAGCTGACCTACACCTTCAAGCTCAAGAACGGGCTGAAGTTCGAGGACGGCGCCCCGGTCACCTCCAAGGACGTCAAGTACGCCATCGAGCGCACCTTCGCCCAGGACGTGCTCTCCGGCGGCCCGACCTACCTGATCGACCAGCTCGACCAGGGCCAGAACTACCCCGGCCCGTACAAGGACACCGATCCGGAGAAGCTCGGCCTGAAGTCGGTCCAGACGCCGGACGACAAGACCATCGTCTTCAAGCTGGCCAAGCCGTTCCCGGACTTCCTCTACCTGCTGCCGATGGCGCCAGGCGCGGTGCCGCGGGCCAAGGACACCGGCGCCAAGTACACCGAGCACCCGGTCTCCACCGGCCCGTACATGTTCGAGACGGTGGACCCGGGCAAGAAGATCACGATGGTGCGGAACCCGAACTGGGATCCGGCCACCGACCCGATCCGCAAGGCGCTGCCGGACCGGGTCGAGATGACCCTGCAGATGCAGCCGGACGAGCTGGACAAGCAGCTGTTGGACGGGACCCTCGACCTCGACTTCGGTCAGACCGGCGTGCAGCAGTCCGGCCAGGCCAAGATCCTGCTGGACAAGAACCTGAAGAAGAACGCGGACGAGCCGGTGACCGGCTTCATCCGGTACTTCACCATCAGCACCAAGGTCCCGCCGTTCGACAACATCCACTGCCGTAAGGCCGTGCAGTACGCGGCGGACAAGGTCGCGCTGCAGACCGCCCGCGGCGGCGCCGACGCCGGTGGTGACATCGCCACCAACATGCTGCCGCCGAACATCGCCGGCCACGACCCGAAGCTCGACCCGTTCGGCACCAAGCAGGGCAAGCCGCAGGTTGACAAGGCGAAGGAAGAGCTCGTGGCGTGCGGCAAGCCGAACGGCTTCGAGACCAAGATCGCCGTCCGGAACCGGGGCAAGGAGCCGAAGACGGCCGAGGCGCTGCAGCAGGCCCTCGCCCAGGTCGGCATCAAGGCCACCATCGACCAGTCGGACGCCTCGCTGTACTTCCGCTCGACCATCGGCTCGCCGGACAACGTGCACAAGAAGGGCTACGGCATCATGACCGCCGGCTGGGGCGCCGACTTCCCGACCGGCACCGGCTTCCTGCAGGTCCTGGTGGACGGCCGGCTGATCCAGGCCAGCGGCAACAACAACTACGCGGAACTGAACGACCCGGAGATCAACGGCATGATCGACCAGGCCACCGCCGAGACGGACCCGAAGAAGGCCGCGGACCTGTGGGGCCAGATCAACGCGAAGGTGATGGACACCGCCACCCAGCTGCCGTTCGTGTACGACAAGGCGCTCAACTACCGCAACCCGCGGCTGACGAACGTCTACGTCTACTCGTACTTCGGCGAGTGGGACTTCGGATCGCTCGGCGTCAGCGACGGCAAGTGATCTGACCCGACAATCCTGCGAGTAGCGGAAGGCAGGTGAAGGTCGCTGCGCCGGCCGGCGTCGCGGACATCCCGTGGCGCCGGCCGGCGGTCGGCCGATGACGTGACCCACTACATCCTGCGCCGGGTACTGACGTCCGTCGTGCTCATGATCATCATTTCGATGATCACCTTCGGCGTCTTCTTCATGGTGCCCAAGCTCGCCGGCACCAACCCGGCCGAGCTCTACGTCGGCAAGCAGGCCACCCCGGCCGACGTCGCGGCGACCGCCCGCAAGCTCGGGCTGGACCAGCCCGTGACCGTGCAGTACGCGCGGTTCGTCAAGGGCCTGGTGGCGGGGCGGGACTTCGACGACGGCCCCAACAAGACCCACTGCGCCGCACCCTGCTTCGGCTACTCGTTCCGCAACGACCGTCCGGTGTGGCCCCTGCTGCTCGACCGGCTGCCGGTGACCATCTCGCTGGCCGTCGGCGCGGCGGTCATCTGGCTGATCGGCGGGGTGCTCGCCGGTGTCATCTCGGCGCTGCGCCGGGGCGGCGCGCTCGATCGAACGGTGATGGTGCTGGCGCTGGCCGGCGTCTCGCTGCCGATCTACTTCACCGGACTGCTCGCCCAGCTCGTCTTCGTCCACCAGCTGCACTGGTTGCCCGGCGGCGAGTACGTCAACCTCTGGGACGACCCGGCCGGGTGGGCGGGCAAGCTCTTCCTCGGCTGGGTGACGCTCGCGCTGCTCTACGCCGCCACCTACGCCCGGCTGACCCGGGCGCAGATGCTGGAGACGGTCAGCGAGGACTACGTCCGCACCGCGCGCGCCAAGGGGCTGCGCGAGCGGACGGTGATCGGCAAGCACGTGATGCGCTCCGTCCTCACCCCGATCGTCACCATCTTCGGCCTGGACATCGGTTCCCTGCTCGGCGGCGCGATCCTCACCGAGTCGGTGTTCGGTCTGCCCGGTATCGGGCGGCTCTCGATCGACGCGGTGAACACCAAGGACCTGCCGGTGGTCCTCGGGGTCACGTTGTTCGGTGCGCTCTTCATCGTGCTGGCCAACTTCGTCGTCGACCTTCTCTACGCCGTGATCGATCCCCGGGTACGGCTGGCATGAAAGGGGCGGACATGTCCTCGACGATCACCGCGACGGACTCGACCGAGGGCCCACGGCTCGGCCCGCTGCCATCGGCCTTCCTGGACGTACGGGATCTGCGCATCCATTTCCCCACCGACGACGGCCTGGTCAGGGCCGTGGACGGGATCTCGTTCACCCTCGAGCGGGGCCGCACCCTCGGCATCGTCGGGGAGTCCGGCTCCGGCAAGAGCGTGACCAGCCTCGGCATCCTGGGGCTGCACCACCGCGGACGCGCCCGGGTCAGCGGTGAGGTGTGGCTCGACGGTGAGGAGCTGATCTCCGCGCCGGCCGAGCGGGTCCGCCAGCTGCGCGGCCAGCGGATGGCCATGATCTTCCAGGATCCGCTGACCGCCATGCACCCCTACTTCACGGTGGGGGCGCAGATCATCGAGGCGTACCGGGTGCACCACAAGGTGGCGAAGTCCGTCGCCCGCAAGCGCGCGATCGACCTGCTGGGCCGGGTCGGCATCCCGCAGCCGGCCCGGCGGGTGGACGACTACCCGCACCAGTTCTCCGGGGGCATGCGCCAGCGGGCGATGATCGCGATGGCGCTGGTCAACAACCCGGAGCTGCTCATCGCCGACGAGCCGACGACGGCGCTGGACGTGACCGTGCAGGCCCAGATCCTGGACCTGATCCGCGACCTGCAGGAGGAGTTCGGCTCGGCCGTCATCATGATCACCCACGACCTCGGGGTGGTCGCGGAGCTGGCCGACGACATCCTGGTGATGTACGGCGGCAAGTGCGTCGAGGAGGGCACCGCGCAGACCATCTTCCGCCGACCCGAGCATCCGTACGCCTGGGGTCTGCTCGGCTCGATGCCCCGGGTCGACCGGTCGGTGCGCGACCGGCTCATCCCGATCAAGGGCAGCCCGCCCAGCCTGATCAACCTGCCCGGCGGATGCGCGTTCCACCCGCGCTGTCCGTACCAGGGGCGCAACGGCATTCCCTGCCGCACCGAGGTCCCCACCCTGGCGGAGGGGAGCGATCACGGCGTGGCGTGCCACATCCCGCCGTCGGATCGTCGGCGGATCTTCGCCGAGGACATCGCCCCGGCGCTCTGACCGGGCACGCGTACGAAGGAGCACCTGTGCCGACGATTAGCCAGACCGAGCGCACGCCCAGCCGCCCGGCGACCGACGACCTGCTCCAGGTGAGCGGGCTGGAGAAGCACTTCCCGATCACCCATGGGGCGGTGATCCGGCGCGCCGTGGGCGCGGTACGGGCCGTGGACGGCATCGACTTCACCGTCCGGTCGGGCGAGACGCTGGGTCTGGTCGGCGAGTCGGGATGCGGCAAATCGACCACCGGGCGCCTGATCAGCCGGCTGCTGGAGCCGACCGGCGGAAAGATCGTCTTCGAGGGCCGGGACATCACCCACCTCTCCACGCGGGAGATGCGACCGCTGCGCCGCGAGGTGCAGATGATCTTTCAGGACCCGTACTCGTCGCTCAACCCCCGGCACACCGTCGGCGCCATCGTCGGCGCGCCCTTCCGGGTGCAGCACATCCCCACCCCGCAGGGCACCAAGCGGGCCGTGCAGGAACTGCTGGAACTGGTCGGGCTCAACCCCGAGCACTACAACCGGTACCCGCACGAGTTCTCCGGCGGGCAGCGACAGCGCATCGGCATCGCCCGCGCGCTCGCCCTGCGGCCGAAGCTGATCGTGGCCGACGAGCCGGTCTCCGCACTGGATGTCTCCATCCAGGCGCAGGTGGTCAACCTCCTCGACGACCTGCAGCGGGAACTGAACCTGACGTACGTCCTCATCGCCCACGACCTGTCGGTGGTCCGGCACATCTCCGACCGCGTGGCGGTGATGTACCTTGGCAAGATCGTCGAAGTCGGACCCCGGGACGCCCTGTACGCCGCGCCGCTGCACCCGTACACCCTCGCCCTGCTCTCG
Organism: Micromonospora rhizosphaerae; assembly: GCF_900091465.1. NCBI lineage: Bacteria > Bacillati > Actinomycetota > Actinomycetes > Micromonosporales > Micromonosporaceae > Micromonospora > Micromonospora rhizosphaerae. The sequence goes on along the minus strand of NZ_FMHV01000002.1, from coordinate 4,987,476 downwards.
GCGGTCCCGGTGCCGGACCCGGACCGGCGCGACCGCGCCCAGCGGGAACGGATCCTGCTGACCGGCGACGTGCCGAGCCCGATCGACCCGCCGTCGGGGTGCCGGTTCCGGACCCGCTGCTGGAAGGCGCAGGAGCTCTGCGCGCGGGAGGTGCCGCCGCTGCGCGAGCTGGCGGCCGGCCAGCTGGTCGCGTGCCACTTCCCGGTCGAGGAGGTCGAGCGCACCCCGCAGGGGCGGGTCAGTGCGCAGCGGGCGGCGGCGGAGGTCCCGCCGGTGACCACCGGCCCCGCCTGAGGCGACGACCGAGCGGTTGCCATCGGGTCGTCAGGGGGCAAGCACCCGTCGCGCCGTCCCGCCACGGCGGAGAAGGACCCAGCCTCCTAGGACGCGTTACAGAGCGTGACGCACGCGGATCGGGTAAAGCAGAAGGTCCGCGCCGCGGGGGGAGCGGCGCGGACCCGGGGGGAGGGCGGTCTACTTGGACGGCTCCGGGATCTTGCAGTCCACCTTGGGGTTGGCGCCGACGTAGTTCAGCGGCCCGGCCACGATGGTGACCAGGATGGTGCCCGCCTCGGCGCAGTTGGCGTCCTTGTCGCTGTAGTAGCCGCGCTGGCCGGCCGCGATCGCGCCGATGATCAGCCAGATGACGACGAGGACTCCGAGTATCGAGGTGCCGCGCATGGTTGCCTCCAGGGGTGGATACGAGGTGAAGAGGCTTGTACCCAATCGCGACGAACCGCTAACGGTGCTCGCGATCGGTCATAGCGCGCGCACCGGGCCGTTGCTGGGACACCCGGCTCAGTGCGGCGGGGACGGTTCCTCGGGCGGGCGGCCCCGGCTGCGCCGGTAGTCGGCGGCCGCCACGCCGGCCAGCACCAGCATTGCCCCGGTCGCGGCGAGCAGGGGCGGCAGGAAGAGTACGGCGGGAGCGATGGTGAGCAGCGCCAGCAGCCCGCCGGGGCGGGACAGCGAGACCCTGCTGAACACCTCGTACTCGAAGGCGGACCGACCCACCAGGAACAGCGCCGGCCCACCCAGGATGAGCGCGGCCCAGGCCGGCGGGGTCCGCCCGGAGGGTTCGTGCAGCACCAGCTCGAAGCCGGCGGCGCTGGTCACCACACCGGCCACCATCAGCAGGTGGGTGTACGGCGCGGTGAAAAGGAACCGGCTCGGCTGCTTCGCGCTGGAGATGGCGTGCGGCAGCAGCTGACCGGACTTGTGCACGTAGATCCGCCAGAGCAGCAGCGTGCTGATGAAGGCGACCGAGAAGGCGGCGATGTTTCCCAACTCGGAGTGGCTGCTGCGGCTGTAAATCATCCCGGTCACCAGGATGGCGTCGCCCAGCGCGATGATGAAGAACTGCTGGTAGCGCTCGGAGAGGTGTTCGGCGGTGATGTTGCGCTGGGTTTCGGGCACCACGCCGAGGCCCGGGACCGGATAGGCCAGCCGGAAGCCGACGTAGTCGATGGCCAGCGCCAGCGCCCACCATGCCTCCCGGGCCGCCCCGTGTACGACGCCGCCCACCAGCCACGGCACGGCGGAGATCCCGAACCAGGTGAAGATCCGGGCCGCCCGGCGCTGGGTCTGCCGGTCGTGCCGGACCGTCGGCATGAGGAAGATGCCGCGACCGAGATGGATCGCGACGTACGTGCCGGCGAAGACCAGCCCCCGGCTGGCGAAGGCCTCCGGGATGGCGGTGGTCATCAGCAGCGCCCCGAACATCACAATGGCGATCAGCAGCCTGATCTCCGTGCGCCGCGGGTCGTACATGTCGGTGACCAGGGTGGTGATGGCCCAGGTCCACCAGATCGCCATCAGGATGAGCAGGGACTGCAGGGCGCGTTCCCAGCTGAGGTCGGTGACCAGCCCGCGGGAGATGAGAGCGAGCGCCACCACGTAGACCAGGTCGAAGAAGAGCTCCAGCAGGGTCGCCCGGCGGGACGACTCCGGGTCGCGCACCGGGGGCTGACGTTGTTCTTCGGGCTGCTCCGGCGTGGCGGATGGCACGAGCTGCTCCTGCGGTGGCGGGATTGGCGCGGCGGGCCGGCCGGCCCTCACCGACCGTAGCGACGTCCGGCCGATCTCGTGTCCGATCTATTACTTCGGCTGGCGGCGGTTATCGACCTACGGCCGCCGAAGGAGGGCGCAGCGGGACCGGGCCGGTGGCGACGACGGATCGTCACCACCGGCCCGGACGATGCTCAGGCGTCCGCGCCGGCTCCCACCGCCGCCGGCAGCGCCTTGTCAGCCTCGGCGGTGGCGCCGACCAGCACCTTCGCCTGCTGCGACCAGGTGGCCAGGCTCGGGGCGGCGCGCAGGCCGGCGGCCCGGATGGTGTCCCGCAGGGCCGCCTCGTCCAGCTCCGCGAGCTGGCGGTAGGTCCGGATGCCGGCGGCCTGAAGGGCGGTGGCCATCTTCGGCCCGATGCCCTGGATCCGCCGGAAGTCGTCCGCGGCCTCCCCGGCGGGCTCGGACGCGGTGGCGGCCGTCCCGTTGGCGGCGGCGGTCCCGGTCGCGGCGACGGCGGTGCCGTCCGGGGTCGAGGCGGTCTCCGGGGCGTCGCTCGCCGGCGGGCTGACGTCCGCCACGGCCGCCAGAGGAGCCGGGACGGTGGTCGTGGTCTCCGTCGAGGTCTCCGCGGCGGCCGGTTCCTGGTCGGCGACCACGCTGGTCGGGCCGTCCGTCGGCTCGTCGGCCTCCGTCGCCTGAACCTCGGCGTGCGCGGGCTCGACCTCGGCGGGCTCGCTGGTGGTGGCCGCCGCGGAGTCCGCGTCGGCCGGCTTGGCGTCGGCCTCGGCCGGGGTGGTGTCGGCGGTACCGTTCGCCTCGAGGCGCGCCGGCTCGGTGTCGGTCGACGCGGTGGCGTCGTCCACGACGGCCTCCGGCCGCTCCTGGTCGACGGTGGCCGTCTCCGATACGCCCAGCTCAGCGACCCCCGCGACGGGGTCACCCTCCACGATGGGCGCTGCCGGGCTTGCGGCGGCGCGGCGGTCGCGCAGCACCCACCCGCCGACGAGGCCCACCAGCAGGGCCAGGATCACGATCAGCCATTGCCCGAAAGTCGACGGCACGGCTACCTCCCTCGTATGTACGTGACCAGAGTCGCAATAAACTCGGGGCAGCTTTGCACACGTCCGTCGTCGAGGACAGGGAGGTCGGCGGCTTCCGCCATAGGTGGGACGCGTCGCGCCAGCGGGTGGTGGGGGGATGACCGTGCGTGTGGCGCCGGTCCGCATTCGCGGGGCCGTGTCCGCCGGATGCGGTGAGTGCATTACCGACGGTCAGGTGTCGTACTCACCGCTGTCCCAGGGCTCGGTGAACGCCATGTAGTTGCCCGGGTGCAGCTCCACCCACCACGACTCACCGTCCTCCTCGGGCGGCCGGGGGATGAGGCCGAAGGTGGTGCCGGACCGCTGCACCTCGAAGGGCGCGACTTCGATGCGGCCGAAGGTGACCGGCCCCAGTTGCGCGAGCCGCGCCTCGTACGTCCGACGGCGGGCCTCCCGGTCCATGAGGTGCCTCGGTCCGAAGGCGTCGATCGTCGCCTCCAGCAGGTGCCCGGCACTGTCGAAGAGAAAGCGCGCGACGAATTCGTCGCCCTCGCCGGCCTCGGGGTCGGCGGGTACGAACGGCGTGGTGAGGAAGAACTGCCGTCCGTCGGCGGTGTGGCCGACGTGTTCGGCGTAATAATCGTCATGGTCGATCGCGATGAGCGTGGGCCGTCCGCTGGTCACGCCCGGGACGGTAGCGGACCGGAACAACGCCATGGGCGAGCCCGGGGTAGCCGATTTTCCGTCCGCTGCCCGGTGTCGGGACAAGAATTTCCTGGTCACCGGCGGAAATGGTGGTCGGGAAGGGGCGGGCAGCCGTCATGCAGGTAGCGGTGTGTGGACCGGCGGACGCCAGGCAGGCCGAGCTGGCGGACGCCCGCCGGGTGGGGGAGCTGCTGGCCGAGCGCGGGGCCACCGTCCTCTGCGGAGGCGGCGGCGGGGTGATGGCCGCGGTCGCCGCCGGCGCACGCTCCCGCGACGGCCTGGTGATCGGGGTACGCCCCGACGACGGCCACGACCCCGGTCCCGCCGACCTCTCCGCGTCCGTGGTGACCAACATGGGTCAGGCCCGCAACGCGATCCTGGTGTGGAGCGCCGACGCGGTGATCGCCGTCGGCGGCTCCTGGGGGACGCTCAGCGAGGTGGCTCTGGCCATGCGGCGGGGCGGCATCCCGGTGGTGGTGCTCCGCGGCTGGCGGATCCACGACGCGACCGACGTCCCGGTGGCCGGCCTGCGGCACGTGGACACCCCGGAGGCCGCCGTACGCGCGGCTCTCAACCCGGCGGTGCAGTCGTGACCGTCGGGCGGGTGTGTGGCGCTGGGATCAGAACGGCGCGGCCCGGCCGCAGAGCCGAAAGTCTGTCGGCCGGGTGCGCCGGGTGGCTCAGTACACGGTGACGCCGTACACGCTCGCGGCTTCGGTGACGGGCTGGTAGAACGTCGTGCCACCGGAGCGACAGTCGCCACTGCCGCCGGAGGTGATGCCGAGCGCCTTGGTGCCGTCGTAGAGCGGGCCGCCGGAGTCGCCGGGTTCGGCGCACACATTGGTCTGGATCATGCCGCGTACGGTGCCGCCGCCCTGGTAGCGGACCGTGACGTTGAGCGCGGTGACGGTTCCGCTGTGGGTGCCGGTGGTCGACCCGGTCCGCTTGACCGACTCGCCGACGAAGGCGTTGGCAGCGGTGAAGCCGCCGGGGTGGCTCAGCGACGCGTTGTCGTAGCGGACCAGCGCGTAGTCGTTGCCCGGGAAGCTGTAGCCCATGGTCGGGCCGATGAGCGTGGTGTGGCTGGAGTTGGTGTACCAGGTCTTGGCGACCTTCCCACAGTGGCCGGCGGTGAGGAAGTAGTAGGTGCCGCCGCTGACGACGTTGAAGCCGAGGGAGCAGCGGTAGCCACCGCCGTAGATGGCGTCACCGGCGGAGACGAGCGGACGGAAGACGCCGTGCGCCCGTTCGACCCGGAGGGCGCCGGCCTTGCCGGCGGCACGTTGCGTGAGAGTCGCGATCTCGGCGCGGGAGACGGTGCCGTCGGCGGTGACCACGACGCGGTCGGCTGCCGCGTCGACGTGCCAGGCGATGCCCTCGACGCCCGACTGCTGCACCGCGTCGCTGACGTCGGAGAGCTGGTCGGCGCTGTAGCCCTGGGGGGAGGCCGCCGCCGCGGAGGGCAGGGTGAATGCGCTGGCGGCGATCAGTCCGACAGTTGCGGCTAGGAGTTGGGCTCGGCGGGAAGTGCGTCTGATCCTCACTGTCGCCTCCTCGGGAGTGCCGGGACCGGGGATCGGGTCCCGTGCGGTGTCGTCAGGAGACGCATCGCCGGGGGCAGGTGATGTCGTGCTCCTGAGGACGCTGCACCGAGTGTCGGCCTTCGTCAATGCGACGGGCAAGCGGCACCGGCGTGGCGACCAGGACGAATGGTGCCGCCGTGACCGGACGCTCGGTCACCGAATGGTCCGGCGGTCAGGCGAGCAGCGAGCGCAGATTCAGCGGACGGTCCGCGGTCAGGTCCGCGGGTTCGCTCGGGTCGTACTGGTGGCCCCAGCCGGCGGCCACGGCCAGGGCGCCGATGCGTCGCGCCGCCCGGAGGTCGAGCGGCGAGTCACGTACGCGGCCCGGGTGGGCTCGACGCCCAGCAGCCGGCACGCCAGCTCGACACCGTCCGGGTCGGGCTTGGGACGCGCGACCTCGTCCCCGCCGACGATGACCTGGAAGTGTCGGAGGAGGCCGCCCCGATCGAGCAGAATCTCGGCCGCCCGGTGGCTGGCGCCGGCGAAGAGACCGATCGCCGTGTCCGCGGCGACCTCGGCGAGCAGGTGCCGCGCATGCCGTGGCTCAAGCCGTCGCGCCGGTGTCCGCTCGGAACTGGGCCGCGAGGCGCTTCGGCGCCCGGGCGTACCAGGCCTCGGTCACCAGCTCGGTCAGCTCCTCCACACCGATCCGGTCCAGCCGGACCAGCACCGCCGGGTACCCGTCGAAGTGCGGGGTGGTGAAGTAGACGTCGGGGTCGTCGGCGATCAGCGCCTCCTTGGCGCCCACGTCGGGCACCCGCGCGCCGAGGATCGGGCCGTCCGGCGCGGCATCGCCGAGGGCGTCCAGGTCGGCGCGGCGCAGCGGCCGTTCCCAGGCGAAGGGCTTGTCCCGGACCCGCCAGGCGGGCAGTCCGTCATGGGAGCCGCCCTCGGTGGTCTCGGGCAGGGCGAGCGCGATCCGTCGTACGTCGTCCCAGTTGGCCATGGCCTGACGATACGGGTACCGGCGCAGTAGCCGGACGGTTGGCCGCGCCGGGAGATGTACGAGGGTGACCTGTTTGACCAGGGTGACGAACACGGCGACCGGGGCCAGCACGCTCGTGGACGCGGGCGGCAGCGCGATGGTCGAGTACGGCACGGACGGCTCGATGACGTGGTACGTGACCGGGCCCGTGTTGTTCGGCTTCGGCGAGAACGCCGGAACCCTGCCGCGCGGCCTGTCGAACATCGACGGGCAGTTCGTCGTCGAGTTCTCCCCGACGTTCTACAAGACCCTCACGATGGTGAACGGCACGGCCTACAACGTCTGCACGGACCTCGACTGATCGAGGGCCGCGGCGGCCCCGCGCCGGCTGCGGCGGTGGCCGGGCCCATCCGTCGATGGGCCCGGCCAGCGGCGGCGCCGGCCCGACCGGGCGGCGGTAGATTGCCGATCATGGACATCGGTGAGCTTCAGGCCCGGGCGCGGCAGATCGCCGACCGGTACGACCGGCACCACGTCGACGCGGGTCGTAGGCCGTGGAGCACGGGCGAGCTGGCGCTCGGGTTCGTGGGCGATGTCGGTGACCTCGCCAAGCTGGTGCTGGCGGTCGACGGTCGGCGGGAGATCCCGGACGCCCGCGACCGGCGCGGCCACGAGCTCGCAGACTGCCTCTGGTCCGTCCTCGTCCTCGCCGACCGGTACGACGTCGACCTGGTCGCCGAGTTCGGGAAGATGACCGACGGGATCGAGCGGCACCTGGGGTGATTCCCGCACCAGATCAGCCGAGCCCGGCCGCCTCGCGGAGCAGGGCGATGTCGTGGTGGTCCACCGCGCCTGCCGTCCGGCCGGATCGCCACCGGGTGCACGTCGACCTTCCGGCCGTCCGGTGCGGTCAGCTCGGCGTGGACCCGTCGAGCAGCGCGGTCACCTGAGCCCCGTTCACGCGGCGATCTTGTCAGACTGGTCGCCTGCCACGCCAACGGGAGAGGACTGCGATGCGCAAGATCATCGTGTGGATGTCGGTGTCCCTCGACGGCTTCTTCGAGGGACCGAACCACGAACTCGACTGGCAAAAGGTCGACGACGAGCTGCACCAGCACTTCAACGACGAGCTGTCCCGGATGAGCGCCTTCCTGGACGGCCGCCGGACCTACGAGCTGATGGCCGGGTTCTGGCCGACCGCCGATCAGGATCCGGGCAGCAGCGCGCCGACGCGGGAGTTCGCCGGGATCTGGCGGGACATGCCGAAGCTCGTCTACTCCCGGACCCTGGAGCGGGCCGACTGGAACAGCACCATCGTGCGGGAGGTCGTACCCGAGCAGGTGCTGGCCCTCAAGGCAGCGCCGGGCAGCGACATGGTGATCGGCGGCGCGGACCTCGCCGCGACCTTCCGCCGCCTGGACCTGATCGACGAATACCGGATCTACCTCCACCCGGTGGTCATCGGGCGGGGCAAGCCGCTGTTTCCGTCCGACACCCGACTCGACCTACGGCTTGTGGAGAGCCGGGCGTTCGGCAACGGTGTGGTGATGCTGCGATACGTCGACGAGCCCGCGCGCGCAGAGGCCGGGCGGGCCGATGGCTGACACCATGCTGCCGGACGCCCCGGCCGGACCGGTTGCCGTGGACGTGGCCGCGTGGCCGGCGAGCCTGGCGGAGTTCGCCGGGCCGGCCCGGGCGGCGCTGCCGCCGGAGGTCTGGGACTTCATCAACGGCGGCAGCGGCACCGAGACCACGCTGACCGCCAACCGGGCCGCTCTGGACCGGGTCGCCGTGCTGCCCCGGGTGCTGACCGGCGTGGACCGTCCGCGTACCGATGCGCCGCTGCTCGGCCGGGCGCAGGCGATGCCGGTGGCGGTCGCGCCCATGGCGTACCAGCGGCTGGTCCACCCCGACGGCGAGCCGGCGCTGGCCGCGGCGGCCGCAGCGGCCGGAGTGCCCTACGTGGCCAGCACGCTGAGCAGCACCCCGATCGAGGAGATCGCCGCGGCCGGCGACCAGGTCTGGTTTCAGCTCTACTGGCTGCGCGAGCGGGGCATGGTCGCCGACCTGCTGGACCGGGTGCACGCGGCCGGCTGCACCGCGCTGATGGTCACCGTCGACGTACCCATCCTCGGCCGACGGCTGCGCGACGTGCGCAACGGCTTCGCGCTGCCGCCGCACGTCACCGCCGCGAACCTGCCGGGCGGGCGGAACGACCTGGCACACCAGGGCACGCCAGGGGTGTCCGCCGTGTCCGCCGGCGCGGTCTTCGCGCCCGCGCTGAGCTGGGCCGACCTTGAGTGGCTGCGCGGCCGTACGCCGTTGCCGCTGCTGATCAAGGGGATCCTCGACCCGCGCGACGCGGTGCGCGCGGCGGAGGCCGGGGCGGCCGCGGTGGTGGTTTCCAACCACGGCGGACGCCAGCTCGACGGCGCGCCGGCCACCGTCACCGTACTGCCCGAGGTGGTGGCCGCGGTGGGGGAGCGGTGCGAGGTGCTGCTGGACAGCGGCGTACGCGGCGGGGTCGACGTGCTGCGCGCGCTGGCGCTCGGCGCGAGGGGCGTGCTGGTCGGCCGGCCGATGCTCTGGGCCCTGGCCGCCGGCGGGCGGGCCGGTGCCGAGGCGGCGCTGGCGCTGCTCGCCGCCGAGCTGCGCGACGCGCTCACCCTGACCGGCTGCGCCGACCCGGCCGCGGCCCGACAGCTGCGCACCCTGACCGGAGGCTGACCGCTGGCCGCCCGCCGACGAGCGGCCGTTGGCCGGTGCGGGGCGGCCCTGGTCAGCGGGAGTGTGGCCCCCTGATCTCGCCCGAGCCGCGGACGATCAGCCGGGTCGCCACCAGGTGGCTGGTGGGGTGCCACTGTTCGCCGTCGAGCCGCCGGAAGATGAGCGAGGCGGCGGTTCGGCCCATCTCGGACGGGTCCTGCGCGATCACCGTGACCGCCGGCGACAACAGGTCCGCCAGCGGGAAGTCGTCGAAGCCGACGAGGGCGACCTCGTGCTGGCGGCCGAGCTGCTGCAGGGCGCGGATGGCGCCGATGGTGACGATGTTCTGCGAGGTGAAAAGCGCGGTGGGGGCGGGGTCGGCGAGCAGCAGCCCGCGGACCGCTGCCTCGGAGTCCCGCTCGGTGTGCAGGTCGTGGACGATGGTGGCCGGCCGGATGCCGTGGTCGCTCAGCGCCTCCTTGAAGCCCTGGAACCGCTGCCGGGCGGTCGTGATCGTCCGCAGGTCGCCCAGGTACGCGATGTCGCGGTGCCCGTGCGCGACGAGATGGTGGACGGCCATGGCGGCGCCGTGGTGGTTGTCCGCGAGCACGGCGTCGACCGACAGGCCGACCGGCGGCCGGTCCACGAACACCACCGGCGTCCCGTCGTTGACCTCGCGCCCGAGGTAGCTCTGGTCGTCGCTGGCCGGCACCACGACCAGGGCGTCGGCCTGCCGGGCGCGGAAGGCGCGCACCAGGTCGCGTTCGCGGTCGGGATCCTCGTCCACGCTGCCCGCGAAGATCAGCACGCCGCGCTCCCGGGCGGCGTCCTCCAACGCGCGGTGCAGGACCGCGGAGAACGGGTTGGCCAGATCCTCCAGGACCGCCGCGATCGCCGCGCTCCGGCCGTTGGCGCGCCGGAGGCTGCTCGCGGTGAAGTTCGGCCGGTAGTCCAGTTGCGCGATCGCCCGCTGCACCGCGGCGGTCTTCGGTGCGGAGACCCCCGCCTCCCCGTTGACCACCCGCGAGACGGTCTTCGGGCTCACACCCGCGAGCAGAGCGACGTCCCGGAGCGTGGGTCGGGTCCTGCCGCTTGGCGACGTAGCGGAGACGGCGGCATGCATGAGCGCTCCTACCGGGCGGGGTGGTGAGGTGCGGGATCGGGGGCCACGCCTGTACGCCGGTGGCCCCCGCCCGAAGGGCTCCACCGTGGGCGAATCCTGCGCGCCCCTGACATCGATGTCAAGAGTTGCCGGCGAGTTACGAGCTGGTTATGCGAAACCTTCGGTCAAGGCATTGACATCTGTCCGATGCGGGCCCGAGACTGCGCTGACATCGTTGTCAATCCCGCCCCGGCCCGCCGGGGAGTCCCCCAGGGAGAACACATGATCCAGCGCAATGGCCGCCGCCGCGCCGCCTTACTGATCGCCGCCACGGCGGTGAGCAGCATGGTCGTCAGCGGGTGCGGTGACAGCTCGGGCGGCGGCTCCGGAGACGGTGGCAAGAGCATCGCCGTCTCGCTGATCACCAAGAACTCCACGAACCCGTTCTTCGTCGCCATGCAGAACGGCGCGAAGAAGGCCGCCGAGGCCGAGGGCGTGAAGCTCACCGTGGCCGCCGGCAAGGAGGACGGCGACGAGGCCGGGCAGGTGCAGGCGATCGAGAATGCGATCGCCCGCGGCGACGACGGAATCCTCATCACCCCGACCGGCCCCGGCGTCAACCCGGCGATCAAGAAGGCGCGGGACGCCGGCCTCTACGTCATCGCGCTGGACACCCCGCCCGACCCGGCGGACACCGTGGACATCACGTTCGCCACCGACAACTTCAAGGCCGGTGAGCTGATCGGCAAGTGGACGGCCGCGCAGCTCGCGGGCAAGCCCGCGACCATCGCCCTGCTGGACCTGTTCAACGACAAGATCGTCTCCGTCGACTACAACCGGGACCAGGGCTTCCTGACCGGCATGGGCATCGACACCGCCGACAAGAAGAAGAACGGCGACGAGGCGAAGACGGGCAGCTACTCGGGCGGCACCTACACGATCGCCTGCAACGAACCGACCAACGGCGCCGAGGACGGCGGCCGGACGGCGATGGAGAACTGCCTCACCAAGAACCCCGACATCAACGTGGTCTACACCATCAACGAGCCGGCCGCGGTCGGCGCGCACAAGGCGCTGCAGGCCGCGGGCAAGACCCAGGGCGTGCTGATCGTCTCCGTCGACGGTGGCTGCGACGGCGTACGGCAGGTCAAGGACGGCGTCATCGGCGCCACCTCGCAGCAGTACCCGCTGAAGATGGCCGAGCTGGGCGTGCAGGCGATCAAGAAGATCGCGAACGACGGGGAGAAGCCGAAGGTCTCCGACGGCCTCGACTTCTTCGACACCGGCGTCGCCCTGGTCACCGACAAGACCGCCACCGGGGTCGAGAGCATCACCAGCACCGAGGGCACCCAGCGCTGCTGGGGCTGAGCCACCGCCGCCACGGTCGGGGCGCCGGGGCATCCTCCGCTCCGCGCCCTCGACCGGGCAGTCCGTCCGCCACCGCCGACAACGGCAGGGAGCCCGCCGTGACCACCACGACCCCACCGACCACCGCAGCGCAGCAGTTCGCCCTGCGCCGGCACTCGCCAGTGCAGCGCCTCCAGCATCTGCTGCACGCGCACCCCGCGATCAGCCCGTTCCTCGTGCTGGTCGGATCGTTCGTCGTCTTCGCCACCCTCAACCCGCGCTTCGCCTCGCCGAACTCGCTGTCGCTCGTCCTGCAGCAGGTGGCCGTCATCGGAGCGCTCGCGGTCGGGCAGACACTGATCATCCTGACCGCGGGCATCGACCTGTCGGTCGGCGCCATCGTGATCCTGGCCATGATGCTCTCGGCCAAGCTGGCCGAGGAGCAGGGACTGCCGGGCGTCCTCGCCATCGTCCTGGCCATCGCGGTCGGCGCCGCCGCGGGAGCGCTCAACGGGGCGCTGGTGACGCGGCTGAAGCTGCCGCCATTCATCGTCACCCTCGGTACGCTCAGCGTCTTCACCGCGATCGGGCTGCTCTACTCGAGCGGACAGAGCGTCCAGGCCACCGACCTTCCGGCGGTGCTCAGCTGGACCGGCGAATCCTTCCCGGTGGGCCGGTTCCGGATCACCGCCGGCGTCGTCGCGGTCGTCATCCTCTACCTCGTGGTGGGCTTCGCCCTGGCCAAGACCGCCTGGGGTCGACACGTCTACGCGGTGGGTGACGACAAGGAGGCCGCCCGCCTCGCCGGCATCCGGGTCGACCGGGTGCTCCTGAGCGTGTACGTCGTCGCCGGCGCCATCTACGGCATCACCGCCTGGATCCTGATCGGACGCGCCGGCGCGGCCAGCCCGAACGCCATCACCGACGCCAACCTGGAGAGCATCACCGCCGTGGTCATCGGCGGCACCAGTCTCTTCGGTGGCCGCGGGGCGGTGCTCGGCACCCTGCTCGGCGCGCTGATCGTCGGTTTCTTCCGCAGCGGCCTCTCCCTCGCCGGGGTCGACGACCAGTACCGCGTACTCGCCGTCGGCGTGCTGGTGATCCTCGCCGTGGCCGTGGACCAGTGGATCAGGAAGGTGAGGTCATGACCGCCACCACCACGCACATTCCCGCCGGGCGGGCCGGCGCGGCGGACAGCGACCAGCGCTCGCCGGTGCTGTCGGCCCGGGGCCTGGTCAAGACGTTCGGCAAGGTCGTCGGGCTCGACGGGGTGGATCTCGACCTGTACCCGGGCGAGGTGCTCGCCGTCATCGGGGACAACGGCGCGGGGAAGTCCACACTGATCAAGTGCCTGACCGGTGCCCTGACGCCCGACACCGGGGAACTGTTCCTGGAGGGGAAGCCGGCGCAGTTCAAGCGGCCGCAGGACGCCCGGGACGCCGGTATCGAGACCGTCTACCAGACGTTGGCGGTGGCGCCGGCGTTGGACATCGCGAGCAACCTCTTCCTGGGTCGGGAGAAGCGCCGGCGCGGCCCGCTCGGCTCGGTGTTCCGGATGCTCGACCAGAAGGGCATGCGCCGGGAGGCCGCGCAGGCCCTCGCCGATCTCGGCATCGGCACCCTGCAGAACGTGGCGCAGGCGGTCGAGACGCTGTCCGGAGGCCAGCGTCAGGCCGTGTCGGTGGCCCGGGCCGCGGCCTTCGGCAGCAAGGTGATCGTGCTGGACGAGCCCACCGCGGCGCTCGGGGTCAAGGAGTCCAACCAGGTGCTCCGGATGATCGAGGAGGTTCGCGAGCGGGGGCTCCCGGTCATCCTGATCAGCCACAACATGCCGCACGTGTTCGAGGTCGCCGACCGCATCCACATCCAGCGGCTGGGCCGCTGCGCCGGCGTGGTTACGCCGGCGTCGCACACGATGCCGGAGGTGGTGGCCATCATGACCGGCGCGACCACCCTCGAGGAGACGCCGGGCCGGACGGCGGGCTGAGAACTGGCTGTGGAGCTGGTCGGGGCACCGCGCGGTGCCGGGAAGGGAAGACTGTGATCTCGGTTGTCGGCGAGAGCCTGGTGGATCTGATCGAGGATCCGTCGGGCGAGGTGATCGCCCATCCCGGGGGCAGCCCGGCGAACGTCGCCGTGGCGCTCGCCCGCCTCGGCCAGCCAACCACCCTGCTGACCCAGCACGGCGACGACGCACACGGGCGGCTGCTCCGGGACCATCTGGCCGGCAGCGGCGTACGGCTGGATCCCGCGTCGGTGCCGGACCTGCCCAGCACCAGCGTGGCCCGGAGCCGGGTGGGTGCGGACGGGCAGGCCCGGTACGACTTCAGCATCGCCTGGCGGTCCTTTCCGGACCGGACCGGCGTGGGGACGGGCAGCCGCTGCCTGCACACCGGCTCGCTCGCCACCGTCCTGCAGCCGGGCGCCGACGACGTGCTGGCGCTGGTCCGGGAGCGGCGGGCGACGACGATGATCAGCTACGACCCGAACTGCCGGCCGTCCCTGATGGGCGACCGGAGCACGGCCCGGCACCGGGTCGAGGAGCTGGTGGCGGCGAGTGACCTCGTCAAGGTCAGCCTGGAGGATCTGGCCTGGCTCCACCCGGAACGCGGGCACCAGCGGGTGGCGCGGGAGTGGCTGGAGCGAGGCCCCGTCCTCGTGGTGGTCACCCGCGGCGACGGCGGGGCGTGGGCGGTCAGCCGAGGCGGTGAGGTGCAGGTGGACGCCCGACCGGTGCGGGTGGTGGACACCGTCGGAGCCGGTGACGCGTTCACGGCCGGGCTGCTGGCCGCGCTGAGTGAGCGGGACCTGCTCGGCGCCGCGCGGCGGACCGCCCTCGGCGCCGTCGGCCGGGACACGGTCGCCGCCGTACTCGCGGAGGCGGCCCACGTCGCCGCCCTGACCTGTGCCCGACGGGGAGCCGATCCGCCGACGCGGGCCGAGCTGGCGGCGGACCTGGCCGGTTCGCGGCCCGGAACCTGAGCGCCGGTAGGTGCGGCGGTGACCAGCTTGCGGTGTCGCACCATACTGGACGAATGGTTGCCTGGGAGTACGCGCTGCTGGTCCGCCGATATCAGGCACAGGGCCGCAATTTCACCGTCTCGTTCGTCTGGTACGGCCCGGACGGGTCCCGGCGGGACATCACGGCGTACGGCGACACGGCGATCGCACACCTCAACCGGGCCGGCCGGGAGGGCTGGGAGCTGGTCTCCGCCGCCGAGGACGTGAACAACGTCCAGGGCAGCACCGAGGTGCACCGGTACCACCTCAAGCGCCCGGTCGGCTGAGCGACTACCGTGACCTCCCACCACCGCTGCCGAACCGGGCGGTGGTGGGAGGAGGAGCAGTGAGCCGGTACGTCGTCGGGGTGGACTTCGGCACGCTCTCCGGCCGCGCGGTCGTGGTCGACGTCGCCGACGGCATCGAGCGCGGCAGCGCGGTCCACCCGTACCGGCACGGGGCGATCACCGAGCGGCTGCCGGACGGGCCGTCGCTGCCCCCGGACTGGGCGCTGCAGGACCCGGCCGACCACCGTGAGGTGCTGCGGGTGGCCGTCCCCGCCGCCGTCCGCGCGGCCGGGATCGACCCGGCCGAGGTGATCGGCATCGGCCTCGACGCGACCTCCTGCACGGTGCTGCCCAGCCTCGCCGACGGCACTCCGCTCGCTGAGCTGCCCGAGCTGCGGGACCGGCCGCACGCCTGGCCGAAGCTCTGGAAGCACCACGCGGCGCAGCGGCAGGCCGACCGGATCAACGCCCTCGCCCGGGAGCGCGCCGAGCCGTGGCTGGCCCGCTACGGCGGCCGGGTCTCCGCGGAGTGGCAGCTCGCCAAGGCGCTGCAGGTGCTGGAGGAGGACCCGGAGGTCTTTCGCCGCGCCGAGCGCTGGATCGAGACCGCCGACTGGCTGGTCTGGCGGCTCTGCGGCCGGGAGACCCGCAACGTCTCCGCCGCCGGGTTCAAGGGGCTGCGTCAGGACGGCCGCTACCCGAGCCCGAAGTTCCTCGCCGCGCTGCACCCGGGCCTGCCCGACCTGCTGCCCAAGGTCGACGGGCCGCCCGCCCCGCTCGGTGCCCGGGCCGGCGGGCTCACCCCCGAGGCGGCCCGGTGGACCGGGCTCCCGGAGGGCGTCGCGGTGGCCGTCGGCACCATCGACGCGCACGTCACCGCGGCCGCCGCCCGCTCGGTCGCGCCGGGGCGGATGCTCGCCGTGCTCGGCACCTCCACCTGCCTGATCATGAACTCGGACACCTGTCACGAGGTGCCGGGTGTCTGCGGTGTCGTCGAGGGCGGCGTCACCGCCGGCGGCTGGGGCTACGAGGCGGGGCAGAGCGGCGTGGGGGACATCTTCGCGTGGTACGTCGAGCGGGCGCTCCCCGCGCCGTACGCCGACCGGGCGCGGCGCCTCGGTGTCTCGCCGTACGAACTGCTGGACACCCTCGTGGCGGAGCAGCCGGTCGGCGGACACGGGCTGCTCGCGCTGGACTGGCACAGCGGCAACCGGTCGGTGCTGATGGACCACGAGCTGAGCGGGGTGCTGGTCGGGCTGACCCTGGCCACCCGGCCGGAGGAGATCTGGCGGGCGCTGCTGGAGGCGACGGCGTTCGGCGCGCGGACGGTCGTCGAGGCGTTCACCGCGGCGGGGGTGCCGGTCGACGAGCTGACCGCCGCTGGCGGGCTCACCCGCAGCCGGCTGCTGCTGCGCAGCTACGCCGACGTGCTGCGCCGGCCACTGCACGTGGTGGACACCGAGCACCCGGCCGCCCTTGGCGCGGCGATCCATGCCGCAGTGGCCGCCGGGGCGTACCCGGACGTGGAGACGGCGTCGGAGGCGATGGGTGCCGCCCACCGCGAGACCTGGCACCCGGACCCGGCCCGCGCCGCCAGCTACGACGAGCTGTACGCCGAGTACCGCGCCCTCCACGACCACTTCGGCCGCGGAGGAACGAAGGTTCTCCACCACCTCCGCACCCTCCGCAACCGCGCCCTCCGCCGCTGACCTCCCCCACCGCCCGCCCCGCCCGACCACAGTTGATCAAGAGGTTTTGGTGCGGAAACCCGCGCCTCCAGGACGCAAACTTCTTGATCACCGCGAGGAGGCGTGCGGGTGACGCGGGAGACGGCGACGCCCCGCGCGGCGTGGGCCGGGCGGGGCGTCGGGGTAGCGCGAGACGGCTCGGGGTCAGCCGAGGTCGACGGCGGGGTAGAGGGGGAAGCCGGCGAGCAGGTCGCTGGCCTGCTTGCTGACCCGGTCCGCGACCGCCGCGTCCAGCACGTACTTCGCCTTCGACGGGGTGCCGTCCGGGTTGGCGCCCGACCGGGTCTGGCTGAGCACGGTGTGGATCAGCTCGGCCGTCTCGTCCATTTGCGCCGCGCCCAGGCCGCGGGTGGTCAGCGCCGGGGTGCCGATCCGGATGCCCGAGGTGTACCAGGCGCCGTTCGGGTCCTGCGGGACCGCGTTGCGGTTGGTGACGATGCCCGAGTCGAGCAGCGCCTGCTCGGCCTGCCGGCCGGTGAGGCCGTACCCGGAGACGTCGATCAGGACCAGGTGGTTGTCGGTGCCGCCGGTGACGAGCTTGGCGCCCCGGCGCAGCAGCCCGTCGGCGAGCGCCTGGGCGTTGTCGACGATCCGCTGGGCGTAGTCGGGGAAGTCGGGGCGGCGGGCCTCGGCGAGGGCGACCGCTTTGGCGGCCATGACGTGCGGCAGCGGGCCGCCGAGCACCATCGGGCAGCCCCGGTCGACCTGGTCGGCCAGCTCCGGCTGGCACAGCACCAGGCCGCCACGCGGGCCGCGCAGCGACTTGTGGGTGGTGGTGGTGACGATGTGCGCGTGCGGCACCGGGTCGAAGTCGCCCGTGAAGACCTTGCCCGCGACCAGGCCGGCGAAGTGCGCCATGTCGACCATGAAGGTGGCCCCGACGGAGTCGGCGATCTCCCGCATGATCCGGAAGTTGATCTTCCGGGGGTACGCCGAGTAGCCGGCCACCAGGATCAGCGGCTTGAACTCGCGGGCCGCCTCGGCGACCTTGTCGTAGTCGACGAGGCCGGTGGCCGGGTCGGTGCCGTAGCTGCGCTGGTCGAACATCTTGCCGGAGATGTTCGGCCGGAAGCCGTGGGTGAGGTGGCCGCCGGCGTCCAGCGACATGCCGAGCATCCGCTGGTTGCCCAGCTCCCGACGCAGCGCGAACCAGTCCGCCTCGGTGAGGTCGTTGACCTGGCGTACCTGGGCCTTCTTGAGCGCGGGGGACTCGACCCGGTCGGCCAGGATGGCCCAGAACGCGACCAGGTTGGCGTCGATGCCGGAGTGCGGCTGCACGTACGCGTGGGCGGCGCCGAACAGCTCCCGGGCGTGCTCGGCGGCGAGCGCCTCGACGGTGTCGACGTTCTGGCAGCCGGCGTAGAAGCGGCGGCCGATCGTGCCCTCGGCGTACTTGTCGCTGAACCAGTTGCCCATGGCCAGCAGGGTGGCCGGGGAGGCGTAGTTCTCGCTGGCGATGAGCTTGAGCGACTCGCGCTGGTCGGCCAGCTCCGCCCGGATGGCGTCGGCCACCCGCGGCTCGACTGCGCGGATCACCTCCAGCGCGCTGCGGAAGGCGGTGGATTCGGCGTTCAGCGACATGTGACCTCCTACTGACGTGCGGAAGGCCCAGGCGCTCGGCGTGCGTCCTTGCGACGGGACCGCTCCCCGATGGTGCTCCATCCCCACGCGCCAGTCACGGCCCGCGCCGATCCTACCGGGTCCGGGTCCACACGAACGGCGCGGCCGACCCCGGACAGGACGACGGGACCCGGGCCCGCCGGGTCCCGCGCCACGGCTCCCCAGGTCAGGCCGTCACCGCGTCCAGCGACTTCTTGAGCGCCTTCGGCGCGGCCGGGGTCTTCGGCGCCTTCTTCCGCAGTTCGATCATGCGCTCGCCGATCTCCTGCAGCTGGCTACGCCCGAGCGCCTCGCGCACCTTCGGGAACCACTCTTCCTCCTCCTCCTGGACGTGGTGCAGCACGCTCTCGATCAACACGGTCGTCTTGGCGTTGTACCGCTCGTCGTCCGGGTTCATGGTGAAGAGCTCGAAGCAGAGCACGTCCGCGACGTGGTGCTCCTCGTACGACTCCAGGATGTCGTCCTCGACGTCCGGCACGAGCTTGCGGACCTCGGGATACATGACCTCGTTCTCAAGGTACGTGTGCACCGTCAGCGCCTCGAGGATCTGCTTGACCAGCTTCTGGCGCTCGCTCGCCGGCCCCTCCTCGGCGTCCTGGAAGGCCTTGAACAGGCGGCGGATCTCCTTGTGGTCGTCCTTGAGCAGCACGATGGCGTCGGTGGACACCGGTACCTCCTTGGGTCTGGGCGGGTGTGCTCCCACTACCCCCGGTGCAAGCTGCAAAAACGGATGGGGCCCGGCGATGTCCGCCGGGCCCCACTCGCCTCTTGCCGCCGGCCGGCAGCGGCCCGGAGCAGCGCGTGATCACCGGGGCCTCAGACCGGTTCGGCATGGACCTCGTCCTCCCGGGTCCGCCGCGCGCCCCGCCGACGCAGGTGGGCGACGTCGTTGAACACGTCCAGCGTCAGCCGCCCCTCGCCGTCGGCAGACCAGCCGGTGACCGAGCAGTTGGCGATCCGGTGCGCTTCGGCCATTGCCATCAGCTCGGCCTCGGTGAGCCCCTCCACCAGGTATCGGAGCGTGAAGACCAGGGCGTCGTGGCCGAAGAGCAGCACCCGCCCGCCCTCGTGGTCACGGCGCAGGTCGCCGAGGAGCGCGCGCAGCCGCAGCGCCACGTCCGTCCAGGACTCCCCGCCCGGCGGCCGGTGGTAGAACTTGCCCAGCCGGGCCCGGCGCTCCGCCTCCGCCGGGAACCGTTGCCGCACCCCGTGCTCGGTCAGCCCGTCGAGGATGCCCAACTCGCGGTCGCGCAGCCGCTCGTCCCGGCTGACCGGGATGCCGCTTCCGGCCAGGGCCAGCTCGGCGGTCTGCGCCGCCCGCACGTACGGCGACACCACCGCCACGTCCGGGCGTCGCGCCTCGGGCAGACCGGCGAGCCAGCGGCCGGTGGCCCGGGCCTGCTCCTCCCCGGTCGCCGACAGCGGAACGTCCGCGTCCCGGTGGTTCAGATCGATCAGCTCCGCACCGGACGCCTCCGCCTGGCTCGCCACGACGTTCGCCGTGCTCTCGCCGTGCCGCACGATCCAGAGCGCTGCCAGTTCCGCCATGCGGCAACCGGTACCCCGGCCGGTGCGGGGTAACCGTGGCGGTCGGCGGCGGGGCCCCGGGTGGGCCGGGGGCGTGAACCGGCCGAAGCCGGGTAAGCGCTGGCGCCACCGGAAGTCGAGACATGGGGAGGTACGCCGTGGCGACCATGACCAAGGAACAGATGAGCCCGGTGCGGGACAAGAACTACGACCTGCTCCACACCCTGCAGATGTCGCTGGAGAACATCTACCGGATGGACACGTACATCTCCGACGCGGAGGAGCGGGGCGACACCGAGCTCGCCAACTGGTTCCGCAAGATCCAGGAGAACAACCGCAAGGCGGGTGACCAGGGCAAGCAGATGCTCATGACGCGGATGCAGCAGGAAGGACGCTGAGCACCGGCGCCGCCGGGGCCGGACGGACATTCCTCGTCGCGCCCGGTCCCGGCAACCGCGACACCGCCCACCGGACTGTCGCCGGCCCGACTGACCGCTGCCCGGCACGGGACAGCGGCCGGACCCGTCGACGGAGGAGAATGTCTGCTCCGACACGACGGGATGGAGCTCCGATGACGGTCGTCAAGGGTCTGCGGGAAGCCCTCGTGCTCTTCAGCATCGCGGTGGTGCTGATCGCGGTCGGGGTGGGGATCTGGGTCGCGGTCAGCGGCGGGGACTTCACCCACCGGCTCGGCGTCGGGTGCATGGTGGTCGGCGCGCTGCTCGGGATGACCGGTGATCTGACCCTGAGCCGTATCGAGACGATGCCCGCGCGCTCGGTGTTCGGGCTCGCACCGGAGCGGGAGGGAGCCGGCGGCGGGCGCGTGCTCACCGGCGTCGGCATCTTCCTCTTCGTCGCGGTGCCGCTGATCGCCATCGGCATCCTGCTCGTCAGCTGACGACACGGCTGGCCCACGGCGTCGTACGGTGGGAGGCGTGGCGACGACGGCGGCCGAGGAGATCAAGGTAGGGGAGCGGGTGGTCCGGGTCTCCAGCCCTGACAAGCCGTACTTTCCGGAGCGCGGACTGACCAAGCTGGACGTGGTCCGCTACTTCATCTCCGTCGGCGACGGCATCCTGCGCGCCCTGCGGGACCGCCCGACGATGCTGGAGCGCTGGCCGCGCGGCGTCTTCGAGGGCGCGAAGATCGCCACCCGGCAGGACAACCGCGGGGACGCCTTCTACCAGAAGCGCCTCCCGGCCGGCGCGCCCGACTGGGTGCGGACCGCGCACATCACCTTCCCGAGCGGGCGGACCGCCGACGAGGTCGCGCCCAGCGAGCTGGCGGTGGTGATCTGGGCGGCCAACCTCGGCACGCTGCGCTTCCACCCGTGGCCGGTCTCGGCGGCCGACGTGGAGCACCCGGACCAGCTCCGGATCGACCTCGACCCGATGCCGGGGGTCGACTTCGCCCAGGTGGTGCCGGTGGCCCACGAGGTACGGGCGTTCCTCGACGAGCTGGGGCTGGTCGGCTATCCGAAGACCACCGGCGGCCGGGGCCTGCACGTCTACCTGTCGATCGAGCCCCGGTGGAGCTTCGGCGAGTGCCGGCGGGCGGTGCTGGCGCTGGGCCTCGAGATGCAGCGCCGGCTGCCGGAGCTGGTCACCACCACCTGGTGGCGGGAGCAGCGGGACCGGCCGGTCTTCGTGGACTACAACCAGATGGCCCGGGACCACACCGTGACCTCGGCCTACTCGATCCGGCCCACCCCGCAGGCGCTGGTCTCCGCGCCGCTGGACTGGTCGGAGCTGGACGACGCGCGGCCGGAGGACTTCGACCTGGTCTCCCTGCCGGGGCGGTTCGCCGAGCGCGGCGACCCGCACGCGGGCCTGGACGAGCGCCGCTTCTCCCTGGAACCGCTGCTGGAGCTGGCCGACCGGGAGGGGCTGGCGGCCCCGCCGGAACGCTGACCCCCGGGGTCGGCCGGCCGTCGGCCCAGGCTCACTGCCAGGGGCTCTGCGCCCCGTCGAACTCCTCGAAGACCAGCCAGGTGCGTGTCGACAGCACCCCGGCGATGCTCTGCACCCGGTTGAGCACCACGTCCCGCAGCGTGGCGTTGTCCGGCGCTCGGACCAGGGCGAGCACGTCGTGCTCGCCGCTGAGCAGCGCGACGTGCTCGATGTAGCGCACCTGGGCCAGCTCCGCCGACACCTCCCGCCAGGTGTTCTGCTCGATGGTCAGCGAGATGTACGCGGAGGTGCCGAGCCCGGCCGGCTCCGGCGCGACCTGGGCCCGGAACCCGCTGATCACCCCGTCCCGCAGCAGCCGCTCCACTCGCGCGTACGCGTTGGTGCGGGAGACGTGCACGCGTTCGGCCAGCGTACGGATGGAGATGCGCGCGTCGCGGACCAGCTCGTCGAGGATCCGCCGGTCCACCTCGTCCAAGGGGCCGGTGGCCGAACGTCCCGTCCCGCCCGCCACGCCCGGTATCGGGGTGGTCTCCTGGCTCATGGACTCCTCCTCGCCGTGCCATTCGTCCCACGTTCGTCGGGAATCTTGAGTCAATCATCCGACAGCAGGAGCATAGGGCCACCACACGTCCAGGAGGTCCTCGCCGTGACGACCACACCCCAGGCGGTCCGCAGGGCATCCCCGCGCACCCGCCGGCCGGCCACCCCGGCCGCGCCCGATCCGTCGGCCGGCCTGCTGCCGCAGACCGAGCCGGTCCGACTGCTCGACCCGGACGGCACCCCGCTGCCGCCCCGCGACGACTACCCGGAGCCGCCCGTCGAGGCGCTGCGCGAGATGTACCGCCGGATGGTGGTCGGCCGCCGCTTCGACATCCAGGCCACCGCGCTGACCAAGCAGGGTCGGCTCGCCGTCTACCCGTCCTCCCGCGGCCAGGAGGCCTGCCAGGTCGGGGCGGTGCTCGCCGTCCGGGACACCGACTGGGTGTTCCCGACCTACCGCGAGTCGATGGCGCTGACCTCGCGGGGCATCGACCCGGTCGAGGTGCTCACCCTGCTGCGCGGCGACTGGCACTGCGGCTATGACCCGGCCGAGCGGCACACCGCGCCGCAGTGCACCCCGCTGGCCACGCAGTGCGTGCACGCCGCCGGCCTGGCCCATGGCGAGGCGTACCAGGGGCGGGACACCGTCGCGCTGGCCTTCATCGGCGACGGCGCCACCAGCGAGGGCGACTTCCACGAGGGGGTCAACTTCGCCGCCGTCTTCAAGGCCCCGGTGGTCTACTTCGTGCAGAACAACAAGTACGCGATCAGCGTCCCGCTTTCCCGGCAGACCGCCGCGCCGAGCCTGGCGTACAAGGGCGTCGGCTACGGCGTGCCGAGCGAGCAGGTCGACGGCAACGACCCGGTGGCCGTGCTCGCGGTGCTCACCCGCGCGGTGGAGCACGCCCGCGCGGGCCACGGGCCGTTCCTGGTCGAGGCGCACACCTACCGGATGGAGCCGCACACCAACGCCGACGACGCCACCCGCTACCGGGACGGCGCCGAGGTCGAGGCCTGGCGCGACCGGGACCCCATCGCCCGGCTGGAGACGTACCTGCGGGCGCGCGGGGTGCTGGACGACGCGGCCGTCGCGGCGATCGCCGACGAGGCCGAGGCGTACGCCGCCGAGCTGCGGGACCGGATGAACGCGAAGCCCACGGTCGACCCGCTCAGCCTCTTCGACCACGTCTACGCGCAGCCGACCCCGCAGCTGGTCGAGCAGCGCGAGCAGGTCCGCGCGGAGCTGGCCGACGCCGACGAGGAGGGTGAGCGCTGATGGCCACCATGACCATGGCGAAGGCGCTCAACGCCGCGCTCGCCGACGCGCTGCTGGAAGACGAGCGGGTGGTCGTCTTCGGTGAGGACGTCGGGCAGCTCGGCGGCGTCTTCCGGATCACCGACGGGCTGCAGGCCCGGTTCGGCGACAAGCGCTGCTTCGACACCCCGCTCGCCGAGGCCGGCATCGTCGGCTTCGCGGTCGGCATGGCCATGTCCGGGCTGCGCCCGGTGGTCGAGATGCAGTTCGACGCGTTCGCGTACCCGGCGTTCGAGCAGATCGTCTCGCACGTGGCGAAGCTGCGCAACCGCACCCGGGGCGCGCTGAGCGTGCCGATCGTCATCCGGGTGCCGTACGCCGGCGGTATCGGCGGCGTGGAGCACCACTGCGATTCCAGCGAGGCGTACTACGCGCACACCCCGGGTCTGAAGGTGGTCACCCCGGCCACCGTCGAGGACGCGTACTCGCTGCTGCGCGAGGCGATCGCCGATCCGGACCCGGTCGTCTTCATGGAGCCGAAGAAGCTCTACTTCTCCAGCGCCGAGGCCGCGTTGCCCGCGACCACCGCGCCGTTCGGCAAGGCCGTGGTGCGGCGGCCCGGTCGCGACGCCACCCTGGTCGCGTACGGCCCGGCGGTGCCGGTCGCGCTGGAGGCCGCCGAGGCCGCCCGCGAGGAGGGCTGGGACCTCGAGGTGGTGGACGTACGCACCATCGTGCCGTTCGACGACGCGACGATCACCGCGTCGGTGGGCAGGACCGGCCGGTGCGTGGTGATCCAGGAGGCGCAGGGCTTCGCCGGGGTCGGCGCGGAGATCGCCGCCCGGGTCCAGGAGCGCTGCTTCCACGCCCTGCATGCCCCGGTGCTGCGGGTGTCCGGCCTGGACATCCCGTACCCGGCGCCGATGCTGGAGCACACCCACCTGCCGTCGGTGGACCGGGTGCTGGACGCCGTCGCCCGACTGCAGTGGGACGACCAGCCCGACCCGCGGTGGGTGGCGGCATGACCACCGTCGAGCGCACCCAGGTCTTCCTCCTGCCCGACCTCGGCGAGGGGCTGAGCGAGGCGGAGATCGTCGAGTGGCGGGTCGCCGTGGGCGACATCGTCACGGTGGACCAGACCGTGGTCGAGGTGGAGACCGCCAAGGCGGTCGTCGACGTGCCCTGCCCGTACGCCGGTCGGGTCGTCGCGCTGCACGGCGCGGCGGGTGAGATACGGCCGGTCGGCCAGCCCCTGATCACCATCGCGCCGCTCGACGGTGACGGCGGGGCGGGCGACGAGCCCGCCGGGCACGCCACCTACCGCGAGGAGGAGCGGGCCGGCTCGGGCAACGTGCTGATCGGCTACGGCA
This sequence comes from Micromonospora rhizosphaerae, assembly GCF_900091465.1. Taxonomy (NCBI): domain Bacteria; kingdom Bacillati; phylum Actinomycetota; class Actinomycetes; order Micromonosporales; family Micromonosporaceae; genus Micromonospora; species Micromonospora rhizosphaerae. The sequence continues at coordinate 4,962,801 of NZ_FMHV01000002.1, read as the reverse complement.
CCGGGCACGGCGGCTCCGGCCGGCGGCGGCGCCGGCCGCGGCTGGCGGTGGCCGGCGAGCCGCCGGCCGCCGTCGGAACCGGCGCGGTGGCGCAGACCGACCCGACCGGCCCGGCCGACGCCGCGCCGGCCGGGACCGGCGTGACCGCGTCGCCCGGCTCGTCCCCGGCCCTGGTCATCTCGCCGATCGTCCGGCGGCTGGCGAAGGAACGCGGCGTGGACCTCGCCTCGGTGCGGGGCACCGGCCTCGGCGGCGTCATCCGCCGGGCCGACGTGGAGGCCGCCCTCGCCGACGCCGCCGCGCCCGCCGCCCGACTCGCCGCCGTGCCGGACGCGCCCGAAGCGCACGTCGGGCTCGCGCCCGCCGGCGACGGTGACGTGGTCATCCCGCTCACCGGCATCCGCAAGGCGATCGCCGACAAGCTCTCCCGCAGCCGGCGGGAGATCCCCGAGGTGACCATCTGGGTCGACGTGGATGCCACCGCGCTGCTGGAGACCCGGGCCGCGATCAACGCGGCGACCCCGGACGCCCCGGTCAGCATCCTGGCCCTGCTGGCGCGGATCTGCCTCAGCGGGCTGCGGAAGTACCCGCAGCTCAACGCGCACGTCGACACCGAGGGGCAGCGGATCGTCCAGTCCGCCGGGGTGCACCTGGGCATCGCCGCGCAGACCGACCGCGGCCTGCTGGTCCCGGTGCTGCGCGACGCGCAGCGGCTGACCACCCGGGAGCTGGCCGCCGAGCTGGCCGCCACGACGGCCGCGGCGCGGGCCGGCACCCTGCCCCCGGCGCGGCTCACCGGCGGCACCTTCACCCTGAACAACTACGGCGTGTTCGGTGTGGACGGTTCCACCCCGATCATCAACCACCCCGAGGCGGCGCTGCTCGGGGTGGGGCGGATCGTGGACAAGCCCTGGGTGGTCGACGGTCAGCTCGCGGTCCGCAAGGTGACCCAGCTCAGCCTGACCTTCGACCACCGGGTCTGCGACGGCGGCGTGGCGGGCGGCTTCCTGCGGCACGTCGCCGACTGCGTCGAGCAGCCGGCGCTGCTGGTCGCGAACGTCTGACCCGCCCGGCCCCGGCCCCGCTCGGGGCCGGGGCCGTTTCATCGCCGTTTCTCACTCGATGCACCGGGAATGCCAGCCCCGGTCACGGAGGGGAGGAACCAGATGGAGTACCGGCACATGCCCGCCGCCGGCGGCGTGCGGCCGCACCCGGTCGCCGGTGCTCCACTGCTCTGCAATGCGCGCGAGCACGGCCTCGTGGGCGACGGGACGACCAACGACCAGCCCGCGTTCGCCGCGCTCGTGGACCGGCTCGGTGACGCGTACGCCGCGGACGGGCGGGCCCGGGTGATCTACTGCCCGCCCGGGGTCTATTCGATGCGGGATGCAGGCACGGTGTGGCGGAGCGGGGTCTCCCTGCTCGGCGCCGGTCCCGGCGCCACCCGGTTCGTGCTCAGCAACGCCGGCAACCGGGCCGATCCGGCCCCGCTGGCCTTCCACACGGCCAAGCACCACGGCGCCGACCGGGAACGGCACCTGAAGTACTGCACCTTCGCCGACTTCGAGATCGACGGCTCGGGAGTTTCGTCCGCCGAGTACAACCCGCTGGCCAAGGGACTGGGCCTGCAGTATCTGGTCCGGGGCGTCTTCCGCAACCTCTACATCCACCACACCGCCGCCACCGGGCTGGGGTGCGACTTCCTCCAGGACACCCTGATCGACGGGGTGCTGGTGGTCGGCTGCGGCCGGCTGGACAACGGCACCGAGCTGGGCGGCGCCGGGATCGGCATCGGGATCGGCGGGTGGGGCAGCGTCGAGAGGTTCAACGTGATCAACTGCACGGCGATCGCCAACGCCACCAACGGTATTTTCCTCGAACTGCAGAAGGCCGGCGAACTGCGGCCGCGCGGCATCCGGATCATCGGCTGCCACGCCCAGGGCAACCGCTTCGGCATCTCGGACTGGGGCGCCAACGGCCTGATCGTCTCTGCCTGCACGATGACCGGCAACCTGGAGGCGGGCTTCCACGTCTCGGCGAAGGGCACCTCCGGCACGGCCGGACGCGGCGGCATCCTCGCCGACTGTGTGATCGACGGCAACCTGCGCGACGGGGTCAGCATTGGCAACACCCCAGGCCCGTACACCATCCGGGGCAACCGGATCAGCGGCAACGGCCGATACGGCTACCACCAGCGCAGCCTGGGCGGGGAGGAACAGGAGACCGCGCGGGAGATCGTCATCGAGAGCAACGACTTCTACGGCAACAGCGTCGACGCGATCCGGATCGACCGGCCGATCCACGACGCGATGGTGGTCAACAACCGGATCCGGGGCAACGGCCGGCAGTGTGGCTCGGCCGTCTCCGGGGGCGGCGACTCGGTGCGGTACAGCGAGAAGCTGGTGGTCGACCGTCGCGCGACCTGGCAGCACGACGAACACCGGGGCAAGGTGGTCAAGGTGGGTGACGACATCGCGGTGGTGGCGGCGAACAACGACACCGAGCTGACCCTCGCACCGATCCGGCCCGACTCGTTCACCGGCTGGAGCGGGGCCATTCCCGCCCCGGGCTCCCGGTACGAGCTGCCGGCCGCGCCCGACATTCGGGCCGGCATCAGCGTCAACGCGCCGCTCGACGCGGCCACCATCCGGGGCAACCGGATCTGGGACGGCAGGGAGCCCCGCGCCCAGACCCACGGGCTCTGGATCACCGAACAGGGCAGCTGCGTCGACTGTCGAATCGAGGACAACGACCTCGCGGGCAACATGGAGGGCCCCACCCGGCTGGACACCCCGCTCATCGGCGGCCGGTGGGAACGCAACCACGGTGACGATGACTGGACCTGAGCGTCGGCTGGGTCGAATCGGTCGTCCCGGTCCGCTCGGGCGCAGTTCGGCCACATTGTGACGCCGGGCCCGTCGGATGCCGCAATTCCCATTCCAGTACGCGGAGGCCGAAACCGATGTCGTTTCGCCCGACCAATTCCGCCGAAGCAAGCATCCCCTTCCCGTCGGCCCTACAGAATGTGAACCAAGGGGAGTGGAAAAGGGGGGCGGAATATGTATGTGCGGCGGCGATTCACGCTAATCGCGGTAACCATCGCAGCCACACCGCTGGTCCTCGGCGGATGCACCGCCGACCAGAAGCCGGGAGTGCACGGCAAGAAGGCTGTCGGCCCGTCGCTGACCGTGACGCCGGGTGACAAGTCCCGCGACGTGCCGATCAGCGCGGAGGTGGGCGCCACCGTCAAGGGTGGGAAGATCACCGCGGTGCGGCTCACCGACGACAAGGGCGCGCCGGTCGCGGCCGAACCGAGGGAGGACGGGTCCGGTTGGGTGCCGGCCAAACCATTGAAGAACTCGAAGACGTACACGGCGGAGGTGACCGCGACCGGCGACAAGGGACGGACCACCACGCAGAAGACGACGTTCACCACGGCGGCGAAATCGACCAAGCCGGCCATCACCAGCGAGCTCTATTTCACCAGTAAACAGACGTACGGGACGGCTCTGCCGGTGACCGTCGCCTTCGATCCGCCAATTCCCAAAGAGGCCCGGGCGGACGTGCAACGGCGACTGTTCGTGAAGACCGACCCGCCGCAGCCGGGCACCTGGTCGTGGGTGAAGGACGGCAAGCAGGTCGAATACCGGGCGCCCGACTTCTGGAAGCCCGACACGAAGATCAGCGTACGGAGCGCCCTGCAGGGGCTGCCGATCGGCAAGAACGCCATCGGCGACGCTGACCGCACCGCGACCTCGAAGATCGGCCGGCAGGTCTCCCTCGAGATCGACAACGGCACCAAGCAGATGTCGGTCTACCAGGACGGCAAGCTGCTCCGCAAGATCCCGGTGAGCCTCGGCAAGTCGAGCACCCCGACCTCCAGCGGCAAGATGGTGATCATGGAGAAGTTCGACCGGACCACCTTCGACACCCGTGGCGACCCGAACGGGGGCTACGTGGTCGACGTGGACGACGCGCAGCGACTGACCTGGGGCGGCGAGTTCATCCACTCCGCGCCGTGGTCGGAGGGGGACCAGGGCAACATCAACGTCTCGCACGGCTGCACCAACGTCTCTGCCGCGGCGGCGCACTGGCTGATGGGGATCACGCAGGTCGGCGACCTGGTGACCGTCAAGGGCACCGAGGTGAAGTTGGACCAGGGCAACGGCTTCACCGCCTGGAACGTCAGCTGGGACGAGTTCGCCAAGGGGAGCGCGCTGCCGGTCCCGGCCGGGCTCGCGCCCACCCACAGCGCCACGCCGCACCCGGGTGCGGTGGCCGGCGGCGGGTCGCCCGCACCGGCCGCACCCGCCCCCTCGGCCGGCGGCTGACGGGAGGAACGATCACGGACGGCCGGTCCGCCACCGAGGTGGCGGACCGGCCGCGTCTGCGGCGTGGCGGATCGGCCTCGCCCTGCCGGGTGGCCGACCGGCCGCGTCCAGGGTCGGACCCCGAGTTCCTCCGGGTCGGACCCGGGACGTACCCGGATCCGGTGTCTCGGTCGGGCGGAACTGTCGGTCCCGCCGGATAGGTTGCTCGACATGGGACAGCGCAGCGACCGGTTCCACGCCGAGACCAGCGTCGGCGACCACGTGGTGGACGTCCGAGCGGTCGGTGAGATCGACATCGCCACGGTCGGGGCGTTCCGGGCCGCGCTCTGGGCGGCCCCGGCGCGGCCGGTGCTGCGGCTGGATCTGGCCGGCGTCCGGGTGTTCTCCGCCGCTGCGGTGCGCGCGCTGGTCGCGGCCCACCTGTGGATCCGGGCCCGCGGCGGCGAGCTGGTGCTGGTCGACCCGGATCCGGTGGTGGCCCGCGTGCTGCGCGCCACCGGCCTGCACCGGGTGATGCCGATCCGGGAATCGACGACCGCCGGTGCGCCGGGGTTGGGAGAGCTGGTGGGAGTCTGATCGGCGGCGGGCCCGGCAGACCGCAGGGCCGCCGGCGGGGATGCCGACGGCACCCTGCGGTACGGGTGGCGGATCAGCGGACGCCGAGCAGGTCGACCACGAAGACCAGCGTCTCGCCCGGCTTGATGACGCCGCCGGCGCCCCGGTCGCCGTAACCCAGGTGCGGCGGGATGGTCAGCCGGCGACGGCCGCCGACCTTCATGCCGACCACACCCCGATCCCAGCCGGCGATGACCTGGCCGCCGCCGAGCGGGAACTCGAAGGGCTCACCGCGGTTCCACGACGCGTCGAACTCGCGCCCGGTCGAGTGGGCCACCCCGACGTAGTGCACCCTGGCCACCTGACCCGGCTGGGCCTCCGGGCCCTCGCCGACGGTGATGTCCTCGATGACGAGATCGGCGGGCGGGGCACCCTCGATCGGGCCTACTTCGGGCTTGTCCATGCGAAGGTCTCCTACCTCGGTGGGTGATTCATCCGGTCTCTGCCGATCCTGCCCGATCGCGACCGGCCGATGCGCGGCGGTCCCCGCAGCCGGGCAGCGGCGGGGACCGGTGGGCGTACGAAACGGCGGGCGTCACCGCCGGTGACGCCCGCCCTGTGGGTAGTGCCTGATGGTTCACGTCAGCCAGGGGAGCCGCTGGACGATGGGGAGCCTCGCCCAGGCCCGGCCGAGTCCGAGGGTGTCACCGGCGCCGACCAGGGCCAGGCCGGCCAGCAGACCCGCGTAGATCAGGTGGTCGTCCATGAACGGGTTGTTCTCGGGGGGGAGCACGGCCGTCCACATCATGACCATCAGGATCCCGCCGGCGACCGCGGCGACCCGCATCCCGATGCCGAGGACCAGTGCCAGGCCGATGGCCGCGAGGCCGATCATGAACAGCCAGTCCGCCCAGGCCGCGCCGGCGATCCCGTTGTAGAGCCCCTTGAACGGGCCGGTGGCGCCGAAGGCGAGGAAGCCCTTGGTGGGGCTGCCGCCGTTGATCCAGGCGTTCTTCGCCGGGGTGGCGTGTCCGAGGCCGAACATCTTGTCCAGGAAGGCCCAGAGGAAGATCCAGCCCAGGGCGATCCGCAGTCCGGCGAAGACGTACCGGGCGGCCCGCTGACGGACGGTCTCGACGTCCCGGGTGGTCTCGGCCGCCGGAGCCCTGGTGTTGGCGGTGATCCGCTCGATTGTCGCGGTCATGGTCTCCACGTCCCTTCTTCTGCCTCGCACCGCGCTTTCCGATGGCAACTCCATTCCATCTCTGCGGCGGCGGCCCGGGCAGGGCCGACCGGGCCGCTCCTGCCCGGGACCTTGGACCTCTTCCATCCCGGTCCGGTCGGCCTTTCCGGGCCGGTCGACCGCCCCTGACCAGGGGCGCCGGTGCGGCCATACCGTCGCCAGTGGAACAACCGCCGAGGAGGTCGTGATGAGGACGTGGCAGGTGGGCGACGTGATGACCAGGGACGTCGCGACGGTGGGGGAGGAAACCCCGTACCGCCGGATCGTCGACGTGCTGGTCCGGCGGGGCATCAGCGCCGTGCCGGTGGTGGACGACTTCCGTCGGGTGCTGGGTGTGGTTTCCGAGGCGGATCTGCTCCACAAGATCGAGCGGGCCGGTCACCCGGACGAGCGGCGGATCTTCGAGGGGCGGCGTCGGCGTACCGCGCGGGAGAAGGCCGGCGCGCTGGTCGCCAGAGATCTGATGACCAGGCCCGCGGTGACGACGTACTCGGAGGCGTCCCTGCCGGCGGCGGCCCGGCTGATGGACCGTGAGGCGGTCAAGCGGCTGCCGGTGCTGGACGACCTCGGTCGGCTGGTCGGCATCGTCACCCGCAGCGATCTGCTCCGGGTGCACCTGCGCACCGACGCGGAGATCCGCGAGGACGTGGTGCAGGAGGTGCTGCGCCGGGTGCTCGCTGTGCGGGACGGCCTGGTCACCGTGCAGGTCCGCGACGGCGAGGTCACGCTGGACGGCCGGCTGGACCGGCGGACCGCCGTCGAACTCGCCGGCCGCCTCGCCGGCCAGGTCAGCGGCGTGATCCAGGTCCACAACGCGATCGGGTACGACGTGGACGACACCACCCTGGTCGAGCTGGATCCGGGACAGGTCACGCCGGTGGCCTGAGCGCCACCTCCCCTCGCCCCGTTCAGGCAGCTCGGAGTGGGTGGGCGAGCTGGGCGGCGAGCACCGCGGGGGCCTCCGCGAGACAGGGGCCGTACCAGGTCAGGTGCCGGCCGGAGACCAGCGCGCACGGGACGCCGGGGAAGACCTCCGGCCCGTCGTCGGCGGTGAACCGGTACGGCTCGTCCGGCAGCACCACCAGCTCGGGCCCGCGGCCGCGCAGCTCGTCCAGGTCGGGGCGGGGGTAGCGCTCGGCGTGGTCGGCGTACAGGTTGGCCACGCCGAGCCGGCGCAGCACGTCACCGGCGAAGGTCTCCCCGCCGAGCACCACCCAGGGCCGGCGCCAGACCGGGACCACCGCCCGCCGCGACGTTGTGGGCTCGGCCAGGGCGGCCCAGGCCCGGCGGGCCGCCACGAGCCAGTCCGGCTCGGTCGTCGCGCCGAGCGCGGTGACCAGCTCGCCGAGCTCGGTCAGCGCTTCCGGCACGGTACGCGGAAAGGTGACCCGTACCGGCACCCCGGCGGCGACCAGCGCCTCGGCGTCTTCGCGGCGGTTCTCCTCCTGGTTGAGCAGGACCAGGTCGGGTCGGAGCGCGAGCACCCCGTCCAGGTCCGGGTACTTGCTGCCGCCCACCCGGGCGACGTCCAGCCCCTCCGGGTGGGTGCACCAGTCGGTGGCCCCGACCAGCACCTCGGGCCGGGTCAGCGCCACCGCCTCGGTCAGCGACGGCACCAGGGACACCACTCGCACGCCCGTCCCCTTCCGCCGCCCGGCCGGACCGATCATGCCGCACGTCGGTGGGGATCGCGAGCGGGGCCGCGGGCGCCCGCAAAGCCGCTCGCCACGTGGTCGTCCGGCCCTGTCCGGCTGGTCAGGGCCGGGCCTGGTCCACCCGGGCGGTCACGTCCAGGTGCGCCGGCCGGCAGCCGACGGTCGCCGCGAACCGGCGGACCGCGGCGTCCACGTGTTCGCGGACGGCGGCGGTGCCGGTGCGCGGGTCGAGGTGCACCTCGATCCAGACGTCCGGCCGGGCCACCGCGCCGGTGAGCACCACCCGCGCCCGGCGCACCCCCGGCTCCCGCAGCAGATCCCGCTCCAGCGCGCCGGTCAGCAGTCCGCTGGCCACCCGGGTCCGACCGGCGCCATTGCCCGGGTGCACCAGGGTCCCGGCCACCCGGCCCGGCACCCGCAGCTCCCGGGCGATCAGCCGCTGCCCTAGCAGGGCGAGCAGCGCCCCGCCGACCGCCACGGCGAGGACGCTCCACGGCGCGCCCGCCCGCCACCAGTGCAGCAGGCCGGTGCCGAGCAGCGGTGCGCCGGCGCCGGGCAGCCAGTCCAGGCTCACGGCCAGCCCGGTCCCGCCCAGGGCGGTCAGCAGCAGGGCGATCACCGTCCACAGCAGCCGATGCGCGGCGTTGCTCATGTCGTCCGCCGGGCGGGGATGAGCCGGACCTCGATCCGGCCGCGCGAGGGCGCCGCCAGCCGGTCCAGCTCCCGGTGTACGGCGAACTCCACGTCGGAGACGGCCGCCGGGTCGCCGGTGGCGGTGACCCGGGGTCGCCAGGCGTCGCCGCGTCGGCGGATCCGGACCCGGGCCCGTCGTACGCTGGGCACCGACCGGGCCGCACGGGCCAGCCGCCGCTCCACCGAGCGCCGGTGCAGGTGCCAGCCGTCGTCCTCGGTCAGCCGTAGCCGCGTCGGACGCCACCGGCGCAGCTCAGCGGCGAGGATCACCAGGCCGAGCAGGGTCACCCCGGCCGCCACCGCGCGGACCGAACCGTCCTGCCAGCGGGTGCCGGTCAGGGTGGCGTACCAGCGGGGGAGCAGCAGCCCCGGGCTGCCCACCGCCGCGAGCAGCGCCTCGACCGCGACGAGCAGCCCGCCGGCGAGCAGGGCGACGGCGAGCAGCAGGGTGGCCACCCGGTTGGCCGTTCGCATGTCAGCCGGGCTCCTCGCCGGGGAGGACCACGTCCACCACCGTGATGGTGACCCCCTGCACGGGCAGGCCGGTGTGCGCCTCGATCCGGGCGGCGACCCGGCGGCGCACCGCCTCGGTGATCGTCGGCAGGTGCTCGCCGTAGCCCACCAGGAGGTCGAGGTAGACGCGGGCCGCCTGCCCGTCGGCGCGGACGGTCACCGCGGCCGGGGCGTAGACGCCCGGAATGTGTCGCGTCGCGTCCTCCGCGAGCCGGCAGGCGCGGTCCTCGGTCCGGCCCGGCGCCGCGTCGGCGTGCGCGTGCGCGGTGCGGCCGCGACGGGGCAGGGTGCCGGTCACTCGGGCGCCCCGGTCAGCGTCGTCGGGTCGGGGCCGCCCGGTCGGCGAGCCCGGCCGTGGTCACCTCGCCGTCGAGGACCCGGACCAGCAGCCAGCCGACCAGGCCGGCCAGGGTGGCGGCCGCCGCCGCGCCGGCACCGCCGAGCGCCCAGACCGCGACCAGGAGGAACCCGGCGAGGAACCCGAACTGCTGCCGCGTCATGCCCACCTCCGCTGGTGCCGGCCGGCTGATGACCCCGGCGTACCCGCTCTCGCCCTGGTCAGTCGCCTATAACGTGGCAAGGTTCGGCTCGAACGTCCCGCGGGCTCCCTCGGTGGCGGCCACGGACCGCACCGACGGGTCGCCCACCATGATCGACGCCCTAGACTCGACGGGTCGACCGATCAACGGATGGATCTGGCGAGGATGACGGGCACCGGTAGCGAGGACGGCACCTGGCTGCGTCCGATCACGGCCGGGGGCACGCCGCTGCTCACCCGGGCCGGTCAGGTCGTGTACGCGTCGCGGCGGCTCAGCGAGCTGGTGCAGGGGCGTCCGCCGGGCATCACCGGCCACCAGTGGAGCTCCGCGATCCGGGAGGGTTTCGACCAAGTGGTCTGCGCCGCCGACAGCGGCCGGCCCGTGTTCGCCGTGGAGATCGCCCCGCCGCCGGCCGCCGGCTCGCCGGAGCAGCGCGCCGAGCGGATGAAGAACGCGGTCTGCGCGGCGGTCGGCCTGGAGGTGCTGCGGATCGAGTCGCCGACCCTGCGCGGCGCCGACCACGGCCGCCGCATCGTCGAGTACGTCATCGATGCGCGCGGCTACGCGGACGCCGCCAGCCCCGAGCCCGACTCTGGTGAGCAGCCGACGGTCGGGTTCCGCGACATCATCGGCCGGCTGCCGGATGGGCGCAGCGGCCACGTCAACGACCTCGGTGCCCTGGCCCGGGCCGCCGCCGTCGAGGCGTACGTGAACCGGCAGCTCGCGGATCCCATCATCCGGGGCCTGCACGTGCGCTGGAAGAACAGCCCCGCCGAGGGGTGGAGCTGGGTCGAGGTGCGGCCCGGACGGTGCCTCCTCGAGCGGGTCCAGCTCTGGGACCAGCGGTTCTCGTGCGGGGTCGACCCGGCCCGGCTCGCCGAGGACCTGGCCGCGCTGGCGGTCGGGGAGCGGCTGCGCGACCTCGACGCCGCCGAGCCGCTGCTGGTGGACCGGGACCAGCTGCGCCGGGACCTCCGGCTGCTGGCCGGCCGCCGCGACGAGTTGGACGGCGGCTTCGCGTTCGACCACCTCTGCGCCGACTGACCGCGCCCGTCGAGGAACCGCTCCGGGCCGAAATGGCCGGCCTCCCCCCTGTGCCGGTTGAGCATCTCCTTCTCGAATTCCCCGATCCGGCGTTGAACCAGCACCGTCGCCGCTCCGTACTCCACCGGGAATGGACGCAGATCTTCCCGAGGCGCGCCGGCGAGCGCGGGAGACGGAGCGGAAAGGCATCGTCGCTCATCGACGCGTCGCAGTGATCCTCACCCCGAAGTTCCGTCGGTCCGCCGGGATCACGGGCCAACTACCGGATCGAGAAGGAGAGCAATTCGATGCGCAGGTCCAGAGGGGCGCGCCGGTCATCCGGTAACGCGCGGAGCAAGCGACTGCTGGCCGTTGTCGGCACGCTCGCGGTCTTCGGCGCAATCGTCGCCGTGACCCAGATTTCGTCCGCCCAGGACCGGCGGACGGACAGCCGCACCGTCGCGGCGTCGTGCGTCGCCCCCAGTCCCGGCGCGACCGCACCGAGCGGGCGGGGCAGCACCACCCGGACCTGGCAGAACGGCCGCTGGGTGCGAAACCACTGGGGCGACGGGCAGATGTCGGTCGCCGAGTGCCAGTCGGTCAAGGCCGGTGGCGCCGCCGCCGGTGCCCCCACCGTGGCCTGCCCGGACGTCAAGGCCAGGCTCCCCCAGATCCCTGACCAGGCCCGCGCCGAGGTGGACCGCAACCTTGCGCTGCTGGACGCGCAGATCGCCGAGGCGAACCGACGGCTCGCCGCCGACGGCAGCCGCAACGACCAGGACTTCATCAACAACGTCGTCCTGCGGCCCTTGGCCGACGAGCGGACCGCGACGTTGAACCGGATCGCGACCGCCATCGGCCGGGCGGCGCAGCGGCCGGAGGGCCTCGACCAGCTCGCCCAGTGCGCCCTCGCCGACGCGGGTCAGAATGCCGGCGGAAACGACACCGGCGACAACGGTGGTCAGAACACGGGCGGCAGCGACAATGGCGGCCAGAACGCCGGTGGCAACGACAATGGCGGGAACAACAACGGCGGCAACAACGGTGGGAACAACGGCAACGGGCTGGGTGTGCTGGCCAAGGACTGCGGCAACAGCAAACTGCAGCCGCATGACGGTTTCCAGGCCGGTGACCGCTGTGTGAGCACCGCATTCGGTGAGGTCGGCGCGGCGGCGAACAATCCGTCGCTGCTGATCACACAGTTCCCGAACCAGGTCCGGCGCAACCAGCCCTTCAATCTGCGGGTGACCACCCAGAACCTGGTCCGGGACCGCTTCCTCGCGGCGGGTCAGGGCGGCTACTACCTGGAGAGTTCGCTGCTCAACGACCAGGGGCTGGTGCGGGGCCACTTCCACACCGCCTGCCGAATGCTGAACAGCACCCGGCAGCCACCGGCGCCCCAGGACGTGCCGGCGTTCTTCGTGGCCACCGAGGACGGTCGGGGCGGCGCCCAGCCGGACGACGTGATCATTCAGATTCCGGGCCTGCCGCAGTCGGGTCTCGCCCAGTGCGCGGTCTGGGCCGGTGACGGCTCGCACCGGATCCCGATGATGGAGCGGGCCAACCAGACCCCCGCGTTCGACGTGGTGCGGATCCGGGTGAACTGAGCGACGGTCCGGGCGCCGTCCGGGCGTACCCGGACGGCCCCGGTCGCCCGTTCAGGTCAGCGCCGGCGACGACTCCCCGGCCTCGCGTTGATCATGGTGGCGCCGGTCACGCCCCGGCACAGGCCCCGGGTCCCGCGCCCACTCGGCGGAATTTGCTAACGACACGGAAAACAGCACCGGGGCCGCCGCCGATTTCTCAGCGTGACCCCGGGGTGCCGGAAGGTGATCTTTGCCCGCTCGCTCAGCGGTTCTTGTACGCCTCCACCACAGAGACCGGGATGCGGCCCCGCTCGGAAATCTCGTAGCCGTTCTTGGCGGCCCATTCCCGGATGGCCCGGTTCTGCTCGCGGTCCATTCCGGAGGTGGCCGGACGCCCCGGGCGGCGAGTGGCGCGGCCCGCGTCGAGCGCTCCGCGGCCCATCCGCCTGCCAGCGTTGATGTACGGGTCCAGGGCCTTGCGCAGGACGCCCGCGTTCTCGTCGGAGACGTCGATGGTGTACGCCACGCCGTCCAGACTGAACTCGACGGTCCGATCGGCCTTTCCGCCGTCGAGATCGTCGGTCAGAACGGTGATTACTTTCCTTGCCATCGCGATTGCTCCCTGTGTCGGGCGGGGTGTGGCTAAGAGTTTGACGCACCGCGCGGCGAATTCGCAACAATACCCGTTGTTCTGCATTCGGCGGGTCGCAAATCCGTACGCCGGAATCGTCTGCCGCCGGGTGTCAGCCCCCGGTGCGGGGCCGGCCGGGGAGGGCGAGGGGAGTGGTCTGGGTCACAACCCGGAACAAGGGGAACGCTTTGTTACTTGAGCCTGACACGCTCAACTCAACGCGATAGCAGGTGTTCGATGGCAACTCTTCCGGTACTTCCCCTGACCGACGCCGTCCTGCTGCCGGGCATGGTCATCCCGGTGACCCTCGACCCGACCACCCAGGCAGCGGTCGACGCGGCCCGCGCCACCGGCGACAGGAAGCTCCTGGCCGTGCCCCGCATCGACGGCGAGTACGGCTCCGTCGGCGCGGTCGCCACCATCGAGAAGGTGGGCCGGCTGCCCAGCGGCGAGCCCGCCGCCGTGATCCGCGGCCTGGCCCGGGCCCGGATCGGCTCCGGCGTCCCCGGCCCCGGCGCCGCCCTCTGGGTCGAGGCGACCGAACTCGACGAACCCGCCCCGGCCGGCAAGGCCCGGGAACTCGCCCGTGAGTACCGCGCGCTGATGACGTCCGTCCTCCAGCAGCGCGGCGCATGGCAGGTCATCGACGCCATGGAGCGGATGACCGACCTCTCCGAGCTGGCCGACGCGGCCGGCTACGCGCCCTGGCTCACCCTGGCGCAGAAGACCGAGCTGCTCGCCGCGCCGGACGTCACCGCCCGGCTGGAACTCCTCGTCGGCTGGGCGAAGGACCACCTGGCCGAGCAGGAGGTCACCGAGCAGATCAACAGCGACGTCCGCGAGGGGCTGGAGAAGTCCCAGCGGGAGTTCCTGCTCCGTCAGCAGCTCGCCGCGATTCGCAAGGAGCTCGGCGAGGACGAGCCGGACGGCTCCGCCGACTACCGGTCCCGGGTCGAGGCCGCCGACCTGCCCGAGAAGGTACGCGAGGCGGCGCTGCGCGAGGTCGGCAAGCTGGAGCGGGCCAGCGACGCGTCCCCGGAGGCGGGCTGGATCCGTACCTGGCTCGACACGGTGCTGGAGATGCCGTGGAGCACGCGTACCGAGGACAACACCGACCTGGCCGCGGCCCGGGCGGTGCTCGACGCCGACCACGCCGGCCTGGCCGATGTTAAGGACCGCATCCTGGAGTACCTCGCGGTGCGCAACCGCCGGGCCGAGCGCAACCTCGGCGTGGTGGGCGGCCGTGGCTCCGGCGCGGTGCTCGCCCTCGCCGGCCCGCCCGGCGTCGGCAAGACCAGCCTCGGCGAGTCGATCGCCCGGGCGCTCGGCCGCAACTTCGTCCGGGTCTCCCTCGGCGGTGTCCGCGACGAGGCGGAGATCCGCGGCCACCGGCGCACCTACGTCGGCGCGCTGCCCGGCCGGATCGTCCGCGCCCTGCGCGAGGCCGGCTCGATGAACCCGGTCGTGCTCCTCGACGAGGTCGACAAGCTGGCCGTCGGCTACTCCGGCGACCCGGCCGCGGCCCTGCTGGAGGTGCTCGACCCGGCGCAGAACCACACCTTCCGGGACCATTACCTGGAGGTCGACCTCGACCTGTCCGACGTGCTCTTCCTGGCCACCGCCAACGTGGTGGAGACCATCCCCGGCCCGCTGCTGGACCGGATGGAGCTGGTCACCCTGGACGGCTACACCGAGGACGAGAAGGTGGCCATTGCCCGGGACCACCTGCTGCCGCGCCAGCGGGAGCGAGCCGGGCTGACCGCCGACGAGGTCACCGTCGCCGACGAGGCCCTGGCCCGGATCGCGGGGGAGTACACCCGGGAGGCCGGCGTCCGGCAGCTCGAGCGGGCCCTGGCCAAGATCCTGCGCAAGGTGGCGGTGGCGCTGGCGTCCGACCCGGCACCGGTCCGGGTGGACACGGACAACCTGGCCCGCTACCTGGGCCGGCCGAAGTTCACCCCGGAGTCGGCGGAGCGGACGGCGGTGCCCGGCGTGGCCACCGGCCTGGCGGTCACCGGCGCCGGTGGGGACGTGCTCTTCATCGAGGCCACCAGCATGGAGGGCGAACCGGGGCTGACCCTGACCGGCCAGCTCGGCGACGTGATGAAGGAGTCCGCGCACATCGCCCTGTCGTACCTGCGCTCGAACGGGCGCCGGCTCGGGCTGGACCCGAACGCCCTCGCCGGGCGGCGGATCCACCTGCACGTGCCGGCGGGCGCGGTGCCCAAGGACGGCCCCAGCGCCGGCATCACCATGGTCACCGCCCTCGCCTCGCTGGCCAGCGGCCGACCGGTACGCCCCGAGTTCGGCATGACCGGCGAGGTCACGCTCTCCGGCCGGGTGCTGCCCATCGGCGGCGTGAAGCAGAAGCTGCTCGCCGCCCACCGGGCCGGCCTGACCGAGGTGATCATCCCGGCCCGCAACGAGCCGGACCTCGACGACCTGCCCACCGAGGTACGCGAGGCGCTGACCATCCACACCCTCGCCGACGTCGCCGACGTGCTCGCCCTGGCGCTGCGCCCGGCCGACGTCGACGCGGAGACCCTGGGCGGCCAGCCACTCGCCGCGGCCTGACCGTGCCTGCTCCGGCACACCCGGGGCGGGACCAGGCACACCGAGGCCCCCGGTCGATCGACCGGGGGCCTCGGTCCCTTCTCAGCCGCGCTCGCGGCGACCGCCGGCCGCGAAGTCCCGGTCCCGGCGCTCACGTCGGTCGCGGCCGTCGAAGCCGCCGCCGCCGTCACGATCCAGGCGGACCGTCGCCTTACGGCCCTTGATGGTGCTGCCGCGCAGCCCCGCGATCACCTCGTCGGCGACCCCGTACGGCACCTCGACCAGGGAGAACCGGTCGGCGATCTCGATCGAGCCGATGTCCCGCCCGCTCACCCCGGTCTCCCCGGTGATCGCCCCGACCAGGTCCTGCGGCCGGACCCCGGCGCGCCGGCCCAGCCCGATGAAGACCTGGGTGGTGCCGCCCGGGCGGGGTCGACCGCGCCGCTCCGCGCCGCGGCCGTCGTACTGTCGGGCCTCCCGCGGCGGGCGGACCGCGACCTGCGGGATCTCCTCCTCCTCCTCGGCGGGGCCCGGCGAGGTGGCCTCGTGGGCCAGCTTCACCGCCGCGAGCGCGACCTCCATCATGTCGAACTCGTCGGTCAGCGACTCGACGATCACCCGGAACGGCTCCAGGTTGTCTTCGAGCAGGCTCTCCCGCATCGCCGCCTGGGTCAGCTCCAACCGCCGGGCCCGCAGGTCGGCCACGGTGGGGATCTTGTCGACGCTGATCCGCTGCCCGGTGACCCGCTCGATGGTCTTGAGCATCCGGTGCTCGCGCGGCTCGGCGAGGGTGATCGCCACCCCCTCCCGGCCGGCCCGACCGACCCGGCCGATCCGGTGCACGTACGACTCGGGCGCCGACGGCACGTCGTAGTTGACCACGTGGGTGAGCTGCTCGATGTCCAACCCCCGGGCCGCCACGTCGGTGGCCACCAGCAGGTCGGCGGTGCCCGCCCGGAGCCGGCCCATCACCCGGTCGCGCTGCTCCTGGCTCATCCCGCCGTGCAGTGCCTCGGCCCGGTAGCCGCGGCCGTTCATCGTCTCGGTGAGCCGGTCCACCTCCTCGCGGCTGCGGCAGAAGACGATCGCCGCGGTGGGGGACTCCACGTCCAGCACCCGGCCCAGCGCCGCCGGCTTGTGCCCCCGGGTGACCATGTACGCGCTCTGCCGCACCCGGGGCTGCGCACCGGCCGCCGGCTGCTCCCGGCCGATCTGGATGCGCACCGGATCGTTCAGGTGCTGACGCGCCAGCCCGTCGATCCGCGACGGCATGGTGGCCGAGAAGAGCACGGTCTGCCGCTGCTCGGGCGCGTGCTCCAGGATCGCCTCGATGTCCTCGGCGAAGCCCATGTCGAGCATCTCGTCCGCCTCGTCCAGCACCACCGTCGCCAGCGAACCCAGCCGCAGGGTGCCCCGGGCGATGTGGTCCAGGGCCCGGCCCGGGGTCGCCACCACCACGTCCACGCCCATGTCCAGGGCGCGCAGCTGACGGCCGATCGGCTGACCGCCGTAGATCGGCAGCACCCGGGCGCCGAGGTCCTTGCCGTACCGGTGGAACGCCTCGGAGACCTGCACCGCCAGTTCCCGGGTGGGCACCAGCACCAGCGCCACCGGATCACCGCCGGTCCGCTCGTCCGGCATCCGCTGCAGCAGCGGCAGGGCGAACGCGGCCGTCTTGCCCGTACCGGTCGCCGCCTGCCCCAGCAGGTCCCGGCCGGCCAGCAGCGGCGGGATGGCCTCCCGCTGAATCGGGGTCGGCTCCTCGTAGCCGAGGGCGGAGAGCGCGGCCAGCAACTCGGTGCGCAGCCCGAGATCTGCGAAGGTGCTCCCGTCGTCGGTCGCGGTGGGGTCGGTCGGTGTGGGTGCGGAACTCATGCGCCCAGCTTTTCATCACCCACGACCGCGCGATGCGGCGACCGGCACAACCGTCGGCCGCACCACGTTCCCGTTCAGCCGAGCACGATGGCCAGCACGGCGGCTGCCCCGACTGCCCCTGGCCTTACCTGATCTTTACGTCCGTGCGGGCCCTTGCAGGCCCGGTTCCCGGGGCACTCCCGGTACCGGCACCGGTCGGCCGGCACCGAAACGTGCCCGTGCCAGCATGGTGGGCATGACCACGACCACCGCCGACGGCCGCTCGGTCGCCGGCCTCGCCGCACTGCTCGCCGACGGCACCCGGGCCAGCTTCTGCCTCGCCCTGCTCGACGGGCGGGCCTGGACCGCGGGGGAGCTGGCCCGCGCCGCCGGGGTGGCGCCGTCGACTGCGAGCGACCACCTCACCCGGCTGGTCCGCGGCGGGCTGCTGGTGGAGGAGCGGCAGGGCCGGCACCGGTACGTCCGCCTGGCCGGGCCGTCGGTCGCCCAGCTGATCGAGGACCTGGCCGGCCACGCCCCCGCCCCGCCGGCCCCGCCCCGGACCCTGCGCGCCGCGTCGGCCGGCGCCGCCCTCGCGTACGCCCGGACCTGCTACGACCACCTGGCTGGGCGGCTCGGCGTGCTGCTGTACGACGCGCTGCTCGACCGCGGCGTGCTGGACCGGGCGGGCGGCCTCGCGCTGACCCCGGCCGGCCTGGAGTGGCTGAACGGCCTCGGGGTGCCGGTCGAGCCGCTGCGCGCCGCCCGGCGCCCGCTGGTCCGCGACTGCCTGGACTGGACCGAGCGGCGTCCGCACCTCGCGGGGGCGCTCGGCGCGGCGCTCTGCCGGCGCTTCCTCGATCTCGGCTGGACGGTCCGCGGCACCGGCCGCGCGGTCCGGCTCACCCCTGCCGGGACGCCCGCCCTGGCCGCAGCCCTCGGCCTCGACCCCACCGACCTGGCACCCGCCCCACCCCGCCCCACCGGCGGCGGCCGCGCCTGATCCACCCACCCCCGCCCCGCCCTTGCACACGGAAAGAGTGGCTATCCGGCGCGAAATTGCCACCGTGAACCAGCGCGGTGAGGCGACGGTTCGGTCGGGGCCGAAGCGATCCGGACCTACCGTCGGGCGATGACGGTTACCTGGCCCCTGATCGGCCCCGCGCCCGAGACGCTCGACTGCGGACCGCCGACCGTCGCCCCTGACGGCGGCTGGACGGTCACCCGGCACGCCGACGTGTGCGCGGTGCTGACCCACCCGGACTGCGCGGTGCCGGCCGCGCCCGAGGGGCCGCCGGGCACGCTGGCCTGGCTGCGGAGCACGGTCAGCCGGTTCAGCGCCCCGGACCGGCACCCGGCCCGACGGGCGATCGGTGTCGCCGCGCTGGCCCGGATCGATCCTGCCGAGCTGAGCGCGGCCGCCGCCCGACGTACCGAGGCGGAACTCGACCGGGCCGGTGACCAGCTCGACGTGATGGCTCGGCTGGCCCGACGCGTACCGCTGGAGGTGCTGGCCGCCGGACTCGGCCTCGCCGACCCGACCGGCGCCTGGCCGGCGGTGGCCGCGGTGGCCGCCGCCTACCACCCGGGTGCCGGTCCGCCGGCGGTGCGGCGCGCCGACCGGGCGGTGTCGGCGCTGCTGGCGATGTCGCCGCCGGCGCCGCCGGAGGTCGCCGCGAACCGGATCGGCCTGCTGGTCCAGGCCTGCGACGCCACCGCCGGCCTGATCGGGGCCGCCGCCCGGCACCTGCTGCCGCTGCCGGCGTCGGCGCCGACCGCCGACCTGCTGGCCGAGGTGCTCCGCCTCGACCCGCCGGTACGCGCCACCCGGCGGGTCACCACCGCCGCGATGCGGCTCGGCGGGCGGGAGATCGGCCCTGGCAGTCCGCTGCTGCTCCGCTTCGACGCGGCCAACCGCGACCCCGCGGTCTTCGCGGAGCCGGACCGATTCGTGCCCGGCCGACGCGCCCGGGCGATGACCTTCGGCGCCGGACCGCGCGGCTGCCCCGGCGAGCGGCACGCCCTGGCGCTGGCCGCCGGCGTCGTCGACGTGCTGCGCCGACGCTGCCGCGCCGCCGACGCGGAGGTCCGCCACGACCCGCACCCCACCCTGCGCATCCCCACCAGTCTCGAGGTGAGACCCCGATGAACGACCGCCACGCCGCGTTCCGGGCCCTGCACCGGCCGGGGCGCCCGGTCCTGCTGCCGAACGCGTGGGACCACGCCTCCGCCGCGGCGCTGGCCGCGCAGGGCCACGCGGCGATCGGCACCACCAGCCTCGGGGTCGCCGCGGCCAGCGGCAAGCCGGACGCGGCGGCGGCCACCCGGGCGGAGAACCTGGATCTCGCCCGCCGGCTCCGCCGGCTCCCGGTGCTGCTCACCGTCGACATCGAGGGCGGGTTCAGCGACGATCCGGCGGCCGTGGCCGGGTACGTCGCCGAGCTGGCCGCGGTGGGCGTGGTCGGAGTCAACCTCGAGGACGGCCGCCCGGACGGCACCCTGGAGCCGCCCGAGCGGACCGTGGCCAAGATCGCGGCGGTGAAGGCGGCGGTGCCCGAGCTGTTCGTCAACGCCCGCACCGACGCCTGGTGGCTGGGGACGCCGGACCCGCTGGCGCAGGCCCTGCACCGGGCCCGGGCCTACCGGGCGGCCGGCGCCGACGGGATCTTCGTCCCCGGCGCACCGGACGACACCGTCGGCCTGCTCGCCGCCGAGATCGCGGCGCCGCTGAACGTGCTGTACCGCCCCGGTGGGCCGGACCTGGCCGAGCTGGGCCGGCTCGGGGTGGCCCGGGTGAGCACCGGCTCGCTGCTCTTCCGCGCGGCGCTCGGCGCCGCGCTCGAGGTCGCCGACGCCGCCCGGTCCGGCCGGCACGGGGACCTCCCCACCGTCCCGTCGTACGGGCAGGTGCAGGGGTTGAGCGGGCGGTTCGGCACCGACCGCACCGGATGAGGCCGCTCCGTTCCCTTCCGAGGAGATTAGGAGGATTGCTCGCGGAACCTCCCGTCCTGGTGATTACGGTGTGTTTCAGGCTCATCCACGCCGTCTCCCGCCGGGAGAGAGGACCCGACCATGCGAGTGCCCAGCCGAAGCCCCGGCCAGCAGCCCGGGCCGGCCGTCGCGTCCACCGCCCCCGCCCACCGGCTGCCCACGCCGGCCCGCCGGCCGTCGTCGCGCGAGCCGGATCTGGCGGCGTACCGGGCGGCGGTGGCGGAGCTGCTGGTGGAGGTCGGTGCCCTGGCGGACGCCCCGTCGACCGCGGCCCGGCAGATGCTCCTGGACCAGCGGCTGCGCGAGCCGGCGATCGCCGCGGTGCTCGACGCGACCCCGCAGGGGTTCGTCGGCGCCCGGGAAACGCTGCTGCTGGAGATGCTCCGCTATCAGCCCAACGCCCGCAGCTCCGCCGGCGACCTGACCGCGCTGGTCCGGATCTTCCTGCTCTCCCGCATCGACGTGATGTGGTGGCGGGACACGCCGACCTTCCACACCGACACGCAGGTCAACAGCTCCATCGAGCTGATCGACCTGGAGTGGCTGCGCCGCCGGGGCCTGCTCCGCTTCCGCTACCAGGGGCAGCCGGTCACGGTCCTCGGCCGGGGCCTGCGCGCCGTGCGCCGCCGGCTCCGCCCGGACGCCGCCCCGCACACCGCGGGGCTGATGTTCCGCCGGGCGCGGCGGGAGATCGTGGCCCTGCTCAACGACGTCGGCCGGGAGCTCGCCTTGGCCGCCCCGCCGGGAACCCCGCCGCTCTGGGTGACCAGCCTGGTCCGCAGCGCCGAGCACCAGTACCGGCTGCGCCGCCTGGGTTACGCCGCGATGGTGCCCAGCGGGCACTGCCTCGGGTACGCCGCGGATGTGGAGATGGCCTGGTTCCGGCGCTTCGGCGTCCGGGACATCCTGGCGGGGCTGCTGCTGGCCCGGCAGGAGGCCGGCGAGATCAACGTGGTCGACGAGGGTCAGGCCTGGCACGTCTGCGTCGCGCCTGCCGCCTGCCAACGGTTCCGGCGGGCGTTCGAGGCCGAGATGGGGGTGTGACGGCGTGTGCGGCATCGCGCTCAGCATCGGCCCCGAGGCCGACCCGGCCACCTTCCGCCGGATGCTCGGCGTCCTCGCCCCGCGCGGGGAGGTCACCGAGACGCGACAGGAGACCGGCCTGCTGGCCGGTGCCCGCCGGCTGCGCATCGTGGACCGGGACCGGGCGGTGCAGCCGTGGGTCTCCGCCGACGAGCGCTTCCTGCTCTGCTACAACGGCGAGGTCTTCAACCACCACGAGCTGCGCGGGGAGCTGACGCGGCTCGGGTACACCTTCCGCAGCGACAGCGACACCGAGGTGGTCCTCGCGGCCTTCCTGCGCTGGGGCGAGGACGTGGTACGCCGACTGCGCGGCGAGTACGCCTTCGCCGTCGTGGAGCGGGCCACCGGCCGGGCCTACCTGGCCCGGGACCCGCTCGGGGTGAAGCCGCTCTACTGGACCCGCAGCCCCGGCTGCCTGCACCTGGCCTCGGAGGTCAAGGCGCTGGTCGGGCACGGCGCCCCGGTCAGTGAGGTGCCGCCCGGGCACCACGGGTGGGCCGATCCGGGCCGCGGGGTCCGGCTGCGTCCGCACGTCGACCTGCTCAACCTCGGCGCCGGGCTGCCGGTGATCGACGACCCGGACGAGGCTGCCCTGCTCGTCCGTGCCGCGCTCACCGACAGCATCCGGATGCGGCTGGACACCGACCTGACCGTGGGGGTGGTGCTCTCCGGCGGGCTGGACAGCTCGCTGGCCCTGCTGCACGTGCGGGAGATGCACCCGGACTGCGTGGCGGTCACGGTCGGGGTGCCGGACAGCCCGGACGTGGCGTACGCGCGGCGGCTCGCCGCCGACCTCGGCGTGCCGCACGAGGTGATCGAGCTGCGTCCGCGGGACATCCGGCTGGCCGACGTCCGGGAGGCGATCCGGATGTCCGAGCTGACCGAGTACGGCGACATCATCAACGCCATCGTGTCGGTGCCGATCTTCCGCCGGCTGCGCGCGCTGGGGATCAAGGTGGTGCTCACCGGGGACGGCTCGGACGAGCTGTTCGGCGGCTACCCGATGTACCTGCAGGTCGGCCCCAAGCGGTCCCGCCGGCTCTTCCTGCACCGGATCCGCAACCTCTGTCGTACGGAGCTGCAGCGGGTGGACCGGGCCAGCCTGGGCCACGGCGTGGAGGCCCGGGTGCCGTTCCTCGACCTGAGCGTGGTGGAGCTGGCGATGCGGCTGCCGCTGGAGCTGAAGATGCGCGACGGACAGGACAAGTGGATCGTCCGCCGGGCGTTCGCCGACATCCTGCCCGACTACATCCGACGGCGACCGAAGAACCCGATGTCCTACTCTTCCGGGCTGCACGAGCGCGCCCGCCTCTACAAGCCGCTCTTCGCCCGGCTACACCGGTCCTTCGGCTACGACCTGCTCGAACCGGTCCGCCGGGACTTCGACAGCGTGCTGCTGCGCTGCGGCAACGACCTGGACCGGGCGATCGCCGAGGGGCTGGCCCGGCCGGACTACACCGTCCTGGAGCACGCCCGGGACCTGGTCGGCGCGGCGAAGTGGAACGCCATCCCGATGGTCCGCCGGCTGGTCGGGCCCCGCCGTACCCGGGGCGACGAGGCGCCGCTGCCCGGCTGAGCGGCGTGGCGTGACCAGGGCCGCCCGGGGTATCAGCCCGGCATGGTGGGACTGGACGCGATCGCGGTCGGGCAGGTGGCGCGGGACATCGTTCTGGTGGTGGACGAGGTGCCCGGCCCCTCCCGAACCGCCCGCGTTCGGTGCCGCCGGGAGCTGCTCGGCGGCAAGGGCGCCAACCAGGCCGTGAGCCTCGCCCAGCTCGGCGCACGGGTCGGGCTGCTCGGGGTGGTGGGGCAGGACGAGGTCGGCGACCGGCTGCTGGGTCAGGCGCGCAGCGACGGCATCGACGTCGCCCCCGTGCTGCGGCGGGAGGGCACGCCGAGCGCCCTGATCGTCGACGTGGTCGACGCGCAGGGCCACTG
This sequence comes from Micromonospora rhizosphaerae, assembly GCF_900091465.1. Taxonomy (NCBI): domain Bacteria; kingdom Bacillati; phylum Actinomycetota; class Actinomycetes; order Micromonosporales; family Micromonosporaceae; genus Micromonospora; species Micromonospora rhizosphaerae. The sequence continues at coordinate 4,939,613 of NZ_FMHV01000002.1, read as the reverse complement.
GCGCTACCTCGAGGACATCCCCCGGGAGACCCTGCTGACCGAGGCGGACGTGGCCGGCGCGGAGGACGCGCTGCGGGCCGCCCGGGCGGTGCTCGTACAGCTGCAGCAGCCGCTGGCGGCGGCGCTGGCGGCGGCGCGGTGCGCCCGGTCGGCCGACCGGCTGGTGGTGCTCGACGGGGCGCCGGACGATCCGGGCGGGGCCGCCGAGCTGCTCGCGCTCGCCGACGTGCTGCGCGCCGACGCGAAGGAGGCCGGACTGATCTTCGGCGAACCGCCGAAGGACGCCGAGACCGCCCTGCGGGCCGGCCGGGAGCTGCTCGGCCGGGGGCCGTCCCTGGTTGCCGTCGAGGTGGCGGGGGCGGGGAACGCCTTCGTCTGGCCGGACGGGGAGTTGTTCGTGCCCATCAGCGAGACGCCGACGGTGGACACCACCGGCGCCGGCGACGCCTTCGTCGCCGCGCTCACCCTCGGCCTGCTCCGCAAGGATCCGCATGATCAGACGGCCCGGTACGCGGTCGCGGCGGCCGGCGCCACGGTCGGCCATCCCGGTGGTCGGCCGGACCTGACCGCCGAGGCGATCGAGGAGCAGTTGGCCCGCATCCCGGGGAGCTGACGGAGATGGACAGCCATCGGTGCCTGCCCTAGCGTCGCTGGTATGCGCAGGAGTCTGCTCGCCACCGGTGTCGCCCTGCTGCTCGCGGTCACCTCGTGCTCGCATCCGCAGTCCCCGGCGTCGCCTCGGGCCGGGACGCCGACCGCGTCCCGCCAGGACGCCGGGCAGGTCGAGCGGACCCTGGCCAGCCTGCGCAAGGTCGACGACCTGCCGCTGTACGAGCTGACCTACGTCGGCGACTACGACCCGACGGTCGGCACGTCCGCCACGGCCGAGGCGAGCCCCTTCGGCTGCTCGCTCTTCGCCGCCCTCGGCGACCGCGGCCGGCCGTTGTTCGCCCGCAACTTCGACTGGGACCCCAACCCGGCCCTGGTGCTGCGGACCGACCCGCCGGACGGCTACGCCTCGGTGTCCCTGGTGGACATCTCCTACCTTGGGGTGGGACCCGATCCGGCCGGTGACCGCCGGCTGCTCAACGCGCCGCTGCTGCCCTTCGACGGGATGAACGAGCGCGGCCTCGCCGTGGGCCTGGCCGCCGACGACCGGGCGACCGCGCGTCCGGTGCCGGGCCGGCCGACGGTCGGTTCGGTACGCATTCTCCGCCTGGTGCTTGACAACGCCGCCACGGTGGACGAGGCGATCGCCGTGTTCGAGCGCTACAACCTCGACTTCGACGGCGGGCCGCCGCTGCACTACCTCCTCGCCGACGCCACGGGCGCGTCCGCCGTGGTCGAGCTCGTCGACGGCACGATGCGGGTCCAGCGGGGCCGGGGCGACTGGCAGGCGCTGACCAACGTGCCGGTGGTGGGCGTACCCGAGCCGGAGTTGCGGCAGGACCACCGGTACGGGGTGATCGCGGCCGCCCTGGACAAGGCGGGCGGGGTGGTGGACGCCCCCGCGGCGTTGAGCGTCCTGGACGCCGTGCGGCAGCCGCACACCCGCTGGTCGGTGACGTACGGCCTGCGCAGCGGCGAGGTGCGGCTGGTCACCGCGACCGGTGGCGAGCGGCGTTACCAGTTGCCAATGGGCTGACCGGGGTCGGGCCCGGCCCCCTGTCGCGGGGACCGGGCCCGGGGGCCGGTACGCCTACCTGTTCCGGTAGCTGGGCTGCGTCTGCACGTTCAGCTCCTGGAAGCGGGTGTTGTTGGCCGTGCGCGGATCGTCGATCTCCAGCACGTCCAGGCCCTTCTGGATGTCGCTGGAGTAGATGTGGCCGTTGTAGTAGTAGGCGGACCAGGAGCCGCCGAGGATGAGCTGGGTGGCCGAGAGCGGCCCGCGCTCCCAGTAGCCGATCTCGGTGGGGTTGGCGGAGTCGGTGAAGTCCCAGACCGAGATGCCGCCCTGGTACCACGCCTGGACCATGATGTCCCGGCCGGGCACCGGGATCAGCGACCCGTTGTGCGCCACGCAGTTCTCCGTGTCGGCGTTCACCCGGGGGATCTTGTAGTAGCTGCGGAAGGCCAGCGAGCGGGCGTCGCCGCTGCCGGTGACGTCGTAGATGGCGTCCGCGCCCTTGTTCGGCCCGACCTGCTTGTTGCAGGTCGCGCCGCCGCCACCGCCGAGTTCGTCGGTGAAGACCACCTTGGTGCCGCTGTTGTTGAACGTCGCCGAGTGCCAGAAGGCGAAGTTCTTCGTGTCGCGTACCTGGTCGATGACCCGGGGCGCCTCCCGGTCGGAGATGTCCATCAGGATGCCGTCGCCCATGCAGGCACCCGCCGCCAAGTCCTTCTCGGGGAAGGCGGTGATGTCGTGGCAGCCGCTGGTCGCCGAGGTGCTGGAACCCTTGTATCCGCCGTCGGGGAAGAGGTTCGGCGTGGCCACCACCGCCGCGTCGGTCGGGGCGCTCAGCGGCACCTTCACAATGGAGATCGAGTCGTGCGGCGGCTGGCAGTCCGGGAAAGTGTCCGACGGGAAGTACGACGACACGTAGAGGTAGACCGAGGTGCCGTCCTTGGCTGGGACGAGGGTGTGGGTGTGCGAGCCGCAGTCGGTCTCAACCGACTTGATGTAGCGCGGGCTGGTCTTGTCGCTGATGTCGAAGACCTTGATGCCCTCCCAGGACTCCTTGATGGTCGCGGACTGCGAGACGCTGTGGCAGGAATCGTCGCTGCGCGAGGAGTCGGTGGAGAGGAAGAGCAGGTCGCCGTAGACCGACACGTCGTTCTGCGAGCCGGGGCAGAGCACCTGCGACACGATGGACGGCGCGTCCGCGCGGGCGATGTCGTAGATGACGAAGCCGTTGTAGTTGCCGACGAAGGCGTAGTGGCCCTGGAAGGCCATGTCGGTGCCGAACGACGACGTGGTGTTGAACGGGGCCTGCTTCGGCAGGTTGGCGATCTGGCGGATGTTGAGGCTGTGGGCGATCTCGTCGACGCCGAGTCCGGTGCCCGGTTTGGCGGGCTCGGCACTGAGTGGTGTCTCTTGAGCGCTGCTGGGCGGGGCGGTGACCACGCCGGCGAGGAGGAGGCCGGCGGCCGTCACGCTCACGATCCGGAGCCGACGGGCCTGAGGCGTACGGAATCTGATCATCGGCGACACCCTTCGAAAGGGGATGGCGAGTGTCCAAACCTTACCGTCCGGCGATCAGCATCAATGTGACCTGGGTCACACGATGTGTCCTTTGTTGATAGATAGGATCGCTGTCACCTCGACCGGAGGAGGGTCGCGCATGACGGGCCGACGTGGACGCGTGCTGATCGCCGTCACAGTCGCGGCCCTGCTGCTGGCCGCCTTGGGCCTGACACTGCGGTCTCGTGCCGGCGCCCCATCGACGGTCGCCCGTACGGCCGGCGGGTCGGGGGCGGGGCCGTCGCCTTCCGCCGACGCACCCCCGGTCATCGTGCCCGGCCGGCCCGGGGAGTCGGCGGCGGTCCGCCCGGCGCAGGAGGTCAGGGACGGCTCGCCGCCCCGCTACAACAGCCTCGATGTCTGGTTCGTCCGGATGATGATCCCGCACCACCAGCAGGCGCTGGAGATGGCCGCCCTCGCTCCGGACCGGGCCGCCGACCCGCGGGTACGCGCCGTCGCCGACCGCATCCGGGCCGCCCAGGCTCCCGAGGTGGGCATGATGCGTGCTTGGCTCGACGCGCGGGGTCTGCCCGCAGCGGTCCCCGGCCACGACCACGGCACGATGCGGGGCATGCAGTCGCCGGAGGCGATGCGGCGGCTCGCCGACGCCCGGGGCGCGGACTTCGACCGGCTCTTCGTGCGGATGATGACCGAGCACCACCAGGGCGCCGTCACGATGGCAACCGATCTGCTCAAGGTCGGCGTCGACCAGGCCCTGTCCGAGTTCGCCAACTCCGTCGCCACCGAACAGACGGTGGAGATCAACCGCCTGCGCGAGTTGACCACCCCCTGATCAGCCCGTCCGCGCCACCCTTCGCCGCCGAGATGCCTCCTCGGCTCCCTCTGGAGCTGCCCCGTCTGGGCCACCGCTGGCAGCGGGTTGTATGCAGCTGGTGCCCGTGCAGGCGGTCACCGGTCACGTAGATCATCGTCGGCCGTCGACCAAGGCGCTCGCCGAGATGTACGAAGTCGGCAGCCAGTCGACGGTGCGCCAGGGCCATCACGATCCTCATCGAGACCGGCGAACTCTACGGCCACCAGGGTCTCGGCGTCTTCGTCGCCGATCGCGAACCGTCCTGACCAACCGCCCCGGTTGCTGAGGTCCCGTCGATCAAAGGGACCGGCGGCGGTGCCCCGCCGGTGCGGGCAGCTCTAAAGGCAGGCGGGAGTCACGCCGCCGGCTGCCGCCGGACTGCCCCGTACGCTGGGTGACCTGAACGTACGATCTTCGGCCGTCCGCTGCGCGGTGCCGCGTTCGACGTCGCCGTCTCCGGCCTGGTGGCGCTCTTCGCCGTCGCCGGTGTGGTTACCCAGCCGGCCTGGCGGGCGCTTGCCCGCCCGGTGGCCGAGGCGCTCGGCGTGGTGTGACCGCTACCCGGCGGTGACACCGTCGGGCAACAGGTGCGTGGGTCAACGGGCCGGGTTCCGTCCAGCCAGGACGGGACCCGACCGGCGGGTGTCGGGCCGGGCACATCAGCCCGGACACTCACCGCCTGTTGGGCCGGAGGCTCAGCCCCCCGGAACGACCGGGGGATTGGCAATGGTGGTCGTCGGTGCCGGTGCGGTGGTGGTAGAGGTGTCGGTCGGTGCCGGATCGGTACTCGGCGGCGTTGTCCCGGTCGGGGACGGATTCGGCGACGTCGAGGGCACTGGGGACGCGCTCGGTGCCGCACTCGGCGTTGCGGAGGCCGACGGAGACCGCTTGCTGACCGGCCCGGCCGGGCGGCGCGTCCGGCTACTCTGTCCGGTCGGGGTCGCCTCGGTGGCCGACGCCTCGCCGGTGGGCGCGACCGCGGGTTCCGTGGTCTTGATCGTGGTGGCCGGCGCATCCGCCTGCTTGGCCGCGCCGAGCGCCGCGCCGAGCGCGGCCAGCGCCACGAGCACCGCGGCAAGCGCGCCGACAAGCGTCCCACGCCGCCCGCCACGACGCGACGGGGAGACCGATGGTGCCGGCGAGACGACTGGAAGATCGTCCCTGGTGGTCGCCACCCCGGCCGAATTGCGCAACCGGACCGGCACCATGGCGGTAGGGGACTCGGCCATAACCGCCCTGGCCGCCTCCGCCATCGCGGCACCGGTCGAGAACCGGTCCGCCGGATCCTTCGCCAGCGCCCGGGTCACCAGGGCACGAACCGGCTCCGGGATGTCGTGCGGCAGCGCCGGCGGTTCGTCGTCGAGGTGCTTGACGGCCACCTGCAGCGGGTTGTCGCCGGTGAACGGCGGGCCGCCGGTGAGGCAGCAGTACGCCACCGCGCCGAGGGCGTAGATGTCGGTGGCGCCGGAGACCGGTCGGCCGGCCGCCTGCTCGGGCGCCATGTAGAGGGCCGTGCCGGGCACGGCGTTGGTGCTTGTGATGCTGGTCACGTTGGTCGACCGGGCGACCCCGAAGTCGACCAGCACCACGGTGCCGTCCTCCTGCACCAGCAGGTTGCTCGGCTTGACGTCCCGGTGCACGATGCCGCGGGCGTGCGCCGCGTGCAGCGCCTGGGCCACCTGCGCCACGATCGACATCGTCTCGCCGACCCCGAGGTGGCCGGCGGCCTCGATCCGCCTGGACAGCGGCTCGCCCGCGACGAACTCCATGACCAGGTAGTCGGCGCGGCTACCGTCGGCCAGCTCGTCCTCGCCGCTGTCGAAGACCTGCACGATGCCCTGGTTCCGCAGGGACGCCATGATCCGCGCCTCGGCGCGGAACCGGGCGATGAAGTCGGGATCGGAGACCAGCGCGGGGAGCAGGACCTTCACCGCGACCGGGCGGCCGAGGACCAGGTCGGTGGCACGCCAGACGTCGCCCATGCCGCCGGTGGCGACACGTTCGTCCAGTCGATACCGACCGCTGAGCACGACCCCCGATGACAACACCTCAATACCGTACCCAGAGCCGGGGCGGAGCAAATCCCGCAATCCCGCCCGCCGGAGGCGGCGGCGGGTCCGCAGCCGGTCGGCGGGCCGTCTGGTGACGCCTCGGCGGACCGGTCGACCGGGACGAGTCGGGTACGATCGGCCAGAAAACCTTGCTGACCGGTCCATTTGTCCCAGCTTGGGCACCAGGCGGGCGCCGGTGACAGCGCGCAGCGTTCAGGCGCAGTTCGGTGTTACGCCGACACGCCGATGGCAGCCGTAGATGATTCTCACTTTTTTCCTGGTCAACGGCGGCTTGTCGGTCCACCAGACCACTCCTAGCGTTAGCCCGACTCGGGCTCGCCCCCTGGTGCCGGTACGGTATGTCCGCCGACGGCCGTGCTTCGCGGCGAGTGTCCATACGTGCCGCCCGAGCGCTCCGGCGCCCGGGCGCGATCAGGGTCAGCGGGGGACTGATGGTGCGGGTGGAGGTCCGGTCACCGGACCGGGCGGGCGTCGCGCACGCCGGCCACGGCATGGGCCGGTCCGGAGAGCGGGAACGGCGGGTCCATGACCGGTGAGCTGAGCGAGGCGGTCGACGCGGCGCAGGCCGGCGACGAGGATGCCTTCCGCTTCCTCTACCGCAGCCTGCAGCCCGGCCTGCTGCGCTACCTCACCGCGCTGGTGGGCGCGGACGCCGAGGACGTCGCCTCGGAGACCTGGTTGCAGATCTCCCGCGACCTGCCCAGCTTCACCGGCGGCGAGTTCCGGGCCTGGACCGTGACCATCGCCCGGAACCGCGCGATGGACCACCTGCGTCGGCAACGCCGGCGACCGTCCCTGCCGGTGCCGGTGCAGTCGCTCAGCGAACTGGCCGGGGACGCGGACACCGCGGAGCGGGCCGGCGAGACGATCGGCACCGAGGCGGCGCTCGCGCTGATCGCCACCCTGCCACCACGGGAGGCGGAGGCGGTGCTGCTCCGGGCGGTGATCGGACTCGACGCGGAGACCGCCGGGCGGGTGCTCGGCCGGCGACCTGGAGCCGTGCGCACCGCCGCCCACCGAGGCCTGCGCCGGCTCGCCGCGCTGTTGGAACGCTCCGACGTGGGCCAGCCGTCGGGCCGGGCCTGGGGAACCACCGCGCCCCGCCCCCGTACCGGCCGGGGGCGGCAGGCGCCGAGCGCGCCGCACGCCAAGCCGGCGGACGGATGACGTGAGGGGGAACTGATGAGCTTTCGCCGGACCGACGGGCCCGCCGACCGGGCGGGGTCCGAGCGGCTTCTCGACGCGGCGCGAGCCGGTCGACGCCCGAGCCCCGACGCCGATCCGCTGGTCCAGCTGCTCGCCGCCGCGGCAGCCCCGGCCAACCCAGGCGAGCTGTCCGGGGAGGGGCAGGCCCTCGCCGCGTTCCGAGCGGCCCGGGCGGCTCCCGCGCCGGTACGGGCGGCCCGCCGACGGCGGATCGGAGCCGGCGCGGTCGCCTGGCTCGCCGGCCTCGCGGCCACCGCCACGGCCGGTGCGGCGTTCGCCGCGGTCAGTCTCGACCGACCCGAGGAGCCGGCTCCGCCGTCCGCCCCGACCACGCCCGGCAGCTCCGGAGCCGACGGATCGCAGTCGCAGACCCCGGGCGGGGGCACCACCGGGGGCGGTCCGCGTGCTTCACCGTCCACCGCTGGCGCGCCCAGCACCGCCGGCGGCGGACCCGGCCGCCCGGCCGACACCCAGCAGCTGACCGGCCTGTGCCGGGCCTACCTGGCCAAGCCGGCCGGGCAGCGGGCCCGGGCGCTGGAGACGCCCACCTTCGCCGACCTGGTGGTCGCGGCCGGCGGTGCCGACCGGGTCGACGGCTTCTGCCGACGGCTGATGCCGGAGCAGGCCCCGAAGGCCTCGCCCAGCGCCCGAGCCACCCGGTCGCCCGGGGCCGTCACGGGGCCCACGTCGGCCGCGCAGACCGGGAAGCCGACCACCGAAACCGGCGGTTGACACCGATCCGGACAAAAATTCATCTCTCCGGGGGCGCGGATTCCGTCTGCTAGACAGAAGATGGTGGAACCAAGGGCGCCCCCGACCGGTGACGGTGGGCGGCGCCGCGGTGGAGGCAGCGGTCGCCACCCGCACGGGGAGAGGAGCCGTCTCTTGATGATGTCGCCGGACCTGGACCGTGCCACCGTCCTCGCGGACGCGGCCGCGGCGGCCGGGCACATCGCCAGGATCTGCTTCAAGACCGGCCCACCCACCTGGACCGGCGTCGAACTGGAATGGACCGTGCACGACGCCGCCGACCCGGCCCGACCGGTCGATCGCGAGCGACTGCGCATGGCGCTGGGGCGGCACAGCCCCGTCACCATCGACGGAACCAGCCCCGCCGATCAGCTCCGGCACGGCAGCACCGTGACCGTGGAGCCGGGCGGGCAGGTGGAACTCTCCACCGCGCCGCGATCGTCCATCGCCGCGCTGATCCTGGCCACCGAGGCCGACATCGCCGAGCTGAGCGCCGTACTGGATGCCGCCGGCCTGGTCCTCGGGCGTACCGGCATCGATCCCTGGCGGGCCCCGCGTCCGATCGTCGACACCCCGCGCTACCGGGCCATGCGCTGCGTCTTCGACCGGCACGGCCCGGCCGGCCGGACCATGATGTACAGCACCGCCGGCCTCCAGGTCTGCCTGGACGCCGGCGAGCCGGACCGGCTGGGCGACCGGTGGGCGGCGGTGCACGCGGTGGGGCCACCGCTGCTGGCCGCGTTCGCCACCGCGGACCGGCACGCCGGCCGGCGTACCGGCTGGGCGTCGGCACGGATGGCCGCGTGGCTGGCTATCGACCCGGCCCGGACCCGACCCGTCTGGTCGCCGGGGCGGCCCGACCGGGACCCGGTCGCCGCCTGGACGGAGTACGCCCTCGCCGCGCCGCTGCTCTGCCTGCGCGACGACGGTCCGGACTGGACACCACCGCCCGGCGTCACCTTCGCCGACTGGATCGACGGGGCGCTGCCCCGACCCCCCACCACGGACGACCTGGAATACCACGTCAGCACGCTCTTCCCACCGGTACGCCCGCGCGGCTACCTGGAGGTCCGCTACCTGGACGCGCAGCCCGGTCCGGAGTGGACCGTGCCGCTCGCGGTGCTGGCCGCCCTGCTCGCCGACCCGGGCACCACCCGGGCCGCCCTGTCCGTCGCGACGCCGGTGGCCGACCGCTGGCACGCTGCCGCCCGGTACGGCCTGAGCGACCCGCCGCTCGCCGCCGCCGCGGCGAACCTGTTCGACCTGGCCCTGGCCGCCCTGCCGCGACTGGAGCTGCCACCGGGTACGCACGAGGAGACGAGCCGAGCAATCCGGCGGCGGCGCGCCGCCGCGGAGAGGGGACACCGGTGACGACCACCGAACAGCCGGGCACCGAGACGGAGCTGCGCAGCCGCATCGCGGTGGAGCTGGAGCGGACCCGGGCCCGTACCGCGCTGCTGACCGAAGCGGTCGACGACGCCGACCTGATGCGGCAGCACTCGCCGTTGATGTCCCCGCTGGTCTGGGATCTGGCGCACGTGGGCAACCAGGAGGAGCTCTGGCTGGTCCGGGACGTCGGCGGTCGCGAGCCGGTGCGCCGGGACATCGACGACCTGTACGACGCCTTCAAGCAGCCCCGCAAGGACCGCCCCTCGCTGCCGTTGCTCCCGCCGACCGAGGCGCGCGCCTACGTGCGGACCGTCCGGGACAAGGTGTACGACCTGCTCGACGGAATCCGCTTCACGGACCGGCAGCTGGTCGTCGACGGGTTCGCGTTCGGGATGATCGTGCAGCACGAGCAGCAGCACGACGAGACCATGCTCGCCACCCACCAGCTGCGCTCCGGCGCGCCGGTGCTGAACGCGCCGCCGCCGCCCGAGCCGCGGGCCCGGGTGACCGGTGAGGTGCTGGTGCCGGCCGGCCCGTTCACCATGGGCACCTCCACCGACCCCTGGGCGCTGGACAACGAGCGTCCCGCGCACACCGTCGACCTGCCCGCGTACGTCATCGACGCCGCGCCGGTCACCAACGGGCAGTACCGCGAGTTCATCGCCGACGGCGGCTACGACGACCCGCGCTGGTGGAGCGGAGCCGGCTGGCGGCACCGCACCGAGGCGGGGCTGACCGCCCCGATGCACTGGCGCCGCGACGGGGACGGCTGGGCGTACCGGCGGTTCGGCCGCTGGTCCCCGGTCCGCGACGACGAGCCGGTGGTGCACGTCTGCTGGTTCGAGGCGCAGGCGTACGCGGCCTGGGCCGGCAAGCGGCTGCCCACCGAGGCGGAGTGGGAGAAGGCGGTCCGCTGGGACCCGGCCACCGGCCGCTCCCGCCGCTACCCGTGGGGCGACGAGGACCCGACCGGCGAACACGCCAACCTGGGCCAGCGGCACCTGTGGCCGGCGGCGGTCGGCGCCTACCCGGCCGGCGCCTCGCCGCTCGGCGTGCACCAGCTCATCGGTGACGTCTGGGAGTGGACCTCCACGACCTTCCGCGGCCATCCCGGCTTCACCGCCTTCCCGTACCGGGAATACTCCGAGGTCTTCTTCGGGGACGACTACCGGGTGCTGCGCGGCGGGTCGTTCGGCACCGACCGGGCGGCCTGCCGGGGCACGTTCCGCAACTGGGACTACCCGATCCGGCGGCAGATCTTCAGCGGCTTCCGATGCGCCCGGGACGCCCGGCCCGAGGAGGCGCACGGATGACCGCCCGCCGGTCCGGCGGTGCGGCCTGATGTGTCGGCACCTGGCGTACCTGGGGCCGCCCGTGAGCCTGCGGAGCCTGCTGTACGACCCGCCGTACTCGCTGCTGCGGCAGTCCTGGGCCCCGCGCGACATGCGCGGCGGGGGCACGATCAACGCGGACGGCTTCGGGGTCGGCTGGTACCCGGGCGACGGCGACCCGGTCCGCTACCGGCGCGCCGGGCCGCTCTGGAGCGACGCCACTCTGCCGGAGCTGGCCGCCGTCACGGTCGCCGGCGCGGTGCTGGCCGCCGTCCGCTCCGCCACCGTCGGCATGCCGGTGCAGGAGACGGCCGCCGCGCCGTTCGCCGAGGGTCGCTGGCTGTTCAGCCACAACGGGGTGGTCCGGGGCTGGCCCGACTCGCTGGTCCCGCTCGCCGCCGACCTGCCCGTGCGCGATCTGCTCACCCTGGACGCGCCGACCGACGCCGCGCTGCTCTGGGCACTGCTCCGGCACCGGCTGCGGGCGAGGGAGGACCCGGTCCAGGCGATGGCCGACACCGTCGCGGCGGTCGAGGCGGCCGCCCCGGGCTCGCGGCTGAACCTGTTGCTCACCGACGGCCGCATGGTGGTGGCGACGGTTGCCGGGCACGCGCTGTCGGTCCGGACGACCGGGGAATCCGTGCTGCTGGCCTCGGAACCCCTCGAGGACGAACCCGGCTGGCAGGCGGTGCCGGACGGGCAGCTGGTGGTGGCGACCTCGAACGGGGCGCGGGTCCGCGCCCTGGCGGGAGCGTGACCCCGGATCTGTTGCGCAGGTGGGACAGGGACGTTCGCCAACGGAAGGGACACCTCATGAGCGCGGAGCCATTGGAGATCTACCTGGAGGAGCAGGAGCTCGGCCGCGGCCTGCGGGAGGACGTACGGGTGGGACTGACCGCCGAGCCGAAGTGGCTACCACCGAAGTGGTTCTACGACGCCCGGGGCAGCGAGCTCTTCGAGGAGATCACCCGGCTCCCGGAGTACTACCCGACCCGGGCCGAGCGGACCGTGCTGGCCGAGCACGCCGGCGAGATCGCCGAGCTGACCGGCGCGAAGACGCTGATCGAGCTGGGTTCCGGCTCGTCGGAGAAGACCCGGCTGCTGCTGGACGCGTTCACCCGCCGCGGCGGCCTGGGCACCTTCGTGCCGCTGGACGTCTCGGTCAGCGCGCTGCGGCAGTCCACCGCGCAGATCGCCGCCGACTACCCCGGGTTGCGGGTACGCGGCGTCGTCGCCGACTTCACCCGGCACCTCGACCGGCTGCCCACCGGTGGCCGGCGGCTGGTGGTCCTCCTCGGCGGCACGATCGGCAACCTGCTGCCGATCGAGCGGGCGGAGTTCCTCACCGCGATGCGCGCGGCGCTGGAGCCCGGCGACCGGCTGCTGGTCGGCACCGACCTGGTCAAGGACCCGGGGGTGATCGTGCCGGCGTACGACGACGCCGCGGGGGTGACCGCCGAGTTCAACCGCAACGTGCTGCGGGTGATCAACCGCGAGCTGGGTGCGGACTTCGACCCGGACGCGTTCCGCCATGTGGCGCTCTGGGACCCGGAGCACGAGTGGATCGAGATGCGGTTGCGGGCCGAGCGACCGATGCGGGTGCGGGTGCTCGACCTGGATGTGGACTTCGCCGCCGGCGAGGAGCTGCGGACCGAGGTCTCGGCGAAGTTCCGGCCGGAGGGAATCGCGGCCGAGCTGACCGGCGCCGGGTTCGCCCCGCAAGCCTTCTGGACCGATCCGGACGGGTTGTTCGGCGTCACGCTGGCCCGGGCCGACTGAGCGGCCACGGGGGCGTGGGATAGGCTGGGCGGCGCGAAGGGGAGTAGCCCCCAATGTCGTGGTCGACATACTGATGCGTTTCGCATCCGGCCACGCGGCCCCGTCCCAGGGCGGGCGAGACCTTCGACTCAGGCTGTCGCAGCCGGGTCGAGGGCGCCCCTGTACCTCCTCCCGGCTTGATCGGGAAGGTTCACATGGACGGTTTCCTCGTCGCGCTGGTGATCAGCTTCGGCGTCATCTTCGTCGCTGAGCTGGGCGACAAGTCCCAGCTCATGGCCCTGACGTTCGCCACGCGGTTCAAGCCGGTGCCGGTGCTCATCGGCATCACCATGGCGACCGCGATCGTGCACCTGGCCTCGGTGGCGATTGGGTACGGCCTCAACGCGGCCCTGCCCACCGGTTGGATCTCGCTCATCGCCGGCCTGGCGTTCCTCGGTTTCGGCGCCTGGACCCTTCGGGGGGACAAGCTCACCGAGGAGGAGCGGCGCAAGGCGGAGAAGACCGGCAGGTCCGCGATCGTCGCTGTCGGCGTGGCGTTCTTCCTGGCCGAGCTGGGCGACAAGACGATGCTCGCCACCATCACCCTGGCCACCAAGTACGGCTGGTTCGGCACCTGGCTGGGCTCCACCCTCGGCATGGTGGCCGCCGACGCGCTGGCCATCCTGGTCGGCCGGCTGCTCGGCCGGCACCTGCCGGAGAGGACCATCCGGTACGGCGCTGCGGTGCTCTTCGCCATCTGCGGCCTCTGGTTGATCCTCGAGGCGGTGAGCCAGCTCCCCTGACCGGGCGGTCCGGGCCGGGCTGGTCACCGACGCCGCCTGGCCCGGTCCGAACATCGCCGCCTCGCTGCGGCCGAGAGGCTCACCGCCTAGCGTGGGCGGCGAGAGTCGACCCTGGAGATAGCCGGAGGACAACCGGATGAGCAGGCATGACGACCCCAACGAGTACGGCTTCGCCGGTGAGCCCACCGCCCCCGAGCCGCCGCCGGGTGCGCGCCCGGACGAGCAGGACAAGGCTGAGGCGGTCGCGGTGCCGGCTGACGACTTCACCGAGCCGATCACGGAGGCGGTGTACGAGGAGACCGAGGAGCCGGAGGAGGCCGAGGAGGAGCGTACGGCCGAGCATCGGGGCTGACCGGCGTGGCCCGTCCGGGAGCGCGCCGCCGGACGGCCGCCGGCCCGCTCAGCGGCCGTCCGCGGGATCCTGCTGGTAGACGTCCGGCACGCCGTCGCCGTCGTCGTCCCGGCTCTCCCGCTCGGCGATCCGGCGGTAGGCCGCGTTGCGGCGCGTCAGCACCGACGAGGCGAGCGCTGCCGAGATCAGGGAACCGAGCAGGACGGCGGCCTTCACCCTCTCGTCGGTCTCGCTGCCCGCGCCGAACGCCAGCTCGCCGATGAGCAGCGACACGGTGAAGCCGATGCCGGCCAGCAGCGCCATCCCGAACAGGTCGGCCCAGGTGATCTCGTCGTCGAGTTCGGCGCGGGTGAACCGGGCGAGCAGGAACGTCGAGCCGAACACTCCGACCGTCTTGCCGAGCACGAGACCGAGCACCACCGCGGTCACCACCGGGTCGGTGAGCAGGTCGGCCAGGTCGGTGCCGACCAGGGACACCCCGGCGGCGAAGAACGCGAAGACCGGCACCGCGAAGCCGGCCGAGACCGGCCGCCACCGGTGCTCCAGCCGCTCGGCCAGGCCCGGTCCGCTGCCGCGGGACGGCAGCACCGGCACGGTGAAGCCGAGCAGCACCCCGGCGACCGTGGCGTGCACCCCGGAGGCGTGCACCAGCGCCCACGCGAGCGCGGCGAGCGGGATGAGCGCCCACCACCAGGTCCGTCGCTTCTGCACGAGCAGGGCGAAGAGGCCGATCGGCACCAGCGCGCCGAGCAGCGGCAGGGGATGGAAGCCGGCGGTGTAGAAGACGGCGATGATGATGATCGCGAAGAGGTCGTCGACCACCGCCAGGGTGAGCAGGAACGCGCGCATGCCCTGCGGCAGGTGTGAGCTGACCACCGCCAACACCGCCAGCGCGAAGGCGATGTCCGTGGCGGTGGGAATGGCCCAGCCGCGCAGGCCGGCGCCGCCGGCGGCGAGGGTCACCGCGACGTAGCACAGGGCCGGCAGCAGCATGCCGCCGATCGCGGCCGCCACCGGCAGCGCCGCCCGCCGCGGATCCCGCAGGTCGCCGGCGACGAACTCGCGCTTGAGTTCCAGGCCGACCACGAAGAAGAAGACGGCCAGCAGTCCGTCCGCGGCCCACTCCGCCAGGCTGAGATCCAGGTGCAGCGCCGACCCGCCGGACCACGGCTGCCAGGCACCGAGAGCGGCGTACGACGACCGCCAGGGCGAGTTGGCCCAGATCAGGGCGACCACCGCGGCGAGCAGCAGCAGGCCACCGCCGACGGTCTCGGTGCGCAGCACGTCGGCAAGGAACCGCGCTTCCGGCCAGGAGCGGCGGGAGAAGAGGCGGTTGGAGCGGCGGGAGTCGGCGCGCGGGGTGCGGTCGGTCATGCGGTGGGTCCACCTCGGGGTCCGGGATCGGCAGGGCCATCGCCGACCAGACTTCCCGGCACACCGCCATCGACCCTATCCGACTGGGCGCAGTGGAGCCCTCGTCTCCGGCTGCCGGCCGGGTAGGCCTGGTGCTGGCTTGACGTTCGTCCGTTTTCAGGAGATTGCAGGCGTTCAAGAGTCCGTATCGCCTACATTGGGCTGGTCGTTTCTGACACGGATTGAGCGCATAAGAGAGCTGACACGGCGTTTGCGGACGGTAGGGGGATTCCGTGGAGTTCAAGCCGCTAGTTGACCGGACGAGGCGGGGGGCCTGATGGACGTCCGTACCTACCTGCGTCTCATCCGCCGTCGCTGGTGGATCGTTCTGATCACCCTCGTGGTCGCACTCGCAACAGCCGCGCTCATCACCGTCCGGACCACACCTCGGTACGTCGCCTCGGTGACCTTCTTCGTCGCCAGTCCCAGCCAGGGGGCCACCGACGCCTACCAGGGCAGCCTCTTATCCCAGCAGCGCGTCAAGTCCTACGCCGACCTGCTCACCAGCGATCGGTTGGCGCAGACCGTGGTGACGGCGAACCCGCTCGGCCTCACCGCCGAGCAGGTCCGGCGGAAGGTGAGTACGTCCACGCCGCCCGACACCGTTCTGCTCGAGGCGTCAGTCACGGACACGGACCGGACCCGGGCACTCAGACTCACCCAGACACTCTCCGTGAAGTTCACGGAGCTGGTGCAGAAGGTTGAGACCTCCTCTGGAGGCGGCTCCGCACCCATGAAGATCGAAGTGGTCAACGGACCGCGGGTAAGCTCTGCCCCGGTTTCCCCCCAGCCCCTGCGGAACCTGGCCCTCGGCACGCTTCTCGGGCTACTGGCCGGCATGGGGCTGGCCGTCCTCCGTGGCGTGGCCGATGTCCGGATGCGCGACGGCGACAACCTGCAACGCACCACCGGGAGTCCGCTGCTCGGCGAGATCCCGTTCGAGGCCGACGCCAAGTCGGCGCCGCTGATCGTCGGAGAGGCGGCGCTTTCCGCCAGGGCCGAGGCGGTGCGCAAGCTGCGGACCAACCTGCGCTTCGTCGACGTGCACGAGCCGGCCCGGGTCATCGCCGTCACCAGCGCCATGCAGGGTGAGGGCAAGACCACGATGGCGTGCAACCTGGCCATCGCGCTTGCCGAGGCGGGCTGGCGGGTGCTGCTCATCGACGCCGACCTGCGGCGGCCGAAGGTTGCCGACTATCTCGGTCTCGACGGAGGCGTCGGCCTCACCGACGTGCTGATCAGTGACGCCCAGGTCGGTGACGTCGTCCAGCGGTGGGGCGACCGGTCCCTGCTGGTGCTCCCCAGCGGATCCGCTCCGCCCAACCCGAGCGAGCTGCTCGGTTCCAAGGCGATGGGGGACCTGCTGCTCACCCTGCGGGAGTCCGCGGACATCGTGGTCATCGACACCGCGCCGCTGCTCGCCGTCACCGACGGTGTGGTGGTCGCCGTGCAGGCCGACGGCGCGCTGCTGGTCACCCGGCAGGGGCGGACCTCGCGCACCCAGGTGGCCGCGGCGGCGCGGTCGCTGCACTCCGTCTCGGTCCGCCTGCTCGGCTGCGTGCTGAACATGTCCAAGGTGACCAAGGCGGACAGGTACCAGTACGAGGCGTACCGGGTGCCGGCTCCCGCCACTGGCTCGGCCGTGCCGGCCGACCGGGCCGCCACCGCGGCCCGCGATGGCGACGGTGCCGGCGTGGACGACGTCGGCCACGGGACTCAGGATTTAAGTCGGCTGCCCCGATGAGTGTCACCAGGGGTCTGATGGACCGCTCGATCGCAGCGGCACAGTGCCGCAAGTCGGCGGGCGAACCGCCGATCGGCCCGCGGGGGTCGGCGCCGGTCCCGGCCGCGACCTCGATCGCGTACGGATGCCTGAAGGCCGCGCCGGGGGTACGACCATGAAGATCGGGATTCTCTCGTACCACTTCCCGCCGGAGCCGGCGTTCATCCCGGGCAGCCTCGCCGAGGAGCTGGCCGCCCGCGGCCACGAGGTACGCGTGCTGACCGGCTTCCCGGACTATCCCGGCGGGCACGCCTATCCGGGGTGGCGCCAGCGCTGGCGGCACCAGACCCGCAGCGATCGGCTGACGGTCCGTCGGGTGCCCCGGTACGCCAGCGGCGACGGGTCCACCCGCGCGCGGATGGCGAGCTGGCTGTCGTTCGCCGGCAGCGTGGCGCTGACCGGTCGCCGCTACCTCAGCGACATCGACGCCCTGTACGTCTTCCAGCTCCCGGCGACCACCTTCGCCACCGCCGGCCTGCTCCGGCTGCTCGGGCGGGTACCGACCGTGCTCCACGTGCAGGACGTGTGGTCGGAGGAGGATGATCCGACGCGGGGCGTCGACAATCAACGGTGGTCGGGTCGGATCAGCAACACCATGCGTCGCATCTACCAGGAGGCCGACGGCATCGCGGTCAGTGCGCCGTCCATGCGCGACCTCGTGGTCGACGACGGGGCCGACCCGGGCCGGGTGCGGGTCGTGCTCAACTGGACCGACGAACGGATCTTCCAGCCGGTCGACCCGAGTCAGGCCTCCCGCAGCCTGATCCGTCGGGACGGCCGGTGCGTGATGATGCACGCCGGAACGATCGGCGTGCGGCAGGGACTGGAGACCGCGGTCCGGGCGGCGGCTGCGCTGAACGACCGGATGGACCTGGTCCTGGTGGGCTCGGGGGCCGAGGAGCGGCGGGTGCGGGGGCTCGCCGCCGAACTCCAGGCGGACAACGTCCGATTCGTCGAACGACGCTCGCCGCTGGACATGCCGGACCTCTACGCCGCGGCCGACTACCAGTTGGTGATGCTGCGGGACCTGCCGCAGCTGCGCGGCATGGTGCCCGGGAAGCTGCAGGCGGCGCTCTCCTGCGCCGCACCGGTGGTCGCCTCGGCCGGCGGCGACACGATGGAATTCGTCGAGCGGGCCCGGGCGGGACTGTCCTGTGCGCCCGAGGACTGGGCCGCGCTGGCCGACCGGTTCTGGCTGGCCTCCACCATCCCACCGCCCGCCCGCACCGACATGGGCCGCCGCGGGCGCGACGCCTACCTGCGGGAGATGTCGCTGCGTGCCGGGGTCGACCGGATCGAGCAGATGCTCCACGAGGTCGCGTCGGGCGCGGCCCGGACGGGCCAGCCGGCCGAACGACAGGCGCCGCAGGGGGCGTAGCAGCCCTCGATACCTCTGCGCCGCGCGACCGCGGAGCGGTCACAATGGCCGGGTGGGGGAGCCCTGGGCGGACCGGACCGGTCTGGTGCTGCTGCCCGGTGGCGCCGAGGTGCGCGGCCGCCGGGTCGCCGCCGCGGCCTCACCCGCCGACTTCGCCCTGCTGCTGGCCCCCGCGCCGCCGCCGGCCTGGCCGCACCGGCGGATCCGCTGGCCCGACTTCTGGGTGCCGCTCGACCGTGCCGACGCCGTGGACGCGCTCCGGGAGGCGCTGCGCCGGGCGTACGCCGGGGAACGGGTGGAGGTGGCCTGCCGCGGCGGCGTCGGCCGAACCGGCACGGCGCTCGCCGCCCTGGCTGTCCTCGACGGGCTGCCGGCCGACCGGGCGGTGGACTGGGTACGCGCCCGCCATCACCCGCGGGCGGTGGAGACGCCCTGGCAGCGGCGCTGGCTGCGGCGGATCGGCTGACGGGTCGCCGCCGTACCCTCATCGCGCGCGACGCCTGGCTGCGGGCGACCGACCGCTGGGACCTCGTAGCGAAGACTGCCGGTGACCCTGCGGACCCGAATGGTCGCGGGCCGTCAGCAAGGGAACCGGTCCCGGCATGATTCGATCTTGCGGATAGTCTCCCTGGTCATGAGAGCGAGGGTCCTGGCCGCCGCCACCGCCGCCGTACTCGTGAGCGCCGGGGTGTCCGCCCCGGTGCAGGCCGCACCGCCCGCGCGGGCCGCCGCCGCGCCGCTGCCGTGTCCGAAGGCGGCGGCGCCGAAGGTGTCCCGACCGCCCCGACCGGTGCCGCCGCCGCCCGTGCCGGAGGACCGGGTCGTCGGCGGGGAGCAGCTCGACACGCCGGGACTGGTCGCGCCGGCCGGCGCGCCGGCGCCGCCTGCGGTCACCGCGACGTCGTGGCTGGTCGCCGACCTGGACAGCGGCGCGGTGCTGGGGGCCTGCGGCCCGCACGAGTACGGCACCCCGGCCAGCACCCAGAAGCTGCTGTTGGCGGCCACGATGCTGCCGAAGCTGGACCCGAAGCAGGCGGTCACCGTGACCCGGAGCGACCTGAAGATCGCCCCGGGCAGCTCCGCCGTCGGCCTGCTCGTCGGCGGCCGCTACCCGGTGGAGACGGTCTGGCTCGGGCTGCTGCTGAACTCCGGCAACGAGGCGGCCAACGTGCTGGCCCGGCTCGGCGGCGGCCCCGACCTGGTGGCCGGCGGGGTGCGCGCGATGAACGAGGAGGCCCACCGGCTCGGTGCCCGGCAGACCCACGCGGTGACGCCCTCCGGGCTGGACGGCAAGGGGCAGTTCACCAGCGCCTACGACCTGGCGCTGATCGCCCGGGCCTGCTTCGCCAATCCGCTGTTCCGCCGGTACGCGCTCACCGAGCGCACCCAGATCCCGGCCCAGCCCGCCCTGAAGAAGGGCGGATTCCAGATCCAGAACGAGAACCAGCTGATCTACCGGTACCGGGGCGCGCTCGGCGGCAAGACCGGCTTCACCGAACTGGCCCGGCACACCTACGTCGGCGCCGCCGAGCGCAACGGGCGGCGGCTGGTGGTGACCCTGCTCGGCGCGGAGGCCCGCCCGTTGCGCGGTTGGCAGCAGGGCGCCGAGCTGCTCGACTGGGGGTTCTCCCTGCCCCGGGACGCCTCGGTCGGCCGGCTGGTCGAGCCGGGGGAGCTGGACGCGGCGGCGGAGGCGGCCCCGAGCGGTTCCCCGGGCGCGCCGGCCACGCCACCCCCATGGCAGGGGCCCGTCGTGACGGCCGGCCGCCGCATGGCCGAGGGAGACTGGCGGGTCATTCTGCCGGTCGCCGGCGGCGCCGCCGCGGTGGTCGGGGTGGTCGTGACGCTGCTGATGGCGCGGCGCCGCCGCCCCGTCGGCCGACGCCGCGCCTAGCCCTCGACCACGGCGGTCCCGCTGTCAGCCCGCCTGGTCCCGGCGGCACCGGGTCGGACGGCGGTGACGCCACCCGGACTGTGCGCGGTGGTCGGTCAGGCCCGGGCCGGGACGCGCTGCAGCCGGATCTGCCACACGTCCGGGCCGTCCTGCAGCCATTCCGTGGTCATCCCGGCGCCGTACCGCCGGTCGATCTCCGCGAGCAGCGGGCGGGGAGCGTGCGGGGCGACCAGGACCAGCGCGCCGTCGGCCGGCAGCGCGTCCAGGGCCGCGAGCACCCGGGCGTGGGGTACGTCTCGGACGTCCAGCCGCGGGTCGATGCTCAGCACGGCCGCCTCCGCGCCGGTGGGCGGGGCGTCTCCGCCGCACGCGCAGGCGCCGCCGCATCCGCCCGTACCGCCGCTCTCCTCGGCCCCGATCAGCTTGTGCATGCCCGTTAGGAGCCCGGCCAGCGACACCTTGTCGGCGTCGGCCAGCAGCGGCACGATCAGGCGGTTCTCCTTGTCGAGGTGGACGGCGAACAGGGCGGCGAGGGCTCGGGCGGCAGCGGCGGCCCGTGCCGGACCGCTCGCCTTCCCCAGCTCCGAGACCAGCCCGAGGATGGCTGCGTGCTCGCGGAGCATGCCGTCCACCAGCAGCTTGCCCCGGTCGAGCGCCGCGGCGGCCGGGTACATCGCGGCCTCCTCGGCCTGCGCGTGCGGCAGCAGTTCGTCGTGCAGCCAGCGGGCCAGCTCGTCCCGGTGGCGCAGCGTCTCGGTCTCGGCACCGCGGTCGGCCGCCGCCAACAGGCGCCCGGTGTGCGAGTCGAGGGTGGCGGCCAGTTCGGCGTGGTGCCGTACGACGGCCTGCGCGGCGCGACGGTCGGCGGCGCGGTCCGGCTGTGACATGGAGCCCTCCTGAGTTTTGATGCCGTTCGGCGTTGTAACGTTAACCATCGTGGAAACCCCGAGAACAGGGCCTTCCGGCGGGACCATCGACACCCCCCGCCACCGAGCGCTCGGCACGGCCAGCCGGGTGACCATCCTCAAGCTGGTGCGCGACGCCGATGGCGGCATGACCGCCGCCGAGGTCGCCGAGCGCACCGGCCAGCACCTCTCCACCACCCGCACCCACCTGGACCGGCTGGTCGAGGCGGGGCTGCTGGTGAAGGCGAGGGCCGGCGGCGGCCAGCCCGGGCGCCCCGCGTGGCGCTACCGGGCCACCGGGCACGACGATCCGGCGCCGGCCCCCGCCCCGTACCGCTCGCTCGCGGCCGCCTTGCTGGACCACCTCGCCCGCGCCGACGGCGACACCCGGGCCGCGGCGGGCCGGGTCGGCGAGGACTGGGGCCGGCACCTCGCGGCGGCGACCGACCAGGACGCCGGTCCCGTCGGCACGGTGCTGAACGTCCTGGACGGTCTCGGGTTCACCCCGCGGCTGTCCGAGACCGGCGCCGACGACGGCGGCACGGCCGAGGTGCACCTGCACACCTGCCCGTTCCTTGACCTCGTGGGCCGCAACCCGGACGCGATGTGCGGGCTGCACGCCGGCGTGATCCGCGGCGCGCTGGAACGCGGCGGAGCGCCGGACGCGACCGCCGTGCTCGAACCCTTCGGCGCGCCCACCGCCTGCGTGGTCCGACTCGGCCTGACCAGGACCGTGTCCGGGGACGGCCCGGCATGACCCGGCCCCGGCCGGTACCGGTGAGCTGGCGTTCACCCGTCCTGGCCGCTGGCGCGTTCGCGCTGCTCACCGGCCTGTACGCGGCCCTGCTGCTGCTCGGCGTGCCGGTCCCGGCACCCCGGCGACCGCTGGAGGAGGTGCACGGGCCACTGATGGTGTTCGGCTTCGTCGGCACTCTGATCGGGCTGGAACGCGCAGTGGCCCTCGGTGCCCGGTGGGCCCTGCTCGCGCCGGCCTGTTCCGGAATCGGCGCGCTGCTGCTGGTGCTCACCGGCGAAAGCCTGGCGGCCAAGATCATGCTGATGACCGCCGCGGTCGGCCTGCTCGGGATCTACCGGGCGCTCTGGCGCCGGCAACCGGGCGTCGCCCTGCTCGCCCAGGCCACGGGAGCTTTCGGCTGGTACGCGGCCACGCTGCTCTGGCTGGCCGGCTTCCCGCTGGCCGAGGCGGTGCCGTGGCTCGTCACCTTCGTCGTGGCCACGATCCTCGGGGAACGTCTCGAACTCGCCCACGTGGCGCTGGCACCGGCCGGACCGCGCTGGTGCCTGGCGGCGCTGGCCGCCCTCACGGTCGGGGCCACCGCCACCCTGCTCTGGACCGGCCCCGGCGGGCACCTGTTCGGCGTGAGCCTGCTGGCGGTGACCGCCTGGCTGTCCGTCTCCGACGTGGCGCGTCGCACCGTCCGGGGCCGCGGCCTGCCCCGCTACGTCGCCCTCGGGCTCCTCGCCGGCTACGCGTGGCTCGGCCTGGCCGGCCTGCTCTGGGCCGGTGTCGGAGCCACCGCAGCCGGAGCCCGCTACGACGCCACCCTGCACGCGGTCTTCCTCGGCTTCACCATGTCGATGATCTTCGTGCACGCCCCGGTGATCCTGCCGGCGGTGCTCCGCCGCCCGCTGCCCTACCGGCCGGTGCTCTACGCGCCGCTGGCCCTGCTGCACGGCTCGTTGCTGCTGCGCGTCGCGGTGGGGGACGGCCTCGGCGTCGAATCGGTGTGGCGGTGGGCCGGGGTGGCCAACGTGGCGGCCGTACTCGGCTTCCTCGGCTGCGCCATCGCCCTCTCCGTCCGCCGGCTGCCCAGCGCGGCGCGGCCCTCGGCTCCCGCGCCTCCAGCGGTGGCGGTGCGGTGATGGCCGGCACGGAGACCCGGCCCGCCGGGCCGGTGGCGACCGGCCGGGCCGGCTGGCATCGACGGGTGGCGGCGCTGCCGACGGCGTACCTGCTTGGGCTCGTCGCCCTGGGCTTCGGCCACCCCTTCGTGCCGTCGTGGCGCTGGCTGGCGATCCACCTCTTCCTGCTCGGCGCGGCGACGAACGCCATCCTGATCTGGAGCGCGCACTTCACCGTCGCGGTGCTCCGGGCCCCGGCGCGGAACAGTCGGCGCGCCGAGACCGTACGCCTCCTCACGCTGAACACCGGCGTGCTGGCCGTGCTGGTCGGCGGCGCCGCGGACCGCCCCTGGATCGGGGTGGCCGGAGCCGTCGTCGTCTTCGCCGCAGTCGCCGCGCACCTCGCCTGGCTGGCGGCTCGGCTGCACGCCGCGCTGCCGACCCGGTTCGCGGTCACGGTCCGCTACTACCTCGCCGCGGCGATCGCCCTGCTGGTCGGCATCCCGGTCGGCGCCGCGATGCTGGTGGTCGACGAGCCCGCCCGGCCGCGGCTGCTGCTGTTCCACGCGCACGTCAACCTGCTCGGCTGGGTGACCCTGACCGTCCTCGGTACGCTGCTGACCCTCTGGCCGACCGTGCTGCGTACCCGGATGGCCGAGGACGCGGTCCGCGCCGCGACGGCGGCCCTGCCCCTCGTGGTGACCGGCCTCGTCCTGCTCGGCACCGGTCTGCTCGCCTGGTGGCGTACGGTGATCGGCGCCGGCCTGGTCCTGGTCGTCCTCGGCGCGCTGACCGCCCTGCGACCCGCGTTCGCCGCTGCTCGCGGCCGGCCACCGGGCTCCTTCGCCGGCTGGTCGATCGCGGCCGCCGCCGGATGGCTCCTCGTCGCCCTCGCGCTCGACGCCTGGACGCTGCTGGGCAGCGCCGCGCCGGACCCGGCCGCCGAGCGGTTCGGCGCGGTGCTCGTCCCCCTGCTGGTCGGCTTCGTCGGCCAGATCCTGCTCGGCTCGCTGAGCTACCTGCTGCCGGTGGTGCTCGGCGGCGGCCCGGCCGAGGTGCGCCGGCGTACCGCCCTGCTCGACCGGCACTGGCCGCAGCGGCTCGCGATGACCAACGCCGCCCTGGCGGTGTTCGCCCTCCCGACCCCGCCGTTCGTCCGCATCACCACCTCACTGCTGGTCCTCGCCGCGCTGGTGCAGTTCCTCGTGCCGGCCGTCCGGGTCCTGCTCACCGCCCGGAGACAATCGTGAACCCGTCCACCGGCCACACCCCCGTCCGCCCGCTCGGCGGCTTCGCTGCCGGCCTCGCCCTGGTCCTGCTGGCCGTCCTCGTCGGGGTCGCCGCGCAGCGCGTCACCGGCGTGGCGGCGCCCAGCGCCGTGCCCGCCAACGGTCAGGTGCCGGCGACCGGGCACACCACCACCGTCGCTGTCGTGGCGGAGGGAATGCGGTTCCACCCTGCCCGGATCACCGTGCCGCGCGGCGACCGCCTGGTCATCGAACTGACCAACCGCGACGACCGACGGCACGACCTCGTCCTGGCGAGCGGTGTTCGAACGCCGCCGGTGAGCCGCGGCGGCAGTGCCCGGCTCGACGCGGGCGTCATCGGCGCAGCCTTGGCCGGCTGGTGCTCGCTGCCCGGTCACCGACAGGCCGGGATGACGCTGAGCATCAGCGCGACGGGTGCCCCGGCCGCCAGCCACGACCACGCGGCCGACCCGACGCAGAGTGCGATGCGCGTCGACCCGATGGCCGACCCGGGGCCCGCCTTCACCGCCCGGGACGCCACCGCGCCGCCGACCCCGCCCAGCCGGCTGCACAGAGTGGAACTGCGGGCGCGGGAGGTCGTGCGCGAGGTGGCCCCCGGCGTCCGCCAGAAGATGTGGACCTTCAACGGCATGGTGCCCGGACCGGTGCTGCGCGGCCGGATCGGCGACACGTTCGAGGTCACCCTCGTCAACGAGGGCAGCATGGACCACGGTGTCGACTTCCACGCCGGCGCGCTCGCGCCCGACGCGGTCATGCGACCGATCGACCCCGGCCAGCGGCTGACCTACCGGTTCACGGCCGCCAAGGCGGGGATCTGGATGTACCACTGCTCGACCATGCCGATGCTGCACCACATCGGCAACGGCATGTACGGCGCAGTCATCATCGACCCGCCAGACCTCGCCCCGGTCGACCGGGAGTACGTCCTCGTGCAGTCCGAGCTCTACCTAGGCCCCGTCGGTGAGCCCGGCGACCTGGCGAAGATGCAGGCCGAGCGACCCGACGGCGTCCTCTTCAACGGCTACGTCGCCCAGTACGATCACCGCCCGCTCACCGCCCGCGCGGGAGAGCGGGTCCGGGTGTGGGTGCTCGACGCCGGGCCGAACAGGGACAGCGCGTTCCACGTCGTCGGCGCCCAGTTCGACACGCTCTACCGGGAAGGGCAATGGCAGCTGCGGCCGCCGGACCCTGGCGGGGCGCAGGTGCTCGACCTGGCACCGGCCGCCGGCGGCTTCGTGGAGACCGTCTTCCCCGAGCCCGGCCGGTACCCGTTCGTCAGCCATCTCATGGTCGACGCGGAGCGTGGCGGCCACGGTGTGTTCGAGGTCGGCCGGGCGGGGGAGTAGCCTACCGGCCGCCTCGGCCGGCCGGGCGCGATCGCATGACCGGACGACCTGATCGTGTCGCCATCGTTACCCTGCGTGAGCATGAGAGTTCCGCTCCTGCGGGCGACGCTGCTCGCCGCCGCGCTCCTGCCGGCGGCGGCCGTTCCCACCGTCGCCGTCGCGCACACCGGTGCCCCGGTCCCGGCCGTCGCCCCGCGGGTACCGTGCCCGAACGTGCCTGCCCCGACGTTGCGGCCGCCGAAGCCGCCGCCTTCGGCCGACCCGGCGGCCCGTGCGGTGGGCGGGCTCGCGCTGGCCACCGCCGGCCTGGTGGTGCCGCCATCGGTGCCCGCGCCGCCCGCGGTGACCGCGACGTCGTGGCTGGTCGCCGATCTGGACAGCGGCACGGTGCTGGGCGGCTGCGGTCCCCACGAGTACGGCGCTCCGGCCAGCGTGCAGAAGCTGCTGCTGGCCGCCACGATGCTGCCGAGGCTGGACCCGCAGCAGGAGGTGACGCTCACCGCGGAGGACCTGGCCATCGAGCCGGGCAGCTCCGCCGTAGGCCTGGTGGCCGGCGGCCGCTACCGGATCGAGACGATCTGGCTGGGACTGCTGCTCAAGAGTGGCAACGAGGCCGCCAACGCGCTGGCCCGGCTGGGCGGCGGCGGCGACGGCCAGGCCGGCGGGATCCGCGCGATGAACGAGGAGGCCACCCGGCTCGGCGCGCTCCAGACCCATGCGGTGACCCCGTCGGGCCTGGACGGACCGGGGCAGTTCACCAGCGCGTACGACCTCGCGCTGATCGGCCGGGCCTGCTTCGCCGACCCGGCCTTCCGCCGGTACGACTCGGCGCGGACCGCCGAGATTCCCGGGCAGCCGGCGCTGCGCCAGAAGCCCTTCCAGATCCAGAACGACAACCAGCTGCTCCACCAGTATCGCGGCGCGCTGGGCGGCAAGACCGGCTACACCGACCTCGCCCGCCACACCTACGTCGGGGCGGCGGAGCGCAACGGACGGCGGCTCGTGGTGACCCTGCTCGGGGCGGAGACCCCCAACCAGCGCGGGTGGCAGCAGGGCGCCGCCCTGCTCGACTGGGGTTTCTCGCTGCCGAAGGACGTGAGCGTGGGCCGGCTGGTGCGGCCCGGCGAGCTGACCTCCGGCAGTCCGTCGCCGAGGGTGCCGCCGTCCGCGCTCGCCGGTGGCGCCGGGCTGCACGGCACCGCGGAGGGCGGCCCGGCACCGTGGCCCGGGACCGCGCCGATGCTCGGGATCGGCACGCTGCTGGTGGCGGGCGGGGCGGTGCTGATCACCCGTCGTCGCCGGCACGCCGTCCGGGCCCGCTCAGGTGACCCTGACGCCGAAGCTGATAGTCGCGACCCGTGAGGGTGACGCGGACTGATCTACCGGTGGGCGGCGTGGCGGCGGCCGGCCGGGTCCCGCGCCGGTCTGCCGCCCGGGTCATCGCCCTCGCCCTGGCGCTGTTGGCCACCGCCTGCGCACGGCCCTCGCCCACACCGACCCCGTCCCCGCCGACCCCGTCCCCGTCGAGCCCGTCCCCGTCGAGCCCGTCCCCGACGGCCGCCGGACTCCGCGCCCCGGCGGACTTCGTCGTGCTCTCCGACGTCGATCCGAGCATCCACACCGACATCCGGTACGCCACCGCGCACAACTTCGTCGGCCGGCCGATCGTCGGCTACCCGGAGCCGCTCTGCCTGCTCACCCGGCGGGCGGCGGAGGCGCTGCACCAGGTGCAGGCCGCCGCGCTCGCTCAGGGCCGCAGCCTCAAGGTGTACGACTGCTACCGGCCACAGCGTGCGGTGGACGACTTCGTCGCCTGGGCGAAGCTCCCCGGCGAGCAGCAGATGAAGGCGGAGTTCTATCCGCACGTCGCCAAGTCGAAGCTCTTCGACGAGGGCTACATCGGCGCGCCGACAGCGCACAGCCGGGGCAGCACACTGGACCTCACCCTGGTCCCCGTGCCGCCGCCCACCCGGCCGGCGTACGCGCCGGGGCAGCGCTTGGTCTCCTGCACCGCGCCGCCGGGTCAGCGGTTCCCGGACAACAGCGTCGACATGGGCACCGGGTTTGACTGTTTCGACCCGCTGGCACACACCGCTGACCCCCGCATCACCGGCGCCGCACGGGAGAACCGGCTGCTGCTCGAGCGGCTGATGGCAACGCAGCGGTTCGAGAACTATCCCGGGGAATGGTGGCACTTCCAGTTCACCGACGAGCCGTACCCGACGACATATTTCGACTTCCCCGTCGCCCGGTCGTCCCTGCGGTGACCCCGCCCCGACCGGACGTCGGTCCGGCCGGGGCGGTCGCCGATCTGGGCGATCAGAGGATGCCGCGGGCCTCGAACGCGGCCCGGGTCGCCGCGGCGGCGGAGGTCCCGTAGAGCCGCTGCGCGGCGGCGACCGTGGCCTCCGCCGCGGCCCGGAACGAGGTGTCCGGGGCGAAGTCGAACTGCGCCTCCACGATCAGCGTGGTGGCCCTGCGGTCACCGAGCGCGGTGCGGATGTCCCACAGTGCGCGCGACCAGATCTCGCCGTCGGCGTGCACCTCGCCCCGTACGTCCTCGGGGTAGTGCTTGGTGCCGTCGAGCCGGCGCAGGCAGTGCGGGGTGGTGCGGGTGTAGGAGACCGAGTCCCAGTCGGCCACGCAGGCCTCCGGGGTCTTCGTCGGCGTACCGGTGGCCCAGCTCGTCACCACGACGGCCAGGTAGTCGCTGAAGGCCTCGCCGATCGAGCCGGACTCCAGGTTGGTGCCGAAGCCGGCCACCTGCGCGTCCTGCACCGAGTGGCCGTACTCGTGGACGATCACCTCGGCGTCCTCGGCGTCGTCCACGCCGCCCTTGCCCAGGGTGATGTTCGCCTTGTCCTCACGGAAGAACGAGTTGTCCCCGCCGAACTGGTCGATCCGCAGCTCGATCTGCCGCTGGTTCACGGGCCGTAGGGTGCTGCCGAAGCCGAGCGACTGCAGGTACGCCTGGGCGGTGTTCACCCAGTGGTAGCCCATGACCTGCTCGAACTGGTCGGCGTCGCGATGCCACGCCGGGAAGGTGCCGTCCACCATCCGGGCCGGCGTGCCGGTCTTGCTCTTGACCACGACGTACCTGCCGGTGAGGGTGCCGGAGCCGTCGAGGTTGGTCAGCGTCACCGACCGGTACGCCCCGGCCAGCGCCGGATAGTCGGCGTCCTTCTGGTCGGTCAGCGTCTGGTCGCCCAGCTGCTGCACCGGGTTCGGGGCGAAGACCGTGGCGGTGGCGCTGTGGTCGTACGGGTCGCCGGCCGCCTGGACGGTCGTGCCGCCGGCGACCAGCGCCGCGGTGACCGCCGAGGCGACCACCGCGGAACGTTTGAGGTGTGGGTGCATTGGATGATCCCTTCGAAGGTGGATCGATCCGCTGAGACTAATACGACAGCCATCGTTTGAATCTGGCTCGTGGGCCGGGTAGACGTGGGACGGACTGATGGAACAACCGCGCCGGCAGCGGTGGTCAGCGGTGGTGGCGGATGCGTTCCCAGGTGCTCGGCGGTTCCATACCGGTACCGGTGCGCAGCGCCGTGCCGACCGGCTCGCCGCCGCCGGCGCTGACGGTGAGCCGGCCGTGGTCGGCCCCGGCCGCGATCCGCGACGGCACGGCCGGGATCTGGGTGTGGAGCCGCACCTGCAGGCCCGGCCAGCCGACCACCTCGACCTTCTCGGCGGCGTTGATGGTGGTACCGGTGCCCAGCGGGCCGCGTACGGTGGCAACCTCCTCGCCGGCCTCGACCAGCGTGTGGACGGCGAGCGCGGCCGCCGTCGACCGCAGCAGCGACCGGGTTACCGCGAACACCCGGTCCAGCTGGACCGGGGTGTTGGCGCCGGGCTGGCCCAGTACGGCACCGACGATGGTGAGCTTCCGACCGCCGACATTGACCACCGCCGCGAAGACGAGGCAGCCGCCGGCCTCGTCGGTGGAGCCGGTCTTGATTCCCACCACGCCGTTGCGGCCGACCAACTCGTTGTAGTTCTTCACCGTGCCGGCCACCGGCAGGGTCGCCTGCTTCTGCTTGACGATCTCCGCGAATGCCGGCAACGCCATCGCCTTGCTCGCCAGGATCACCTGGTCGTGCGCGGTACTCACGGTGTCGGGGTCGAGGCCGGACGGGTCGGTGTAGTGGGTGCCGGACATGCCGAGTTGGTCCGCGGTGGCGTTCATCTTCGCGACGAACGCGGAAACGCTGCCGGAGTCCCAGGCGGCGAGGATGCGCGCCATGTTGTTCGCCGACGGCAGCAGCACCGCCTGCAGCGCCTGCCGTTCGGTGATCACCTCACCGGCCCGCACCTCGACGAGCGACTCGCCGCGCGCCTGCTCCGCCGGGTACGCGGCGGCCTGCTCGGCGCTGACCGTCAGCTCGGGACCCTGCTCGCCGGCGGCGAGGGGGTGCTCGGTGAGGATGACGTAGGCGGTCATCACCTTCGTCACGCTCGCGATCGGCAGCGACTTCGACCCGCCGGAGGTGCCGACCGTCCCGAGCCCCTCGACCGAGATCATCGCCTGGCCCGAACGCGGCCAAGGCAGCCGCGGCACCGTACCGGGGATTGCCATCGACGCGGGCAGGGTCAGCTCGACCGTCGAGGCGGGCAGCGGGTGCCGCAGCGGCGCGACGGCGTACAGCGCGCCGCCGAGGAGCAGCAGCGCCAGCAGACCGCACAGCAACCACGGCAGGCGCCGGCGCCGGACCGGCGGCGCCGGTGGTATCCGGCTGAACTCCACGGTCGGCATTTCCGTCGGACCGTACATCGCGTTTCCTCCCCCGTGACAAAACCGCAGCACGATAGCAGGTCTGGTCGGTCCATCGGCGCCCCTCGGGTGCGGCGTGACGGCCTCCATGGAGTTATCGCCGCCACCGGTTCCACAGGTTCACGTGATCTACCCCACGATGGGTACGGCAGGTTGCTACGGCCGTCGGGCCCGGGTTCCAATGTTCGAGCTCGGCTGGGTCGGCGATACCCGGTGCAACCTCGCACCCGCCGCGGCTCCCGTCGTACCAGGAAGGACCCCCCGTGGAGACCGATCGGATCGGCCCGCCCCTGCTGGCCGGGGAGCGCGAGACGCTGCGCGCCTTCCTCGACTTCCACCGGGCCACCCTCGCCATGAAGTGCGAGGGCCTCACCGACGACGAGCTATGCCGGCAGTCCTCCCCGCCGTCGACGCTGTCGCTGCTCGGCCTGGTCCGGCACATGGCTGAGGTGGAGCGCACCTGGTTCCGCCGGGTGATCAACGGCGAGGACATCCCGCTGGTGTGGTCGGAGACCGGCGACTATCAGGAGGCGTACGACGCCAGCACGGCCGACCGGTCGGAGGCGTTCGAGGCGTGGCAGCGGGAGGTCGAGCACGCCCGTCGTATCGAGCGGGAGGCGGAGTCCCTCGACGTGACCGGCCACCAGGCGCGGTGGGGCGAGGACGTGTCGCTGCGGCTGGTGATGCTCCACATGATGCACGAGTACGCCCGGCACAACGGCCACGCCGACTTCCTGCGGGAGGCCATCGACGGCTCCGTCGGCGTCTGACGGTCGGCAGGGGCGCGCGAGGCTCACCGCCCCCGCCGCTCAGCCTCCGCTGACGCCCGGCCGGTCGCCCCCGCCCGAACGCAGCGGGAGCCAGGCCAGCGCATCCTGGATCTTCGCGTCCCAGTACGCCCAGTCGTGCTCCCCGGGGGAGAAGTCCACGGTGAGCGGTATCCCGCGCCGCCGGGCGGACTCGACGAAGCGGGTGTTGTCGTCGTACAGGAAGTCCTCGGTGCCGCAGGCGACGTAGAGGGCCGGCAGGTCGGCGCCGGCGCGCTCCAGCAGCGCGATGGTGTCGTCGTCCGTGCCGGGCACGTGCCGGTCGCCGAAGACGGTGTGCCAGACGGCCGGGTCCACCGGGCTGGTCGGGTGCTCCCGCCGCTCGGCCACGTTCAACGCCCCGGAGAGGCTGGCCGCGGCGGCGAAGCGGCCCGGGTCCCGCAGCGCCCACTTCAGCGCGCCGTAGCCGCCCATCGACAGCCCGGCGACGAAGGTGTCCTCGCGCCGGTCGGAGAGCCGGAAGAACGACCGGCAGACCTCGGGCAGTTCGCTGCTGAGGAAGGTCCAGTACCGGTTGCCGTGCTCCTCGTCGGTGTAGAAGCTCCGCGCGGCCTGCGGCATCACCACCGCCAGCCTCAGCGGCGCGACGTAGCGCTCGATGGAGGTGTGCCTCGTCCAGATCGTGTCGTCGTCGGATAGGCCGTGCAGCAGGTACAGCACCGGCGGGTCACCGACCGTGGTGCTGCCGGCCGTGCCGATCTGCGACGAGGCCGGCTCCGGCAGGAGCACGGTCATCGACGTGCCCATGCCCAGCGCCTCGGAGAAGAAGTCACAGCGGATCCGCGCCATGGGCGTGGATGCTACGCCCCGCCGCCCCGAACGCGGCCTGCCCCAGCACGGGCACCGCGAGCACCGCCTCGGCCAGGGTTCGCCGCCCGGCGGCGCCGGTGCCGGCCAGCCGGTCGAAGTGCCGGTCGAGGTGCGGGTATTGCCTCGGACGGGCAGGGGGGACAGGATGACCAGGCGCGTTCAGGTAACTTCCGCGTAACCTTCGCGCCGCTGGTTCTGTCACATGGAAGTGGGAGTCAGTCATGAGCGACGTGTCGTCGGCGCTGGGTGTGCGCCTATACCCGGACCTGGTCGAGGCGGGCGGGCTGGCGTCCGCGCTCGCCGAGACCGCCGCCCGGCACCAGCTCGATGTCGGCCGGGTGACCGCTCCCGAGCAGGGGCGGAGCCGGTTCACCTGCGCCGAGCTGACGTCCGAGCCGGGGACGGTCTGCGTCGGCCTGGGCTCCCAGGCCCGGTATTTCATGATCGACGTCAGGGTGGCGGGGCAGGTCCAGGCGCGCGGCGACGCCACCGACCTGGCGCAGGTCGCGCAGGTGGTCGCCGCCTGGCGGGGCGGCGCGACGCTCGGCGACCTCGCCGCGCGCTTCCCCTTCATGGAGGCGTGCCGTCCCGCGCCGGTTGCGCAGGCTTCGTAGCGGACGCGGCAGGGATCGATCCCCGCCCCCGCTAGCGTCACGGTCGTTGACCCATCTCGGACGGGGCGCTGAATGAGGGCCTCGGTCCGTGCCGCCCGCAACGCCAGCCGGTCGGTGGGGGCACGCCGCCGATCACGTACGTCGGAAGAGTTAATCGGTTGCCGGGAGCTCGGGCCGGCTGCTGCAATCCGGGCAGAAGCCGACCGAGCGGAGGAGCCAGGCAATGCGAGCAGCGTTCATGTCCATCCAGAAGGGAATCGCCACCTATCCAAAGGACATGACGCTGCGTGAAAACGTTGAACCTGGGAATCCTGGCACATGTCGACGCCGGTAAGACGAGCCTGACGGAGCGGCTGCTGCACAGCGCCGGCGTCATCGACCAGCTCGGCAGCGTCGACGACGGCAGCACCCGCACCGACACCATGGCGCTGGAACGGCAGCGCGGCATCACCATCCGCTCCGCCGTGGTCTCCTTCGTCGTCGACGGGGTGACGGTCAACCTGATCGACACCCCCGGCCACCCCGACTTCATCGCTGAGGTCGAGCGGGTACTCGCCGTGCTCGACGGCGCGGTGCTGGTGGTCTCGGCGGTGGAGGGCGTCCAGGCGCAGACCCGGGTCCTGATGCGGACGCTGCAGCGGCTGCGCATCCCGACCCTGGTCTTCGTCAACAAGGTGGACCGGGGCGGCGCCGACCCGGAGCGGGTGCTGCGCCAGATCGCCGAGAAGCTGACCCCGGCCGTGGTCGCCACCGGTCGGGTCGACGCCCCCGGCACCTGGGCGGCTCGCTGCGTCCCCTTCGGCCCCGAGGACTCCGGCTTCACCGAGCGGCTCGTCGACCTGCTCACCGCGCACGACGACGCGCTGCTCGCCGCGTACGTCGAGGACGAGAGCGCGGTGTCCTCCGGCCGGCTGCGTCGGGCGCTCGCCGCGCAGACCGGACGGGCGCGCGTACACCCGGTCTTCGCCGGCTCGGCGATCACCGGGGCCGGGGTGGACGCGCTGATCGCCGGCATCGCGGAGCTGCTGCCGGCGGCCGAGGGCGACGAGGACGCCGAGCTCTCCGGCACGGTTTTCAAGGTCGAGCGCGGCCCGGCCGGCGAGAAGATCGCGTACGCCCGGATCTTCGCCGGCAGGATCCGGGTCCGCGACCGGGTCCGGTTCCGCCGGGACGAGGAGGCCAAGGTCACCGCGATCGGCGTGTTCGAGGATGGGGACGCCGTGCCCCGCCCGTCGGTCGGCGCCGGCCGGATCGCCAAGCTCTGGGGGCTGGGCGACATCCGGATCGGCGACCCGCTCGGCACGCCGCCCGATCGGCCGGCCGGTCGCCACCACTTCTCCCCGCCGACGCTGGAGACGGTCGTCGTGCCGTGCCGGGCGGCCGACCGGGCGGCGCTGCACACCGCCCTCACCCAGCTCGCCGAGCAGGACCCGCTGATCAACCTCCGGCAGGACGACCTCCGGCAGGAGATCTCCGTGTCCCTCTACGGCGAGGTGCAGAAGGAGGTCATCCAGGCCACCCTGGCCGACGAGCACGGCGTGGCGGTGACCTTCCGGGAGACCACCACCGTCTGTGTCGAACGGCCGGTCGGCGTCGGCGCCGCAGTCGAGTGGATCGGCAAGGAGCCGAACCCTTTCCTCGGCACGGTCGGCCTGCGGATCGAACCGGCGCCGATCGGCAGCGGCGTCGAGTTCCGGCTCGGCATCGAACTCGGCTCGATGCCGCTGGCCTTCCTCAAGGCCATCGAGGAGACGGTCCGGGAGACCCTGCGGCAGGGCCTGTCCGGCTGGCAGGTCACCGACTGCCTGGTCACCCTCACCCACGGCGGCTACTGGGCCCGGCAGAGCCACTCCCACGGCGTCTTCGACAAGAGCATGTCCAGCACCGCCGGCGACTTCCGCAACCTCACCCCGCTGGTGCTGATGGACGCCCTCACCCGCGCCGGGACCCGGGTGTACGAGCCGATGCACCGCTTCCGCCTCGACCTGCCGGCCGACCTGTTCGGCACGGTCCTGCCGGTGCTGGCCCGCCTCGACGCCGTACCCCGGACCTCCACCATGCGCGGCACGTCCCACCTGGTGGAGGGGGAGGTGCCGGCCGTGCGGGTGCACGCACTGGAGAAGCAGTTGCCGGCGCTGACCCGGGGCGAGGGCGTGCTCGAATCCGAGTTCGACCACTACCGGCTGGTCCGTGGCCTCGCGCCGAGCCGACCCCGCTGGGACCACAACCCGCTCAACCGCAAGGACTACCTGCTGGCCGTC
Source organism: Micromonospora rhizosphaerae (assembly GCF_900091465.1). Classification (NCBI taxonomy): domain Bacteria; kingdom Bacillati; phylum Actinomycetota; class Actinomycetes; order Micromonosporales; family Micromonosporaceae; genus Micromonospora; species Micromonospora rhizosphaerae. Next base: position 4,904,824 of record NZ_FMHV01000002.1, on the reverse strand, counting down.
GCCCGGCGGGTCACCGCCCGCCCCGATCAGCGCTGACCTGCGTTCGGGTGGTGCATTGCCGGGCTTAGCGCGGGTATCGGGCACGCACCGCGTCGATGCAGGTGTCGCGCGAGGTCGGGCCGCCGAACCGGTGCCGGTCGTACCCGGTGAAGGCCGGCTCCAGCGCGTCCAGCTCGTCGACCAGCGCGTGCAGCCGGGCCGACCAGTCCGCCGACCCGGCGTCCGGCTCATCGGGCGCCGACCGGATCGCCGCCGTCAGCTCATCCTTGCGCCGGATGCTGTCCGGGGTGACGGACCGCAGGCAGACGTACCGGCCGCTGAGGTAGGCGTCCCATTCCGCCGTCCCCTCCGCCGGGTCCGCCCAGTGCCCGATGAACCAGGCCGCCAGCCGCTCCGGGCCGCCCGCCCGCTCGGCCAGCGCGAACAGGTCGGCCGGGACCATCTCCGCGCCGTCCGAGCGCAGATAACCCGGCATCGGCAGCCGCCGGTCCAGCATCAACCGGCGTACGTCGTCCGGGTCCCGACCGGCCGCCGCGCACAGCTCCTCGAGCACCACGAACTCTTCGCTGACGTACGCGTTGTCCGCCGCCGTCATCAAGTGCTCCCCGTTGACCTCGCGAAACCGCTCCGCCACCCGACGCCTCAACTCCACGCTCGCCCCTCCCGGACCGGCCGCCCCGGTGCTCCCGGGCAGGTTAGGCACCAGATCCTTCGGCCCCGGCCGAAGCGTCGCCGCCCCACCGCTCGATCCGGGCGAGCGCGTGGGCGCACAACTCGTCGGCCGCTTCCCGCCAGCGGGATTCCTCGCTCGGTGCCCGCCGGCGCCAACTGCGGCCGAGCACCGCGTCCCGGGACGTCGCGATCAGCGCGAACAGGCGGGGCTCCTGCTCCACCCGCACCCGCCGGCCCGGCCTCCCTGGGTCGTCGTCGGTCCGGGCGTACCGCAGCAGGGTGTTGGCCGCGTGGTACCGGACCAGGTACTCCCGGTCGCGGACCGCCCCGCCAAGCGCCCCGATCAGCGTCACCGTGGGCGGGAAGCGGTCCAACGCGATCGCGGCGTCCATCCGGGTGCCCCAGTGGCGTGCCTCGCCGAGCACCGAGACGATCGGCTCGGCCCACCGGTCGTCGCCGCTCAACCGGTGCAGCGTCACGGCGAGCTCGACCAGGAAGGACCCCGACGCGGTCGGCACCGCCGCCCGAAGCAGGTGGCTCGCCCCACGAGGCTCCAGCCCGGCCTCGGCGAGCACCGCCACGGACTCCGCGGCCACCGGGTCGCCGTCCTCGAGCCCGGCCGCCAGCATCCGCCTGACCATCCCCGGGTCGTCACGCGCCACCCGCAGCAGTCGGCTGAATTCCGGCCCGTCGTGCCAGACCAGGTACGGATCGCCGAAGATGTCCCGCCGCCACCGCCGCCACTCCTCGACGGTGGCCGGTGACCTCGCCTCGCCCGGCCGCATGTCCACATCGTGCCGCCGACCGTTGCCTGCCGCACGCCGGCCGTGCCACCGCCGAATATCAATTGCGGCGACCGCACGGCGGGCTTACCTTCATCGGGCAACGTCAACCGGATCAACCCAGGGAGTACGCCGTGTCGCAGCGCACCCGCACCGAGGCCCCGCGGTCCATGCCGCGCGGCGGTGCCCTGCTGCCCGAAGGCGAACGAGCCCTGGGCCTGTGCCGGCAGCAGCGTTGGCAATCGGGGTGGCGGCGCGACTAGCGCCAGCGCGACACGCGCAGCCGCCCGCCCCGCGAAGGGGGACCGGGCGGCTTTTTCGTCACCCCACTTCCGCTCAGGGGCGTAGCTCAACCGGAAGAGCACCGGATTCCAAACCCGATGGTTGCAGGTTCGAATCCTGTCGCCCCTGCTCCTGTGCCCCGGCCCCGGCCGGCGACCTCGCTCCTTCTCAACTCCACAGTGGACGACATGAGCACGACCCCGGCCGGCGCCCCGACGCGCCGGCCGGAGCGACACGTCCGGGACGAGGGAGCTGGCTGACCCGCTCGCCTTGGGCGGGAGAGACACGGGCTTCGATTCCCCGGTCCCGGACTTCGCCGGATGGTTCCCGCCATCCTGCACGGGCCGTTGGAGCAATTGGCAGCTCACCCGGTTCTCAGCCGGGCGGTTACGGGTTCGAGTCCCGTACGGCCTACGCCGGTCCCACCCGGGACCATGCGGTTGTAGCGCAGTCAGGCAGCGCGTCACCTCGCCATGGTGAAGATCGCCGGTTCGAATCCGGCCAGCCGCTCGACCACACCCCCGACACGAGGAGACGACGATGGGATTCACCCCGCTGGCCGGCACCCGGGCGCCGGTACGGGTCTGGACCGACCCGTACACGATCGAGGCGCAGGCCGCGCGGCAGCTGCGCAACATCGGCGCGCTGCCCTGGGTGCAGGGCGTCGCCGTCATGCCAGACGTGCACTTCGGCAAGGGCGCCACCGTCGGCTCGGTCATCGCCATGCGGCAGGCCGTCTCGCCGGCCGCGGTCGGCGTCGACATCGGCTGCGGCATGTCCGCCGTACGGACCTCGCTCACCGCGGCCGACCTGCCGGACGACCTCGCCCCGCTGCGCTCGGCCATCGAGGCGGCCATCCCGGTCGGCTTCGCGATGCGCGACGACGCGGTCGACCCGCGCCGGGTCCGCGGCCTCGAGCAGGCCGGCTGGGACGCCTTCTGGCGTCGGTTCGGCACCCTGGACCGCCGGGTGGCGCAGCTGGAGACCCGGGCGCAGCGGCAGCTGGGGACCCTCGGCGGCGGCAACCATTTCATCGAGGTCTCCGTCGAGCAGGGCGGCCCCGACGACGGTCAGGTCTGGCTGATGCTGCACTCCGGCTCCCGCAACATCGGCAAGGAGTTGGCCGAGCGGCACATGGCGGTGGCCCGCGGGCTGCCGCACAACGTCGACCTGCCCGACCGGGACCTGGCGGTGTTCCTCGCCGGCACCCCGGAGATGGACGCCTACCGCCGGGACCTCTGGTGGGCACAGGAGTACGCGCAGCGCAACCGAGCCGTCATGCTCGCCCTGCTCTGCAACGTGATCGGCGACGAGTTCCCGCACGTCTCGTTCGGCGAGCCCATCTCGTGTCACCACAACTACGTGGCGGAGGAGAGCTACGACGGCGTGGAGGTGCTGGTGACCCGCAAGGGTGCCATCCGCGCCGGCCGGGGTGACCTGGGCATCGTCCCGGGGTCGATGGGCACCGGCTCGCACATCGTGCGCGGCAAGGGCAACCCGGACGCGTACTGCTCCGCGTCGCACGGGGCCGGGCGGCGGATGTCGCGCGGCCAGGCGAAGCGGACGTACAGCACCGCCGACCTGGCGCGGCAGACCGCCGGGGTGGAGTGCCGCAAGGACGCCGGGGTGGTCGACGAGATCCCCGGCGCGTACAAGGACATCACCAAGGTGATGGCGCAGCAGGACGACCTCGTCGAGGTGGTGGCGCACCTCAAGCAGGTCGTCTGCGTGAAGGGTTAGACCGGCCGGCGCCCGCGGGGGGTGGGCGCCGGTCGTACGCCCCGGTGGCGCAGCGGAGAGCGCGCCGGTCTACGAAACCGGAGGGCCCAGGTTCGAATCCTGGTCGGGGCACGGCGGGTACGCGAATGGCGCGGTGGACGAATGGGGAGAGTCGCCCGGCTTTCACCCGGGACACGTTGCGGGTTCGAATCCCGTCCGCGCTGCTCATGCCCCCGTGGCGCAGCGGAGAGCGCACCAGTTTCCGAAATTGGGGGTCGCTGGTTCGAATCCAGCCGGGGGCACTGGTTCCGGCACCCGACCGAGTGCCCGAGTGGCCAGGGAACGGTCTGCAAAACCGTCAACGCGGGTTCGATTCCCGCCTCGGTCTCGATCGTGTCGTCCACTGTGGTTCTCCGCCGGAGGACGTGGGTCCAGCTGCTGCTCATAACGGCGGCCCGCCCGGTTCGACACCGGGTCCGGCGACGAGACGCCCCGCGGACGGTGTGTTCAACCGACGGTCCAGCCGTCTGGTCCCTTCCGGCGGCGAGGCCAGCGGCGGCGCTTTGCGGCCGGGCCGGCGCCGGCGGCCTGGTGGCCCTCGGCGGTGGTGGCCATCGATGCGCCATCATCGTCGGGCATGAGGCCTTCTAGCCCGCCGGCCACCGATGCGGCCACGACAGCCACGGGTAGGTCCCCCGGCCTGGCGCCCACCTCCGCCCGAGCGGCGCTGTTCCTGGTCCCGCATCCCGACGACGAAACTCTGGCTGCTGGTGTCCTGCTCGCCGGGCATGCCGCCGCGGGCAGGGAGGTGCACATCCTGCTGCTGACCCGCGGCGAGAAATCTGCGGTCAAGGACATCCTCAACGGGGTCAGGACGTCGCACTGGTGGGGCGTGCCGCACGACCCGACGGTGGAGGGGTACGCCGCCCTGACCGAACGGACCCTCGGCGCGGCCCGGTACCGGGAGCTGGTGGCAGCGGCCGCCGCCCTGGGCGTCACCGAGGACCGGATCCACGAGGCCGGCCTGCCGAACGACGGGGTGACCGTCGAGGAGGTCAAGGCGGCGGTGGTCGCCACCGCCGACGCCATCGGCGGGGACCTCGGCCTCTGGGCACCGTCGTACACCGTTGACGACCACCCCGATCACCTGGCCGCCGGCGAGGCTGTGCGGCAGTTGGGTCTCGACGATCCGATTCGATGGGGGAGCTGTCGCTATTACGTGCTGCCGCCGTACTGGTCGGATCCGCGGCTGGGTTCGGTCGACTGGTGCTGGGACGACCCGATGGAATCGGAGACCGCCGCGCGGGCCCGCAACGCCTGCCGGGCGTACGGGTCGTGGCAGCCACAGGCCGGGGTGTTCGCCTGCGGCTACCACTCGGTGTACGCCATGTTCCGGCAGATCGACGCCAACCCGCGAAGTCTGACCCACGAATAGCGCGGCAGCCGAAGAACGGTACGCGTTGCGGCGACTCGGGTCCGCCCGGCACCTGGCTTCGCTACCGTCGGGATGTGGACAAAATGAACGTGCGCCTGCGTGGCGGGCCGTACGACGGGCAGACCGTGGGCTGGGACGTGCCGAACGCGGACGACCCGCCGCCGTCGTACCAGCTGAAACTGCACGGACCGCACGAGACGGTGGAGACCATCGAATACCGCCGGGCTGAGCGCGCGCCGCAGGGCGCGCCCGAGTCCTGGATCTACGAGGCGTCCGATGGCGGGCCACGGTAGGAAAGCGGTCTCGGCATGAGCGAGGTGCTGGAGGACGGCGACATCTACTTCCTCTACCGCCCGCGGGTGGGCGAGCAGCACGTGGACTCGCTGGAGGAGGTGCAGCGATTGCTGGTGGTGCTGCACCCGTGGCGCGGACGGCAGCGGCTGCGGCTGCTCGTGGTCGGCCGCAAGCACCTACCCGAGATCGACGAGCACAACCGCTTCTGGGGGTTCGTCGACACCGTGGTGAGCCGGCCACAGCAGCTCTACGAAGCGCTCCGGCCGCGCCAGTACGAGACGAAGACCCGTGGTGAGCGCCTGCAACCGGCGGCTCGGCCCGCGGCCGAGGGGGCGTACAGCATCGCCCGCCACGACGACCACACCCATCTGGCGTACCAGCTCGAGCTGCCCCATCGTCTCGGTCCGCCGCAGCACGAACTCGACATCGAACCCGAGGCGAGCTACATCGTCACGGTGAAGAATCCGCAGGCACCGTCGCCGCCCGGGGTCGGTCTGCCGGGGCCCGGCAAGGCGAAGCTCCCAGCTGACCTGCAGGAGCGCTTCCACGGCCGCCGGTTCGCGCCGCTCGATCCGCCCCGGTTCCTCGACCACGGGGGCGTGGAGCTGGTGCTGATCGGGGCGGCCCACGACGCCTCGGCCGAGCTCGGGATCGACCTGGACGCCGAGGTGGAGCGGGCGGCCCGAAACACGATCTTCGAGGATCTGCGCATCGGGCGCGCGGAGCAACCGGCCGCGCCGCTGCTCACCGGCCAGTGGCAGTGACGGTGCCTTGCTCACCTGCTGGCGGTGACGACGACGGGAATCCTCACGACGTTGATCCGGGAACCGTCGCGGGCCGATACCTCGTACACCTCGACGGTGCCGGGCTGGGTCGTGGCGAGTCGGTAGGCGACCGCGGTGCGGTAGTCACCGCGACAACCGGTGCCGCAACTGGCGGTGGTGAAGGCGGTGGCGATCTCCCGTCCGGCGCTGTCGAGGATGCGGATGCTGACGGTCGCCTCGAAGACCTGCGCGGTGCCGGCGAGGGTCACCGGGCTGGTGACCCGCTGGCCGATGGTCGGGGCGGTCACCACGATCGCCGGCAGGAGGTCGGCGTAGTCGCGCCGCGAGACGGACTCGCCCGCCGGGAAGGCGACCCGGCGCACGGTGGGGAACTGGGTGAGGGTGTAGACCACCTGGGCCCGGCGGAGCCGGACCGTCGCTGCCCCGCCGTCGGAGAAGCCCGGCGGAGGGCTCACCACCGCCAGTCCCTCGACAATGCGGACGACCTCGACGCCGGTCGGCAGCAGGGTGGTCAGACCGGCCGCGGCCTCGGCGGGCGATGGCCCGGCGGCCAGCTCGGTGAGGGCCAGCCGGGATGTCGCTACGGTGGCCGGCCGGGTGCGCTGGGTCGGCACGATCCTTCCGGCCGAGACGAACCACAGCTGCAGGGTGATGGTGCCGGACGGTGCGGGGTCGCCGGGCCGGCCGGTCGAGGTCGGTGTTCCCGGGGACGGCCGCGGCGTTGGGGTGCCGGTCGTCAGCGGCGGGACCTTGGTGGGCGGGGCGGCGGTGGTCTCGGCGGGCGGCGCGGCGGTCGGCGCCGGACCGAGCGTCCCGGACCGGGCGTCCGCGCAGCCGGCGGCCAGCAGCGCGATGGCGGCGAGCAGGGCGAGGGGTCGTTTCACCGGGGACCGTCCTCTCCGGCGAGGTCGCCGTTCGCGGGCAGTTCCAGCCGGAACTCGGTGCCGACGCCGGTCTCGCTGTGCACGAGCAGGCGGGCGCCGAGCAGGCGGGCGTTCTCCAGGGCGATGGCCAACCCGAGCCCGCTGCCCGGTCCGGTGCGGGACGGATCGACCTTGTAGAAGCGGTCGAACAGGTGCGGCAGGTGCTCGGCGGGGATGCCCGGCCCCCGGTCGATGACGGTGACCGTGATCAGCGGGCCGTCCTGCCGTACCTCGGCTCGGATCTCGCCGCCGCCGTGCTCGACCGCGTTGCTCACCAGATTGGCCAGCACCCGTTCCAGGCGGCGCGGGTCGGTCGGGACGCGGGCGGCATCGCCGGTCACGGCGACCCGGCCGCTCCAGCCGCGCGCGTCCACGATGGTGCGCAGCAGGGCCGGGACGTCCACCGGGCGGACCGCGACGATCTCCTGCCCGGCGTCCAGTCGGGAGATCTCCATCAGCTCCTCGACCAGTCGTCGCAGCCGGACCACGTCGGTGACGAGAAGTTCGGCGGCCCGGCGGGCGTCCGCGGGCAGCGTGTTCAGCTGCTCGCCGAGCAGCGACCCCGCCGCGACCAGCGCGGTCACCGGGGTACGCAGCTCGTGCGCGACGTCGGCGGTGAACCGCCGCTCCCGGGCCTGGGCCCGGGAAAGCGCTTCGATCTTCGTCTCCAGCGCATCGGCCATCTCGTTGAACGAGGCGGCCCAGGCGCTGAACTCGTCCCGGCCCTGCACCGGCAGCCGGGTGTCCAGCAGCCCCTCGGCGACCGCCCGGGCCGCCCGGCTGGCCCGGCCCACCGGCTCCAGGGTCCGACGGGCCAGGGTGTTGCCGACCGCGGCGGCGAGCAGCACCACCACCCCCCAGCCGACCGCCAACGCCGTACGGAGCTGATGCAGGCCGCCGACGAGCTCGTCCTCCACGGTCACCACGTACAGCTCGGCGGTGGAGCCGGGGATCCGGCCGCCGACCACCAGCAGTTGCGGCCGGGCGCCGTCGGGGGAGCGCTGGTAGCCGAGGTGCCCCGCGGCGACCGCCTCCCGCAGGGCGCGGCCGGGCACCGGCGCGAACCGGGGGTTCGACGCCTCGGCGTCGCCGGCGATCAGCAGCACGTGCCGTCCACTGGCCTCGAAGCTGGTCAGCAGGTCCGCCCGGCGGGTGTCGGTGAGCGGCAGGAACTGTCCGGCCAGCACCAGCTGGTAGCGGGCGTCGGCCGCCGCGCGTTGCAGCGAGCCGTCGAGCCGGGCCTGCCGCAGCATCAGGTACGAGCCACCGGCGAGCACCCCGGCGGAGACGCCGGCGACGAGCACGAACGCGATGACGAGCCGGCGCCGCAGGCGCCCCGGTGACACGCTGCCCGCCACCATCGGGCCCTCACCCCGTCGACAGCTTGTAGCCGGCGCCGCGGACCGTCCTGATCAGCACGGGGTGGCCCGGGTCGTCCTCGACCTTGCCGCGCAGCCGTTGCACCGCCACGTCCACCAGCCGGGAGTCGCCGAGGTAGGCGTGCCCCCACACCCGGTCCAGCAGCAGCTCGCGGGTGAACACCTGCCCGGGTCGGCGGGCCAGCTCCAGCAGCAGCCGGAACTCGGTCGCGGTCAGGGTCAGCTCCCGGCCCGCCTTGCGGGCCACGAACCGCGCCGGGTCGATCTCCAACGGGCCGACCGTCACGGTGGTCTCCTCGACCGGGGCGACCGTCCGGCGCAGCACCGCGCGGACCCGGGCGACCAGCTCCGGCAGGTCGAACGGCTTGCGGAGGTAGTCGTCGGCGCCGCACTCCAGGCCGACCACCACGTCGATGGTGTCGGTGCGTGCGGTGAGCATCAGGATCGGCACCTGACTGGTCCGGCGGACCTCCCGGCAGACCTCGAAGCCGTCCAGGCCGGGCAGCATCACGTCGAGCACGATCAGGTCCATCGGCCGGGCCCGCCAGGCGGCCAGGGCCGCCCGGCCGTCGACCGCGGTCTCCACTCGGAACCCGGCCCGCCGCAGACCGAGGGCGGTCACCTCCCGGATGGAGGCATCGTCCTCGACCAGTAGCACGCGGCCCTCCATGAGGATCTCAGGGTAGCCCGGCACGACGGCCCGGGACCCTGGCGCAACGGTCGGTGATGAGGGCCGGCCGGCCCTCATCACCGCCGAGTGGGTCACTGCTGCCACCGGTGGGCCACGTCGATCACGATCCGGCTGTGGGTGCCCGGACCGGGGAGGACGAACACCCGGTACGGCAGCTGCGCCCGGACGCCGACGGCGAAGGTGGTGTAGCCCTCGAAGCTGCCGCCGAAGACCACGTCCCGCAGCGTCCGGTAGCCCAGCGCGTTGGCCGCGTGCTGCCCGGTGCGGTACGGCACGGTGGCGACGTGCTGCTCGTCGTACGCCGGGGCCCGCAGGGAGACCCGGAGCAGCGCGCCGCCGGCGGTGTAGGGGGACAGCGCCAGCCCCTGCCCCTCGGTCAAGGTCTCCCCGTACGCGACCGAGTAGCCGTTGGCCGGGCCGGCGAACTCGAAGACCACCCGGTCCCAGCAGTCGTGCTGGCCGGTGCGGACCTCGACCAGCGGGCCGGTGCTGAGCGTGCCGGCCGCCTTGGCCGTGCTGCCCCAGGTGATCCCGCAGTACGGCGTCGCCGCGGTGGCGCCGCCCGTGCCGGCGACCAGCCCGCCGAGCACGACGGCCAGCGCCAGCAGCGCTCTCTTCAGTCTCATCGTGTCCTCCTGTCGGTGCTCCACTGGGGACCACCACCGGTGGTCCCGGCTCGACGGTCGGACCGGCGTGCCACAGCGGCTTCGCAGCCGGGTAACCGTCAGGTAACAGCCGGCGGGGGGCGCGTTCGCGGCGGGAGGCGGTCCGCTTCGCGGGCGTCGGGCCGGTCAGCGGTCGGCTGCGGGCAGCGCGGCCGGGTCGGTCAGCGTCCGCAGCGGCGGGCGGAACACCGGCAGCCAGGTCAGTCAACCGGATCGACCAGTACGTCTCCTGGGACGACGGGACGTTGCACGTGGACCACCTGACCCACTCCGGTGAGGTGGCCCTGGACGGCCGGGGCCTGCTGCTGGTCCCGTCGGTCTTCGCCGGGTCGCGGGTCTGGTCCAACCTGTCCGAGCGGGCCGCGCAGCCGGTCCTGCGCTGTCCGGCCCGCGCGGTCGGGACACTCTGGGAGCGCAGCGCGGCCCCGGCCAGCGAGGCCCTGGCCCGGGTCCTGGGCCGCACCCGGGCGACGCTGCTGCACGAGCTGGCCGTGCCGACCGCCACCACCGAGCTGGCCCGGCGCCGCGGGGTCACCGCCGGCACGGTGTCGCACCACCTCACCGCGCTGCGCGACGCCGGGTTGGTGGGCACCCATCGGGTCGGGCGGCTCCTGCTCTACGCCCGGACCAGCTCCGCGGAGGCGTTGATCGCCGGGGCCGGGTCGACCGAGGAGACCGGTCGCGCAGAATGAGCTGATGTCTCCGCGTACTCCCTCGGTGTCCTGCGTCTTCGTCTGCCACGACGGCGCCGGCCGGCTGCTGCTCGCCCGGCGCGGTGCCGGGGCCCGCGACGAACCCGGCACCTGGGACACCGGCGCGGGCGCGCTGGAGTACGGCGAGACCTTCGAGGCCGCCGTCACCCGCGAGGTCCGCGAGGAGTACGCGACGTCACCGCTGGCGATCACCCTGCTCGGGGTCCGCAACGTGCTGCGCGACGACCCGCCCTCGCACTGGGTGGCGGTGGTCTTCGCGGTCCGGGTCGACCCGGCCACGGTCGCCATCGGCGAGCCGCACAAGTTCGACCGGCTCGGCTGGTACAGCCGCGACGCCCTGCCGGAGCCGCTGCACTCGCAGCTCGCGCCGACGCTGGCGATGCTGCCGCCGCACCTCGAATGAACCGGCGTCTCGGGTGACCGGATGCCGGTCACCCGACGTCGGCTCCTCCAGTCCCGCGGCGCCGCCGTGGGTGTCGCGGGGCTCGGCGCGGGCGGTGTCGCCCTGGTCGACGTCGAGGTGCTAGCCGGCCGGTCGGTGCTCAACCACGCGCTCGGTCGCTGCGACGCCCGGCCGGGCCGACGCCGCCGCCGGTCACCGGGAACTTCCGCTCCGCGGCGCGCCGCCGAGAGATCGGCTTCGCCATCTCCTACCCACCCGGGTACGCCCCGGGCGCGAAGCTACCCGTCTGCCTGGCCCTGCACGGGTACGCGGCGAACGCCGGCACCGCCGTCGCGGCCGCCCGGTACCCGGAGTTCCTCGCCGGCGCGATGCGGGACGGGGTGGCCCCGTTCGCCCTCGCCGCGCCGGACGGCGGGAACGGTTACTGGCATCCACACGCCGACGACGACCCGCTCGGCATGCTCGTCGACGAGTTCCTGCCGCTGCTCGCCGAACGCGGTCTGCGCACCGACCGGATCGCGGTGGCCGGCTGGTCGATGGCGGGTACGGGGCGCTGCTGGCCGCGCTGACCCACCCCGGCCGCTTCCGGGCGGTGGTGGCCACCTCACCGGCGATCTTCCACTCCTACGCCGACGCCCGGGGCGTCAACGCCGGCGCCTTCGACAGCGCCCGGGAGTGGGCCCGGTACGACGTGACCGCCCGCGCCCGGGAGCTCGCCGGGCTGCCGGCGCGGATCGCGATCGGCGCGGCCGACCCGTTCGCCCCGGCCGTGCGGACGCTGCGCGACCGGCTACCGAACCCGGGCGTCGTCCAGGTCACCACCGGCTGCCACGACAATGCCTTCTGGGCGTCCATGGCCCCGCCCCACGTCCGGGCGATCAGCGTCGCGCTGACAGGTTGACGTCCCCGGCATCGTTGATGTGGACGGGGGTGATTCACGGTGGTGGCTGCGACCGATCAGGCCGGGGACGCAAATCTCCCGTCTTCCGCTCGTCAGGGCGTGGGACAGGTCGGGTCGGCGTAGATGGTGACGTAGATGCCGGCCGGGCTGAGCACTGACCACTGCGGCGACGGCGGCCGGTCCGCCGTGCTCGGGCGGACATCGACCCGTTGCTCCGGATCCGAGCGGATGACGAGGCGGCTGGGCACCTCAAGCACGCTACGGCAGTAGGTGAGGAAGACCGATCCGTCCGCGACCGGCCCGCGGTCGCCGGCCGGCGTGAACCGCCAGCCCGCCTCCCGGGCCACCGGGTCGAACGTGCGTCGCAGCGCCCCATCGTCGTAGCCGCGCGACAGCCGCCAGGTGAGGGACACGGAGGTGTTCGTGGTGTCCTCCCGGCTCACCCGCTCGCATCCCTTGCTGCGGATGACGTCACCCGCGCGCCGCGCCCCCTGCGGCCGCACCGCGAGGACCGGGTCGTCGGCGTACGCGTCCAGCAGCCCGTCCTCGTCGTCGGGCACGGTGCAGCCCGGCACCCGGGCGGCGTCGTGTGCGCCCACCCACCCGCAGCCGGTCAGCGTCGCCGCGAGCATCGCGGCGAACGGCAGGCACGATCGCCATCTCATGGGCGCACGATAATGGCCGATCCGTGGCCCGGCTGCCCCGTCACCGGCTACTTGCGGCCGGATCGCGTACCGGATAGTCGGCCTGGAAGGCGAGCCGGCGGTCGGCGTCGACGGAGCCGGCCCGGACAGCTCTTCGGGACGGGTGTTGCGATCAAGATCCGGAGCGCCAGGATTCGCTGTCGCAGACCTTCGGGCCGTCGGTCTGCAGACCGACGACCAGACCGATCTCGTCGGCGGAGCCGTCGACGTAGGTCAGGCTGACGGGGAATGCCAGGTACGTCCCGTCGATGCCGCTGGACTCCGTCGGGTCGCCGATCGCGTAGGACACGAACGCCCGCTGCTGGCGGAGGAATGCCACATGCTCCGTTTCGGGGTAGTCCTCGAGCACGTCGGAGCAGAGTTGCTGGTACGCGGCAAGGTAGTCGCCATCCTCCACCCGCGTCAGATACCCGCCCAGCGCAGCCCGGGCCGCCCGCCGGTCCTGTCTGTCATTCGCCTTGCCGACCAGATCGAGCACTCCGCAGCAGGTGAGGACGCAGATCACCGAACCGAGCGCCAGCACGACGGTTCCCCGCGTGCGCCCCGCCACGGAGATCACGCAGCGGAGACTATCCGTCGGCGCGGGCCTTGTCCGTCCGGGCGACCCGGCCTCTGCCTTCCGCCGGAGGTGAGGGCGTGGGGTCGTACCGGTACGGTGCTCGCCGTGACCGCAGACGATCACCTCTCCGCCGGCCCCGTCGCCGTGCTGGCCAACCCGACCGCCGGCCGGGGACGGCACCGTGGCCTGTTGCCCCGACTGCTCGAGCGGCTGGCGGACGCCGGCCGTCCGGTCCGGCTGCTGGAGGCGCACACCCCGGCCGAGGCGGAGGCGGCGTGCGACGCGGCGGTCGCCGACGGTGCCAGCGCGCTGGTCGCGGTCGGTGGCGACGGCACGGTCCACCGGGCGTTGCAGGCGGTCGCCGGTACGGCGGTGCCGTTCGGCCCCGTTCCCGCCGGCACGGGTAACGACTTCGCCGTCGACACCGGGTTCCCCGCCGACCCGCTCGCCGCCGTCGACGTGATCGCGGCCGCGCTGCGGGAGGGGCGGACCCGACCAATCGACCTGGCCCGGATGAGCGGCGCCGACGGCGACGACCGCTGGTACGGGGCGGTTGTCGCGGCCGGCTTCGACGCGATCGTCAACGAGCGAGCCAACCGGATGCGCTGGCCGCGCGGACCGCGCCGCTACGACCTGGCGATCCTGGTGGAGCTGGCCCGGCTGCGCCCGCGCCGGTACACCCTGCGTCTCGACGGCGAGGCGCAGGAGGTGGACGCCGTTCTGGTGGCGGTGGGCAACTGCCCCACCTACGGCGGCGGGATGCGAATCTGCCCCGATGCCGATCCGACCGACGGGCTGCTGGACGTGGTGGTCGGAGGGCGGTTCGACCGGCGGACCCTGATGCGGGTGAAGCCGCGCATCTACCAGGGCACCCATGTCAACCACCCGCTGGTGCGCAGCTACCGGGCCCGGACGGTGGAGGTGTCCGCCGAGGGCATCACCACGTACGCCGACGGGGAGCGGGCGCTGGACCTGCCGGTGCGGATCACCGCCGTGCCGCAGGCCGTGCGGCTGCTGCGCTGAGCTGCCCGTCCGGCCCTTCGGCGACCGGCCCGACCGCCTCGTCGGCCCGCTTGCCGCCGGCCCGGACCGCGCCGACGCTGGCGGCGATCACCAGGCCGATCGCGACGATCTCCACCGCGCGCAGCTCCTGGCCCAGAACCAGGTAACCGGCGACGGCGGCGATAGCCGGGCCGAGGCTCATCAGCACCGCGAAGGTGGCGGTGGGCAGCCGGCGCAGCGCCAGCAGTTCGAGCGTGTACGGCAGCACCGAGGCCAGTACGGCCAGCCCGGTCCCGAGCCCCAGCACCGCGGGATGCCACAGCCGCGATCCGGCCCCGGCCAGGCCGATCGGCAGGGTGACGAGGGCGGCCACGGTCAGCGCCAGGGCCAGCCCGTCGGCGCGCGGGAACCGGCCGCCGACCCGGGCCGAGCAGACGATGTACGCCGCCCACATCGCGCCCGCAGCGAGCGCGAGCGCGGCGCCGAGCGGGTCGAGCCGGTCGAAGCCGCCCTGGCCGAGCAGCGCCACCCCGGCGAGTGCCAGCCCGGCCCAGCCCCAGGCGGCCAGCCGGCGGGCGGTGAACACCGACAGCGCGAGCGGCCCGAGCACCTCCAGGGTGACCGCCGGGCCGAGCGGGATCCGCTCGATGGCCTGGTAGAAGATCGAGTTCATGCCGGCGAGGGCGAGGCCGAACGCGACCACCGACGCCCAGTCGGCGCGGTCGTGCCCGCGCAGCCTCGGGCGGCACACCGAGAGCATCAGCAGGGCGCCGATGGTGAGTCGCAAGGTCACCGCCCCGGCCACCCCGGTATGCGGGAAGAGCAGCGCGGCGACCGCGGACCCGAACTGCACCGACAGCGCCCCGCCGAGCACCAGCCCGACCGCTCCCACCTGACCGCCGCGGAGGCGGCGTAGGGAACGTGTCGGCGTGGGCGGGCTGAGCGTGCGGGTCATGCCCCCGACGCTATCCGGGCGACCAGGCCGAGTTTCGGCGGGTCGCGCCGGGCGGGCGCCCGCCACACCGGTCGCGGCCGGCTCCTCACCAGGTCACCGACGCGCGCACACCCCGATACCCCGGGATGGAGCGGTTCACGCGCCCCCGCGCCGCTTCGCCCGAGCGCGGCGCGGTCGCCGGAACCGCAGGTCACGAAGGCAGCGCCAGGTCGAGCACCGCGCCGAGCCCGTTGGCCCGACCGGCGTCGGCGGCCGGGAGCACCAGCACGGCGCAGCCGGCCGCCACCGCCCCCGCGTCGGCCGGCGTGTCGCCCACCATCAGGCTCCGCTCCGGGTCGACGCCGAGCATCCCGCAGGCGCGCAGGAAGATCCCCGGGTCGGGCTTGCAGCGCCCCACCTCGTAGGAGAGCGTGTACGCGTCGACCAGGTCGTCGAGGCCCCAGGCGGCGAAGAGGGGCCGGATGTCGAAGGCGATGTTGCTCACCACGGCCACCTTCACCCCGGCCTGGCGCAGCGCCTTCAGGATCGCCTCGGTGTCCGGGTACGGCACCCAGCCCTCCGGGACCAGCAACCGCTCGTAGAGCGCGTCGGCGAACCCGTCGATGCCCGCGTCGACCGTCTCGGCCAGCCCGATGTACGCGCCGCGGTGGGCGTGCGGGTAGAGGTCCCGGTCGGCCCAGAGCTCCGCCAATCGGGGCGGCACCCGGGCCGGCAGCGGCCCGCCGGCCCGCCCGGCGGTGAGCAGCCGGTCGGCCAGGGCGGTGGCCCGCACCCGGTCCAGTTCCACCCCGCACGCCGCCGCGGCGGCCAGCACCCACTCGCGCGGCTCCTCCACCTGGGCGAGGGTGCCGTGGAAGTCGAAGAGCACCGCCTCGACGGGCCGGCGCGACGTGCTCGCGCGGTCGGCGCCGCTCGACGGGTGGGGCGGTTCGGCATGGTCCGGCACGTCGTGCACCCTACCGACCTCGGGAGACGGTGCCGCCGGACGGCCTTGGCCAGTAACCGTCGGCCGTACCGATTAATCTTGGAGGCATGTCGAGCCCCGCCGAGCGGTACGCCGCGGCGCGCCGCCGGGCCGCGCAGGCCGCCGCCTTCCCTGCCCTGGACGAGTTCGCCCGTGACCTGGGATTCGACCTCGACGACTTCCAGCGGGAGGCGTGCCAGGCGCTGGAACGGGGAAGCGGGGTGTTGGTGTGCGCCCCGACCGGCGCCGGCAAGACCGTGGTCGGCGAGTTCGCCGTGCACCTTGCCCTGCGCGGGACCCCCCAGCAGCCGGCGGCGGCCGAGGAGCCGCCCACCCGGCGCAAGTGCTTCTACACCACGCCGATCAAGGCGCTGTCGAACCAGAAGTACCACGACCTGGTCGACCGCTACGGCGCCGACCAGGTCGGGCTGCTCACCGGCGACAACGCGATCAACGGCGACGCGCCCGTGGTGGTGATGACCACCGAGGTGCTGCGCAACATGCTCTACGCCGGCTCCAGCACCCTTGAGGGCCTGGCGTACGTGGTGATGGACGAGGTGCACTACCTCGCCGACCGGTTCCGCGGCGGGGTGTGGGAAGAGGTGATCATCCACCTGCCCGCCTCGGTCACCCTGGTCTCCCTCTCCGCCACGGTTTCCAACGCCGAGGAGTTCGCCGACTGGCTGGTTACCGTGCGGGGCGAGACCGCGGTGGTGGTCAGCGAGCACCGGCCGGTGCCGCTCTGGCAGCACATGCTGGTCGGCAGGCGGATGTTCGACCTGTTCCACGACGCCGACGCGGCCCGCAAGCACGACGTGCACCCAGAGCTGCTGCGCTACACCCGGGACACCATGCGCCGGCTGGAGCTGGGGGAGGGGCGCAGCGCGTTCCCGGGCGGCGGGCGACGCGGCCCGCGCTGGCGTGGCCCGAGCCGTCCGGACATCGTCGACCGGCTCGACCGGGAGGGGCTGCTCCCGGCGATCCTGTTCATCTTCAGCCGGGCCGGCTGCGACGCCGCCGTGCAGCAGTGCCTCGCCGCCGGCCTGCGGCTCACCTCCCCGGAGGAGCGCGCCGAGATCCGCCAGGTCGTCGAGTCCCGGGTCACCGCCATCCCCGGCGAGGACCTGTCCGTGCTCGGCTACTGGGAATGGCTCGACGGCCTCGAGCGCGGCCTGGCCGCCCACCACGCCGGCATGCTGCCCGCGTTCAAGGAGGTCGTGGAGTCGTTGTTCGTCCGCGGCCTGGTCAAGGCGGTCTTCGCCACCGAGACCTTGGCGCTGGGGATCAACATGCCGGCCCGCTGCGTGGTGCTGGAACGGCTGGTCAAGTACAACGGCGAGGCCCACGTCGACCTGACCCCGGGGGAGTACACCCAGCTCACCGGGCGGGCCGGGCGGCGCGGCATCGACGTGGAGGGGCACGCCGTCGTGGTCTGGTCCCCGGAGACCGACCCGCGGCACGTGGCCGGTCTCGCGTCCACCCGGACCTACCCGCTGCGGTCCAGCTTCCGGCCGTCGTACAACATGGCGGTCAACCTGGTCGGCACGGTCGGCGCGGAGCCGGCCCGGGCGCTGCTGGAGTCCTCGTTCGCGCAGTTCCAGGCGGACCGGTCGGTGGTCGGCCTGGCCCGGCAGGTGCAGCGCAACACCGAGACCATCGAGGCGTACGGTGCCGAGGCGGCCTGCCACCACGGCGACTTCGACGAGTACTTCGCGCTGCGGGTGGCGATCGCCGACCGGGAGCGGGCCATTGCCCGGCAGGGGCAGACCCAGCGCAAGGCGGCCGCGGTGGCGTCGCTGGAGCGGCTGCGGGTCGGCGACGTGATCCGGGTCCCCTCGGGGCGGCGGGCCGGGCTGGCGGTCGTCCTCGACCCGGCCACCGGCGGCTTCGGCGAGCCCCGCCCGCTCGTGCTCACCCAGGACCGCTGGGCCGGTCGGGTCAGCCCCGGCGACTTCACCACCCCGGCCGAGGTCCTGACCCGGATCCGGGTGCCCAAGCACTTCAACCACCGCTCGCCGGCCGCCCGTCGGGACCTGGCCGCCGCGGTCAGCGGCACCGGGCTGGACCGGCACGCCGGCCGGCGCGGCGGCCGATCCCGGCAGGCCACCGGCGAGGACCACCGGCTCAGCCAGCTGCGCGGCGAGCTGCGCCGCCATCCCTGCCACGCCTGCCCGGAACGGGAGGAGCACGCCCGCTGGGCGGAGCGGCGTCGCAGGCTCGAACGCGACACCGAGGAGCTGCGCCAGCGGGTGGCCGGCCGGACGGGCTCGCTCGCGCGTACCTTCGACCGGATCGTCGCGCTGCTCACCGCGCGCGGCTACCTCGCGCCCGACGGCACGGTCACCGACGCCGGGCGGATGCTCGCTCGGATCTGGAGCGAGGCGGACCTGCTGGTCGCCGAGTGCATGCGCCGGGGCGTCTGGGACGGGCTCTCCCCGGCCGAGCTGGCCGCCGCCGTGTCCGTGGTGGTCTTCGAGTCCCGGCGGGAGATCGAGGAGCGGGCCTCGCTGCCGCGCGGCCCGGTCGCCGACGCGGTGGACGAGACGCTCAAGCTGTGGAGCGACATCGAGGCGGACGAGGCCGCCCGGGGCCTCGCGGTCACCCGCGAGCCCGACCTCGGCTTCGCCTGGCCCATCTACCGCTGGGCCCGGGGTGAGGCCCTGGCCAAGGTGCTCGCCAGCGGACAGCAGATCGACGGCGAGATGCCCGCCGGCGACTTCGTCCGCTGGGCCCGCCAGGTCGTCGACCTGCTCGGCCAGCTCGCCGACTCCGGCGGGGCGTCGGCGGACCTACGGTCCACCGCCCGGCAGGCGATCGCGGCCGTCAACCGCGGCGTGCTCGCCTACCAGGCCGCCGCCTGACCATCGCCTCCGGTCACCGCTGGTCGGCAGTCGCGGCATCGCAGCGTCACCGCGATGGGTACCCCGATTCGCCCGGGTGGACTATTGCACCTGCTCATGCACCTCCCAGATCATGGCTCGGGCGCACTCTGCCGCGCGCCCGGCAATCCACGGGGAGACGACTGCGATGGGGCAGATCCATCACTTTGAGTATGGGTGGATCACACCCGCGCTCAGCTACGCACTGTCCGTTCTCGGGTCGGGTCTCGGGCTGGTCTGCGCAGGCCGGATCCGTAGCGCCCGCGGCGCCGGACAGCGGGCCTGGTGGGGGGTGCTCGCCGCCTGGGCGATCGGCGGCACGGGCATCTGGGCAATGCACTTCATGGCGATGCTCGGCTTCGCCGTCGAGGGGACGCGGATCCGTTACGACGTGCCGATCACCGCGGCCAGCACGGTGATCGCGATGGTGGCGGTCGGCATCGGGCTGGCCATCGTCGGCACCGGCCGCCTCAACGCGCTCCGGCTCCTGGCCGGCGGTCTGTTCACCGGGGTCGGCGTCGCCGCGATGCACTACACCGGCATGGCCGCGATGCGGCTGGACGGCACCATCGACTACGACCGCACCCGGGTGGCGCTGTCGGTGCTCATCGCCTTGGTGGCCGCCACCGTGGCGCTCTGGCTGTCGATGACCGTCCGCCGCGGCCTGGCCATCGGCGCCTCCGCGCTGGTCATGGGGATGGCGGTCAACGGGATGCACTTCACCGGGATGAGCGCGCTCTCGGTGCACCTGCACGAACGCCGCGGCGAGCTCGCCGGCACCGAGGTCAGCGGCCTGCTCTTGCCGATCGTGCTCGCGGTCATTTTCGGGGTGGTCGGGCTGATCTACGCGCTGCTCTCCCCGCCCGCCGAGGACGACCACACCGGGGCGGCGTACCTGGACGCGCCGCGGCGCGCGGAGCAGCCGACGGTCGCCTCGCCGGAGCCGGCCCCGGCCGGGCGGCGTGGCCGGTCCACCCTGGGCCAGCCCGGCACGCCGTTCCCGTCCCGCCGGGGCAACCCGCCCCGCTGATCGGGGTGTGCGCAGCGGGCGGGGGCAGCGTTTCCGCCGCCCGCCGCTACTCAGGAACGGGCGGCGAGCGCGTCGACCAGCCGCCGGCACGAGCCGGCGAGGTTCCACCGCTGTGCCAGGTCCAGCAGCCGGTCCGGGTCCGCGGGCGCGGTCGGCAACGCGGTGGGCAGCTGCGGCAGCGGTACGTCGGTGGCCACCCGCACCACCTTCGGCGCGACCGCCAGGTAGTCGCGGGCGGCGTTGAGCTTGGTCCGCAGCCCGGGCGCGAAGCCGGCGCCGGAGTCGTCCAGTGCGTCGAGGATGCCGGCGAGGCCGCCGTACCGGTCGATCAGCCGGGCGGCGGTCTTCTCGCCCACGCCTGGCACCCCGGGCAGCCCGTCGCTCGGGTCGCCGCGCAGGGCGGCGAAGTCGGCGTACCGGTCGGCGGGGACGCCGTACCGGGCGTGGACCGCGGCGTCGTCGCAGTCCTCCAGCTTGGCCACGCCACGGCCGACGTAGAGCAGCCGGACCCCGCGGGCGTCGTCGACGAGCTGGAACAGGTCCCGGTCGCCGGAGACCACCTCCACCGGACCGGGCTGGGTCACCGACAGCGTGCCGAGCACGTCGTCGGCCTCGTAGCCGGTGGCGCCGACGGCGGTGATACCGATCGCGGCCAGCACCTCCAGGATGACCGGCACCTGCGGGGAGAGGGTGTCCGGCACCACCTCGCCGCCCTCCGGCGCGACCCGGTGCGCCTTGTACGACGGCAGCAGCTCCACCCGCCACGCCGGTCGCCAGTCGTGGTCGAGCGCGCAGACCATCCGGTCCGGCCGGCGGGTGCGGATGAGCTGGGCGAGCATGTCGAGGAAGCCGCGCACGGCGTTGACCGGCTGGCCGTCCTCGCTCTTCGCGGCCGATTCGGGGATGCCGAAGTAGGCCCGGAAGTAGAGGCTGGGGGCGTCGACGAGCAGGATCGGGGGTTGCTGTGCCACGCTGACAGCCTGGCACAGCCGTACGACGAGATGGGGGACGGGCCGGTCGGCGGGTGATGGAGCCCGGCGGGTGGGGGCGTCAGCGGCCCTCCTCGCGGTAGAGCGTCTCGCGGCGGGCCACGCGCTGCATGGCGAAGCTCGTCAGCAGCAACACGATCGCCAGTGCCACCTCGATCCCGGCCACGGCGCCGTTGGCGACGGTCAGGCCGAGCAGGAGCAGCACCAGCCCGATCACGGCCAGGATGCCGGCCCAGAGCAGCCGGCTACGCCGTGCCGCCGCCCGGTCCCGCTCACTCGCTGGCATCGTCCGCCGCCCTCCGTCGTTCCTCCGGACCAGGCTATCGGCGGCGACCGGCCGGCGGATCGATAACCGCTGGGTGGCCCGCGGCCGGGGCGGGCAGACTGCCGACATGGCGTTCGTACCCGGGCTGACGCTCTGCCGCCGCTTCCACGCCGAGGTGCTCGCCCCGCTGCTGGCCCGCCGTCGCCTCGGCCTGTGCTACGCCGCCGGCCTGCTCGACGGCGGTTCGGAGCTGCTCGGTCTGGACACCCCCCGCTCCACCGACCACGACTGGGGGCCCCGCGCCCAGCTCTTCGTCGCCGACCCGGGCGACGTCGCGCCGGTTCGCGCGCTGCTGGACGCCGAGCTACCGGCGGAGTTCCTCGGCTGGCCGACCCGCTTCACCGGCGGCCCCGACGTTCGCCTCGGCGTCGCGGATCCCGACGGCGACCGGCACGGCGTGGAGGTGGCCGAGCTGGACGGGTGGCTGCGCGGGCGGCTCGGCTTCGACCCGCTCGCCGGGATCGGCGTGGACGACTGGCTGTCGACGCCCACTCAGCGGCTGGCCGAGCTGACCGGCGGCGAGGTCTTCCACGACGGGCTCGACGGGGCGCTCACCTCGGCGCGGGCCCGGCTGGCCTGGTACCCGGACGACGTCTGGCGGCACGTGCTGGCCGCCGAATGGAGCCGGGTCGGCCAGGCCGAGCACCTGGCCGGTCGGTGCGCCGAGGTCGGTGACGAGTTGGGCAGCCGGGTGGTGACCGCCGGGCTGGCCCGGGACCTGATGCGGCTCGGCCTGCTGCTGCACCGCCGCTGGCCCCCGTACGCCAAGTGGCTCGGCACCACCTTCTCCCGGCTGCCCGCGGCGGCGCCGGTGGCCGCGGCGCTGACCGACGCCCTCGGCTCCGGCGGCTGGGCAGACCGGCAGACGGGGCTGGTCCACGCCCTGGAGACCCTCGCCCATTGGACCAACGACACCGGGCTGGCCCCGGCCGTCGACCCCCGGGCGCGGCAGTTCCACCAGCGGCCCTTCCTGGTGCTCGACGCCAACCGGTTCGCCGCGGCGCTGCGCGCCGCCATCACCGACCCGGCGCTGCGCGAGCGCCCGCCGGTCGGCGCGATCGACCAGTACGTGGACAACGTCGAGGTGCTCACCCACCCGGACCGCGCCTGCCGGATCGCCGCGGCCGTCCTGCCGCGCTGATCTGCTAGGCCGGGACAACGCCGACCCGTGATGTTGTCCAGGACGCAGGGACAGCTCCTCAACCGTTGAGGGTGGGTGCCCAGATGTCGTTCGGGTGAGTGACAGCAACGGCGACAGCAACCGTGTCACTCGTCACCCACCCGCCTCTTCCGGTTCGCTGAGGGCCGCGTCGATGTGGGCGCCCTCTCGGCGCTACGCCGACCGTCGGAGGATGACCGGGGCCGCATCGTGGCCGCGTTGATGGACCGCGAGCTAGCCGGGTGGTGATGGCGGCTCGGGTGGGCGTCGGTGGACGCGGACTGCGTCGGCGATGGCGATCCCGGCTAGGACTGCGGTCGCGGCGAGGGCGGCCAGCAGCGGCGGCACGAACAGCATCGCGGGTGCCAGGACGGCCAGCACGAGCACGCCGATTGGTCGAATCCAGGACAGGTGGCTGAATACCGCGTACTCGAAGCAGGCGCGCCCGGCCAGGAACAGCGCGGGTCCGCCGAGGATGACGGAGACCCACGCCGGTTGCGTGTGTCCGAGTGGATGGGTGATGACGAGTTTGTCGCCGACGGCGGTGGCGACGACGCCGGCCACCATGATCGGGTAGGAGAGTGTCGCCGAGAGGGCGACGCGTTCCGGGTCGGGGGCCGCTGCGACAGCCTCGGCCAACAGTTCCCCGGCATGGTAGATGTAGATCCGCCAGAACAGCGCCGTGGTGGCGAACGAGACCACGAGCGCCGCGATCTGATCAGCCGCGAAGCCGCTGCCGTAAAGGGTCAAACCAGAGACCAGGATCAACTCGCCGAGCGCGATGATAAAGAACTGCCGGTAGCGGTCGGCCAGGTGCTCGCCCAGGATGCCCATTTCCGGCTTGGGTGAGCGACCCAGCCCCGGCGTGGGCCAGCGGAACGAGAGCGACACGTATTCCACAGCCACCGCCAGCGTCCACAGCGCCTCACGCGCCGCACCGTGTGCGGCCGCCCCAGCGATCCACGGCACCGCGGACACACCGAACCAGAACAGCACCCGAATGCTTCTGGGCTGCAATTCGTGGCCGCGCAGGGCGAGGACGAGGAAGAGTTGGCGGCCGACATGGATGGTGACGTACGTGCCTGCGAAGACCAGACCTCGCTCGCCGAACGCGTCGGGCAGCGCGACGACCATCACCAGACTGCCGAGCATGGTCGCGGTGACCAGCAGCTGTATCGCCGGCCGTTCCGGGTCGTAGAGGTCGGTTGTCCACGCTGTCATGGTCCAGATCCACCACATGGCCAACAGCAGCACCAGCGTCTGGAAGGCGCCGCTCCACCGGAGATCCTGTATCAGCGCCTGCGAGAGTTGGGCGAGCGCGACGACAAACACCAGGTCGAAGAACAGCTCCAGGAAGTTTGTCTGCCGCGGCTCCCCGGGTCTTCGCAGCAGCTTGGCACCGCTCGCCGTCATCTTTCCCGCCCGTTCTGCCCGCCTTGTCTAGACTCGAAGCATTCGTACCACGCGGCAGCGCGAAGATGTCGGCCCGCCAGCAACGCTGACAGACATCCCATGAGCGGAGCGGTCAAGCAGCGGCCGTTTGGTCGTGTGCTTCGCGGTGTCGCCAGGCGGTGGCCTCGTCGTAGGCGGTGCCGGTTTTGAGGCAACCGCTTAGCAACCAGGTCAGGCGCTAGCGCTCCGCAGTCGACTTCAAACCGTCACGCGCCCCCGAGGTGGCAGGCCACTAGCCGTGGCCTGGGTTGTGTCTCTTAATCCCACGGGTTCGGGGTTTGTCGTACGCGGTAGGTCTGCGACCAGGCGCGGACCTGCGGCTCCGTACGCAGCCAATTGATGCACGTCAGCGTCTAGAAAAGTCCACAAGGGTGAGGTGGCCGCGTAGCTCGGGGCGGCCGAGAGACTCGCAGGTGAGCCACTCGGCCGCCCCGCCTAGCTAGAGCCTCTGCAGACGGTCGGACACGGTCATCTAGCGAAGCGACCGGAAGCCGGCGCGCAGCTCGTCCACAAAGAGTTGCGGCTGCTCCCAGGCCGCAAAGTGGCCGCCCTTGTCGAGCTTGTTGTAGTGGATGAGATTGGGATACGCCTGCTCTGCCCAACTCTTCGGGGCCTCGTAGAGCTCGTCAGGAAAGACGCTCACGGCAACCGGGATGTTGACGCCCTTGACGCCGAAGAAGGAGATCCCGCTCTTGATGCACTCCCAGTAGAGACGCGACGCAGAAACCCCCGTGTTCGTCAGCCAGAAGAGCGTGATGTTGTCGAGGACATCGTCTCGCGTCAGGCCTTCGGAGTGTCCGGCAAAGGCCCGAGAGATCAGCTCCAGGCTGGCCGCGTCATGGTCGATCATGAAGGCCGCCAGGCCGACGGGCGAGTCCGCGAATCCGGTCAGCGTCTGCGGACGCGAGCCCATCATGAGGCCGTAGGCGGCGTGATCCCAGAAGAATTCCATCTGCTCGCACGCGCGCTTTTCCTCGTCGGAGAGGTCGGTCGGCAGCGGGTTGCCGGCCTGGAGGGCCTTGTCAATGGCGGGCGGAAACACGCCGGCCATGTTGGCGTGGATGCCGATCAGCCCCTCGGGCTGCTGCACGCCCATGAGATCGGTGACGATCGCACCCCAGTCGCCGCCCTGCGCCACGTACTTCGTGTAGCCGAGGCGCTTCATCAGCTCTCCCCAGGCACGCGCGATGCGGTCGGGGGCCCAGCCGGTGGTGGCAGGCTTGCCCGAGAAGCCGTAGCCCGGCATCGACGGAATCACCACATGGAAAGCGTCCGATGCGTCCCCGCCATGTGCCGTGGGATTGGTGAGCGGCTCGATGATCTTCAGCTGCTCGATGATCGAGCCGGGCCAGCCGTGCGTGACGATCAGCGGCAGAGCATTCTCATGCTTCGAGCGGACGTGAATGAAGTGAATGTCCAGCCCGTCGATCTCGGTGATGAAATTCGGCAGAGCCTTCAGCTTCGCCTCGACCTTGCGCCAGTCGTATCCCGACGCCCAGTAGCGCGCGAGTTCCTGAATCGTGGCGAGCTGCGTGCCCTGCGACTGATCTGCGACGGTCTCCTTCTCGGGCCAACGCGTGGCCCTGATGCGGGCACGCAGGTCCTCGAGTTCGGCGTCGGGGAACTCGAACGTGAACGGGCGGATCGTGGAATTGTCTGGTGTGACAGACAAGAGGTCTCCTTGAAGTCTGATTTTCCCATGGAAATTTTGAATATAGGCAGAACACGGATTTGCGTTAAATCAGCCGGAAATGCCTCCTCTTCATGACTAGTGCCGCATCCGTGGCCGCAACTCGGTGGACCGCTTGTGGGGGCCGGACAACCGGAGATCGGGTCGGGCCTAAGTGCTCTAGGTCCCGATCATCGAATCCGCTCGGGCGGCCCGGCGATCCTCGCCTTGCGTCGTCCACGTCTCTGTTTCGCGGACGTCTTCACTGTTGCGCGGCGGTTCGCGCTTCGCCCCTGGGAAAACCCCGGGGGCTTCCCCGGGGTTTGAACCGGTACGTGTTGCAGAGGGCCTAGTCTTGATCTTCCATTGCGGGCGAGTATGTCGGTGATATGGCTTTCGTCCTGCCCTGCGGGCGGGTCCGGGTAGGACTGCGAGTCGGCTGTCGCGCCGGGAACGCCGGATTCCACGGGCGGGGGACTGCGGTGCAGTGGGCAGGACGAGGCTCGCGCGTTCGCCGGCCGGGCCTGTCCGCCGCCGACTACGTTTACCTACGCACCACGAGCCCGATCGATTCGACCGTCGCCACCGTCCGGCACCGCAGCGAGGTCACCAAGGTCCCTGCTCGAAGGCCGCCGGCCGGGCCATGGCGTTCAAACTCATCGAAGTCGCCCAACACCGGTGGCGCGCGGTCAACGCACCACACCTCGTCGCGCTCATTCGCGCCGGAGCCCGCTTCGAATGGGGCAAAATCATTGAACGGGCCACGCCCGTCCCCGCCCTCGCCGGAACCGCCGCAGCCTAGCTAGTCAAGATCTTGCCAAAAGATCGTATTGGCCGCACATTTCGCCAAGCAGCTGATAAGGAAGATCGACCATGGGCGTACCCGCCATCGACGGGCCGCCGGGCCGTGGCCGGGAAACGGCCGCGCTGGAGCGGGTGCTGGCCGAGGCGCGGGCGGGCAGCAGCGCGATCCTGGTCCTTCGCGGCGAGGCAGGGATCGGCAAGACCGCGTTGCTGGACTACGCAGCCGGCCGGGCGGCCGGGTTCCGCACGGTCGCCATCGCGGGCATTGAATCGGAGATGGAGCTGCCGTTCGCGGGCCTTCATCAGCTCTGCGCGCCGATGCTGGGTCGTCTTCATGAGTTGCCTGGGCCGCAGCGCGATGCATTGGCCGTCGCGTTCGGACTGCGGGAGGGCGAGGCGCCCAACCGGTTCCTGGTGGGCCTGGCTGTGCTCAGTCTGCTGGCCGGCGCCGCCGAGGATCAGCCGCTGGCCTGCCTCGTCGACGACGCGCAGTGGCTCGATGACGGGTCCATGCAGGTGCTGGCGTTTGTCGCCAGGCGGTTGCTGGCCGAATCGGTAGCTTTGATCTTCGCCGTGCGGGAGCCTGATGTCGATCGTAAGCTGGCCGGTCTGCCAGAGCTGATCGTCGAGGGCCTCAGCGAGCCCGACGCGCGTGCCCTGCTGGCCTCGGCTTGCCCCGCGCCGCTCGACCCGCTGGTACGGGACCGGATCGTTGCCGAGGCGCACGGCAACCCGATGGCCCTGCTGCATGTGCCACGTGCGCTCGCACCTGCTGAGCTGGCGGGCGGTTTCTGCCTCCCCGGCAGGCCGCCCTTGGCGAGCCGCATCGAAGACGCCTTTCATCAGCAGTTCCGATCACTTCCGCAGGACAGCCAGCGGCTTCTGCTGACCGCCGCGGCCGAGCCGACCGGAGACGCGGGTCTGTTGTGGCGCGCAGCCGGTCTTCAGGAGGTACCGGTGGACGCCGCAGCGCCGGCCGAGGCCGCAGGACTGGTCGAGTTCGGTGCCAGGGTGCGGTTCCATCACCCCCTGGTGCGCTCAGCCATCTACGAGAGGACGCCCCCGCCGGATCGCCGGGCGGTGCACCGAGCACTGGCAGAAGCCACCGATCCCCACCGTGATCCTGATCGTAGGGCGTGGCATCGCGCTCACGCGGCCACCGGTCCGGACGAGAGCGTCGCCGTCGACCTGGAGCGCTCGGCTGACCGGGCTCAAGGCAGGGGCGGAGTCGCTGCCGCAGCCTCGTTCTTGCGGCGGGCGGCGGAGCTGACGCCCGATCCCGCGCGACGCGTCACCCGTGCACTGGCCGCCGCTGAGCTCGACATTGACGCTGGCGGGGCAGAACAGGCCGACAGCCTGCTGGCGGTCGCGGAGGCCGGCCCCCTCGACGACCTGCAGCGCGCCCGACTCGAGAGGTTGCGCGCCCGGCTGGTGTTCGCCCAGCTACGCTGCAGCGACGCGCCGCGCCTTCTGCTCGACGCCGCACACCGGCTGGCGCCTCTCGACGCTGCCCTCGCCCGTGACACGCTGCTGGAAGCGGTCGGCGCGGCGATCTTCGCCGGCCGTCTGGGTGCAGGACCCGGGCCCCGGGAAGTGGCCGAGGCAGCCCGCGCCGGACCGTCGCCGCCGACGCCGCCGCGGGCGGTCGACGTCCTTCTGGACAGCATGGCCGGCCTGATCATCGATCGCTCCGCTGCCAGCGTCGACGCTCTCAGGCGTGCACTACACATCGTCCGACAGGAGCAGAAATCTGGCCCGACGGATGTGGACAGGCGCTGGTTGTGGCTCGCGTTCCGGGTGATACCCGAGCCTCTCGTACCGGAGCTGTGGGACGACGACGCGTGGCAGGAGATGGCGACCGGCGCCGTCCGCATCGCCCGCGAAACGGGGGCGCTCTCCGTCCTCCCGATGGCACTGACCTACAAGGCGCTCTACCACGTGTTCGCTGGAGAATTCCATGCCGCAGCGGCTCTGATCGACGAAGCGACAGCGATCTCGGACGCGACGGGCGGCGCACCCATGATGTACACGTCACTGGTACTCGGCGCCTGGCGAGCACAGGAAACCCAGGCACGGGACCTAATCGAAACCACCATCGAAGAGGTGCGCGTCCGGGGTGAGGGACGAACGGTCAGCCTCGCCGAGTACGCAGCCGCAGCGCTGCACAACGGCCTCGGCCGCTACGACACCGCGCTGGCGGCGGCGACACGCGCATGCCAGTACGAGGATCTGGGATTCTTCGGGTGGGCACTGGTCGAACTGATCGAGGCGGCTGCCCGCAGCGGGCAGCCAGAGGCCGCCGCGGCGGCGTTGGACAAGCTCACCGAACGCACCCGCGTGAGCGGAACCGAGTGGGCGCTGGGCGTGGAAGCCTGCTCACGCGCGTTGCTCAGCGACGGACCGGGAGCCGATGCGCTCTACCGGGAGGCGATCGAGCATCTCGGACGCTGCCGGATCGCCGTCCACCTGGCCCGCGCCCGTCTGCTGTACGGCGAGTGGCTACGTCGCCAGAACCGGCGCCAGGAAAGCCGTACCCAGCTACGCTCCGCCTACGAGGCCTTCAGCCGGATCGGAGCCGACGGTTTTGCCGAGCGCGCCCGCAGGGAGCTTCAGGCAACCGGGGAAACCGCACGCAAGCGGACGGCCGCGACTGTCGCCGAACTCACCAGCCAGGAGGCCCAGATCGCCAAGCTGGCCAGAGACGGGCACACCAACGCTGAGATCGCCGCCCAGATGTTCATCAGTCCACGAACAGTGGAATGGCACCTCGGCAACGTGTTCAGCAAGCTCGGAGTCAGCTCACGCAGGCAGCTCCGCACATTGCTCTCTCCTCCGAAGCCGCCGCCGACGGTGTAACCAGTTGCGGTCTCGCCATGTATCAACCTGATGCGCTCCGGCGGTCGGCAAGCTCGAGGTTCTCCCATTTCCCGCACGCTCCGCCGCCGGTTCCACCACAGTGGTGGCGTGGCCGAGGAGGTGGCATGACGGGGTTGCGGACCGACCTGTACGAGCTGCGGATGGCGGCCAGCTACCTGCATCGCGGCATGGTGGAGCCCGCCACGTTCAGCCTTTTCGCCCGCCGCCTGCCCCGACAGCGCGGCTTCCTGGTGGCCGCCGGCCTGGCCGAGGCGCTGGCCTTCCTGGAGAGCTTCGCGTTCGACGACGACGAGCTGGCCTATCTGCGCGACGTCGTCGGGCTCGACGAGTCGACCCTGTCGACGCTGGCCGGGCTGCGGTTCACCGGCGATGTCTGCGCCGTACCGGAGGGTCGCGTGGTGTTCGCCGACGAGCCGCTGCTGGAGGTCACCGCGCCGATCGCCGAGGCGCAGCTGGTGGAGACCGGCGTGCTCAACCTGATCACGTTCCACACCACGGTGGCCAGTAAGGCCGCCCGCTGCCGCCTCGCCGCGGGCGGCGCGCAGCTGATCGACTTCGCGTTCCGGCGTACGCACGGGATCGAGGCCGGGGCGGGCGTGGCGCGGGCATCGGCGATCGCCGGCTTCGCGGCGACCAGCCACGTCGAGGCCGCCCGACGCTACGGACTGAAGCCGTCCGGAACGATGGCCCATTCGTACGTCGAGGCGTTCCCCGACGAGCGTGCGGCGTTCCGCGCGTTCGCCGCAGACTTTCCCACGAACCCGATCTTCCTCGTCGACACCTACGACACGCCCGCCGGAGTGCGGGCCGCCGTCGACGTCATCACCGAGCTGGGCCTGACCGGGCCGGTCGCCGTCCGGCTCGACTCCGGAGACCTCGCCGCACTGGCCGTGCAGGCCCGCGCCATCCTGGACGGCGCCGGGCTGACCCAGGCCCAGATCGTGGCGAGCGGCAGCCTCGACGAGGACGTCATCGCGGCGATCGTCGCCAAGGGCGCACCTATCGACGGGTACGGCGTCGGCACCCGCATGGGCGTCTCCTACGACGCACCGTCACTCGACAGCGCCTACAAGCTGGTGGCCGTCGGCGACCGGCCGGTGCTCAAGCTGTCGCCCGGCAAGGCCACCCTGCCCGGTCCCAAGCAGGTCTTCCGTGACCCCACCGGGGCCAGCGGCGACGTGGTGGGGCTGCGCGAGGAGCCGCCACCGGGGAACCGGGAGCCGCTGCTCGTACCGGTCATGCGCGGCGGACGCCGCCTCGACGCGGCCGATCCCGTTGGCGAGGTACGCGAGGCACGCCAGCGGTTCGACGCCGACCTGGCCTGGCTGCCGGAGGCGGCGCGCCGGTTGGCGGATCCGGAGCCGCTCATCGCCACCGTCAGCCCGGCACTCACCGCGCTCCACGACCGGTTGGCCAAGCAGTTCGCGCCGGGTTAGAAACGATCACCGGGCCACCTCACACGAATTGGCTGGCGCGCCAGGCCGTGCTGCGGTGTCAGGCTGATGCGACCGCCGCCTCCGGGTGCCGTCTGCCCGGACGAGAGGGAGGAACCCGCGATGACGGATCCGTTCCGGGATGCCGACGCCGAGGACGCGCTGCGGCAGGTGTACGAGGCGGCAGGGCCCTATCTGTCGTCACTCGCCGACCGGCCGGTGCACGACCCCCGCAGCCTGCCGCTGCTTGACGAGCTGTGGCGTCCGGCGCACGGTGGCGGCCTGCCCGAGCGGGGCGAGGGTTCGGTCGTCGTGCTGGAGCGGCTGCTGCGGATCGGCGCGGCCGCGGCGACCCACTCGGCGGGGCCACGGTTCTTCCACTTCATCATCGGCGGTGCGACCCCGGCGGCGCTCGCCGCCGACTGGGCCGCCGCCCTGTTCGATCAGAATGCGGCGTTCCGTGCCTCGTCCAAGTTCGCCACGATGACCGAGACCATCGCGCTGGCCTGGCTGCGTGAACTGTTCGGCCTGCCGGGCGCGTTCGGTGGTGCGCTGGTCGCCAGCGCCACCTTCGCGAACGTCACCGGCCTGGCCGCCGCCACCCACTGGTGGGGCGAGCAGCATGGGGTCGACGTGGCAGCGGACGGGTTGGCGGGGCTACCGCGGATGCCGGTGCTGTCCGGCGGATACGTGCATGCCAGCGACCGGAAGGCGCTGCAACTGCTCGGCCACGGCCGGGACGCTGTCGAGGTCTTCGTCCGGGACGGCGTGGGCCGGGTGGACCTGCCCGCACTGGAGAGCCGGCTGCGCCTGCTCAACGCGCCGGCGGTGCTCATCGCCAGCGCCGGGGAGGTGAACGCCGGTGACTTCGACCCGCTGGAGGAACTGGCCGACGTCGCCGAGCGGCACGGTGCCTGGCTGCATGTCGACGGCGCGTTCGGCGTCTTCGCCGCGCTCTCGCCGCGTACCGCCCACCTGGTTCATGGCATGGAGCGCGCCGACTCGATCGCCGGCGACGCGCACAAGTGGCTCAACGTGCCGTACGAGAGCGGCTTCGCCTTCCTCCGGGACCCGGCGCGACTTCCGGCCGCGTTCGGCATGCCGGGAGCGGCGTACCTGCCGGGGAAGCGGAGCGCCCTGCCCGCTTCCGCCGGACCGGACTACGCGCTGCTCGGCCCCGAGTCCTCCCGGCGGGCCCGGTCGCTGCCCATCTGGGCGACCCTGGCCGCGTACGGCCGCGACGGCTACCGGGCGATGGTGGAGCGCCACCTCGACCTTGCTCAACGTCTCCGTAGGATGGTCGACGAGGCGCCCGAACTGGAACTCCTCGCCGAGGTGCCGCTCAACATCGTCTGCTTCCGGGTGCGTCCCGCCGGTGTGCCGGAGGAGACGCTCGACGACCTCAACCGACGCCTCGGCGCAGCCCTGCTCGACGACGGCCGGGTCCATGCCGGTACCACCGTCTACGGCGGCAGGGTGGCACTGCGACCCGCGATCGTCAACTGGCGCACCACCGAGGCCGACATCGACCTGCTGGTCGACGTGGTCCGGAAACTGATCCCCACGGTGACCGGCTGACGGGGGGTCAACTCCGGAGGCGTGGTCCGGGCTCGACCCCAGCTCGGCACCGGCTCATTGCTGCCGTGCGTCTGCAGGAGGGCTGCCCGCCGGGGTGCGTTCGAAGATGTAGTAAACGGGGACGGCGCCGATGATGGCCAGCGCCACCGGCGGGCTGACGAAGGCGACGGCGATCGCGGCCAGATACAGGATCGACCCGGTCCAGAATCGCAGCCGCGCCGCCCGACGGGCCCGCTCCGGCAGCGGCTGCTGGAGCCGCCCCGTACGCAAGGTCCATTCGAAGATCCCGCCGAAGCTGAGCCCCATCCCCAGGAAGGCAGCTGCATACAGAACCACCGCCACCCGGGCGTCCTGTCCGCCCAGCGTGACGTACTTGGCCACCGTCGCCGTGTCTACCGGGATGAGGACGACGAACAGCAGCAGGACGAGGTTGAGGAGGGCCAGGGTCCGGTCGACGACGGCGACGTTGCCGATGAGGGCGTGATGGTTGACCCAGATGATCCCGATCGTGAAGAAGCTGATCAGGTAGGCGACGAATGAGGGCCAGTGGTCCGCGAGTTGATGCAGGAGCGGGCCGTGACCCGGGCCGGCCATCGCCAGGTTCAGCGCGAGTAGCGTGATCGCGACCGCGAAGACCCCATCGCTGAATTCCTCCAGCCGAGTTCGGCTCACTCCACGGTTCTACCGCAACACCCCCGCGTGCCGCCGGGGTTCAACCCGGCCAGCTACCGCCGGGCCCGGCCGCCGCCACGCGGCCCCGGATCAGCGGGCCGGCATCATCCGCCCGACATGTCGACCCTCCGTGATCTCCTCGACCATCTTGTCGCAGAAGGCGGGGATGTCGTTCGGGCCGCGGCTGGTCACCAGCCCGTTCTCGACGTGCACCGGCTCGTTCACCCAGTTGCCCCCGGCGTTGGTGATGTCGGTCCGCAGGCTCGGGTACGAGGTCAGGGTCCGGCCGGCGACCAGGCCCGCCTCCACCAGCGTCCACGGGCCGTGGCAGATCGCCGCGACCGGCTTCTGCTGCTCGAAGAATGCACGGATGAACCGGATCGCATCGGGGTTGAGCCGGAGCCGATCCGGATTGACCGCCCCGCCCGGCAGCACCAACGCGTCGTACGCCGCCGGGTCGGCCTCTTGGACGGTCCGGTCGACCGGGTAGGTGTTCGACGGATGTATGTCGTGCTGCATGGACTGGATCGGTGCGGACTTGATGGAGATGAGGTGGACCTGTGCGCCTGCCTGCTCGGCCGCCCGGCGCGGTTGGGTGTACTCGACCTCCTCGACGCCGTCGGTGGCCAGGAAGGCCACGGTCTTTCCGATCAGTGGTGTCTGCGGCACGGGCATCGACTGAGCTCCTCTCCCTACACGGCTCGCTTCACGCCCCGACTCCGCGGCGTACCGGATGAAGCAGTTGCCGAATGTCCTTCGGCAGCTCCGATTCCAGGTCCTTGATTTCTTCGGCGCTCACCGCGTCGCGTACGGTCGTCAACACGGCGCGGGCAGCCTCGGCGGCCCGCTGATCATCACCCACTCCCGCGCGCGCCCGTATCTCATGCAGGAACTCGGGCAGATCGAGCCGTTCGGCGAAATCCACTTCCTTGTACAGGTGCCCCCGGAACTCCTCGGGAAGCTGCTCGGCCAGGTCGGAAGCCTGTCCTCCACTGACCCGTTCCGCCAATGTCTTGAGCGTGGCTCGGATGACGTTCGCCGCCTCCGCGGGTGGCAGGCCCGCCCGCTCCGCCACCGCTTCCAGAAACTCGGCGTAGTTCACCGCGGGTTCTCCTTCCGGACCATCTCCGGGGCGTCGCGGCGTCCGCGACCGGCGTCGGCTGCTGTTCTGCTTCGTGCCGGTACCTCCGGGCGCCGTTCCACCCCGACCCGTGCCCCGGCCGGCTCGCGCACGTCCCAGAACTCCTCCGGAAGCTGAGCCATCATGTCGTCGAACTCGTCGCTGGTGACCTCTTTGCAGATCGTCTTGAACACCGCGGGCACGCTCTTGTCGGCCAGGGCCGCATCCACACCGGCGCGTGAG
Source organism: Micromonospora rhizosphaerae (assembly GCF_900091465.1). Lineage (NCBI taxonomy): Bacteria > Bacillati > Actinomycetota > Actinomycetes > Micromonosporales > Micromonosporaceae > Micromonospora > Micromonospora rhizosphaerae. The sequence continues at coordinate 4,870,766 of NZ_FMHV01000002.1, read as the reverse complement.
CTGACGCGCTGGAGGAACTCCGCCAGCCCGAACGGCTCGGCGCCTCCCTGGGCCTGACACAGGTCATCCCGTAACTCCCTGGGCAGCTGCTCGCCAAGATCCCTCGCCTCGCCTGCGGTGAGCCGTTCAGCCAGCGTCTGCAGGGTGGCGCGGGTGAGGGCGTCAGCCTGCGCCTGCGGGATGCCGGAGTGCCGGGCAACCGAGTCGACGAACTCGGAACCGTTCATCTGCTGCTCCTCCTCTCGCGGCGAATCAGCGCCGCTTACCCGAGGTGTGTCTGGCAAAACGGCGCGTGTGGAGATCCCCGCGGTCACGCCCCGCGGGGCACGGGCTGGGCCAGCGCCCGGATGTCCGCCGGCAGCTGCGACATGGCGTCCTCGAACTCGTCGTGGCCCACCACGCGATGCAAGGTCTGCAGGACGGCTCGCACGCCGCGCTCCGCGACGCCCTGGTCCACCCCCGCGCGGTCCGCCACCCGCCGCAGGAATTCGTCGTACGCGAACACCTCCGGTTCCTCCGGTGGTGCCTTGGCCACGAACGGGCGCAACTCGTGCGCCACGTGGTCAGCCAGGTCTGCCGCCTCGCCGCCGCTGATCCGCTCCGAGAGGGTACGCAGGGTGGCCTCGGTCAGGGATTGCGCCGTCTCCGGCGGGACGCCCGCCCGTGCGGCCACCTTTTCGTAGAACTGCAGCTCAGCCATGCCCCGTCCCTCCGATCCCGGACACGGCGTGGCTACCCTCGGCTACCGCCCACAAACGGGTGGCGCGCTGATATTCCTGTTCCGGCATGGCCTGGAGCGAACCGTGGGCGACCTTGCGACCCCGGCATCGTATGTGCTCGTTCAGCGCAGTTTGGGATCGAGCGCCTCGCGGACCGCCTCGCCGAGCATCACGAAGCTGAGCGCGGCGGTGACGAGGAACGCGGCGGGGATCTAATCCCTGAGCCGGGCTGTGGGCGGTGGTCGCCCCGAGTCACTTCGAAGCGGGAATCAGGGTCCGGAGGCGACCTCTGGCAGGTGGCGGGCGAGCTCGGTACGTAGGACCCTCGTCGCGGGCCGAAGCAGGCCGACGTTGACTGTGTAGACAGGCTGGCCAGCACACATGCGTGGCCGAAGCGTGGTGGCGGACGGCACGACCGCTCCGGGTTGGAGGGTGACCTGGAGCATGGCGAACGGGCCAGGACGGTGGACCGTCGCCGACTGGATCGCCGGCCATGGGAGCTCGGCCGCTCGCCCCTTCCCGGCCAGCCCGAGCGCGGGATCGCTGACGTGGACCGACGGCCAGTTGCGGCGGTGCAGGGCGAGCGAGAGAGCGCTGAAGGCGACAGCGTAGAGGATGCCCGACGCGGCGGTGCTCATCAGGTCGGTCGGCAACCGCCCGGCGACGAGTGAGTACACGGCTTGGACGAAGACCCAGGCCAGGAAGCCGATCAGCAGCATGACCATGAACATGAGGCGGATGGACGTGCGGAACGTCATCCCGTCGCGCTCGTCCATGAGGGGTCCTTCCGTCGATCGATGCCGTCGACTGTAGGGCGGTGCCGCTCGCTGAACCGAATCAACAACAGACCAGCGCCGAGGACGAGGCCCGGTCCGATCACGAGGACCACGGCCTGGGTGGGTCGCGACGGCGCCGGCACGATCGACAAACCGAATGGCTGGGGCAGGCCGAGCTGGATCGCGACGAATCCGGCGATGCCCGCCCCCGACAGCGCGTACACCCGGGGGCGGACGGCCCGGTCGACGCCGCTGACCGCGGCCAGGGCGAGGGCCAGCACAACCGCGAACGTCGCGCCGGCGACAGCGTCGGCGAGCTGCGACGGGAAGACGAAGCTGGCGTGGAACCCACGGTCGATGGAGTCCGCGGGGGGCGGCGGGTGGTAATCGCCCAGGATCGGAATCGCCACCGCGGTGAGTGTGGTGACCGTGGCCGCTGCTGCGAGTAGCCGACGTCCATGGCGCCCGAGCAGGTCGAGGCCGTGCGGAGCCCGAGCCGACAGGGTCAACAGGAACGCCGCCGCGATCGCCAGCAGCAACGGCCACACCAGCAGGTCAAAGGGCACGTCGTAGCGCGGGTCGCCGTTGATCCGCAGCATGACCACGACGATCTCGTACAGCACGGCCGCCCAGGCGCCTAGCACCGCGGCGGTCCGTGCCCGGAAGAGGACGGCGACGCTGATCGCGACCCAGGCCGCTGCTCGGGGCCAGGCCCATACCGGCACGACACTCAGCGTTTCGCCCGTACGCAGGAGGAAGGCACCAGCCTCGGTCAGCGGGCGTAGCTGGCGGGCAGTCAGAATCATGGTGACGACGAGGGCAAGAACGCCGGCCGCGTCCGCCCATCGCGGTTTGCTGGACGACCGGTCGAGCACTGCCATGGTCGCGGCTCCCTCATCTGCCAGGGCAGTGCCTCACGCTGGCACCGGCCCCGAGGGTACGGGAGATCTCGCATTCCTGCCCATACGTCCGATGTCGTTGCGATGATGTGCGCAATCGATGGGAGGCATCGGTTGCTGCACTTCCTGGCGCAGGACGCCATTCCGGCTGACCTGATGGCGGCGCGGCTGCAGATGGCGTTGTCGCTCGGCTGGCACATCGTCATCGCCGCGTTCGGGGTCGGCATGCCAGCGGTCACGGTCTTCGCCGAGTGGCGGGGGCTGCGTACCGGTGACGTCGTCTACACCCGGCTGGCCCGCCGGTGGGCCTCGGTCATGGGTGTCCTGTTCGCGGTCGGCGCGGTCTCGGGGACGATCCTGTCGTTCGAGATGGGGCTGCTCTGGCCCGGCCTGATGGGGGCGTTCGGTGATGTGATCGGGCTGCCGTTCGCGCTGGAGGGCTTCGCCTTCTTCATCGAGGCCATCTTCGTGGGCATCTACCTGTACGCGTGGGACCGGCTTCCACCGCGCGCGCACCTGCTGTCCGGCCTGCCGGTCTGCGTGGCCGGGGTCGCGTCCGCGTTCTTCGTGGTGTCCGCGAACGCCTGGATGAACCAGCCGCGCGGCTTCGACCTGGTCTCCGGCAGGGCGACGAACGTACGGCCGTGGGCGGCCATGTTCAACCCGGCAACCCCACCGCAGACGGTACACATGATCATCGCGGCGTTCATGGTCACCGGCTTCGGCATCGCCAGCGTGTACGCCGTCGCGCTGCTGCGCGGTCGCCGGGACCGGTACCACCGGCTGGGGTTCGCCATTCCGTTCACCGTGGCCGCCCTCTTCGCCCCGGTGCAGGTCGTGGTCGGCGACTGGGCCGCCCGCTTTGTCGGGGAGTACCAGCCGACCAAACTGGCCGCGATAGAAGGGCTCGGCCGCACCCAGGCGGGCGCCCCGCTCTCCCTCGGCGGCGTCTACCGCGACGGCGAACTCCGCTATGCGGTGGAGATCCCCAACGCCCTGTCCCTGTTGGCCAAATGGGACGCGAACGCCGTGGTGCCGGGGCTCGACCAGGTGCCGGACGACCAGGAGCCTCCCGTGACGATCGTGAAGTGGGCGTTCCAGTTGATGGTCGCGGTCGGCTCTGCGCTGGTGGGGCTCGCCGCGTGGTGGGGGCTGTCGTGGTGGCGCCGGCGTGGCCCACCCCGCTCGCCCTGGTTCCTCCGCGCGGCGGCGCTCAGCGGAGTCGCCGCAGCGTTTGCGGTCGAGGCCGGGTGGGTGGTCACCGAGGTCGGCCGGCAACCCTGGATCGTGTACGGGGTGCTGCGTACCTCGGCCGCCGTCAACCCCGCCCCCGGCCTGGCCGCCGGTCTGGTGCTCGTTGCCAGCGTCTACCTGGTGCTGACGGTCGCGACCATCCTGGTGCTGCGTCGGATGGCCCGGCACCGCGAGGAGCCGGTGGCGCCGCAGGAGGGGGCACCGGCGGCGGCGGAAACCGGGCCGTGACCATCGCCGACATCCTGCTCGGGGTCCTCCTGCTCGGACTGACCCTGTACACCCTGTTCGCCGGGGCCGACTTCGGTGCCGGCATCTGGGACCTGCTGTCCGGCGGCACCCGTCGCGGTGCCGGTCGGCGGAAGCTGATCGAACACTCCATCGCCCCGGTCTGGGAGGCCAACCACGTCTGGCTGATCCTGGTGATCACACTGTTCTGGACCGCCTTCCCGCCGGCGTTCGCGGCCTTCGCCTCCACCCTCTACATCCCGCTCACCCTGGCCGCGTTCGGCATCATCGGCCGGGGAGCCGCATTCGCCTTCCGCAAGGCCAGCCATACGTTGGCCCAACAGCGGCTCTACGGTGCGACGTTCGCGCTCTCCTCGCTCGCCACCCCGTTCTTCCTCGGTGCGATCGTCGGTGCGCTCGCCTCCGGGCGCGTACCTCCCGGCATCGCCCAAGGCGACATCTGGGGCAGCTGGCTCAACCCCACCTCCATCTACAGCGGCCTGCTCGCCATCGGCGTCTGCGCCTATCTGGCCGCGGTGTACCTGCTCCACGACGCCCGGCGGGCCGGAGCTCCCGAGCTGGTCGCCCAGTTCCGTCGTCGGGCCCTGGTCACCGGTGTGCTCGTCGGTGCCGGCGCCCTCGCCGGTCTCGCCGTGGTGGCCGTCGACGCACCGGACCTCTTCGCCGATCTGGGCGGGCGCGCGCTGCCCCTGGTGCTGCTGTCCCTCGCCGCCGGCATCGGCTCCCTGGTCCTGATCGCCGCCGGCCGGTACCGGTTGGTCCGGGTCACCGCCGCCCTCGCCGTCGCCGCCGTCCTGTGGGCGTGGGGCGCGGCACAGTACCCCGTCCTGCTTAGTCCCGGCCTCGACGTCGCGCACGCGGCCGGGGACCCCACCGTCCTCGCCACCGTGCTGGTGGTCCTGGTCATCGGAGCGCTGCTGCTCGTGCCGTCGCTGCTCTGGCTCTTCGGCATCTTCCAGCGGGCCGAACCCCCGCGTGGTCGACCGACCGGGGCAACTCCTGATCACCTTCAGCGCTGAAACCGTGGTGAAACCGCGGTGATCCCCGCCGCCGGCACGCTACGGGCATGACGACGACCATTCCAGGGCCGGCGATCGCCGTGACCGGCCTGCGCAAGTCGTACGGCGATCATGTCGTGCTCGACGGCATCGACCTGCACGTACCGGAGGCCTCGGTCTTCTCCCTGCTCGGCCCGAACGGCGCGGGCAAGACCACGATGGTCCAGATCCTCTCGACGTTGATCCGGGCGGACGGCGGCGACGTCCGGATCCTTGGCCACGACCTGACGAGCGAGCCGGACCGGGTGCGGGCCGCCATCGGCGTCACCGGGCAGTTCTCCGCCGTGGACAACCTGCTCACCGGCGCGGAGAACCTCCGGTTGATGGCGGACCTGCGGCACCTGGGCCGCGTCGAGGGACGTCGGATCGTGGCCGACCTGCTGGAGCGGTTTGACCTGGCGGAGGCGGCCGGGAAACCCGTGTCCACCTATTCGGGCGGGATGCGGCGACGGCTGGACCTGGCGATGACGCTCGTGGGCCGGCCGCGGCTGATCTTCCTCGACGAACCGACGACCGGTCTGGACCCGCGCAGCCGGCGGATGATGTGGCAGATCATCAAGGAACTGGTGGCGGGTGGCGTGACCATCTTCCTGACCACCCAGTATCTGGAGGAGGCCGATCACCTCGCCGGGCGGATCGCGCTGCTCGACCAGGGACGGCTGGTTGCCGAGGGAACCCCGGACGAGCTGAAGCGACGCATCCCGGGTGGTCATGTCCGGTTGCGGTTCGGCGACCCGGTTGGTTTCGACGCGGCGGCCCGCGCGCTGCCGACGGCGGCGCGTGACAACGAGGCCCTCACGCTGCAGGTGCCGAGTGACGGCAGCGTCCGCTCGGTGAAGGCCCTGCTCGACCGGCTCGACGGCGCGTCGATCGAGGTCGACGCGCTGTCCCTGCACACCCCCGATCTCGACGACGTCTTCCTGGCGCTGACCGGCCGCCCCACCGACGAGAAAGTTGGCGCGAAGTGACCACTCTGGCCCACACCCTCGGCGATTCGGCGACCATGCTGCGCCGCAACCTGCGGCACGCGCTGCGCTATCCGGCATTGACCGTGGCGGTCATCGGGATACCGGTGATCTTCCTCCTGTTGTTCGTCTATGTCTTCGGCGGCACCCTGGGCAACGGCCTCGGGCGGGTCTCCGGTGGCCGCTCCGAGTACGTCAACTACGTCACCCCCGGCATCCTGCTGCTCGCGATCGCCGGGGCGGCCCAGGGCACGGCGATCTCGGTGGCCATGGACATGACCGAGGGCATCGTCGCCCGCTTCCGCACCATGTCGATCGCCCGGTCGGCGGTGCTGACCGGGCACGTCGTCGGTGCCGTCCTGCAGACGATGACCGGCGTCGCGGTCGTTGTCGCGGTGGCCCTGCTGGTCGGGTTCCGGCCCTCCGCCGGTCCGGCCGGGTGGCTGGCGGCCGTCGGGTTGCTCGTGCTGGTCTCCTTCGCCATCACCTGGCTGTCGGTGGCGCTGGGCATGGTGACCAGGAGCGTGGAGAGCGCCAGCAACCTGCCGATGCCGCTGATGCTGCTGCCCTTCCTCGGCAGCGGGTTCGTGCCGACCGAGTCGATGCCGGTGGGCCTGCGCTGGTTCGCCGAGTACCAGCCCTTCACCCCGATCATCGAGACTCTGCGCGGCCTGCTCTTCGCCACGTCGACGGGCAGCAGCGCGGCCCAGGCGGTCGGGTGGTGCGTGGGCATCGCCGTGGCGGGCTACCTGTGGGCCCGGAGACTGTACGACCGGGACCCGTCGCGCTGACCGGCCGAGGGCCGGGCGCGCAGCGCGGTGAGGGCGGCCGCCCGCAGGTCGTCGTGACCGAGGGCGGCGTACGACGCGGACGCCTCGTCGTACGCCGCCCGGTCGGCCTGCTCGGCCGCCCGCCGCGCCGCGGCGGACGACATGCTGGGCTGGAAGTTGCGGAGACAGCCGAAGCGCTCCGCCAACGCGATCAGGCGTGCGCCGGAGGCCAGCAACTGCTCGTCGCCGGTGCGATCCCCCCGCTCGAGGTCCACCATCGCCAGTGCCAGCAGCATGGCACCGCAGATCGGCAACTGCGCCAGGAACGCCGGCGGATTGTCGAGGGGACGGGCGAGCAGCGCGGCAAGCTTCCCCGACAGGTCGTCGACCAACTTTTCGACGGCGTCCAGCCCGCCGCGCCGGGCGTGGGCGACGACGGCGGCGGCCCGTACCTCCAGGATCCATGGCGGATCACCGTCCGGCTGCGCCCACACCAGCGGATCCAGCGGGGTCGCCAGCTGATCCACGGCGGCCCGCCACAGGCGCAGGCCCGCCTCGACGTCACCGCGGGCCAGCGCCACCTCCGCGCGGACCCCGGTCTCAAAGGACCGCATCCGGTACGCGTCGTCCGCGCGATCGTACGTGGCGAGCGCCAGCCAGCGCTCCGCCTCGTCCACCGCGCCGAGTTGCAGGTTGACCAGCACCAGCGCCCACCGGATCTGGAGCACGTCGAGCCAGGGCCCGGACTCGGTCAGCAGGTTCAGGGCGGCGGTGAGGTTGCCGCGCGCCTCCTCGCCGAGTTCGGCCTGCATGCACAGCTCACCGACCCGGGAGTGGGCGAGGACGCGGATCCAGGGGACGGGCCGGTCGGCGAGCGCGCCGAGCATCCGCCGGGCGGCGGCCAGGGCGTGCTCGGGCTGGCCCGACTGCTCGAACACGTAGCTGGCCAGGCAGTTCCCGACTCCGGCCACCAGCGGCTCGGGATGGTCGCAGAACCGGAGCAGGGCAGCGGGATCGACGGCCATCTCCGGCACCGCGCACAGGACCGTGGCCAGGGCGCCGATCAGGGTGCCCGGTGGCGGCGGAGGCAGCCGGCGCAGCGTGACCAGCGCGCGGGTCGCGCGCGGCCCGAGCATCATGAAGGTGTGCGCCACGGCCAGGACCGAGGTCGTGCGGGTGACCTCCAGAAACGGCGGTTCAGGCCGAAAGTGGGAGAGGACCGGGGCCGTCTCATCGGTGAGGGTCAGCATCCGCGGGTAGTTGGCGTCCAGGGTCCACAGGCCGGCGAGGACCGCCGAGGTCGCGGCGACCGTCCCGCCGTCGCAGCGGGCCAGCCCGTACCGGAGCGCCAGCACCAGGTTGTCCTGCTCGGTACGGATCAGCTCGGCCGCGGTGAAGGCGGCGGCCCCGAGCAGCGACTCGTGGTGGCTCACGCCGAAGTCCCGCGCCCAGCCGAGGAAGTCGCTGATCACCTGCTCGGTCTCGTCGGCCTCGTCCCGGCGGGCTGCGGCGAACTCGCGGACGGTCTCCAGCATCCGGAACCGCACCCCGGCCGGGGTGTCCTCGACCTTCAGCAGCGACTGGTCGACCAGGTGCTCAAGCACGGTCAGCACGTCGTCGTGTCCGAGCAACCGCCGGGCGGCGGCAGCGTCGAATCCACCGGGGAAGATCGACAGCGCGCGCATGGCGGCCTGCCCGCTGGGCCGGAGGAGGGCCCAGCTCCAGTCGACCACGGCGTGCAGGGTGTGGTGGCGCTGCGGCGCGTCCCTGGCGCCCCCGCGGAGCAGGGCGAACCGGTCGTCCAGCCGGCGGGTGATCTCGGGGACCGTCATGACCCGCACCCGGGCCGCGGCCAGCTCAACCGCCAGCGGCAGCCCGTCGAGGTGCCGGCACAGGTCCGCCACCGCGTCGGCGGGCAGAGCGGCGCCGGGTCGGGCGGCGCGCGCCCGTTGGGTGAACAGTTCGACCGCCGCCGGGAGGGCCAGCTCGGGCAGCGGGTGAACCGACTCGGACGACAGCCCCAGTGGGGTCCGGCTGGTGGTGAGCACCCGCAGGTCGCGGGTCATCGAGACGAGCGCGTTCACCAGGTCGGCGACACCCTGGACGACCTGTTCGCAGTTGTCCAGCACCAGCAGCCCGGGACCGGGACCGAGGGCGGCCGCGATCGCGGAGACCGCGCCCGGGGCGACGGTGCGTGGGCCGACGGGGGGCTGGCGGGACTCGCCGACCCCGAGGGCGGACGCCACCTCGGCCGCCACTTCATGGTCGGCGGTGACGCCGGCGAGCGGGACCACGTACACGACGGGTTGCTCGGCCCGCCGGGCGACCGCGTACGCGAGACGGGTCTTGCCGAGGCCGCCCGGTCCGACGATCGACGTGACCCGCGCGGTGCGCAGCAGCGCGGTCACCGCCGCGATGTCGTCGTCGCGGCCGAGCAGCATGTTGGGCTCGTGGGGCACGTTGTGTCGGGTGACGTGAGCCTCGCCGCCGATCAGCTCTCGGTGAATCTGCCGCAGCGTCGGGCCGGGATCGCTGCCAAGGTCGTCGCGCAGCCGGCGGCGGAAATCCTCGTAGCGGCGCAGGGCCGCCGGCGTGCCGGTGGTCGCGGCCTCCGAGCGCAGCAGCGCGGCCAGGATCTCCTCGTCCTCGGGGCGGCGTGCGGCGAGCGTGTCGAGCGCGGGGCGGGCTTCGGCGTGTCGACCGAGCCGGGACAGGGCCAGCGCCCGGGAGCGCTCGAGCGACCGGTAGATCGGCACGCGCGCCGCCCGCAGCACCGCCAGCGGATCGTCGGCGAACGTCCCGTCGGTGGGCGGTGCCGCCCACAGGGCGAGTCCGGCCTCGGCCTCGGCCAGCGCGGCCAGGTCCTCGCCGGCACGGGCGTGCCGCTCGGCCGCGTCGGCATGCACCCGTACGGCCGTGGCGTCGACCTGCTCCTCGGTCAGGTTCAGGCGGTAGCCGCTGGCCGTCTTCTCGATCAGGTGGGCGCCGAGATCCGCACGAGCGCGGGAGACGAGGATCTGCAGGGCCTTCGACGGGTGTTGTGGCTGGCGGTCCGGCCACAGGGCGTCGATGAGCCTGGTCGTGCCGCACCCGCTGACCAGGTGGTCGGCTAGCAGTGCGAGGAGCCCGCGCAACTGGGGCCCGGTGATCTCCTGATCGCGCCAGGCCACTCTGGTCAGCAGGGACAGTTCGGGGGCCACCTGATCAGGTTAGGCCGCTTGAGCCAGTCATCGACCAGCCGATGCGGGCGGTGCGGGGGCGCTGCGCCGGGCGTCCGCCGCCGGCGCCGAGGGTGCGGAGCCGGCCGCGACCAGGCTGGCGGCATCGCCCATGCGACTGAATAGGCCTCGACCCCCGCGCAATTTTCACGCGTTTTTCACGGCAGCCCGCGGGACAGCTGGAATGAGGCCGAGAGATGGCTGCCCGGCGTGCCGTTAAGGCGGCGTCAAAATTGCCGGTCGGCGCGTAGCAGATCCGTGAAAGCCATCGACGGCGGCTATGGACCGGACTGGTATTGGCCACAGGCGGGCCTGAGGTGCGGGCCCTCGTTGCCGCCGGAGGCGTGCTGTGACTGTCGATCGAGTTCAGAAGGGCGCGACGTACGGGGAGCCGACGCCGACGGGGGTCAGCGTGGCGGTCGGCTGGGTGGTGATGGTCGGGGTGGCGTTGCTGGCCGCGGCCATGTTCCCGCCGGCGGAGCTGCCGCCACGGGCCGTCCTCATGGCCGTCGCCGCCGGCGCCTATGCGGCGCTGGTGGCGGACCTGCGGGCGGTCGCTGCGGTGACGGCACTGGCGACGGCCACGTTCGTCGGGTTCCTCGCGCACCGCTTCGGCGAGCTGACCGGCGGCGGACACGCCTGGTCGTACGCCGCGGTGATCGCCTTGGCCGCCGCGCTCGGGACCGGGTACCGCCACATGAGGTCGATCGGGTCGCCGGGTGACGGCAACCTGTGACGGCCCTCACCCGATCAGCAGGCCCCGTCAAAAAGGCGTCAAGAATCGGCGGTTCGCCGTCATGGTCGCGTTATAGAGCCTGTCCTTCCAAGGTCAGGGGCGTTTTGATTGCCCGGCGCGACCGGAAGGCGGTCGTGAGAACTAGTCAGCTATGAGGAGTCAGCTGTGTCTGACCTGCTGTTCGTGCTGTTGACGGTGGCGCTGTTCGCGGCGCTCACCCTCGTGGTGAGGGGTGTGGAGAAGCTGTGAGCGCCGTCAACGCCGTCGGTCTGGTACTGGCGATCGGCCTGGGCATCTTCCTGGTCGCCGCCCTGCTCTTCCCAGAGCGTTTCTGATGAGCACGACGACAGCCGGCGTCATCTTCGTCCTGGTGCTGGTGGCGGCGCTGGTCGCCGCCTACAAGCCGTTCGGCGACTACATGTTCCGGGTGGTCTCCGGCACCCGGCACTCCCGCATCGAGCGCGGCATCTACCGCCTTGTCGGCGTCAACCCGGCGGCCGAGCAGTCCTGGGGCGTCTACGCCCGCAGCGTGCTTGCCTTCTCCGCCGTCTCGATCCTGTTCCTGTACGCCTTCCAGCGACTGCAGAACCACCTGTGGCTCTCGTTGGGCTTCGACCCGGTGATGACCCACGGCGCGTGGAACACCGCGGTCTCGTTCGTGACCAACACCAACTGGCAGTGGTACTCGGGTGAGTCGACCATGGGCCACCTGGTGCAGATGGCCGGCCTGGCGGTGCAGAACTTCCTCTCCGCCGCGGTGGGTATTGCCGTCGCGGTCGCCCTGGTGCGTGGCTTCGCCCGCAGCCGGACCGGGGAGCTGGGTAACTTCTGGGTCGACCTGACCCGGATCACCCTGCGGATCCTGCTGCCGATCGCGGTGCTCGGCGCGATCGTCCTGATGATCGGCGGCGCGGTGCAGAACCTCTCCGACGGCGTCGACGTGACCACGCTGACCGGTGGCACGCAGCACATCACCGGCGGGCCGGTGGCCAGCCAGGAAGTGATCAAGGAATTCGGCACCAACGGCGGCGGCTTCTACAACACCAACAGCGCCCACCCGTTCGAGAACCCGACCACCTGGACCAACTGGCTGGAGATCTTCCTGCTCCTGGTGATCCCGTTCAGCCTGCCCCGGGTCTTCGGCCGGATGGTCGGCCAGAACCGCCAGGGCTACGCGATCGCCGCCGTCATGGCGACCCTGGCGCTCGCCAGCATCACCCTGACCAACGTCTTCGAGCTGGCCGGGCACGGCACCGTCCCGCAGGCGATCGGCGCCGCGCTGGAGGGCAAGGACGTCCGGTTCGACGTGTCGAACTCTGCGACCTTCGCCGCGGCGACCACGCTCACCTCCACCGGCGCGGTGAACTCGTTCCACGACTCCTTCACCGCGCTCGGCGGGATGATGCCGATCGTCAACATGATGCTCGGCGAGGTGGCGCCCGGTGGCACCGGCTCCGGCCTCTACGGCCTGCTGATCCTCGCGGTGATCACGGTGTTCGTCGCCGGGCTGATGGTCGGCCGGACCCCGGAGTACCTCGGCAAGAAGATCGGCTCGCGGGAGATCAAGATGGCCTCCCTGTACTTCCTGATCACCCCGGCCCTGGTGCTGGTCGGCACCGCCGCGGCCTTCGCCACCGGCAACAACGCCACCGCGCTCAACGTCGGACCGCACGGCCTGTCCGAGGTGCTCTACGCGTTCACCTCGGCCAGCAACAACAACGGCTCCGCGTTCGCCGGGATCACCGTCAACACCCCGTGGTGGAACACGGCACTGGGGATCTGCATGCTCCTCGGCCGGTTCCTGCCGATGATCTTCGTGCTCGGCCTGGCCGGCTCGCTGGCCCGCCAGAAGCCCACCCCCGCCTCCGAGGGCACCTTGCCGACCCACCGACCACTCTTCGTCGGGATGGTCGTCGGCGTGACGGTGATCCTCGTCGCGCTGACCTTCCTACCCGCGCTCGCGCTCGGCCCCTTCGCTGAGGGGCTGTGACCACTATGAGGAACAAGGACATGTCCGTCACGCCCGTGACATCCGGCACCGAAGAGGAGCCGATCGCCGGCACCCCGGCCACCCATGGCAACCGGGTGGGCGCCGGCCTGCTCGACCCGAAGCAGCTGATCCGGTCCCTGCCCGACGCGCTGCGCAAGCTCGACCCCCGCACGCTGTGGCGCAACCCGGTGATGTTCATCGTGGAGATCGGCGCCGCGTTCACCACCGTCCTGGCGGTGACCAGCCCGTCGGTCTTCGCCTGGGCCATCACCGTCTGGCTCTGGCTGACCGTGGTCTTCGCGAACCTCGCCGAGGCGGTCGCCGAGGGCCGGGGCAAGGCCCAGGCCGCAGCCCTGCGGCAGGCGAGGAAGGAAACCGTCGCCACCCGCCTGCTCGGCTGGGCGCCCGGCGCGGCGGCGAACACCTACCGCGACGAGGCCGTCCCCGCGCCGGAGCTCAAGCAGGGCGACATCGTCCTGGTCGAGGCCGGGGGCATCATCCCCGGTGACGGGGACGTGGTCGAGGGGATTGCCAGCGTCGACGAGTCCGCGATCACCGGCGAGTCGGCTCCGGTCATCCGGGAGTCCGGCGGCGACCGCAGTGCGGTCACCGGCGGCACCAAGGTGCTCTCCGACCGGATCATCGTGAAGATCACCCAGAAGCCGGGGGAGAGCTTCATCGACCGGATGATCGCCCTGGTCGAGGGCGCCAGCCGGCAGAAGACGCCGAACGAGATCGCGCTGAACATCCTGCTCGCCGCACTCACGATCATCTTCCTGCTGGCCGTGGTCACCCTCCAGCCGCTGGCCATCTTCTCGAAGGGCTACCAGGCGGCGGCTCCTGACACCCAGGCGATCACCAACGCCGGGGTGACCGGGATCGTGCTGGTCTCCCTGCTGGTCTGCCTCATCCCGACCACCATCGGCGCGCTGCTGTCGGCCATCGGCATCGCCGGCATGGACCGGCTGGTGCAGCGCAACGTGCTCGCGATGAGCGGGCGCGCGGTCGAGGCGGCCGGCGACGTCAACACGCTGCTGCTGGACAAGACTGGCACGATCACCCTTGGCAACCGGCAGGCCGCCGAGTTCCTGGCGGTCGAGGGCGTCACGGCGGACGAGGTGGCCGACGCGGCGCAGCTGTCGAGCCTGGCCGACGAGACCCCCGAGGGTCGCTCGATCGTGGTGCTCGCCAAGAACGAGTTCGGGCTCCGCGAGCGCGAGCCCGGCCTGATCGCGAACGCCACCTTCGTCCCGTTCAGCGCCCAGACCCGGATGAGCGGCGTCGACCTCGGCGTCGAGAGCGTCGACGGCGGGGTACGCCGCATTCGCAAGGGCGCCGCGGCGGCGGTGATGAAGTGGGTGCGGGAGAACGGCGGCCACCCGACCGAGCAGGTCGGCCAGCTTGTCGACGAGATCAGCGGCATCGGCGGTACGCCGCTCGTCGTCGCCGAGCACCTCGACGGCCAACCGGCCCGGACCCTCGGCGTCATTCACCTGAAGGACATCGTCAAGACGGGGATGCGGGAGCGGTTCGACGAGATGCGCCGGATGGGCATCCGCACCGTCATGATCACCGGTGACAACCCGCGGACCGCCCAGGCGATCGCCGACGAGGCCGGAGTGGACGACTTCCTCGCCGAGGCCACCCCGGAGGACAAGCTCGCCCTGATCAGGAAGGAGCAGCAGGGCGGCCGGCTGGTCGCGATGACCGGCGACGGCACCAACGACGCGCCGGCGCTGGCCCAGGCCGACGTCGGGGTGGCGATGAACACCGGCACGTCGGCCGCCAAGGAGGCCGGCAACATGGTCGACCTCGACTCCGACCCGACCAAGCTGATCGAGATCGTCGAGATCGGCAAGCAGTTGCTGATCACCCGGGGCGCGCTGACCACGTTCAGCATCGCGAACGACATCGCGAAGTACTTCGCGATCATCCCCGCGATGTTCGCCGTCATCTACCCGAGTCTGAACGCGCTGAACATCATGCGCCTGCACAGCCCCGAGTCGGCGATCCTGTCCGCGGTCATCTTCAACGCGATCATCATCGTCGCGCTGATCCCGCTGGCCCTGCGGGGCGTGCGGTACCGGCCGGCGAGCGCGTCGAAGCTGCTCAGCCGCAACCTGTGGCGCTACGGCCTCGGCGGCATCATCGTGCCGTTCATCGGCATCAAGCTCATCGACCTGCTCATCCAGTTCATCCCGGGGATCTCGTGATGCGCCTACCCACCTGGCTCGCCCAGCACCTCGCCGCTCTGCGCGCGCTGCTCGTCTTCACCGTCCTGCTCGGACTGGCCTACCCGCTCGCCCTGGTCGCGGTCGGCCGGCTGCCCGGCCTCAACGACAAGGCGGACGGCTCCCTCGTCACGGTCAACGGAAAGACCGTCGGCAGCGCCCTGATCGGCCAGGCCTTCACCGACGCGGACGGCAACCCCGTCCCGCGCTACTTCCAGTCCCGCCCGTCGGCCGCCGGCGACGGCTACGACCCCACCTCCACCGCCGCGAGCAACCTCGGCCCGGAGAGCGTGGTCGACACCATCGCCCCGAATCCCGACGACTCCACGCAGAGCCTGCTCACCCAGGTCTGCGTCCGCAGCAAGGCCATCGGCGAGCTCGACGGCGTCGACGGGCGCCGCCCGTACTGCACCCCCGACGGGGTCGGTGCGGTGCTGGCGGTGTTCCACGCCAACGGCCTGACCGGCGCGATCACCCGCGTGGTCAGCGTCAACCAGGTCGCGCCGGCGACCCCGTTCATCTCCTCGTACCAGGGGGTGCCGGTGGAGCTGGCGAAGCCCGGCGAGGACTACGTCGCGGCCGGCGGGCTGATCACCCCGGTCCGTGGTGACGCTCCCGCCCACCCGGCCGTGCCCGCCGACGCGGTCACCGCCAGCGGCAGCGGCCTCGACCCGCACATCAGCCCGGCGTACGCCGAGTTGCAGGTCACCCGGGTCGCCCGCGAGCGGCACGCGGACCCGGCGGAGATCCGCCGCCTGGTCGCCGAGCACACCGACGGCCGGGCGCTGGGCTTCATGGGTGCACCCGGGGTCGATGTGCTGGAACTGAACGTCGCCCTCGACAAGAAGTACCCGGTCGGCTGACCCAATCCGAGCGGGGGCCACCGGCATTCGGTGGCCCCCGCTCGGCGATCGGCAGAATGTCGTCCGGGTGACCGGGCGGCCGGCAGAGCGAGAGGATGTCCGCGTGGCACGTGGAGAGCTGCGGATCTATCTGGGTGCTGCGCCCGGCGTCGGCAAGACCTACGCCATGCTGGAGGAGGCGCACCGCCGGGCGGAGCGCGGCACCGATGTGGTGATCGGCTTCGTCGAGACCCACGGCCGTAAGCACACCGCGGCGATGATCGGTGACCTGGAGCAGGTGCCGCGCCGGACGATCAACTATCGGGGCACCGAGTTCACCGAGATGGACCTCGACGCGCTGCTGGCCCGCCGGCCCGAGGTCGCGGTGGTCGATGAGCTCGCGCACACCAACGTGCCCGGCTCCCGCAACGAAAAGCGGTGGCAGGACATCCAGGAGCTGCTCGACGCCGGCATCACCGTACTGTCCAACGTCAACATCCAGCACCTGGATTCGCTGAACGACGTCGTCGCCCAGATCACCGGCATCACCCAGCGCGAGACCGTGCCGGATGAGATCGTCCGCGCGGCGGAACAGGTCGAGCTGATCGACATGACGCCGGAGGCGCTGCGCCGGCGGATGGCGCACGGCAACATCTACCGCCCCGACAAGATCGACGCCGCGCTCGGTAACTACTTCCGGGTGGGCAACCTGACCGCGCTCCGCGAGCTGGCCCTGCTCTGGCTGGCCGACAAGGTCGATGAGCAGCTCGACCGGTACCGCGCCCAGCACGGTATCTCGGAGCCCTGGGAGGCGCGCGAGCGGGTGGTGGTGGCGCTCACCGGCGGGCCGGAAGGCGAGACGCTGATCCGCCGGGCCGCCCGGATCGCCGCCCGCAGCAAGGGCGCCGACCTGCTCGCCGTGCACGTGGCCCGCGCCGACGGACTGGCCGGCGCCGATCCGGCCCAGCTCGCCCGGCAGCGGGTGCTGGTGGAGAGCCTCGGCGGCACGTACCACGAGGTGCTCGGTGCCGATATCCCCGAGGCGTTGCTGGACTTCGCCCGCGGCGTCAACGCCACCCAGCTGGTCCTCGGCGCGAGCCGCCGGGGCCGGTTCGCGCAGCTGTTCTCCCGCGGCGTCGGCGTCACCACGACCGCCCAGTCCGGCCCGATCGACGTACACCTGGTCACCCATCCGGAGGCCGGCCGCGGGCGGCGCGCCGCGGCCGTCCCGGCGGCGCTGTCGCGGCGCCGGCGCCTGCTCGGCTTCGCGCTGGCCCTGCTCGGCATGCCGCTGCTCACCCTGCTGCTGAAGGCGCTGCCGGACCTCTCCCTGACCAACGACATCCTGCTCTTCCTCGCCGGCGTCGTCGGCGTCGCCCTGGTCGGAGGTATGTGGCCGGCGCTGTTGGCCGCACTCGGCGGGTCCCTGCTGCTGAACTGGTTCTTCACCCCGCCCCTGCACACGTTGACCATCGCCGAGGCGGAGAACCTGCTCGCCCTCGGCGTCTTCGTCGGCGTCGCCGTCTCGGTCAGCTGGATCGTCGACCTTGCCGCCCGGCGGACGCGGGAGGCGGCCCGCGCGTCCGCCGACGCGCAGACCCTGGCCACGGTGGCCGGAAGCGTCCTGCGCGGCGAGCGGCCGCTGCCGGCGCTGCTGAACCGGCTGCGGGAGACCTTCGGGCTGCGCGCGGTCAGCGTCCTCGAGTTGGCCGCCGACGCCGAGGGGCGACCCGGCCGGGAGCGGGAGGAGGGTGCCTGGCGGGTGGTGGCCAGTGTCGGCGAGGCGCCACCGTGCAGTCCCAGCGCGGGAGAGACCACGGTGCCGGTGGACGAGCGGCTCACCGTCGTGCTCAGCGGTCGGCGGCTCGAGGCCGCCGACCGGCGCATCGTCGAGGCGTTCGCCGCTCAGGCCGCCCTCGCGCTGCGCCAGGAACGGCTGGCCGAGGAGGCCGCGACCGCCCGGCCCCTGGCGGAGGCCGACCGGATGCGCACCGCCCTGCTCGCCGCGGTCAGCCACGACCTCCGTACACCCCTGGCGTCCGCCAAGGCGGCCGTGAGCAGCCTGCGCAGCCACGACGTCGAGTTTGAAGCCGAGGACCGGGAGGAGTTGCTCGCCACCGCGGACGAGTCCCTCGACCGGCTCGGCCGGCTGGTCGCCAACCTGCTGGACATGAGCCGCCTGCAGGCCGGCGTGCTGGGCATCACCGCCACCGCGATCGGCCTGGAGGACGCCGTACCCGGGGCCCTGGACGAGCTGGGACCGGCGGCGGCAGACGTGACCACCGACATCCCCGCCGATCTCCCGGCCGCCGTCGCCGACCCGGGCCTGCTGCAGCGCGTGCTGGTCAACATCGTCGCGAACGCACTGCGCTACAGCCCGCCCGGCCGGCCGCCCACCATCACCGCCAGCGCCCACGCCGGCCAGGTCGAGCTACGGGTCATCGACATCGGGCCGGGCATTCCCGAGGACCAGTGGGAGCACGTCTTCCTGCCGTTTCAGCGTCTCGGCGACCGGGACAACCAGACCGGCGTCGGTCTCGGCCTCGCCCTGTCCCGCGGCCTCGCCGAGGCGATGGGTGGCAGCATCACCCCGGAGACCACCCCGGGTGGGGGACTGACCATGGTGCTGCGGCTGCCCGCCGCCACCCCGACCACGTCGGAAGGGCCGCAGGAATGACCCGCATCCTGGTCGTGGACGACGAACCGCAGATCCTGCGCGCACTGCGGATCAATCTCCGCGCCCGCGGCTACGACGTCCACGTCGCCGAGACCGGCGCCGGGGCGCTCAAGGCCGCGGCCAGCCACCCGCCGGACCTGGTGGTGCTCGACCTCGGCCTGCCTGACATCGACGGCGTCGAGGTGATCCGGGGCCTGCGCGGCTGGACCACCGTCCCGATCATCGTCCTCTCCGGCCGGGCCGGCAGCGAGGACAAGGTCGCGGCCCTCGACGCCGGCGCCGACGACTACGTCACCAAGCCCTTCGGCGTCGACGAACTCCTCGCCCGAATCCGCGCCGTCACCCGCCGCCTCGCCGTGACGCCCGCCGATGCCGCCGCGACCGCCGTCACCGCTGCGCCGCGCGTGG
Source organism: Micromonospora rhizosphaerae (assembly GCF_900091465.1). Classification (NCBI taxonomy): domain Bacteria; kingdom Bacillati; phylum Actinomycetota; class Actinomycetes; order Micromonosporales; family Micromonosporaceae; genus Micromonospora; species Micromonospora rhizosphaerae. The sequence goes on along the minus strand of NZ_FMHV01000002.1, from coordinate 4,851,977 downwards.
GCCGGCACACGGTCAACCTCGTCGACCGCACCGTCACGCGGGACGACGGGGCCGAGGTCCGGCTCACCCCCACTCAGTGGGCCATGCTGGAGAAGCTGCTGCGCAACCCGGGCAAGCTGGTCAGCCAACGCCAGCTCCTGCACGACGTGTGGGGCCCGGAGTACCAGCACGAGACCAACTACCTGCGCCAGTACATGGCCCAGCTCCGGCGCAAGCTCGAGGACGACCCCGCCCGCCCCCGGCACCTCATCACCGAACCGGGCATGGGCTACCGCTACCGGCCCTGACCGGCCCGATGCCGCTACTGCTGATCCCTGGAGCATCGCGAAGCTGGGGCATCGCCGCCGCACTGCACGGGCTACCGTGCCTACGACGCGCACCCGGGAGCGGACAGATGCTTGATGCACGCAACCTCGATCTCGAGGAGATCGCGACCGCCTTGGCGGACCAGAGCACGTACGAGCATCGCTGGCTGATCAATCCGGAGACCGGGGAGACAGTGCTGTGGACGGCCGAGGGCGGGATCGACGGCGAGACACCCGTGGATCTCGATGAGCTGGATCTGGTCCCCATCGAGCCGTTGCCGCCCTCCGTCTGGTACCGCGACATGGCCGACTTCGTCGAGCGGATCAGGGACGAGCAAGCGGGACGCAGGCTGCGGCGGGCGATCCAGGGCAGAGACGCCTTCCGCCGGTTCAAGGACGAGTTGCACGAGGAGTACCCGCACCTTCTGCCGGCTTGGTACGCCTTCCGCAGAGCTCGGGCAACCCGCCGCGCAATCGACTGGCTGCTCGACAACTCCCTTGTCGATGACCACGCAGCAGGCGGCCTCCGGGCTGAGCACGCCGAGCCGGACCTGCCGTGAGGCGAACGGCGCCAGAAGCTGTGACCGCACCTGAGATCACTGTGGCCACCCCGGCAGACCGTGGCCGGGTGATCGGCTCGCTGGTCGCCGCGTTCGCCAACGATCCGGTCCTGCGCTACCTGTTTCCCGACCGTGACACCTACCCGCGCTACGCGGCCGCGTTCTTCGGGCACCTCTTCGACAAGCGGGTGCGCCAGGGAACGATCTGGACGATCGGGCACGGTGCTGCGGTCGCGATGTGGGACGCCCCCGCAGCCGGGCACGGGCCGCCGGACGAGAGCCTGGCGGCTCAACTCCCCGCCGACGCGCTGGCCCGCGTCAACGCCTACGACCAGGCCGTGCACGCCGCACTGCCGTCCACCCCGTTCTGGTACCTCGGCGTCCTGGGCACCCACCCCGAGCACGCCGGCCGCCGCTGGGGCCACGCCGTCATGGGGGCCGGACTGCGCCGCGCCGCCGTGGACGGCCTGCCGGCGATCCTGGAAACCAGCAACCCCGCCAACGTCGAGGTGTACCGCCGCGCCGGCTGGGAGGTGATGCTCCCGGTGACGGCCGAGCCGTTGACGATTTGGATCATGCAACAGTCGACCGGGATCAGGTGTGGGCCGAGCTCATGACGGTGAGACCGACAGTCGCGGCCGTGAGTAGAGCCAGCCTCAGGAGCGCCGGCAGCGGTGTCGTCAGCGGGGCGAGTGCCGCCACGACCAGGGTCCCGAACACCTGCCGCCAGCGGAGCTGATGTCGGGTTCGCGCCCAGATCAGTTGGTCGGCGAGCAGATAGATGATCACGCCGCAGAACAGCGTGTAGTGTCCCAGCGCCGTCGGCCCGGCGGCCGATGAACTTCCCACGTGGGCCAGCGTGGTTCGCAGACCGAAGGCGACCAGCATCAGTCCCACGACCAAGGGCAGGTGCAGGTAGGTGTAGGCGTCCCGAGCGAAAGTTGCCCGACGTAGCTCGGTCGAGGTTTGCAGGGCCCGCTGTCCGGCTGCGGCGTCCCGGTCGAAATAGGTCCACCACAGGGCGGCCAGGAGGATGGAGCTGAGCAGGACGGCGGTGATGACCGAGCCGGACATCGGCCGGGAGCCCAACGCCACCCCCGTCGAGATGACCGCTTCCCCGAGCGCGATGAGGATGATCAACGCGAAGCGGTCCGTCCAATGCTCGACCGATCGAACCTGCCAGCTACGCGGTCCGACCAGGTAACCGCCTCCGAGGTCGACCACCACTGCCGTTACCCAGAGGGCGGTGCCGACTGGAGTGATCGGCTCCTGCGCCGGAATGAACAGCGACGCGCAGAGCAGCAGGACCAGAGCCGCGCCGGCGGGGACAACGGCCCGCCGTAGTTGCCCGTGCAGTGCCGGATCCCGGCGTGTCACCAGCCAGAACGAGCCCAGGTGCAGAACGCGGAGCGCCAGGTAGCAGGTCACGAAGATGAGCGGACCCGGAAGCCCGCCTGGCACACGATCGAACGCCTGCGGAATGGCGATGCCGGCCACCAGCGTCAGGGCCGCGGCCACAAGCATGCCCAACCGCACCACCGCCGCCTCGCTCCGGACCACATTGGCCAGCCAGGCGTAGCAGCACCAGGCCCACCACAGCAGGACCAGAAGGGCCATCCCCTGGACCAGCCCGACCACGGACGGTCGGCGCGTCAGCAGGACCGTGACCTGGATGAACGCGTACACGAACAGCAGGTCGAAGAAGAGTTCCTTGGGCGTCACGGCCGCGGCAGCGCGGACCCCGGGCTCCACCGCCCTATGCAGCGCGCGGTGCCGCCCGCCGAAGAGGGTCAGGTCGGCCAGCACCATACTGGCGACCGCTGCGGCGAGCAGCCCGAGCACGCCCAGCACCGGCAACCGGAGGGCGATCGGGAGCAGGGTGAGCAGCAGTAGGACGCCAAGGATCGGACTACGCCCCAACAGGCGAATGGTGCGCCGCTCCAGCCCGATCAGGCCGAGCAGATAGAGGACGACCCCGCCGTAGAGAATGAGCACGTGCGTCCTGTCCCACAGGTGGGCAGTGGAGGGTTCGGTGGTGGCGAGGGCGTGCTTCAGGCCGAGCGCGAGCAGGACCAGGCCGCCGATCATCGGCAGATGCCGAATGTCGTACGCGTCGCGGCCCAGCACCGACCTGCCGGTGCCCGATATCCGCTCCATAGCCTGCTCCGCGGCGGGCTGTGCGAGGTCAAAGTAGGCCCACCACAGCACGGCCACCACGACGATTCCCTGCACCGAGCCCCCGATCACCGACCAGGTGATCGGGGGGCCACCGGCCAGGCCTCGACTGATCCCGACCGAGATGATCGTCTCGCCCAGCGCGATGAGCACGACAAGGCTGTGCCGCTCGGCCCAGTGCCGTACGGATCTGATCTGCCAGTTGCCCTGGCCCACGGCCCGCAGGCCGGTGTAATCGACAGCGGCGGCGATCAGGAACAGGGCCAACCGTAAGTCCTCGACGTTCCAGGGCAGGTGTGCAGGGAGCAGGGCGGCGCCCAGCAGCAGTGGCGCGCTGGCGCACACCGGCAGCCAGGCCCGCCGGACGGGCCGCGGCGCATGCTCAATGTCCCAGCGGGCGTAGGTCATGATCAGCAGGGCGCCGGCGCGCGCCAGCAGGAAGCCGGCCACGAAGACGAGCGGACCGGGCCAGCCACCCGGGCGGTCGCGGAACGCCTCCGGAATAGCCACACCGATCAGCAGCAGGGTCACCGCGAGTGCGAAAACGATCGGTGGCAGAAGTCCGCGATCCAGCCGAACGACGTTGCCGAGCCAGGTGAACGACACCCAGCACCGCCAGAGCAGCAGGACCACCACCGCACCCTGAAGCAGCCCTTCGGGGTGCAGGTTCGCCGCCATCAGGTTGGTGACGTTGAGGAAGGCGTAGACGAAGACGAGGTCGAGGAAGAGTTCCACCCGGGTGACACCACGGCCGCCTGCGGAGAGCTGGATCCGCCTGGCGGGCCCGGAGCGAATCTGACCCGCCGCCGACTCGCTGTTCGCCACCCACCTACTCTGTCAACGGGGCGGACAGCCAGCGGGCGATCCGGAAACTCCCGACGAGAGTCCGACCCGAACATCATGCCGCTTCCGGCCGTGGGTGACGTGTCCCCCGGTACCGCGAATGTCGCGCGGTCGGGGGTCGTTTTCAGGTGAAAATAGGTGGAAACGGAGCTGTGCCCGGGAGTGGGGGTGCCATGGGTTCTGTGGCGGACACCGGGCCAGCGCGCGGCACCCGGCTGCGGCGGTGGCTGCTGGAGGATCTCGCCGCCAATGAACCCGCCGGCCCGCACGGGCCACCAAAGGCGGAACATCAGCGGCCGTGGTGGCAGGTGATGTGCCTGACGGGTCTGGACTACTTCTCCACCCTGGGCTACCAACCCGGTATCGCCGCCCTCGCCGCCGGCCTGGTCGCACCGGCGGCCACGGTGGTGCTGGTCGCCCTGACCCTGTTCGGTGCGCTGCCGGTGTATCGGCGGGTGGCCCGGGAGAGCCCGCACGGCCAGGGTTCCATCGCCATGCTGGAGCGAATACTGCCGCGGTGGAGCGGGAAGTTGCTGGTCCTCGCGCTGCTCGGGTTCGCGGCGACGGACTTCATCATCACGATCACCCTGTCGGCCGCGGACGCCGCCGCCCACATGCTGGAGAACCCGTTCCTGTCCGAGCCGCTGCACGGCCAACAGGTCACCGTGACGCTGGTCCTGATCGCCGTCCTCGGTGCCGTGTTCCTCAGAGGTTTCAAGGAAGCCATCGGGATCGCCGTGGTCCTCGTCGCGGTCTACCTGGCGCTGAACCTGATCGTGGTCCTGGTCGCGCTGGACCACCTGGTGGCTAACCCGCACCTGCTCGCCGGCTGGCGCGCTCACCTGTTCAATCAGCATCCCGATCCCATTGGTATCGCCATCGTGGCGCTCCTGGTCTTTCCCAGGCTCGCCCTCGGCCTGTCGGGCTTCGAGACGGGAGTCGCCGTGATGCCGCTGATCCGTGGCCGCCCTGAGGACACGGAGCAGCGCCCCGAGGGACGCATCGAGGGCGCCCGGCGGCTGCTGACCACCGCCGCGGTCATCATGAGCCTGTTCCTGATCACCAGCAGCCTCGCCACCACCGTGCTCATCCCCGCCGAGGAGTTCAAGCCGGGGGGCGCCGCCAACGGCCGGGCCCTGGCCTTCCTCGCCCACGCCTACCTCGGTAACGGATTCGGGAGCGTCTACGACATCAGCACCGTGCTGATTCTGTGGTTCGCCGGCGCCTCGGCCATGGCCGGCCTGCTCAACCTCATCCCGCGCTACCTGCCCCGCTACGGCATGGCGCCCAACTGGACCCGTGCGGTACGCCCGCTGGTACTCGTCCTCACCGCCATCTCGTTCCTGATCACGATCGTCTTCCGCGCCAGCGTCGACGCCCAGGGCGGCGCCTACGCCACGGGCGTCCTGGTGCTGATCACATCGGCCGCCTTTGCGGTCACGCTCGCCGCGCGCAGGCATGGCCAGCCGGCGGCGGCGCTGGCCTTCGGTGCGATCACTCTCGTTCTCATCTACACCACGATCGCCAACATCATCGAGCGGCCGGACGGTGTCAAGATCGCGTCGCTGTTCATCGTGGCGATCATCGGTACGTCCCTGCTGTCGCGGATCCTCCGCGCCACGGAGCTACGCGTGACCGAGGTGCGTGTGGACGAACTGGCGCGTCAGTTCATCACCGAAGCCGCCGCCCGGGGCGACATCCACATCATCGCCAACGAGCCCCACGAACGAGACGAGGCCGAATACCGGGCCAAGGAGGCGGAGGAACGCGCCCACAGCCGCATCCCGGTTGACGAACCGGTGCTGTTCCTGGAGGTGACGGTGTATGACCCATCCGAATTCGAGGCGACCCTGGTCGTCGCGGGCGAAGAGCGCTTCGGCTACCGGATCCTGCGGGTGGAGGGGCCCAGCATCGCCAACGCGATCGCGGCGACGCTGCTCCACATCAGGGACATCACGGGGCGGCGACCCTACATCTACTTCGCCTGGACGGAGGGCAACCCGGTGATCTACCTGCTCCGTTACCTGTTCCTGGGCGAGGGTGAGGTCGCCCCCGTCACCCGGGAGGTGCTACGCCATGCGGAGCCCGACCCGCACCGCCGCCCGCACGTGCATGTCGCCTGACGTCAGGGCTTACGGGCGACCGCAGCGTACATCGACGCCTGCACCGCCGGCGTTCGCTGTTCCGGCGGATCCTCCGGTCGCCACTCGGTGACCGGGCTGATGCCTGGTGGGATCAACTCGAGGCCGTCGAAGAACGACTCGAACTGGTCCCGGGTGCGGAAGGCCATGTCGATCATGCTCGTCGCCGTGGTCGATGCCGCGGTGGCCGCGATGTGTCGCGGCACCAGATCAGTGGTGGCATGGGAGATCACGACGTAGCTGCCGGAGGGAATCGCCTCGATCAGCCGGCGGGTCACCCCGTACGGGTCGTCGCTGTCGCGAAGGAAATGCAGGATCGCTACCAGCATCAGCCCAACCGGGCGGGTGAGATCGAGCGTGGCGCGCAGGTCGGGGTGGTGCAGAATCCGCTCGGGGTCGCGCAGGTCGGCGTCGACGTAGGCGGTGGCGCCGTCGGGTGCGCTGGTCAGCAGGGCGCGGGCGTGGGCCAGCACGATCGGGTCGTTGTCGACGTACACGACCCGCGATCCCGGCGCGATGTGTTGGGCGACCTCGTGCATGTTGGGACTGGTCGGGATGCCCGTTCCGATGTCGAGGAACTGCCGGATGCGCCCCGCTGTGGCGAGGTGACGGGTGGCGCGGTGCATGAATCGCCGGTTCTCGATCACGGTGGTGCGGATCGCCGGGTAGGCGGCGGCGACCGCGTCCCCCGACGCGCGGTCCGCGGCGAAGTTGTCCTTACCGCCGAGCCAGTAGTCGTAGCGGCGGGCGGCGTGCGGCATGGTCGGGTCGATCCGCGACGACGGTGGGGCGTCCGGCCGGGCTTGCCGGCCTGATTCGAGTGATTCCGACGCCGTGTCGGCCATCGCGACCTCCGTGCTCCGGGGACAGCACGGCGATCGTACCGGCACGACGGTCGGTGCGGTGTTCCCAATGCATATACGGCAGCGAATGTTTGCTGGCGGGGAGGCTAACCTCGGCTGCGTTGTCGGTCGTACCTCCCGGCTGAGTCCGTGAGTTCCCAGAACTCTGCCGGGAGATGAGTAACCACGTCGTCGTAGTCGCCCGGCGGGATGGCCTCGCGGAGGGTGTCGAACACCGCGCGCATGCCCGCCTCTGCCAGCGAGCCATCCACCTCGGCGCGTCCGCTCACCTGCTGGATGAACGTCTCGCGCCCGAAGCGCTCGGCCTTCTCGCTCGGCGCGAACGCGTAGGCCCGCAGTTCGTCGGGAAGGAGGGCGGAAAGGTCACGCGCCTCGCCCCCCTCGATCCGCTCCGCCAAGGTCGTGAGCGTGGCGCGCGTGATGGCGGTCGCCTGTTCGGCCGACGTCTGCAAGCGTCTCGCCACCGAGTCGATGAACTCGCTGTTGTCCACCTTCGGGGCCTTTCTCTGCGACGGATAGCCGCGTCTACCCACGTACCGGCCCGGCAAACTGCTACGCGTCGGGAGCCGCGGCGAGTCCGGTGCAGGCGCGCAGGTCCGCGTACCCCCGGCGGATCCGGGCCGCGTCCTCCCCACCCGCGAGCTCCGGTCGGCCGGTCCGCCGGGAGATCGTCGCCGGCACCAGCTCCGTCCTGACGATCGCCGGTCCGCGGAGGGTCACCCGCAGAATTCCCGTGTCATTGCTGTACGCGTCGTCCCGCCACCAGAGGAAGTTGCCGAGCCCGTACTGGACGAAGGTCCTGCCGAGCCAACCGTCGCCGAGGAGCAGGTGGGCGTGGGTGCCGACGACCATGGTCGCACCCGCCGCGGCCATCTCACCGGCGATCGCGCGAGCCTCGGCGGGTGGGCACGCCTCGCCCTCCGCGCCCCAGTGGATGTAGACGACGACCACGTCGGCCCGTTGCCGGGCGGCCCGCACCGCTGCGACGGCACGCGGCAGGTCCCGCGTCATCGCGATGCCGGCCTGAGTGTCCGTGGCCTTCCAGTCCGACCACAGCTCGGCGACCTGGCTGAAGCCGAGGACAGCGATTCTCGTACCGCGCACCTCGGTGATCCAAGGCGTGTACGCCGCCGCCGCGTCGGCGCCGGCTCCGACGGTGGGCATCCCGGCCGCCCTGGCGGCGTCCAGGGTGTCGGTCAGCCCCGTCCGCCCGTAGTCCAGCGTGTGGTTGTTCGCGATCGACACGACGTCGATCCCGGCGGCCTTCACCGCGTCGTACGCGCTTGCCGGCGCCCGGAAATGGAACTGCTTCGGCTCCGGGACGCCGCGCGTGGTGACGGCGGTTTCCAGGTTCACCATCGCCAGGTCTGCCGCGGAGAGGGCCGACGAGATCGACCCGAACGCGGTCGCCGGGTTGTCCAGCAGACTGGCGGTACGGTCCGCGAAGTGCACGTCCCCCGCGAAGGCCAAGCTGATCTCGGCGGGCTGCGACGGGGACGGCGCAGCGGCGGAGCGGGTGGGCGCGCGCTTCGGCGGGGTGGGCGCGGCGTCACATGCCGTCAGAGTCAGGGTCGCCGCCAGCGCGACGAGGGAGCGTGCCCAGTTCACTCCGCGCAGCGTACGGAAACCCGCCGGACCCTGGGTCGACTTGGCCGAGATTGGCTGCCGCTCGCCGGCGGGATTCCTGCCGGGCTGCACTACTGTGATGTTGACGCTGGCAAGCCTCGGTCCCAGCCAGGGAGTTGTTCATGCCCGACGCCTCGATGGCCCCGGTTGAGGTGCTGGTGGTCGGGGCCGGGCCGACCGGGCTCGCGATGGCCGCGCAACTGGCCACCTTCGGTGTTCGAGTCCGGGTGGTCGATCGTGCCGTCGACCGGGTGCACGAATCCCGGGCGCTGGCGATCCAGCCCCGCACGCTGGAGGTCCTCGCCGGTCTCGGGGTGACCGATGAGATGGTGGCCTGCGGTAATCCGGCCGTCCGGTTGTGCCTGCACGTCGGCCGCCGGCAGCGGGCCGTGCCGTTGTTCGACCTGGGCCTGCAGGACACGGCGTACCCGTATCTGCTGTTCCTGTCGCAGGCGGAGACCGAACGCCTGCTGGGCGAGCACCTCGCGGCGGTGGGGGTCAACGTCGAGCGGGGTGTCGAGCTGACCGGGCTGGCCCCGGACCAGGCCGCCGCGGTGGCCACGCTGCGCCACCGGGACGGCCGCGAGGAACGGGTGACGGCCCGGTACGTGGTGGGCTGCGACGGCGCGCGCAGCACCGTACGTCACCTCGCCGGGATCGGCTTCGAGGGCGGCTCGTACCCCCAGACCTTCGTGCTCGCCGACCTCGAGGCCGACGGTGTCGAGCCGGGCGGCGCGCACGCCTTCCTCGCCGGCCGGGGGATCTTCCTCCTCTTCCCGCTCGCTCGCCCGGCCAGTTGGCGGCTGATCGCCATGCGCCCGCCCGGCGATGCCACGGCGCCCGACGCCCCGGTCACCCTCGATGACCTGCAGGCCTTCGCCGACGGCTACACCGGCGCGTCGGTGCGGCTGCACGACCCGGTCTGGATGACGAACTTCCGGCTGCACCACCGGGCCGCCACCCGTTACCGGGCCGGGCCGGTGTTTCTGGCCGGCGACGCCGCGCACATCCACAGCCCGGTCGGCGCGCAGGGCATGAACACGGGAATCCAGGACGCGGTGAACCTCGGCTGGAAGCTCGCCCAGGCCCTGCGGGGGAGCGCCGACCCGGCGCTGCTGGACAGCTACGAGTCGGAGCGGGCGCCGGTCGGCCGGATGGTGCTGCGGTTCACCGATCGGGCGTTCACCATCGCCACCTCCACCAACCCGGTGATCCGTTTCGCCCGTACCCGGATCGCGCCCGCCCTCATCCCCGCCGTGCTCGCGCCCCGGAGCGTCCGCGCCACCGCCTTCCGCACGGTCTCGCAGTTGGCCATCGGCTACCGGCACAGTCCGCTGTCCACCGAGGGTCCCCACGCACCGCGGACCGGCCCCAGAACCGGGGATCGGTTGCCTGACGCCCGGCTGGCCGGCGCCCAGGACGGCGCCACGCTGCACCGGCTCACGGCCACGCCCGGCTGGCACCTGCTGCTGTGTGGGCCACCGGAGGCGTGGCCCGACGGCGAGGTCGACGCGGTGGCTCACCGCTGCTCCGGGCAGCTCACCGTGCACCGCCTGACCGGCGGTGCCGCGACCGGTGGGGAGTCGGGGGAGGGCGCCGAGGCGCTGCGCCGGCTCGGCCTCACCGCGGTGGCCAGTGGCCTGTATCTGGTCCGCCCGGACGGGCACGTCGGCTACCGGGCCGGCGGCACGGACGTGACCGGGCTGCGGGCCTACCTGCACCGTTGGCTCTCGTAGGCGGGGGCCAGCTCGGCGAACCACCGACCGTCGCGACGGAACACCTCACGTACGGCCAGCCCGGCGGCCCGCGCGACGGTATGCACCGCTGACGTGCCGAGGCGCGCCCAGCGAAACGAGGAACCCACGCGCGCGATCTTTCCACCGGCCCCGGTCACCACCCCTGCCCGGCCGCGCCACAGGCCGACCTCCGGCGCCTCCAGCTCGACCAGCACGGTGCCACCGGGTCCAAGCAGTTCCCGGCACCGACGGAGCAGGGCGACGGGGTCACCGCCGATCCCGATGTTGCCGTCGATCAACAGCACGTGTGCCCAACGGCCCTCGCCGGGCAGCGGGGAGAACACATTCCGGTGGACGGCGACCGCGCCCCGCGCCCGGGTGAGCCGGACTGCGTACGCACACGCATCCACCCCCACCGCGGTCAGGCCGGCCCGAGCGAGTGCCACGGTCAGCCGCCCCGGACCGCACCCCACGTCCAGCGCCGGCCCGACGCAGCGGACGACCACCTCGGCCAACGCGGGTTCGGCCGGAGCGTGCCACCGGCCCACCGGCAACAGACTGCGCCCCCCGTCGGTCCGCACCAGCCAGTGCGTGTCCCCCCGAGCCCGCAGCGCCTCGGCGAAGCCACAGACGAGGTCGGGGCGGACCTCCACCACCGGCCCGACAGAGCCGGCCGGGACAGCGGCCACCGCGTCGGGGGTCACCTCAGCATCCGGCGGCGGCGATCCTGGCTGCCCGGTGCGGCGCGGCCGGCGGGCCGAGTCCGGGCTGCACCGCACCGGGCCGGGGCACCACAGGCAGCGCGGTCACCGTCGGCCGTCCACGGCGCGCAGCACGGCGGCGAAGTCGCGGGTCGCGCGCAAGGTGCCGCGTACCGAGCCGGAGACCTTGGACCGGGTGCCGGCGGCGCGCCGCCCGTACGCCACGTCGCGCTCGTGGATCCGCCAGCCGGCGGCGGCGGCGCGGATCAGCAGCTCCAGCGGGTAGCCGAAGCCCCGGTCGGTGACCCCGAGGGCGAGCAGCGCCTCCCGGCGGGCCACCCGGATCGGGCTGAGGTCGCGCAGCGGCACGCCCCGGTGCCGCAGCAGCGCGGCGACCAGCGCCGTGCCGGCCCGGGCGTGCCACGGCCAGATCCCGGCGGCGGTCGGGCGGCGCCGGCCCACCGCCAGGTCCGCCGTGTCGGCGGCCACCGGGGCGACCAGGGCGGGCAGCTGGCGTGGGTCGAAGGAGCCGTCGGCGTCGAGCACGCAGACCAGCTCGGCCTCGGCGGCCTCGAGGCCGGTGTGCACGGCCGCGCCGTACCCTCGGCGGGGCTCGCGAACCACCCAGGCGCCGTGCCGGGCGGCCACCTCCGGCGAGCCGTCCCGGGATCCGTTGTCCACCACGATCGCCCGGTATCCGGGCGGCAGCGCGGTCAGCACGCCGGGCAGGGCGGCGGCCTCGTCCAGGCACGGCAGCACCACGTCGATGAGTCCTGGCATATCGCCGACATTAGGTGTCGGCGGGGTCGCCGGAGGCGCGAACGGCCTTACGTAACCCTTACCGACCTTGCGTTGCTTACCGTCCGGTGACGGTGTGGTGATTCGGCTGCCGGGCCGGCCGGAGCCGCCGTACCGTCCGGTCGTCATGAGGTCCCAAACGGCTCCGCCCCGATCAGCTACCGTGACGCGTCCTCCGGGCTGGACCCGGAGCGACGCCGTCGTGCTGTGCGTGGAGGCGGCGCTGCTCGCCGCCGCGGTGGTCGTCGGCGCGATGCTGAACGCCCGGGGCGTGCGCCTGCACGCGGACGCGGCGCCACTCTTCGCCACCTGGCGGCCGCACGTCGGCTGGGGGACCCCGCTGGCGCTGCTGCTCGTCGCGGCCGTCGTGCTCGGCCCGGGCCCGCGCTGGGCCCGGACCGCCCGGTGGAGCGTGCTGCTGGCCGCCGGCTGGCTGGCGTCGGTGGCCTGGACGCTCGCCCTGGCGCTGGTGGACGGCTGGTCGGCCGGGCTGACCCGGCGGCTCACCGTGCAGGCCGAGTACCTCTTCGAGGTGCCCCGGGTGACCGACGTGCCCCGGATGCTGGCCGGCTTCACCGACCGGATCCTCGACTTTCAGCCCGAGTCGTGGTCCACCCACACCGCCGGCCACCCGCCGGGCGCCCTGCTGGTCTTCGTCTGGCTGGACCGGGTCGGCCTGGGCGGCGGCGCCGCCGCGGCGCTGGCCTGCGTGCTGGTCGGCGCGACGGTGGCGGTCTCGGTGCCGCTGACGCTGCGGGCGCTGGGGGCGGCCGACAGCGGCCGCGCGGTCCTGCCGTTCCTGGTGCTGCTGCCGGGCGCCGTCTGGGTGGGCGCCTCCGCGGACGGGATCTTCGCCGGTGTGGTCGCCGCCGGCCTTGCCCTGCTCGCGCTCCGCGGACCCGCCACGGCGCTGGCCGGGGGCCTGCTGCTCGGCTTCGCGCTGCACCTGTCGTACGGCTTCATCCTGGTCGCGCCGCTGGCCCTGGTGGTGCTGGCGTTGCGGCCGACCCGCCGACGGGCCGCGTTGCTCGGCGCGGCGGCCGGGGTCGGCGCGGTGGTTGCCGCGTTCACCATTACGGGTTTCCGCTGGTGGGAGGGGTACGACCGGGTGGTCGAGCGCTACCACCAGGGCTGGGCGGCGGACCGCCCGTACGGCTACTGGGTCTGGGCGAACCTGGCGGCGCTGCTGCTGTCGGCGGGGCCGGTGCTCGGTCCGGCGCTGCGCCGCACCCTGCTGGTGGCCCGGGCCGGGTGGTGGTCGGACCGCGCCGGCCCGGCGCCCGTCGGGGCTGGCTGGGCGTTGGCGGAGCGGGCCCGCCGCCTCGGGCCGGTCGTGCTGCTGCCGTCGACCGCGGCGCTGGCGGTGACCGCCGCCGACCTGTCCGGGATGAGCAAGGCCGAGGTGGAGCGGATCTGGCTGCCGTTCGTGGTCTGGCTGCTGGTCGCCACCGCGCACCTGCCAGGGCCGTCCCGCCGCTGGTGGCTGGCCGGGCAGGCGGTCACCGCGCTCGCCGTCAACCACCTGCTCCTCACCGTCTCCTGAGCGGCCCGGGATGCCGCCCGACGCGGACCGGTCAGACGGCGAGGGCGGCGGGCTCGCGCAGCGGGTCGGTGGCGAACGCGGTCACCCCGTCGACGAAGCCGACCCGGGCGGTGTAGCCGAGTAGTTCTAGCGCCCGGCGCGGGTCGGCGACCACGTGCCGTACGTCGGCCGCCCGGGCACCGCCCACCACCTCCGGCGCGGGTCCGCCCATCGCGGCGGCGAGCGCGGCGGCCAGTTCGCCGACCGTGTGCGGCTCGCCCGAGCAGACGTTCACCGGCACCAGGCCGTCCGGGGCGGGTGCGGTGAGCGCCAGCAGGTTCGCCCGCGCAACGTCGGTGACGTGCACGAAGTCGCGGCGCTGCGCGCCGTCCTCGTAGACCCGGGGCGGCTGCCCGGCGGCCAGCGCGGAGCGGAAGATCGAGGCCACCCCGGCGTACGGGGTGTCGCGGGGCATCCGGGGGCCGTAGACGTTGTGGTAGCGCAGCGCCCACACCCCGCCCCCGGTCTGCCGGGACCAGGCGCCGGCCAGGTGCTCCTGGGCGAGCTTGCTGGCCGCGTACGTGCTACGCGGCTCCAGCGGAGCGTCCTCGGGGACGAGCGCGGCGGCGAGTGGGCTGGCGCAGTCCGGGCAGGTGGGGTCGTACCGGCCGGCGGCCAGGTCGACGGCGCGCCGCGGGGCGGGATGGACCACGCCGTGCCGGGCGCACCGGTAGCGGCCCTCGCCGTAGACCACCATTGAGCTGGCCAGCACCAGCCGGGACACCCCGGCCCGGTGCATCGCGGCGAGCAGCACCGCCGTCCCGTAGTCGTTGTGGCTGGCGTAATCGGGGGCGTCCGACGGGTCCAGCCCGTGCCCCACCATCGCCGCCTGGTGGCAGACCGCGTCCACCCCGGACAGCAACCGGTCCAGCAGCTCGGCGTCACGGACGTCGCCGACCACCGGGGCGTGCCGCCGGGACCACTCCGGCAGCTCACCGCCGTGCGCCTGGGGCAGCAGCGCGTCCAGGCAGACCACCTCGTGCCCTTCGGCGACCAGCAGGTCCGCGACCTGCGATCCGACGAAACCGGCCGCGCCGGTGACCAGTACGCGCACCTGACCACGGTAGGACCGTCTTGCCGGCCAGCCGACCCATTCAGCCTGGTGGTCATGCTTTCGTAAGGGTTTCCACCTCATGTGCCGGTTGTCGTTCCCGTAGCGTGCAGACAGGAGGAAGGGGTCATCGCATGGCGTTTCCGCGACGGCTGTGGCGGGTCCTGGACCGGCACCCGCCACCCGGGATCGCCGGGATCGGCCGCCGATGGCGCAGCCCGCTGCGCGGCCCGTGGCTGACCTCCGTGTACGGGTTGGTGCTGCTGGTCGGCCTGCCTCTCGTGATCATCACCGGTCTGCTCGACTACGCCGCCTACAGCCCCCAGTTCGGCCAGGCCCTTCCTCGGGACGTGGGCTGGTTGCGGCTGCCCCCGTTCGACTGGCCCACCCGGCCGGCCTGGCTGTTCCGCCTTACCCAGGGGCTGCACGTGACCCTCGGGATCATGCTGATCCCCATGGTGCTGGCCAAGCTGTGGTCGGTGATCCCGAAACTGTTCGACTGGCCGCCGGCCCGCTCTCTGGCGCAGGTGCTGGAACGGCTCTCCCTGCTGCTGCTGGTCGGCGGAATCCTGTTCCAGATCGCCACCGGCCTGCTGAACATCCAGTACGCGTACCTGTTCGGCTTCGACTTCTACACCGCGCACTACTTCGGGGCGTGGGTCTTCATCGCCGCGTTCGTCGCGCACGTCGCGCTGAAGCTTCCCCGGCTGGTGTCCGCGCTGCGATCTCGACCGGTCCGCGCCGAGCTGCGGACCTCCCGCGCCGCGACCCGGGCCGAACCGCCGGATCCCGACGGTCTGGTCGCCGCCCAGCCGCGCCCGGCGACGATGACCCGGCGCGAGGCCCTGGCCCTGGTCGGGGGACTCTCCCTGCTCCTGGGCGCGTTGACGATCGGGCAGAGCCTGGATCCGCTGCGCCGCACCGCCCTGCTGCTGCCCCGCGGCCGGCAGCCCGGCCACGGACCGAACGGCTTCCCGGTGAACCGCGCCGCCGCCGCGGCCGCCATCCGCGACACCGACACCGGCCCCGACTGGCGGCTCAGCCTCAGCGGCGGGAAGCGGCCCGTCGCGCTGGACCGGACGCAACTGCTCGCCCTGCCGCAGCACACCGCACGCCTGCCGATCGCCTGCGTCGAGGGATGGTCAACCGCGCAGACCTGGACCGGCGTACGACTGCGCGATCTCGCCGCCCTCGCCGGTGTGCCCGAACCAGCGTCCGCACTGGTCCGCTCCCTGGAACAGGCCGGCCTGTTCAACCAGGCGGTGCTGCAGGCCAACCAACTCCGGCATCCGGACGCGCTGCTCGCCCTGCGGGTCAACGGCGCCGACCTGTCCCTGGACCACGGCTACCCGGCCCGCGTCATCGTGCCCGCCCTGCCCGGCGTGCACTGCACCAAGTGGGTCACCGACATCGCCTTCCGGACCCGGTCCGATGCGTGAGCTGGCCCCCCGGTTCCGTGCCGGCTACGGCGCCGGTCCCTGGCATCTGATCCTCACGCTGGTCTGCCTCACGGTCACCGGATGGGTCGTGCTGCGGCTCGCCGGGGAGACCGGCGCGGAACGGATGCTGGCCTGGTTCGTCGGCGCGGCTGTCGCCCACGACCTGTTCCTCTTCCCGATCTACGCCACGGCCGACGCAGCCCTGCGCCGGCTGCTGCGCGTCAACGGGCACGCCGCCCCAGCAGCCCGGGTATCGGCGGTGAACCATATCCGTGTGCCGGCCCTCGCCGCGGGCCTGCTGCTCCTGGTCTACCTGCCCGGCATTCTCGGGCAGGGTCGGGCGACGTACCTCGCGGCCACCAGCCAGGACCGGCAGGCCCAGCTCACCCGGTGGCTCGCGATCACCGGCATCATGTTCCTCGCCAGTGCCGTCTGGTACGCGATCCGCGTCCGCCGACTTCCGCGAAAACCGGGCTAGACCCAACGCCGTTCAGTTAGGCGTTCGCGGGTGCGGTCAAGGGGTGTGTTGATCAGGAAGTGAGAAGCGGAGTTCCGGTATCAAGGTTTGTCACTCCAAGACAACCCAGAACCAGGAACTCCGCTCGGTGGATCAGATTGCCATAACCCGTACCGTCACGGTAGCCGCGGGACCGTTCGCGCCGGGTCATCTCGGTGAGCTGACTCGTCTGCTGCCGTTCGAGATGGTCGATGACGTTTTGGCCGGGACCCGGCGTACACAGCAGCGGATCCGGCTGTTGCCGGCCCGGGTCGTGGTGTATCTACTGCTGGCCGGGTGTCTGTTCGCCGATCTCGGCTACCGGCAGGTATGGGCGAAACTCGTCGCCGGCCTGCGTGGGCTGCCGCTGAGGACACCGACCGGCAGCGCTCTGCGACAGGCCCGGCAGCGGCTCGGCCCGGCCCCGTTACGGGCGTTGTTCGACCTGCTCCGCGGTCCTGCCGCGACCAGTGCTGTGGCTCAGGTGTGGTGGCGTGGCCTGCTGCCGGTCGTCATCGACGGCACCACCCTCACCATCGCGGACTCACCAGCCAACCTGCGCCGCTACGTCAAACACCGCGGTAACAACGGCGGTGCCGGTTACCCGACGCTGCGGCTGAGTGCCCTGCTGGCGTGCGGCACCCGCTCGGTGCTCGACGCCGTGTTCGACCCGATCACCACCGGTGAACTCGCCCAGGCGCAACGGCTGGCCCGCAGCTTGCGTGCCGGGATGCTGCTGCTGGCCGACCGCAACTACGCCGCCGCCGACCTGATCACCACCCTCACCGCGACCGGAACCGACCTGCTCATCCGCTGCAAGACCGGCCGCAAACTCCCGCTGATCCGCCGCTGTCACGACGGATCCTGGCTATCGGTCATCGGCAGCCAGCGCATCCGCGTCGTCGAGGCCCGCATCAGTATCACCACCACCGGCGGCAGCCACACCGGCGACTACCGGCTGATCACCACCCTGCTCGACGCGCACCGTTACCCGGCCGCCGAACTGGCCCGGCTTTACCACCAGCGCTGGGAGATCGAAACCGCCTACCTGGAACTCAAGTCCACCATCCTCGGCGGCCGGGTCCTACGAGCCCGCACCCCTGACGGCATCGACCAGGAGATCCACGCCCTGCTGATCGTCTACCAACTACTCCGCACCGCCATGGTCGACGCCACCGACAGCCAGCCCGGCCTCGACCCGGACCGGGCCAGCTTCACCACCGCCCTCCACGCCACCCGCGACCAGATCGTCCACGCCGCCGGCGTCATCGCCGACACCGTCACCGACCTCGTCGGCGCCATCGGCGAACGCATCCTGGCGAACCTGCTGCCCGACCGCCGCATCCGGACCAAAACCCGCATGATCAAACGCTCAAACTCCAAATACCAGGCCCGCGGACCGAACATCGACCGCCGCACCTACAAGGCCACCACCAGCATCGACGTCCTCACCGACGAACCTTGACCCACCAGCCACCGGCCTAACTGAACGGCGTTGGGGCTAGACCCGGTGCCCGGTCGCGTCATCGTCTCAGCGCTTCCTGCGGCGCGTGGCTGCGGTCCGGTCGAACCGCTGGTGTTTCTTTGCCGCGCATCGCAATGGTGACCGTGGCACCGGGTGACAGCAGCATGGACCTGTCCCGGACGGCCACCCGAACGGGCGGGTCCGCCCCGGGCGCGGCCGAGATCCGCACCTCCTGGTGCTCGATGGTCAGGGTGATCAAGAGGTTGCGGTACCGGATGACACACTCGAGGCGATCGAGCCCGTCGGGCAGCAGCGGGTTGAGCCGGAGCACGTCGCCGCGAATCTCCAGGCCGGTGTAGCAGCGTTGCAGGATGTCCAGCGACCCGGCGGTGGCGCCGAGGTGGATGCCCTCCCGGGTCGAGCTGTGTTCCGGATCCGTGAGGTCGGTACCGAGTGCCTCCAGCAGCATCTCCCAGGATCGGCGGCGGTCGGTACGGGCCAGCACCCACGCGTGCGCGATCCGGCTGAGGGTGGACCCGTGCGCGGTGCGGGAGAGGTAGTAGTCGACGGTGGCGGGGATGCGCGCCGGGTCGAAGTCGTACCCGAGGCCGCGCACGAGTCCGGTGAGCTCCTCGGCACTGAACAGGTACAACAGCATCAGCACATCCGCCTGCTTGGAGATCTTGTACCGGTTCGGGTCGTTTCCCTCGGCCTGCAGCAGCCCCCCCAACATCCGGAGGTCGCCGTACCGCCGCCGGTACCGGTCCCAGTCCAGTTCCGCCAGGTCGCCGTACCCGTCGAACTGAGCGAGGATCCCGTGGTCGAGGAAGGCGAGCCGCAGCCGACGCGCGATGTGCGACCAGCGGCGGCCTTCCCCGTCCCCGATGGCCACGTCCCGCCACGGCGCCGCCCCCGGATGCCGGCCGACGATCGCGCACGCCTCGCGGGCCCGGGCGAGCACCCACGCGACCATCACGTTGATGTACGCACAGTTGTCCATCCCCTGGCCGGGCCGGCCCGGATAGCCGTCGTGATACTCGTCGGGCCCCAGCACACCTCGGATGTCGTAGCGGTCGTCCGACGGGTCGTAGGTGGCCAGCCCCGCCCAGAATCGTGCCGTCTCGATCAGCAGTTCGAGGCCGTGGCCGGCGAGGAACGACAGGTCGCCGGTCGTTTCCCAGTACCGCCACACGCAGTACGCCACGGCCAGATTGACGTGCTGCTGCCGGCCGGTGTGGTCGTCCACCCACTTGCCGGTCGCCGGGTTGCGAACCCGGTCGGGACTTTCGTCCCGGCCACTGCTCCCGCTCTGCCACGGGAACAGGGCACCCACCATCCCCGCCGCGGCGGCCTGCCGCCGGGCCGCCGCCAACCGTCGGTGCCGGTACTCGAGCAGCGCCCGGGTCAGCTGCGGCAACCTCAGATTGAGGTACGGGTAGATGAACAGCTCGTCCCAGAAGATGTGCCCGTGGTAGCCCTCGCCGTGCAGCCCGCGCGCGGGGACCCCCGCGTCGAGATCGATCGTGTGGGGCGACAGCGTCTGCAGCAGGTGGAAGGTCTGCAACCGGACCCCCAACTGCCACACGTGCTCCTCACCCACGTCGAGCCGGAACCGGTCCCACAACCGTGCCCACGCGGCGGCATGCTCGCCCAGCAGCAACTCGAACGCCCCAGCGCAGCGGAGCTCCTCCCGGGCGGCGCTCAGCGGCTCGTGCATGGCCCGGTCCCGAGCGGAGAACACCGCGACCGTCTTCGCCACCGACACCTGCTCGCCGGCCGCCACGTCGATCCCGAACACCTGACTCACGTCGTCCGGCCGCTGGACCGTGTGGGTGGCGTGCGAACGGGCGGCGCCGAGCATGCTGATCCTGGTCCGGGCCGTGACGGCGATCCGCTGATGCGATCCGGTCGTCGCCGCCGTCAACCAGACGGTCTCGGGGTCGTCCGCGCCGGTCGCGACATCGGTGAGGTGCCGCCCGCAGGTGCCGGTGTCGGCCGCCGCGTTCGCGTTGACCACCCCGCCGTCGATGCCCGACCTGATCTCCAGCCGACCCGACCAGTTCTCCGCGATGATGTTGGTCTCGAGCGCCGCCACGTGCGGGTTCGCCATCGACACCAGCCGGCGCTGTCGGATCCGGGTCCGCCGCCGCTCGTGGTCGACGACCAGCAGGTCTCGCAGGTACACCCCGCGGCGCAGGTCCAGCACCCGGTGCTCGTGCCGGCGGCGACCCCGCCCTGGTGCGTACCACTCGCCGCCGGCGGGACGAAACGTCAACGGCAGCCAGTTCGGCAGGTTGACGATGCTCTCGTCACCGTACGGTGGGTCGGGGCCGGAGAGCCGGTTGTGGAAGCCGGCCAGGTAAGTCCCCGGATAATGGACGTCGTCGGCTGACGCCTCCGGATCCGCCCCCCGGGTAGCCAGATAGCCGTTGCCCAGGGTGAGCATCGCCTCCCGCGTCCCTTCGGCGGCCGGCTCACCGTCCAGGTACGCCAGCGCCCACGCCTCCGGCGGGCTCCCGGTGCACAGCTCACAACCAGGATCCGTGTCGGCCGGCACCCCGCCCCTCCTCTCCGTCGGCGGTGCCGTTCCCGGTCCCCGGCTCGGCAAACTCCACCGGTCAAGGTCGTGCGGCGAGCAGCCGGCGGATCTCGGCGGCCGCCGGATGATCCGGCGCGGCGGCCAGGAAGCGCCGGAGGGTGGCGTCCGCCTCGCCCCGGTCGGCCTCGCGTTGGGCCAGGCCGAGCACCAGCAGGGCGTCCGGCGAATCGGGCGTGTTCGTCAGCACCTGCCGCGCCATCTGCTCCGCACCGGCCGGGTCGCCGGCGCGGACGAGGGTGAAGGCCAGTCTCAGTCGGATCGAGTCGTCCGGCTGGGTGCGCAACGCCTGCCGGTACAGGTCCGCCGCCGCGCCGTACTGCTGCTGCTGTTCCAGGTCCCGGGCCAGCAGCACGGCGACCGCGGCCGGGTCGGCCGCCGCTCCGCCGGCAGCCGTCGGACCGACCCTGGTTGCGGCCAGTGCCACCGACGCGACGATGGCCACCAGGCCGAGCGAGCCGGCCCGCCAGGCCAACCGGGCAGCCCGGGCGCTCGGCGCGGTGATCGGCCGCGTGGCGGATCGTCGCCGGGCCGGGCGCAGCGTGCGTACGGCCGCGAAGCCGGCGGCCAGCAGCACCAGCAGGGGGACGACCCAGAGCAGCAGCGCCGGCCCGTGCAGCGGTGGATCCGCGAGCACGTCCTCCCCGTAGCGCTGCACGAACCAACGGCGGATCTCGTCGGGAGGGCGCCCCTGCGCGACCTGGTCGGCCACCACCTGCCGCATGGCGGCAGCGATCGGCGAGCGGGAGTCGGCGACGGATTCGCCCTGGCAGGCGGGGCAGCGCAGGCCGGCGGCGATCGACCGCACCGGGTCCGCCCGCTCCCCGGCGGACCCGGATCTGATCAGCCCCACGAGGGCCGCCGCCAGCAGGGCCGCCATGACGACCGAGCCCAGGGCCCCGCGCCACCTCATCCGGCCAGCAGCGGCCCCACCCGCTGCTCCAGCCACTGCCGGCTCACCTGCCCCTGCTCCCGGTCGGCGATCCGCCCCTCCCGGTCCACCACGAAGGTCTCGGGCAGGCCCCGTACGCCCCAGCCCACCGCCAGCGTGCCGTCGGGGTCGGTCAGCACGGTCATCGTCTCGGCGCCCGTGTCGCGCAACAGCGCGCGCACCGCCTCGGGGCCGTCCCGCACGTTCAGGCCGACCAGTTGCAACCCCCGCGTCGACCAGCGCTGCCGGGCTTCGACCAGCAGCGGCAGTTCCTCCCGGCACGGTCCGCACCACGAGGCGAAGACGTTGACCACCAGCACCTGACCGTGTGCGTCAGCCAGATCGAAGTGACCCCCGTCCAGCGTCGGACCGGACAGCGCCGGAGCGACGGCGCCGGGTGCCGTACCCGCCGAGGCGACCGTCGTCGGCGAACGCAGGCCCACCGCGAGCACCGCACCGACGGCCGCGGTCAGCAGCAGAGCCAGCGCAGGCAGCGCGACGCGGGGCGGCCGGCGCGAGCGCACCCGAGCCTTCACGTCCGGGCCTGCGCGACGGTGGCGGCGCCTACGGCCGGTCGGACCTCAGGCGGGCGGGAGTTGCCGGTGCGACGCTGCCGGACTGACGTCAACAACGCCAGCAGGCCGCCCGCCACGGTGAGCGCACCACCGGCCCAGAGCAGGCCGACGAGCGGGTTGACGGCGAGCCGTACCGTTGCTCCGCTGTTGTCGGGCGCCACCGCGATCAGCGTGACGTACGTGTCCCGCAGCAGACCCGTCTCGATCCGCGGCACGGTGACGGCCGTGTCCCGCGCGGGGTAGTAGCGCAGGTCGGGGGCGAGGATCCGGTCGCGATCCCGCGGCTCGGTCAGCCGGAGCCGGGCGCTCACCGCCATGCCGTCGGCGCCGGCCTGACGGTGCACCTCGACCAGCCGCACCGAGACGTCGCCGACCGTGACGGCTTCGCCGACCCGGAGCTCCCGCTCCGCGCTGGCACTGTAGGCCGAGGTGCCGGCCACGCCCAGGGCCACGACCGCGATGCCGGCGTGCGCCGCCAGCCCCGCGAATCCGGCGAGTCGGGCTCGGCGGGACGCCCGCGCGGGCCGTCGTAGCCGGTCGGTCGCCTGCCCGGCGACGCCGGCGAGCACGAAGGCTCCGGCGGCGAAGGCGGTGAGTGCGGGAAGACCGGGCCGGTTGGCCAGCCCCACCACGGCGACGGTGGCCAGCGCGGCGCCGGCCGGCACGGCGAGCCGCCGGGGCGACCCCCGTAGGGCCGGCGTCGCGCCCATGACCACCAGCAGCACGACGGCCAACGGCACGGCGGTGCGGTGGTAGTAGGCGGGCCCGACGGCGGTCCGGGTTCCGCCGAGGGACTCGGAGAGCAGCGGGAAGATGGTGCCGACCAGGACCATTGCCGTGATGGTCAGCAGCAGGACCCCGTTCACCAGCACTGCGGTGCTCCGTGACAGCAGCGGCGCGGGTGGCCCCGCCGCCGGCGGCGGAGCGCGCCATCCGGACAGGACCGTCGAGACGGTCACCGCGAGCAGCACGAAACCGAGCAGCATCGGCCCCAGTGGGGAGGCGGTGAAGGCGTGCACGCTGGCCACCGCGCCGGACCGGGTGAGGAACGTGCCCAGCAGCACGAGCACGAAGCTCGCGCAGGCCAGCAGCACGTTCCAGGTGGCCCGGGTCCCGGGGCGGCCCGCCGGGAGGGTGGTGTGCAGGAACGCGGTGGCGGTCAGCCAGGGCAGCAGGGAGGCGTTCTCCACCGGGTCCCAGGCCCAGTAGCCACCCCAGCCCAGCACCGCGTAGGACCACCAGGCGCCGAGGCCGATGCCGGCGGTCAGCGTGACCCAGGCGAACAGGGCCCAGGGTCGGGCGGCGGACAGCCAGCCGCGGCCCGCCCGGCCGGCGAGCAGCGCGGCGAGTGCGAAGGCGAACGGGACGACCAGGCCGATGTAACCGGCATACAGCAGCGGGGGATGCAGACCCATCGCCGGGTGCTGTTGCAGCAGCGGGTTGGGGCCCGGCCCGCTGACCGGCACGGGCTGTACCGTCCGGAAGGGATTCGCGGCGAAGTACGCCAGCGCGAAGAAGAACATGCCCACCGCACTGACCACGACCATCGCGTACCCGTGCAGCCGGCTGGGGTACCGGCCCGGGCGACGGGCCAGGGCGGTGGCGTAACCGCCGTGGATCAGCAGCCAGAGCAGCAGCGAGCCGTCCAGCGCCGACCAGAGACTGGTCACCGTGTAGTAGACGGGAACGCCGTGTCCGCCGTTCTCGGCCACGAACCGCACGCTGAAGTCGTGCCGGAGCAGCGCCGCCTCCAGGACGGCGCAGGCGGCCACCGCGGCGAGCAGCGTCAGTGTGGTGGTGATCCGGGCCGGGCGGGTCGGTCCGCCGAAGAGGGCGGTCCGCAGCCAGAGCAGGGCCGTGAGAGTGGCGGAGAGCATTCCGGCCGCGAGGCTCGCGGTGCCGAGTTCACCGAGCATCGGCGGGCTTCCCGGGTCCGGTCGACGGCCGGTACTCGTTGCCGTGCCGGACCAGCACCCGGTCGGAGCGGAACACCCCGTCCGAGTCGAGGACGCCCTCGACGACCGCCTCCTCGCCCTCCCGGAAGGTCTCGGGCGGCACGCCGCGCTGTGCCACGGTGACCTCATGGCCGTCCTCGGCCAGCCGGAACACGACCAGCTCGTCGGTCCGGCTCAGCGATCCGGGGACGACCTCGCCACCCAGTCGCAGCCGGTGGCGTCCCGCGTCCGGGTCGCCGAGCACCTCGGCGGGGGTGCGGTAGTAGGTAAGGGTGTCCTGCAGGGCGCTGGCGGCGAGCACGCCGCCGGCGGCGAGGACGACGGCGATCGCGGCGATTCGACCGGAGCGCGGGCGGATCATCCGATGGGGACCCGGGTCCGAGCGTCCGAACCCGGCAGACCGGACGTCTGCCGGCCGAGCCGGCGTTCGAGGGCGACCAGCCGGTAGAGCAGCACGCAGAAGGCGCCGAGCGTCGCGGCGGCCACGGCGAGCAGCAGGGCCACCCCCATGCGCAGGTCGATCGGGGGGCGGTCCGGGGCCAGCACGGTGGCCTGCTGGTGCAGTGACCGCCACCAGACGACCGAGAAGTGCACGGCCGGTACCAGCAGGAAGCCGCTCACTCCGAGCACCGCCGCCGGTCGGGCGATCCGGTGGTCCATGCCGTCCAGAGCGCCGGTCCGTTCACTGATCATCCGGCGCAGCGCGAGGTAGCCGGCGTAAGCCAGGAGCAGCAGGGCGGTGCTGACCAGGCGTGGATCCCAGGCCCACCAGGTGCCCCAGACCAGGTGTCCCCAGAGTGCACCGCTGACGATCGCGACGGCTGTCAGCGCGACGCCGACCTCGGCGGCGGGCCGGGCCAGGCGGTCCCACCGCAGGTCCCCGCGGATCAGGTACGCCGCGCTGCTCGCCAGGACGACCGCGAACGCGGCGTACGCCACCCAGGCGGCTGGTACGTGCAAATACATCAGCCGTTGCGCCTGCCCCTGAAACCGGTCCGGGGGCGCCACCACGCCGCCGGCCACGGCGGCCGCCACGGCGAGGCCGCCGGCGAACCACGCGATGGTTCGGCGCCGGGCGGCGGCCTGGAGGGTGTCCGAGGCGAGGTCGACGCTGGAGGTTTCCATGATCTTCCTGTCCGCGCCGCTCCGGCGCTTCCTGGCGGCGGTTGCCGTCGCATCCGGACGATAGCGCAGCGAAACGGACGGAAGGCCACGTAACCCCATATAGGGCCGGAAAACCTGCCAGTGGCACTAGCCTTTCTCGTGGTGGACACGAGACGGTCAGCGAGGACGCCCGGCGCCGAACAGCGGAGGCGCCGGCCGATGCGCGGTGCCCGGGTGGTCGCCGCCGGGCTCGGTGCACTGTCCGTGCTCGCCGGATGCCCGGCGGACGCGCCCTCCGCGCTCGACCCCGCGGGGGCCGGGGCACACCGGATCGAGGGCCTCTGGTGGCTGCTGTTCTGGGTCTCCGTGGTGGTTTTCCTCGAGGTGGCGGCTCTCCTGGCCTGGGCGCTGGTGTTCCGGCGCGGCGAGCGGACCCGGATCCGGCACGGCCAGCCGCTGCGGTTCGTGACGATCGCCGGCGCCGGGCTGCCCTTCGTGATCCTGGTCGCGGTGTACGGGGTCGGCCTGCGGGACCTCGCCGCGCTCAGCGCGGATCCCGGGCCGGATGGTCCGACCGTCGAGGTCACCGGCCACAAGTGGTGGTGGGAGGTGCGCTACGAGGGGGTCTCCGGGGCCACCGCCAACGAGATCCACATCCCGGTCGGCGAGCGGGTACGGGTGCGGCTGCGGGCCGCCGACGTGCTGCACAGCTTCTGGGTGCCCCAGCTGATGCCCAAGACCGACCTGATCGCCGGCGAGATGCGCGAGACGTGGCTGCTCGCGAACCGGGCCGGCAGCTACCGTGGGCAGTGCGCGGAGTACTGCGGACTGCAGCACGCCCACATGGCCTTGATGGTCATCGCCGAGCCGCGGCGGGACTTCGACGCCTGGGTCGCCCGCCTGGGTGCGCCGGCCCGCGCACCGCAGTCGGAGGCCGAGCGCCGTGGGCAGCAGGCGTTCCTGCAGGGCACCTGTGCCGCCTGCCACGCGGTACGCGGCACCAGCGCCCAGGGCCGGGTCGGGCCCGACCTGTCCGACATGGGCGCCCGGTGGAGCATCGGGGCCGGCGCGGTCCCCAACGACGCCGGCCACCTGGGCGGGTGGATCGCCAACCCGCAGACGGTCAAACCGGGCAACGCCATGCCGCCGCAGCCGGTGGACGCCGCGCAGCTACCCGACCTCATCGCGTATCTGCGGTCGCTGAAGTAGCCGCCGGGGGAGGGGAATCGAATGTCGACTGTTGCCCCGCCCTCGTCGGGGGTCAGCCGGGAGGACCTGGACCGGCTCGCCGAACACTGGGGTGAGCGGCCGTCGGTCCGGTCCTGGTTCAGCACCATCGACCACAAGCGAATCGGCCGCCGTTACCTGGTGACGGCCGGTCTGTTCTTCGTGCTCGCCGGCCTCAGCGCCCTGCTGATGCGGACCCAGCTGGCCCGACCGGAGGCGGGCATCCTCTCCCCGCGGGAGTACAACCAACTGTTCACCATGCACGGCACGGCGATGATCTTCCTGTTCGCCACCCCGATGCTCTTCGGCTTCGGCAACTTCCTCGTCCCGCTGATGATCGGCTCGCGGGACATGGCCTTCCCGAAGCTCAACGCGCTCGGCTACTGGATCTTCCTGTTCGCCGGCCTGTTCATGTGGGCGAGCCTGCCGTTCGGCGCGGCGCCGAACAACGGCTGGTTCGCCTACGCCCCGCTCAGCCAGGAGCAGCACAATCCCGGGTTGCACATGGACGTGTACGCCCTCGGCCTGCTCTTCCTCGGCATCTCGACGACCGCCAGCTCGATCAACTTCATCGTCACCGCGCTCAAGCTGCGCGCCCCCGGGATGTCACTCAACCGGGTGCCACTGTTCGTCTGGGCGATCGTGGCCACCGCGTTCATGGTCATCTTTGCGCTGCCCGCGTTGAACGCGGACAACGCCATGCTGTTCCTCGACCGCCGGTTCGGCACGCACTTCTTCGACCCGTCGGCCGGCGGCAACGTGCTGCTCTGGCAGCACCTGTTCTGGATCTTCGGCCACCCGGACGTATACATCATCGTGATGCCGGCGCTGGGCATCGTCTCCGCGGTGCTGCCCGCGTTCACCCGCCGGGGCGTGGTCGGCTACCCACTGATCGTGCTCTCCATCGTGGCGATCTCGATCATCTCGTTCGGGGTGTGGGTGCACCACATGTTCGCCACCGGGCTGCCCCAGCTGTCGTACAGCTTCTTCAGCGCGGCCAGCTCGATCATCACGATCCCGTCCGGCATCCAGATCTTCGCCTGGCTGGCCACCATGCTGCTCGGCCGGCTGGTCGTCCGGGTACCGCTGCTGTTCCTGATCGGGTTCATCGTGACCTTCGTGCTCGGCGGCTTCACCGGGGCGATGTTCGCGCTGACCGCGTTCGACCAGCAGGTCACCGACTCCTACTTCGTCGTGGCGCACTTCCACTACGTCCTCATCGGCGGCGCGGTCTTCCCGATGCTCGCGGGCCTGTACTACTGGCTGCCGAAGATCACCGGCCGGATGTACCACGAGCGGCTCGGCCGATGGGCGTTCTGGCTGGTGTTCGCCGGCATGCACGTGACCTTCTTTCCGATGCACCTGTACGGCCTGTTCGGCATGCCGCGCCGGGTCTACACGTACCGCGGCGACCTGGGCTGGGACGGGTGGAACCTGCTCAGCACCGCCGGGTCGTACCTGCTCGCCCTCGGTCTGCTGCTGGTGCTGGTCGGGGTGGTGCACGCGCTGCGCCGCGGCCGACCCGCCCCGGCCGACCCGTGGGGCGGGGACACCCTGGAGTGGTCGACCAGTTCCCCGCCGGAGCCGTACAACTTCCCGGTGGTGCCCCGGGTGCACAGCCTGCATCCCGTGTGGGACGAGCGCACCGCCGAGTCGACCGGGCCGGGCGCGACCGAGGACCGCATCCTGAGCGACGGACGTCGGACGGTGTTCACCAGCGAGCTGGACGCGCGCTACGAGCGGGCGGTGCGGATGCCGGAGGCCAGCCTGCAGCCGCTCGTCCTCGCCACGGCGCTGCTGGTCCTCTTCACCGCGCTGCTCCTCGGCTGGTACCCGCTGGCCGGCCTCGCGGTGGTCGCGGTGGCCGCGACGGTGGCGGTCTGGGCCTGGCCACCCCGCTGGGCGGACGAGGCGGCGGCATGACGGGGCGTGGTGGCGTC
The DNA here is from genome assembly GCF_900091465.1 of Micromonospora rhizosphaerae. Lineage (NCBI taxonomy): Bacteria > Bacillati > Actinomycetota > Actinomycetes > Micromonosporales > Micromonosporaceae > Micromonospora > Micromonospora rhizosphaerae. Next base: position 4,823,868 of record NZ_FMHV01000002.1, on the reverse strand, counting down.
GCGGCGGCGACCGGGGCCGAGGCGCTGAGCACCGAGCTACCGGTCGGCCGGCCCACCGGCTGGTGGGGGATGGTGCTCTTCGTCACCACCGAGGCCACCCTCTTCGCCTGCCTGCTCGGCAGCTACTTCTATCTGCGCTTCCAGTACGGTCCCCACTGGCCCCCGCACGGGATCGAGGCACCGAAACTGCTCCGGCCACTGGTGATGACGGCGGTGCTGCTGCCCAGCAGCCTGCCGGTGATCTGGGCGGAGCACGGCATCCGCCGCGGTCAACGCTGGCGGCTGCGCGCCGGACTGGCCACCACGCTGCTGCTCGGCGCCACCTTCCTGACGTTGCTGGCCACGGAGTATGCCGAGACGCTGCGGCACTTCACCCTCACCACCGACGTCTACGGATCGCTGTTCTACCTCATCACCGGCTTCCACGGGTTACACGTGCTGGTCGGGCTGACGATGCTGAGCTGGCTGTTCGCCGCGTCCCTGCGGCGCGGCCGCTTCGGCGCCCGCCGGCACGAGCGGGTGCGTAACGTCGCGATCTACTGGCACTTCGTCGACGTGGTCTGGGCCGCCATCCTGTTCACCATCTACCTCTCGCCGAGGCTGTGATGAGCGTCCAGCCAGATCACCGCGCCCGGCTGACCGGTGGGCTGCTGCTCTGGTACGGCGTGCTGGGCGGCGCGCTCGCCTGGGCGGTGCACCTGTTCGTCGGCTGGAGCCTTGACGAGCTCACCTGCGCCACCGGGGCCGACACCGTGGCACAGGTCCCGCTCTGGCAGGCCGTCTGGCTCGCGGTGGTCGTCCCGGCGGTCGCCACCGTCGGGGCCCTGCTGGTCGCAACCCTGGCATGGCGGCGGACCGCGCGGGCGCAGCGCGGGCGCGAGGACGATCCGTCATTCGGCCGGGCCCGGATGCTTGCCGTGGTCGGCATCTGGGCGAACCTGCTCTTCCTGGCCATCATCGTGCTGGGTGGCGTCGCCGTGCTGGTGCTGCCGCCGTGTCAACGATGACCGCCACCGGGGCGAGCATGGACCCGGGCCGGGGCTCCGTCGCGGAAGGCCTGCTGGCGATGGTGCTCGTCGTGTCGCTGGCCCTGGTCGCCGCGGGGTACGGACGCGGTGTGCACGAGCTGTGGGCACGCCGCGGCCTCGGCCGGGTCGTGCCGGTCTGGCGCGTGGTCGCCTTCGGTGCCGGCCTGCTCGTCGTCCTCGCCGCTCAGGGCGGCCCGGTCCACGAGCGTGCCGAGGGCTCGTTCGCCGGACACATGGCCCAGCACATGCTCCTTCTGCTACTGGCCGGGCCGCTGCTCGCGGCCGGGGTCGCGGGGCTGCCGGTGAGCCTCGTCTGCTCGGTGCCGCTGCGCCGGCGGCTGGCCCGTTGGCGGGTCACCCCGGCCGCCCGGTGGCTGCGCCGGCCGACGACGTACGCGCTGCTGGCCGGCGGGGCGCAGACCCTGGTGCTCTGGATCTGGCACCTGCCGACGACCTACGTCGCCGCGCTGGAGCATCCCGTCGTGCACGCCGTGGAGCATCTGTGTTTCGTCGGGTCGGCGTGGCTGCTCTGGACGCCGGTGGTCGGCTCGCCGCGCCACCGGCCGCCCGCCCCGGTGGCGGTCCTGCTGCTGCTCGGCACCATGCTGCCGGCCTCCGCGCTGGGCGCGGTGCTGACCTTCGCCCCCGAACCGGTCTATCCCGCCCAGGTGTTCGGCACCGATCCGCTGGCGGATCAGCAACTGGCGGGTCTGCTGATGTGGGCGCCGATGGACGTGGCCGTCCTGGTCGCGACGCTGGCCATGTTCCTGCGCTGGCTCCTGCAGCGGGAGCGGCTCGACGCTGACCGGTCGGTGCCGGCCAGCGGCGACCGGTGGAACGGGGATCCCGCGGTCGAGGCGCGGACGGAAAGGCTGGTGGGATGAGGATTCCTCGTCGGATCGGGGTCCGGTGGCCCGTCCTGCTGGCGATGTCGGTCCTGGTCGCCGTGCCCGCGTGCAGCCGGACCGACCCGTCACCGCCGCCCGAGTCACGTACCGGGAATCCGGAGCGGGGCGCCGAACTCATCCAGCAGTACGGCTGCGGCTCCTGCCACACCATCCCGGGCATCAACCGGGCCAACGGTCTCGTCGGTCCACCGCTGACCCGGTTCGGTGCCCGCTCGTACATCGCCGGCGAGCTGCCCAACAACGCCGACAACCTGCGGCGCTGGATCTCGAATCCGCAGGCGGTGGAGCCCGGAACGGCCATGCCCGCCCTCGGCGTCGACCCGATCGACGCGCAGGACATCGCCGCCTACCTCTACACCCTGGACTGAGCCGTGGACGTGCGAGGAAGAGCCGACGGACCCAGGGGCGGAAGCGGCGCGTTCGGGCGGTGCGGTCCGCACCCACGCCGGGCCCTGGCGGTGGGGACCGCGCTGGTCATCGTGGTGGGACCGCTCGCGCTCGCACCGGCGCCGACGCCCGGTGGCTCGCCGGCCCCACCGGCACCCGCCGGTGCTCCGGCCACCGGCGATCCCGGCGCCGACCTCTACCTGCGTACCTGCGCCACCTGTCACGGTGAGCAGGGGCAGGGGACGCAGCGGGGGCCGTCACTCATCGGGGTGGGGCCGGCGTCGGTGGCCTTCCAGTTAGGTACCGGACGGATGCCGCTGGCCCGGGAGGAGCAGCAGCCGAGGCGCCGGGATCCGGTCTTCTCGGCCGAAGAGATCCGGGCCCTGGTCGGGCACGTCGCCAGCTTCGGCGGCGGGGGGCCGCAGCTCCCGCGGGTCGCCCCGGGCGACGTCGTGGCGGGGCGGGAGCTGTTCGCCGCCAATTGCGCGCCCTGCCACTCCGCGACGGGTGCCGGGGGCGCCCTGACGAACGGCTGGACCGCCCCGCCGCTGTACGACGCGACGGCGGTCCAGGTCGCCGAGGCGGTGCGGGTGGGTCCCGGGCTGATGCCGGCGTTCCCCAGCCAGGTGCTCACCGACCGGCAGGTCGACGACCTCACCAGCTACGTACGGCTGATGCAGAGCGAGCGGCTGGACCGGGGTGGCAATCCCCTCGGCCGGCTGGGGCCGTCGACGGAGGGTGTGCTCGCCTGGGTGGCCGGTCTGGCCCTGTTGCTGCTCTTCGTCCGCTGGCTGGGCAGGAGGGCGGACCAGTGAGCGGCCGGCGACCAACGGCGGCCGAGCGGACGGCGGGCCGCCGGATCGTCCTCGCCTTCATCATCAGCGCCGCGGGTGCGGTCGGATTCGCGGTGACGTACGGACTCGGCGGACAGACCCAGTGGGAGGGGGCATCCCTCGCCGTCGCGTTCGCCGGGCTGGCCCTGGGCCTGGCCACCTGGGCGCGCCGACTGGTGCCGACCGGCGGGTACGTCGAGGAACACGAGGGGTTCACGCCACCGCCGCCGGAGCAGGCGCTGGCCGCGGCGGCCCTCAGCGACGAGGACAGCCCACTGCGCCGACGCGGACTGCTCGCCGCGCTCGGTCTCGCGCTCACCGCGCTCGGTGTCGCGGCGCTGTTCCCGCTGCGCTCGCTGCTGCCCCTCCACCGGACCCGACCCGCCCAGGCGCTGCGCGACACAGACTGGGCGCCCGGAGTGCGGCTGGTCAACGCCGAGGGGCGCCCGCTGCGCCCGGCGGACGTACCCGCCGACACCATGGTCGCGGTCTTCCCCGAGGGACGCACCGACGCCGGGGACGCCCCCGCCTTCGCCGTACGCCTCGACCCCCAGCGCTTCTCGGACCCCCCGCCCGCCGGACACCTCGACGGACTGGTCGTCTACTCGATGCTCTGCACCCACGCCGGCTGCCCCGTCCGCATCTACCTCAAAGGCGCCGGCCGCCTGCTCTGCCCCTGCCACCAGTCCTCGTTCGACCTGCTCGCGGCGGCCCGCCCGGTCGCCGGTCCGGCCGCCCGAAGCCTTCCCGGCCTGCCGGTCCAGGTCGATCCGGAGGGGTTTCTGCGAGCCACCGGTGACTTCACCTCCCCGCCCGGCGCCGGCTACTGGGGTCGGCCATGATCGTCGACCGGCTCGTCCGGGCGGTGGATGACCGGCTCCGGCTCTCGCCGGTCGCCCGGCGGGCGCTGGCGAAGGTCTTCCCGGACCACTGGTCGTTCATGCTGGGCGAGATAGCGCTCTACGCGTTCGTCGCCCTGATCCTCACCGGCGTCTACCTGACGTTCTTCTTCGACGCCAGCTCCGCGGACCGGGTCTACCAGGGCGACTACGCGCCGCTGGACGGCGCAACGACCTCGGCCGCCTACGCGTCCACTGTGGAGTTGAGCTACGACGTACGGGCCGGATTGCTGCTCCGGCAGACCCACCACTGGGCCGCGCTGCTCTTCGTCGGCGCGATCGTGCTGCACCTGATGCGCATCTTCTTCACCGGGGCGTACCGCAAGCCCCGCGAGATCAACTGGTTGATCGGCGTCACCATGCTCGCGCTCGCCCTGCTGAACGGATTCACCGGTTACTCCCTGCCAGACGATCTGTTGTCCGGGACCGGCCTGCGGATCATTCATTCGGTGGTGCTGTCGACCCCGGTCATCGGGAGCTGGCTGGCGTTCCTCGCCTTCGGGGGCGAGTTCCCCTCAGACGTCATGATTCCGCGGATGTTCATCACCCACGTCCTGCTGGTCCCCGGCGTGCTGGTCGCGCTCGTCTCGATGCATCTGGCGATCCTGGTCCGGCAGAAGCACAGCCAGTTCCCCGGCCCCGGTCGTACCGAGCACAACGTGGTCGGCTCCCGGCTGTGGCCGAGCTACACGCTGCGGACGCTCGCCCTGTTCGCCTGGGTGCTGGCGGTGCTGTTCGCGCTCGGCGGGCTGGCCCAGATCAACCCCGTCTGGATCTATGGCCCCTTCGAACCGGCACAGATCTCCTCACCCGCCCAGCCCGACTGGTACGTCGCCTGGGGCGAGGGCGCGCTGCGGCTGTTCCCCCCGGTGGAGTTCCGGGTCTTCGGCCACCTCGTGCCGGCGCCGTTCTTTCCCGGGGCGGTGCTCGGCGGTCTGACCTTCGCCGCGCTCTACGCATGGCCGTTCGCGGAGCGCCTGCGCACCCGGGAGAAACGGTCACACCAGCTGCTCGACCGCCCCCGTCAGCACCCGGCCCGGCTGGGCATCGGGGTCGGCGTGATCGCGTTCTACGCGGTGTTGGTGATCGCGGCGGCGGACGACATCATCGCCCGGCTGCTGCGGGTACCGCTGTCCGACGTCCTGTCGGTGCTGCGCGTGCTGGCTCTGGTCCTGCCGATCCCGGCCGGGCTGCTCGCGTTCCTGACCGCGCGGGCCATGCGGGTGGGCGACAGCCGGCGCCTCGGTGACCTCACCGGGACGGAGTTCCGGCGGGCGGCCGGCCGGCGGGACCGGTCGACCGACGACGCGGAGCGCCCCGAGGAGAACCCGCCGGGGGAGAGCCGGGAGGGGCCCGCCACACCTCGGATCGAGCTGTGGCCGGAGCGGGACGCCTGGCGATGGCGCTACCGCCAGGGGGCCGACGGGGTGATCCTCACCAGCAGCAGGCCGGTGCTGTCGGAAGAGGAAGCGGTCGCCGCCGCCCGGCTCGCCTACCCGGGCGTCGAGCGGGTGGTGGTGCCGGGGCCGCCGGCGCCTCCGCCGGCCGGACCGGTCCGCGCCGCCCTCCGCCGGTGGGGACGGGCGATGGCCGCCGGCTCCCTGCTCATTGCCGCCCTCGTCGACCGGCGGCGGGACCAGCGACGACGGGAGCAGGAGCGGGCGGATCGCGAACCGGGAGGACGGCAGACGCCCGGCTGACCGGTGAAGGGCCGGACAGGCCCACACCTCCTTACGTCAACTCTTGGTTCATGGCATTAATCGTGGCGTTGATGCATCCTGGGTGGGGCCGCCGGCCGGTGGCGCCCGGGAAAGGACGACCGCGGACATGGACGCCAGACGCACCACCGTGCGCGACATGCGCCGCGCCAACCGCTCGGTGCTGCTCACCCGGATCTGGCTGGACGGCCCGCTCAGCCGCCAGGAGCTGGGCCAGACCACCGCGTTGAGCCTGGCCAGCGTGAGCAACCTGGTCGGGGAGATGATCGACGAGGGGATCGTCGAGGAGGCCGGCTCGGTCGAGTCCGACGGCGGTCGTCCCCGGGTGCTGCTGCGCGTCGCCCCCGGCTACGGCTACCTGGTCGGCGCCGACGTCGGCGAGACCCGCGTCCAGGTCGAGCTCTTCGACCTGGCGATGACCGCGCTGGCCAAGGCGGAGTACCCGATCGCCGCCGCCGAGCCGGACCCGGACGACGTGGCGGCCCACCTGCTGCACGGGCTGGCCGCGGTCATCGAGCAGGCCGGCGTCGACCCCGCGGCGGTGCTCGGCTTCGGCGTGGCGGTGTCCGGGACGGTGGAACGGACCGCCGACGCCGTCGTGCACGCCCAGACGCTCCGCTGGGACGGGGTGCCACTGGGGGCGATGCTGCGCGCCGGCACCGATATCCCCGTGCACGTCGACAACGGCGCGAAGACCCTCGGCCAGGCGGAGATGTGGTTCGGTGCCGGCCGGGGCACCCGGCACGCGGTCATCGCCCTCGTCGGCTCCGGGGTCGGGGCCTGCGTGGTGGCCGACGGGGTGAGCTACCGGGGCGCGCACAGCAGCGCCGGCGAGTGGGGCCACACCACGATCGTGTACGGCGGTCGCCGCTGCCGCTGCGGCAACCTCGGCTGCCTCGAGGCGTACGTCGGCGCGGAGGGTGTGCTCGACCGGTTCCGACAGGCCAATCGGGGCCGCCCGGTGCCCGGCGGCGACGAGGAGAGCGCGTTCGGCGAACTGCTGCGCTCCTCGACCCGCACGGCCGCCAAGGTGCTCGACGAGACGGTCGGCTACCTGGGCGCGGGCGTGGCCACGCTGGTCAACCTGTTCAACCCGGAGCGGGTGGTGCTCGGCGGGTGGGCCGGTCTCGCGCTGGGGGACCGGTATCTGCCGCGGATCCGCGAGGCCACGGCGCGGCACGCCCTGCGCCAGCCGTACGCGCAGTCCTCGATCGAGCTCTGCCAGCTCGGACCCGACGCGGTCGCGATGGGCGCGGCCACCCTGCCGATGGCCCGGCTGCTGCGCGACGGTGGCGTCGCCCGCGACGCGTCGGCCCGGATCATGCCTGCACCCCGGCGGCCGGCGCGCCGCCCGCGGTCCCGGGCCCGCTGAGCCGTCGGCGCGCCCGCTCCCGGGCCCGCTGAGCCGTCGGCGCGCCCGCTCCCGGGCCCGCTGGCGGGCGGGCCGGCGACACCGCCGCCGGCCCGACCCTCGCCCAGGACGGCAGGGTCCACTTCTGGTTGGCGCCGCCGGTGCAGGTCAGATCGGCATTTCGCGCCCGAGCCGATGGCGAAGCGGCCGCCCGGGGAGGGCCCGGGCGGCCGCTTCGCGGTGGCTCACCGCTCGCCGCGGATCCGGTGGACCGTCTCGCGGTACCAGAGCGCGCTGCGCTTCGGGGTCCGCCGCTGGGTGTCGTAGTCGACCCGGACGATGCCGAACCGCTTGTCGTAGCCGTACGCCCACTCGAAGTTGTCCAGCAGCGACCAGGCGAAGTAGCCGCGCACGTCCGCCCCGGTGAGCCGGGCCCGGGCCACCGCGCGCAGGTGCTCTGCCAGGTACGCCACCCGGTCGTCGTCGGCCACGAAGCCGTCGGCGTCCGGCTGGTCGTCGAAGGCCGCGCCGTTCTCGGTGATCACGATCGGCACGCCCGGGTAGTCCCGGCTGAGCCGCACCAGCAGGTCGGTGAAGGACTCCGGGACGATTTCCCAGCCCATCGCCGTGCGGGGCAGGTCCCGCGGGACCACCCGCCGCACCGGCCGGCCGTCGGCGTCCTGCTCCCGCCCATCGTCATCCACACCGGAGTAGAGCTGGCCGAAGTAGTAGTTGACGCCGAGCACGTCGAACGGGGTGGAGATGACCGCCAGGTCGTCCGCCTCCACAGGTATGCGCACCCCCTCGCGGGCCAGGTCGGCCACCACGTCCTCGGGGTACCGGCCGTGGACCAGCGCGTCGAGGTAGAGGCGGTTGCCCAGGCCGTCGGCGGCGCGCGCCGCGTCCCGGTCCGCCGGGCTGTCGGTCGCCGGATCGGCGGTGGCCAGGTTGACGGTGATGCCCAGCTCCAGCGGTCCGCTGGCCGCCGCCCGCAGCCGTCGCACCGCCAGCCCGTGACCAAGCAGCAGATGGTGCGCGGCGGCGATCGCGTCGCCCAGGTCACGGCGGCCCGGGGCGTGCAGACCGTAGAAATAACCGAGCATGGCCGAGCACCACGGCTCGTTCAACGTGGTCCAGGTCCGCACCCGGTCGCCGAGCGCGTCGAAGACCAGCTCCGCGTAGTCGGCGAACCGGTGGGCGGTGTCCCGGGCCGGCCAGCCGCCGGCGTCCTCCAGCGCCTGCGGCAGGTCCCAGTGGTAGAGCGTGACCCACGGGTCGATCCCGCGGCCGAGCAGCTCGTCGACCAGCCGGTCGTAGAAGGCCACCCCGGCCGGGTTCACCGGCCCCCGCCCGTCGGGTTGCACCCGGGGCCAGGCCACCGAGAAGCGGTACGTGTCCAGGCCCAGGTCGGCGATGAGCGCCACGTCCTGCGGCATCCGGTGGTAGTGATCGCAGGCAACGTCGCCCGTGTCGCCGTTCGCCACCGCGCCGGGCACCCGGCAGAAGGTGTCCCAGATGGACGGCCTGCGGCCGTCCTCGGCGACCGCGCCCTCGATCTGGTACGACGAGGTCGCCACCCCCCACCGGAACGTCGGCGGGAGGGTGTCGATCGGGTCCGCCTGCCCCGTGGTCGCCGGGATGGTGAGGTCGCTGTCCATGGTTCTCCTCGCGGTCGCGAATGGTGTATCGGGAACGGGTACGCGGGTGGTCGCCGGGCCGGGGCGGGTCACCGGGTGACCGCCTCGGCGGCGGGGTGCAGCCAGCAGGCGACGGCGCGTCCGGGGTCGCCGTCGGCGGGCGGGCCGAGGAGCGGTATCCGGCTGTCGCAGGGGGTGAACGCCCGGGGGCAGCGGGGGTGGAAGGCGCAGCCGCCGGGCATGGCGCGCAGGTCCGGCGGCGCCCCGGGGATGCCGGTCAGCTCGCGCCGCGGGCCGCGCAGCGCCGGGAAGGAGTGCAGCAACCCCTCGGTGTACGGGTGCAGGGCCCGGTGGTACAGCTCGGCCGCGGGCGCCTCCTCGACGATCCGGCCGCCGTACATGATGGCGATCCGGTCGGAGAATTCGACCAGCAGCGACAGGTCGTGGGTGATGAACAGCACCGCGAAGCCGAGCCGCCCGCGCAGCTCGGCGAGCTGGCCGAGGATCTGCCGCTGCATCACCACGTCCAGGGCCGTGGTGGGCTCGTCCATGATGACGATCTGCGGTTCCAGCGCCAGCGCCATGGCGATCATGACCCGCTGCCGCATTCCGCCGGAGAGCTGGTGGGGGTAGCTGTCCAGCCGGTCGGCGGAGATTCCGACCAGCCGCAGCAGCTCCCGGGCCCGGGCCAGCCGGGGCTCCGGGGTAATCCGCGGCTCGTGCGCCTTGATCACGTCGAGCAGTTGGGTGGAGATTCGGTGCACCGGGTTGAGCGAGTTCATCGCGCCCTGGAACACGATCGACGTCTCGGCCCAGCGGAACGCCCGCAGTTGCGCGGGGGTCATGGACAGCACGTCGACCGGCGGGCCGTCGGCGGGGTGGTAGACCACCTGGCCGCCGCTGACCACCCCGGGCGGGGGGAGCAGCCGGGTCAGCCCGTACGCCAGAGTCGACTTGCCGCTGCCGCTCTCCCCAGCCAGCCCCAGCACCTCGCCGCGGTGCAGCGTGAGGTCCACCTCGCGGACGGCGTGCACCGCCTCGTCGCCGAGTCCGTAGTCGACGCAGAGCTTCCTGATCTCCAATAAGCGCTCACTCACCGGGACCCTCCTTCGTTCGCGACTGCGGGGCTCCGCTTCGCTGCACTCCTCGCGCTCACCGGGACCCTCCGTGGTTCGCGACTGCGGGGCTCCGCTTCGCTGCACTCCTCGCGCTCACCGGGACCCTCCGTGGTTCGCGACTGCGGGGCTCCGCTTCGCTGCACTCCTCGCGCTCACCGGGCGGCCTCCTTCCGCTGCCCGGTTACCGGTTCGGAGCGCGGCCGCGGGGACGGCGGGGCGGGTCGCGGCGCCAGCACCGGGGTGAAGCCGACCCGCATGCGTACGGTGCGCCCGTCCGCCGTCCGCACCCGGGTCCGGCCGCCGCTGCGCAGCCGGGGGCTGACGAACTCATCGATGCCGAAGTTGATCAGTGCGAGGGCGGTGCCCAGCAGCGCGATGGCCAGCCCGGCCGGCACGAACCACCACCAGGCGCCCTGGGCGAGGGCCTGCTGGCCCTGCGCCCAGAACAGGATCGTGCCCCAGTTCCATGAGGAGACCGACGAAATGCCGATGAACGCGAGCGTGATCTCCGACATGACCGCGAAGATGACCGTACCGACGAAGCCGGACGCGATGATCGCGGTGAGGTTGGGCAGGATCTCGAAGATGATGATGCGCCACGTCGACTCGCCGGTGGCCCGGGCCGCCTCCACGTAGTCGCGGCGGCGTAGCGACAGCGTCTGCGCGCGCAGCACACGGGCGCCCCACGCCCACGACGTCAGCCCGATGATGAGCGCGACCAGCGTGTCGCTGGCCCGGTCGACGACCGACGTCACGATGATGATCAGCGGCAGCGCCGGGATGACCAGGAACACGTTGGACAGTGCCGACAGGCCCTCGTCGGCTACGCCGCCGAGGTAGCCGGACGTCACGCCGATGATGATCGACAAGACCGTCGCCACCACGCCGGCGATCAGGCCCACGACGACGACGCTTCGGGTGCCGACCAGGATCTGGCTGAAGATGTCCTGGCCCAGGTGGGAGGTCCCGAACCAGTGCTTGGCCGACGGCGCCTGCAGGATGTCGTTGCTGCGGGCGTCCGGATCGTACGGCGCCACCCACGGCCCGATGATCGCGAATAGGCCGTAGATGCCCAGGAGGACCAGGCCGGTCGCGGCCTTGGCGTTGGCGATGAACCGCAACCGGCGCCTCGCCTTGCCGGGCGCGGTCGACGGCTGGGCCATCGCCCCCTGGCCGGGGATGACCTGGTCGATGCTGGAGGGTGAGATGGTCATCGGTCAGCCACTCTTTCGGGTCCGCGGGTCGAGCAGCAGGTACGCGACGTCGGCGAGCAGGTTCGCCACCAGCACGGAGATCGTGATGATCAGGAAGATCCCCTGCATCAACGGGTAGTCCTTGGCGCCGACCGCCTGGAAGAGCTGGAACCCGAGACCGGGGTAGGAGAAGACGATTTCCACCAGCAGCGTGCCGCCGACGATGAACCCGAGGGACAGCGCGAAGCCCGAGACGTTGGGCAGCAGCGCGTTGCGGGCGGCGTAGCTCAATGCCACTCGGCGCTCCGACAGGCCCTTCGCGTGGGCGACCGTGATGTAGTCCTCCGACGAGACCGTGACCATCATGTTGCGCATGCTGAGGATCCACCCGCTCATCGAGGAGATCAGGATGGTGGCGGCCGGCAGGATGCTGTGCTGGATCGCGCTCGGGACGAAGTACTGGTCGAACGCCGGCACGAGGCCCGGCTCGTAGCCGCCGGAGGACGGGAAGAAGCTGCCCGGCCCGGCCAGCAGGGCGATCGCGACGAGGCCCAGCCAGAAGTACGGGATCGAGGACAGGAACGTCGTGGCCGGCAGCAGGCCGTCGATCCACGAGCCGCGCCGCCAGCCGGCGCCGACGCCGAGCGCCGTGCCGAGGAAGAAGCTGACGATCGTGGTGATGCCGACCAGGCTGACGGTCCACGGCAGGCTGTCGCCGATAACCGTCGACACCGGCGTTGGGAAGAACGTGAACGAAAGGCCCAGGTCGCCGTGGAAGAGCTGGTTCCAGTAGTTGAGGTACTGCTGCCAGACGCTCTCGTTCTTGTCGAGGCCGAACAACACGTAGAGCGACTGGATGGCGTCGGCGCTGATCCGGCCCTGGTTGCGCGAGATGAGCGACTGAACCGGGTCGCCCGGGATCAGCCGCGGGATGAAGAAGTTGAGGGTGATCGCCGCCCACGCGGTAAACAGGTAGAACGCGATGCGTTGCAGCAGGAACCTCATCGTGCGTCCTCCGCCCGATGGATCAGCGGCACAGCCGGAGCGGAGCTCCTAGGCCCGGTCCTCGCCGCTGGTGGCGGCCCGATCGTCGGGTCCGCGTCGGGGGCGGCGGAGGCCGAGCCTTCGGCGGCGACGGTGGCCGGGTCGTAGAGCCAGCACGCCGCCCAGTGGCCGGGCCGATCGGCGATCTCCAGCCGGAGCGGTAGGTCGACTTTGCAGCGGGGCATGACGTGCGGGCAGCGCGGGTGGAACCGGCAGCCGGCCGGCGGCCGGATGAGGCTTGGCGGCTCCCCGTTCCCGCGGTCCTGGCCGGTGGCATCTGCGGCGCCGGTAATGCGATCGGGGTCGGGCGCCGACTCGATGAGCAGCCGGGTGTACGGGTGGGCCGGATTCTGCGTGACCGTCTCGCTGTCGCCGCCCTCGACCATGCGGCCGGCGTACATCACGATCGTCTCGTCGGCGAAGTAGCGGGCCGAGGCGATGTCGTGCGTGATGTAGAGGATGGCGAGGTTGAGCCGGTCCTTGAGGTCCCGCAGCAGGTTGAGCACGCCGAGTCGGATCGAGACGTCGAGCATGGAGACCGGTTCGTCGGCGAGAAGGACCTCCGGGTCGGCCCCGAGCGCCCGGGCGATCGCGACGCGCTGCCGCTGGCCGCCGGAGAGCTCGTGCGGGAACGCGTCCAGGTAGCGCTCGGCCGGCGTGAGGCTGACCCGGGTGAGCAGCTCGCCGAGGGCCTTCTCCAGGTCCTCGGCGGTGCGCCCGGCGTTGCCGTGGATCCGCAGCGACCGGGTGAGGTGGTAGCGGATCGTGTGCACCGGGTTGAGCGACGCGAACGGGTCCTGCAGGATCAGCTGGACGCGTCGCACGTACGACCGGAACGCGCGACCGCCGCGGACCGTGGTCGATACACCGTGCAGGCGGATGTCGCCGGCGGTGCGGCGGTGGAGCTGGGCCAGCAGCCGGGCCACCGTCGACTTGCCGGATCCGGACTCACCGACCAGCGCGGTCACCTGGCCGCGGCGTAGCGCGAACGATACGTCGTCGACGGCGTGGACCGCTGTCGGCGTGCGCGAGAAGAGGTCACGCAGCCGTTTGCGGACGGGGAAATGCTTGGTCAGGCCGACGGCCTCCAGCACCACCTCGTTGACCGGCGCCGCCGCGCTTTCGCTCAACGTCATGCCGAGTTCCTGTCTTCGGGGTGTCTGTGTCACCGTGGGGTGACGCGGTACGAGTCTGAGCTTGGGTCCGCCTCCCCGGTCGGCCTCGGCCGACCGGGGAGGCGGCATTGCGGTCAGCTACCGGCGGGCTTGAGGTGCAGCACCACGTCCAGCGCGTTGGGTTGGGTGGGCTGCATCGCGCCGTACGGGTTCGAATCGTCGGGCCAGCCGGTCCAGTTCTTCGTGCTGTACGCGCCACCGATGTTGTCCGCGCCGACCGGGATCATCGGCATCTGCTCGACGAAGACCTTCTGCAGCGTGCTCATCGCGGCGGTACGGGCGGCCTCGTCGGTCGCGTTCGCGTAGGCCGTCAAGGCGTCGGTCGCCTGCTGGTTGTTGAAGCGACCGAAGTTGCCCGCGGGGGAGGCGGTGCCGATCGGCTTCAGTTGCCTGCCGTCCATGACGGTCCGGTAGATGTCGTACGGCGTTGCGCCGCCCTCGGTCCACCGGAAGGTCGCGTCGAAGTTGCCCTGCTCGACGTTCCTGAACCAGGCGTCCTGGTTGGCCTTGTCGACCGTGGCTACAATGCCGATCTTGGACAGGCCGTCCTTCACGATCTCCAGGCTGGTCTGGTAGTCGGACCAACCGGCCGGGTCGGTCAGGGTCAGCTTCACCGGCTTGCCGGTCTTGTCCTTGAGGGCGTTGCCGTCGAGCTTGTAGCCGGCACCGGTGAGCAGCGCCTTGGCGCCCTCGACGTCGACCTTGTGCTCCTGGCCCTTGAACTCGGGCGCGATGAACGCGTCACCGGCGGGGCTGGGCAGGCCGGTCACGCTCTTCACCAGCGGGTGGAAGTATCCGGCCTCGGCCGTGGTGAAGATGTCCTCGCGGTCGATGACCATGTTCATCGCCCGGCGCAACGTCGGGTCGTCGAACGGCTTCTTCGTGGTGTTGACGTACAGGCCGTGGATGCCCAGGACCGCCGGCGCCCACACCTTGTGGTTGGCCGGGTCCTTGGCGACGAAGACGGCCTGGTAGTTGGGGATGAAGACGAAGCTCCACTCCGCCTCGCCGTTGGCGAGGGCGGTGGTCTGCGCGCTGTTGTCGGTGTACGACGTGAAGCGCAGCTCCTTGATCTTCGGCAGGTCCTGCCAGTAGCCGCTGTCCCGCACGGTCAGGGTCGTGGTGGCCGGGGTGAAGGACTTCAGCGTGTACGGGCCGCTGCCGACGGGCTGCTTGACGGGGTCGGTCGTCGGGTCGCTGATCTTCTCCCAGATGTGCTTGGGGACGATCGGCACCCGCCACAGGACCTTCTGCTGGTTGACGAACTGCGGGCTGGCCATCTTGATCGTGACCTCGTCGCCGCTCGCGGTCGCATCCGTATACGGCACGCCCTGATCGTTCAGCGCCGGGTACTTCTTGACCAGGTTGTACGTGAACGCGACGTCCTCGGCCGTGAGCTTCTGGCCGTCGGACCAGGTGGCGTTGTCCCGGATGGTGACCTTGACCGAGGTGTAGTCCGGCGACCACTCGGCCTTGGTCGCTACCCAGGGCTTCATCGGGTCGCTCGGCTTGACCGGGTTCCACATCATCAGCGGCTCGTAGATCTGCCAGCGGTAGCCCAGCGAGGCACCGGCCGAGGTGGTGAGGAACGGGTTGTTGTTCTCGGCCTGCGGGCCGTTCGGCATGCCGATGTTCAGCACGGTGGCCGCCTGGCCCTTGTTCTTGTTGGCGTTCGGACTGTCGCCACAGGCGGCGAGCATGGCCAACGCCGTCACGCTCGCCAGGGCGAGGGCGAGGCTGCGTCTGACGCGCATGTTTTCCTCCCGGTCGGGTTGGTGCATCAGTGGGGTCGTCGGCGGAACGGGGTTGTGCGTCACCGCGGCGGGACGCGGGTGACGTCCCGCCGGGTGTCAACGGATCTGCTGCTGGAGCGGCTCCGGCTTGGGCCGGCCCGGCCCGAGGACTCGGCGGTTGGCCGGTAAGGGCGCTCTGGTCGAGCCTCGGACGATCAGGGTGGTGGGAATGACGTTGGGCGTGTCGGGCAGCGGCACACCCGCGAAGTGCGACAGGAGCATCCGGGCCGCGGCCTCTCCCATCTCGCGCATCGGCTGGTGCACCGTGGTCAGTGGTGGATCGGTGTGTGCCGCGTACGGGATGTCGTCGAAACCGACGACCGCAACATCCTCCGGGACCCTGCGACCCTTCTCGCGGATCGCCTGCAGGGCGCCGCCGGCCGACAGGTCGTTGTGGGCGAAGACGGCGTCGAAGTCGAGGCCGGCCTCGATCAGCCCCTTGACGGCGAGGCTGCCGGAGCCGAAGGTGAAGTCGCCCTCGACCACGAGCCGCGGATCCAACGGCAGGCCGGCGGCGTCGTACGCCTCGGCGAACCCGGCCAGCCGTTCCTCGGTGCAGCCGAAGTCCTCGCAGCCCTTGATCACCAATGGTCGGCGCCGACCCAGTTCGAGCAGATGACGGGCGGCCGACTCGCCGCCACTGCGGTTGGTCGTGGCCACCGAGGGGAAAGGCCGCTGATGACCGCGGTCGTCGATGAGGACCACCGGGAGGCCACGGCCGTGCAGCTCGGCAATGTAATCGAGGCTGCCCTCGGGCTCGATGACGAGCAGCCCGTCGAACGACTTCGCCGAGACCTGCGAGGCGAACTGCCGCATCGACTCCTCGCCGCGGTTGAAGGTGGAGAGCAACAGCCCGTACCCGGCGCTCTCCACCATGTCGACGGCGCCCTGCAGTACCTCGCCCATCCACGGCCACGTCAGGGCGGGAACCAGCATGCCGACCACCCGGGTCCGGCCCCGGGCCAGGCCGACGGCCCGGGCGCTCGGCACGTAGCCCAGGTCGGTGATGACCGCGCGGACGCGGTCGGCGGTCCTCTGGTCGACCTCGCCCTTGCCGTTGAGCACCCGGGAGACGGTCGTCTTGCTCACCCCGGCCCGGCTGGCGACGTCGGCGATGGTGATCGGCACGTGACGCTCCCCGGGTCGCAGGGGTTGAGGGCGTGTTGCGGAACCGGTTGCGGAAGCGGTTCCGTCGCAGTCAACCGAAGTGACGGCGGTCACGTCAATAACGCCCAGGTAACGAAACATGCCTAATTTCAAGAACTTAAAGAAGTCCCGTGATGCTCACCAGGTGGACGGCTCCGGAGGGGGCACGACGGGCGGACGGTCGTCGCAGGTGATGGTGTTCGGCACCATCCACCAGGACCCGATGTTCGAGCGGTCCGGCCGGGTGGACCCCGGCCGGGGCGGCTGCCGGGTGCCGTGGAGCGGCGACGCACCCCCGTTCGGCTTCAGCCCGGACGGCGCCGTCGCGGTGCCGTGGTTGCCGCAGCCGGCCGACTGGAAGGACCGTACGGTCCGCGCGCAGAGCGGCGATCCGCACTTCATGCTGGAGTTGTATCGAGCCGCCATCGCCATTCGTCGCGCCGAACGCTCGGCGACGGGGAGCTGACCTGGCTGTCGGCGCCGGAGGGGTGCTGGCCTTCGGCCGCGGCCCGGACTTCGCCTGACTGGTCAACCTCTCCACCGCGGCGGTAGCGCCGCTGGCCAACGCAGGGCTGCTGCTGGCCAGCGGTCCGCTCGACGACGGACGGGTGCCGCCGGACACGGCCGTCTGGCTGCGTACCCGAGGGGCGTGGCCCGCTTGATCGACACCCAGCCGGCGGGCACCCTTCCCCTCCTTCGTCCATGGGAGGGACCTCCGTCGGCGTGCGGGCCGCGTTTGCCCCCGTACGCCTCGGGAACTCGGAGCGCCGAGACACGGGGAGGAGCAGGTGATGAAGGTCCACGACCCGTCCAGCCAGGCGATGCAGAAGGACTACGAGATTTCCGACATTGAGCGCCTGATGGGCAAGCGGGACTGGAAGAACTACGACGAAGTGATCAGTTGGCTGAAAAAGGAGGGTGACGAGGATCGACGGTTCACTCCCGGCGAGGTCCAGCACATGATCGACGACTTGTCCCGGGCCCGGGACAAGCGGATGGACTTCGTCCGGGATCCCGAGCAGCTCTACCAGAAGCTGAAGAGCAGCCGGTAGCGCGGCAGCGTCCGCAACACCCGGCGGCCTCGACCGCCGTCGACGCGTCCGGGTCGCGCTGGAGGACCGCTTCCAGCGCGGCCCGGTACGCCCACTATCCGGTTACGCAGTACACATCGCCGGAGTTGACCTCATGTGGCAGTGAGACCAGGTGGGCGGCCATGCCTTCCGCGGACATCCCCTCCGGAAAAGCCAGCGACATGGTGTCGCCCAGTGAGATGTTGAAGCTGCTGAAGCCGAGTGCCGTGGCACGATCCAGGCAACGTTGCGCAACGCCCCGCTCGATCGTGGTGAATTCGAAGGAGAGCGCGCGCGGCGGATGATGCAGCCCGGCCAGCACTTCATCCTCGAAGCCCTCGACGTCGATCTTGACAAAGGTCGGCACGCCGTATTCACCGATGAGTGCGTCGAGAGTTATGGATGTCACCTCTATCTGCGAGTCCCATATTTCGTCTTCCCACCCGGCTGCGCCATCCGCCGCCTCAATGAAGTGTCGGGAGGCGGTGGACACCGTGGGGTTGGCGGAGTTGATGTTGATCTGGATGTTGCCGGCACGTGCGCCGCACGCCCCCTCGACCAGCGAGACCTGGTCGTCGCCGGCGTATATGGCACGGATGGCTTGCGTGCACAGCGGTTGGGGTTCGACGGCCACGACGCGGGCCCCGAGGCGGCGGAAGCTCCCGATGTGGTCACCCACGTGAGAGCCGATGTCGAAGACGAGATCTCCGGCCCTGATGAAATGGGCGTAGAACCGATCCATCGCCCTCTCGCGCTGCGGGTCACCGTAGTAGATCTCCAGTGAGCGACGAAGAGAAGTGGTGGCCGGATGAGTCTTGAGCGCCTCAATTGCGCCGGTCTGGGCGTCCACTAACGGACGGTAGCCCGAGCCGTGAGAGTTGGTATTCACTTTCGGACACCCGGTCCTCCTGTCGGCCGAGGTCACGCCGGTATGCTCCGCGGCCCCGGCGTGCTTTGTAAAATCGCTGCCATGGCGCGGATCGTTCAGCTGCTGGCCTCGCCCGTGCATCGCTATGTCGGTCGGCCTGCGGACGGTCCGGCGCCGGCGCCGCCCGATGAGCTGGTCGAGGAGGTCCGGATCCGGGCGAACCTCGGCATCGTCGGCGACCGGTACTTCGGCAAGCAGGCGCATCGCGACGCGAGCGTGACCGTGATCGCGCAGGAGTCGTTGCCGCGCGGCGTCGGTCTTGTGCAGGTCAGGCGCAATGTCCTCACGACCGGCATTGCCGTGGACGAACTGGTCGGGTCGGTGCTGGTCCTGGACTCGGGAGCAGGCCCGGTCAGGCTGCTGGTCGGTCGCCCAGCGAATCCCTGCGCCTGGATGGACGTCACCGTCGGCCCCGGGGCATGGAAGGCGTTGCGCGGTAGAGGCGGGGTCCGTTGCAGGCCCCTGACCGACGGGATCCTGCGCCTCGGCCCGGTCGACGTCACGGTCGACAGGTAGTCAACCTTCCGAGGCGTCCGGCCGCCGATGGAACTTCCCTGTTCACGGCCGGTCGTGCCGCTGGTCGGGTCATGATGGGCTCGTGACGTCTGGGTAACGACGCTGGGGGGGCGGACGTGCAGGACGTGCGGGTCGAGCCGGTGGTCACCGGCACCGAGGTGCCGGGTCTGGCCGAGATGGTGTGGGACAACGCCCAGAAGGACCCTGAGGCGGTGCAGTTCGTCCGTCCGGATCCGGTTCCGCGGACGTGGCAGGCGCCCCGGTCCACGCGGGGCGGTCCGCTCCCGGTGACCTGTCGGGAGTTCCGGGACGACGTGCTCACCCTCGCGCGGGGCTTCATTGCCGCCGGTATCGGGCATGGCGACCGGGTGGGGCTGATGAGCCGCACCCGATACGAGTGGACCCTGGTCGACTACGCCCTGTGGTCCATCGGCGCGGTCACCGTTCCCGTCTACGACACCTCCAGCGCCGAGCAGCTGGGGTGGATGCTGTCGGATTCGGGGGCGGTGGGGTGTGTAGTGGAAACCGGCGAGCACGCCGAGAAGCTTGCCGGCCTGCGCGATGACCTGCCGGCGCTGCGCCAGACGTGGCAGATCGACGCCGGGGACCTGATTGCCCTGGCGGGGGAGGGCCGCACCGTCGACGACGGGAAGGTCGAGGCGCGGCGGCGGGCGGTGTCCGGCGGGGACGTGGCGACGATCGTGTACACCAGCGGCACGACCGGGCGGCCGAAGGGCTGCGTGTTGACCCACCACAACATCTACTGCGACGTCAGCAAGGCGACCTCCGTGCTGCCGGAGTTGTTGCACCCGGGGGCGTCGACGGTGCTGTTCCTGCCGCTGGCGCATGTGTTTGCCCGGCTGATCCAGGTGGGCATCGTCTGCACTCGCGCGACGATGGTGCACAGCGCCGACGGCGTGCTTGAGCAGCTTCGGAAGTACCGGCCGACGTTCATCCTCGCGGTGCCGCGGGTGTTCGAGAAGATGTACAACGCGGCCCGGCAGAAGGCCGACGACGCGCACCGCGGATGGTTGTTCACCGTCGCGGACGCCGTCGCCGTGCGGTACAGCCGCGCCATGGACAAACCGCGAGGCCCGGGAGCGCTGTGGCGGATGCCGCACGCGGTCTGCGACCTCCTGGCGTACCGGAAGTTGCGCGCCACCCTCGGCGGACGCTGCCGGATGGCCATGGTCGGCGGCGCGCCGCTGGGGGAGCGGCTGGGGCATTTCTTCCGCGGCGCCGGAATCACGGTGCTGGAAGGGTACGGGCTGACGGAGACGTCTCCGGCGGTGACGGCGAACCTGCCCTCGGCGATGCGGATCGGCACCGTCGGCCGCCCGCTGCCCGGGGTGGAGGTGCGCATCGCCGACGACGGCGAGGTCCTCGTCCGGGGGGATGTCGTGTTTGCCGGGTACTGGAACAACCCCGACGCCACCCGCGACGCGTTCACCGACGACGGGTGGCTGCGCACCGGTGACCTGGGCAGCCTCGACGACGACGGGTTCCTGCGCATCACCGGGCGCACAAAGGAAATCATCGTTACTGCGTCGGGAAAGAACATCGCGCCGGCGCCGATCGAGGAGAAGATCCGCGCGCACCCGCTGATCAGCAACGCCATGCTGGTCGGCGACCGCCGGCCCTACCTGGCCGCACTTGCCACCATCGACCCGCACTCCTGGCTGCGGTGGCGGGCCAGCCACGGCCACCCGGACGCTGAGGTGGCGGATCTGCGGGACAACGCCGAGTTGCGCGAGGAGATCAAAACCGCCATCGACCACGCCAACCGGACGGTGTCCAAGGCAGAACAGGTCAAGACCTTTCGCATCCTGCCCCGGGACCTCACCGAAGCCGACGGCGAAATCACCCCCACCTTGAAGATCAAACGGGAGGTGGTGCAGGACCGCTACGCCGCCGACGTCGACGCCCTCTACCGCGGCCATTGACCCGTGTTTCACGGTTTCGAGGAGGTCGACGTCGCCACGGCGGATACGACCATCCATGGACGCCGGGGTGGCGACGGCCCGCCGGTCCTGCTGCTGCATGGCATGCCCGAGACCCATCTCATGTGGCATCAGGTAGCGCCGCGACTCGCGGAACACTTCACGGTGGTGGCCACCGACCTGCGCGGTTTCGGCGACAGCGGCGCACCGCCGAGTACCCCGGATCACGCGCCGTACAGCATGCGCCGGATCGCCCGTGAGCAGGTAGAGGTCATGCGGCTCCTGGGGTACGAGGAGTTCGGCGCCGTCGGGCACGATCGCGGCGGGCGCTGCGCCTACCGGATGGCGTTGGACGACCCTGGCGCCGTCACCCGTCTCGCGGTGCTCGACATCGTGCCCACCGGCGACGCCTTCAGCCGCGCCAACATGGACTTCAGCCTCGGCTTCTGGCTCTGGTCATTCCTCGCCGCTCCCGAGCCGGTGCCCGAACGGCTCGTCGCCCAGGCCCCGGAGGCGATCGTCGACTACATGCTCGGCTCACTGTCGGAAGTGCCGGACGCGTTCCCGGCTGGCGTCAGGGCCGAGTACATCAAGAAGCTGAGTAAGCCGGACGCCATCCACGCCATCTGCGAGCAGTACCGTGCGGCCGCCACGCTGGACTACCAGCACGACGAAGCCGACCGCGGAAGACGGCGGATCACATGTCCCGTCCTCGCGCTGTGGAGTCACAGCGGCCCCGTCGCGAGCTGGTACCGGCCGCTGGAGGTGTGGAAGGCCTGGGCCGACGACGTCGACGGGAGCCCCGTGGCGGCCGGTCACTTTCTTCCGGAAGAGGCTCCTGACGAGACGACACGCCTCCTCCTCCCGTTCCTCGCGTAGTCCGGCGTTGCGTCGGTGCCCGGCAGGTCAACGGATACAACGAGGGCGGGGCTGCCCGGGGGAGGATTCGTCGGCCGGTGACCGGGTAGGCGCGGCCATGGTCGGTGCCGGTCCGCTGCGAGAGGGCGGCGCACCGGCGCGTGCCGACCAGGCCGCGAAGGACGGCACCGCGGCCGCGGTCGCCGAGCTGCGGCGCAGGTCGGCCAGGACGCTGCGGAACCGGCTGCGCCGGGTACGCGCCGGTGTCGGGCTCGCCGCGCAAGCCGGGCTCGCGGCGGGTCTGTCCTGGTCGGCGGCGGAGGACCTGCTGCACATCCCGCATCCGGTGTTCGCGCCGATCTCCGCGGTCCTGGCGCTGGCCGCGTCGGTGGGTAAGCGGCTGCGCCGCACCGTCGAGCTGATCCTCGGCGTTTCCGTCGGCGTACTGATCGGTGATCTGCTGATCTACCTCGTCGGGGCGGGGCCGTGGCAGCTCGGCCTGATCGTCGTACTGGCCATCGCCGTGGCGGTGTTCGTCGGCGGCAACCCGGCGGTGGTTGTCCAGGCCGCGGGGACCGCGGTGCTCATCGGGACCCTCGGTCCAACGGTGCAGAACCTGGAGGTCCCCCGGTTCCTCGCCGCCCTCGTCGGGGGCGCGGTGGCGCTCCTGGTCACCGCGGTGCTGCTGCCGCTGAATCCGCTCCGGGTGATCAATCGGGCGGCCAAGCCGGCGCTGGATCTGCTCGTCGATCAGCTCGAGGCGACAGCCACGGCGATGAAGCAGAAAGACGCCGCTCGGGCGCAGGCCGCGCTCGATCGGCTACGCGACAACAAGAAGGAGCTCGGTGCGTTCAGCGAGGCGGCGCAAGGGGCGCGGGAGGCGAGCACCCTGTCGCCGGTGCGCTGGGGCAGCCGGCACGGCCCGCTTGGCCGGTACGAGCAGGCCGTCGAGCCAATCGACCGGGCGATGCGCAACAGCGGCACGCTGATCCGCCGGACGGTGACCCTGATCGAGGACGACGAGCCGATCCCAGACGCCATGGTGGCGGCGGTGTCCGCGCTCGCGGCGGCCGTGCGGGTGCTGCGCAGGGAGTTCACCCGCGGCGACGAGCCCGACCGGGCGAGAGAACAAGCGCTGAGGGCGGTGGGTGAGGCGGGCCGCGCCTACCGGGCCGGGGTGGGGTTCTCCGGAGCGGTCGTGGTCGCCCAGGTTCGGACCGCCGTCAGCGACCTGCTCGTGGCCACCGGCATCAACCAGGACGACGCGAACCAGCTGGTCCGGCGCGCGTTCGGTCCCCTCAAGCCGCCGCCCGGCCCACCCGAACGGCCGCGGGAGGCCACTGCCGCCCCGCCTGAAGCCGGCAACCCGAGCCCGCCCCGGGGATCGCGGTGACGGCCAGCCGAGGTTGCCCGATGCATTTCCCGTGTCGGGCCGACACCCATCGGGCCCGAGGACCTGGATCCACCGGGCGAACCAGGGTGGCCGTTGGACGGGACTGGCGTACGAGGTTGGTCGCGCACAACCCGAAGTCCAACACCATGTTCGAGGCGTTCGCGGACTACAACGGCCCGCGCAAGCCCGCGATCAAGAAGATGAACCGGCTATCCATCGTGGACGCCTCGGCCCGGGTCGCGAAGATCTCCGGCGGCAGTGCCGAGGGCGGCGCTGTACCTGCGCGGGATCATCGATCACCCGACCACGGCCGTGCCGCAGATCCGCTGAACGAGGACGAGGTCGCCCGGGTCGGGAAGTATCTGCCCGCCGCCGGCCTGCTGTGACGCCGAGGGTGGACTCAGCGGCTCCTGGTGGCCAGCAGCTTGCGCAGCCAACGGATCTGCTCCGTCCGCTGGAAGCCCGCGCCGCCCTCGTGCCCGTTGTACGGCCACACCGTGATGTCCTTGTCGTCGGCCGCGTAGTGGTTGTAGGCGGCGAAGACCGTCGAGGGCGGACACACGTTGTCCATCAGCGCGACCGAGAAGAGCGTCGGGGCGTTCGCACGGACGGCGAAGTTGATCCCGTCGAAGTAGCGCAGGGTTGCGAACACCTGGTCGACGTCGTCGCGGTGGGTCTTCAGGTACGACACCAACTCGCCGTACGGGAAGGCATCGGTGATCTCGGTGGCGCGCCGGTAGTGGCACAGGAAGGGCACGTTGGGCATGGCAGCGGTGAGCCCCTCGACCAGGCCGGCGACCGCGAGCGTTATCCCTCCGCCCTGGCTGCCGCCGGCGACCACCACCCGGTCCGGATCGACTCTGGGGTGCGCCCGGGCGGCGTCGACCGCGCGCACCCCGTCGGTGAAGACCCGGCGGTAGTAGTAGTGCCGGGGGTCGGCGATGCCACGGGTCATGAAGCCGGGCGTCTGCGGCAGGCCGACCGGGTCGGGGTCGGGGGTGTCGCCCACGAGTGAGCCGTTGCTGCCCTGCCCCCGGGTGTCCATGACGAGGTGGGCGTAGCCGGCGGCGCTCCAGTGGAGCCACTCGTGCGGCAGGCCGCGCCCGCCGCCGTACCCGATGTACTCGACCACGCAGGGCAGTCGACCGGTCGTGTGCCGGGGCAGCAGGAACCAGCCGCGCACCGGCTGGCCGGCGAATCCGGGAAACGTGACGTCGTACACCTCGACGGTGGTCAGGCCGGCGTCGTACGGCTCGAACCGGGCCGGCCAGTGCGCGTCCCGCGCCTCGTTCAGGGTGGTGGCCCAGAAGTCGTCGAAGTCGGTCGGCTCGTCGCGCGGGGGCAGGTAGTCGCGCAGACGATCCAATGGCCAGTCGACGAGCATCGGCTCTTCCCTTCGACGTGGGAGCGGCTTCACAGACTAGTAAGTCGTCCCGGTTCATGGGCGCCGGGCCGACGACGATCAGCCGACGGTCTCCAGCGGGCGGCTGTGATGGCGCAGCCAGATCTTGTGCGGTGAACGGTCGGATCCGTGCGGTAAGCGGCGCCGTGGTCAGGCCTCGTCCCACGTCTGGGTTTCCGTTGCCTCGCCGTACAGCTCAGGCGCGGCGGTGCTGTTGCGTTTTGGCGGCGGCCAGCGATGAACATCCGTGGCGACGACGCGACGCGGCGGAATGGACGGGTGGTGTCGGGGCCGTAGCGGTGGGCGCCCATCTCGGTTGTTCCATCAATGCTCGCGTCGTCGAGGGATCAGGGGCGGTGATTCGGGTGCACGGCGCGCAGCCGAGCAGGGGTGGACCCGTGGGGGCCGGTGGCAGTGCTCCGGCCGGTGGCCGGGGCGCCGTGATGCTGTTGTCGGAATCGATCACGGAGGTGTCGGTGGTGCGTCTGCGGCACGCGGTCGCAGCGGCGGCCGGCGCGGCCGGCCTGGCCGACGGCGCGTTGGAGGACTTCGTCTTGGCCGTGCATGAGCTCGTCACCAACGTCGTGCGCCATGGCGGTGGCAGCGGACAGCTTCGCCTGGTGCGTGCCACCTCATCCCTGTCCTGCCAGGTCATCGATCACGGACCCGGCGCTGGTGAGGTGATGGTCGCGCTGCCGAATCCCGAGATGGAGGGGGGCCGGGGCCTGTGGCTTGCCCAGCAGCTCGCAGACGATCTGGTCGTCGACAGCGGACCGCACGGCGTGACCGCGACCGTCACCGCTCACCTCGCCGCTCCGGGAGGTGAGCACCAATGAACGCGGGCATCGGTCAGACCTGGCGGTCGAAGACGACGGTGCGCAACCGGACCGCCGTGGTGACGCTGTTCGGTGAGCTCGACATCGCCGGAGCGGGCGAGCTGCGTGACGTCCTACACGCGGCGATCGCCCGTGCGACCCAGGTGCAGGTGGACATGGCGCGGGTCACCTTCATCGACTCCACCGTGCTGACCACCTTCGTCAACGCCCATCACCGGGCCGCCGACGCGAGCGTCAGCTTCGCTGTGGTCAATCCCGCCGGCCACGTCCGCCGTGTGCTGACGATGACCGGCATCCTGTCGCTGCTCACCTCGCCCGAGGACGACGACTGACGGACCGGGCATCGCTGGTACCCCATCGTCACCGGCGTACGACGATCGTCGGAGAGCCGGTGGATTCTCGAAGGTGAGAGGTGCGCAGTCGACTCCGGGACGCGCCGCGGGACGCGGCGAGTGTGCGGCGAGAAGGCCGCGATGCCTACGAGCACGCGGGGGAGGAGAGACGGAAGACGACCGAGATGGTCGGCGCAGTGGCGTCTGAGCAGAGAAAAGCCCGGCCGGGACACCGGTGGGCTCGGTGGCCCAACCGGCGTCCGGCCGGTCCGATACGCGTCAGTGGCCGTCGGTCACCGGTCAGGTCTGGTTGCCCGGCAGGTTCTTGTAGTCCGTGGGGCTCACACCCCTCGGCGCCGGATCCTTCTGTCGCTGACCACCGCCCTGGTTTCTGTTCGTCGAACCGCCGAGTGCGTTGATCATGTCTGTCTTGGTCATCTGGTCCGTGTTTCTTATCCCGGCCCGCTCGGCCTGCTTGCGCAACTCGCCGGTCTTCATCTGGGCAGGATCGCGTGCCATGGTGTCCTCCTCGGGATGAGTGAGTGGTCTGGAGCGTCCGACAACGGCGCCAGATCGGGGCTGCCGCCCGCTTACCCGGTCAGCGCCGTGCCCAACGCGGTCGACGGCACCGGTAGGGGCACCCCCAGTCGAGGACGGCGTAGCGCCTCGTCACTTGCGCCCGGGTGCACTGGGCCACCACGGGTGCGACCAGCCGACCGCGATCACCAAGGCGCCGACGAAGAGTAGGGCTGGCCTGCGCCGGCGCGCGCCGAGGGCGGTCACCGCGTCGCCCGCGAGTCTCACCAATTGAGCGGATGGTGGCATGTGCGCCTGTATCCAGCGTCCCCGCCCCGTGCGGGCGAGTGCGGCAAGGTCCGCCAGGCTAAGCACGACCACCGAACCGGCGACCGGTATCGCGACCCGGACCGCGAGGGCCGCCTTCGGTCGCATCCGCCACAACAAGAGGTTCGAGACCAGGCTCGCCGTGACATCCGCCGAAATCTTGACCGGGTGAACCTGATGTACCAGGACCCGCTCGGTCAGTCGCATCTCGCCACCTTCAGGTGCCTTGCTGCTGCTCCTGTCCCGGCAGTCCTACCAGTCGTGAGGCAACCTGTCTCAGCGGCCGGTTGCCGTTGACGGCTTTCGTCATTCGCCGCCACGCCGTTCGGGCCGAGGATCCGGCCGACCCACCGCCGACACCGCTACCACCGCCAGCCGCCCTGCTGCGTCTGCTGAGCAATCTGCTCGGTGGTCTGCCCAAGCTGTGGACCAAGCCGCTGGCTGGTCTGCTGCAGCGTTTGTGACAACAGGCCCTGCGGTCCCAGCGCCTGTCGCGCCGTCTGCCCGACCTGGTTCACCCCCGTGTCCACGGTTTGAGCAGCGACTCGAGGATCTGTGGGCTGCGATCGATGGTGCTGAGCGCGGTCGAGAATGCCGCGGAGTTCCTCGCGCGGCTGGGCGGCCGAGTCCTGTTCGCCGCGGTCCCGGCTGTCCTGTTCCGCCATTCCTGCACCCCTCTGGGCTCGCGTCGCACACCGCGTCAACGGCCGCGGAGACCCACCGGTACCACCTCCCAGAAGTCCTTCGGCAGCTGAGCCACCATGTCCTCGAACTCGTCACGCGGAACTGCCTCACGCAGCGTGGTGAGTACCGCGCGGATCCCGGAACTGGCGAGCACACCGTCGATGCCGGCGCGGGCGGTCACCCGCTGCACGAACTCTCCGAGCCCGAACACCTCGGGATGTTCCTGAGTCTTGCGCAGGTGATCGTCGAGCCCCTCGGGAACCTGATTGGCAAGATCGTTGGCCTCGCCTCCGCTGATCCGTTCCGCCAGCGTCTCCAACGTCGCGCGGGTGATGGTTCCCGCCTGATCGACCGGCACCCCTGCCCGCCTGGCCACTGCGTCGATGAAATCCTCGTAGACCACTTGGATCCCCCTCTCGGACCGGATCGCCGCCTACCCGGGTGCCGACGCATCAAACCGCGCCCCGGTCCGGGCCGAGAGGAGTCGGCGCGGCTCGGAACGAAGGATCCGAACGCCGGCGGGTCGGTCATGACTGTCGATGGTGAGCGCCGTGCCATGGTCAGCCACGGGCGGAGACCGGTACGGTTGCGGTAACGCCCCCGGTTCTGCCCGGCTTGTGAGGAAGCGCCAGCGATGCCGCCAAGAGACGATGACACGCGCCGGGGCTTGCTCCTGCGGGAGTTCGCCCGGCAGGCCGGCACCTTCGAGGACCCGCGGCTCAACGGCGCCTTCACCAGCCATCTTCAGCGCCTGGTCGACTTCGCGAGGCCGGACACCGAGGATGTCTGCCTGGACGTGGCCTGCGGTACCGGCCTGGTCGCCCGCGCGCTCGCCGTGCACACCCGGCACGCGACCGCGCTTGACGCCACCCCCGAGATGCTGGAGGCGGGCAAGGCGCGAGCCGACGCCGAGGGCGTGTCCAACGTGGTGTTTCAGCGCGGTGACGCGGCGCGACTGCCCTTCGTCGACGGTTCGTTCTCGCTGGTGATTTCCAGGTTCTCGCTGCACCACGTGACCGAGCCGGCGGAGGTCGCCGCCGAGATGGTGCGGGTGTGCCGGGCCGGTGGGCGGGTGGTGGTTGCGGACATGGTCCGCAAGCCGGGGCTGCCCGGTGATCCCGACCGGGTGGAGCGGCTGCGCGACCCGTCCCACGGAACCATGCTCGGTGCCGAGGCCATCGCCCGGCTGCTCACCTCGGCCGGGGCCGCGGTGGAGAAGTCCGACGTCTTCGACGTGGAGCGTCCGCTTCGTCCGTGGCTCGAACAGGCCCGTACCGCTGCCGACGTCGCTCGTCGGATCGAGGACGAGCTGTCCCGGGAGCTCACCGGCGGCGCGCCGACCGGGATGCGCCCGTTCACCCTCGACGGCGAGCTCTGGTTCACCCAGACCTGGGCGCATCTCTCAGCGACCGCGCCGTGACCCGGCCGAGCGCGCACGTCAGCCTCCGGCGAGCAGCTTCTTCTGCACCTTGCCCATAGCGTTGCGGGGCAGCTGCTCGACGAGGTGAATCTGCCGCGGGCGTTTGTGCGCGGAGATCCGCCCGGCCACGAAGTCGATGAGCTGCGCCTCGGTCGCCGCGTCGGCGACCACGTAGGCGACGACCTGTTGCCCGAGGTCGGGGTGGGGTGCGCCGATCACCGCGGCTTCCCGGACCGCCGGGTGGGCGAGAAGCGCGTTCTCCACCTCACCCGCGCCGATCCGGTACCCGCCGCTCTTGATCATGTCGGTGGAGGCGCGCCCGATGATCCGGTGCCAGCCGTCCGCGTCGATGGTGGCGATGTCCCCGGTGCGGAACCAGCCGTCGGAGGTGAACGACTCCCGGTTGGCCTCCGGCCGGTTGAGGTACCCGCTGAACATCATCGGCCCGCGGATCTGAAGCTCGCCCGGCGACTCGCCGTCGGGCGCCACCGGGGTGCCATCCTCGGCGACCAGCCTGCTCTCCACTCCGGCGAGTCGCGTGCCGACGAACCCGGGCCGGCGCTCGGCGTCCGCGCGGCCGCTGACGGTGATCAGCGTTTCGGTCATCCCGTACCGCTCGACGGGCGGTTGCCCGGTGAGCTCGGCGAGCTGCTCGAAGACGGGCAGCGGGAGCGGCGCGCTACCGGAGACCAGCAGCCGGGCCGAGGACAGGGCCCGGGCGGCGGACGGATCGGCGCAGACCCTCGACCACACCGTCGGCACCCCGAAGTAGAGCGTTCCCGCCGCCGTCGCGTAGGCGTCGGGCCGGGGTCTGCCCGTGTGGGCCAGCCGGGACCCGATCCGCAGCGCTCCCAGCACGCCCAGCACGAGGCCGTGCACGTGGAACAGGGGGAGCCCGTGCACCAGCAGATCGTCGGGAGTCCACGACCACGCATCGGCGAGCGCGTCCAGGTCGGCGGCGATCGCCTGCCGCGGGATCAGAGCTCCCTTCGGTGCTCCGGTGGTGCCGGAGGTGTAGAGGATCAGTGCCGTGCTCTCCGGCGGGGGCTCGGGATAGCTGGTGGTCGACCGTGCCCGGAGGTCGACCGCGGCGACGGGTACCGGCACGTCCGCCAGCCGTGGGCTCCCCTCGCTGGTCGCGGGGACGAGCAGCAGCGAGGCGGCCGAGTCGCGCAGCACGTAGTCCCGTTCGGTCGGCCCGGAGTCGGGTGGTACCGGTACGACCGGCACCCCGGCAAGTAGACCGGCCACGACGGCCACGACGGTTTCCATGCCGGCTGTCGCCCAGACCGCCACCGCGTCGCTGCCGGCGATGCGGTCGGCGAGGGCGGTGGCGGCGGACAGCACCGCTTCCCGGGACGCCCGCTGGTCCCCGACCCGGATCGCGTCCGCGTCATCACCGAACGCCCCGGACAAGGCCGGCAGCAGCATCTCTTCGCTCCCTCGTCGCATCGTGGTCACCGTCCGGTCCAGGTCCTCGGTTGCTTGGCGCTGAAGGCCCGGACGGCGGCGCGGAAGTCGTCGCTGCCGTAGACCCGGGAGACGATGTCGTCACCGTCGGCGCGGCCGCGGCGTAGCCGTCGGATCGCCTCCTTCGTCGCCCACATGGTCAGCGGGGCGTGCCCGACCAGGCGGTCGACGGCCTGCTGAACCGCCTCGTCGAGATCCTCGGTGGACTCGGTCACGAACCCCGCCGCGTGTGCCTCCCGGCCGGAGTAGAACCTCGCGTTGAGCAGCAGATCCAGGGTACGGGCCGGCCCGAGGTGGTGCAGCAGCAGCGCATAGGTCGGCATCGACAGGCAGTTTCCCAGCGTCCGGGCGATGGGGATGCCGAACCGTGCGTCGGGTGTCGCCAGTCGCAGGTCGCACACGGCGGCGATCGCCAGGCCCGCGCCGACGCAGTACCCACGGATCGCCGCGACCGTCGGTACGTTGACGTCCTCCAGCCGGTCCAGTACCCGCGTGATCCGCCGCTCGTACGCGACCCCGTCCTGCCCGCCGGTGAAGTCGGCGAACTGTCTGATGTCGGTGCCGGCGACGAAGGCGTCCTCGCCCGCGCCGCGCAGGACCAGCACTCGCACATCGTCGTCCGCGTCCGCGCGTTCACAGGCCTCGTACAGGCCGTCGTACATCGCCCACGTCATCGCGTTGCGCTGCTCGGGGCGGTTGAAGGTCACGGTGAGGGCGGGGCCCTGCCCCTCCACGAGGATCTCGGAGCGGGATCCGGGCGACGAGGACATTGCCTACCTCCTGGGCGTCGTTGTCACGGCGGGGCTGGTGGTCGTACCGTCGACCTCCTCGACCAGGGCGGCGCCGGAGGCGACGAGGTGATCGATCTCCGGCGCGCTGCAGCCGGCGGCGGTCAACATCTCCCGGGTGTCGGCGCCGAGCACGGGGCCCGCGCCGGCCCGGCGGACCGGGGTCTCCGACAGGCGCATCGGCGAGCCGAGCTGACGCACCGACCCCAGGGTCGGATGCTCGGCGTCCCAGAAAAAGTCCCGGGCCGCCAGGTGCTCGTCGGTGAACACCTCGCCATAGTCGGCGATCGGAGCGCATGGCACTCCCGCTTTGTTGAGCCGCTCGACGATCTCCGCCGTGCTCATCGCGCTCGTCACGGTCTCGATGGCCTCGATGAGCTCCGCCCGGTTCTGCAGCCGGGCGAACGCGTCGGCGTATCGCGGGTCCGCGAGCAGCTGGACCAGCCCGAGGGCTTCGCAGAACGCCAGCCAGTTGCGCGGCGTGGTGGCTCCGATCGTCACGTAGCCATCGTTGCTGTGGACCGCCTGGTACGGGGCGTTGCTCTGGTGCGCGGAGCCCATCGGGCCGCCCACCTCCCCGGTCGCGAAGTACTTCCCGGCCTCCCAGACGGCGAAGGACACTCCGGCCTCGAACAGCGAGACGTCGACGTACTGCCCCGCCCCGGAGCGGTCCCGTTCCCGCAGCGCGGCGGTGACCGCGAGCGCCAGGTAGAGGCCGCAGACCAGGTCGCAGATCGGCACACCCACCTTCGCGGGTGGACCGCCGGGATGCCCGGTGATGCTCATCAGCCCGCTGCGCGCCTGCGCCATGATGTCCAGCCCCGGCAGACTCGCGAGCGGCCCGTCCTGCCCCCAGCCGGAGGCGGAGGCGTACACCAGGCGAGGGTTGATCTCCCGCAGGTCCTGGTAGCCGAGGCCGAGACGGCGCATGGCCCCGGGGCGGAGGTTCTCCACCAGGACGTCGGCCCGGTCGACCAGTCGGAGGAACGCTTGACGCGCATCCGGTGACTTGAGGTCCAGCGCGACCGAGCGCTTGTTCCGGTTGATGCGGACGAAGGGCGAGCTCTCGGTCCCGAGGAACGGGCCGGTCTGGCGGACCGGTTCACCGCCGCTCGGGTGCTCGACCTTGATCACGTGGGCACCGAGGTCGGCGAGTTGCATGGTGGCGAACGGCGCCGCCATGAACGCCCCGATCTCCAGCACGGTCACCCCGGTGAGGGGCGGGGTCCGTTCACTGCTCATCGACCTGCCTCCGGGTTATCGGCGCCGGTACGTGATCGGGCAACCCGTGCCGCCGCGCGGAGGAACGGGATGTCCGGATGCGAAAGCTACCGGTAGAGTGGGCTCTTGTCTACAGAAGACAAGAATGCGGTGACGAGCTGGAGGAGTTCCGATGGCGGAGCGGACGACCGCGACGGCGGACGAGGGGGTGCGCCGGATAGTGCCTCCGCCGAGCATGGCGCGGCTGGCCGCGGACGCCGTGCGGGACATGATCCTCGCCGGCGAGTTGCAGCCCGGTGACCGCGTGGTGGAGAACCAGTTGACCCGGCGGCTGGGCGTGTCCCGGCCGCCGTTGCGCGAGGCGCTGCGCGTGCTGGAGCAGGAGGGTCTGCTCGTGCAGCAGCCCCGGCGCGGGGTGATCGTCGTCCCGGTCACCCTGCACGACGTGTACGAGATCTTCACACTGCGCGATCAGCTCGAGCGGATGGCGGTCGAGTTGGGCGTGCCCGTGCGACGTCCCGAGCGCCTCGAGCGCTGCCGGACGGCACTGCGTGACCTGGAGGATGCCGCCCGGGCCGGCGACGCCGCGACCGTCACCGATCGAGCCTTCGACTTCCATCTGGCCGTGGTCGGGCTGGCCGGGCACCGCAGGCTCGAGGAGTCCTACCGCTCGCTGTCGCTGCAGATGCGGCTCTGCATGGGCATGAACCAGCGGGCCCGGGTGGCCGGCGAGGGATTGTGGGGAAACGTCGAACGGCACCGGGCGATCCTGGAGACCCTGGAGCGTGGGGACCCGCAGGAGACCCTCGACCTGCTCGCCGACCACGGGCAGCACACGTTCGTCCTCGAGCTCGGCCACTCCCTCGACGGTCGCACGGCCGAGGCGGAGGCCTGGCTGGACCGGCTCGGCGGCTCCCGCTCCGACAGCAAGGCAGGACTGGAGGCGCCGCGATCGTGAGCACGCAAGCGCTCGTCGTCGACTTCGGCGACCGCACGCCGGACATCCATCCCACGGCATGGGCCGCGCCGGGCTGCACGATCGTCGGCTCCGTACGCCTGGCGCCCGATGCCAGCGTCTGGTACGGGTGCGTGCTGCGGGCCGACACCGAGGAGATCAGCATCGGCGCCGGCAGCAACATCCAGGACGGTTGCGTGGTGCACGCCGATCCGGGCTTTCCGACGGTCGTGGGTTCGGGGGTCTCTGTCGGGCACCGCGCCGTGCTGCACGGCTGCACGATCGAGGACGACGTGCTGATCGGCATGGGAGCCGTGATCCTCAACGGGGCACGGATCGGTTCCGGCTCGCTGGTCGCCGCGGGCGCGGTGGTGCTGGAGGGGACCGTTGTTCCCCCCGGCTCGCTGGTAGCGGGTCTGCCCGCGCGGGTGCGGCGTGAGCTGACCGAGGAGGAATGCGCGGGCATCGTGCGCAACGCCGAGGGGTACGCCGATCGGGCCCGGGCGCACGCCGCGGCGACGTCCCTGCTCTGACGGTCGGCGCCGGGCGGGTCAGCCGGCGACGCGGTCCGCTTCCACGGGACGGGGGACGCTGAGTTCGTCGGCCAGATCCTCGGCGGCCTGACGGAGCAGCGGCACGGCCCGCTCGACCACGTCCGGGGTCACGCGGGGCGCCGGCCCGGAGACCGAGACGGCGAGCCGATTCGCGGTGCCGAGCACCGGTACGGCGACACACCGTACGCCGATCTCCTGCTCGCCGTCGTCCATGGCGTAGCCCTGGGCCAGCACCCGTTCGATCTCCTCGGCGAACCGGCGTGGTTCGGTGATGGTGTGCTCGGTCTGGGCGGGCATGCCGGTGCGCTTGAGGAGCGCGTGCACGTCGCTTGGCGGCAGGTGGGCGAGCAGGGCCTTCCCGACCGCCGTGCAGTGGGGGTAGACGCGCCGTCCGACCTCGGTGAACATCCGCATCGACTGCCTGGACTGGACCTGCGCCACGTACACGACCCGGTCACCGTCCAGCATCGCGAGGTTCGCGCTTTCGCCTAGCGAGTCGACCAGTCGGGCGAGGTACGGCCGGGACCAGGTGCCCAGCAGGTGGCTGGCGCTGTCGCCGAGGCGGATCAGCCGCGGGCCCAGGGAGTACTGCCGGGACGGCTCCTGCCGGACGTACCCGAGGTCGACCAGGGTGCGGACCAGCCGGTGGATGGTGGGCAGCGCGAGCCCGGACTCCTGGGCGAGCCGGGACAGTCCGATCACGCCGCCGGCGTCCGCCATGATTTCGAGCAGTTCGAAGGCGCGTTCCAGCGACTGGACACCGCCGGGTACCCGGCCTTTCGGCTGCGCGCCGTCAGCAGCCAGGCCCAGGTTCGACTCGGTCACTCAGGTCCTCCTTCTGCCCGGGACGCCGGGGAGGGGCACGGCGACGCCGCGCTATTTCCGCATCGCAGAAGTCTATCCCGCGCCACGTGGACAGCCCTTCGCGGCGTTGCCCTTGACTTCCGTAAAGCGGAAACTACTATCCACAATGATGAAAGAGTGACGGCGCGGGATCGGCGTCCCGTCGGGTTGTCACCTGGGTGCCGGCGTCCACGCGTCTGCTCTTGCCGCGCTGCCGGCCGCACGGGCCGCGGGAGACAGAAGAAGGTGATCCGGATGCCCGAGATCGAGGTGACCGGCGGCCCTGTGCCGCGCGGCGACGAGATTCTCACCCCCGAGGCCCTGGCCTTCGTCGCCGAGTTGCAGGAACGGTTCGGTGCCCGTCGCGACGAGTTGCTCGATCTGCGTCGCCAGCGCCGGGCGGCGGTCGCCCGGAGCCACCGATTCGACTTCCTGCCCGAGACACTCGAGGTGCGGGAGACCGCGTGGAGCGTCGCTCCGGCCCCCGAGGACCTGCGGGACCGCCGGGTGGAGATCACCGGGCCGACCGAGCGCAAGATGACGATCAACGCGCTCAATTCCGGCGCCCGGGTCTGGCTCGCCGACCTCGAGGACGCGAACACGCCGCACTGGGGCAACGTCGTGGGCGGGCAGATCAACCTTTACGACGCGGTGCGCCGGACCATCTCCTTCGCCTCGCCGGACGGCCGGGAGTACGCGCTGCGCGAGGACGGGCGGCTCGCGACGATCGTGGTGCGGCCGCGCGGCTGGCACTTCGACGAGACGCACCTGTTCGTGAACGGCAGACCGGTCGTGGGCGCCCTCGTCGACTTCGGCCTGTACTTCTTCCACAACGCCGAGGAGCTCCTGCGCCGCGGCAGTGGGCCGTACTTCTATCTGCCGAAGATGGAGAGCCACCTCGAGGCTCGGCTCTGGAACGAGGTGTTCACCTTCGCCCAGCAGCGGCTCGGCATCGCCCACGGCACGATCCGCGCGACCGTGCTGATCGAGACGATGCCGGCGGCGTTCGAGATGGAGGAGATCCTCTACGAGCTGCGCGAGCACGTATCGGGCCTGAACGCCGGCCGCTGGGACTACCTGTTCAGCATCATCAAGTACTTCCGTGACTCCGGCGCCGACTTCGTGCTGCCGGACCGCAACTCGGTGACGATGACCGCGCCCTTCATGCGCGCCTACACCGAGCTGCTGGTGCGCACCTGTCACAAGCGTGGCGCCTTCGCCATCGGCGGGATGGCGGCGTTCATCCCCAACCGGCGTGATCCGCAGGTCAACCAGGTGGCGCTGGCGAAGGTCCGCGAGGACAAGGAGCGGGAGGCCGGGGACGGCTTCGACGGCTCGTGGGTGGCGCACCCGGACCTGGTGCCCGTCTGCCAGGAGGTCTTCGACCGGGTGCTGGGCGACCGGCCGAACCAGCTCGATCGGCTGCGCGAGGAGGTCTCGGTCACCGCGGACCAGTTGCTCGACGTGGCGAGCACGCCCGGCGCGGTCACCGAGGCCGGGCTGCGCAACAACATCAGCGTCGCGCTGCAGTACCTCGCCTCGTGGCTGGCCGGCAACGGCGCGGTGGCCATCAACAACCTGATGGAGGACGCGGCGACCGCCGAGATCGCCCGGTCGCAGATCTGGCAGTGGGTGCACAACGACGTCAAGCTCGAGGCCGGTACGACGGTGACCGGCGACCTGGTCGAGCGCATCCTCGACGAGGAGCTGGCCAAGATCCGCGACGCCCTGGGGAAGGAGCGGTTCGACGAGGAGCGGTTCGCCCAGGCTCGGCGGCTCGTCCTCGAGGTCGCCCTCGCCGACGACTACGCCGACTTCCTGACCCTTCCCGCGTACCAGGTCTCCGCGGAGAGGTGAGCCCGAGCGGCGGCTGAACCCCGGCGGGGCTGCGGCAGGAGCACCCCCGCCGGGGCGGCCCGGCACTACGCCGGTGCGCACCCCCGGTGGCGTCCTCGGCCGCGATGCGGGCCGACCATCAGCTTTCGGGCAAAGACTGGCGGACCAGCTCGAGCGGATGCCAGGCGAGCCGCTGGGTGCCGTGCCGGATCTGCTGACGGCAGGACACGCCCGTCGCGGCCACCACCGTGTCGGGCGACTCGGCCCGGATGGCCGGGAAGAGCCGGTCGCTGCCCACCGCCATCGACAGGTCGTAGTGCTCGGACTCGAACCCGAACGACCCCGCCATGCCGCAGCACCCGGCGTCCAGTTCGACCACCTCGACGCCGGGGATGCGGCGCAGCAACGCCACGGTGGCGGCCGTACCGACCTCGGCCTTCTGATGGCAGTGCCCGTGGTAGAGGATCCGCCGGCCGGAAAGCCCGGACTCACCGAGCCGCAGCCGGCCGGCGTCGATGGCCTCGACCAGCAGTTCCTCGATCTGGCGTACCCGGCCGGAGACATCCCGCACGTCGGGGTCGTCGGGCAGCAGTTGCCGGTGTTCGTCGCGCAGCGTCAGGATGCACGACGGCTCGCACCCGACGATCGGAGATCCAGGCTCCGACGCGCGCACCAGCGTGGCGGCCAGCGACCGCGCCTTCCGCCTCGCGTCCTCGAGCAGGCCCTTGGAGAAGCTGGCCCGACCGCAACATCCGCCGCTCGCCAACCGGACCGCCCAGCCGGCGGCCTCCAGCAGTTCCACCGCCGCCCGACCGATTCCCGGCTCGGTGAAGGTGGTGAAGGAGTCGGCGAGGAGGGTCACCTCACCCTGTGGAGCCGTTGTCTCCACCGATCGGTGGCGGCGGAACCAGCGGACGAGGTTGCGCCGCTGGAAGGTGGGCAGCGGGCGGTTCGACGTGATGCCGGCCGAGCGGTCCATCAGCCGGCGCAGCAGCCGGCTGCGGCCGGGCAGGTTGGACAGCGGAGCCGCCGCCGAGCCGAGCCGGTTGAGCAGCCGGATGGCGCCGAAGAGCCGCGAGCGCAGCGGTACGCCGTGCGTGTCGTGGTGATGCGCCAGGGCCTCGGCCTTGAGCGAGGCCATGTCCACCCCGAGCGGGCATTCGCTCTTGCACGCCTTGCACATCAGGCACAGGTCGAGGATCTCGTGCAGCCGCTCGTCACCCAGCGCCACCGCGGGATCCGGCTCCGAGAGCGCCTTGACCAGTGCGTTGGCCCGCCCCCGGGTGGCGTGCTCCTCCTGGCGGGTGGCCATGTACGACGGACACATCGCACCGGTCGCGCTCTTGCGGCAGAGCCCGATGTTCATGCACCGGTCCGCCGCCCCGCGCATCCCCCCGACCACGTCGAACGTCAACCGGGTCCGGATCGGCGGCGCCGGGGGGAGCGCCGCGTCGCGGAGGTTCTCGGTCATCGACGGCGCGTCGACTATCTTGCCCGGGTTCATGCAGTTGTCCGGGTCGAAGATCCGCTTGACGGTGCGCATCGCCTCGTAGAGCTCTTCGCCGAAGATCTCCCGGTTGAACTCGCTGCGGGCCAGGCCGTCGCCGTGCTCGCTCGAGTTGACTCCGCCGTACTCCCGGACGAGGTCCTTGATCTCCTCCGCGACGGCGCGCATCGCGCGGACCTGTTCCGGCTTGCTGACGTCCACGAAGGGTCGGATGTGCAGGCAACCCACCGAGCAGTGCCCGTAGAAGCCGGCCTGCAGGCCGTGCCGGTCGAGCACCTGCCGGAAGCGTCTGGTGTAGTCGGCGAGGTGCTTCGGATCGACCGCGGTGTCCTCGACGAACGCGAGCGGACGCCGGGTCCCGGTGCCGGCGGCCATCAGCAGGCCGAGACTGGACTTGCGTACCTTGAGCAGCGGGGCCTGCTGCTCAGGCGTCTCGGCGCGCAGGGTGTGGTAGCCGTGACCGTGCCTGCCCCACAGCGCGGTCAGCCGGTCGAGCTGACCGGCGAGTTGCCGTTCGTCGTCCCCGCTGAACGAGACGAAGAGCAGGGCCTCCGGGTCGCCTTCGAGGGTCCGCCCGAGGTCGGCGTACTCGATCTTCTGCCGGGACAGGTCGAGGATGGTGCGGTCCATCAGTTCGACGGCCGCCGGCTCGCAGGCCAGCGCGTCCTCGGTGGCGTCGATGGCGGCGATCGCCGAGGTGAAGTGCCCGACCGCGATCACGGTCCGGCGCGGCTTGGGCACGAGGTCCACCAGGGCCTCGGTCGCGATAACGAGGGTTCCCTCCGACCCGACGACGAAGGGGGCCAGGTTGAACCACGGGTCGCCGGCGAGCCGGTCCAGCCGGTAGCCGCACGCCCGCCGCCAGTACGCCGGGAAGTCGTTGGAGATGGCGGTCGCGTACGTCTCCAGCACGTGCGGCAACTGCCGGTAGAGGCTTCCCTCAAGGGTCTGCAGGCCGGCGCGACGGGTCCGCTCCGCCGGGTCCAGCGGGGCGAAGCGGGTCCGAGAGGCGTCGGCGAGCACGACGTCGAGTTCCCGGATGTGGTCGATGGTCATCCCGTAGCGGACGGAACCGCTGCCGGCGGAGTTGTTGCCGAGCATCCCGCCGATGGTGGCGCGGTTGCTGGTAGAGGTGTCCGGCCCGAACATCAGCCCGTGCGGGGCGGCCGCCCGGTTGAGTTGGTCCTGCACGACGCCGGGTTGCACCCGCGCCGTCCGGGCATCCGGGTCGATCTCCACGATGCGGTGCATGTGCCGGGACAGGTCGAGCACCAGGCCGGGTCCGACGGTCTGCCCGGCGAGGCTCGTGCCACCGCCGCGCGGGACCACCGGTACGCCGTACCTCCCGGCCAGCGCGACGGCCGCCGCGACGTCGTCCGCGTGCCGGGGGAAGACCACGCCGAGCGGCCGGATGGCGTACATGCTCGCGTCGCGGGAGAACAGGTGGCGGGTGTACGCATCGAAGCCGGTCTCGCCGTCGAGGGCGCCCTCCAAGTCCCGCGCGAGGTCCCCGCCGAGCTCCTCGGCCTCCCGGTCGAGACGGTTCTGACTGGTGGTCAAGGCCCTGCCCTCCCGTGTGGAGTTCGTGCGAAAGGAGCGCTGACTCAGGGGCGTTGCAGGCGGTCGAGAGCCGCGTTGATCCCGGTCGGGTCGATCGGAACCCCGGCGGCGATGAGGCCCATCTGGACGCCGGCGAGGGTGCCCGCGAGCATCAGGTCGTTGAAGTCCCCGAGATGGCCGATCCGGAAGATCCGCCCGGTGAGCTTGCCGAGCCCCGCGCCCAGCGACATGTTGTACCGGTCCAGGATGACGGCCCGGATCTTGTCCGCGTCGTACCCGTCGGGGACGAGGACGGCGGTCAGCGAGCCCGAGTGCTCGCGCTCGTCCGCGCAGAGCACCTCCAGGCCCCAGCCGCGCACCGCCAGCCGGGTCGCCTCGGCGTGCCGCAGATGGCGGGCGTACACGTTGGCCAGGCCTTCCTCGTCGAGCATGCGCAGCCCCTCCCGCAGCCCGTACAGCAGGTTGGTGGCCGGGGTGTAGGGGAAGAAGCCGCGCTTGTTGGCCTCGATGATCGGCTGCCAGTCCCAGAACGACCGGCGTAGCCGCGCCGTCTTCGACGCCTCCAGCGCCTTCTGGCTGATCGCGTTGAAGCTGAGCCCGGGCGGCAGCATCAGGCCCTTCTGGGAGCCGGCCACCGTGACGTCGACGCCCCAAACGTCGTGCTGGTACTCGATGGATCCCAGGGACGAGATGGTGTCCACGAGCAGCAGTGCCGGGTGGCCGGTCGAGTCGATCGCATTTCGCACCTCGGCGACCCGGCTCGTCACGCCGGTCGAGGTCTCGTTGTGCACGACGAGGACGGCCTTGATGCGGTGGCCGGTGTCGCCGCGCAGCTTGTCGGCGACCGTCTCCGGGTCGACGCCGTGCCGCCAGTCGCCGGGCACGAAGTCGACCTCGAGACCCAGCCTGCGCGCCATCTCCTGCCACAGCGTCGCGAAGTGGCCGGTCTCGAAGCACACCAACCGGTCGCCGGGACTGAGGGTGTTGACCAGGGCGGCCTCCCAGGCGCCGGTGCCCGACGCCGGGTAGATGACGACGGGCTGCGTGGTGCCGAAGACCCGCTTGACGGCCTCGAGCACCTCCAGGCCGAGCTCGGCGAACTGAGGGCCGCGGTGGTCGATGGTGGGTGCCGCCATGGCGCGTAGCACCCGCTCCGGCGTGTTGGTGGGGCCTGGGATCTGGAGGAAGTGACGGCCGGTGGGGGTCATACCGAGGCTGCCTCTCGGGTCATGAAGTCCGCCATGCGGAAGTCGTCTACCGCATGACGGAGACCGTATCAACGAACAGCCGGGAGAGCGCAAGCATCGGGGGCCTGCCCGCCGTCCGGCCGACCTTCGCCGTGATCTATCCCCTTTGGACGATCTCGTGGGTCGGGCGGATCGACAGACCTTGACGGTCGATGTGATATGGCACATACTCCCCGGCAACGAAATTTAGTTTTCGCATTGTGGAAACAGGCCCGTGTTATGCGACCCGGGGTGGGCGTAGCCCCCAGCCCCACCCCACCGGTACGGCGTCGAGATGCACCCCCAGCCGGGAGGTTCCCATGTCGGTAGAGCTCGTCTCGATCCTCGTTCTAGCCCTCATCTTCCTGATAGCCACGGTTCGACCGGTGAACCTCGGCGCGCTCGCGATCGTCGCCGCCTTCATCGTCGGTATTTCGGTCCTCGACGGGGCGGACCTCGGCGAGAAGACCGACGCGGTCTTCGCCGGCTTCCCTGGCGATCTGTTCGTCATCCTCGTCGGCGTCACGTATCTGTTCGCCATCGCGAAAGCCAACGGCACGGTCGACTGGCTCGTCCAGACCGCCGTCCGGCTGGTCGGCGGTCGGGTCGGCATGATCCCGTGGATCATGTTCCTGGTGACGGCCTGCCTCACCGCGATCGGCGCCGTCGTCCCGGCGTCGGTGGCGATCATCGCGCCGATCGGCATGGGCTTCGCGAAGCGATACAAGATCAACCCCCTGATGATGGGCCTGTTGATCATCAACGGCGCCAGTGCCGGCGGCTTCTCGCCGATCAGCATCTTCGGCAGCATCACCAACGGCGTCGTCGAGAAGGCCGGGCTGCCGGGCAACCCGACGCTGCTGTTCCTGGCCTCCTTCTTCGTCAACCTCGCGATCAGCGTCGTCGCCTTCTTCATGTGGGGCGGTCGCGACCTGGTCAGCCGTCGGGCCGTCGACACCGGCATCGGCACGTTCGACGAAGCCGAGCTGGTCGGCGCCTCAGGTTCCGCACGGCGCCCGGAGCCGGCCGCCGACCCGGGCACCGAGGCGGCCTCGGACTCCGGCATCAGCCTCGCCGACGAAGGCGCCGCCAGCGCCCGCCAGGCGGGCGGCGCCGTCGCGGTGAGCGAGGGGTCCGCGGGCTCGCCCGTCCCCGCCCAGGCCACCCGTTCGTCGGGCGGAGGCACCAGCACCACCCTGCCGGCCGAGGCCGAAGCTCCACTCCGCCTGGACCG
This sequence comes from Micromonospora rhizosphaerae, assembly GCF_900091465.1. NCBI lineage: Bacteria > Bacillati > Actinomycetota > Actinomycetes > Micromonosporales > Micromonosporaceae > Micromonospora > Micromonospora rhizosphaerae. The sequence continues at coordinate 4,782,222 of NZ_FMHV01000002.1, read as the reverse complement.
GGATCGCATCATGACGGTGGTCGGGCTCCTGGGCCTCGCCATCGCGGCGCTCTTCTACGACCTGAACGTCGGCATGGTGGCCGTGACCGTGGCCGCGATCCTCACCCTGCTCTCGCCGGAGTCGGCCAGGAACGCCGTGAACCACGTCGCATGGCCCACGGTGCTGCTCGTCTGCGGCATCGTGATGTACGTCGGCGTCATGCAGGAAATCGGCACCATCAAGTGGCTCGGTGAGGAGGTCGCCACCATCGGCGCCCCGCTGATGGCCGCCCTCGTCATCTGCTTCATCGGCGGCGCGGTGTCGGCGTTCGCCTCGACGACCGGCATCCTCGGCGCCCTCATCCCGCTCGCCGTACCGTTCCTTACCGGCAGCAACGCCGTGGGTGCGGTCGGACTGATCACGGCTCTGGCGCTCTCCTCCTCCATCGTGGACTCGAGCCCGTACTCGACCAGCGGCGCTCTCACCGTGGCCAACGCGACCGAGGAGCAGCGGGACTACGTGTACAAGGGCCTGATGCGCTGGGGCTTCAGCATGGTGGTGATCATTCCCGTCGTCACCTGGCTCATCTTCGTCGTGCCCGGCTGGCTCTGATCCGCGCACCTCGGCCGGTCTTCACCCACCGGGTGAAGACCGGCCGCCCGCCGGTCCCCGGCGCTGCCCGCCCGGGCGGTGGGGGCTGCCGCACACCGTGCGAGGAGGTGACATGTACGACGAGGCAGTGGTGAGATCGTTCCTGAGGGCGAGAGTGGACGGCGTGGCCGACGCCGGTACGAACGCCGCCGGGTGCGACGTCCACGCGGCACTGGGCCTCCAGTTGGCCGTCCTCGATCGGCTGGTGGCGGCGGGCGACCGGTTGGCCGGCTGGAAGGTGGGTCTGACCTCGGGCCCCCGTCGTGATGCGATGGGGACGGGCTTCCGGCCGTTCGGGTACGTCCTGGAGAGCCGCACGTTCAGCTCCGGGGACGTCGTTGAGCGTGACCGGATCAGATCGTGCTACCTCGAGCCGGAGCTGTGCCTGGTGCTGGGCGCGCCGTTGCGCGGTGACGACATCGATCCGGTGGCGGCGAGGTCTGCCGTGCGAGCGGTCGCGCCCGCGTTCGAGCTGAACGAGATCCGGCTCAGCGCCGGAGCGGACAGCCCGACCACCATTGCCGACGGCCTGGGCAACTGGGGCATCGTGGTCGGGTCGGAGGCGCCCGCGGTGTCGGCCCTCACCGACACCACGGTCGACCTCTGGCACGACGACGCCCTGGTCGCCACCCGTACCCCGGGAACTTCCATGGACGATCCGTTCCTGTCACTGTCGCGCCTCTGCGCGCTGCTGCACCGGTACGGCCGCGGACTCGAAGCCGGCCAACGGGTGATCACGGGGTCCTTCTGCAATCAGAGCGAGCCGGGTCCGGGCACCTGGCGTGCGGTCTTCTCGGGCATCGGAGACGTGACCGTGCGGTTCGCATGACCCGTCTCTGCTGCCCGCCCCGGCGGCGTTCAACAGCCGAGGGCGGTCCTGATGCCGTCGTTGTGTCCAAGAAGCACCTGCGCCTGGGCTGCCGTGAGGCCCTTGCCGGTCTGCGCCCTCACCTCGTTGGCAAACGCGCCCAGCTTGTTGCACGCGGGCGTGGTGTGCCCGCGTTCGCAGTCGCGCCGGGCGTTGTGCAGCTTCGCCGTGAGGCTCTGCTCGAGGCCCTGCGTGAGACCGAGGGTGCCGATGTACTCGGCGAGACGTTCCATCTGTTCACACGGATCCGCCACGACCGCGGTGACGTTGCGTTGGGCGAGGTTGTTGTCGAAGGGCACCAGCCGCCAGTTCGGTAGGGAGCCGTTGACCGTGTCCGCGTTGCTCGGATCACCGGTTGCCGATGCGCTCGCCAGGAGGCAGGCCACGCCAGCCGACTGTGTGTTCCAGGTGAACGGACCGAGCACCGTCTGGCCGCCCGGCGGAACCGGGCCGGTGGCCGCCAGTTCCGGCGTGTCGGTCGGGGTCCAGGCGTTTGGCCAGGCGAGTCCGGTGGCCGGATCGGACCGGTAGAGCTTCACCGCCACGTCTGTCGCCTCCTGGGTGCCGCGGTTGCCGACCCTGACGTAGGCGTAGCTCGGGAATCCGGCCAGCGGCTCCTCGTGCGCCGCGCCACCGTCCGGCAGCTGCCGATTCCAGACATCGCCGGTGGCGGTGAAGTCGGCCAGGTATGGGGCGTAGGTACCGGCACGTCCGTCGTCGATGTAGACGTCCACGGCGGGCGGATCGCCGGGCTGGGTGACCGGGGTGGGCGCGCCCGCCGGCTGGTAGAGACCCTGCTGCTCGAAGCTCCACCGGATGACCTTGTGCCAGGCGCCGCCGGGGTGACCTTCGAAGTTGAGCGTGCTCTCGTCGGCGTCCATCAGCGCCGTCGCGTAGATCTCCGGATTGGTGGTCGTGACGGTGAGCGTGCCGATCGCCTTGATGATGAGGAAGGCGAGGTAACGGGCGGCGAACTCCTGGACCGCGCGGACCGGGTCGTCACCGCCGGTGCTGCGATACACCCAGAAGAGCAGGGTGGAGAGGATCTGCTCGCTGCCGTACTGGGTGTCGTCCTGGATGCCGCCCCAGGCCCACCCGGCGGCGACGTCACGGTCGTGGCGCCGACCGATGTTGACGAAGGGGAACGTGACGAACCGGTCGGGGGCCAACGAGCCCGGGTCGGACAGGATTGCGCCGAGGGTGTCCCCGGCGCTGTGGCAGAACCCGAAGTTCGGCGAGTTGACGTGGTCCCACAGGAGGGCGTGGCCGAACTCGTGGAGGGCGACCCGGCCGTCGACTGCGATGCCCACCGGGCAGCCCCCGGCGGCCAATCCGTTGCGGAAGCGCCCCATCCCGTTGCCCATAACGTTCCCGGCGGCCTGCGCGTTCACCGCGTTGCCGAAGCCCTGGTGATCGACCGGTATCGGGAAGGTCGTGCCGTCGAAGTAGCTGAACACGTTGAATCCCATGCTCTCTACCAGGCGGTAGGGCGCGTCGTAGTGGAAGTAGGCGTTCGCGGCGGCGAAATCGTCACTGACGGCCGAGTAGCAGAAGGAGAAGGGAGCGGTGGTGGTCGGCGGCACCACGGCGGGAGCGTCAGTGTCCCTGACCTCGACGTACGTGCCCCGCAGGGCCTGAACTCCGGCATTGGGGGCATCGAGACCGAGCAGCGTCACCGTCGCGCGCACCACGTCGAGGTCCGCCGCCGCGGAGCAACCGGTGAGCGGGTTCCCGCTCGCCGTGACCGGGTCGGTGGCGAACACGCACGCCGTGACCGAGGCGACCAGCGCACGCAGGTAGAGCACCGCCCCCGTCCGCGGTTCGATGAACAAACGCCAGTTGAGGTCCCCCCATCCCGGCAGGGACAGGCTGAACAGCACCTCACGTACGACGTAGTGCTGCCCCGGCTCGATGCCCTCGGGCACCGGGGGCAGCGGCAGCGTGGGCGCCTCCGCCTGGAGGTTCTCGACCGCGGCGCTCGGGTCGAGCCGCTCAGCCGGGTCGTAGCGATAGACGAGCAACCGCGTGTCGTTGATCCGCAGCCCCTGCCCGGCCTGCTCGTCCAGACCGAGCGCCTCGCGCAGCGCCGACCCTTCGGTGGTCGCTGGGCCGAGGGTGTCGGAGGGCGGCGTCTCGACCTGGACGTCGTAGTGCACCGTGCTGTCGGAGCTGGCGACCCGCAGCGGTTCACCGTACAGGCGGACCTGGAGGGCCGCCTGCCAGATCGGTAGCCCCAGCACGGTCTGCTGATACGACACCACGACCGTGTCAAGGACGGTCTTCTCTTCGGCGAGCTTGAGTCGGGTGCCCTCGTCGACCGGCAGGCGCCGGACCGGCCCCGTGAGATCGTCCACCTGCTCGTCGGGAAGGTCGTACATCGGCACGATCTCGCGCACGTACGCGTCGGCCAGCTCCCGCGGCGAGGCCTCCGCCAGCCCGACGCGCTCGGCGGAGAACTCCACCCGCGGATGCCGCAGCACCCGCACCCGGTCGTCCGGGCCGCGGCCGACGTGAACGTTCGACGACTCCTCGAAGACCCTCGTCCTTGACGCCCTGGCGCGCCGGTGGCCGGAGGGCCGCTCCGCCATGTCCGACATGGTGACGCTCCTTCCCCTCGATACTCAGCGTGACCAGTGCTCGGGTCGACGGATAGGTCTGCGACGCCAACCGGACAGCCGACGGGGGTCCTATTCACCTTGACACTCACTGCGCTGACCTCCAACTGCCTTCGTTGGCCGGGGCGGGTGGCGCCCGGGGAGCCTGCTGTCCAGCACCGAGCACCGTGAGATCGCCCGGGCGGGGCTGTGGTGCCAGCTCGTCCAGGTCGCGCCCGGCAGTGGGGACAGCAGCAGCGGGATCGGTGCCAGGGTGAGGCCGGCGCCGAGAGTCAGCGACGAACGAGGTCTGGGTCTGGTGCCGGCCGGATGGCCGCGACGGCCGCGGCCAGGACGATGCCGAGGCTCCCCAGCTGTACCAGGGGCGCCCACACCGGCGCGCGTACCGCGAGCAACCCGCCGAGCGCCGCGCCCGCGATCAGCCCCAGCAGGGTGAGGACGCTCTGCGTGACGTCGCGCAGTCGGTGCCCGGAGGTGAGTCGTGCGATCACGGTGGTGAGCGTCCCGGTGAGATAGGTGGTCGACAGTCCCGCCACGCCGAACCGCTGGACCGTGCTGCTCTGGATGCCGAGCGCGAGGGCGTTGAGAACGAGCAACGCCAGTTGCAGCTGTCCCGACGGGTGGCCGCGGCTCAACCACCAGCCCATCGCGTACCCGGCGAGCACCACACCCTCGACGGCCAGCGCGCGGGTCACCGCCGGGGGCCAGACCGGGTCGTCGGATCTCGGGGTGCCGGCGATGCGTGTGCCGAGCGAGCAGCCGAGGATGAAACAGGTGATCGCCGCCCCGGTGTGTAGGGCCAGCGCACCGTCCGCCCCGGCCAGGGCGACCCCGAGCAGGACCATGTTCCCGGTCATCACGCTGGTGAAGGCTCCGCCCAGCGCCAGGAACCCGATGGCGTCGGTCGCTCCGCTGTTCACCGCCAGGACGACGGCCATCCACTCCCGCCACCGACGCTGCTGGTGGCTGCTCCGCGACGCCGCCGCCGGCGTCCACCTGAATCGGCGCGGGTGCGTGCTGTTCATCGTCGGCATCGGCTCACGATGACAAAACGGTCGCCGCCAACGCCGTGGGCTTTCTGCACAGAAGACTACGGCGAACGATGTGCACCTTTACCGTGTGGTGCTGGTCGTCGGCTCCCTAGCGTTGGTGACACCCCAGAGACTCCCGTGGCGCCACGCCGAGCTGCCGGGACCGCACCACAGAGAGAGGCGACCAGATGACCGAGCTGCTCTCCCGCGACAAGTTCCGCGCTGCCCTCGAGGACGCGATCAAGGGCAGAGAGGCCAAGAACGCGTCGTTCAGCCAGGCATGGGCCGATGGCAAGCTGGAGCGGCACCACTTCGCCCGCTGGGCGGAGAACCACTACCACTACGTGGGCCCGTTCGCCGACTACCTGAGCTACGTCTACGCCAACACCCCCGAGCCCTGCACGGACGCCAAGGACTTCCTTCTGCAGAACATGTACGAGGAGGAATTGGCCGACATCCGCCACACCGACCTGCTGATCCGCTTCGCCGAGGCCTGCGGGACGACGCGGGAGCGGATCGAGGACCCGAACAACATGAACGCGGTGACCCGCGGCCTTCAGGCGTGGTGCTACGCCACGGCCATGCGCGAGCACTTCGCGGTGGCGACCGCGGCGCTGGTCGTAGGCCTCGAGTCCCAGGTGCCCAGCATCTACAAGAAGCAGATCGTCCCGCTGCGCGAGGTGTACGGCTTCACCGAGGACGAGATCGAGTTCTTCGACCTGCACATCACCTCCGACGAGGTGCACGGCGAGCGCGGCTACCAGATCGTCCTGGACCACGCCAACACCCCCGAACTGCAGCAGCGATCGCTGCAGTTCGTCCGCTGGGGCGCGGAGATGCGCTTCTCCTACACCAAGGCGCTCTACGACACCTACGTGGCGCCGGACCTGGTCAGCGCCTGATCGAAACCGCCGGACGGGTGGGTCCACTGGTTGGCCCACCCTTCTGGCATCTGCGGCCGGAGTTCCGCAACCGTTTCAGACACGGAGGGAGTCGGGAGTGAGCGAGCCTAACCCCGTCGAGTGGGTGCTCGTCGCCGAGCTGTCCGAGCTCGGGCGCCGCAAGAAGAAGCAGGTGGTCGTCGGCGGCACACCGATCGCGCTGTTCCTCGTCGGCGGCCGGGTCTTCGCCTTGCACGACGTCTGCGTCCATAAGCAACGCTCGCTGAGCAAGGGGACGGTGCTGCACGGGCGAATCATCTGCCCCGGCCACCAGTGGTCCTTCGACCCGGCCACCGGGGAGGCGGCGGACCAGATCGAATGCCAGCCGACGTACGACGTCCGGGTGGCGAACGACAAGATCTACGTCAACCTGCGGCCGCGCCCCGGCCGAACGGACGCCGACGTCGCGCCGTACACGACCACGGCTGCGGGGTGAGACGCCGATGACCAGGACGATTGTCACCATCGGAGCCGGTCAGGCCGCGGCGGTCGCCGCTCGTACCCTGCGACGGCGCGGCTTCGACGGCCGGATCGAGCTGCTCGGCGCTGAACCGGAACGACCGTACCAGCGGCCGCCGCTGTCGAAGGAGTACCTCGCCGGCGACGACGACTGCGGTCTGCACCTGCTGCCGGCGGACTGGTGCGCGAAGAACGACGTGCACCTGCGGCTCGGCCAGCCGGTCGTCCGAATCCGGCCCGAGCGCGGGGTGGTCGAGTTGGCCGACGGCACGGAGGTCGCCGCGGACGCCGTCCTCGTCGCCACCGGCGGAGGACCACGCCGGCTGCCCGGCGTCACCGGTGAACGCATCCACTACCTTCGCACGCGGCGGGACGCCGACCGCCTGCGCACCCAGCTCCGTCCGGGCGTACACGTGATCGTCATCGGCGCCGGTTTCATCGGCGCCGAGGTCGCCGCCACCAGCCGCGGCAAGGGTGCCGACGTCACGATGGTGGAGGCGCTTGAGGTGCCGCTGCAGCGCGTACTCGGGCACGAGATCGGGGCCACCTGCGCGGCGATCCATCGGCGGCAGGGGGTCACGCTGCGGCTGGGCGAGTCCGTCGAGTCCGTCGTCGAGACACCGACCGGCGTCGTCGTCACCACCAACGGCGGACGCATCGAGGGCGACCTGGTGGTGGTGGGCATCGGCATCACGCCGAACACGACCGTCGCCGAGCAGTCGGGCCTCGCCGTCGACAACGGCATCCTCGTGGACGAGTACTGCCGGACCGCGGTGCCGAACGTGTACGCCGCGGGTGACGTGGCCAATCACTGGCATCCGCTCTTCGGGGAGCGGATCCGGGTCGAGCACTTCGACAACGCGAGCCGGCAGGCGACCGCCGCCGCCAACAACATGATCGGCCGGACCACGTCGTACACCGATCCGCACTGGTTCTGGTCGGACCAGTACGACCACAATCTGCAGTACACCGGCCACGCGCCGGTCTGGGATGAGCTGGTCGTGCGCGGCTCGGTCGAGGAGTGCGACTTCTCGGCCTTCTATCTGCGCGACGGGCTGGTGCGGGCGGCGTTCGCCGTCGACCGCGGCGCGGACGTCCTCGTCGCCAAGGAGCTGATCGCCGGACAGGTCAGCGTCGATCCGCGGATCCTCGCTGACGAGGACGTCGACCTGGCCGAGCTGACGGCGTTGGAGGAGCAACTGTGAAGGGCAACTTCATCGGTGGCGAGTGGGTGGGCTCGGCCAGCGGGCGTACCCGCGAGCGGCGGAACCCGGCTGACGAGCGTGAGGTCGTCGCGGTCTTCCCGGATTCCGACACGAAGGACGCGCACGATGCGGTTTCCGCGGTCGCGGCCGGCTACCGGGAATGGGCGGAGCGCGGCCCGGAGGCGCGAGCGGCTGTCCTGTACCGGGCCGCGGACATCCTCGCCGCCCGCGCCGACGACCTCGCCCGGGACCTGGTCCGCGAGGAGGGCAAGACGCTGGCCGAGGCGCTCACCGAGACCCGCCGGACCCCGTCCAACCTCCGGTTCTACGCGGGCGAGGCGCTTCGCGTGGCGGGTCGCACATACGCCACGGGCGACGGCAGCCTCGTCTACACCTCCCGGGAACCAGTCGGGGTCGTCGTGGCCATCACCCCGTGGAACTTCCCGCTGAACATCCCGTCCCGCAAGCTCGGCCCGGCGTTGGCGGCGGGCAACGGCGTGGTGTTCAAACCGAGCGAGGTGACCCCGCTGACGGGGCAGCGGCTGGTCGAGGCGTTGCTCGAAGCGGGGGTCCCGGCTGGTTCACTGTCCCTCGTGCAGGGTGGCGGGGAGGCCGGCGCGGCGCTGGTCGCGGATCCGCGGGTGGGTGCGGTGACCTTCACCGGCTCGTACGACGTCGGGGCGGCCATCCACCGCGCCGTCGGTCCCAGCCAGCGCTGCCAGCTGGAGATGGGCGGCAAGAACCCGGTGATCGTGCTGGAGGACGCCGACCTGGACCGCGCCGCCGACATCGTGGTCCGCGGGGCGTTCGGCCTCAGTGGCCAGGCGTGCACCGGCACCAGCCGACTGATCGTCCACGAGGCCGTGCACGACGCGCTCGTCGAGCGGGTGGTCGCCCTCGCCCGCGCCCGCCGGGTGGGTGACGGGCTCGGTGACGGCGTGCAGATGGGCCCCCTCGCGACCCGCGCCCAACTGGAGAAGACCCAGCGCTACCTCGATCTCGCCGCGACCGCCAACGCCCGCCTCCGCGCCGGCGACGAGCCGCTCGGCCCGGGCCTGGAACACGGCAACTTCGTCCGCCCGGCGGTGTTCACCGACGTCGACCCGTCGTCGCCGTTGGCGCAGGAGGAGATCTTCGGGCCGGTGCTGAGCGTGCTGCGCGTCGGCTCCTTCGACGACGCGATCAGCGTCGCCAACGACACGGCGTACGGTTTGTCGGCCGGGATCGTCACCCGCGACCTGGGCCGTGCGCTCGACTTCGCCCGTCGGGTCGACAGCGGCCTGGTGAAGGTCAACCAGCCCACGACGGGCATGGCGATGAACGCCCCCTTCGGTGGGCTGAAGAACTCCAGCACGCAGACGTTCAAGGAACAGGCAGGGGAGACGATGATGCACTTCTACACCGTCGACAAGACCGTCTACGTGGGCTCATGAGCACGCCCGAGGTCACCGGCACCGCGGCCGCGGGAGCGGAGCCGGGCGCCGTCCGATTCGTCCGCGTCGCCCGCTCCGGTCAGGTGCCCGACGGGTACGTCCGCCGCTTCTACGCCGACACCCTGGAGCTGTGCGTCGCCCGCTTCGAGGGCAAGGCGTACGCGACGTCGAACTACTGCACGCACCTGGACTGCCTGCTGTCGTCGGGCAAGCTGGTCGACGACGGCATCGGGTGCTCCTGCCACGGCAGCGTCTTCGACCTGGAGACGGGCGAGCCGGTCTGCCCGCCCGCCACCGAACCGATCAAGACGTTTCCCGTGCGGGAAGAGGACGGGCAGGTCTACGTGGGCGTGACGCCGGAGGACATCGCGTCCGGTGGCCCGCGGCGACGCAAACCGGTCAGGTGACGGGCGTGAGCGCGGACTGGCCGGCACCGACCCGCAACCCGGTCCTCGCCGGCGAACACATGGCAGTCTCGAGCCACCCGGCGGTCAGTGCCGTCGGTCACCGCGTGCTCGCCGCCGGCGGCACTGCGATCGACGCGACCGTGGCGATGGCCGCGATGTCCTGGCTGGCGCTGCCGGGCCAGTGCGGCGTCGGCGGCGACGCCTTCGCCGTGGTTCGGGAGCCGGACGGGTCGGTGTGGACCATCAACGGCAGCGGGTACGGGCCGGACGGCGGCGACCTGGCGTTCTACCGGGCGCAGGGCCGGTCCGCGATTCCACTCACCGGGGCGCTCGCCGTGGCGGCTCCGGGCGCGGTGGCCGCGATCGCCGCGCTGCACGCCCGCGGGGCGACGCGCGGCCTGCCCGAGTTGTGGGCGCCGGCGATCGCCGCCGCCGAACGCGGTCTGCCCTGCACCCGCAAGACCCGGGCGGACATCCTCGAACACGAGGCGCAGCTGGGCGCCGACGATGGGGCCCGACGGACGTTCCTGCGCGATGGTCGGGCGCCGCAGGTCGGCGAACGGCTCCCACAGCCGGAGCTCGCCGACTCACTTCGGCTGCTGGCGGCCGATCCCCGCGCCCTCTACACGGGCGAACTGGCCGAGCGCGCGGTGGCCGCGCTGGCAGTGGCAGGTGCTCCGTTCAGCGGCGACGAGTGGGCGGCCTCCGGCATCCCGCTGCAGGGCGAGGCGATCGTCGGGCGGTACGGCGACCTGGTCGTGCACACGACACCGTTGCCCACGCCGGGCTGGATGGTGCTGCAGCAGGCGGCCGTCTGCGACGGGATGCTTTCCGGGCTGCCGTCGCTGAGCGCCGACGCGGTCGGCTGGCTCGCCGGAGCTGCTCGGGAGGCCTTCCGGGACCGTTGGGACCGGTGCGGCACCGACACGGACGCCTGGCGGGCGCTGCTGCGTCCCGAGGCCGTAGCGGACGTACGGGCGAAGCTCGCCGCCGGAGGGCATCCGCTTGCCACGGCCGGGCTGACGCCGGACGGGGACACCACGACGACCGTCGCGGTCGACGGCGACGGCCGCGCGGTCAGCTTCATCCACTCGCTCGCCTTCACCTTCGGCGCCCGGATCACCATCCCGGGCACCGGCATCATGCTCAACAACCGACTGGGGCGCGGCGCGTACCTGGTCGAGGGCCACCCGAACCAGGTGCGACCGCGGCGCCGTCCGCTGCACACCTGCCTTGCCTGGCTGGTGACCGACACCGGGGGAGCCCTGCGGCACGTCGGCAACACGCCCGGCGGTGACGGGCAGGTGCAGTGGAACATGCAGGTGCTGTCGCACCTGATCGACCACGGCCTGGATCCGCAGGCGGCCGTGTCGGCACCGCGGTTCACGGTGTTTCCCGGCAGCGACGCGGACGTGGTGGGGGCGCCCGACGAGCTGATCTGCGAGTCGCGGCTCGGCGAACGGGCCGTCGCGGAGCTGCGCGCCGCTGGCCACCCGGTCCGGGTGGTGGGGCCGTGGGACGCGGGCGGCAGTGCCCTGGTGGTCTCGGTGGACGGGCGGCTCGGCTGCCTCGCCGGTGGCGCCGACCCCCGGCAGGACGGGGTGGCGCTCGGTGGCTGAGCCAGCCGGCGGGGAGACGCTGCCGGCGCCCCCGGCCCCGCAGGGCCACTACGTGCCGGTGGTGGTGCATGCGGGCATCGCGTACACGGCGGGCATGACCCCTCGGGTGGACGGCCAGCTCGCCGTGCGCGGCCTGGTAGGCGCGGCTCTGACCGTGGCCGAGGTGCGCGCGGCAGCCCGCCTCGCGGCCAGCAACGCCGTCGCTGCGGTGGCCGAGGCGGTCGGAGGACTGGACCGGGTGCGGCGCTGCCTGCGGATGACCGTGTACGTCGCCTGCCGTCCCGACTTCACCCAGCACTCCGCGGTCGCCGACGGGGCGTCCGAGGCGCTGCGGGACTGGCTGGGCGAACGCGGCGCCGTCGCGCGATCGGCAGTCGGGGTGTCGAGCCTGCCGTCCGGCGCGCCGGTCGAGGTGGAGCTCACCGTCGCCGTCACCGCCGATTGAGTTCGGCCGGTGGAGCACGCCGGCTCCGTGTGCCAGGGCGGCCAGCACGCAGCGGCCGCGCCTTCCCGCGCGCGTAGGGAAGCGTTGCCATGTCGAACAGCGCCGCTCCGATGGCGCAACCACCATCCCTCAGGATTCTCGGGTTCAGGGCCTGTGCGGTCACGGCACGGCGGAGGCGGCGGGCATCGTTGCCCGCCGCCTCCTGCATTTCGTGTTGCCCAACTCCTATGGGAAGAAGACCACCGCGAAGATGGTGCCCACGATGAGCCCGCTGACCACCGGGATGAAGCACCTGCGGGCGAGGGCGATCACCGGCACCCGGGCGAAGCCGGCGACGGCGATGAGTGAAGACCAGGCGACGAGCGTGCCGCCACCGGACCAGATGTTGCCCATCTGACCGACGGCGGCGAGCGTCCCGGCGCTGATCCCGGCGGCCGGGCCGAGGCTGCCCGCCAGCGATCCGGTCAGCGGCAGGCCGGAGAAGCCCGACCCCTCCAGGCCCGCGATCATGCCGATGAGCAGGATGCCGAAGGCCGCGATGAAGCCGCTGTGGGGGATGTGGCTCTGGGCCGCCGTGACCAGGTCGTACAGGAGCGCCGGCCCCTTCGCCGGGTCGGCGGTGCCGAGGATCTGGCCGGAGAAGTCGCCGTTGCCGATGAAGAAGAAGCCGGCGATCGGCAGGACGACGCCCATGGCCTTGAACGCGAACACCAGTCCGTTGACGACGTGCTCGGCGGAGCTCTCGAGGAATCCCTTGCCGTCCCCGGCGAGCGCCGCCAGGAAGACGACGAGCGCCGCGATGCCGCCGACCAGGGCGGCGGCGTCACCGCCGCGAAGATCGGGCACGCTGTCGGAGAAGGTGGCGATCGCCATGTACACGATCAGCGCCAGGTAGGCCGCCGGGACGAAGATGGCGAAGAAGACCGGGACCAGCGGGTTGCCGCGGTAGCCGCCGGCCGTCTCGTCGTCGCGGTCGCTCAGCTCGTCGTCGTACTCCTCCCGCAGCGCGACGCCGTGCCCGACCGTCGGCGGCCCACCCCGCAGGGACGGGACGTCCCCGGCACCGGCCGGCCGGTCGCCCGCCCCGACCAGCTCGCGCTCCCGCTCGGTGACCGCCAGGCCCTTCACGCGTTCACCGCTGCCGTCCGCCGTCGACTCCCACTCGGCGAGCAGGGCCGGATCCGGTCGGCGCATCGTGCGGAACTCCATCAGGTAGGCGACCGCGAGGGCGACCCCACCGACGACGAGCGACAGCACCATGGCGCGGTCGGCGACGACGTTCGCGTCCGCCCCCGCCGCCTTCGCCGACAGCCCCGGGGCCACCCGGATGACGTAGTCGGAGGAGAGCGCCATGCCCTGGCCGGCGATCGCCACCACCAGACCGACGGCCATCGGCCGCAGACCCGCGCGAATCGCCACCGGGATGAGCACCGCGCCGATCAGCGGCACCGCCGGGGTCGGCCAGAAGAACAGCGAGATGAAGTACGTGACGACCACCAGCGTCCAGAAGGCGAGGTGGCCGTTGCGCATCACCCCTCGGAACGGGGCGACCATCTTCCGATCCGCGCCCAGGGCCTGCAACGAGTGCAGCATCGCGGTCACGAGCGCGATGATCAGGAAGATGTTGAACAGGTTCGTTGCCGCCACGAGGCTGGCGTTGAACACCGCGGAGAGCCCGCGGATGATGCTGTGCGAGAAGACGAGCGCGGTCGCGAATGTCGCGACCACGGCCGGGACTACGATGTTTTTTCGCGCGATCATCGTCGCGATGATGACGACAACGCCGACGAGATAGACCCAGTGGGCCGCCGTTAACTGCATCTGCCACCTCACGGACTCTTGCAGCGGATTGCCCGTCAGACTCCGCGTGTTGCAAGGTCAGCGTCTATCACCGATCTGCACAGGCCGCCGGCCAAAGATTGTGCAGGGTGCCGTAGCATCGCACAACGGTCACGGAGCAGTCTCGAGCGGTATGTGAGCTGCGCATACGATCGGAAGGACGGGACGTGCGGGACACCCGGCCGCGCATTGACGCCGCGCAGTCGTTCGCCATGCCGGCCGGCCCGCAGGCTCCGCCGCAGCGAGAGCGGGCGGGACTCGCCGTACTGCTGACCCTGCTCGGTGCGACACTGCTCGGCACCGTCATCAACAACGCGCTGAACGTGCCGTTGCGCGACATCACCGGCGATCTCGGCGTCTCGCTGTCCTCCGGCGTGCTCGTGGTGAGCAGCTTCGTCCTGGTCCTGGCCGCCGGCATGGCGTTGAGCGGCTGGGTGGGTGACCGGTTCGGACGACGCCGGACCATCATCGCGTCCCTGGCCCTCATGGCGGTCGCCATGGTGGGGGCGGCGCTGGCCCCGTCGCTGCCCGTCCTCGTCGCGATGCGCGCCTTGCAGGGCATGGCATGTGCGGCCTATCCGCCGGCGGTCATGGGCATGCTCGCCACCATCTACGGGCCGAGCCAGCGGGCCCGCACGATGAGCGCCTGGGCGGCCGCCAACGGGATCGGACAGGCCGTCGGCCCGCCGCTGGGCGGTCTGCTGGCCGACCTCGCCGGCTGGCGGGCGATCTTCTGGTGCCTCGCTCCGGTCGCCGTGATCCTGCTGGTCGCCACCGTCCTGTTGGTGCCGAACGACCGCGGGCGCGCCACCGCGCTGCACTGGCCCGGCGCGGTGTCCTTGACGCTCGGCGCCGCGTTGCTGATGACGGCCGCCACTGCCGTCCCGCAGCCCGTGGTGCCGGCCTGGCTCATCGTCACGCTCACCGTGGCGGGCGTCGGACTGCTGGCGGTCTTCGTCACCAGCTCCGCCAACGCGGCGGCTCCCATCATCCGGCCGCGTCTCATCGTCGAGTCGCGATTCCTGCGCAGCACGGTCGCCGCGTCCGCCCAGATGTTCTGCCTCGCCGCCACGCTCGTCGCGGTTCCGCTGTACGTCACGGGGACCCTCGGGCGGACCACCGCCGTCACCGGCCTCCTGGTGCTCGCCCTGCCCGCCGCGATGGCATTGCTGGCCCCCGTCGTCGGCCTGCTCAGCGAACGCGGCCGGCCTCGCTGGATCCTGCGCACCGGTCTGGTCCTGCTCGCCGCGGCGGAACTGCTGCTGGGGCTGTACGCCGGTACCGCCGCCCGGAGCACGGCGCTGCTCGTCGCGCTGCTTCTCACGGTGGGTGTGGGCGTGGCCCTCGTCCAGACACCCTCCGCCGCGGGGGCGACCCGGTCACCGGCCGGCAGATCGGGTGCCGCCCTCGGACTGTTCAACATGATGCGCTTCGGTGGGTCGGCGCTGGGCGCGGCCTGGGTGGCGGTCGTCTATCCGTACGGCAATTTGCTGCTGCTCTTCGCCGGATGCGCGACGGTTGCCCTCGTCGGGCTGGTGGTCAGCTTCGTCGGCCCCGACCCGTCCCCGCTCGACACCGACCCGGCACCGCCGGTCACTACGTCGGGTTGAGGTCGCGGTCGACGGCTGTCACCGTCTCGGCGAGCAGGTTGAGCTTGTGCGCCAGCCATACCGAGAACTGGTGCTCGGCCTCCCGCAGGTCCAGTTGCAGCATCCGCGAGGCGCGGTCGAGCTTGTACAGCATCGTGTTGCGGTGGATGTGCAGTTCCCGCGCTGCGGCGTTGAGGTTCCCGCCGGACGCGACGTAGGCGATGACTGCCTGCTCCAGGTCGCTTCCGCCGGCGCGGGAGCCGCGCAGCGGGGCGAGCATGTCCCGAGCGAAGGCACGCCCCTGCGGGCTTTCCGCGAGCTCCACCAGCGTGGCGAAGACTCGCAGGTCCTGGAAGCCGCAGACCCGGTCCACGCCGAGCCGGGTGCGGATCCCGAGCGCGATGCGCGCCTCCCGGTAGCTGTCGAAGATACGGCCGGCACCGTCGACGCAGCGCCCGTACGCCACGGCAACCTCGCGGTGGGTCCGGCGTTCCAACTCCGCCTGCAGGGTGCGCGCGAAGTCCGCCAGCGCCCGCTCCGCCGCGTCCGGCGAGTCCCGGTGGCCAGCCGGATCGACCTGCCGGACCACCGCGAGCACGTCGCCGACGACCGTCGTCAGGGTGTGCGCGCCCGGTCGGACGTCGAGGCGGGCGGCGTGGCGGGCCAGCTGGAACAGGGCCGTCGGGGAATCGGGGCTGCCGACCGAGCCGAGCTGGTTCGCGACGATCACGCCGTAGGTTGCCGCGACCGGGAAGTCGTAGTGTGCCGCTCGGGCCTCCAGCTCGTGCTGGTTCGAGAAGCGGCCGTGCAACAGCGCGTGGACGAAGTCGCCCCGCGCTCGCTCCTCAGCCTGCTCGATGCTGCGCAGGCGCAGCATCTCGGTACCGACGATGGTGGCGGCCTGCTCGACGACCACGCGGTGCTGCGCGATGTCGTGCGGGCTGGGTGGATCGGCCGACTCCACGATGACCACCCAGCCGTCGTGGCGACCGCTGAGCAGGATCGGATTGAGCACGCACGTCGCGCTGATCCCGTCGATCAGGAGCGTGCGGACCTGGGGCCCGGCGTGCGGCTGCTCGGAAGCGACCGGCCCTGGTCCCGCCGCCGCGGCGCCATTGAGTGAGGCGCTGTCTGCCGCCGTGCCGTACGTGTCCTCGCGTAGCGCGTCCGCGACCGCCGTCGCCTCGAACACGCGGTCGCGGCTGGGCTCGAACGTCAGGACCCGGTACTGTGCGTCGAGGATGGCCGCCGCGCACCCGGACAGCCGGGCCATCTGGTGTCCGAGCGCGGCCAACCCGGCCCCGCGGTAGAGCAACTCCACCAGCGAGCGGTGCACCCTCAGGCCGTAGCGCAGGACGTGAGTGTCCCGGGCCAGGACGAGTTCCGCCACCAGCTCACTGAGGTGGCGGAAGCCGACGTGAGCCCCGACGTGAATCATCGGCAGGCTGGCCGGGGGGTCCGGGAGTTCACCGGCCCGGCCGGCAACGACGACGGCGGCGGCCCTCCGGAGGCCGAGGTCCCGCAGCACCGCCGGCCGCACCTGGTCGGCCCGGGCATGGACGACAACTCCGGGCAGGGGGTCGACGCCGGCCTGGACCTCCTCCCAGGGCAGACACCAGGTGACGGCGGTGTCGAGCGTCTCGGGGGAAGCCGCCGTTCGCGCCGGGCGGAGCAGGCGTTCCTGCAGCAGCCGACCAACCGTCAGCTGCTGCGGCCCCGCGTCGCCGGGCGGGCCGTCGTGGACCAATACTCCCGCTGGGTCAGCCATGACAACTCCTTGGACAGGTTGCACAAGCTTCCCCCGTCGTAGCGCGGCAGTCTAGCCATTGTTGCGCTCTCCGCGCCCCGGCAGTCTGGTCGCACGGACCGCCCGTGAAGTGTGCAGAGGAGGCAAGGTGCACAGGATCTACCGGATCACGCTCGACGACGCGCTTCCCATGCTGGCCGCAGCCCGAGCGAAGGCGGAGGAGATCGGCGTCAGGCAGACGATCTGCGTCTGCGATGACGGCGGCCATGTGCTCGCGCTGCATCGGATGCCCGGTGCCCGCCTCACCGGAGTCGAGATCTCGATGGCGAAGGCGTTCACCGCCGCCGGGCATGAGCGGGCGACCCACAAGTTCAACGAGCCGCCGAACGGCCCCGCGCTGCCGGGCAACGAGGCGTTCGGGATCAGCCACATGTACCCCGGGAAGTTCGCCATCTTCGTGGGCGGGTTCCCCATCGAGTACGACGGCCAGATCGTCGGCGCCGTCGGGGTCAGCGGCGGCAACGGCGAGCAGGACAAGGCGGTCGGCGCGGCCGCGCTCGAGGCGTTCGCGAAGCACGTCGCGGAGCTGGGGCTCGGCGGGTAGCCCAGGTCGAACGCGCGTCACTGACGTACCGTGGTGGAGCCGCGGCACGTCAGCGACTTCTTCGTGGATCGGGCCGGGGCGGCCCGCCGCTACTGAGGGCGCCGCGACTCGGTGAGGACCAACGGGGCGTCGAGGACCACGACGGTCGCCGCGATCTCCGTGTTCGGGTCATAGTCCTTGAGGACGACGCGTACCGGAAGCCCGATCCTGTCCGTGAGTTCCTGGGCGAGCCGCCGCTTGCCCTCGTCCAGCAGCGCCACGTCCACGTTGCGGGTGATGTCGCGGTGCGCGGGGTCCAACGTGGCAAGCGCCTTGACGCGCTGGTGCTGGGCGAGGATGAGGATGCGGTCGTCCAGGAGGTCGACCCGCTGCCGGCTCACACCGACGCCGGCGATGCCCTGGTTCACGGCGTTGTAAACGCGCAGTATCTCCTGCTTGAGCTCTCCCGGCGTGCGCGGCGGTGTGCTGCCTAAGCGGTCCATGGCGCGACTCTAGTGATCGCCGGATGGGCCGGTCGAGACCTTGACACCCTCCGGCGAGCGCCGTTATACATCACACACTTCCGAGGCACTGTTCCCCGGGCACGGGCCGAGGAGGACGTCGTGATTCAGAGCCGACGAACGGTCTAGGGAGCTTCCGTACCGAAGAGCCCGACAGCTGTCGCCGATGGCGGTTGGCGGTTTGTGCGAGTTCGCGCACACCGCCGAGTCCAAGCGGTGGCAGCTTTTTGCTTCCGCCGCACCAGATCCAGTGCGTGTCGCACTGGCGTCAACGGAAAGGCGGACGAGACGCGTGACGAAAGAAGCGGTGTCGCAGACCTGTCCGACGGTGGCCGACGTGGTCGCGGCGCTCGACGGGCTGACCGGTGGCCGGGTCACGAGCTTCGACGGGGATCGCAACCCGTGGGTGATCAGCAAGGACTCCGGAATTCCGGGCAAGGCGGTGACCGAGCGGCCCGGCCTGGTCTGGGGGGCCTCCGACAGAGCCGTGCGGCGGCTCGCGGTCGCGATGACCATCACCGAGCACCACATCGAACTCGCGTACGCCAGCGGCGTGGACGCGATCGTGGCGCACCACCCGATCGCGGACGCAGCGAGTTCCGGTGGGGTGGCGCTCGCCGACTACCTCTCGCTGTACGGGGTCGCGGTGCTGGAATGCCACGAGGCCTTCCACGGACTCCATCCCGGCATGGCCCACCTCCACGGCCACCGGCCCTTCTACGTCAACCCGGCGTACGACGGGGTGCACGGGCTGGTGGTCATGGTCGGCCGGCCGCTGCCGGGCGTCACCACGGTAGGTGACGTGCTCGCCCGGCTCAACGCGGGCCTGGAGCGGTCCCTGGACCTGCGCATCCTCGACGGTGAACGCGCCGTCCGCCAGTGCGCCGACCTGGTGGACAGCGCCACGGCCCCGGGGATGAGGGTGCTCGCGGGCGCCCCCGACGATCCGCTCGGCGAGGTCGTCCTGCACGCCTTCCCGCACACCGGGTTCGGTGAGAATCAGCTCGCCCAGTTGCTCGCCGAGTACCCGGCGATCTCCACGGTCATCTTCAGCATCAGCGCGGCTGCCCCGGACTCGGCCGTGGTGGCGAGTGCGGCCGCGCGCGGACTCAACGTACTGGTGGGCAGCACCCACGCCTCGGAGGTCTTCGAGAACGGGCTTCCGTTGGCGTTCGGGCTGTCCGCACTACTGCCGAACGTCGACGTTGTCCTGTTCCGGGACCGGGTCGTTTCGATTCCGATCAACAGCGTGGGCACGGGCGCGCTGCGCGAGTATGGGCAGACGATGGCGCAGGAACACCTGCTGCCACTCGCCGAGGCCGTACGCGCTCGCGCCGCCGCGACGACGGTCGCGGCCACACCCCTCAGTCACTCCGAGCAAGCAAGCTAGGAGACAACCATGGAAATGACGCCAGCGCACTGGGTGTACCTCGCCGGTCTGGCCTCTCTGATCATCGTCATGATCGCCCGGAAGAACGTCGTCGTCCCCGCCATCGCCGCGACCTTCCTCACCGCCGCGACCTTCACGGGCAGCGTGCCCGGGGGAGTGGCGTCGGTCTTCCGGGCCAGTCTGGTGGCCGCCTCGGAACTGTTCAACATCTTCCTCATCATCGCGCTCGTCACCGCGATGCTCGCGGCGCTGCGGGTCATCGGCGCCGAACACCGGATGGTGGCGCCGTTCCGTCGGCTGATGGTGAACGGGCCGGTCGCCTACGTCGTCCTGTTCGTCGTCACCTACGTCTTCGCGCTGTTCTTCTGGCCCACGCCGACCCTCGCGTTGATCGCGGCGATCCTGCTCCCGGCCGCCATCCGGGCGGGCCTGTCCCCGATGCTCGGCGCGATCGCGATCGCCATCGCCGGACAGGGCATGGCGCTGGCCTCCGACTACGTCATTGGCGTCGCGCCCGGCCTCTCCGCGAGCGGTGCCAACGTCTCGGCCGATCTGATCGCCGATCGGGCGCTGATCCTGTCGTGGGTCGTCGGGCTCGTCGCGATGGTCATGAGCTACCTGCTGACCGTACGTCGCCGCCGCCCCAGCCTGGCGACAGCGGCCGAGGGCAGCCCGGAGATGTCGATCGCGCACCGGACCGAGCTCGCCCCCGTGGGCGCGGCCGCGGGCAGCGGTTCGGGCTGCACCTCCGACCAGCTCGGCCACGCCCTGGCGACGAAGCAGCCACCACGGGAGGCGCTGGAGGACGGTGCCGTGTCCACCGAGGCCGGGCTGGACGACGGTCCGACGGACGAGGGCGGACGGGACCGGCGGGCCAAGCTGTTCGCCGTGCTCGTGCCCGTCGCCTTCGGCGCGTTGCTCGTCTACATGCTGCTCGGCCGATTCACCGACCTGGTCTCGGTCGACGACGGCGCCGGCGCGCCGCTGGTCGGTGGCCTGGCGGCGCTGCTGCTCCTCGCCGTCGCGGTCACCAGCGACCGGGTCCGCGCCCTGGAGAGCTGCGCCGAGCACATCGTCGACGGCCTGTCCTTCGCGTTCAAGGCGATGGGCGTCGTCATCCCCATCGCCGGCTTCGTCTTCATCGGCATCTCGGACTTCTCCGGCCGCATCATGGGGCTCGCCGAGGACGCGACGGCGCCCGGATTCCTGTTCGACGCGATCCGCAGCGTCCAGGAGCACATTCCGAACAACCCGTTCATCATCATGTTCGCGGTCCTGCTGGCCGGCATGACGGTCGGACTCGACGGATCCGGCTGGGCCGGGCTGCCGCTCACCGGCTCCCTATCGGAGGCCCTCAGTCCCCACTCCGGCCTCGACACCGCCACGCTCGCCGCCATCGCACAGAACGGCGCCTCATGGACCGGAGGGGGCACCCTGGTCATCTGGTCGTCACTGATCGCGGTTGCCACCTTCTGCGGCGTGTCCGTGGTCGACCTGGCCCGCAAACTGTTCCTGCCGGTGGTCACCGGACTCGTCCTGAGCACGGTGGTTGCCGCGATCATCTGGTGAGCTACGCCCTCACCGAGCGCGTCGGCCAGCGCTGCTGTCACGGTTGTCATCCGCCGTGCAGCAGCGCTGGCTGACGTGTTGACGATGAGGTCGAAGGTGCCAGCGGGCTTCGTGAAGCTCTCCGGGTCGCTGGGCGTAGGTGTGGTGTGAACCGTCTCCCGTTTGCCCGACGCGACCGCGGGTAGCCGCCACGGAAGGGACGGCACCGATGGGAGGACCGTGGCGCGGTACGCGGACGAGGTGGTGGCGCTGGCCGCGCCGCTGACGGACCCGGGGGACCTGGACGTCCTCGTGGACCGGATCGGCGATGCCCGGGTGGTGATGCTGGGCGAGGCGAGCCACGGCACGCACGAGTTCTACCGCTGGCGGGCGGAGCTGACCCGGCGCCTGATCGCCGAGCGGGGCTTCTCGTTCGTCGCCGTGGAGGGGGACTGGCCGGACTGCGACCGGGTGGATCGGAGCGTCCGCTGCCGCGGTGACGCGCCGGAGGACCCGTACTACGCGCTCGCCGCGTTCGAGCGCTGGCCGACCTGGATGTGGGCCAACCAGGAGGTCGTCGACTTCTGCCGCTGGTTGCGGGGGCACAACACCGGCGTCGATCCGGAGCTTCGGGTGGGCTTCCACGGGTTGGACGTCTACTCGCTGTGGGAGTCGCTGCGGGAGGTTCTGATCTGGTTGCACGAGCGGCAACCCGGGCTGGTGCCGGTCGCGCTGGCCGCGTACCGGTGCTTCGAGCCGTACCGGGAGGACCCGCAGGAGTACGCGATGGCCACCCGGTTCGTGCCGACCAGCTGCGAGAACGAGGTCGTCGACCTGCTGGTCGCGCTCCGCGCCACGGCCGGCGGCCCCGTAGCGGGCGACGGTGACCCGGAATCGCGCTTCGCCGCCCGGCAGAACGCCGAGGTGGTGGCCGGCGCGGAACGCTACTACCGGACGATGGTCGCCGGTGGGCGGCAGTCCTGGAACGTTCGGGACCGGCACATGGACGAGACCCTGGACCGGCTCCTCGACCACTACGGCCCCGGATCGAGGGCCGTGGTGTGGGCGCACAACACCCACGTCGGTGATGCCCGGGCGACCGACATGGCCGACGCCGGGGAAATCAACATCGGCCAGTTGGCCCGCGAGCGGTACGGCGCCGACCAGGTGGTGCTGGTCGGCTTCGGCACCCACCACGGCACCGTCGTCGCGGGCGATGCCTGGGGCGCGCCGACCGAGCTGATGCCGGTGCCGCCGGCCATGACCGGCACGCTGGAGGACGTGCTGCACCGGTCGGCACCCGAGCGGGCGCTCTTCGTCTTCCCTCGGGCCGACCGGACCGACCTGCTCACCGAGGAGCTGGACCATCGGGCGATCGGGGTGGTCTACCACCCGGAGCGGGAACGGCTGGGCAACTACGTGCCGACCGTGCTGGGCGACCGGTATGACGCCTTCTGCTGGTTCGACGCCAGCCAGGGCGTCCGCCCCCTGCACACCGGTCGGCCCGGCGTGCCGGAGCCGGAGACCTTCCCCACCGGCGTCTAGACCCAACGCCGTTCAGTTAGGCGGGTTGGTGGCTTGTCAAGGCGTGTCGAGGATGTGAAGCAGCGGAGCTCCGGTAGAGAGGGTTGTCACTCCAAGACACCCCGAAACCAGGAGCTCCGCTGTCCGGACAGATTGCCATAACGCGTACGACGATGGTGGCGGCGGGGCGGTTCGCGCCGGGTCATCTGGGCGAGTTGACCCAGCTGGTGCCGTTCGAGATGGTCGATGATGCCCTCGATCGCACCGGTGCGGTGCAGTCGCGGGTTCGGTTGCTGCCTGCACGGGTGGTGGTCTACCTGTTGCTGGCCGGCTGCCTGTTCGCTGAGTTGGGCTACGTGCAGGTCTGGCATCGGCTGACCGCTGGTCTGCATGGCCTGGCCGTGGCCACGCCGACGGCCAGCGCGCTGCGTCAGGCCCGGCAACGGCTCGGGGCGACACCTCTGCGGGCGTTGTTCGACCTGCTCCGTGGCCCGGCCGCGACGACCGCGGCAGGGGCGGTGTCCTGGCGCGGGCTCTTGGTCTGCGCTGTGGACGGCACGCTGATGAGCGTGGCCGACAGCGCCGCGAACCTGACCGCTGTGGTTAAACAGCGCTGCAACCACGGCGCGGGCGGTTACCCCACGGTCCGGGTCCTAGCCCTGGTGGCCTGCGGGACCCGCAGCGTCATCGACGCGGTCTTCGGCCCAGCCAGCACCGGCGAACCCGGGTACGCGGCACGGTTGGCGGGCAGTCTCCGACCGGGGATGCTGCTGCTGGCCGACCGTAACTTCGCCGCCGCGGACCTGCTGACCCATCTCGCCACCACCGGCGCGGACCTGCTGGTGCGATGCAAGACCGGCCGACGACTACCGGTCAGATCCCGCTACCCGGACGGCTCCTACCTGTCCCAACTCGGTAGTCTCGCCGTCCGCGTCATCGAGGCCGAGATCAGCATCGTCACCAGCGCCGGCCGGCGCACCGGCACCTACCGTCTGGTCACCACGCTGCTCGACCCGCACCGCTACCCAGCCGGCGAGCTGATCACCCTCTACCACCAGCGCTGGGAGATCGAGACCGTCTACCTGGAACTGAAATCCACCATCCTGGGCGGGCGGGTGCTACGCGCCCGCACCCCGGCCGGGATCGACCAGGAGATCTACGCCCTGCTGGTCACCTACCAGGTGCTCCGCACCGCCATGACCGACGCCACCGACACCATCCCTGGCCTGGACCCCGACCGGGCCAGCTTCACCATTGCCCTGCACACCGCCCGTGACCAGGTCATCCAAGCCGCCAGCATCATCGCCGACACGGTCATCGACCTCGTCGGCGCGATCGGACGACGGGTCCTGGCCACGCTCATGCCCGACCGACGCGTACGCACCAAACCCCGCATCGTCAAACGCGCCATCTCCAAGTACAACGCCCGCGGCCCGGACATCGACCGCACCACCTACAAAGCCACCATCGAGATCAACATCCTCGACACCGGACCTTGACAACCGACCAACCCGTCTAACTGAACGGCGTTGCGTCTAGACCTCCAGAGAAGACCGAAGTGGTCAAGGAGTGGCGCGACACTTGAAAGCCCCGCGTTTACTTAAAGGTGTCCAACCTCACACCGCCTTGGAGGTTCACCATGGACACACGACACGGGGGAGTGCCGCGAGGAGAACCCGCACCGGGCTCTGGGCTGCCCCACCGCCCCCTCGCCGCAGCCATCGCCGCCCTGTTGGCCACAGCCGGCGCGCTGGTGGCAACCGAACAGCCCGCCGCCGCGCTGATCACGTACGTGCGCCCGGTCAGCGTCAGCTACACCGACGCCCGCCAACCGACGATGTCCTTCCAGGGGACCGACGGCACCGTCCCGGTCGGTACCTCGGACGTTGACGGCGCCAAGCAGACGTCCCGCGCGTACTTCACCTTCGACCTCTCCGGCTACCACGGCAGGCGGATCATCAACGCCGTCGGGATCAGCGGCGAGTCCACGGTCAACGACTGCGACAAGCCCCGCGAACTGGAGCTCTGGCACACCGACACGCCGGCCGGTTTCCCGACCTGGGAGACCGCGCCCACCGTCCGAGAGAAGATCGCGGATTTCAACCCGCTCACGTCCTGCCCGTCCGGCTACCTCGAATTGTCGCTCACCGAGGCGATCCGGCAGGCCGTAGCCGACCGGCAGGACCGGATCACCATCATGGCGCGAATTGCCGGTGATCACGAAGAGAGCAAGCACTACGGCCGACGGATAAAGGACCTGGGCATCTCGCTGACCCACAACCGGGCACCGAACGTGCCCGGGAAGCTCGCCGTCGGCATTTACCCGTGCGCCGACAATCTGTTCATCAACACCACCGCGCCGTACCTCACCGCTGAGCTGACCGATCCCGACGTCAACCAGACCGGCGGGGGTGACTGGGTGACGGCGACCTTCGCGTGGTGGCCGGTCGACCGCCCGGCCGAGCGGACCGAGTGGACGTCCTACTACTCGCTGGACGCCCCAGCGACCTTCCGGTACGACGTGCCGTACGGGCTGATGGTCGACGGCGTCACGTACGCCTTCGCCGTGCGTGCCGCCGACGAGTACGACGTCTCGGCCTGGTCGCCGGAGTGCCGGTTCACCGTCGACACCGTCGCGCCGCCCGAGCCCACCGTCTCCTCCACCGACTATCCGCCCGGCTGGGAGGGGCCGGGCTACGGCGGCCCCGGAATCCCCGGGAGGTTCACCTTCTCGGCCAACGGTGCTGACGATGTGAAGGGCTACTACTACGGCGACTGGGGCCCGGCACATTACGTGGCGGCCGAGTCGCTCGGCGCCTCGGTGACCATCACCTACACGCCCACGTCTCCCGGGACGCACTCGCTCTACGTCCAGAGCGTTGACCGGGCCGGCAACCTTTCGGCGGAGATGACCCAGTACGAGTTCGTGGTCGCGAGCCCCGCGGCGTAGGTGACCGACGGCGTTACTGCAAACATCCAAAATCGACCCGAGCTGATCGCGGACCACGGGAGGGTGGCGCCGGCTCCGGCGCCACCCTCCCGCCTAGCCGTCAGGCACGCCGGGATCAGACGTGCGTGATCACGTCCTTGCCGTACGAGGAAAGGGTCTTCTCCTTGTCGTCGTGCATGAGGTAGAGGGCGAAGTTGTCCACGCCGATCTCCCTGAGTTCCTGCAGCCGGTCGACGTGTGCCGACTCGGGCCCGAGCAGACAGAACCGGTCGACGATCTCGTCGGGAACGAAGCCGGTCGACGGATTGCCGGCGCGGCCGTGGTGTGAATAGTCGTAACCCTCGCGGCCCTTGATGTAGTCGGTCAGCGCCTTCGGTACGACTCCGGAGTCGCCGTAGCGGGCGACCAGGTCGGCCACGTGGTTGCCGACCATCCCGCCGAACCAGCGCAGCTGATTCCGTTGGTGCGCGAGGTTCGTGCCCACGTAGGCGGGCGCGGCCACGCACATGGTGATCGAGTCGGGATCTCGGCCCGCGGCGGTGGCCGCTTCGCGTACCGAGCCGATCGTCCAGCGGGCGATGTCCGGGTCGGCGGTCTGCAGGATGAAGCCGTCCGCCTGCTCGCCGACCAGGCGCAGCGCCTTCGGGCCGTAGGCGGCCATCCAGATCTCCAGCTTGCCGTCCCGCACCCACGGGATGCGCACCGGCGTGCCGTGGTGTTCCACCTCGCGGCCCTCGGCCAGCTCTTTGATCACGTGCATGGCACTCTTCAGCGTGGCCAGGCTCGCCGGCGGCTGGCCGATGACCCGCCGGGCCGAGTCGCCGCGGCCGATCCCGCACACCGTGCGGTTGCCGAACATCTCGTTGAGCGTGGCGAAGAGCGACGCGGTGACCGACCAGTCGCGGGTGCTCGGGTTGGTCACCATCGGCCCGACCGTCAGGTGCTTGGTCGCGGCGAGGACCTGCGAGTAGATGACGAACGGCTCCTGCCACAGCACGCAGGAGTCGAACGTCCACCCGTAGCGGAACCCGTTGTCCTCGGCCGCGGCGAGGCCGGCCACGACGTCGCGGGCGGGCGGGTCGGTCTGAAGTACGACACCGAAGTCCACGGCTCCTCCCTCGTCAGACCAGGTATTGACAGAGATCGCGCTTCAGGAATCTGCCGTGCCCGGCCGCGCCGTGGAAGGCGTTGTCGTCGACGACGATTCGACCACGGGACAACACGGTGGAGACCTTGCCGGTCAGCTCCATGCCCTCGTACGCGGAATAGTCCACGTTCATGTGGTGGGTGCTGGCCGAGATGGTCTGCCGAGCCGTCGGGTCGTACACCGTGATGTCCGCGTCCGCGCCCGGCGCGATGACGCCCTTGCGCGGGTAGAGGCCGAACATCCGGGCGGGCGTGGTCGAGCTGATCTCCACCCAGCGCGGCAGGGTGATCTCGCCCTTCACGACGCCCTGATAGAGCAGGTCCATCCGGTGCTCGACGCCCGGCATCCCGTTCGGGATCTTGGAGAAGTCGCCCCGGCCCAGCTCCTTCTGGTCCTTGAAGCAGAAGGGGCAGTGGTCGGTGGACACCAGCGACAGGTCGTTGGTGCGGAGGCCCCGCCACAGTTCCGCCTGGTGCTCCTTCGGGCGCAGCGGGGGAGAGGCGACGTACTTCGCGCCCTCGAAGTCCGGCCTGGCCAGATCATCCAAGGACAGGAAGAGGTACTGCGGGCAGGTCTCGGCGAACACGTTCTGGCCGGTGTCGCGGGCCTGGGTGACGGCGTCGAGGGCGTGCGCGGCGGACAGGTGCACGATGTACAGCGGCGAGCCGGTGACCTTGGCCAGCGTGATCGCCCGCGAGGTGGCCTCGCCCTCCAGCTCGGGCGGCCGGGTCAGCCCGTGCTGCACCGGTTCCGTCTGACCGTTGGCCAGCGCCTGGAGGATGAGCTGGTCGATGGCGATGCCGTTCTCCGCGTGCATCATGATCATCGACCCGGTGTCCCGGGCCTTCTGCATCGCCCGGAGGATCTCCCCGTCGGTGGCGTAGAAGACACCCGGATAGGCCATGAACATCTTGAACGTGTTGACGCCCGCGTCGATGCAGGCCTCCATCTCCTTGAGAGACGTGTCGTTGACGTCCGAAATGATCATGTGGAAGGCGTAGTCGATCGCGCAGTTGCCGTCGGCCTTGCTGTGCCATTTGTCCAGCGCGGACAGCACGGACGTGCCCTTGCCCTGCACCGCGAAGTCGACGATGGTCGTCGTGCCGCCCCAGGCCGCCGCGATCGTCCCGGTCTCGAAGGTGTCCGCCGAGAACGTGCCGCCGAACGGCATCTCCATGTGGGTGTGGCCGTCGATGCCGCCCGGCACCACGTACTTCCCGGCGGCGTCGATCACGCGCTCGACGCCGGACGCCCACTGCTGCGCCAGACCTGAGTCGGGCGCGGCGAGCGCCGCGATCCGCTCGCCCTCCACCAGCACGTCCGCCGGGTACGCCCCGGTGGCGTTGACGACTGTTCCGTTCCGGATGACGATGCTCATGGGGTCACCAGCGATTCGTACGTGTCCGGCCGGCGGTCGCGGTAGAAGGCCCACAGGTCGCGAACCTCGGCCAGCTTGTCCATGTCCAGGTCGCGGACGACGATCTCCTCCTCGGTGTCCGAGGCGGCGTCGCCGACCAACTGCCCGCGCGGGTCGACGAAGTAGGACTGGCCGTAGAAGTCGTTGTCGCCCAACGGCTCCACGCCGACCCGGTTGATGGTGCCGACGTAGTACTCGTTGGCCACCGCGGCGGCGGGCTGCTCCAGGCGCCAGAGATACTCCGACAGGCCGCGGCTGGTGGCGGAGGGGTTGAACACGATCCTCGCGCCGGCCAGCCCCAGTGCGCGCCAGCCTTCGGGGAAGTGCCGCTCGTAGCAGATGTAGACGCCGATGCGGCCGACGGCGGTGTCGAACACCGGATAGCCGAGGTTTCCCGGCCTGAAGTAGAACTTCTCCCAGAACCCCTTCACCTGCGGAATGTGGTTCTTCCGGTGCTTGCCGAGGTACGTGCCGTCCGCGTCGATCACCGCGGCGGTGTTGTAGTAGACGCCCGGCTGCTCCTGCTCGTACATCGGCACGATCAGCACCACGCCGTGCTGCTCGGCGACCTCGCGCATCAGCGCGGTCGTCGGCCCGTCCGGGATCGCCTCGGTGTAGGAGTAATAGTCCGCGTCCTGGATCTGGCAGAAGTACGGACCGTAGAACAACTCCTGCAGGCAGACGACCTGAGCGCCCTGCGAGGCGGCGCTGCGGATGGCCTCCACCGCGTTGGCGATCATGGACTCCTTGTCGCCGGTCCACTTCTGCTGCACCAGCCCGGCTCGGACGATGTTACTCATCGGTTCTCCCCCTTCGCGTGGCCGGCGCGCGGCATCGACAGCGCCAGGTAGACGAGGAACCCGGCGATCAGACCGACCACCCAGCTGTAGTCATAGAGCGGCTTGAGGAACGGGATGAGCCCGTCCGCCGGGAACGGCCCCTTGCCGGGTGCGGAGTAGGCGCCACCCACCGCGAGGAGCGCGCCGACCACGGTGGCGACAACGGCGGCCCAGTTCCAGCCACCGGCGAACCAGTACCTGCCCTCGGGGCGGTAGAGGGCGGGCAACTGGAGGCGGGTGCGGTAGCGGACCCAGTATCCGGCGATGAGCACGCCGGCGACCGCGCCGAGCAGGCCGCCGTAGAACCCGAGCCAGACGAAGATGTAGATGTTGGGGTCCTGCACCAGGCGCCAGGGCTGGATCAGGATGCCGAGCACACCCGTTATCAGGCCTCCGGTCCGGAAGCTGACCAGTCGGGGCGCGGCGTTGGAGAAGTCGTACGCCGGGCTGACCGTGTTCGCCGCGACGTTCACCGACAGCGTGGCGACCACCACCGTGAACAGGCCCAGCGCGACGACCACCGGGTTCTCGAACTTGGCCGCGAGCTGGATGGGGTCCCAGATCGCCTTGCCGTAGATGACGGCCGTGCCCGAGGTGATCATGATCGACAGGATGGCGAAGAACGACATCGTGGTGGGCAGGCCGAGGATCTGGCCGTACGCCTGCTGCCGCTGGCTGCCGCCGAACCGGGTGAAGTCGGGGATGTTCAGCGAAAGAGTCGACCAGAAGGCGATCATCCCCATCAGCGACGGCGCGAACAGCTTCCAGAAGTCGGCGCCCCAGCCCAGCTTCGACGGCTCGGACAGGATCGGGCCGAGCCCGCCGGCCTCGACCATCACCCAGATCAGCAGGGCGACGGCGACCACGATGACGAACGGAGCGGCCCAGTTCTCGAAGCGCCGCAGCGTGTCCATGCCCCGCCAGATGATCGCCATCTCGATCACCCAGAAGACGAGGAACGAGGCCCACAGCGTCCACGGGTAGTCCATGACCTTCGCCGCATCGACCCACCAGGAGCCCAGCAGTTTGCCGGCGATCGCGTAGATCGCCTCGCCGCCGATCCAGGTCTGGATGCCGAACCACCCGCACGCGATGAAGGCGCGAAGCAGGGCCGCGAGGTTGGCGCCGCGGACTCCGTAGAACGCGCGGGCGAAGACCGGGAACGGGATGCCGTACTTCGTGCCCGCGTGGCTGTTCAACAGCATCGGGACAAGGACGAGCAGGTTGCCCAGGGTGATCGTGAGGAACGCCTGCACCCAGTTCATGCCGAGCTGGATGAGCCCCGCGGCGAGCAGATAGGTGGGGATGTTGTGCGCCATGCCGATCCACAGCGCCGCGAAGTTGTACGTGTTCCAGGTGCGCTTCTCGATGGGTACCGGGGCGAGCTCTTCGTTGAAGTACGGGCTGTCGGCGATCGTGGAGAAGTCACGCAACTCGACTCGGCCATCCGGATGGGTGATCTGGGTGCCCGGTTCGGCCGCGCTGGTTTCGGCGGGGGGGAGGGGTTCAACGGCCATCGCTCACCTCGCTGTGACGCTGCCGCAACGTGGCCGGACAACCGGCGCGAGTGCTGCGGGTGGGGGCGGATAAGCTGGATCTTTATCTCGGAATGGTGGTGTCACGGACCCGCCACGGGCAGTGGCAAAGTGTCCACGCTTGCCATGATCAAGGCACACTCTGTCCACGCCGTGCCCCGCGGTGACCTGTCAATGGGCGCAGTGGTGGATTCCGGCCTCATACCTGCGTGCTTGCCCCGTCACGCGTCGTCGAGTTCGTGCACCAGGAGCGCGACGTACAGGGACAGCATCGACTCCGGGTCCTCCAGCGACACCCCGAGCACCTGCGCGATCCGCGACAGTTGCTGGTAGTAGGCCGTACGCGACAGGTGCGCCGCGGCGGCCGCCGCCGATTTGTTCCCGCCCCGCTCGCAGAAGCAGCGCAGCAGCTCCAGGAGCCGGCTGCCCTGGCTGTCATCCCGCGCCAACAGGGGTCCGAGCTCCCGGTGGGCGAAGGCCCGGACGCGCTCGTCCTCGCGCAGCAGGTGCAGCAGGCCGCGCAGTCGCACGTCATCCAACCGGTGGTAGAGCTGGGTGCCGGGGGACCGTAGCGCGGCACCGGCGACGTGCGCGGCCTCGCCCAGACTTCGCCGCACGTCCGACACGTGCGACACGGTCGTCCCGACCGCCACCACCATGGCACTGGCGGCCGAGCGGTGCACCTCTCTGGCCAGGCGCCGCAGGACCGCGTCGACCTCCGCCTGCGCGGGCAACGACAACAACGCGCGCACGCTCGTGTCGTCCACGACGCCCACCAACGCCGGCACGCTCACCCGTCGCGCGGCCAACGCGGTGGCCTCCGCGAGGTCCCGCAGCACCTCCTGGGTGGCCAGTGCGGGGGCGCGCGGCGTGATGCTGCCCGGCCGGATCGCCACCCCGACGAGTTGCCGCCGCTCCAGCGGAACGCCCAACGCGGCCGCCCGTGTGGTCACATCAGGAGGCGGCAACGCCTGGCCGAGCAGCTGCGCGAGCAACATCCGGTGCGTCTGCCGCTCCAGGCTCTCCCGGTCCCGGGCCACCAGCCGGTGCACCGCCAGCGCCGATGCGGCCCGCTCCGCGACCACCACGTGACGGTGCGGGGGAGGGCCCGGCGAGAGCAGAACCAACCGCCCCCAGTCGGCGCCCTGCGCGCCGACCGCGGTGATCAGCCAGCCGGCCTCCTCGTCGTAGGCGGTCCGTTGGGACACCGCCACGGACCTGGATCGCTGCCCCCAGTCGGTCAGCAACTCGATCGGGTCGTGCCCGGCCGCGTCGTACGCGAGCACGTCGTGCCCCAGCGTCTCCAGGACGACCGGCAGCCCGGAGATCCTCGCGACCTCGCGCAGAACCTCGGCCGGCTCCGCCCCGGCGACCGTGAGCGCGGTGAACGTCTCGTGCACCTGCTCAGCCGCCCGCAGCTCGGCGAGCTGCGCGTCCACGATCAACGCCACGACCGCCTCCGTGACGGACACGAACTGCGTCTCCCGGGCCAGCGTGATCAATGGCAGCCGGTGTCGGTCCGCGGCCGCCACCAGCGCGTCCGGCACGCGGTCGCTCCAGCGCCGGACGAGCTCCACCACGAGCCCCGCCGCGCCGACCGCGGCCAGGTCGTCCACGTACGTCGTCAGTGCCGGACCGTCATCGGGCAGCGCGATGCCGGTGGTCAGCACGAGTTCGCCGCCCCGCAGCAGATGAGCGATGTCGGCGACCTCCGCCACATGGACCCAGCGGACGGGCCCTTGCATGCCGGCCGACCCGGCGACGACGCGTGGCCTGCCGCGCCGGATCACGGGCAACGCTATGGCTTCGGCGACCGTGGGGTACATGCGGCCTCCTCTGCGAGGGCTGCACACAACGTAGTGCCATCGATGCCGACCCGTACAGGTTGTCGGTGGCGGCGACCACCGAAGTCTCGCGACACTCGGCTCAGGTACGAGATACGGAGGACGCGATGGCGCATCGGGAGCTGCTGCATCGACACCGGTCCGTGATGCCGAATTGGCTGGCCCTCTATTACGAAGAGCCGATCGAGATCGCCAGCGCGCACGGTCGCCGGGTGACCGATCGCGAGGGCCGGACATACCTCGACTTTTTCGGTGGCATCCTCACCAATTCCGTCGGCTACGACGTGGCCGACATCAGCGACGCCGTCCGCTCGCAGATCGACACCGGCGTGCTGCACTCCTCGACGCTGTACCTGATCGAGTCGCAGGTCGAGCTTGCCGAGAAGATCGCGCACCAGTCCGGGATCCCGGACGCCAAGGTGTTCTTCACGAACTCGGGCACGGAGGCCAACGAGACCGCGTTGATGCTCGTCACGCAGTACCGCCGCAGCGGGCAGGTGCTCGCGCTGCGCAACTCCTACCACGGCCGTGCGTTCGCCACGGTCGCGATCACCGGCATCCGCGGCTGGTCGGCCAGCGCGCTCAGCCCGATCAAGGTGAGCTGGGTGCACGGTGGCTACCGGTACCGCAGCCCCTTCAAGGACCTGTCGGACGCCGATTACGTCAAGGCGTGCGTCGCCGATCTCCGTGAGGTGATCGAGACCGGGACAGCCGGAGACGTGGCGTGCATGATCGTCGAGCCGATTCAGGGGGTGGGCGGGTTCGCCTCCCCGCCGGACGGCCTGTTCCGCGAGTTCAAGAAGGTGCTCGACGAGTACGGCATCCTGTTCATCTCCGACGAGGTCCAGACCGGTTGGGGCCGTACCGGCGAGCACTTCTGGGGCATCCAGGCGCACGACGTCGTGCCGGACGCGATGACCTTCGCCAAAGGACTCGGCAACGGCCTGGCGATCGGTGGTGTCGTCGCGCGCGCGGCGCTGATGGACTGCCTGCAGGCCAACTCGATCTCCACCTTTGGCGGCAACCCGGTCGCCACCGCGGGAGCCCTTGCCACCCTGAACTACCTGCTCGACCACGACCTGCAGGCGAACGCCGCGAAGCTGGGCAATCGTCTGATCCACGGCCTTCGCTCGGTCGCCGCGACGCATCCGGTGGTCGGCGACGTACGGGGCAAGGGTCTGATGATCGCCCTTGAGCTCGTCGGCCCGGCCGGCGAGCCCAACCCCGCGGCCGCAACCGCCCTGTTGGAGGAGACGCGCAGACGCGGACTGTTGGTGGGCAAGGGCGGCCTGTACGGCAACGTGATCCGGCTGGCGCCGCCGATGACGCTCACCGAGGACGAGGCCGAGGAGGCGCTGGGCATCCTGGCCGAGGCCGTCGAGGCGGTGTCGGCATGAGGATCACGCACTGGATCGGCGGCAAGGCGTGGACCGGCATCGCGCAGCGCGCGGGTGACGTGTACGACCCCGCGACGGGTCAGGTCACCGGGCAGGTCGATTTCGCCAGCGCCTCAGACGTCGACGAGGCGGTCAGCGCTGCCCGGGAAGCCTTCTCCCGCTGGCGCAACGCCTCCCTCGCCCAACGCGCGAACGTGATGTTCTCGTTCCGCGAGCTGCTCAACGCCCGGAAGTCCGACCTCGCCGAGATCATCACCGCCGAGCACGGGAAGGTGCTCTCCGACGCGGCGGGCGAGATACAGCGTGCGCTGGAGGCGGTGGAGTTCGCCTGCGGCATCCCGCAGCTGCTCAAGGGGGGCTTCAGCGAGAACGCCTCCACCAAGGTGGACGTGTACTCCATCCAGCAGCCGCTCGGCGTGGTCGGGGTGATCTCCCCGTTCAACTTCCCGGCGATGGTGCCGCTGTGGTTCGTGCCCAACGCCATCGCGTGCGGCAACACGGTGGTGCTGAAGCCGAGCGAGAAGGACCCGTCCGCATCGAACTTCCTGGCGGAGCTCTTCGCCGAGGCCGGGCTGCCGGATGGAGTGTTCAACGTCGTGCACGGCGACAAGGAGGCGGTCGACCGGATCCTCGAGCATCCGGAGGTCAAGGCGATCTCGTTCGTCGGCTCCACTCCGATCGCCCGTTACGTCTACGAGAACGGAACGCGTAACGGCAAGCGGGTGCAGGCGCTCGGCGGCGCGAAGAACCACATGGTGGTGCTGCCCGACGCCGACCTCGACCTCGCCGCGGACGCCGCCGTCTCGGCCGGGTTCGGCTCGGCCGGTGAACGCTGCATGGCGATCTCCGTCGTCGTGGCGGTGGACCCGGTTGGCGACGAGTTGGTCGGCAAGATCAGCGAGCGGATCGCCGGACTGCATGTCGGCGACGGTCGCCGCGCGGGCTGCGAGATGGGACCGCTGGTC
Organism: Micromonospora rhizosphaerae; assembly: GCF_900091465.1. Lineage (NCBI taxonomy): Bacteria > Bacillati > Actinomycetota > Actinomycetes > Micromonosporales > Micromonosporaceae > Micromonospora > Micromonospora rhizosphaerae. Next base: position 4,747,733 of record NZ_FMHV01000002.1, on the reverse strand, counting down.
ACCGGGGCGCACCGCGCCAAGGTGCGGTCATATCTGGACGCCGGCCGGTCGGCGGGCGCGAAGCTGGTGGTCGACGGCCGCAGTCATTCGATCGACGGTGACGAGGCTGGCTTCTGGCTCGGGCCAACGCTCTTCGACCACGTCGACGTGGATATGTCCATCTACACCGACGAGATCTTCGGTCCGTTGCTCTCGGTAGTGCGGGTGCCCAGCTACGACGCGGCGGTCGAACTCGTGAACGCCAATCCGTACGGCAACGGCACCGCCATCTTCACCAACGACGGCGGCGCCGCGCGGCGATACCAGAATGAGATCGAGGTCGGCATGGTCGGTGTCAACGTGCCGATCCCGGTTCCGGTCTCGTACTACTCGTTCGGCGGTTGGAAGGACTCGCTGTTCGGTGACTCGCACGCGTACGGGCCGCACGGTGTGCACTTCTTCACCAGGGCCAAGGTGGTCACCAGCCGGTGGCTCGATCCGTCGCACGGCGGCGTGAACCTCGGCTTCCCACAGAACACCTGAACACCGGCACCGCTCCGCCCGGGTCGGCCTCCCGTCACAACCGCACGCCATGATCGTTCCACCGGCTCTGGTCAGCGCCCCAGCTCTGACCAGGTGAAGGATTGCCGTGGTAGCAGCGGCCGCAGAGGCGACACGGGTGGCCCGGCCGTGCCGTGGATCGCGAGGCTGGCCCTGACCGTGACTCTCGTCCAGGACACCAATGCGTTGACCCAGTCGGCGTGATTACCGCCGCACCTCAGAGCTGCGCCGCAGGCTGTTCGCCCAGTGGGTAGCACCGATCCCGGTCGGCTGCGCTCCGGTGTCGGTAACGGTGGTCGCGTAGGGCTGCGGGGTCGGGTCTGCCGTCGTCAGGCCGAGGCCTTCCGCGCCGAGCGGGCGATCGCGCTCCGGAGCGGCAAACGAGGAAAATCGATTTGGGGCTTCCTTTTCGGGCATATCGGCGTCCGGCTTCGGCCAGCGCCGCCAGCGCTGGATGCTGAGCACGGCGACCAGCAACGCGGCACCGATTAGCAGCGTGGTGCCGGTCCGCACCGGGGTGGCGATATCGGCGTGCTGGCCGGCCACGGTCACCTTGTGGCCGAGGAGGCTCAGCAGCCAGGTCGGGCGGGTCACCATGGCGAGATAACTGCCCGCGTACACGACCCCGGTCAGCGCCGCGCCGAGCGGGGAGAATCGCAGGGTGGCGACGAGCCCGAGCAGGATGCCGGCCGCTGCCAGCAGCAGCGCCGTCCGAATGAAGTCACCCGTGTTGAAGGCACCGCTGCTCTGCGCCGTGGTGAAGGCCTGGACCGAGCGGTCCTGGCCGATGGCGAGAAGGATCCAGGCCACCGGACCGATGACGATTGCCGCAATCAAGGTTCCGACATGTCGCATCCGGGCACCGTACCGGTGCAGCACAACGATGAAAACCCCCAGCACCGACCGTCGCTTCCCGGTTACACGCCAGGAACCATAACCTGTGCCTGTGACGACGATCGAGGAGCATGAGCGGGAGGTGTGGCCCGATCCCGGGGCCGGATCGACGAATCTGGTGCGCCGCTGTACGGAACTCCGGCGCAAGCCGCTGTCGGACTTCACGGTGGAGGACCTGCGCATCATGCTCGGCCAGGAGATCGCCGTGCCGGTACTGCTGCCACGCGCCGTTGACATCCTCGTCCGCGAACCGCTCGCCGAGGGTGACCTGTATCCGGGTGATCTTCTCCGGAACGTGCTGCGGTTACCGGACGCCGCCTGGTCGAACCTTCACGTCCGGCGCGAACGCCTCGCCGATGTCCTATTGGCCCTCGTTGCCGGCGCTGAACTCCGTGACCGCGAACTGCGAGACCAGATAGTCCGGTTCCTCGCCGAGTGTGACAGCGTGGCCGGGTGAACGCAGCACCCGTCGACGTCGACCTCGCGCTGGTGGGCGGCGGTGGCGCCGCGTCCCTCGTCCTGGCCGCGCTGGACCGGTACGGCGTGTCCGGTCTGCGGATCGCCGTGGTCGACCCGGTGCACAAGCGCGGCCAGGACCGCACCTGGGCGTTCTGGGACCGCCCCGGCAACGACCTCGACCCGATGCTCAGCGCCAGGTGGTCGCGGGTCGAGGTGGTCACGCCCGCCGGTCGCCGCGTCCTGGCGCTCGCCCCGTTGCGGTACGCCATGCTCCGCTCGGACGCGGTCTACGCCCGGGCTGCCGAGGCCGAACGCCGCCTCGGCGCCACCCGGATCGGCGCCGCGGCCGGCGCCCTCGACGACGACGGCCAGCGGGTGCTGGTCCGCGGCACCGACGGCCGGCCGCTGGTGCGCGCCGACTGGGTGCTCGACTCCCGCCCCCGGCCGCCGGAGCGCCCCGGGCGGACGAACTGGCTGCAGCACTTTCGCGGCTGGTGGGTGGAGACCGACGAGCCGACGTTCGACCCGGAGCGCGCGGTACTGATGGATTTCCGTACCCCGCAGCCCGCCCGGGGTGTCTCGTTCGGCTACGTGCTCCCGGTCAGCGACCGGTACGCCCTGGTGGAGTACACCGAGTTCTCGCCGTGGCTGCTCACCGACGACGCGTACGACCTGGCGCTGCGCCGCTACGTCGGCCTGGCCGGCCTCGACCCGGCCGCGCTGCGGATCCGGGAGGTGGAGAACGGGGTGATCCCGATGACCGACGCCCCGTTCGTCGCCCGCCCCTCGCCGCGGGTTGTACGGCTCGGCACCGCCGGCGGCGCCACCCGCCCGTCGACCGGCTTCACCTTCTCCGCGATGCGCCGCCAGGCCGACCAGGTCGCGCGGGCCCTGGCGGCCGGCCGCCCGCCGGTGCCGCGGCCCGCGTACCCGCGGCGTCACCGGTGGATGGACGCGGTGGCGCTGCGCGCCCTGGACCGGGGCCGGGTCGACGGTCCGGAGTTCTTCAACCGGCTCTTCGCCCGCAACCCGGCCGATCGGGTGCTGCGGTTTCTCGACGGCGCCACCTCGCCGGCGGAGGACCTGGCGGTGATGCGGTCCAGCCCGCTGCTTCCGATGATGGGCGCGGTCATCGGCGACACCGTCGACCGGCTCCGCGGTCGGCTTCGCCGGGACGCGGCCCTCGTCCCCCTGCGAAGGAGCGGATCGCGGACGGATCCACGCTGAGGCGCCCGCCGCCGACAGCTGGCGTCCTTGTGGGTGGATGGTGGCCGCCAGGCGACACTTGGGGCGGTGCGCCGGGCCACGAGCGATGCCGGGTAGGTTTCCTGCCATGGTGGGCGCGGCGGCCGGCAGGGTCGTGGAGATCTGGACCGACGGGGCGTGCAGCGGAAACCCGGGCCCCGGCGGCTGGGGCGCGCTGCTGCGGTACGGCGGCCACGAGCGGGAGCTGTGCGGCGGCGAGGCGACGCCGACGACCAACAACCGGATGGAGCTGACCGCGGCGATCCAGGCCCTGGAGAGCCTGACCCGACCGGTCACCGTCCGGCTGCACACCGACAGCACGTACGTGCGCAACGGCATCACCGGCTGGCTCGCCTCGTGGAAGCGCAACGGCTGGCTGACCGCGGCGAAGCAGCCGGTGAAGAATGCTGATCTGTGGCAGCGCCTGGAGGCCGCCTGCGCCCGGCACGACGTGACCTGGCTCTGGGTCAAGGGGCACAACGGCCACCCGGAGAACGAGCGGGCCGACGCGTTGGCCAACCGCGGCATGGCCGAGGCGCGGGCGGGGGTCGCCGCCGCCCGGTGAGCCGGGGGAGTGTCGAACAGGGCGACCTCGGCGCGGCGATCAGCCGCGACTGACCCGGCGGTCGGATCACTCCTCGGCGTTCGGGTCGGCGGCGCCGGAGACGGCGTCGACGTCGTAGCCGGCCCGGCTGGTCTCCCGGGCGGGGCGGGCCTCCTCGGCCGGCAGGTCGGCGAAGTCGTCGCCGGTGTCGTCGGTGGTCCGCAGGGAGTCTCCGGGCGGTCGCAGTGACGCCTCGAAGGCCGTCGCGCCGTCCGGTTCGTCGGTGGCCGCGCGGCCGAAGTGTCCCTCGCTGGTCATGTCGAACAATCCTGCCCCCGGTCGGCCGATGGCAAACGCCCTGGTCAGTGGGGCGCGTCCGGGTGTCCCGGCATGCTGGAGCCGCCGGAACTGCTGCCCGAGGAGCCGCCGGCCACCCCGGACCCGTCGTCCGTCGTGACGATGTCGGGCTTGGGGGCGCCCTCCTCGGGCGCCGGCACATCCGTGTCCGTCTCGACCTGGAAGACCTGGGCCTGAACGGCCCCGTCCTCGGCGTGCGCCGGATCGACCGGCTGCTCGCCCTGCCGTGTCCGATATCCCACCGTCCGCCTCCCCTGGCTGCGCCGCCGGCGCCGCGCCGGCGCAGGTGCGGCTACCCGGGCGGGCGCCGGCGAAACGTCACGGCACTCAGTGCGCTCGGCCGGCCGACGCTGCGCGACTGGTGACGGCGAGCGGAACCGCGGGCGGCGCTGGGCCGGTGATCAAGGGCAGGGGCCACCAGGGTGGCGGTCAGCGGCACGTCACCGGTGCCGCCGGCCCGGTCGTCCGGGGCGTGCCGGGGTGAGGTTGAGGTACCAGTGGGCGGGACGGCGCAGCGTCGCCGGCAGCACCGTGCGGTGGTCGCCGCGAGCCGCGTCGAGCTGGGACTGGTGCAGGAACAGGCAGCCGCTCAGGTCGGCCCCGCGCAGGTCCGCCCCGCGCAGATCCGCTCCGGTCAGGTCGGCCCGCCCCAGGTCAACGCCGCGCAGGTCCGCGCCGATCAGGCAGGCGCCGCGGAGGTTCGCCCCGGACAGATTCGCCCGGCGCAGGTCCACCCCGATCAGCACCGCCCCGCGGCGGTCCGCGCCGTCCCGACCGGCCCGGGCCCGCTCGGCTGCCCGCGACAGCAGTGCGTTCACCCGACCCCGGTACGCGTCGACGTCCAGGGCGATCAGCTCTTCCGGGCTGCCCTCGGTGAGCCGCTCGGTCTCGTCGAGCGCGCGGGCCAGGTCGTCCCGGAGCACGCCGGCCGGGGTGAGGGTCAGCGCCTCGGTCAGGTACCAGAGCAGCTCGTGCAGCGGACGCATCACCGCGAAGGTGTCGAACATCCGCTGCGCCGTCACCGGGTCTGCGCGCCAGTCCCGCCCGCCGAAGGTGACCTGGGCGACCTGCTGGCCGGCGCCGAAGCAGTCGAAGACCGTGCACCCGGGGAAGCCCCGCTCCCGCAGATCGCGGTGGATGCCGCAGCGGGAGTCCGGCCGCAGGTTCGGGCAGGGCTGCCCGGCCGGCTTGTCGATGGCGAAGTCGGCGGAGGCGGAGAAGGCCGGCGCCACGCAGCAGAGCCCGAAGCAGCGGGCGCAGTCCGCCCGCAACTCGCGGCCGCCGGTGGACACCGACGACTCCCGCTCCGCTGTCTCGGACATGCTGACCCGTCTCCCGCCGTTCGATGCCGCTCGCGGCCTGGGGCCGCCGCTGTCCCATTGTCCGCCCACCCGCCGCCGGCCTCCCCGACGGGCCCCGGACCGGGCCGTTCCACCTCGGCTGCGCCCCGGATCTTCGTATCGTGGGCCTATCCAGCACCGGAGGGGACGGCGGCATGGAGGAGGACGCGCGCGAGCAGGCGTTGCTCACCGCCCTGACCACCGAGCATTTCGTGCTTCAGACCTCCCGCAGCGCCACGATCACCGAGTCGGTCGGGCGGGCTTCGGTGTTTCTCACGCTGCTCTCCGCCGCGCTGATCGGACTCGGCTTCGTCTCCAGCAGCGGGAGCCTGCTCAAGCCGTACCTCGGCGCGGTGCTGCCGACGCTGGTGATCACCGGGTTGCTCACCTTCGCCCGGCTGGTGCAGAACATGGTGGAGAACTCGCTGGACCTCAAGCGCATCCAGCGCATCCGCGCCTACTACCACCGCCAGTTCGCCGGCGAGCACGACTTCTTCGCTGACGCGGTGGCCGGCGGGGGCGACCTGCGGGCGATCGCGGCTGCGGTGGGCACCACCCCCGCTCGCTGGCAGTTGCTGCTGACCACGGCGGCCATGGTGGGCGCGGTCAACGCACTGTTGATCGGGCTGGGCGTGGCCCTGCTGGCCGGGCTGCTGGGCGGATCTCCCGCGCTGGCGATCGCGCTCGGTGTGGCGGTGGCACTGGTCTCCTTCGCCGCAGAGGTCGTGCACATCAACCGGGCCTCGTTCTGGCTCGACTGACCACCTGACTGCCGCAGCGGAGCCGTCAGCGCGACCGTCAGTCATGAGAAGTAAGAGCATTGGCCTGCGGCCCCATCAGCAGCATCCCTCCGTCCACCAGCCACGACGCCCCCGTGACGTACGCCGCGGAGGGCGACGCGAGCAGCGCCACCACCGCGGCGACCTCCCGGGCGTCCCCCGGCCGCCCGACCGGCACCCCCGGCCGCTCCTCGGTGAACGGGTCGACGTCCTCCTGCCCGGTCATCGGGGTGGCGATCTCCCCGGGCGCGACGGCGTTGACGGTGATGCCGTCGGCGGCCAGTTCCTGGGCCATCGCCTTGGTCAGCAGCCCGAGCCCGCCCTTCGCCGCGCAGTACGCCGACGCGCCGACCCGGGGCGCGTGCTCGTGCACGCTGGTTATGTTGATGATCCGGCCGCCCCGGCCCGCCGACCGCATCCGCCGGGCGGCCCGCTGCGAGCAGAGGAAGGGCCCGTCCAGGTCGACGCTGAGCACCTCCCGCCACTGCTGCCACGACACGTCGACGAAGGGTGTGGCGAGGCCGGTGCCGGCGTTGTTGACCAGCACGCCGATCCCGCCGAGCCGGTCGGCCAGCTCGTCGATCACCGCGGCCGCGTCCGGCAGCCGGGTCAGGTCCAGCTCGGCCGCCTCGCAGCGGCGGCCGGCCGCGCGTACCTCCTCGGCGGTGCGCTCGGCGCCCTTCGCGTCGCCGTGCCAGGTGATGCCGATGTCGAAGCCGGCCTCGGCGAGCGCCACCGCGCAGGCCTTGCCGATGCCGGAGTCCGCGCCGGTGATGACGGCGAGTCTGGGGTGGTCCGCGTACCGCTGGGGCATGCTGCCGCACTACCCGGGCCGGTCGAGCTCAACCAGGTCGGGTGTAACCGACCCGGACCGGGGTAGCCGGGCGGCATGGAGCTGGTCGAGGAGACGCCGTACCGGTTCCGGATCGACCGGCACGACTCGATGCGGGTCCCGGGCGTGGTCTTCGCGTCGCGGCCGCTGCTGCCGGACGCCGGGGCGGACAAGTCGCTGGATCAGGTGGCGAACGTGGCCACCCTGCCCGGCATCGTGACTGCTTCCTACGCCATGCCGGACATCCACTGGGGCTACGGCTTCCCGATCGGCGGGGTGGCCGCCACGGACGTCGAGGCGGACGGGGTGGTCTCGCCCGGCGGCGTGGGCTTCGACATCTCCTGCGGCGTGCGGCTGCTCGCCGCCGGACTGGACCGCGCCGAGCTACGGCCCCGGCTGGACGCGCTGATGGACGGCCTGGGGGCCTCGACGCCACGCGGGATGGGCAAGGGCGCGGTGTGGCACCTGTCCGACCGGGCCGAACTCGACGCGGTGATGCGCGGCGGCTCCCGGTACGCCGTGGAGCGGGGGTACGGGGTCGAGCGGGACCTGACGCGCTGCGAGGACTACGGCGCGGTGGCCGACGCCGACCCCGCTCAGGTCAGCGCGCGGGCGCTGGAGCGTGGCGCCGCCCAGGTGGGCAGCCTCGGCTCCGGCAACCACTTCCTCGAGGTGCAGGCCGTGGAGGAGGTCTACGACGAGGCGGTGGCCAGCGCCTTCGGGCTGCGTGCCGGCCAGGTCGCCGTGATGATCCACTGCGGATCACGGGGGCTGGGCCACCAGATCGCCACCGACTTCATCCACACCATGGAGCAGGTGATGCCCCGGTACGGCATCGACGTGCCGGACCGGCAGCTCGCCTGCGCGCCCGTCTCGTCTCCCGAGGGGCGGGACTACCTCGGGGCGATGGCCGCAGCCGCCAACTACGCCCGGGCGAACCGGCAGCTCCTCCACCATGCGGCGCGGGAGGTCTTTCAGCGGATCACCGGGAGCGACCTGGACCTGGTCTACGACATCTCGCACAACCTCGCGAAGATCGAGACCCACGGCGTCGACGGCGACCAGCGGCGGCTCTGCGTGCACCGCAAGGGCGCCACCCGCGCGCTGCCGCCGGGGCACTCGGATCTGCCCGACGATCTGCGCGACGTGGGGCAGCCGGTGTTGATCCCCGGGTCGATGGGGACCGACTCGTACGTGCTCGTCGGGGTGCCGGGCGCCCCGGCGTTCGCCTCCACCTGCCACGGCGCCGGTCGGATGCAGAGCCGCAAGCAGGCCACGAAGGCGGCGCGAGGGCACGATCCGCGGCGCGAACTGGAGGCGCAGGACATCGCGGTCCGCGGAAAGTCCCGGCGCGGGCTGGCCGAGGAGATGCCCATCGCGTACAAGGACATCACCGCGGTCATCGAGGCCACCGAGGGGGCCGGGCTCTGCCGGCGGGTGGCCCGGCTCGTCCCGATCGGCGTGGCGAAGGGCTGAGCGGGTCAGACGTCCAGCGTCACCGCGCAGGACCAGCCGGCCTCGTCGGGGCCGAGGCGCAGCTCGTGCAGGGACACCGCCTTCGGCACCGCGCCGACCAGCTCGACCGCCTCCGCGTCGGCGCTGCGCCAATGCACCAGCAGGCCGCCGTCGTCGGCCGCCCGCACCTCGGTCGCGAGCGGCAGCGCGCCCTCCGTCTCCAGCCGGAAGATCACTTCATTGAGTACGCCGACCAGCATGTCCTCGTCGTCCCCGGCGGGCACGGCGAACTCCGTCTCGGCGTCCGCCGTCGCACCCGCGGTGTCGACGAAGCTGTCCACCAGCGCGGCGACCGCCTCGGCCACGCAGCCCTCCCGGTCGGGCGCCCACGCCTCGATCCGCACGTCGGCGGTGTGCGGCACGTTCCTGTGTCCCCGGGCCGGTCCTCGCTCCATGCCCCGATCATGCCGCCGTTCGCCGTCCGGCCACCGGGAAATCTCGGCGCCCCCGCCAGGTGCAGCCCTGTCCGGAGGACGGCGGGGGAGAGCGGAGACCACGTCTCGCCGGTACCGTCCGCCGGGTGCGGATCACCAAGTGGAGCCACGCCTGTGTCCGGATCGAGCACGACGGTCGGGTCCTCGTCATCGACCCCGGGGCCTGGAGCGAACCCCGTGCCCTGGCCGGCGCGGACGCGGTGCTGGTCACCCACGAGCACACCGACCACGTCGACGTGCTGCGGCTGGCCGGCCTCGGCGTGCCGGTCTTCGCACCACACGACGCGCGGCTGCCCGGCCTGGCGCCGCTGCCGGTCACCGGGGTCGCGCCCGGCGAACGCTTCACCGCCGCCGGCTTCGCGGTCACCGCGCTGGGTGGCCGGCACGCCGCCATCCACGGCGGGCAGCCGGACTGCGCCAACCTCGGCTACCTGGTCGAGGGCACGCTCTACCACCCCGGCGACTCGCTGCACCCGCCCGGCCAGCCGGTCGACACGCTGCTGGTGCCGGCCCAGGCGTCCTGGCTGAAGCTGACCGAGGCGATCGAGTTCGCCCGGGCGGTCGACCCGCGCCGGGCGTTCCCGATCCACGACGCCCAGCTCAACGACCGGGGGCTGGCCAGCGTGAACGGCTGGTTCGCCGAAACCCTCGGCGACCGCTACCGCTACCTCGCCCCGGGCGAGACCGCCTGATCCCCGCCGCGCCGGGCGTCGTTCGACCGTCGGCGCCCGCCCGGCCGTCGGGCGATGGCGGCCGGTGGCATCGGGCGGCGGCCGGTGGCCAGCGGCCGGGGGCACACCGCGATCCCCTCGACGCTGCCGCGCTCGCCCGGCTCACAGCGTCGCCGGCAGGCCGAACGCCGGGAACAGGGCGTGGCCGAAGGTGGTGATCTCGAGGATCCGCCCGTCCCGCACCCGCAGCACGTCCAGCTTGAACGCCCGGAAGGTGGTGTCGCCCGGCCGCCGCAGGTAGCTCGCCGCGGCCGGCAGCCGGTTGGCGGACGTCGGCAGCAGCCGCCAGTCGCCGTCCCGCTCCGCACCGAAGGCCCGTTCCAGCAGCGGCGCGATCGTCGCGACGCCGTCGAAGCACATCGGCGCCGGCGGCATGGTGACCCGGATGTCCGGTGCCGCGACGGCGAGCGCGGCCTCGGCGTCACAGCGCTCATGCGCGTCGATGAAGCGGGCCAGCAGCTCCCGTTCCCGCTCGTCCGTCGGGTGGGTGGCCCAGTCCGCCCGCCGGGCCGGCAGGTGGGTCTGCAGACTGGCGCGGGCCCGTTGCAGGGCGCTGTTCGCCGCGGCGACGCTGGTCTCCAGCAGCGCCGCCGTCTCCGCGGCGGACCAGCCGAGCACGTCGCGCACCAGGAAGGCGGCGCGCTGCCGGGGCGGCAGCACCTGCATGGCGGCGAGGAACGCCAGCTCGATGGTCTCCCGGGTCACCGCCATCGCGTCCGGCTGGTCGTCACCCGGCGCGACCTGGTCCAGCAGCCGGTCCGGGTACGGCTGCAACCACGGCACCTCGGCGAACGACCGCACCGCGCGCGGCTGGCGATTGCTGCGGCGCAACATGTCCAGGCAGACGTTGGTGGCGATCCGGTAGAGCCAGGCCCGGACCTGCTCCCCGTCGAAGCCGTCGCGCCCCCGCCAGGCCCGCAGGTACGTCTCCTGGACCGCGTCCTCCGCATCGTCGAAGGAGGCGAGCATCCGGTAGCAGTGCACGTGCAGCTCCCGCCGGTGGCGCTCGGTCAACGCGGCGAAGTCCTCGCCCGGCTCCGTCGACGGGACGTCAAGCCCGGCGGTCACGCCGTCGCTCCGGCCCGGCCGACCTCCTGGACCAGCCACTCGTTGTTGTCCGGGTCACTGAAGGACAGGAAGGAGGCGTAGTCCCGCCGCTCCGGGTCCGGCCCCGGAGTCTGCACCCCGCCCTCCTCGAAGTGGAAGATCTCGCTCGGCTTCACGCCCCGGTCGACCAGCTCCGACCGGGCGGTGTCGATGTCCCGGACCACCAGGTGCAGCCCGCTCAGCGAGCCGGCGGCGTCCGGCCTGCGCATCAGGGCGATCGAGCAGGCGGAGCCGGGCGGGGTGAGCTGGACGACGCGGAAGTCCTCCCCGGCGCGGTGGTCCACGTCGAGCCGGAACCCGGTCTGCTCCAGGTAGAACGCCTTGGCCCGGTCCACGTCCGCGACGGGTACCACGACGAGTTCGAGCTTCCAGTCCATGATCGGCCTCCCTGGCCTCGGTGACTACCGTCAGGACGTACAACGTCGGGCGGGTCGGGGACTCATCGGTGCCGCGATGAAATATCCGTGCCCGGCGGCGCACGGGCTTCAGGACCTGGCGGCGAAGTCGACCTCCTTGGTCTCGACCGTCCCGGCCGTGCGCCCCGGCGCCGTCTGGTAGTTCCAGTACAGGTTCGTGTGCGCGATGACCTGGTCCGGCGGCGGCGCCCCCCAGGCCGTCTGGTCCTCCGTGGTGTGCGCGTCGCTGACCAGGGTCGCGTCGTACCCCCGGACGAGCGCGCCGTGCAGCGTCGAGCGGATGCAGGCATCGGTCTGTGCGCCGACGACGACGAGTCGCCCGACTCCGAGGCCCGACAGCACGGTCTCGAGGGCGGTGTCCTCAAAGGAGTCGCCGAAGTTCTTCTCGACGAGCGGCTCGGCGTCGTGTGGGGTCAGCTCGGGGACGATCTGCCAGTCGTCGCTCCCCCGCGCAAGCTGGTCGTCCGAGTGCTGGACCCAGACAACGGGGACCCGTTCCGCGCGCGCCCTCTCGACGAGGCTGCCGACATTCGCGACGACCGCGTCGCGCTCGTGAGCCCCCTCGACGACGCCGTTCTGGACGTCGACGACAAGGAGTGCGGTGTTCGGCCGGTTCTCGAGTGTGGCCATGGTCTCCCCTTACTGGCGCTGGCTCCGTGTCCACCCACGCTAGACCTACCCACCGACAACGAGCGGCCATCGCCCGCGCGGGTCAGCCCGGCGGCGGGGTGGTGCTGCGGTAGATGGTGGTGAGCCAGACGTCGAGCAGCACGTCGACCACGTCCTGTTCGGCCACGGCCGGTCCGTCGCCGGCGAAGGTCGCGTACCAGACCCGCTCATTCATCGAGTTCAACGCGATGGCGAGGTCCCGGGCGGGCGGACCATCCGGGGCGGCGCCGCGCCGGCGTTCCCCCTCGATGGCCGACGCCACCGCCTGCACCCAGCGTTCGAGCACGGCGGCCCAGAGCCGGCGCACCTCGGCGTTGGTGCCGCGTACCTGGGCGCAGGCCAGCACCACCGCCCGGTGGTCGCCGAAGGTGGCGTGGAACCGGCTGATCACCTCACGCCACCGGGCCCGCGGGTCCTCGGCGAGGCGGTCCAGCACGTCGCCGGCGGCCGCGTCCGCCCCGCGCCCCTGGGACCGGGTGCCGACCCCCGGCCGGTGCCCGGCGGGTACGTCCAGACCGGCTGGCCGGACAGCAAGGGCGCGTGGCTCTCCGCCGACGGCGTCACGTGGACCTGGCTGGACCCGCCCGAGCTGTCCTGAGCGGTGCGGGTGCTCTCGGCGGCTCCGGCCGTCGGGAGCACCCTTGGGGCCGGTGGGCTTCTGATGGGGGACTTCGACTTTCTGGTCGGCGCCGGGGACGTCGTCAGCCGTCGGCTGGTGGAGCGGCACGTGGGCAGCGACAAGTGGGACGAGTTTCTCGGCACCACGGTGGCGCACCGGTTCTTCGACGGCGCCCGCAGCTTCGACGAGATGCGCTGCCCCACCCGGGGCTTCTCCGGCTCCACGCGCATCCTCGACCCGGCGTCCGGACTCTGGTCGATCTACTGGATGCACAGCCGGGGAATTCTCGAGCTGCCGCCGGTGGTCGGCCGGTTCGTCGACGGTGTGGGCACCTTCTACGCCGACGACACCGACGAGGGGCGGCCGATCCGGTGCCGCTTCATCTGGTCCCGGATCACCCCCACCTCCTGCCGCTGGGAGCAGGCCTTCTCCACCGACGGCGAACGCACCTGGGAGACCAACTGGATCATGGAGTTCGCGCGTACTGGCTAGAGTGACGCCGTGCGGCGATGGCGGCGGGTCGATCCCTGGGCAATGCGGCAGGTGGTCGCCGGGGTGGCGATACTGTTCGGCAGCGTAGTTGTTTTCCTGTCGGCCGCGCTGGTGGTCCTACTGGTCACCCGTGGGATGCCCGCCCGTCAGGCCGGGTCCATGCTCGTCGGCGTCGCGGCGACCGGCAATTCACGTCCTTCTGGGTCCGGTTCCATCTGGTCGGCATCTACCGCAGCGAGCGTGGCCTGCTGATCCGACACCTGCACCGCTCCCGGCTGCTGCTCTGGCCGGAGGTGACCGGATTCGACGTGCGGCCGACGCGGTGGTTCGGCAGGCCGAACGGCCAGATGGAAGCCTGGGTGCTGGCCCGGGACGGGGCCGTGGAGACGCCGGTGCGGACGCGCGGTCCCGTGCGCCAGCTGCAGAAGCGGAACGGCGCGGTGCTGGCCGCCGCCGACTTCAACCTGATAATGGCACAGCTGCGCCGGGCGCACGCCGCCGCTCAGGCCGGCGGTGGCGTGGTCGTTCGGTAGATCGCCGTCAGCCAGACGTCGAGCAGCACGTCGACCACGTCCCGCTCGGCCACCGCCGGCCCGTCCCCGGCGAAGGTGGCGTACCAGACCCGCTCGTTCATCGAGTTCAGCGCAATGGCGAGGTCCCGGGCGGGCAGCCCGTCCGGGGCCGCGCCGCGCCTGCGCTCACCCTTGATGGCCGCCTCGACCGCCCGAACCCAGCGCTCCAGCACGTCGGCCCAGAGCCGGCGTACCTCGGCGTTGGTGCCGCGCACCTCGGCGCAGGCCAGCACCACCGCGCGGTGGCCGCCGAAGGTGGCGTGGAACCGGTCGATCAGCTCCCGCCAGCGGGACCGCGGGTCTTCGGCGAGCCGGTCCAGCACGTCGCCCGCGACGCCGTTCGCCTCCTCGGTGACCCGGTCGAGCAGGGTGAGCAGCACCGCGTCCTTGGACGGGAAATAGAAATAGAACGTCGGCCGGGAGATCCCGGCGCCCTTCGCCAGGTCGTCGATGGAGATGTCGCCGAAGGCGCGCCGCTCCAGCAGCCGCTCGGCCGTGGCGAGGATGGCCTGCTCCCGGTCGTCGCCTGTGGAGCGGCCCGGCCGACGCCCGCGAACGCGTGCGCCACCGGTCGGCGAACGGGCGATGGTCATTGGCCGATGCTACACCCGCTCGACATCGTGTCGATCTCATTCAACGGGGTGTTGACTGGCGTCGACGGTGGTGGATAGTGTCCGGAGCACTGCCGCACCGAACGGGAGGAGCGACTAATGCTGTTGTGCGCCTTCTCGTGTCGGCTGGACGGGCTGCGGCGCTACGAGGGGGAACTCAGAGGGGCGGACCTAACTGTGGAGGGTGATCGGTGAAGGTCACCCGGATCGCGTACTCCGTGCGCCTGAACCCGGGCAAGTACGCCGCCCTGGCGGAGCAGGCGCGTCGGTTGGGTCGGGTTCGGAGTGAGGTGTGGCAGCGTTACGGGTCGATCGCCGGCGTCGGGTCCGGACTGAAGGACCGGCAGGTGCGGGACCAGTGGCTGGCTGACGGCACGCACGTCCGGTTCGGTGTGTTGGCGAATGCGTGGAAGGAAACCGTCCGCGACGCCATGGCCGACATCGCGGCGAATTTGGCCTCGGCCAAGGTCGAGGTCCGGCGGGCGATCACCCGGCGCACCAATGATCCGGTCGAGCGCAAGCGGATGTTCACCGCGCTGAAGGCTGACCAGTGGGCCATTGATCCGTTCCTGGCTCGGCAGATGCGCAAGCACTGGAAGCGAGGCAAGGAACCGCACCCACGATCAGATCGTCGTGCGCGCCGACCAGCACCGCACCGTCGCTGACGGGCGCGGCCGGCTGTGGCTGGCGGTCCCCGGTCTCGAACGCCGCCAGATGGTCAGGATCCCGCTGTCCACGACTGTCGCCCCGACTGGCACGCTGCGGCTGATCGTGCGCCGTCCCCGGGTCGAGGTGCACTACCAGATCGACGCATCCCAGCTGCCATCGTCGCAGCGGCCATGCGGCGACCGGACGATCGGCGTTGACAAGGGCTACACCGAAGCCCTGACCGACTCCGACGGCCAGCGCCATGGCGTTCGGCTCGGCGGGCTCCTGACCACCGAGTCGGACCGGCTGAAAGAACGCAACCGGCGGCGGGCGAAGCTGCGCTCGATAGCGAACAACGCGGCCCTCCGCGGTGATCACGCCAAGGCGCGTCGGATCACGGCCAACAACCTCGGGACCGCCAAGCGGGACCGGCAGGCCGCCCGCCACCGCGCGCGGGTGCGTACGGAGATCTTCACCGCCGTGCACGGGGTCGTCGACAAGGCCGCCACGGTGGTCGCCGAAGACCTCACCACCAGCTTTGCCGGGCGCACGAGGCTCGGCAGTAACGTCAACCGGCGCCTCGCCGGGTGGACCAAAGGGCTCACCGCCGAGGCGCTTACAAACGTGTCGGAGCGCAGAGGTTCTGCGCTCGTGCACGTCAACGCCGCCTACACCTCACAAACCTGTCACCGCTGCGGCCGGCTCGGCCGACGCGGCGGGGACCGGCTTCACTGCACCTTGTGCGGGGTGGTGTGGCAGGCCGACGTGAACGCCGCGATCAACATCCTGCAGCGAGCCGGCGACCCCGACATCGCCCTGCACACCCCGCACCGCACGGTGAAGCAGATCCTGCAGGACCGGACCGATCGCCACCGGACCAGACTGCCGGTCCAGGACTCCAGCCCGGCAACAGCCGAGCGGAGAGCGAACCATCCGAACCGCTCAACAACGAGTAACCAGTAGGAAGCAGATGCCATGGCCTCCGATCACGTCGACGTCCTCATCGTCGGTGCCGGGCTCTCCGGCATCGGCGCTGCGGTGCACCTGCAGCGCAACTGCCCGGAGAAGACGTACGCGGTGCTGGAGGCGCGCGCGGCGATCGGCGGCACCTGGGACCTGTTCCGCTACCCGGGCGTCCGGTCGGACTCCGACATGTACACCCTCGGCTACTCGTTCAAGCCGTGGACCAATCCGAAGGCGATCGCCGACGGCGACTCGATCCGCGCGTACGTCCGGGAGACCGCCCGCGAGTACGGCGTCGAGGAGCAGATCCGCTTCCAGCACCGGGTGGTCCGCGCGGAGTGGGACAGCGCCCGGGCCCGGTGGACGGTCCACGCCCACCGCGACGACACCGGCGAGGACGTCGTCCTCACCTGCTCGTTCCTCTTCACCTGCTCCGGCTACTACCGCTACGACGAGGGCTACATCCCGCCCCTCCCGGGCGTCGGGCGGTACGCCGGTCGGTTGGTGCACCCGCAGCACTGGCCCGAGGACCTCGACTACACCGGCAAGCGGGTGGTGGTGATCGGCAGCGGCGCGACCGCGGTGACCCTGGTGCCCGCGATGGCCGAGCGGGCCGAACACGTCACCATGCTGCAGCGCTCACCCACGTACGTCATCTCGCTGCCGTCGCGGGACGTGCTGGCCGACGCGCTGCGGCGCTGGCTGCCGGCGACGGCCGCGTATCCGGTGGTGCGCTGGAAGAACGTGCTGCTCGGGGTGGCCACCTACCAGCTCAGCCGGCGCGCACCCGGGCTGGCCAGGAAACTGCTCCGCCGGGGGGCCCAGGGCCGGCTCCCGGTCGGCTACGACATCGACCGGCACTTCTCGCCCCGCTACAACCCCTGGGACCAGCGGCTCTGCGTGGTCCCCGACGGCGACCTCTTCGAGTCGGTGAAGGCGGGACGGGCGTCGGTGGTGACCGACACCATCGACACCTTCACCGAGCAGGGCATCCGGCTCGCCTCCGGCGAGGAGCTGCCGGCCGACATCATCGTCACCGCCACCGGGCTCAACCTGCTCGGCCTCGGCGGGATGACGCTCGCCGTCGACGGGGCGGACGTCGACCTGGCGCAGACCGTCGCCTACAAGGGCATGATGCTCTCCGGCGTGCCGAACTTCGCGATGACCATCGGCTACACCAACGCCTCCTGGACGTTGAAGGCCGATCTGGTCGCCACCTACGTCTGCCGGCTGCTGCGTCACCTGGACGCCACGGGCCAGCAGATCGTCACCCCGGTGGCGCCGACCTCCGGCGAGCTGGAGCCGATCATCAATCTGAGGTCCGGTTACGTGCTGCGCAGCGTGGACCAGCTGCCCAAGCAGGGCCCGACGGCGCCCTGGCGGCTGCACCAGAACTACCCCCGGGACGTGCTGCTGATGCGGCACGGCCGGCTGACCGACGCGGGTGTCCGGTTCTCCCGCGCCGCGTCGAACGGCACCACAGCCGCGCCCGGGGACCCCGCCGTCCCGGTGGGACGGCCGGCCGCCGGGACGGCGACCGAGCCCGCCGACACCCCCGTCGCCTGACTGCCGGCCCGACCGGCACGGAAAGGAGCGCACCGGATGCGTGACTTCGTCTTCCCCGGCGGCACGGCCGTGGTCACCGGCAGCGCCAGCGGGATCGGGGAGGCGCTGGCCCACGGGCTCGCCCGGCGCGGCAGCGACCTGGTCCTGCTCGACCGGGACGCCGAGCGGCTCGACGCGGTGGTCGCCGCGATCCGCGCGGCCCACCCCGACCGGCGGATCCACACCTACCTGGTCGACCTCGCCGACGCCGACGCCACCGACCGGGTGGCCGAGGAGATCCGCCGCCGGCACCCCCGGATCCGCCTGCTGGTGAACAACGCGGGTGTCGCGCTGGGCGGCCGGTTCGACCAGGTGACCCTGGACGAGTTCAGCTGGGTGATCGACATCAACTTCCGGGCCGTGGTGCGGCTGACCCACGCGCTGCTGCCCGCGCTGAAGGCCGAGCCGGGCGCCCACCTGGTCAACGTCTCCAGCCTGTTCGGGCTGATCGCGCCGGCCGGCCAGGCCGCCTACTCGGCGAGCAAGTTCGCCGTCCGGGGCTTCACCGAGGCGCTGCGCCACGAGCTGGTCGACGACGGCATCGGCGTGACCTCCGTGCACCCGGGCGGCATCCGGACCCGGATCGCGCAGAGCGCCCGGGTCGGCAGCGGCGTCTCCCCGGAGGAGTACGAGGCGGGCCGGCGGCAGTTCGAGAAGCTGCTCTCCATCGACCCGGCGACGGCCGCCGAGGTGATCCTGCGCGGCGTCGAGCGGCGGCGGGGCCGGGTCCTCATCGGTTGGTCGGCGAAGCTGCCCGACCTGCTGGCCCGGATCGCCCCCGCCTCGTACCACCGGATCCTCGCCCTCGGGCTCAACCGGAGCGCGGGCGGCCCGGCGACCCGGTCGACGTCCGACCCGGACGGCGCCGAGGTGCCCGCGCCGCGGCCCGCAACGGAGCCGGTCGCGCCCGACCAGGCGGACACCCCCGGGCGGCCGGCGTGACGCCGGTGTCCCTGCCGGCGGCGGACGAGCTGACGGTGGCGGGACGCCGGGTGCGCTGCCGGATCGAGGGCGCCGGTCCGTCGGTCGTGCTGCTGCACGGCATCGGCCGTACCCTGGACGACTTCACGGCGCAGCGGGACCTGCTGGCCCGCGATCACCGGGTGGTCAGCCTCGACCTGCCCGGCCACGGCGGCTCCGCGCCGCTGGACGGGCCGCACACTCTGCCGGCGCTGGCCCGGGCCGTCGCGGAGTTCCTCGACGCGGCCGGCGTCACCGAACCCGCGCACCTGGTCGGCAACTCGCTCGGCGGGGCGGTGGCGATGCGGCTGGCCGCCGACGACCCGTTCCGGGCGGCCAGCCTGGTGCTGGTCAACAGCGCCGGGTTCGGCCGGGAGGTGACCGTCGCGCTGCGGCTGCTCGCCCTGCGTCCGCTCGGCCGGCTGCTGCTGCGCCCGCACCCGGCCATCGCGCGCCGCACCGAGCTGGCCATCTTCCACGACCCGGCGTACGCCACCGAGGAGCGCATCGCGCACGCCCTGGCGGTGGCCCGGCAGCCGCACGCCGCCCGGGTCATGCTGGAACTCGTCCGTAGCCTCGGCACCGTCCGGGGCGTCCGGCCACAGTGGCGCGAGGAGCTGCTCGGGGCGGTGTCCGCACTGGACATCCCCACCCTGGTGGTCTGGGGCGACCGGGACCTGATCCTCCCCGCCGCCCACCTGGTGGCCGCCCGGGCCCGGCTGCCGAAGGCCCGCACCCACCTCTTCCCCGACACCGGGCACATGCCGCAGATCGAGCGGGCGGCCGAGTTCCACCGGCTGGTCAGGCAGTTCTGGTCGGGGCCCGGTGCCGGATGACGAGCGTCAGCGCCACCAGGACGAAGAGGACGCCGGCCAGCACGTGGATCGGCGCGGGCAGCCACGGCGCGACCAGCACCAGGACGATCGCCACGGGAAACGTGAGCAGGCCGAGGCCGCGCTTCCAGCGCAGGTGCAGCAGCCAGAGGGCGAGCAGGTAGACCGCGACCGGCACCGCGGTGGCGTAGGCGGCGGTCCGGCCGGACACATGTGCCTGGTGCAGGTCGTGGTCGACGGCGACGGCCAGCCCGGCGCCCACCGCGGCGATCGCCGCGAAGATCAGGTAGTGGCCGTAGCCCCAGAACAGGGAGCCGCGCAGCGAGGCGGGCGGCACCGGGCCCGGCCGGTCGAAGTAGAGCCACCAGAGCGCGAAGACGATCACGGCACCGGCGGCGGCCAGCGACCACAGCTGCGGGTTACCTGCGTCGACGCCGCTCTGGATCGCCACCGAGGTGGAGAGCACCACCTCGCCGAGCACGATCAGGGTGAACAGCTGGTACCGCTCGGCGATGTGGTGCGGGTGCCAGCTGGTCTTCCCGCGCCGCTCCGCCACCACGGGCACGAGCACGTCGGCTACGGCCAGCACCAGGAACGCCGGCATCGCCCAGCCCTCCGGCAGGGCGAGCCGGAGCAGCCAGCCGAGCTGCACCACGGCAACCCCCAGGGCGTACGTCGTCGTGGTGGCCCGGTGCTCCGGGTCGCCGGCGGCCGCCCGTACCCAGTTGGCCACGGTGGCCAGCCGCATCACCACGTACCCGTAGGTGATGATGGTGAAGTCGGCTTCGGTGAACGCGCGCGGCACGCCGGCGGCCAGGATCAGCGCTCCGGAGATCTGCACCAGCGTGGTGATCCGGTAGACGTCGTCGTCGGTGTCGTAGGCGGAGGCGAACCAGGTGAAGTTCATCCACGCCCACCAGATCGCGAAGAACACCGTCAGGTAGCTGGTCACCGCGTGGCCGAGGTGGTCCTCCGCCACGTCGTGGTGCAGGTTGCCGGCGGCCTGCGCGACGGCGACCACGAAGCAGAGGTCGAAGAAGAGTTCCAGCGGCGTGGCGACCCGGTGCTCCTCGTCCGGGCGGCGGGCCTGCATCGGCCGGTACCAGCCGCGGGTCAGTGGAGTGGTGGTCAATGATGCTCCTCGCCGGACGCCCGCCTGATGCGCCCACACGATAGCCCGGCGCCCGGGCCGATCAGCCCCGGAAACGTGCATCCCACCAGCGACGCCGTGGCCGGTCAGCAACAGCGCCGCCTCGCCGTACGTGCCGAGCCGCTGGGCGAAGCCATCGACCTGCCGATACGGCGGCCGGGCAATTCCCGCCGCACGCCAGGTGCGGCTCCCCGCTGTGCGGGAACACCGTCCCATGGCCGACGTGACCCTCTTCCTCGCCGGTGACGTGATGACCGGCCGGGGGGTGGACCAGATCCTGCCCCGGCCGGGCCCGCCGGCGCTGCGGGAGCCGGCGGTCACCGACGCCGGGCGCTACGTCGAGCTGGCCGAGTCGGTCGCCGGACCGGTCCCGCGCCCGGCGCCGCCGGAGTGGCCGTGGGGCGATGCGCTGCGGCTCCTCGACGAGCTGCGCCCGGACGTGCGGATGGTCAACCTGGAGACCTCGGTGACCGACCGGGGCGAGTACGCCCCCGGCAAGCCCATCCACTACCGGATGCACCCGGCGAACGTCCACTGCCTCACCGCGGCCCGGCTCGACATCTGCGCGCTGGCCAACAACCACGTCCTCGACTTCGGCCCGGAGGGGCTCACCGACACCGTCGACGCCCTGCGGCGGGCGGGCATCACGCCGGTCGGCGCCGGCCGGGACGAGGACGAGGCGTGGCGCCCGGCCCAGGTGCCGCTCGACGCCGGTGGCCGGCTGCTGCTCTGGTCGGTGGGGGCACCGTCCAGCGGGGTCCCGCCCCAGTGGGCGGCGGCGGCCGGGCGGCCCGGCGTGGCGTACCTGCCCGAGGCCTCCGACGCGACGGCCGAGGCGCTCGCCGAGCGGGTCGCCCGGGAGGCCGGGCCGGCGGACCTGGTGGTGGTCTCCGTGCACTGGGGCTCGAACTGGGGCTACGAGGTGCCGGACGAGCACCGGCGCTTCGCGCACCGGCTCGTCGAGTCCGGGGTGCACGTCGTGCACGGGCACTCCTCGCACCACCCCCGCCCGATCGAGGTGCACCGGGGCCGGCTCATCCTCTACGGCTGCGGCGACCTGATCGACGACTACGAGGGGATCGGCGGGGAGGAGTCGTACCGGCCGGAGCTTCGCCTGCTGCACCTGCCCACCTTCGACGCCGGCACCGGTGAGCTGCACCGGCTGCGGCTGGCGCCGGTGCGGATGCGGCGAATGCGCCTGCAACGGGCCGCGCCGGAGGAGGCCCGCTGGCTGGCGGAGCTGCTGGACGGGCTCGGCGCGCCGTACCGGACCCGGTTCGTCCGCGGCGACGACGGCCTGATCAGCCAGGGCTGAACGTCGCCCGGGCGGCAACCGTCCGTGGCCTGGGCCACTTTCCGGTGTGCTCGGCCGCAGCTGGGACGCATCATAGATACATGACGCATCCCACCGCGTCGCCCCGCGCCGCCGAGCCGTCGGCGGCCGAGCGGGCGTACCGGCACCTCAAGCAGGCGATCCTGGAGCAGGTCTACCCCGGTGGGCTGCTGATCAGCGAGGGCGAGATCGCCGAGGCGGCCGGCGTCTCCCGCACGCCCGTTCGCGAGGCGCTGCTGCGCTTGGAGGCCGAGGGGCTGGTGGCCCTCTATCCGAAGCGCGGCGCGCTGATCCGGCCGGTCTCCGCCCGGGAGATCACCGACGTGATCGAGGCGCGCCGACTGGTGGAGCTGCACGCCGCCGAGAAGGTGTGGCCCCGCCGGGCCGAGCTACGGCCCGAGCTGACCCGCTGGCTCGCCGAGATGCGGCGGGCGTACGCGGCCGGAGACGTGACCGCGCTGATGGCCGCCGACCGGGCCTTCCACGCCACCATCGTCGAGGCGGCCGGCAACGAGATCCTCGCCGAGCTGTACCAGCGGCTGCGCGACCGCCAGGTGCGGATGGGCGAGGCGAGCTTCCGGCTCTCGCCGGGCTGGGCGCAGGTGGTGCTCACCGAGCACGCCGGTCAGCTCGCCGCCCTGGAGGGCGACGACATGCAGGCCTGGCTCGACGCCGTCGGCGCCCACGTCGACAACGCCGCGACCGTGCTGCGGACGCTGCGGTGAGGGCCGCCCTCGCCGCCGCCCGGCGCCGGCCGGCCGGCCTGGTCTTCGCGGTGGCGCTCAGCGCGTACGTCGCCGCGGTGTTCCACCGCAGCTCGCTCGGCGTGACCGGGGTGGACGCGGCGGACCGCTTCCACATCAACGCCTCCACGCTGGCCACCTTCACCGTCGCCCAACTCGCCGTGTACGCGGCCATGCAGGTGCCGGTCGGGGCGCTGCTGGACCGGTTCGGCTCGCGCCGGCTGCTGCTGACCGGTGGCGCGCTGATGGTTGCCGGCCAGCTCTGCTTCGCCGTCGCCACCGACGTACGCCTCGCCGTCGCCGCCCGGGTCCTGGTCGGCCTCGGCGACGCGACGACCTTCATCAGCGTGCTGCGGATCGTGGCGTTCTGGTTCCCCGGGCGGCGCAACCCGCTGCTGGTGCAGCTCACCGCCACGCTCGGGCAGCTCGGCGCGGTCCTCGGCGCCGTACCCCTGGTGGCGCTGCTGCACCACGCCGGCTGGACCCCCGCGTTCCTCACCGCCGCCGCGGTCGGCGCCACGGTGCTGTTGCTGGTGCTCGTCGTGGTCCGGGACACCTCGCACGCCGAGCACCTCGCCGCCGCCCCGGACCTCGCCACCGTACGTCGGCAGCTCGCCGCGGCCTGGGCCCAGCCGGGCACCCGCCTCGGCCTCTGGACCCACTTCGTCACCCAGTTCTCCGGCTCGGTCTTCGCGCTGCTGTGGGGCTACCCGTTCCTGGTACAGGGCGAGGGGCTGAGCCCGACCGCCGCCGCCTCCCTGCTCACCCTGATGACCCTCGCGGCGCTGGTGAGCGGCCCGGTCATCGCGCACCTGTGCGCCCGGCACCCGTTCCGCCGCTCGGTCATGGTCTTCACCATCACCGCCGGCACCGCGGCGGTCTGGGCGGTGGTGCTCGCCTGGCCGGGACGGGCGCCGCACTGGCTGCTGGTGACCCTGGTGGTGGTGCTGGCCGTCAACGGTCCCGGCTCGATAATCGGGTTCGACTACGCCCGCACCTTCAACCCCGTCCACCGGATCGGCAGCGCCACCGGCATCGTCAACGTCGGCGGTTTCGTCGCCTCCATCGCCCTCGTGCTGGCCGTCGGGGTGGTGCTCGACCTGGCCACCCCCGCCGGCCGGTCCACGCCGCCGCTGGACGCGTTCCGCTGGGCGTTCGCGGTGCAGTACCTGCTCTGGGGCCTCGGCGCGGTCCAGGTGCTGCGCTACCGCAACGCCGCCCGCCGCCGGTACGCCGCCGAGCGGGCCGCCGCCGCGCCGGTCCCGGCGGCCGCCTGACCGACTCAGGCGCGGATGCGGCGGTGCGTGAGTGCGTCCAGGACCAGGGTCAGACCGGCGCCGACCAGCCAGACGTCCTTGGCCAGGCCGATGCCCGCCTGGGTCGGCTTCAGGCTGTCCTGCTCCCGCATCCCTGGGGTCTTCAGGTAGAGCTGCACCAGGCCGGCGCCGAACGCGGCCAGCGCGAGACCGGCCACCAGTGACGGCACGAACGGGTTGATCAGGGCGGCGCCCAGGGCGATCTCACCGCGGGACAGCAACTTGGCGAAGCGCGGCGGGTCGAACTGCCGGAGCTGGGGGACCGCCCCCACCGCCATGCCGTGCATGGCCTCGGCTGCCTGCCCCTCCAGCGTGCGATGGCTCAGGCCGGAATTGAGGATGAACGCGCCGGTGCTGAGTCGCAACGGCGCATGCGTCAGCTTCATGATCATGACCACTCCCGTCGGTGCCGGAGAACGTGCCCCGCGTACCCGGCACCAGCCGGGATAACCCGCCGCGTACGGCTGGGCCGGCGGCCACCGCGGCGGTAGGTTCGCGGGAAAGCGTGATCACCGCCGCAGGCAGGAGGAGACCGTGAGCCAGGAAGTCCGGGGAGTCGTGTCGCGGCAGAAGGGCGTGCCGGTGGAGGTCACCACGGTCGTGGTGCCGGACCCGGGACCGGGCGAGGCGGTGGTGCGCGTCCAGTCCTGCGGGGTCTGCCACACCGACCTGCATTACCGCGACGGCGGCATCACGGACGAGTATCCGTTCCTGCTCGGGCACGAGGCCGCCGGCATCGTGGAGCAGGTGGGGGAGGGGGTCACCGAGGTGGCGCCCGGCGACTTCGTGGTGCTCAACTGGCGCGCGGTCTGCGGGGTGTGCCGGGCCTGCCGCCGGGGCCGCCCCTGGTACTGCTTCAACACCCACAACGCCGCGCAGAAGATGACCCTGACCGACGGCACCGAGCTGACGCCCGCGCTGGGCATCGGCGCCTTCGCGGAGAAGACGCTGGTGCACGCCGGGCAGTGCACCAAGGTCGACCCGGCCGCCCGGCCGGCCGCCGTGGGGCTGCTCGGCTGTGGCGTGATGGCCGGTCTCGGCGCGGCCATGAACACCGGCCAGGTGACCCGGGGCGACTCGGTCGCCGTGATCGGCTGCGGTGGCGTCGGGGACGCGGCGGTGGCCGGCGCGACGCTGGCCGGCGCGACGACGATCATCGCGGTGGACACGGACTCCCGCAAGCTCGACTGGGCGCGCAAGTTCGGCGCCACGCACACCGTCAACGCCTCCGTGGACGACCCGGTCGAGGCGATCCGCGCGGCCACCGGCGGCTTCGGCGCCGACGTGGTGATCGACGCGGTGGGCCGGCCGGAGACCTGGAAGCAGGCGTTCTACGCCCGCGACCTGGCCGGGACGGTCGTGCTGGTCGGCGTACCGACCCCGGAGATGACCATCGAGCTGCCGCTGCTGGACGTCTTCGGCCGCGGCGGCGCCCTCAAGTCCAGCTGGTACGGCGACTGCCTGCCCAGCCGGGACTTCCCGGCGCTCACCGAGCTCTACCTGCAGGGCCGCCTCGACCTGGACGCCTTCGTCACCGAGGAGATCGCCCTGGACCAGGTCGAGGAGGCGTTCACCCGGATGCACCACGGCGACGTGCTCCGCTCGGTGGTGGTCTTCCCGTGAGCGCCCGCGTCGACCACACCGTCACCTCCGGCACGTTCTCCCTGGACGGCCAGACCTTCGACGTGGACAACAACGTCTGGGTGATCGGCGACGACGCCGAGTGCGTCGTCATCGACGCGCCGCACCGAGCGGACGCCATTCGCCGCGTCGTAGGGGATCGCCGGGTGGTGGCCATCCTGGCCACCCACGCCCACGACGACCACGTCCGGGCGGCGCCGGCACTGGCCTGGGCCACCGACGCGCCGGTGCTGCTGCACCCCGCCGACCGCGTGCTCTGGGACCTGGTTCACCCGGACGTCCCGCCGAACGGGGAGCTGACCGACGGGGCGGAGGTCCAGGTGGCCGGCACGACGCTGCGGGTGCTGCACACCCCCGGCCACAGCCCGGGCGCGTGCAGTTTCCACGCCCCGGCGTTCGGTGTCGTCTTCACCGGCGACACCCTCTTCGCCGGCGGGCCCGGCGCCACCGGTCGTTCCTACAGCGACTTCGGCACCATCATCGACTCGATCCGGAGCCGGCTGCTCACCCTCCCGCCGGAGACCGTGGTGCACACCGGGCACGGCGACAGCACCACCATCGGCGCCGAGGCACCCCACCTCGACGAGTGGATCGCCCGGGGGCGCTGACCCCGATCAGCCGGGGCTCAGCGTTCGCCGTCGAGCACCGGCTTGACGTCCAGCACCGGGGTGCCGTCCAGCGCCTCCAGCTCGGCCACCCGGACCCGCAGGCCGTCCACCTCGCGGATCCGGACCCGGTGCAGCCCGATCGGGTTCGGCCGGTGCGGCGAGCGGGTGCTGAACACGCCCGTCTCCGGCCGGGACAGGTCACCGCGCGGGTGCACGCTCAGCACGTCGCGTCGGGCCCGGTCCAGCCAGGTCAGCACCAGCACGTCGGTGCCGGGCCGCAGGTCCCGCACCGCCCGGGCGACCCGCTCGTCGAAGACCAGCCACGCCTCCGGCGCCCCCTCGTCGGCCTGCTTCGGGGCCAGCTCGGGGTCGGTCAGCGGGGACTCCACCCGGCCGACCGGGCGCAGCGCGTACCCGTCGTGGTTCATCCGGTGGCCTCCCGCAGCATGTGCAGTCGGACGGTGGTGCCGGTGGCGGTGCTGTGCACCCGGACCAGGTCGCAGAGGGCGTGCACGATGACCAGCCCGCGGCCGCCGACGCCGTCGACCGCCGGGGCCAGCCGGCCGGCGAGCGGGTCGGCGAGCCACCCGTCGTCGCGGATCTCGCAGACCAGATGCGTGCCGGTCAGCCACACCTGGAGGGTGCCGGCGCCGCCGGCGTGCGCGACGCTGTTGGCCGCCAGTTCGGTCACCGCGATCTGCAGGTCCGCCACCCGGTCGGCGTGCAGGCCGGCGCCCGCGGCGTGGTCCGCGACGAACCGGCGCACCCCCGGCAGCGCGGCCAGGTCGTACCGGAGCGTGGCCACCCGCTCCGCCGGGGTGGGCAGCGGCCTGTTGTGCCGGGCGACCACGTCCGACGGGGCATAGTCGGCGCTGGTCCGCCGCCCGGCCCGGTCGACCAGCAGCGGGTGGGTGCCGCGAGCCTCCGCGAGCACGCCGGCATCCAGCGAGGTCGCGTCGTACGGGCACAGGATGCTCACCTCGCGACCGGCGAACGCCCAGTTGATCGCGGCCTCGTGCTGCGCGCACGCCGGGTACTCCACGTCGGTGCGGGCGGCCCAGATCGGCTCGCCGATGATCCGCACCCGCCGGTCCGGGTGCTTGTCGGCGAACGCCTGGAGCACCCACGGGATGATCCGGCCGGGGTTTCGCCCGGCCTCGGTCATGTCGGTGTACCCGACGGCCTCGCCGGCCGGCCCGACTGCGGCGCGGATCAGCTCGAGCTGCGGGCCGGGGGCCGCCACCAGGACCGGTTCATCGGCGGCCAACCCCTCCTCGACGAACGGCACCGTCCCGGCCAGCAGGCCGGCGACGTCGGTGTAGAAGAGCCCCTCGTGGACGAATCCCTGCCTTCCGGGCACCGTCATGCCGGCAGCTCCACCGGGTCGCTCTCCCCGAGCAGGTCGAGTAGCCGGCTCAGCGCCGGACGGCATCCCACCAGCCGTACGCGGGCGCTCCGTTCGGCCCGGACCAGGGCGCATGCGGCACGCACGTCCGCGAAGCTCAGCTCGGAGACGTCCAGCACCGCCGGCCGGTCCGTAGGTGCCCGGCCGGTCACGTCGGCGAGCACGGCGGTGAACGCCTCCCGGTTGCTCTGGTCCACCTGCCCCACCAGCCGCAGCCCCGGCGGGTCGGTCGTCCGGAAGGCCCGCAGCAGTGGCGTCCAGGCTTCGCCCGCCTGCGGTCCGGCCGTCGCCGGATGCGCGGCGGCCACCGCCCGCAGCTGCTCGGCCGGAAAGTCCCTCCGGTCGTAGAGGCACATCCCCGCGACCCGCCCGTCCAGGAACAGTCGGGTTGTCTGCGCCTCGTACCAGCGCAGGTCGTCGATCGTCGTGTCGCTGCGCGACACCCACCCCATCTCTCCGGCCAGTCGCAGCCCCGGGTAGCCCTCGCGGCGGGCCCCGACGATCTTCTCGGCCAGCGAGTCGAGCATCGCCTGCGGCGCGAGTCGACCGGCAGCCAGGTAACTCTCCGCCGCCGGCTGGATGCGCAGCTGACCGCTGGCCACCGCCGCCTCGGTCGGCACGCCGGCGGCCTCCAGGTGCGCCCGCGCGGCCCGGGGCGAGGCGGCATCGGCAGAGAAGATGACCTTGTGGCCGAGTCGGAGGCCCGTGGCGATGAAGCGCCCGACGGCGTCGAGGGCCTCGGCCTCGTCGTCGTGGGCCCAGCAGACGTGGTCTCCGAGGTGGATCCGGTCGACCATCGCGCTTGCAGTCACCGTCATCGCCTTCCGGTCGGCGCGTCCCTCACTTTAGCCCTGGAGTGGAGGTTGACCCAACGGGCGGCCACCCAAGGGCTTGCCCGTCCGGCCGGCGGGGTTTAACCTGCGGAAGGACCCGGATGCCGGCGCGCAGCGCCGCCCGGAGTCCTCCTCACCGCCCGGTGCCCGGTCCGTGACCGCACCCGGCGCTCTCTTCCACCGTTCCCGGCGATCCGCTGGCCGCGTCCTGCCGAGCGCGGTGCGTCCGGCTCGCGCCGCACCGCCTTCCCTCGCCGTCCGTCCCTGCTCGGGCGTCGTGCCGGCGCGGGCGGTCACCTCACCCGAAAGGCACCCGATGAACCTCCAACCCACCACTTTGACGCCGATCAGCGGCGTCCTCGACACCGACGACGATCGGGCGCTCGTCCGGGTCTGCGGCTACCTGCCGTCCCCGGACGACGCGTACGTCTCCACCACTCAGCTGCACCGGCACGGCCTGCGCCGCGGCGACCTGGTCACCGGCGCGGTGCGCCCCGGCGAGCCACGACGCGGCCGGCACGCCCCGCTGGTCCGGCTGGACACCATCAACGGGATGGAGCCGGAGGAGGCGAAGCGTCGGCCGGAGTTCTACAAGCTCACTCCGCTGTACCCGCAGGAGCGGCTGCGGCTGGAGACCGAGCCGCACATCCTGACCACTCGGGTGATCGATCTGGTCATGCCGATCGGTAAGGGGCAGCGGGCGCTGATCGTCTCGCCGCCGAAGGCCGGTAAGACCATGGTGCTGCAGGCGATCGCGAACGCGATCACCCGTAACAACCCGGAGTGCCATCTGATGGTGGTGCTGGTGGACGAGCGGCCGGAAGAGGTCACCGACATGCAGCGGTCGGTGAAGGGCGAGGTCGTCGCGGCCACGTTCGACCGTCCGCCGCAGGACCACACGACGGTGGCGGAGCTGGCGATCGAGCGGGCGAAGCGGCTGGTCGAGCTGGGGCACGACGTGGTCGTGCTGCTCGACTCGCTGACCCGGCTCGGCCGCGCGTACAACCTCGCGGTCCGCTCCGGTGGGCGTACGCTCTCCGGCGGCGTGGACGTGGCCGCGCTCAACCCGCCGAAGCGGCTGCTCGCCGCGGCCCGCAACATCGAGGACGGCGGCTCGCTGACCGTCATCGCGTCGGCCCTGGTCGACACCGGGTCCGCCGCCGACACGCTCATCCACGAGGAACTCAAGAGCACCGGCAACGCCGAGCTGCGGTTGGACCGCGCGCTGGCCGACCGCCGTACCTTCCCCGCCGTCGACCTACGCCCGTCCGGCACCCGCCGGGAAGAACTGCTCTTCACCGGCATCGAGCTGAACCGGTTGCGCGGTCTGCGTTCCGCACTGTCCCAGCTGGACCGTCAGCAGGCCATGGACCAGCTGCTCCGCCAGCTCGTCACCAGCCCGGACAACGACCGCTTCCTCGCCCGGCTGGACGGGGTCACCCGCGGCTAGGATGCATCGGCATGACCACGGATGCCGATGACCAGCCGACCGTACGCCAGCTGCGCCTCGTCGTGGCGGCCGACGACTACGACGCGGCGGTCGCCTTCTTCCGGGACGCCCTCGGCCTGCCCGAACAGGCCGCCTTCTCCGGCGGGGACGGCGCCCGCGTGGTCATCCTCGACGCGGGACGGGCCACCCTGGAGATCGCCAACCCGGCGCAGAAGAAAATGATCGACGAGGTCGAGGTGGGCCGACAGGTCGCCCCCCGCATCCGGCTCGCGTTCGAAGTGGACGACAGCCGCGCCGCCACCGAGCGCCTGGTCGCCGCCGGTGCAACCGAGGTCGCGCCGCCCACGGTCACCCCGTGGCAGTCGCTCAACGCTCGGCTCGACGCCCCGGCCGGTCTGCAGATCACCGTCTTCCAGGAGCTGCGCAGCCTCGACGAGCGGACCGGCCTCGACGGCTTCGGCACCGACGCCTGACGGTTCCGGTGGCCGTTCCATCGGGCAGGTAATTGGGCTGCGTGCGGCCGCGTCGTTGTCCATACTCGCCCCCGTGTCCGCCTTCCGCACCGATCAGGGGTCGCAGGGTCCGGCCCTCACCCCGGCGCAGACCGCAGCCCTGCGGTACGTCCGGGAGGTGGCGCTGCGGGACCGACCGGCCGCGCTCGCCGTCATCGCGCGGCACCTCGCCGGATCGGGTACGGCGTACCAGCCGGAACAGGTGATCGCCGCGGTCGCCACGCACGGCCGGCTGACGCTCAACTTCCACCCCGACCGACTGCTGCGCGACGGCCGTACGGTGGCCGCCGCGCTCGCCGAGGAGGGCGTGTACCGCAGCCAGTTCGAGACCGGCATCTCCAACGGTGGGCTGACCGCCTACCCCGGCGGCGACCGGGACCGCTGGGAGGAGACGCTGTTCGGTGGGGCGTACCAGAGCGCGACCGTGCGCCCTGCGGACCGGCCGAAGTACGGCGGCCTGAACCTGCTGGACCATCCGGACGGCGCCTGCCCCCGGTTCGGCTCCTGCCACCTGCGGCTGCGCCCCGAGGTCCTCGGCCGGACCACCCTCTGCTTCGGCGACAGCCACCTCGGACCGAAGGACCTCGGCACCGTCGACGTCTTCGAGCCGGTGCTCGCGGCGCTGCTCGAGGCGACCGCCGGGACCGGGATCAGCCTCGGCGTGGCCGGGCTGGACACGGACGCCCTGCTCCGCACGTTGGTCCGCCGCCGGGAGTGGGAGTCCGGGCGGCCGGGGGCGGCCGGGCGCGCGCTGGACGACTACATCGAGGCCCAGATCCACGGGGAGCTGAGCCTGGCCCGGGACGTCGAGGCGATGGTGGTCGACCCGTCGTTCCGGGACACCGAAGTGGGGCGGACGCTCGCGGAGATCGCGCGACGGCACGCCTTTCCGCTGCTCTGGCACGCCGGGTTCGAGTTGCCCGTGGACGGGATCGACCCGGAGTTCCGCGGGCCCGCCATCCCGCCGCTGGCCGCCCGGGTGCACGCCGAGTTCGCCCGCCCGGGTGAGCCGGTCGACGCCGCGCTGATCGGCCGGGCCGCCGCCTCCGTCGTCTCGGAACCGCAGCGTTGGGCGGATCGCGGCCCCACCGAGGTCACCCTGCAGCACCTCAAGCAGCTCTGGCACGTCCTGGTCCGGTTCGGTACGCCGGCCGCCCGCTGACCTCAGCCCGTCCTGCTCACGCTCCCGCCGGCGCGGTTCCCGCCCGAGCCGTTCGGACCCCGAATCCGGTCTGTGATGGAATGGGGGTTTTGTTCCCGCGCCTGGGAGTCCACGGCGGTGTGTCGCATACACCTCGTGACCTGGGCCGCAGCCGCCCGCATCCCCGGCATTTCCGGAATGACCGACACGTGAACCTGGTTGTGTCCCCCGTACCGCCGGAACCTAAACCCGTACCGGCCCAGAAGTTTCCCAGGGGCGCTCACCCCGGAGCGCGTCGTAACGATCGAAAGGGCAACCATCGTGAAGGAACACTTCACTCGATGGCTCCCCGCCATCGCGAAGACCAAGCAGGACTTCTCTCAATGGCTCCCGGCCATCGCGAAGACCGCGCAGAGCAAGATCGCAAAGACCCCGCAGAACAAGGCCGCGCTGAGCATCGCCGGCGTGGCGGCCATCGGCGCCCTGGCGTTCGGCCCGACCGCCGTCGCCGCGCCGGTGACCAGCGGACCGCACGCCGGCGCCGTCGCCGCCATCGACCTGGCGACCGGCAAGAAGACCGAGACCGACCCGGCGACCGGCAAGAAGACCGAGACTGTCGAGCCGGCGCAGACGACCGGCGCCGACAAGGTGACCCAGCCGGATTCGGAGAAGCCGAGCCGGGACCAGCTCGTCCCGCACGGCGTCGAGGGCGCCCAGTCGCGCATCCCGCTCGACGACGCGCAGGTCGACAACGCCAAGGCCATCGTCAAGGCGGCCAAGGAGAGCGGCGTGGGGGAGCGGGGCGCCGTGATCGGTGTCGCCACCTCGCTGCAGGAGTCGAAGCTCTACAACCTCGGCCACCTGGGCGCGTCCAACGACCACGACTCGGAGGGTCTGTTCCAGCAGCGCCCGTCGTCCGGTTGGGGCACGCCCGAGCAGATCACCGACCCCGACTACGCCTCCAAGGCGTTCTTCAACGCGCTGAAGAACGTGCACGGGTGGCAGGATCTGCCGCTGAGCACGGCGGCGCAGACCGTCCAGGTGTCGGCCTTCCCGTTCGCGTACGCGCAGTGGGAGGAGCAGGCGGCGGACATCGTGCAGCAGGTCTGGTGAGCCCTGCTGTGAGCTGAGTTCGGCCAAGCCGGCCGGTCCCCTTTCCGGGGCCGGCCGGTTTGGTGTATCTGGCCGCCGATTCCCGGAACCCGGGTCCCTGTCCCGCTGGCCTCGCCGGGTTTGTCGGCGGCCCAGCCTCGCCTGGTTTCTCCGCGCCCCGCTTCGCGCGGATCTGTGGGCCTCGCGGGATCTATCGCCCGGTGAGGGATATGCCTGAGAGTCATAAATATGCCTGAGAGGCATATCGCTTGTTGGGGTGCGCCTAACCGAGGGATCACGGTGGGTGATGCTCGCCGTCCGCGGCGAACGGCCGCGAGGTTCGTGTCCGGCGTCCGGTATGCGTCGGATCGGTGCGGCTGTTGGTGTCAGGCCGATGGCCGTGCGGTGTCCCGCGACGCGGCGGCATCGGGGTGGGCCAGGTGCCCGAAAGCCGCCGTTGCGGTGTCGCCTGTCCGGTCCCCGGGGTGTGACCGGCGGCATTGTGGGGTCGGAATCGTGGCCGGGGCGGGGTCGTTATACCTGGCGTACGACCGAGGACCGCCCCTGATCGGGGGCTGGTGGACGGGCCCCGGAATGATGGTGGGCCGCCGGTCGTTACACACGGTCCCGGCGCCGCGAGTGGCAGCCCCGCCGGGTGGTCGGATCTTTCCCCCGAAGACTTTTTGAGCGCCCGTCCGTGGTG
This sequence comes from Micromonospora rhizosphaerae, assembly GCF_900091465.1. Classification (NCBI taxonomy): domain Bacteria; kingdom Bacillati; phylum Actinomycetota; class Actinomycetes; order Micromonosporales; family Micromonosporaceae; genus Micromonospora; species Micromonospora rhizosphaerae. The sequence goes on along the minus strand of NZ_FMHV01000002.1, from coordinate 4,714,641 downwards.
CGTGCGCATCCACCCGGCCCCCTATCGGGTGGGTGTGCCTGACCCCCGAATTGGAGCTTTGATCATGAACACGATGCTGCGTAAGAGTGTGCTCGGTATCGCTGGTCTGGCCTTCACCGGTGGCGTGTTCGCCGGCCCGGCCACCGCCCACGCCGCCGCCCCGGTGGACGCCAAGCCCGTCGCGGTCGTGCAGGCCGACAAGCCGGGTGTGGACACCGGCAAGCTGATTCCGCACGGTGTGCAGGGCACCCAGTCCCACATCAAGCTGAACGACGAGCAGATCGGCAACGTCAAGGCGATCATCGCCGCGACGAAGAAGTCGGGCATGGACGAGCGGGCCGCGGTGGTCTCGATCGCGACCAGCCTGCAGGAGTCGAAGCTGGAGAACCTGGGTCACCTGGGGGAGCGCAACGACCACGACTCGCTGGGCCTGTTCCAGCAGCGTCCGTCCTCGGGTTGGGGCACCCCGGAGCAGATCACCGACCCGCAGTACTCGACCATGGCGTTCCTCAAGGGCCTCAAGCAGGTCGACGGCTGGCACGACATGCCGCTGACCGAGGCCGCCCAGACGGTGCAGGTGTCGGCCTACCCGCACGCCTACGCCCAGTGGGAGCAGCAGGCCGCCGACCTGGTCGCCCAGCACTGGAACAACTGACACAGAGCACCAAGCCGCTGGCCGGCACCCGAACACGGGTGCCGGCCAGCGGCATATCCGGATCTTGAATAGCCGTGCCCGAGATCCGCAGGCGATGTGCCGGAGAGTGGACGTCAGCGGTGCGCGGCCGCAGGATCGCGGCGATGACCGCCGACGATGTCCACCAGGGCGGCCACCAGGGCCAGCGCGATGATGCCGGCGGCCAGCAGGAGTGAGTGCCGAAAGGCAGTGGCCCAGTCGCCGCGGGTGCTCGACAGTGACGAGAAGAAGAGCGCCCCCACCGCGGCGATCCCGGCGGCCGAACCGATCCGCTGACCGGTCTGGAGCATGCCCGCCCCGCTGCCGGCCTGGGGCACCGGAACCTCCGCAAGGGTGAGCGTCTGGTTCGGCGCGATGACCAAGCCGCTGCCCAGCCCGGCCAGCAGCAAGGGCGCGGCGGTCAGTAAGGGCACCGAGCCGGACGGCGAGCCGCGCAGCACGTAGACCGTCGTCACCAGTCCGACCATCACGGTGAGCAGGCCGCCGGCGACCAGCGGCCGTCCGTACCGGGTGACGACCCGACCGCCCAGCGCCGAGGCGACCGCCGAGCCCAGCGCGAACGGGGTGATGGCCAGGCCGGCGACGAGCGCGCTGTAGCGGAGGCCGGTCTGCAGGTAGAGCGTGAAGATGAAGAAGATGGCGGTGAACCCGCCGAAGTAGACCAGCGCGATCACCGACCCGAGCGTGTACGAGCGGAGACCGAACAGCCGCAGGTCGAACAGGGGCGGCCGGTTTCGCGCGTACCAGCGCTCCCAGAGCCCGAAGCCGACCAGGAAGACCAGGCCGGCCGGGATGAGCGCCCACTTCCACGGGGTATGCCACTGGGCGTGCTGCACCAGCGGCAGCAGGACGAGGGTCACCCCGACGGCGAGCAGCAGCACCCCGACCGGGTCGAGGCGGTGGCGGTCCGGCTGACCGGTGGGCCGGGTGGGCAGCAGCCGCCAGGCGAGCAGCACCGCCACGATGCCGACCGGGACGTTCACGAAGAACACCCACCGCCAGCCATGCTCCGCCCCGCCGAGCTGGATGAGCAGGCCGCCCAGTAGCGGCCCCACTGCGGTGGAGATGCCGATGGTGGCGCCGAGCAGGCCGAACGCCCGCCCCCGCTCCGCGCCCCGGAACAGCTGCTGGATGAGCCCGCTGACCTGCGGGTTGACCACCCCGGCGGCGGCGCCTTGCAGCAACCGGGTGGCGACCAGCCATTCCGGCGAGCGGGCCAACCCGGCCAGCGTGCTGGTCAGGGTGAACAGCGCGACCCCGACCACGAAAGCCGCGCGCCGTCCCCGCGCGTCGCCGAAGCGCCCGGCCGGCACGAGCACCAGCCCGAAGGTGAGCGCATATCCGGACAGCACCCATTGCAGATCGCTCGGCGTCGCGCCGAGCGCACGGTCCATCGACGGCACGGCGACGTTGACGATGCTGATGTCGAGCAACGTCATGAAGGCGGCGACCAGGCCGACGCCGAGCGCCTGCCAGCGGCGCCGGTCGTCGTGTCCGCCGGCGTCGGCCGGTGGCGACGACCGGTCCCCGCTCACGGAGCCCCCGAAGACCGTCGATCACGCATCCCTGACCGCTACCCGGGCCCCGAAGGGGCAAACAGCGGGATCAGGCAGTCTGATGCGCGCACCACCGCGGCCCGAAGTCCAGCCCCGCCATCGGGGAGTCCTCCCGGTGCAGCAGATTCTTCTCGGTGAGCAGGTGCAGCGGCGTGCGCAGCTCCTCCTCGGTCATCCCGGTCTCCTCGGCGATGAGGTCGGGATAGGGCACATGGCCCCGGGCCTCCAGCGCGGCGACCGCTTGGAACACCCGTTCCTCGACCTCCGACAGCTGTACCTGCTGCATGACCTTCCTCCTCCGCGTGATCCGCCCGGCGGCGGCGCTATACGCCTGGCGGTTACCCGGAGGATGTCCGATTATGCCCACCGAACGCGGGCCGCGCAGAGGCCGCCTCCGCCGCGTCGTGCCCTAGGCTGCACCAGTGATCGTCTGGGATCTCGCTGTCGTCGGTGGCGGCCCTGCCGGACTCTCCGCCGCGCACGCCGCGGCCAGCGCGGGAATCCGCACGCTGGTCGTCGAGCGGGCCACCCACCCCCGCTACAAGACCTGCGGGGGAGGGCTGATCGGGACGTCGCTGGCGGAGGTCGCGGAGCGGATCGAGGTGCCGGTGCACGACCAGGTCGACCGGGTGACCTTCACCCGGGACGGGCGACGCGGGTTCACCCGCCGGCACGCCGCCGGCCCGCTGGTGGCGATGGTCCGCCGGGAGGAGTTCGATGAGCGGCTGCGCGCGGCCGCGGTCGCCGCCGGGGCCGAGGTCCGCGAGGGCGTCGCCGTCCGCGCCATCGAGCAGGACCCCGACGAGGTACGCCTCCGGCTGGCCGACGGGGAGACAGTACGTGCCCGGACCGTGATCGGCGCCGACGGCTCCTCCGGGATCACCTCCCGGCACGTCGGCGTCCGGCACCGGCAGGTCGACCTGGGGCTGGAGCTGGAGCTTTCGGTGCCCGCCGCCGAACAGGAGCGCTGGCGCGGCCGGCTGTTGGTGGACTGGGGTCCCCTTCCCGGGTCGTACGCCTGGGTCTTCCCGAAGGGGGACCGGCTCACCGTCGGCGTCATCGCCGCCCGCGGCGAGGGGGAGCGGACCCGGGCCTACCTGGGCGCTTTCGTCGACCGGCTGGGTCTGTCGGGACTGTCCCCGGAGCACGACTCCGGGCACCTCACCCGGTGCCGGGCGGAGGATTCGCCGCTGCGCCGCGGGCGGGTGCTGGTCGCCGGTGACGCGGCGGGGCTGCTGGAGCCGTGGAGCCGGGAGGGGATCAGCTACGCGCTGCGCTCCGGGAGGCTGGCCGGGACGGCGGTCGCCGAGGGCGTTCTGGACGGTTACGAGCGGGCCGTGCGCCAGCAGCTGGTGCCGTCCATGTCGGCCGGGCACCGGCTGCTGGAGGTGTTCGAGCGGCGGCCGGACGTCTTCCACGCGCTGCTGGCCACCCCGCCCGGCTGGCGGATGTTCGTCGGGTTCTGCCAGGGCCGGGCCGGCTTCGAGCAGACCCTGAATCGCCGCCCGGTCCGGGCGGCCCTGGCCCTGCTGGACCGCCTACCACCGGTCCACTCGAGGTCCGTCTCCTGAGCCCGGGGCAGCGGCTCGCAACCTGCCCCGCGACCGATTTCCCTGCGCAGGTCCTGACCCCGCGAGAGAGACTGTCAGGGCACGATGACCGCCCGCCCGTGGATCTCCCCCTGGCGGAGCATCGCGTACGCCTCGGGCGCCTGGTCCAGCCCGAAGGTCTGCACGTCGGCCTGGAGCAGTCCGAGGCGGCCCAGCGCGATCACCTCCTGCAGTTCTGCTCGGGTTCCCCAGAACGGCACCCGGGCGGTCGCCTCGAACGGGATGGTGGGCGGCTCGTCGGCGACCGGCCGGACGGGCAGCGTCCCGCCGGCGAGGCCGACCAGCATCAACTGGCCGCCGGTGGCGACGACCTGCCGGGCCGTGGTGAGGGTGGGGTCCGCCCCCACGCAGTCGATCACCACGTCCGCCCCGTCCGGCGGCGGGCCGACGATCGCCCGGATCCGCTCCACCGCGTCGGGCCCGGCCTGCACCACGTGATGCGCCCCCAGCCGGGTGGCCAGGTCCAGCGCGGCCACGCTGGTATCCACCGCGATGATGTGTACCGCCGTCGTGGCGACCAGGATCTGCACGGCCATGTGCCCGAGACCGCCGATCCCGATCACCACGCAGCGCGTCCCGGGCCGCAGGTTCGGTCGGGCCAGTTCCACCGCGTGGTACGGGGTGAGACCGGCGTCGGTGAGCGGGGCGGCCTGCACCAGGTCCATGTCGCCGACGTGCAGCAGCCGGGACGCGGGCACCACCACATGTTCGGCCAGTCCGCCGTCGCGGCTGAGCCCGATGCCACCCACCGGCACGGTTCGGCACTGGTTCTCCAGCCCGCGGAGGCAGGCGCGGCAGTGGCCGCAGCCGATGATGCCGTAGACGGCGGCGCGGTCGCCGGACGCCCAGCCGGTGACCCCGGGGCCGATGCCGTCGACCGTGCCGGCGATCTCGTGGCCGAGGGTCAGCGGGGTCGGGAACAGCCCGGGCGGGGCGTCGAGGATGTGCAGATCGGAGTGGCAGGCGCCGACCGCTCCGACGCGGAGCAGCACCTCGCCGGGCCCGGCCGCCGGAGTCGGGACCTCGACCTGTTCGAGCACGCCGGGTTCGGTCATCCGTACCGCGCGCATGGTTCTCCTCCACCTCGTCGGCGACGGCGCGCTTACCCCCGACGGCGACGTTGATGCGACGGTGGACGGGAGGGAGCACAATGCCGGCATGACCGAGCCGGCGGAGTCGTTCACCGACGAGGAGTACGCGTTCCTGCGACACGTGCGCTTCGGCGAACTGCCGCCGCCGGTGCGCCCCGAGGAGCGGGTGGCGCTGACCGAGACCGAGCCCCGCCGGGACCGGCCGGAATCGGCCGGTGGCCCCGATGAGTGGGACCTGCGCTTCGGCGCCGCTGGCTGAGGCCGCAGACGCGGACGGGCCGCGGTGAGACACCACGGCCCGTCCGGTGGGACCGATCAGAAGACCGACACGCCCTCGCGTACCAGCTTCCAGTTCGGCACGAAGAAGTCGGCCGGGTTGATCACGCCCTTGGCCTGCGCCCAGTCGATCAGCAGTTGGCGGATCTCCTGCTGCTGGTTGTAGACCTGGGTCTTCACGACGCCGGGGAAGTTGCCGCCACCGCTGCGCCGGTAGTTGTTCACCGCGATGACGAACTGGGCGTCCGCGGCGACCGGGGTGCCGGTGCCCGGCATGACCAGGCGGATGATCCGCTGGCCGACCGGCTTGCTGATGTCGATGTCGTAGTCGACACCGGAGATCACGTCGTAGTTGTAGTCCGGCACCAGCGGGTCGCTGATGGTCGCCGGGTCCACCGTGTCGCCCACCGCGAACGTCCGGAAGTACTTCGCCGAGTACTCCAGGTACGCCTTCACCTCGGCGCCGCTGAGCACCACGGCCTCGAGGGTGTTGTCGTAGACGTAGAGGCCCGCGACGTCGCGGATCCGGACGTCACCCTGCGGGAAGATCGCGGTACGGCTGAACGGCGCTGCGATCGACAGCACCGGCAGGCCCGCGTACGCGGTGCCGGCGAGCGCCTTGGTGACCACCTCGGTCTGGACGTGGTTGATGAAGTCCAGAATCGGGGTGTCCTTGTACCGCGACTCAGCGGCCGAGAGCTCCTCGCTGGACTGGGCGACGACCGTGTTGACGTACGTGACGGTCTTGGTGTGCTGGCCGCGCACGGCCGCGAGCACCGCCGGGTCCTCGACCACGGTATTGGTGTTCAGCATGGTGGCGGACTTGCTGACCACCTTCCACCGGCCGTTCTCCCGGGTGACGGTGAAGTCCATCCGGGTGAGCCGCTGGCCCCACTTCGACGGCTCGGAGGTGTGCCTTTCCATGGGGGTGGAGGCGCCTCGTGGGCGCCGTTGCGCACCTTAACCCTCCCGTCACTCCCGCCACACCCGCCCGAGGTATTTCACCCCACCGGCGCAGCGGTGTCCTCCGCGTAACACGACGGCCACCTGGCGGCCGCTTCGCGATCCCCGGCGTCCGGCCTGGTTGGTCCTCTGTGGCCTGCCGTCAGCGTGGCCAGGCGGTCATCCGGCGCCGCACCTCGGCCACCCGCTCGGCGTCGAGGCCATAGCGGGCGAAGCGGCGGTCCGGCACCTGATCCAGGTAGCGGCCCGCGGCCCGGACGTCCTCCAGATCCAGCCCTGGGTCGACCTGGCGGGCCAGGTCCAGCAGCTCCGACACGTCGTAGCGGTCCAGCGCCGCAGAAACGTCGATGTAGTCGCGTACCTCGCGCCGGTTCACCAGCGCCGCGGTCTTGTTGGCGATCAGGTCGTGGACGTCCATCACCGGGCCCAGGTCCATCACCACCGGGCTGCGGTGCCGGTCCAGCCGGGCCAGGCTCAGCCGGATCTGCCGGCCGTCCCGGCTCACCACGAAGTCCCGCATGTCCCGGTCGAAGCCGTCGAAGAGATCCGCCAGCTCGCTGTCCGGATCGGCCTCGGCCACCTCGAAACCGGCCCGCTCCAGCGCCGTACGCACCTCGGTCGCCGCGGCGGCCGCCGCCCCCTCCACATCGGCGAAGAGGTCCACGTCCTCGGTGGGGCGGATCACCAGCCCGTGCGCGGCCCACGCCACTCCGCCGCCCAGCACGAACCGGTGCGGCCCGGCGGCAACCAGCGCCACCCGGGCCACCTCCCGGTAGAACTCGTGCAGGTGCCTCACGCGGTACGCAGGCCGCGGTGCCGGCTCTCCCATGCCAGGCGTACCCCGCGCGGCAGGTTCAGCCGCCGCCAGACCCGACGCAGCGTCCGACCGTTGATCAGGGTCCGCAGATCGTCGATGCGAGTGGTCTCGCGCAGCACGTTCTCGTACATCCAGAGCAGGTCGTCGGGGTCGCCGAGGTCGAAGGTGCGCTCGCTGCCCCACATCAGCCGTACGGGCAACTCGACCACACCGCGGGTCGGACCGGTCAGCTCGGCGATTGTGCGTGCCACCACGGCGGGACGACCCGGGCGGGCCTGGAAGGCGGCGCCGGTCGTGGTGGGGAAGACGCCCTGCATGCTGTCAGGGTAACGCCGCGGCCCGGCGGGGGCTCTACCCGTGCGCCTGTGGTTTCTCTCCGGCACCGCTTTGCGGCCTGCTCGCGCCCCCTGGATTGGCGTACGGCCTACCGGAGCGGTCACGGTGGGTGATGCTCCGCCGTTCTGTGGATGAGCGGGACGTCCCGGTGAGGGGCCTGCACCGTCCGCTGCGAGGATTCGTGCGCCACGCGCCATGAGGTCGTGTATGCGGCCCCGCTGCGAGCGCGTGGGGGTCTCCAGGCGGCCGTGAAGTCACCACCTGTGCGAGCTCGTGCAGATTGTCCGATTCCAGGTGTGACCGGCGGCATTGTGGGGTCGGAATCGTGGCCGGGGCGGGGTCGTTATACCTGGCGTACGACCGAGGACCGCCCCCTGATCTGGGGGCTGGTGGACGGGCCCCGGAATGATGGTGGGCCGCCGGTCGTTACACATGGTCCCGGCGCCGCGAGTGGCACCCCCAACCCCGCGGATCTTCGCCGGACAGAGACTTTCCCCTTTTGTTTTGAGCGCCCGTCCGTGGTGCGTGCGCATCCACCCGGCCCCCTATCGGGTGGTGTGCCTGACCCCCGAATTGGAGCTTTGATCATGAACACGATGCTGCGTAAGAGCGTGCTCGGTATCGCTGGCCTGGCCTTCACCGGTGGCGTGTTCGCCGGCCCGGCCACCGCCCACGCCGCCGCCCCGGTCGACGCCAAGCCGGTCGCGGTCGTGCAGGCCGACAAGCCGGACACCGGCAAGCTGATTCCGCATGGTGTGCAGGGCACCCAGTCCCGGATCGACCTGAACAAGGAGCAGATCGGTAACGTCAAGGCGATCATCGCCGCGACGAAGAAGTCCGGCATGGACGAGCGGGCCGCGGTGGTCTCGATCGCCACCAGCCTGCAGGAGTCGAAGCTGGAGAACCTGGGTCACCTGGGGGAGCGCAACGACCACGACTCGCTGGGCCTGTTCCAGCAGCGCCCGTCCTCGGGTTGGGGCACCCCGGAGCAGATCACCGACCCGCAGTACTCGACCATGGCGTTCCTCAAGGGCCTCAAGCAGGTCGACGGCTGGCAGGACATGCCGCTGACCGAGGCCGCCCAGACGGTGCAGGTGTCGGCCTACCCGCACGCCTACGCCCAGTGGGAACAGCAGGCCGCCGACCTGGTCGCCCAGCACTGGAACAACTGACACAGAGCACCAAGCCGCTGGCCGGCACCCGAACACGGGTGCCGGCCAGCGGCACATCCGGAGGCGACCGGCAGCCCGTCCGAGCGGGGTGACGGCGGTCACCGGGCGGGCCGGAACACCGGCTCCGGTCGCGTGGTTGTGTAGAGCGTCGGTGTGTCCAGTGTCCCCGGGCCTCACCCAATTTGCCTTCGCGGAATACCGTTCGGCTGGAGCCGCGTCGTGCCACTCGCCGAGAGGCGACCTGCACACCGACGCCCAGCGGCGCCCCGGTCTACGGCCGGGGCGCCGCTGTTTCTCCACCACGGGCGAGCAGCGCCAGGTTCTGGCCGCGAGGGTCGGCGAGCGGGACGGTCACCGCCGCCACCGCGGCGGCGAAACGGCCGTGCGGCGCGATGGCCGCGACCGCCACGGCGTCCGCCATCGTGTCCACGTCGCTCAGCATCGGCAGGCTCGCCACCCGCAGCCCGCTGGCCCGCAACGCCCGTCGGGTCCGCAGCCCGGTGTCGCCGCGCGACATCGGCACTCCCAGCAGCGCCTCCGCCTGGCGCGGATCCCGCAGCCCCAGCGCCCACCAGCCCCCGTCGGCGGCCGGGCCCAGCACCGCGAGGCCGGTGCCCGCCAGCCGGCGGACCGCCCGGTCGAGCATCGGCGCCCGCAGCTGCGGGGTGTCCATCCCGATCTGGAGGACCGGAGAGCCAGGGAAGCGGTCGGCGACGTCGGCGTGCGCGGCGACCAGCCGGTCGGCGAAGGTCGCACCGCGCTGGTCGAGGATCGGCCAGCCGCGCAGCGCCCGGAGCAGGTCGGCCCGGCGGGCCGCCCGGCCGAGGTCCCCGCCGACGGCGAGGACCGGGGTGACGCCGGGGGTCGCGGCGACCGCGTCCAGAGTGTCGAGCAGCGCGGCGGCGGCGATCTCGGCCGCCTGATCCGCAGTGGCCGGTGGGCAGAGCCGGGTCTTGACCTGCCCGGGCGCCGGCGCCTTCGCCACCACCAGCAACACCGGCGTCCCGCCGGCGCCCCGACGGGGTGCCGCAGCACGCTCAGGCCGCCCGGCGGTACCGGTGGGACCTCGACGGAGCCGGCCGCCCGCCGCCCCGTCGCCACCCGCCCGCTCCGGCCGCGCGGGCGCACAGCCGGCGACGCGGTCGGGTACGTCGAGGCGCGACACCTCGTTCCGATGGCGGTCCGGCATGGGCCGCTTCTTTGCCACCGTCCACCGGTTCAAACCGCTCTGTCCGAGGACCCACCCGATGAGGTGAATGGGTTCCCCCGAAAATGATCTGCCGCTCCAGTCGCGGGCACCCGGCCGCTGGCCTAATGTTCAAGAGGTCAGCTTCCGCCAGCGGGGGAGGGGGTGTCCCGGGATGGGTCTGAAGACCTTCATCGAGGGTTGGCCGGTCTACCGGCAGCTCACCGGCACCGACCCGCTCGGCCGGGGCGCGGCGGCCCAGTCGGCCCGGTCGGCGGCGCTGACCGCGCGCACGGAGACCGCGGACAGCATGGCCCGCTCGGTCTGCCCCTACTGCGCGGTGGGCTGCGGGCAGCGGGTGTACGTCAAGGACGGGCAGGTCACCCAGATCGAGGGTGACCCGGACAGCCCGATCTCGCGCGGGCGGCTCTGCCCGAAGGGCTCGGCGAGCAAGTCGCTGGTGACCAGCCCCTTGCGGCAGACCAAGGTCCGCTACCGCCCGCGGTACGGCACCGAGTGGGAGGACCTCGACCTCGACACGGCGATGGACATGATCGCCGACCGGGTGATCGCGGCGCGCGACGCCACCTGGGAGGACACCGACGACGAGGGACGGCTGTTGAACCGCACCCTCGGCATCGCCAGCCTCGGTGGCGCCACGCTGGACAACGAAGAGAACTACCTCATCAAGAAGCTCTTCACCGCGCTCGGCGCCCTACAGATCGAGAACCAGGCGCGGATTTGACACTCCGCCACCGTCCCCGGTCTGGGGACCAGCTTCGGTCGCGGTGGCGCGACGGTCTTCCAGCAGGATGTCGCCAACGCTGACGTCATCGTCATCCAGGGCTCGAACATGGCCGAGGCCCATCCGGTGGGTTTCCAGTGGGTGATGGAGGCCAAGCGGCGGGGGGCGAAGGTATTCCACGTCGACCCCCGGTTCACCCGCACCAGCGCGCTGGCGGACACCTACCTGCCGATCCGGGCGGGCACGGACATCGCGCTGCTCGGTGGTGTGGTGCGCTACATCCTGGAGAACGAGCTCGACTTCCGGGAGTACCTGCTGGCCTACACTAACGCGGCGACCATCGTGAGCGACGAGTTCGCCGACACCGAGGACCTGGATGGTCTCTTCTCCGGCTACAACCCACAGACGCACGCGTACAACCAGCGAAGCTGGCAGTATGCGGGCCAGGAGGAGACCACCGGCTACCGCGCCGCCCACCAGGAGCGGGACACCGCGGCCGGCCTGCGGCACGAGTCGCACGGCATTCCGGTCGGCGGCCAGGTGCGGCGGGACGAGACGTTGCAGGATCCGAACTGCGTCTACCAGCTCCTCAAGCGCCACTTCGCGCGATACACCCCGGAGATGGTGGAACGGGTCTGCGGCATCCCGCGGGAGAAGTTCCTCGAGCTTGCCCGGGCGTGGACGGAGAACTCCGGCCGGGAGCGCACCGGCGTGTTGATCTACTCGGTGGGGTGGACCCAGCACAGCGTGGGGGTGCAGTACATCCGCACCGGGGCGATCATCCAGCTGCTGCTGGGGAACATCGGCCGGCCGGGCGGCGGGGTGCTGGCCCTGCGCGGGCATGCCAGCATCCAGGGCTCCACCGACATCCCGACGCTGTTCAACCTGCTGCCGGGCTACCTGCCGATGCCGCATCACGCCCACCACCCGACCTTCACCGAGTGGGTGGACAGCATCCGGCACCCGGGCCAGAAGGGCTTCTGGTCCAACGCCCGGGACTTCGGGGCCAGCCTGCTGAAGGCGTACTGGGGCGACGCGGCCAGCCCGGAGAACGACTTCTGCTACGGCTACATACCGCGGATGACCGGCGATCACGGGACGTACCAGACGGTGCTGAACATGATCGACGGCAAGGTGAAGGGCTACTTCCTGCTCGGCCAGAACCCGGCGGTCGGTTCGGCGCACGGCAGGGCCCAGCGGCTGGGCTTGGCGAACCTGGACTGGCTGGTGGTCCGGGACCTGTTCATGATCGAGAGCGCGACGTTCTGGCAGAACAGCCCGGAGGTGGAGACCGGCGAGATCGTGCCGGAGGAGTGCCGCACTGAGGTGTTCTTCATCCCGGCGGCCTCGCACGTGGAGAAGGAGGGCACCTTCACCCAGACCCAGCGGCTGCTGCAGTGGCGGGAGAAGGCGGTCGACCCGCCGGGTGACAGCCGCTCCGAGCTGTGGTTCTTCTACCACCTGGGGCGGATCATCCGGCAGAAGCTGGCCGCCTCGGACAAGCCGCGTGACCGCGCGGTGCGTGACCTCAACTGGAACTACCCCACGCACGGCGCCCTTGCGGAGCCGAGCGCGGAGGCGGTGCTGAAGGAGATCAACGGGTACGACGTGGCGACCGGCCGCCCGCTGTCCGCGTTCACCGAGGCCAAGGACGACGGCTCCACCGCGATCGGCTGCTGGATCTACACTGGGGTGTACGCCGACGGGGTCAACCAGGCCGCCCGCCGCAAGCCCGGCTCGGAGCAGACCTGGGTGGCCCCGGAGTGGGGCTGGGCCTGGCCGGCCAACCGGCGCATCCTCTACAACCGCGCCTCCGCAGACCCGCAGGGACGGCCCTGGAGCGAACGCAAGAAGTACGTCTGGTGGGACGCCGACCAGGGCGAGTGGACCGGCTACGACGTGCCGGACTTTGAGAAGAAGAAGCCGCCGACGCACCGGCCGCCGCAGGGCACCGCCGGCGTGGCGGGGCTCGCCGGTGACGACCCGTTCATCATGCAGGGCGACGGCAAGGGCTGGCTGTACGTGCCGAGCGGCCTGCAGGACGGGCCGATGCCCACGCACTACGAGCCGGCCGAGTCGCCGATCCGCAACCCGCTGTACGGGCAACAGGCCAACCCGACCCGCAAGGTCTACGACAACCCGGTGAACTCGGTGAACCCGAGCCCGCCGCAGCCGCACGCCGAGGTCTTCCCGTACGTGTTCACGGTCAGCCGGCTCACCGAGCACCACACCGCCGGCGGCATGAGCCGCACGGTGCCGCGTCTGGCCGAGCTGCAACCGGCGATGTTCGTCGAGATCTCCCCGGAGCTGGCCGGCGAGATCGGCCTGGACCATCTCGGCTGGGCCCACCTGGTCAGCGGTCGGGCCGCGATCGAGGCGCGCGTTCTGGTCACCGATCGGCTGACCCCGCTGCGGCTCGACGGCCGGGTGATCCACCAGGTGTGGCTGCCGTACCACTTCGGTCGGGAAGGGATCGTCACCGGTGACTCGGTCAACGACCTGTTCGGCATCACCCTGGACCCGAACGTGCTGATCCAGGAGAGCAAGGTCGGCACGTGTGACATCCGGCCCGGCCGGCGCCCGACCGGGCCGGCCCTGCTCGAGCTGGTGGACGACTACCGGCGCCGCGCGGGGATGGTCGGGGGCCGCCCGCCCATCGTCACCACCGACGCGTCGGAGCGGGAGGTCGGATGATCGAGGCGAACAGCCTGTACGGCCCGCTCGACCCCGCGCCGGACGCCGGCTGGACCGACGGCCAGACCCGGATGGGCTTCTTCACCGACACCAGCGTCTGCATCGGCTGCAAGGCGTGCGAGGTGGCCTGCAAGGAGTGGAACGACGTTCCCGCCTCCGGCTTCGACCTGCTCGGCATGTCGTACGACAACACCGGCGCGCTCACCGCGAACTCCTGGCGGCACGTCGCCTTCATCGAGCAGCCGCTGCCGGCCGGCCATCGGACCCCGCCCTTCGCTGCAGAGCCGACCGGGGAGACGGCCAGCCCGGCCAGCGCGGCCGCCGCCGCCGATACGGCGGAGAACACCGGCACCGCCCCGGGCCTGCCCCCCGGTCAGCCGGCGGCCGCCGCGCGGATGGCCGCGGGGCCGGAATTCCTCGGCATGCCCGGCGACGGACCGCCGGGGCGCACCGGCAGCGCCGAGGGGCGCACCGACTTCCGGTGGCTGATGATGTCCGACGTCTGCAAGCACTGCACCCACGCCGCCTGCCTGGACGTCTGCCCGACCGGGTCGCTGTTCCGCACCGAGTTCGGCACCGTCGTGGTGCAGGAGGACATCTGCAACGGCTGCGGCTACTGCATCTCGGCCTGCCCGTACGGGGTCATCGACCAGCGCAAGGGCGATGGCCGGGCGTGGAAGTGCACGCTCTGCTACGACCGGCTCGGCGCCGGCAAGACCCCGGCCTGCGCGCAGGCCTGCCCCACGGAGTCCATCCAGTACGGCCGACTGGACGAGCTGCGCGAGCGGGCCGCGGCCCGGGTCGCCCAGCTGCACCAGCGCGGCGTGCCGGAGGCCCGCCTCTACGGCCACGACCCCACCGACGGCGTCGGCGGGGACGGCGCGTTCTTCCTGCTGCTCGACGAGCCGGAGGTGTACGGCCTGCCGCCGGACCCGGTGGTCACCAGCCGGGACCTGCCGAAGATGTGGAAGCGGGCCGGACTGGCCGCACTGGCCATGGCGGCGGCGGCCGTCGCCGCGTTCGTCGGAGGTTCATCGTGAGTCCGGACCGTCCCGCCGTCGGCGACCTGTTCCGCCGCTTCCGCGAGCGGCTCGAGGCCGACGGCCCGGGCCGCCTCGGCGGGCCGGGCCACCCCGGGTCGGGCGGCCACGGGCCGAAGGTGAGTCGCGGGGAAGCGGCGAACGGCAGCCGGGCGACCGGACCCGGGGAGGGTGTGGCACGCACCGACTCCGGTGCCGCCGAGGCGCGGCTGGCACCCCAGCCGCCCCGCGACGCCGCGCCGGCGGACCGGCGGACCGGCGGCGGACGCCGGGGCGGCGGTGGGGAGCAGCTCACCGTGCCGCCGGCGGAGTTCATCTCCTACTACGGCCGGCCGATCCTCAAGCCGCCGGTCTGGAAGTGGGACATCGCGGCCTACCTGTTCACCGGTGGCATCGCCGCGGGGTCGTCGCTGCTGGCCGCCGGCGGACAGCTCACCGACCGGCCGGCGCTGCGCCGGGCCGGCCGGGTCACCGCCCTGGCGGCGGTCAGCGCCAGCACGTACTTCCTCATCCACGACCTGGGCCGGCCGACCCGGTTCCACCACATGCTGCGGGTGGCGAAGCTGACCTCGCCGATGTCGACAGGCACCTGGATCCTCACCGCGTTCGGACCGGCCGCCGGCATCGCCGCGGTGGCCGAGGCCGCGCCCCGGCTACCCGAGCGGGGCCTGTTCGGGCTGGCCCGCCGGCTGCTGCCCCCGGTCGGGCACGCCGCCGGGCTGGCCGCTGCCGCCACCGCGCCGGCGCTGGGCACCTACACCGCGGTGCTGCTCGCCGACACGGCGGTGCCGTCCTGGCACGAGGCGTACCCGGAACTGCCGATGGTCTTCGCGGGCAGCGCGCTGGCCAGCGGCGCCGGCGTCGGGTTGATCGCCGCGCCGCCGGCGCAGGCCGGCCCGGCCCGCCGCCTCGCGGTGGCCGGGGCGGCCCTGGAGCTGTGGGGCTCGCACCGGGTGGAGAACCGGCTCGGGCTGCTCAGCGAGCCCTATGCCACCGGCACCGCGGGGCGGCTGCTGCGCGCGGCGCGCGCGCTGACCGTCGCCGGGGTGGCCGGCGCGCTGGTCGGGCGGCGCAGCCGGGTGCTGTCCGCCCTGGCCGGCGGGGCGCTTCTGGCAGCCTCCGCCTGCACCCGGTTCGGCATCTTCCACGGCGGGGTCGTCTCCGCGCGGGACCCGAAGTACACCGTGGTGCCGCAGCGGGAGCGGGTGCGCGGGCACCAGCGTCCGGCACCGAACGACAGCGGGCCGGGCGCCGGCCCGAACGGGGGGTAGGCAAGAAGAGGCGCCGGGCCCATGAGCCGATACGGGGGTACCGCTCATGGCCACAACAACCGCGGGATCGCGGGGAAATCGCCGACCGACGCGGGGCCGATGGGGTCTCGTGGTGGCGGCCGTGCTCGTCCAACTCGCGCTCGGCGCCGTGTACGCGTGGAGCGTGTTCAACAAGCCGCTGCAGGCCGAGTTCGGGTGGAGCAAGGCCGAGGTGGTGCTGCCGTTCGAGGTGGCCATCGGCACCATCTTCATCGGCAGCCTGATCGGCGGCCGCATCCAGGACCGCAGCGGGCCGCGGCCGGTGGCGCTCGGCGGCGGCATCCTCTACGCGGTCGGGACGATGCTGGCGTCGCTGGTGTCGTCGAGCGATCAGTTGTGGCTGCTGCTGCTCACCTACGGGGTGATGGGCGGCATCGGGCTCGGCGCCGCGTACATCACGCCGATCGCCATGCTCAGCAAGTGGTTCCCCGACCGGCGCGGGCTGATCACCGGCATTGCGGTGGCCGGCTTCGGCTTCGGTGCGGTGATCACCGCGCCGGTGGCGAAGGCGCTGCTCGCCGGCACCTCGGACAAGACCAGCGTCTTCCTGCCGCTGGGCCTCGCGTACCTGATCGCGGTGCTGCTCGGCGCGTCCTTCTTCCGCAACCCGCCCGCCGGCTACCAGGTGCCCGGCTTCACGCCGGCGGTCGGCGGGCGGGCCGTCGCCGGCACCCGCGTCTACACCTTCGGCGAGGCCCTGCGCACGAAGCAGTGGTACCTGCTCACGCTGATCCTCACCCTCAACGTGACCTGCGGGATCGCGCTCATCTCGCAGGCCGCGGACGCCGCCCAGGCGGTCGCCGGGGTGAGCGCCGCGACCGCGGCCGGGCTGGTCGGCGTCCTCGGCCTGTTCAACGGCGGCGGGCGGGTGATCTGGGCGTGGCTGTCCGACCGGATCGGACGGATGACCGCGTTCCTCGGCATGCTCGCCCTGCAGGGCGTCTGCTTCCTGATCCTGCCGCACGCCTCCCCCTTCTGGCTCTTCGCCGTCCTCGCCGCCCTGGTCTACCTCGCCTACGGCGGTGGCTTCGGCACCATGCCGGCGACCGCCGCCGACTACTTCGGCACGCCGAACGCCGGGGCCATCTACGGCGCGATGATCGTGGCCTGGAGCATCGGGGGCGTGGTGGGTCCGCTGCTCACCGCGCTGCTCTACGACGCCAGCGGCAAGAGCTACACGCTGCCCTTCACCGTGATCGGGATCCTCGCGTTCGTGGCGCTGGTGCTGCCGCCGATCACCCGCCTGCCGACCAGCCCCGGCAAGCCGCGACCCCACTTCGAGACGCCCGCGCCCTGACCTCGGCCCGCGGTTCTCCCCTCCCGGCGGCGGGCGGAGATCGCATGTGGTTAAGTGCTGGGTGGAGGCGTTCAGGCGGCTGGTGCCCCTCCCGGTCTTCAAAACCGGTGTGGTCCGGGACCCGGGCCAGGCGGGTTCGATTCCCGTCCGTCTCCGCCAGGCAGCCCTTGGAGATGACGCGATGCCCGACGGCACGGCCGACCCACGGCGGCGCGTGCCGCGCACCGACGCGCTGCTCGCCGATCCGCGGCTCGCCGCCGCGGTCGACGCGTTCGGCCGCGACCGGGTCAAGGCCGCCATCGGCCGTGCTCAGGAGCGCGCCCGCCGCGGCGAGATCGCACCCGAGGAGGTACGCGACACCGCGCTCGCCGCCCTGCCGGCGCCGACCCCGCGGGCGGTGCTCAACGCCACCGGCGTCGTGCTGCACACCAACCTGGGCCGGGCCCCGCTCTCGGCCGCCGCGGTCGAGGCGATGGTCGCCGCCGCCGGGCACACCGATGTGGAACTCGACCTGCGCACCGGCCGGCGGGTCCGACGCGGCCGGGACACACTGGACGCGCTCGCCGCCGCCGTGCCTGACGCGCAGGCCGTGCACGTGGTCAACAACGGCGCCGCCGCCCTGGTCCTCGCGGCCACCGCGCTCGCCGCCGACGCGGAGATCGTGGTCAGTCGCGGCGAGCTGGTCGAGATCGGCGACGGGTTCCGCCTGCCCGACCTGCTGGAGAGCACCGGCGCCCGGCTGCGCGAGGTGGGCACCACCAACCGCACCACCCTCACCGACTACGCGGCGGCGATCGGGCCGCGGACCGGGTTCGTGCTCAAGGTGCACCCGTCGAACTTCGTGGTCACCGGCTTCACCTCGGCCGTGCCGGTGCGCGAGCTGGCCACCCTCGGCGTGCCAGTGGTCGCCGACATCGGCTCCGGGCTGCTCGCCCCCGACCCGTTGCTCCCCGACGAGCCGGACGCAGCGAGCAGCCTGCGCGCCGGCGCGGCACTGGTCACCGCCAGCGGCGACAAGCTGCTCGGTGGACCGCAGGCCGGTCTGCTGCTCGGCGCCGCCGACCTGGTCCAACGGCTGCGCCGCCACCCGCTCGCCCGGGCGCTGCGGGTGGACAAGCTCACCCTCGCCGCCCTGGCCGCCACCCTGCACGGCCCGACCACCCCGACTCGGGCGGCCCTGCACGCCGACCCCGCCACGCTGCGCGAACGGGCGGAACGACTGCGCGACCGGCTCGGCGCCGACGGCCGCAAGGCCGAGGTGGTGCCCTGCGCCTCGGTGGTCGGCGGCGGCGGCGCCCCCGGCGTCGCGCTCGACTCCTGGGCCCTGAGCCTGCCCGAACGGTACGCCGAGCCGCTGCGCACCGGCGAGCCGCCGGTGCTCGGCCGGGTCCTGCACGGCCGACTCGTGCTGGACCTGCGCTGCGTACCGGCCGAGGCCGACGAGACCGTGCGGCAGGCCGTCCTGCGGGTTCCGGCGGACGGCTGACATGTGGGTCGTCGCCACCGCGGGACATGTCGACCACGGCAAGTCCACCTTGGTCCGGGCGCTGACCGGGATGGAACCGGACCGGTGGGCGGAGGAACGCCGCCGGGGCATGACCATCGACCTCGGCTTCGCCTGGACCACGTTGCCCTCCGGCGGCACCATCGCCTTCGTCGACGTGCCCGGGCACGAGCGGTTCGTGCCGAACATGCTCGCCGGGGTCGGCCCGGCCCCGGCCGCGCTGATCGTGGTGGCCGCCGACGAGGGCTGGATGCCGCAGTCCGCCGAGCACCTGGCCGCACTGCACGCGCTCGGGGTGTCGTACGGGCTGCTGGCGGTGACCCGGGCGGACCTGGCCGATCCGGGGCCGGCGGTGGCCCAGGCCCGCGCGGAGATCGCCGCCACCTCGCTCGGCGAGGTGGAGCCGGTCGCGGTCAGCGGCCTCACCGGCGCGGGCCTGCCCGAGCTGCGGGCCGCCCTGGACCGCCTGGTCGCCCGGCTGCCCGATCCGCCGACGGAAGCACCGGTACGGCTCTGGGTGGACCGCTCGTTCACCATCCGGGGTAGCGGCACCGTGGTCACCGGCACCCTCGGCGGCGGCCAGCTGCGCGTCGGCGACCAGCTCGAACTTGCCGCCACCGGCGAGCCGGTCCGGGTCCGCGGCCTGCACCGTCTCGGCATGGCTCAGGACCGGGTGGACGCGGTGGCTCGGGTGGCGGTGAACCTGCGCGGGGTGCCGAGGGACCGGATCGCCCGCGGCGACGCACTGCTCAGCCCCGGCCGGTTCCGGCTCACCGACCTGCTCGACGTTCGGCTCGCCGGTGACCCGTCCGCCGAGCTGCCGGCCAGCCTGACCCTGCACGTCGGCTCGGCGGCGGTACCCGCCCGGGTGCGGCCGCTCGGCCCGGACACCGCCCGGCTGCGGCTGGCCCGGCCACTACCGCTGCTGATCGGCGACCGGGCGCTGCTGCGCGACCCGGGCCGGCACCACGTCGCCGGTGGGGTGACCGTCCTCGACGTGGCCCCACCGCCGCTGCGCCGGCGGGGCGCGGCCGCCGCCCGGGCGGCGGTCCTGGCCCAGTTGGACGGCCGTCCGGACCTCGCCGGCGAACTGCGCCGCCGGGCCCTGGTCCGGGCCGGCGAGCTGGCCCGGATGGGGGTGGCGGTCGCCGCCCAGCCCATCGCCGGCGACTGGCTGGCCGACCCGGAGCACTGGCACCGCCTCGGCGTCCGGCTCATCGCGGAGGTCACCCGGTACGCCCGGGAGCATCCGCTCGAACCCGGCGTGCCGGTCGAGGTGCTGCGCCAGCGCCTCGACCTGCCCGACCGGGCGCTGGTCGAGGCGCTGATCCGGCCACCCCTGCGGGTCCGCGCCGGCCGGATCACCGCGGCGGCGGTCGACGCGCTGCCCGAGCCGGTGGCCCGCGCCGTCGACCGGGTCCGCGCCGAGTACGGCGACCGCCCGTTCCAGGCCCCCGAGGCGCACCGCCTGGCCGACCTGGGGCTCGGTCCCCGGGAGATCGGCGCCGCCGTCCGGGCCGGGGCCCTGCTGCGGCTGGCGGAGAACGTGGTGCTGCTCCCCGGCGCGCTCAACGACGCCGTCCGGGTGCTGGCCCGGCTGCCGCAGCCGTTCACGCTCAGCGCCGCCCGGCAGGCGCTGGACACCACCCGCCGGGTGGCGGTGCCGCTGCTGGAACTGTTGGACCGGCGCGGCGCCACCCGCCGGCTGCCGGACGACGCCCGGGAGGTCGTGGCGCCGCCCGGCTGACCGGGAGGAAGACGGCCCGCGGCTCCGCCGCCTCGCCTACCGTGACCGCATGGACCCTTCGGCGGTCTGGCGGGACAGGCAGCACAAGTGGCGGATCGAGGCGTACCGGGTGCCGGACCTGCGGTTCGCCATCTTCGCCACCAACGGCACCACGGAGTCGGCGCCGTTGTGGCTGTTCGGGATGGCCGCCCTGGCCCGGTGGCTGATGACCCACGCCATCTCCCTGGACGACCTGGAAGAGGACTGACCCGGCGCAGCGTCACGCCGCTGGACCTGCCCGCCCGGCCGTCCCGGCCGGGGGAACCCCGCCGAATCACCGTACGATGGGAGAAAACCGCCCGTATCGTGCGAGGCGTGAATGACCGACGAATGCGGACGTTCTTGGCGGTGCTCGCCGGGCTCGCGGTGATCTACTTCGGCGTCACCGGCCAACGCGACACAGGGGAGGAGGGCGGCATCACCGGCGGCCTCGTACTGCTCGCGCTTCTCGCCTCGCTGCTGGTATGGCACCTGACCAGGCCGAAGCCGGCCAAGTGACGCTCAGCGCGCCGCCGCCATCCGGCTGACCTCGCCGGCGTTCTCCTGGCCGAGGGCCACCCGCACCAGCGCCGAGGCCAGCCGCCCGAAGTCGCCCTCGCCGACCAGCCCCGACAGCCCGCGCGGGTTCGCCGGCAACCCGAGCCGCTCCGCGCCGGCCAGCGTCCGCCGGTCGGCGTACGGGCGCACGTCCGGCCAGACCGTCTGCACCTCGCGTAGGAAGATGTCCGCGCCGGTCGGGCCGATGCCGGGGAACTCGATGAGCAGCCGGCGCAGCACCGACGGGTCCCCGTTCGCCTCCCGGTGCAGCCGGCGCAGGTCCCCACGCCAGCGGTCCAGGCAGAGCCGGGCGCCGGTGCCGAGCATGGTGGCGGTGCGCTCGTCGTAGCGGCGGTAGTGCCCGCGACCGAGCGCGTCGACCCGGTCCTGCCAGCTCGCCGCCTCCATCGCCGGCGGGGTGCGGTAGCCGGCGGCGAAGAGCTCCCGGGCGGCGGCGAGGGCCACCCCGGCGCGGATCCGGGTGCTCAGCAGCGTGGTGAGCACCAGCAGCTGGTACAGCGGCCCGGGCCGGTCGGCCAGTCGGATCCCCGCCTCCTCCGCGTACGTCTGTCGCTGCCGGTCCAGCAGGGCCCGCGCCACCTCGCGTTTCTCGGCCATCACCGGCGTGTACCCGACCGGCGGCCGGTTAGCCCCCGCCCGGCCCGGCGCCCTCGGCATGCCGGCAGCGGCGGCGGGTAACCGCCTCACGAGGCGGTTGACACCGCCTGTCGTCCACCGGAAGGAGACAGTGGTGGTTAACCCGCAGCAGCCGGAGCTCCGTCGCAACAACCGGGGCTCCACGAGCCAGGACAGCAAGTTGCCCGGCCCGAGCGGATTCCCGCTCAACCGTGGCACCTCGCACGGCGACGAGGGGCGGCCGCTGCCGAAGGGGCAGGTGTCGCCGTACGGCCCGGCCGAGAAGCCGGTGGCCGAGGACGAGAGCGAGGGGCGGGGCTAACCACCCCGTCGGGATGGCGGTCGCAGCCGGTTCCAGGTGGTTGCGGCCGCCATGCCGTACGCCAGGTGCGGCACGATGTCGGCCACCCAGTCGTTCAGTCGCCAGGTCCGAGGATCGCTCACGCCCAGCGCGGCCAGCGAGCCGTCCGAGGTGGCCATCACGCCCCCGCCGAGCACGCCGGCCGCCACCGGCAGGGGGAGCCGTCGGCGGGCCGCGAGCAGCCCGAAGGCGGCCCCCGCCGCGACGCCCGTGCCGTAGCCGAGGAGGGCCCCGAGGCCGGAGCGGCGGTTGACCGCCTTGTCCCCGGGCCCCAGGTCCACGTGCGCCTTCTCGGCCAGGCGGCGGGCGCTCTCCTCGGGAGCGATGCTCGCCGGGCGCGCCCGGACCACGATGTCCAGGTAGCTGACCATGTTCAACGCGGCGGTGCCGACGGCGCCGGCGATGGCGCCGTCGAGCAGGGGCGTGGCCCTCACTTCGGATCGCCGGGTTCGCGCTCGCCCTTGGGCCCGAACGTCCGGTCCCCCCGCACGACGCCCCGCTGGCCGCGATCCTCCTGCAGGATCCGGTTGGCGACCTGGTTCGCCTCCTGGTCCGCCGCCCGCCCGGAATTCTCGATCAGATCGCGCAGCCGCGCCCGTTGCTTGTCGTAATCGCTGCTGCCCGGCCGTGGTCCTGGCATCGCTGCCTCCTCCGGTCGCTGTCGCCGCCTACCGGGGCCGTCTACCCGTCCCCGCCTCCGCCAACCGTTACGGTGGCGGTCAGCCGGGGGAGCGGACCACGGCGACCGGGCAGGTGGCGTGGTGCAGCACCCCCTGGCTCACCGACCCGAGGAGCAGACCGCCCAGCGCTCCCCGACCCTGCCGGCCGACCACCACCAGCTGGGCGTCGCGGGACGCCTCGGTGAGCACCTTGACCGGCCGGCCGCGGACCACCTCCCGGGTGACCGGCACCTCCGGGTGCCGTTCGACCAGCCCGGTGAGCGACTCCGCGAGGATCCGGTCCTCCTCGCCGCGCAGCTGGTTCTCCTCGTACACCAGGGGCTGCATGTCGCCGGGACCGCCGGAGATCGGATGCGTGTAGGCGAGCAGGGCGTGCAACCGGGTGCCCCGCACGGCGGCCTCGTCGGCGGCGAACCCGACCGCGGCCCGGGACAGGGAGGAGCCGTCCACCCCGACCACGATCGGCCCGGCCGCGCGCTCCTCGCCCCGGGCCACCATCACCGGGCAGTCCGCGTAGGAGGCCACCTGGATCGCCACCGAGCCGACCACCAGCGCGGCGAAGCCGCCCAGGCCCCGGTCGCCGAGGACGATCATCGTGGCGGTGGGGGACTCACCGAGCAGCACCGCCGCCGCCTCGCCGTCGATGATCTCCCCGGAAACGCGGACCCCGGGCGCCGCCGCCTCGGCCTCGGCCACCGCCGCGGCGACCAGCTCCTCGGCCTGGTGCCGCAGCCCACCGCCGGGCGGCGCCTCGGCGGGCGGGTTGACCGGTACGCGCAGCAGCGGCCAGATGAACCCGTGCACCACCCGCAGCGGGCGGTGCCGGCGCGCCGCCTCACCCGCCGCCAGGCGCACGGCCCGCAGCGCCGGCTCTGAGCCGTCCACGCCGACCACCACCGCGCCATTCGCCGAGTTCACCGCTGCACCTCCTGGCCGCCGGACGCTCGCGGCCAGTATCGCGGCCGGCGGCCCGTTGCGGGGCGATACCGCCCGAGCCGGCCCGTGGGTACGCCGTCGACCATCGCCGAGGGAGGGAGCCTCGTCGATGGCCGGACCCGACCAGCCGAGCACCGCCCTCGACGAGCTCTACGACGCGGTCGCGCCGGGCAGCTTCCTGGCCGTCGACTTCAACAGCGAGGAGCTGGCCGCGGACCCGCGGGCCCTGGCGATGACGGGTCCGGAGTTCCCGATGCGGGCGCCGGCCGCGTTCGGTCCGGTGCTCGGGCGGTGGGTGCCCACCGCCGACGGCATCGTGCCGGTCGCGCGGTGGCGTCCCGACGGCCGGCCCGCCCCGATGCCGGACGCCTTCTACGGCGGGTCGCGGCGAAGCCCGCCGCCGCCTGACCGGGCCGCCACCCGGCACCGCCCCGCCGGCCATCGAGCCGGCCGATACGGCGCGCCGATCACCGACCGCTGCGGGCCGGCCACCGGGCGCCACTTCGTGGCCGGAACCGGCCGACCGGTCGTCTCCCGCCCTCCGTATGATTCTTGCCCTACAGCAATAGTCGCCCTCGGAGGATGAACATGCCGGATGTGGCCGGACAGGTTTCGCGCGCCCTGCGCGCGGTGCCGCCCGACCAGTTGGCCGAGGCCGCCGACCGGGCGATCCGCGTCGCGCTGAACGCGACGCGGACCGAGGTGTTGATCGCCGACTACCGCTTCAGCGGGCTCTGCCCGTTGCTGGACCCGGAGCTGCCGGACGCCGGTCTCCTCGCCGGTCAGGGCGTGGCGCAGCGCTGTTTCAGCAGCCAGCAGCCGGTGCTGGACGGCGGCGAGGACGGCCGTTGCCGGGTCTACCTGCCGCTGTCGGTCTGGGGCGAGCGGCTCGGGGTGCTGCTGGTCGAGTTGCCCGCCAGCCCGGCGGCGGCAACCGTCGAGGTGGCTCGGGACATCGCGGGGGACCTGGCGGTGGCGCTGCGCGCGGCGGACCGGGAGACCGACCGCTACCGCCGGGCCCGGCGCCGGGAACGGTTGAGCATGGCCGCGGAGATGCAGTGGGAGCTGTTGCCCGGCCGCAGCTTCACCCACGGCGCGTTCCTGCTCGCTGGCCAGCTGGAACCGGCGTACACGGTGGGCGGGGACCATTTCGACTGGTCGGTCGACGGCGACCGGCTCTCCGTCACGGTGCTCAACGGCACCGGCAGCGGCCTGGCCGCCTCGCTGCTCACCGCGGTCACCGTCAACGCCATGCGCAACGCCCGCCGTTCCGGGGGGAGCCTCGTCGAGCAGGCCGAGCTCGCCTCGGACACCGTCTTCTACCAGCACCGCGGCAGCCGGCACGTGGCCACGCTGCTCTTCGAGCTGGACACCCGGCGCGGGCGGATCAGGGCGGTGGACGCCGGCTCGCCGCACGTGCTCCGGCTGCGAGGTGGCACGGTCACCCCGGTCCCCCTCGAGCAGCAGCTGCCGTTGGGCATGTTCGCCGAGACCCGGTACGACGTGCAGGAGTTCGCGCTCGAGCCGGGGGACCGGCTCTTCGTGGTCAGCGACGGCGTCTACGCCGCCCAGCCGGATGGCCAGGAGCCCTATGGGGAAAGGGCCATGGCGCGAGCGATGCGGTCCACTCGGCTGCAGCCGGGGACCGAAGCAGTTGGTACGGTGTTGCGCGAACTGCACGCGTACCACGCCGACGCCGATCTCCGCGACGATGCGGTCGTCGTCTGCCTGGACTGGCGGGGTGCCAGCCAGCCGGACGACGCGTGCGAGCAGTAACCGAACGACGGGGCGAAAACGAGCGCGACAATCGCAGGGGACATCGGGTGGAGCGACCTCCGAATCTTGCCGCGGCCATCGATTTGGCTGCTGAGGCACTCATCGATGTGCTCGATACGGCCGCGTCCCGGCACAACCTGGGCGTCTCGCCGACCCAGCTGCGCGTGCTCTCGTTGATCATGATCCACCCGGACACCAACGTGAACCGCCTGGCCGATCTGCTGGACGTCGTACCGTCGTCGGCGAGCCGGCTCTGCGACCGGCTGGAGGCGGTCGGCCTGCTGCGGCGGGTGGCCGACCCCCGGGACCGGCGCGAGGTCCGGCTGGTTCCCACCGTGGCGGCCGAGACCCTGCTGCGGAAGCTGAAGGAGCGCCGGCACCAGGCGGTCCAGGCGGTGCTGGACCGGATGCCCAACCGGGCGCAGCACGAGCTGCTGCTGGCCCTGGTCGCGTTCGGCCAGGCGGCGGCGACCCCGCAGACCGGCACCGACGCCACCGCCCGCACGGCCTGATCCTCCACGCCCCAGCCCCCGCTGGTTTCGGCTGTTCCGAGTCGCTCACCTAGTGTCCTAGGACGCGCTACAGGTGGTGTCGCACCGCACCAAGGCCGAAACGCCGGCAGCCACGGAAAGCACAGCCCGGGGACGGGCGGGAGAGCCCGATATAGTGGCAGCGCAACTCACGGCCCATGATCGACACGATCGTGGGCCGCATCGGGGGAGGTCCCAGCCCGGGATCGCAGAGGGCGCCGGCGTTGACCGGCCGGCAACGCGCACGTCCCTCCGGAAGCGACCGACCTCGGTCGGGCGCCGGACCGTGCTGCGAAGGGAGGGTTCGGTGTCGCGTCGGCCGGCTCGGGCAGAGCATCCGTCTTCCGGCGGTACGACGGCGGTCGTGGGGGACCAGGTCCTCACCCTGCCGAACATGATCAGTTTTGCCCGGCTGATCGGCGTCCCGCTCTTCCTCTACCTCTTCCTCGTGGTCCACGCCGACGTGGCGGCAATCGTGGTGCTGGCCATCGGCGGCACCAGCGACTGGGTGGACGGCTGGATCGCCCGCCGCCTGCAGCAGGTCAGCCGGCTGGGTGAGCTGCTCGACCCGCTCGCCGACCGGCTCTACATCCTGGCCACGCTGCTCGCCTTCACCGCGCGGGAGGTGGTGCCGTGGCAGTTCACCGCGGCGCTGCTGGCCCGCGAGCTGCTCCTGCTCGGGTCGCTGGCGGTGCTGCGCCGCTACGGCTACGGCCCGCCGCCGGTGCACTACGTGGGCAAGACCGCCACCTTCCTGCTGCTGGCCGCGTTCCCGATCCTGCTGCTCGCCGCGGCGGTGCCGGGCGGCGCGACGGTCGCCGGCGCGATCGGCTGGGGCCTCGCCTGGTGGGGCCTGGTGCTCTACTGGGTGGCCGGCGCGATGTACGTGGTGCAGGCGAACCGCCTTGTGCGGGCGATGCGTACCCGGTCCGGGGGTGCGGCGGCATGAGTTCCACCCCCCGCGACGGCCGGGACCCCTCGGCCCGGGTGTACGCGCCCGACTTCCTCACCGACCTGTTCCGCAACCCGCTCGACCCTGGGTACGGGGACGCGGCGGCCCGGCGCCGCGAGGCGCCCCCGTCCCGCGTGCGTCGATTGGCGGCCCGCCCGGTCAGCCTGGTGGTGATCGTGGTGATCGGGTTCCTCTTCGCGGTCGCCTACCGGGAGACGGTGGCGGAGGAGCCGAGCCGGGCGCAGGCCCGGGCCGGGCTGATCGCCGAGATCAAGCAGCGGGAGAGCGAGACGGACCGGTTGACCGCGCGCGCCGACCAGTTGCGCGAGGAGGTGAGCCGGCAGCGGGACGCGGCGCTGGGCGGCTCCGAGGCGTCCCGGCTGCGGAACCTGGAGGCGGGCACCGGTTTGGGCCGGGTGCGCGGCGACGGCGTGGTGGTGCGGTTGGCCGACGCGGCGGGGGACCGGGACGCGGTGACGGGCGCGGACGCGGGCCCGTCCCGGGTGTTGTACTCCGACCTGCAGAAGGTGGCCAACGCGTTGTGGGCGGCGGGCGCGGAGGCGATCGCGATCAACGGGCAGCGGTTGACGGCGACCTCGACGATCCGGTCGGCGGGGGAGGCGATCCTGGTCGACTACCGCCCGGTGACCAGTCCGTACGAGGTGACGGCGATCGGGCCGGGGTCGATGCGGGACCGGTTCGACGACAGCCGGGCGGCCGGCCTGATGCGTGAGGTGGCGAAGAGTACCGGCCTGTCGTTCGGGGTCAAGGACGCCGAGGACCTCACCCTGCCGGCGGCTCCGCAGCCACGGCTACGCTACGCCGAGCCCTCGGTGAGTCCGAGCCCGTCGCCGTCGGGTTCGGGTGCCGCCGGTTCGACCAGTCCCGGGCCGTCCGGCTCGGGGACCTCTCCCAGCCCCTCCGGAGGTGGCCGATGATCGCGGTGCTGGCGTTGCTCGCCGGTGTGGTCCTCGGGGTGTACCTCGACCCCACCGTCCCCGCTGCGTTGCAGCCGTACCTGCCGATCGCCGTGGTGGCCGCGCTCGACGCGGTGTTCGGCGGGGTCCGGGCGAAGCTCGACGGGATCTTCGACGACAAGCAGTTCGTGATCTCGTTCATCTCGAATGTGCTGGTGGCGGGCCTGATCGTGTACCTGGGTGACCAGCTGGGGGTGGGCGGTCAGCTCTCCACCGGTGTGGTGGTCGTGCTCGGGGTTCGTATCTTCGGCAACGTGGCGGCGATCCGCCGTCACCTGTTCCGGGCGTAGTTTGATGCGATGAGCGACGAGCACAGCGAGACCGGGACCGGTTGGCCGGAACCGGCGGAGCCGACCCGCCCGGCGGGTCCGGCGAGCGAGCCGGATCCGCGGCCGGACGCACCGGATCCGGACGAGTTGAGCCCGCTGGCGCCGGACGCGCCGGCGGAGCGGGAGGACGGCGAGCGGCCGGCGAGTGCTGCCCCGGACGGCGAGCGGTCCGCGGACCCGGAGCCGGGCGGCGGGTCGGCGGAGGCGAAGGCTGCGGCGGCTGCCGGGTCCCTGGCGCGCCGGTTGACCTCGGCCGGGGCGATGATCGCCGTGCTGCTGGCGTTGCTGGGGTTCACCCTGGTGGTGCAGCTGAAGACGACGTCGACTGATCCGACGTTGGCGGCGACCCGGGAGGAGGACCTGGTCCGGATCTCGTCGGATCTGGATTCCCGGGAGCGGCGGCTGCGGCAGGACATCGAGGCGTTGGAGGAGAGCCAGCGTCAGTTGCGTTCCGGTGAGCAGGGTCGGCAGGCGGCGCTGGAGGAGGCGACCCGGCGGGCGGATGAGCTGGGCATCCTGGCGGGCACGTTGCCGGCGGTGGGGCCGGGCCTGGCGGTGCGGTTCGAGGCGGGCGCGAAGCCGATCTCGTCGATCCGGATCCTGGACGCGGTGCAGGAGTTGCGGGGCGCGGGGGCGGAGGCGATGCAGATCGGCGGGGTGGACGGCACGGCGGTGCGGATCATCGCGTCGACGTATTTCGTGGACGCGGAGAACGGCGGTCTGCTGGTGGACGGGCGGCGGTTGAGTGGGCCGTACACGATCACGGTGATCGGTGATCCGGCGACGATGCGCACGGCGTTGAACATTCCCGGCGGGGTGGTCGCTTCGGTCGCCGATGACGGCGGTAACGTGATCGTCGAGGATCGTGAGGTTGCCGAGGTTTCGCAGCTGCACGCGCCGATCAAGCTGGATCACGCCCGTCCGGTCTCCTGACCGGGTGCGGCCGCGCCGGTTCCCCCCGGTGCACCGATGGATGAAGGACGTAGCTGGTGATTCCTGAGGATCTTCGGTACACCGCCGAGCACGAGTGGGTGGCGGCTGGTGACGGCGGTGCCGTCCGGATCGGCATCACGCACTTCGCGCAGGACGCCCTGGGTGACATCGTGTATGTCCAGTTGCCGGACGAGGGCGCGGCGGTGGCGGCCGGTGAGCCGCTGGGTGAGATCGAGTCGACGAAGAGCGTGTCGGAGATCTACGCGCCGGTGAGCGGTACGGTGGCGGCGCGCAACGAGGCGCTCGGCGACACCCCTGAGGTGATCAACACCGATCCGTACGGTGCCGGGTGGTTGGTGGAGATCACCCCGGATGATCCGGCCGCGGTCGACGGGTTGCTGACCGCTGGCGCGTACCGCGAGCTCACTGAGAGCTGAGTGCTACCCGGCCGGGTGCGGGGGTCGTCTCCGCGCGTACGGTTGCCCTGTATTTCGGTCGCTGGCTAGGCTCGCCCAGTCGACCGAGAACCAAATAGTTGAGCGTTGTGGAATGCGCCTTCCCGGGCACGGGGAGCCAGCCGCCGGGTGTGTGACTGCCCGGCGGCCAGACCCGCCATTACCCGACGCCGACCGAACAGATCCGTGAGGTGGTCCGCATGACGCGCCCAGACGACGAGTTCCCCCCACTCGACGTCACTTCGACGCTCAATCTCGGTTCGCTCGACGAAGTGCTGGAGGGTCCGGAAACCGATGTGGTGCCGGGCCGGATGGCCGGTTCGTTGCCGCCGGGCATGGCGCTGCTGGTGGTTCGCCGGGGCCCGAACGCGGGTGCCCGGTTCCTGTTGGATCACGATGTGACGACGAGCGGCCGGCACCCGGACAGTGACATTTTCCTGGACGACGTGACGGTGTCACGGAGGCACGCCGAGTTTCACCGGGATGGTGGCACGTTCACGGTGCGGGACGTGGGCAGCCTGAATGGCACGTACGTGAACCGGGAGCGGGTCGAGGCGGCCACGTTGAGCAATGGTGATGAGGTGCAGATCGGCAAGTTCCGGGTGGTGTTCATCGCCGGTCCGCGCCCGGAGGAGGGGGCCGGCCGGGGGTGAACGAGCCTGCGGCTTCGACGCCGCCCGGGGTGGCCGGGTCCCGCCCGCTGATGAGCATCGGCGAGGTGCTGGCGCAGTTGCGGGTGGAGTTTCCGGACACGACGATTTCGAAGTTGCGGTTCCTCGAGGCCGAGGGTCTGGTGGAGCCGCAGCGGACGGCGTCGGGTTACCGGAAGTACAGCTGGGACGACATGGCGCGGCTGCGGTTCGTGTTGACCGCGCAGCGGGACCGGTATCTGCCGTTGCGGGTGATCCGTGAGCAGTTGGCGGAGTGGGACGCGTCGGGGTCGGCGCCGGGTCGGCAGCGGCCGACGTTGGTGGCGGTCGGTTCAGACGGTGCGGTGCCGGGCCGGGGTTCGGAGGCCGAGTCGTCTGATATCCGGTTGGGCCGGGCTGAGCTGATCGCCCGGAGCGGGATCGACGAGTCGACGTTGGGCGAGTTGGAGCGGCTCGGTGTGCTGGTATCCGATCCGCCGGGCTGGTACGACGGGGATGCGTTGATCATCGCGCGGGCGGTGGCCGGGTTGGCGGCGTACGGGTTGGAGCCGCGGCATCTGCGGGGTTACCGGACGGCGGCGGATCGCGAGGTCGGTCTGTTCGCCCAGTTGGTGGCGCCGTTGGCGCGGCAGAGTGATCCGGCGGCCCGGGCCCGGGCGGCGGAGACGGCGCGTGAGTTGGTGGCGTTGTCGCAGCAGTTGCACGCGGCCCTGGTGCGGGTGGGGTTGCGGTCGACCTTGGGTCGGTGACGGTGCGGCCGGGTGTCGTGGGGGCGCCCGGCCGTCGCTGTGACGAGCGGAAAGATCTGTGCCGGGAAGCGTGGCGTAGGCTTGCCGGGGTAACCCCTTCCCGGCGAGGCGTGGTGCACGTAGCGCATGGGACTCTCGTGTCGCGGTCCGTGTACCGTGCAGGGAAGGGGCGCGGTGCGGGCGTAGGTGACGACGAACACGGAGGCGGCGGTGCGCGAGCTGAGCGTGGTCGGAGTTCGGGTGGAGCTGCCCAGCAACCAGCCGATCGTCCTGCTGCGGGAGGTCGAGGGGGACCGCTATCTGCCGATCTGGATCGGCGCGGTCGAGGCGACGGCGATTGCCTACGAGCAGCAGGGGGTCAAGCCGGCTCGGCCGTTGACGCACGATCTTCTGCGGGACGTGCTGGCGGCGTTGCAGGCGCCGTTGCGGGCGGTGGAGATCACCGAGCTGAAGGAGAACGTCTTCTACGCCGATCTGTTGATCGGGGACGGGGTGCGGGTGTCCGCGCGGCCGAGTGATGCCATCGCGCTGGCGTTGCGGGTGGGGGCTCCGATTCGTTGCGCGGAGCAGGTCCTCAGCGAGGCGGGGATCGTGATCCCGGACGAGCAGGAGGACGAGGTGGAGAAGTTCCGGGAGTCCCTGGAGCAGGTGCGCCCGGAGGACTTCGCCGGCTGAGCCCCGGTCGGGTGCCGGTCCGCGAGCGCGGTCCGGCGTTACGCTGTGTGACGGCGCGCTGCCATTGGTGATCTTCTCTCCGGCTGCGCGGCGTGTCGCGCCCGTTCGTCCGTGGTAACCCTCGAGGGCCGCTATAGGGTTGCCGTGTCGAGGGGTGCACGTCCCGGAAACGACGTGTCACCGCACGGGCGGGGAGGTTGTCGGGATGCACGAGCCGCGAGATCCTGATCCGGGACCGGAGCAGCAGCGGGCGGGTGGGACGCCGCCCGGGTCGGGCACCGACGGTGACGGGGTGGGCTACCGGGGCGTGACGGCGTGCCACGCGGTGGGCATCACCTATCGGCAGTTGGACTACTGGGCCCGCACGGGGCTGGTGGTGCCGAGTGTGCGGGACGCGTCGGGTTCGGGGACGTCCCGGCTGTACTCGTTCCGCGACCTGGTGGTGCTGAAGGTCGTGAAGCGGCTGCTGGATGCCGGGGTGTCCCTGCAGAACATCCGCAAGGCGGTCGAGGCGTTGCGCTCGCGCGGGGTGGAGGACCTGGCGGGGATCACGCTGATCTCGGACGGGACGTCGGTGTACGAGTGCCGTTCGCCGGAGGAGGTGGTCGACCTGTTGCAGGGTGGCCAGGGGGTGTTCGGCATCGCGATCGGTGGCGCGTTCAAGGAGATCCAGGGTTCGTTGTCGCATCTGCCGGCGGAGCCGGCGGACTCGTCGGGCGGCGGCGGTGAGCAGCCGGTGGCGTCGTCGCCGGAGTCGGTGGGGGACGAGTTGGCGGCGCGTCGGGCGCGTCGTCGCGCGGGCTGAGCCCGCGGCCGGTGGGCGGGGACACGCCCGGGCCGTTCGCGGATCTGCGTCGCGGCGTGGTCCCGGCGCGATCCTCTGCTTGGTAACGCAACGTAGTGATGTGGCGTCGTGGGTGCGGTCGGGCCGGTCCGGTGGGCGGGACCGGCGTGCGGCCGGTCCACCGCCGTCGCTCTCGGCGGTGTCGGTGGTGGTCACGGGCGGGACGTCGGCGTGCTGGAGGGGCCGGTGAGCGGGCCCGTCCAGGGTGGAGAGTGTCACGTGGACTGGTCCGCGGCCGGTGACGCGCGGTAGCCGTCCTGGTTGCCCTCTGCGGACGATCCTTCCGGAGGATGACGACGCTGGCCGGTCAGCTGTTGTCAGAAATCCGATAGGGCTGCCGTGACCTTGTCCGGACGGCGCGCTATGGTCCCACACGGTCGCGCTGGCGTTGCGTCACGGTAACCGCCAGCCGACCGGTTGCCCCTCCGCGCCGACCCGCGCGGCCCTTCACGCTGGAAGGAACGACCGTGACGGTTACCGAAGAAACCGCGCCCTCCCACTACGACCGCATCGGCGGCGCCAGTTCGGTCAAGGCGGCCGTGGCGCTGTTCTACGACAAGGTGCTGGCCGACCCCGAGCTTGCCGGTTACTTCGCCGACGTGGACATGGTGGAGCAACGTCGGCACCTGGCGTTGATGCTGACCGTGGTGCTCGGCGGGCCCAATGAGTACGCCGGCCGTGGGCTGGCCGAGGCGCACCAGCCGTTGAACATCCCGGTGGAGCACTACGTGAAGGTCGGCGAACATCTGACCACGACGCTGACGGAGCTGGGCGTGCCCGCGGACATCATCACCGACGTGCAGGTTGTCCTGGAGAAGGTGCAGGACCAGGTGGTTGCCGCCGGGACGGGCGCCTGAACGTGGACGCGGCACGGCTGAAGGAGAGCTGGTCCCTGGTCGCCGCGCACGGCGATCAGGTGCCGCTCTACTTCTATTCGACCCTGTTCCTGGCCCACCCCGAGACCCGGCAGATGTTCCCCACGAACATGGCCGGGCAGCGGGACCGCCTGGTCACCGCGCTGGGCCACATTGTGTCCAACGTGGACCAGGTGGACCGGCTGGTCGGCTTCCTGCGGGACCTGGGCGCCGACCACCGCAAGTTCGCGGTGCGCGCCGAGCACTACCCGGCGGTCGGTGAGGCGCTGCTGGCGACGTTGCGGCATTTCCTCGGTGACCAGTGGACCGACGAGCTGGCCCAGGACTGGTCGGCCGCGTACGGGCTGGTCTCCCAGGTGATGATCGAGGCCGCGCAGGCCGCCGAGGCGGTGAACCCGCCGTGGTGGGTGGCCGAGATCGTCGGGCACGAGCGGCGGGCGTTCGACGTGGCGGTGCTGACGCTGCGGCCGCAGTGGCTGCTGCCGTTCACGCCGGGCCAGTCGATCGGGGTGTCCCATCCGGCGGTGCGGTCGTGGCGGTACTACTCGCCGGCGAACGCGCCGCGCGCGGACGGCACGGTGGAGTTGCATGTGCGGGCGGCGCCGGGTGGTGCGGTCTCCTCCCGCCTGGTCTACGGGTGCGCGGTCGGTGACAAGATCCACCTGGCCGCCCCGGTCGGGGACCGGTTGACGCTGTGGCCGACCGGGCCCGCCGATCTGCTGCTGCTGGCCAGCGGCACCGGCTGGGCCCCGCTGAAGTCGCTGGTGGAGCAGGTCGCGGTGGAGGGCTCCCGCCGCCGGGTCGACCTGTACGTGGGGGCCCGCTCGCGCACCGAGTTCTACGACAACGACGCGATCGACAAGCTGGCGGCGTCGTACCCGTGGTTGACCGTCACCTATGTGGCGGGTGCGGACTTCCATCGGCCGGGCGAGTTCGTGCAGCCGGTGGACCGGGCGCTGGCTGACGGGGACTGGCGGTCCCGGCATGTCTACATCTGCGGCTCGGACGAGATGGTCGCCCATTCGCTGACCTCGCTGCAGCGAGCCGGCTACCGCGACGGTCAGCTGCACCACGAGGGATTCGGCAAGCACTGGTACGGCCCGGCGTGGCGAACGGCGGTGGAGCAGCCGGCGGGCCCTGACAATTCCGGAGGTGTCCGGTGAGCGCGAGGAGTGAGCTTGCGAGCCCCGCAGTCGCGAACGAAAGGCTGACCCGGTGAGCGCGAGGAGTGAGCTTGCGAGCCCCGCAGTCGCGAACGAAAGGCTGACCCGGTGAGCGCGAGGAGTGAGCTTGCGAGCCCCGCAGTCGCGAACGAAAGGCTAGCTCGGTGAGCGCGACCCCGATCAGCAGGTACGACGGAGTTCAGGTCTCCGGCGGTGTACAGGTGCGGATGACCGCGGACCGGGTTCGGCGGTGGGAGTTCGGCTCGGCGTCGTTCGCCCGCCGGGGTTACGACCACGTCGACGTCGACCGGTTCCGGATGCAGGTGGCCGACGAGCTGGATCTGCTGGCGGCGGAGATCGCGAACCTGCGGGCGGAGAACGAGCGGCTCAACGACCACGTGGAGCTGCACCGGCACGGGGTGATCCCGAGCGACGGCGCGGCGGCGAAGCTGCCGGCGGCGAAGGAGGTCAACCTGCTGTCGGCGGCGCAGCGGGAGGCCGAGCAGATCATCGCGCAGGCCCACGACTACGCCCGGCGGGTCGCCGAGTACGCCCGGATGCAGTACGAGAGCTACATGCAGGCGGCCGCGGAGGAGGCGAAGCAGGAGGCCGAGCGGGTGGTGCAGGACTACCGCAGCAGCGCGGGCACGAACTTCGACGACACCGTGGCCACTCGGGAGGCGCTGCGCATCTTCGGCGAGATGATGATCTCGCACATGCAGGCGGCGGCGCGGCACCTCGACAACGGCAGTGAGCAGCTGGCCCGCACGATGGACCGGATCGTCACCGAGGCCGCGGGCGCGGCGTCGGTCTCCGCCGGTCAGCCCCAGGTGGCGTTGCCCCGCCACCAGCAGCGCTGATCCCGCAGGTCGGCTCGCCGACCGCAACCGGTGGGCCGGCCGGCCTGCGGGCGGCGGGGCAGTGGGCGGCCGGCGTGGCTCCGCCGCTGGGGCCGGTGCCGCGGTGCCGGTCAGCGGGCGGCGACCGCCCGGATCGCGTCCGCCATGGGGGTCTCCCCGCCGACGAGTTCCAGGGTCAGCCCTGCCGTGGCCGGCTCGTAGAGGAGCGCGAGCAGGACGCGGGCCACGTCGGCGCGGGTGACCTGGCCCGGCTCCACGTGCCGGGCCAGCTGGATCCGTCCGACGGGTTCGTCGTCGGTGAGCCGGCCGGGACGCAGCACGGTCACGTCGAGATCGCGGCCGGTGACGTCGTCCTCGGCGGCCTTCTTCGCCCGCAGGTATGCCGCCCACACCTCGTCGGTGCCCGCGGCCGGCGGCTGCTCCACCCCCATCGAGGAGACCAGCAGGTAGCGGCGGACCCCGGCGCGCTGCGCGGCGTCGGCGAGCAGGACGGCCGCGGCCCGGTCGACGGTGTCCTTGCGGGCGGCGCCGCTGCCCGGGCCGGCCCCGGCGGCGAAGACCACCGCGTCGGCGCCGGCCAGGTGCCCGGCCACCGTGTCGGCGTCGCTGTGTTCCAGGTCGCAGACGACCGGTTCGGCGCCGGCGGCGCGCAGCGCCGCCGCGTGGTCGGGGTTGCGGATCAGGCCGACGGCGCTGTCGCCGCGTCCGGTCAGCTCGCGTTCCAGCAGCTTGGCGATCTTGCCGTGGCCTCCGGCGATGACGACTCGCATGCCCTCAACCTAATCGCCGCGCCCCACCGCCCGCCCGGGGTTGGCACCGCGGCGGTCCGCCGATGACCGCAACGCCTCACCGCCCGTCGGCGGGCGGCGGCCACGCGGCGGCCCGCCGATGACCGCTGGGCGGCCGGCGGTCGTGTTTCGACCGGCGGTGCGGCAGCATGGACGGGTGACCGAGACGTTCGACGCGTTGACCCGGCTGGTGGGCGCCGGTGACGTCGTGGTGCTCAGCGGGGCCGGGTTGTCGACGGAGTCGGGGATCCCGGACTACCGGGGGCCCAGCGGCGCGGCCCGCCGGCACACCCCGATGACCTACCAGACGTTCACCCGCGACCCGGGCGCACGGCGGCGCTACTGGGCGCGCAGCCACCTCGGCTGGCGCACGATCGCCCGGGCGGCGCCCAACGCCGGGCACCGGGCGGTGGCGCGGCTGCAGCGCGCCGGCCTGGTCACCGGTGTGATCACGCAGAACGTCGACGGCCTGCACACGGCGGCCGGCAGCACCGGCGTGATCGAGCTGCACGGCCGCCTCGACGAGGTGGTCTGCCTCGACTGCGGCAACCTGACCTCCCGGGAGGAGCTGGACCGGCGGCTGCGGGAGGCCAACCCCGGCTTCGACGCGCACATCGCCGCCGTCAACCCCGACGGTGACGTGGACCTGCCGGACGACGCGGTGGCCCGGTTCCGCGGCGTCGACTGCGGCATCTGCGGCACCGGCATGCTGAAACCGGACGTGGTGTTCTTCGGCGAGACCGTGCCCGCCACCCGGGTGGCGGAGTGTTTCTCGCTGGTCGAGCGGGCCCGGCTGCTGTTGGTGCTCGGCTCGTCGTTGACGGTGATGTCGGGGCGCCGGTTCGTGATCCGGGCGGCGAAGCTCGGTATCCCGGTGGCCATCGTCAACCAGGGCCCGACGCGCGGCGACGGGCACGCCACCCTCACCCTGGACGGGCCGCTGGGCGAGCTGCTGCCGGCGCTGGCCGAGCGCACCGCCGCCGGCGCGCCGCCGGTCGGGCCGGCGCTGGCCGCACCGGCGGCGGTGTAGGCGGCCCGGCCACCGCGCCCGACATCCGCCGGACACACCGGCGCTGGTAGCGTTGACCATGCCGGTACCACCCACGCGGGAGAGACCGCCCAGCAGCACCCGGGCGGCGCCGAAGGGGCAGATTCCTCCCCGGAACCTCTCAGGCAAAAGGACCTCGTGGGCAGGCACTGTGGAGGGCCCGCGGGCGCGACTCAGGGGGAGGCCGACCTGTCGACCTCGCCCCGCAGGAGCGCAGCGAAGATGAGCGCAGAGCAGTTCGCCGACCGCCACATCGGCCCCGACCCCGACGACGAACGCCGGATGCTGGAGACCGTCGGCTACGGCTCGGTCGACGAGCTGATGGACGCGGCGATCCCCGAGGTGATCCGCTGGCACGGCACCCTGGACCTGCCGGAGCCGGCCAGCGAGCGGGAGGCGATCGCCGAGCTGCGCGCCCTGGCCGCCCGCAACACCGTCGCCGTGTCGATGATCGGCCTCGGCTACCACGGCACCCACACCCCGGCGGTGATCCGCCGAAACGTGCTGGAGAACCCCGCCTGGTACACCGCGTACACGCCGTACCAGCCGGAGATCAGCCAGGGCCGGCTGGAGGCGCTGCTGAACTTCCAGACCATGGTCACCGACCTGACCGGGCTGGCCACCGCGAACGCCTCCATGCTCGACGAGGGCACCGCCGCGGCCGAGGCGATGACGCTCGCCCGCCGCGCGTCGAAGAGCAAGAGCCCGGTGTACGTCGTCGACGCCGACACCCTCCCGCAGACCATCGCGGTGATCACCAGCCGGGCCGAGCCGCTCGGCATCGACGTGCGGGTGCTCGACCTGGCCGCCGAGGAGCTGCCGGGCGAGTTCTTCGGCCTGCACCTGCAGTACCCGGGCGCGTCCGGCGCGGTCCGTGACCATGCGCCGCTGGCCGAGGCCGCCCACGCGGTCGGCGCGCTGGTCACCGTGGCGGCGGACCTGCTGGCGCTGACGCTGCTGCGCCCGCCCGGCGAGGTCGGCGCCGACATCGCCGCCGGCACCACCCAGCGGTTCGGCGTACCGATGGGCTTCGGCGGGCCGCACGCCGGCTACCTGGCGGTCCGGGCGGGCCTGGAGCGGATGCTGCCCGGCCGCCTGGTGGGGGTGTCCCGCGACGCGGACGGCAACCCGGCCTACCGGCTGGCGTTGCAGACCCGCGAGCAGCACATCCGCCGGGAGAAGGCGACCAGCAACATCTGCACCGCCCAGGTGCTCCTCGCCGTGATGGCCGGCATGTACGCCGTCTACCACGGCCCCGGCGGGCTGCGGAAGATCGCGGAGCACACCCACTGGGCGGCGGCGCGGCTCGCCGGCGCGCTGCGCGTCGGTGGCGTGGAGGTGGCCGACGTGCCGTTCTTCGACACCGTCACCGCCGTGGTGCCCGGCCGGGCGGCGGAGGTGGTCGCCGCGGCGGCGGAGCGTGGAGTGAACCTGCGGCTGGTGGACGCCGATCGGGTGGGTATCTCCTGCGACGAGACCACCACCCACGCCCATCTGGACGCGGTGTGCGCCGCGTTCGGGGTGCCCGCCGCGCACGGTGAGATCGACACCCGGCTGCCGGAGGCGTTGCTGCGCACCAGTGACTTCCTCACCCACCCGGTGTTCCGCACCCACCACTCGGAGACGGCGATGCTGCGCTACCTGCGGCGGCTGGCCGACTTCGACTACGCCCTGGACCGCGGCATGATCCCGCTCGGGTCGTGCACGATGAAGCTCAACGCCACCACCGAGATGGAGCCGATCACCTGGCCCGAGTTCGCGCACATCCACCCGTTCGCGCCGGAGGCGCAGACCGCCGGGTACCGGGAGATGATCGCCCAGCTGGAGGCGTGGCTGGCCGAGGTGACCGGCTACGACGCGGTCAGCGTGCAGCCGAACGCCGGCTCGCAGGGTGAGCTGGCCGGGCTGCTGGCGATCCGGGCGTACCACCGGCAGCGTGGTGACGGGCACCGGGACGTGTGCCTGATCCCGTCGTCGGCGCACGGCACCAACGCGGCCTCCGCGGTGATGGCCGGCATGCGGGTGGTCGTGGTCGCCTGCGACGCCGACGGCAACGTCGACCTGGTCGACCTCGACGCGAAGATCGACAAGCACCGCGACGCCCTGGCGGCGATCATGGTGACCTACCCGTCCACCCACGGGGTGTACGAGACGGGCATCGCGCAGCTGTGCGCGAAGGTGCACGACGCCGGCGGCCAGGTGTACGTCGACGGGGCGAACCTCAACGCACTCGTCGGGTTCGCCAAGCCGGGCAAGTTCGGCGCCGACGTGTCGCACCTGAACCTGCACAAGACGTTCTGCATCCCGCACGGCGGCGGTGGCCCCGGCGTCGGCCCGGTCGCGGTACGCGCGCACCTGGCGCCGTTCCTGCCCGGTGACCCCTCCGGGGTGCACGTCGACGGCCGACCCGCCATCTCGGCGGCGAGGTACGGGTCGGCGGGGATCCTGCCGATCCCGTGGGCGTACCTGCGGATGATGGGCGCGGCGGGGCTGACCCGGGCGACCGGGGTGGCGGTGCTGGCGGCCAACTACGTGGCGGCCCGGCTGCGCGGGCACTTCCCGGTGCTGTACGCCGGCAACAAGGGCCTGGTGGCGCACGAGTGCATCCTGGACCTGCGGCCGCTGACCAAGGCGACCGGGGTGAGCGTGGACGACGTGGCGAAGCGGCTGATCGATTACGGCTTCCACGCGCCGACGATGTCTTTCCCGGTGGCGGGGACGCTGATGGTGGAGCCGACCGAGAGCGAGGACCTGGCCGAGCTGGACCGGTTCTGCGACGCGATGATCGCCATCCGGGCGGAGATCGACAAGGTGGGTTCCGGGGAGTGGCCCGCCGGGGACAATCCGCTGTCCAACGCGCCGCACACCGCGGCGATGGTCTCCGGTGACGAGTGGCCGCACCCGTACCCGCGGTCGGTGGGGGCGTACCCGGCACAGGACCGGGCGGGGAAGTACTGGCCGCCGGTGCGGCGGATCGACGGCGCGTACGGCGACCGGAACCTGGTCTGCTCGTGCCCGTCGCCGGAGGCGTTCGAGAGCTGACGGGCTGCGCCGGGGCGGTCGTGGCGCCGCCCCGGCCGGTGCGTCGACCTGGGCGCTAGCCTGAGTCGACGGTGCACGCTGCGTTCACGCAGCGTGACCGGATCAGGCGACGAGGGCGTGCCGGGCGGGGCCGCGGTGGGGGGCGATGGTGCTGCCGTCGGGGAGCAGCTCACCGGTGTCCTCGAAGACGATGACACCGTTGCAGAGCAGGCTCCAGCCCTGCTCAGGGAAGCAGGCGATGACGCGTGCGGCTTCGCGGTCGGTCGCCTCGGCGGAGGGGCAGGTGGGTTGGTGCTGGCACATCGGGTTCTCCGGACTGTGGGGGCACTGTGTCATGGTTCACATGACCAGTGACGCACAGTACCAAGCGGAAGTGCGCCGTATCGAGCAGGCATCCGCCTTGTTCACCCGAAATCCTCTGAACGGAGGAGCAAGAAAGGGCCAGATGGTGTGGAAACGCTCCCACAGTCGCTGATCGGCGTACCCGGGGCACCGGCCGCCTGCCGGCGGCGGCTCGTCGAGCGGGCCCGGCTGGAGTGGCGGCCCGGCGACGGCGGCGATCCGGCCGCCCTCGCCCAGGAGTTCCTCACCGCCCACGGCATCCCCGCCGGCGAGCTGGCCCGACCGGCCGACCACGACCCGGACGGGGTCTGCGGCGCCGCCCTGTACGTCTCCGCCGCGGCCGGGGCGCTGCTGGCCGGCGCCCCGGCGGGCTCGCCCACCCCCGTTCCGGCGCTGCCCGACCTGGTGGTGGTCGTCTACCACCATGCCGCCGACGCGCGGGGCGGCCGGGGCGCGGCCGCGCCGGGGCGCGGGCTCGGCGGGCGCGCGGAACCGGCCGGCGGCCCGGCTGGCGCGGTGCCGACCGGCGCACCGGCGAGGACGGCTGGCAGCCGGCCCGGCGAGCCGGCCGCGGCGGGCTGGTGGCTGGGGGAGTGGCGGGAGAGCTGGACGCCCGGCCAGCACGCCGCGGCCGTGGAGGCGGTCCGCGCGGCCATCGGCCGCGGCGACGTGTACCAGGTCAACCTGGTCGGGCACGCGGCCGCCGGGTACGGCGGCGATCCGCTGCCCGCGCTGGCCCGCCTGGGCGCCCTGCCCGGCGCCCGCTACGGCGGCACCCTGAGCGGGCGCGGCTGGGCGATCGGCTGCGCCTCCCCGGAAACGCTGATCGACGTCGACGGCGCGCGGCTGGTCACCCGGCCGATCAAGGGCACCCGCCCGGCCACCGCCACCGGCCGACGCGAGCTGCTCGCCTCGACCAAGGAACGCGCCGAACACGTGATGATCGTCGACCTGGAGCGCAACGACCTGGCCCGGATCGCCCGCACCGGGTCGGTACGGGTGGACGAGCTGTTCGCCGTACGCCGGTGGTGCGACCTGTGGCAGGCGGAGTCGACGGTGTCCGCGGTGGTCGCCGACGGGCTGGGCCTGGCCGACCTGCTCCGCGCGGTCTGCCCCGGCGGGTCGGTGACCGGCGCGCCGAAGCTCGCCGCGCTGGACCGGATCGCCGCGCTGGAGCCGGTCGGCCGCGGCGCCAGCATGGGTGCGCTCGGCTGGGTCGGGCCCGGCCGGATCGACCTCGGCCTGACCATCCGCACGGCCGCCGCGGACGCCGAGCGGCTGCACGTGTGGGCCGGCGGCGGCATCACCTGGGGCAGCGACCCGGCGGCCGAGGTCGCCGAGGCGGCGGCGAAGGCCGCGCCGGTCCGGGCCCTGCTCGCCGGCTGAGGTCGCCGCCGGGGGTATGCGCCGTTGGCTTTCATCGCCGACCGTGACCGGCGCTTGACTTCTCGCCGTCGCGGGCGCTGTTGGACCCAGAGTGACCGGCTTCCGGCGACGCCGCCGATGTTGCCGCCTTCGCGGCGCGCGGAGGCGGCTGACCAGCGCCCTTCCGATCGGCGGTGCCGACCGCCGAAACCGCGTCCTGCCCCTTTGCTCTGCTGCACCGTACGCAACAGTGACCATCCGTGGCTGTTGCGCATACTGCAGCAGAGCAAAGGGAGGAACAGGGAGTGCGGGGGCTGGCGGGGATCCAGCGGGGGCCGGGGACGGACGCGACGAAATGCCCTCCGCTTGCCATGGCCGCCGGGTCAGGCGCGGGCGAACCCGTCCAGCGCCGCCACCACCTCCTCGGTCATGCCGTGACCGGTGCCGTGACCGCCGCTCTCCACGATCACCAGGTGGGCGTCCGGCCAGCCCTGGGTCAACTGCCATGCGATGTCCGGCGGTCCGCTGACGTCGAGGCGGCCCTGCACCAGCACGCCCGGGATGCCGGCGAGCTTGCCGGCGTCGCGCAGCAGCGCCCCGTCGGGCATGAACCCGCCGTTGCTGAAGTAGTGGGTCGCCAGCCGGGCGAAACACATCCGGAACACCGGGTCCGCGTAGCGGGGGCTGGGTCGGTGGCCGCCGGCCAGGGAGACGTGCACGTCCTCCCAGTCGCACCAGTCCCGGGCGGCCCGGTCGCGCACCTCCGGGTCGGGGTCGTTCAGCAGGCGGGCGTACGCGGCGGACAGGTCGGCGTCCCGGTCGGCCTCCGGTGCGCCGTCGCGGAAGCGGGCCCACTCGGCGGGGAAGATCCGGCCCATGTCCCGGGTGACCCAGTCGATCTCCCGGCGGGTGTTGGCGACCACGCTGAACAGCACCAGTGCGGTGAGCCGCTCCGGGTGACGCTGGGCGTACGCCAGGGCCAGGGAGGAGCCCCAGGATGCGCCGTGCAGCAGCCACCGGTCGACGCCGAGGTGGAGGCGCAACCGTTCCATGTCGGCGAGCAGGTGGTCGGTGGTGTTGACCGACAGGTCCACGGCCGGGTCGCTGGCGTGCGGCGTGCTGCGCCCGCAGCCGCGCTGGTCGAACAGGACGATCCGGTAGGCGGCCGGGTCGAACAGCCGCCGCCACGACGGGGTGGCGCCGGAGCCGGGGCCACCGTGCACGACGAGCGCCGGCCGGCCGTCCGGGTCGCCGCAGGTCTCCCAGTACACGTGCTGGCCGTCGCCGACGTCGAGCATGCCGTACGCGTACGGCTCGATCGGTGGATACATCCCGGGTCCCCTCCCGCAAGCCAGATACAACAGCGCTGTTACATTAGCGGACATGACCGCCACCCCGGACCGTGAGGCGCTGGGCACCCTGCTGCGCCACGTGCTGGAACTGCTCGACGGCGACGTCGCGGCCGTCTACACCGATCGGGGCCTGGCCGACTACCGGCCGCGCTTCTCGCCGCTGGTGCGGGTTCTGGTGGCCGACGGCCCTCTCGCGATCCGTGACCTCGCCGCCCGGGTCGGGGTCACCCACTCCGCGGCCAGCCAGACGGTCGCGCAGATGGCCCGCGCCGGCCTGGTCTCGCTCGCCCCGGGGGCCGACGCCCGGCAGCGCATCGTGCACCTGACCGACCGGGCGCACGAGCTGCTGCCGGTCATCGAGGCCGAATGGGCCGCCACCACCACCGCAATACGGCAGTTGGACGAGGAGCTGCCGGTGCCCCTGGCCGACGAGCTGTATGCGGTGCTGGCGGCGCTGCGCCGCCATCCGCTGCGCGACCGCATAGCCGACACCGGTCTGGCGTCGGCTGGCCCGGCCGCTGACGAGGCAGCGGCTGCCAGCGAAATCGCCTAGCCCACCCGGTTGCCTTCGTCGCCGGGTGGGTCCTGCTCCGCTGCTGGGAGGGGCGCCGGAGGCTGTCTTCTCTGT
Organism: Micromonospora rhizosphaerae; assembly: GCF_900091465.1. NCBI lineage: Bacteria > Bacillati > Actinomycetota > Actinomycetes > Micromonosporales > Micromonosporaceae > Micromonospora > Micromonospora rhizosphaerae. The sequence continues at coordinate 4,671,081 of NZ_FMHV01000002.1, read as the reverse complement.
CGAATCGGAAAAGACCTTGCCTTCGAGCTGGTACGTTAGGTGCATTCCGGACAGCTCGCTATTTTCCTGCCAGCATGCGCGAAAACAGCGCGCCCGGAGGTCGCGGTAGAAGGAGGCTCGTGGTGGTCGTCCCCACGCGTCCGGCGGTCGGCACGATACCCGCCCGCCCGGCTCGGCCCACGACGAGCGGCAAGTTGCTCTCGACGGGAGATCAGTTCGGGGCCGCGACCGCCAGCGCTGTGGGAGCGAACGGCGCGTCTGGCGGGACATCACCGGACATTGCCGGCGCCTCTCGGGGCCGCGTCGTTCAGCCGAGGGCCGCAGGATGACGCGCACGCCGCTGGACGGGACGGGGAAGGACGGCCGCGATCTGGGATCTCGGCTGCGCGACGCCGTGCCGCTGGTCGTCGAGCCGCCGGGAGCGGAGTCCCGCGGGCAAACGGTGCGGGAGGATACGAGCGGCGAGCGTGGCCTTGTCCGGCGCCTAGCCTGGGAGTTGCGGCCCTATTGGCTGCGGATTCTCGGGCTGTTGCTCCTCAGCATGCTTGCGACGCCGCTGGCGCTACTCACACCGGTTCCACTCAAGATCGTTATCGACGGAGTGCTGGGCTCGCATCCCGCGCCCCCAGTCCTGAGGAGCATCCTGCCGGCGGAGTCTGACGCAGTACTCCTGACGGCGGCCGCGCTCTTCTTCGTCGCCGTAGCACTGCTCACCCAGCTGCTGGACCTCGCCACCACCGTTCTGCGGACCTTCGTGGGGGAGCGCCTGCTGCTCGATCTCCGCACCCGCCTGTTCCGGCATGTCCAGCGGCTGTCCGTCTCGTATCACGATCTGAGGGGCACGACCGACTCGACCTACCGCATCCAGTACGACGCGACGGCTACGCAGCAGATCGCGGTGGACACGATCCCGTCGTTCGTCACGGCGGCGCTGACTCTCGGCGCCATGCTCTACGTCACGGCGAAGATCGACGGGCAGCTAGCGCTCGTTGCCCTGGCGATCTCCCCGGTGCTCCTGCTGGCGTCGTGGACCTACCGGCGACGGCTTCGCAAGCAGTCCCGGCAGGTGAAGAAGCTGGAGAGCGGTGCCATGTCCGTGGTGCAGGAGGCGCTCTCGGCGGTGCGTGTCGTCCAGGCCTTCGGCCGGGAGGAGCACGAGGAGCAGCGCTTCGTCCGTCGCTTCCACGAGGGGATGTGGGCCCGCATCCGCTACACGCTCGCGTCGAGCCGTTACGCGCTCACAGTAGGTCTGACCACGGCGGCCGGGACCGCCGCGGTCCTCTACCTCGGAGCGCGCAACGTCCAGAGCGGGAGCATGACTGTCGGCGACCTCGTACTGGTCATGACGTACCTGTCGCAGCTCTATGCGCCGCTGAAGACCATGAGCAAGAAAGCGGGGTCGCTGCAGAACCATCTGGCCAGTGCCGAGCGTGCCTTCGCGCTGCTCGACGAGGAGCCGGACGTCAAGGAGCATCTCTGGGCTCGCCTGCTTCCTCGCGCACGTGCAGGGATCGTCTTTCAGGATGTCTCCTTCGCCTACGACAGTGAGCGGCCTGTGCTCCAGGACGTGTCCTTCCGCGTGAAACCGGGCACGCGGGTCGGGGTCGCCGGCGCTACGGGCGCCGGCAAGACCACCCTGGTGAGCCTGCTCAACCGTTTCTACGACCCGACTGAGGGGCGAATTCTCCTCGACGGGATCGACCTGCGTGAGTACCGTCTCGCTGACCTGCGGAACCAGTTCGCGATCGTGCTTCAGGAGCCGCTGCTGTTCTCCACGAGCATCGCCGAGAACATCGCCTATGCGCGGCCCGACGCCAGCCGGGAGGAGATAGTCGCCGCCGCCCGAGCCGCCGGAGCCCACGACTTCATTTCGGCTCTCCCCGACGGCTACGACACCCTGGTCGGCGAGCGCGGGACGCGACTGTCGGGCGGGGAACGTCAGCGCGTCTCACTCGCGCGGGCGTTCCTCAAGGACGCGCCGGTGCTGATCCTGGACGAACCCACGAGTTCCGTCGACGTAAACACCGAGGCGGCGATCATGGAGGCGATGTACCGGCTCATGGAGGGCCGGACGACATTCATGATTGCTCACCGGCTCAGCACCCTCGAAGCGTGCGACGAGCTGATCGAGATCAATCAAGGCCGCGTCACCAGGATGAGCGAGGGATTGCGCACCGGTGTGTAGATCCAGGTACGTCATAACTTATCGATATGGCGATCAGATGAATGTGAACGCGGGGACGGGCCCGCGAAGAGGAGGTGCCAGATGACCGCAGGAGTCCGTTCAGACAATGCGGTGAGCGACGACCTGCGGGCAGTCGTTGAGAGCCTGTTGAGCGGCAAGTACGGACCATCGGCGGTTCGGACGCTTGAGCGCGAAATATCCCCCATGGCCAGTTCCTATCCGGCCGAGGTGATCACGGTCACGCTCGCCGCTGGGCAAAGCTTGAGGATTTTTCTCAAGGACCTCTCGACCCGCCGCTACTATGCAGACATCCCTGAGCGGCGTAGCAGGGAGATCGCGGTCTACCGTGACCTCCTCGCCGGGGCGGACCTCGGAACGCCGCACTACTACGGGTCCGTGGAGGATCCTGACCGCAACCGTTTCTGGCTCATTTTGGAGTACGTCGAGGGCCCACGTGTCAAAGACAAGTCGTTCGAGGTCTGGGTGCAGGCGGCGGCCTGGCTCGGCCGGATGCAGGCTCATGTCGCGGCACACCCTGACCTCCTGAAGCGGTGCACGGCGATTCGGCGACTTACGCCGGACTTCTTTCTCGCAACCGCCGCCGCGGCCGAACGGGCAGCGGCTGCCTTCAGCCGGGATCTGGGCCGGCGAGTCCTCCAGGCTCTCGCCGGCTACGCCGATCTGGCCTATCGCATGGCATCCCAGCCGCCCACGCTCGTCCACGGCTGCTACCGGCCCTACAACATCCTTCTCCGGAGCTCAGGGGGGAGCTCACCGATATGCCCCGTCGACTGGGAATCAGCCGCCATCGGACCCCCGGAATACGACCTCGCGCACCTCGCTAACGGGTTCGATGACGCCCGGCGTCGAATCCTCGTCGAGGCGTACCGGGCCGAAGCCGCCAGTTACGGGCTCCATGTCGACGTTGGCGAGGAAGTTGACGCGATGTTCGACGGATGCAACCTCCACAAGAACCTGAAAACGCTGACCAACGCCGTCGAGCGCGCCTTTCCAGTCACCGGCGTCGAAAAACTGGTGCGCATCATCGAAGTCACCGCGGCCCGGGCGCTGCGGGGGCGAACAAACCGAGCCTCACGATCGTCGAGTATGGCATGACGGCGACAGAAGGCCTGGCAAACCTCGGGCTGATCGAGCGAGACCCGGTGCATCTCGCCCAGACCGTGCAGGACATGCTGAGCGAATTCCTGCGCCGACCGGTCGTCGTCGAAGAGCTGTCCCGGTCGGTCGCTCCAATGGCCAATCGTGCACCCGCTGAAGTCCTCACCGCGACGCTACGAGGCGGTGAGGAGCACAGGCTCTTCCTCAAGAGCATCGGTAACGAGGAGGGCGACCATCCCGACAAGCAGCCGCGGGACCGCGAGCCGCTCCTCTACCGCAGTCTCTTCGCCGGCCGCGCGGTTCCCGTCCCCACCCGGGTTGGCGGCGGGTGGAATGAGGCGATCGGACGGCACGACCTCTATCTGGAACACATCGACGACTGGGACCTGCGGTACCAGGAGGTAGAGTACTGGTACCTGGCCGCGGCACGTCTCGGCCACCTTCACCGCGCATTCGCACAGGCACGGGAGGAGCTGCTCGCCAGCGAATACCTGCTCCGATTCGACGCGGCACACTTCCAAGCCTGGGCTTACCGTGCGCTAGAGGCTGTCCGAAGACAGTCGACAGACCTGGCGCGCCGGTACGAGAGGGTGGTTCGTGCGTTCGGCAGAGGCGGCGAGCTGCTCGCCGCACAGCCTCCGACCCTTGTGCACAACGACCTGTCCGGAAAGAACGTCCTTGTGGACCGCTCAGTGCGGCCGGCACGGATCTGCTTCATCGACTGGGAAATGGCCGGAATCGGTTGTGGCCTGCTCGATCTCGCGCATCTCAAGTATGGATTTGGGCCCGCGGAGCAAGCTCGGCTCTGCGCGGCATACTACGAAGCAGTGCGTGGAAGTGATCTTCTGCCTTCGCAAGCCGAACTGACGGCTGTGCTGGCCGCCTGTGAAATACATGAGACGAACGTCCGTCTGTGGCTGAGCCCCCGGTGGTCGTTGCCGGAGGGGCGTCTCGCGGAGTGGGTCGACGATACGGAAGCAGCGATCGAGAGGATTTTTTGATGCCCGGAAATGAAGGACGGCTGCGGATCGTGTTCGGCGAGGTGATGTCCCGGATCCCCTTCTCCGCCGGGATGGCCTGGAGCTGGATGCAGTGGGCGGTGGGTCTCCGTCGCCTCGGTCACGAGGTGATCTATGTCGAGGAGCTCAGGACGGACCGCTGCATTGACGAACACGGCGAGCCGTGCCCGCCGGAGATGAGCCTCAACCGGGAGTTTTTCCTGGCGACGATGCGGCGGTTCGGCTTCGAGGGGTCCTCGTGGCAGATTGACCGCCACGGTGCGCCGATCGCCGGATCGCGCGACGACCTCCACCGACAGTTGGCCGGCGCAGACCTGTTGATCAACATGACCGGGCACATCCGCGCCGATTCGGTTCTTGAGCAGGCTCGCCACCGCGTCTACATCGACCTGGATCCCGTCTATACACAGCTCTGGCATGCGGAATATGGCAAGGGTGAGAAACTCGGCATCGACCGCCACGACGCGTTCGCGACCGTGGGATTGAACATCGGGACGCCCGCGTCCGAGATCCCGTCGTGTGGCCTCGAATGGCGGCATGTGCTACCGCCCGTCGTCCCCGACATGTGGACAGGGCCCGAGGCAGCGTCGGACGGACGATTCACGACGATCGCTTCCTGGGAGAGCTTCGCCGATCTCGTCTACGACGGCCAGTGGTATCGGGGCAAGCGCGCCTCGTTCGAACGCCTTGCCGAGCTGCCGAGTCGCATCCCTGGTCAGGAACTTGAACTGGCGCTTCGCCGCCAGACCTCGGACGACGAACTGCTGGCAAAGAAACAGGGATGGCACGTCGTGGATGCCGGCCGCGTGGCCGGTGACCTGGACTCGTACCACGACTATGTGACCGCATCGCGGGGGGAGATCGGCATCGCGAAGGACGCGTACATCAGGGCCCGGTCGGGCTGGTTCAGCGATCGCTCGGCCCACTACCTGGCGGCGGGTCGCCCCGTCGTCGCCCAGGCGACCGGCGCCGAAGACCACCTGCCCACGGGAACGGGCCTGCTGGTCTTCGACACGTGCGAATCGGCGGCGGAGGCGATCGAGGACGTGAACGGCGCGTACGAAGCGCACTGCCGGGGCGCCCGCGAGATCGCGGCGGAGTACCTGGACTATCGCCGGGTGCTGCCGCCGTTCCTGGAAGCCTGCCTGTCGTGACGGTTCACAAGCCGCACCAGGGTGTGCGGGAGACGGATGGACCGAGCACGAGTTGGTTCGCCGGCGTGCTCCGTCAGGCGCTGCACCGGGACGACCCCACGGTGTCGACCTGCCGAAAATTGTCCAGACACGTATATCGATTGACGCTGGCGACCGGGCGGCCGGCGTCCGTGGTGATGAAGCGCCTCGATCCCGCCACCGCGCACCGCGACCGTCTGCTCGTACAGCGGTGGCTGCCGGCCGTTGGACTCGCAGATATCGGCCCAAGCCTGCTGGCCACGGTCAGCGACCCGGCGGGAGACGGCGCCTGGAGTATCTACGAGGGGCTCGACGGGCACATCCTGGACCAGCTGCACCCCGACCCCGAAGAGGTGGACCGCCTCGTCGAGGTGGTGGCGTCCCTGCACGTCCGGTTCGCTCGCCACCCTGTGATCGCCGAGATCCGTCATCACGGTGCACACCTGGGATACGGTGCCTACGTCGGCCACCTCAACGACGCGGCGCAGGCTCTCACCGCGGTCAGGTCTCGCTCCGACGTCCGGGCGCATCTTCCCTCCGCCCTCCTCGCCGATCTAGAGCGCGTCGTCTGTCGAGCCCGGGAGGACGCGCCGTCAGTCCTGGCTCTCCTGGACAGGGTCGGCGGGCCGGACACTGTGCTGCACGGCGACCTCTGGCCGAAGAACGTGATGGCCGGCCCAGGCTGGCTGCGGTTGATCGATTGGGACCAACTCGGCGTCGGGCCCGCGATCTACGATCTGTCAACTCTCCTGCTCCGCCTGCCCCGTGGCAGCCGCCGTCCGGTCCTCGACCGATACTTGGGCCACATCGCGGCCGCCGGGTGGCCACGGCCCACGGTGGACGAGGTCGTGCTCCTGTCGACGGCGGCAGAGCGGGCACGGCTGGCGACCCTTGCCGCCTGGCGGGTGCTCGACATTCTGGAGGCACCCACCGGCCCCGTCGCAGCGTGGGCCGGCGATGAGCTGCAGTCCATTTCGACCTGGTGGAAAGAGATAGACCCCAGACCAGAGGAAGTGACGGCGACAGCACGCTGAGGTGCAGCCGCGACCACACGGGAGGCATTCATGATCGAGGAGCATGAGGCCTTCGCAGGGCAATGGCTCGGTGCACTGCGGGACCACGCCGGAGCCGCGGTCGTCGCGTTCGACCGGGAATTCTCGGGTTGGGGCGCTCCTGCGGCCGACGTCCATCTGATCATCTCGGATCCGACGCGCGAAGCCCTCCGTTCCTATCGCTCGGCGGTGTCGGAATACACGCACGCCCTGGACGACCGGATGGCGTAGAAATGCGGTGGCTCCTCGGCGGAGCGCATCCGCTGAGACACCGTGGAAACTAAACGGTTAGGCCAGCGCGATATTCAAAATCCTTTCGGCGGTCTGCCGGGCGTCGAAGTACGTCTCGGCGATCTCTCGAGCCGCGAGGCAGTGCGTTTCGTAATCGGCGTTGACGGTGGCGAGCGCCTCGGCTGCCTCGTATGGGGTGGAGAAGCGGAAGATGCCCTTGCCGAACGGCAGGTAGGGGTTCGGCCCCGTGTCCTGCATCACCACCGGCTTGCCGCTGGCGAGGTAGCACAGGCTCCGATCGCTGATCCAGCCATTTCGCAGCTTGACGCACGAGGGCTTCACGCAGCTGATCTCCCCGCGGGAGCGCTGGATGTAGGAGCGGTACATCTCCGGCGTGCGGCTGACTTCCGACGCGTGACGGAGCCGCCAGCCATGGCTCTGCATCCTCTGCCGGTCGCCGGCGTCCTCAGCAGACATGTGCACGGCCAGCTCCAGCGGCTGGCTGGTCAGCCGGGGCAACTCGGCGAAGGCGAGATAGGAGAGCCGTTTGGTGTTGTCGTACAGCACCTCACGGCCGTCCAGCATTTCGGTCTCCCATCCGCCCCACCAGTTCGTCACCGTGGTGAATTCCTTGCTGCGGGCGTCGAAGATGTAGGGCCAGCGCTGTAGGCATACCGGTGGCCGGATGTGGACCCACTCGACGCCGAGGTCGGGAAACGGCGCGGCCGGGGTGCCGACCGTCTCCCCGGTGGTGAGGTACAGATCGTGCGGTAGGACCGGGACCTGGCGGGTGCTCATCCACGTCTGCAAGAGGCCGGGGTCGATGTCTACCAGGGCAGTCCGGCGGAAGCCGGCCAGCATCTCGCCGTCGATCGCGTAGTGGAAGTTGAGCAGCAGGTCAGCACGCTTGAAGACCTCCTGCGCCTCGGACCGGCTGCTCACCAGGTACTCGTACCCCGTGCCCTGCCCGCCGGGCGCCTCCGTGTAGAGGATGACCTTGTCCTCGAAGCCGTAGCGCTTCAGCCGTCCGAGCCAGCTCTCGATCCTCGACATCTCCTGCCAAGGGCCCTCCCGGGGGACGAACTCAAGCCAGTAGACCTGGCACCCCGCCTGGCGCAACCCCTCGACGTACTGCATGTAAACCCAGAAATGACCGCCTCCCTCGAGAAACTTGACGGTCCGGTACGCTGAGATCACGACGGTAGTCATCTCGATCCCCTATCCAGGGTCACCGTGGCCAGAAGATCCATGGCCTCACCGAAGTTGACGAGTTGGATGCGCCGCGCCGACAGAAGCTCGTTGACCGTCCGGTCGCACAAGGTCTGCAATTCAGCTTCCCTTTCCGTTCGGTAGCTGGATCGCAGCTCCGGGTCGCAGTACCCCGGATGGCAGCCCAACTCGGCGACGTCCTCCGGGATCTCTTCATCCAGCAGGCGCATCAGCCCTTCGACGCTGATCTGCTCCAGATGCGTCTCGCCGCCCCACTGGCCGTAGAAGCCGCAGATGTAGCGCACCGGCGACTGTTCACGCAGCGGCACCCGGTGCTGCAGTGCGAGTTCGAGGAAGTAGGGGAGCAACCGGGGGTGCCGGTGAACATTGTGATGGGAATCGAGATGCGTCGGTGGACGGCCCATGAGCTCGTAGAAGCGGTTGACCTGCTGTTGGAGGACTGCTGGGCAACCCTCGCCGGTGTCGAGATCAACGAGCGGCCGCCCAGCGGCATCCGTGAGGTTGGCGTGCAGGCCGACGCTCAGCGCGGGCAGATCCTGGGTCAGCTGGGCCGCCTCGCGGCTCGCCGGCATGTTGACCATGAGGCTCGCGCTCGTCAGTGAACCCTGCCGGTGTGCCGTCACGATACCGCGGTTCACGCCCGGGCTGGCGCCCAGATCGTCACCGTTGACGACGAGATATCTCATTGCTGGCTATCCTCTGATGTCTTGACAGGCACTGTGAGTTCGTCCTGATTGGGCGGTCGGTCCCCAGACTGAGCCGGCAGGCCGCCATCGGTTGACGCACCGGCATTGTCACGTCGAGGCGCTGGCCGGAACATGCGTAGCCACCGGCCTTGTGAGATGGCAGGCTGGCAACCGGATGGGCCGTGGCGCAGATCGATGCCGGCCGAGACCGCGGTCAGGACCACGCCGAGGGCCGCCCCGGAGTCGACGAGGGAGAATGCGGCAACCAGGGCCCCGACCGTGGCCGCGATCAATGCCATCAGGTAGGCGCCGCCGATCCCGGCCACCACGGCGAGCACGCCGGACGCGAGGATCGGCACGAGAGCCATCCGGCGGATGACCGGCGAGCACCGGTACCTGACAAGCTGCGCGCCGCCGCCGAGCCCCTCAACACAGAGGAGGATCCGTGCCGATCCAAGCGGCCTTCCCCGGAGTTCCATGTCCCATCGGTCGAAGTCTCCACCCCGCCGGACCACGTTTCCGGACCGCACCAGACGGGCCTCGACAGCCCGCAGGCGCTCCTCGGCCTCGATCCAGCGTCCGCTCCAGGCCCAACCTGACCTGCTCACCGGGGCCCGGAAGCCCCGCGTCCGGTAGCCGCGCCAGAGGGTGAGGCCACCACTGAGCCGGCCTTCAAGTCTGGCTACCGGCTGCATCACGTGCATGCCGACGGTCAGCAGACGGCGGCCGATGAGAGCCAGGCGGCCCCGCGGCGCATCCGGAAAGGACGCCCGTGCGGCGCTCACCGAGGCTTGGAGCACGACGAGGAGAAAGGCGAGCGCGGCCAGCCCGGCCAGTGGCAGGCCGATGCGCAGCGGTGACCAGAGCGCGCCCAGCGGCGCCAGCCCCAGGAGGGCGCCGCTCAGCAGGAGCCACTCCGGCGTCAACGGTAGCGAGAGGAGGGTGCCCGGCGACTGCTCGTAGAGGCGCTGGAACGGGGCAGAACCCCACGTGCCGTGGTAGATGCGGCTGGGCCGCACCAGATGGCGGGTGAGGCCCCGGTCATAGATGCGGCCGGCCCACCGGAAGTGGCCCCCGGCGTTGTACTTCTCCGGCCACTTTCCCTCCAGCAACGCCTCGGCGCGCCCGTAGCCGCGTTGCTGGCGCCAGTACATCCGAACCGAATTGCGACGGTGATGCCAGACCAGGGCCGCGGCGGAGAATCCCAGCGTGCCGCCCCGGTCCTGCAGCCGCCAGCAGACGTCCACGTCGTCGCCGGCCGCCCGGAAGCGCGGGTCGAACCCGCCGATCTCGCGAAGCGCGGCGGCGCGGAAGGCCATGTTGCAGCCCGGGATGTGCTCGGCCACCGTGTCGGAGAGCAGGACGTGAGCGGGCCCGCCCGGGGACCGTGCCACGCACTCGGCTATCGCGCCGTCGCCGGGTGGTGGGAGGTTCGGCCCCCCGACCCCCACAACGTCGCTGGTCCGGAACATGTCCGCCAGATACTGCAGCCAGTGCGGGTCGGGATAGGCGTCGCTGTCGAGGTAGGCGACGATCTCACCGTCGGCCGCCTCCAGGCCGGTGTTGCGGGCGTTGCTCAGTCCCCGGTTCTCCGTGCTGATCAGGCGGACCGGGTAGTTCCGGGCGATGTCGGCGGTCGCGTCGGTCGAGCCGTCGTCGACCAGGATCACCTCGTAGTCGGGGTAGTCGAGCTGGAGTGCGCCCTCCAGGCACTCCCGGATCGTCGGCTCCGCGTTGTAGGCGCAGACCACGACGGAGATCCGCGGCCGCTTCCGGTCCGGCGGGAAGGGCACTTGCGCGTACGCCTCGCGCGCCGCGGCGAGGGCCGGCTTGGGCAGACGGTCGCGGTCCGTGAGACCGAACGCCCAGTCGTGCACGTCCTCCCCACCGCGGTGCCACTCGTCCGTCCACGCATAGACGAAGGTGCCGGCACACCCGCCCGTGAAGGCGGTACGCAGCTGCCAGGCGACCGACTGCGCCTGGCCCTCCTCGCCGTTGCGAAGGCTGTCCAGCCCGAGTTCGGTCATCAGCAGGGGCCGGTCGCCGGCGAGGTTCTGCAGCCGGGCGAGGTAGGCGGCCAGCCGGTCCTGCTGTTCGAGGAACACGTTGAAGCAGACGAGATCGAGGAACGGTAGCTCGAGGTATTCGGTCGTCGGGTAGTTGACGTAGGTGACCAGCACCCCTGGGTCGAGGTCCCTGACGCCATCGCAAAGGCGTTCGAGGTACCGTTCGACCCGCCGGTGCCCGAGCCACCGCACGATCGACCCGGGTATCTCGTTGGCGACGCTGTAGCCCAGCAGAGCCGGATGCCCGGCGCAGCGGCGCAGTCGTTCCAGCATCTCCGCCTCGGCGCGTGCCTGGGCGCGCCGACCGTCGTTGAGGTGTCCTACGAAACGTTCGGCTCCCAGGCCGGGCAGGACGAGTAGTTCATGTTCTGCCGCCGCGTCGAGGAACCAGCGTGGTGGCAGGGTGTAGGTACGCACGGCGTTGATGCCGTTCGCGGCCATGAGCGCCAGGTCGCGGCGCGCGGTCTCGGGCGGGGGGTACTCGTCGCCAGAGGCATCGGGGCGGAAGGTTCCGTACGTCACCCCGCGTACGTAGAACTTCTGGTCCCCTACGTACAGGAACTTGCCGCGGGCCGCGGGGCGCTGGCGCGGAGCGCGCAGTATCGTCCCACCGCCTTTTCCATGGTCTACCAGCGCCGTCACGGACGCCTCCCCAGCGGAGCCGATCGTGGGTTTCCGCACGAGATGGTGAGCAGGCGTCTCATCGGCGCTCCCGCGCTTCGGATCGGTCGCGCTTGACTGCGGGAACCAGATATGTCTGACCGACCACGGCGTGCCGCGAGGCCGGGGCGGCGGGGCTGTGGGCCGCGTCGACCCTGTCCTGGAGCCACGCGACCGTCCGGGAGAGGCCCTCTGTCAGGTCCACCTTCGCGCGCCAGCCGAGTACGCGTTGCGCCGCGCCGCAATCGAGCCCGACGCGGTCCAGTTCCCCGGCGCGCGGCGGCATGAATTTAGGCGTGTCAGGTCGCTCGACCACCTCGGCGATGAGCCGATGCAGCTGGCGTACGGAGGTCTCCCGCCCGGTGCCGATGTTGAGCCGCAGCCCGTCCCCGGCCGGACCGGCGGCCAGCACGAATGCCTCGACGACGTCGTCGACGTAGACGTAGTCCCGGGTCGCCCCGCCGGCACCGAAGATCATCGTGGGCCGACCCTCCATCAGGGCGGAGGCGAAGATGGACACGACGCCCGCCTCCCCGTGGGGATCCTGCCGGGGTCCGTAGACGTTCCCGAGGGCCAGCGCCGTCGTCTGCAGGCGGTGGAGATGTCGGTAGACGCGCAGGTAGGTCTCCCCGCAGACCTTGGCGGCGCCGTATGGACAGATCGGATCGAGGTCCGCGGACTCGTGGACGGGGTACGTCGGTTGATCCCCGTAGATGGTGCCGCCCGATGAGGCGAAGACGAGCTTGCGGGCGCCGCTCGCCCGGGCGCTCTCGAGAACGGCGAGGGAGCCGAGCACGTTGCGGCGGGCGTCCCCGACCGGGTCGGCCACGCTGTGGCGTACGTCCATCTGGGCGGCCAGGTGGAAGACCACCTCCGCCCGGTACGCCGTCATCTCCCGACGCGCCGCGTCGGCGACCACGTCGCTCTCCAGGAAGGTGAGGCGTGGGTCGTCGGCCGACTCGGCGAGGTTGTCGAGATGACCGGTGGAGAGGTCATCCACGGCGAGGACGCTGTGGCCTTCGCGCAGCAGGCGGTCCACCAGGGTCGAGCCGATGAAGCCCGCCGCTCCCGTGGTCACGACGCGCATGGCACCTCCCGCCCCTGACGTCCACGCCCGCTGCGGATGGGGGGCAAGGGCCAGCCGAGAGATTCCTGTCCGGTGAACGGCCGGTGCGCGCCGGACGTGGTCAACGGACAACAGGCAACGGACGCCATGGGTGAACCCTCCGAGGTTTGCGGAGCCTGGTCCTTGACCACACAATTCGGCGCACGGGAGCGAACAGTTTGCCCAGCGGGCGAATTGGTGGCTTCCAGGCAATCCGGACGCTACCGTTGTTAGGGGCCGCATACACCAAAATCCGCCACACCAAGCGATCGCTACAGTGACCGGCGTGGCCATCGAGTACAGCGGCACCGGCGATCCTGCCCGCAGCCTCGCCCTGCTCTGGCGTACCCGGGAGAAGCCCAGCCGCCGCGGCGGCGACCTGAGCGTGGAGCGGATCGTGCGGGCGGCGATCGAGGTCGCGGACGCCGACGGGCTGGCCGCGTTGTCCATGCGCCGCGTCGCCGAGCGGCTCGGCGTGGGCACGATGTCGCTCTACACACACGTGCCCGGCAAGGGTGAGCTGCTCGACGTCATGCTCGACACCGTCTACGGCGAGACCGCCCGACCGCAGGACGCCCGCGGCGGCTGGCGTGGCCGGCTGGAGCAGATCGCCCGGGAGAACTGGGCGCTGTATCTGCGCCACCCGTGGCTGCTGCAGGTCGCCACCACCCGCCCCCCGCTCGGCCCGAACGTCACCGCCAAGTACGAGTACGAGTTGCGCGCGGTCGACGGCATCGGCCTGACCGACCTGGAGATGGACGCCGTCGTCACCCTCGTGAGCGGCTACGTCCACGGCGCGGTACGCGGCGCGGTGGAGGCCGCCCAGGCCGCCCAGCGCACCGGCATGACCGACGAGCAGTGGTGGCACGCCCACGCCCCCTACCTGGAGAAGGTGATGGACCCGCGCCGGTTCCCCCTGGCCGCCCGGATCGGCACCGCCGCCGGGCAGGAGTACCAGGCCGCGAGCGACCCGGACCGGGCCTTCGAGTTCGGCCTGGCGCGCATCCTCGACGGCATCGAGGTCCTCGTCGCCGGCCGCCAGGCAGGCGGTCCACCGGCGGGTGGACTCGCCCGGGCGGTAACGGACGGATAGCCTTCCGGGCATGACTATGCGCCCGATCCGGATCATCGGCGACCCCGTCCTGCGCACCCCGTGCGAGCCGGTGACCAGCTTCGACGCCGACCTGCGCGCCCTGGTCGCCGACCTGATGGACACGCTGCTCGGCGCCCCCGGCCGCGCGGGCGTCGCCGCCCCGCAGATCGGGGTCAGCGCGCAGGTGTTCGTCTACGACGCCGACGGCCACCGCGGCCACATGATCAACCCGACGCTGGAGCTGTCCGAGGAACTGCAGGACGACGACGAGGGCTGCCTGTCCATCCCCGGGCTGTACTTCCCGACGCCGCGGGCGATGCACGCCACCGCCCACGGCTTCGACCAGCACGGCGAGCCGTTGACCATCTCCGGCAGCGGCTTCCTGGCGCGCGCCCTGCAGCACGAGACCGACCACCTGCAGGGGCGCCTCTACGTCGACACGCTGCGCGGGGAGACCCGCCGCCGGGCGCTGCGGGAGATCCGCGCCGGCCGCTTCGACTCACCCAGCCGACGCCGCTGACCGCACGCCGCCCGGTCGGTCGTACACGTCGCTCGCCCGCCCGGCGCTCGCGGCGGCCGGTCTGTTGACCGGATGCGGCGGCGTAGCGTGCGGGACTGTCAGACCCGGCCGAGGGCGGTCAGGGCGTACTCGCCGTAGTCGGCGACCCGGGTGAAACCCAGCCGCTCGTACAGCCGCACCGCCGCGGCGTTGTCCGCCTTCACGTTCAACGTGACGTGGTCGACGCTGGCGCGCAGCCGTCCGCACAGCGCCGCCACCGCCGCGGCGGCCAACCCGCGCCCCCGTGCCCGGGGGTGGGTGGTGACGTTGCCCAGCGCCGCCACCCGCCACGTGGGGGACCAGACGTGCACCCCGGCCACGGCGACGAGGTCGCCGCCCTGCCGGATCCCCAGGTACTGGCCGGTGTCCAGCATCCGCGGATCGAACCAGTTACCCGGGTACCCCGCGGCGTACAGCTCGTGCAGCTGTGGCAGGTCCGTCGCCGACAGCGGCTCACCGGCGGGCTGCACCGCGGCCAGGCGCGCCGGATCCGTCAACACCATCTTGAGGTGTGCCGTGGCCGCGTCGACCCGGAACCAGGGCGTCAGCACCGGGTCCAGGCCAGGGGAGAGGTGGGCGTACAGCCGGGCGGGCAGCATCGGCGCCAGCTCGGTCAGCAACGCCGCCAGCTGCGCGGTCCGCTCCGGCGGCGCGAACGCCAGCAGCGTCGGCAGCTCGACGCCGTGGTAGAGCAACGCCACCTGGTCGTCCCGGCGGAACCAGGAGGTGTACGGCCAGAAGAAGTCGTCGAGGTCGCCGAGCTGGTAGGCGTGCAGCACCGGATCCCGACCCAGCAGCTCGGCCAGGACGGCCCGGTCGTGTTCGGCGCGTACCGGCATCCGCCGATGATCACACAGCGCCGGTCAGCAGCCCGCGCCGCGGCCCGGCTCGGCGGGCAGGTACTGCTCGGCCCAGCGCGCGAGGCCGTCCAGGGCCGACACCAGCGCCGCGCCCCGTTCGGTCAGCCGGCCAGCCACTGGTCGTAGCCGAGCTTGCCGACCAGCGCCAGCACCACCACCAGCAGGACCACCCGGACGAAGCCGGAGCCGCGCCGCAGCGCCATCCGTGCGCCCAGCGCGGCTCCGGCGACGTTGCACACCGCCATCGCCGCACCCAGCAGCCACCACACGTGACCGCTGGCCGCGAACACCACCAGCGCCCCCAGGTTGGTGCCGGCGTTGACCACCTTCGCCATCGCCGAGCCGTGCACGAAGTCAGCCCCCACCAGCGCAGTGAACGCCAGCACCAGGAAGGTTCCCGTGCCCGGGCCGATCAGACCGTCGTACAGGGCGATGCCCGCCCCGGCCACCGCCACCGCCGCCACCACCCGGCCCGGCGTGCGCCGCCACGGCTGCGCCACCACCCCGAGCCGCGGCCGCAGCAGCACGAACAGCGCCACCGATGCCAGCACCACCAGCACCACCGGCCGGTACGCCCCGGTCGGCACCGCCCCGGCCAACGCCGCACCCAGCCCGGACATCAGCACCGCCAGCCCCGCCGACGGACCCGCCACCGCCCAGTCCAGCTTCGTGCGCCGCGCGTACGTCACCGCCGCGGTGGACGTGCCGGAGATCGCGGCGAGCTTGTTCGTGCCCAGCGCCGTGGCCAACGGCACCCCGGGCGCGGCCACCAGCAGCGCCGGCAGCAGCACCAGCCCGCCCCCGCCGACCACGGCGTCCACCCATCCCGCCATCGCGGCCGCGGTGAGCAGGGTGGTCAGCGTCAAGGGGTCCACGGGCGGCCATTCTTCCGACCCCGACCGACCCGACGAGGCGGCCTGTGGCCAGGCTCACCGCCCGCGTCAGCCGGCCGCGGCCCGCCGCAGCGCCGCCACCAGCCCCCGCACCCCGGGCGACAGAGGCGCCGCGTCGCGTACCGCGACGTGGATCGACCGGACCGGCCGGGGGTTGCCGACCTCCCGCACCACCACCTGCGGATCGGGGCTGCCCAGCGCGATCCGTGGCACCAGGCTCACCCCGAGGCCGGCGGCCACGAAGCCCTGCGCCGTGGTGTAGTCCTCGCTCTCCACCACCACATCCGGGCTGAATCCGGCCGCCGCGCAGGCGTCCAGCACGGCGTCGCGGCACGGCCCCGGCGGCTCGCAGCCCACCCACGGCTCCCGCGCCAGCTCCGCCAGCGCCAGTACCGGCCGGCCGGCGAGCGGGTGCGTGCGCGGCAGCACCGCGTCGTACGCGTCGTCGCACAGATGCGTGAAGCGGACCCCGTCCACCGGCCGCGCCGCCCCGGAACGCACCACCAGCACCACGTCGACCCGCCCGTCCACCAGCTCCGGCAACGGGTCCTCGACGCCCGTCAGCCCCAGCTCCACGCGCACCCCCGGGTGCTCTCGGCGCAGCGCCGCCACCGCCGGGGCCACCAGTCGCGCCCCCGCCGTCGCGAAGTACCGCACCACCACCCGCCCGGTACGGCCCGCGCGCAGATCCGCCAACGCGGTCTCCGCCTCCGCCACCTGCCGGCTGATCACGGCCGCGTACCCGGACAGCAGCCGGCCCGCGTCCGTGGCCCGAACACCCCGCCCGGTCCGCTCGAGCAGCACCACTCCGGCCTCCCGCTCCAGCACGGCCAACTGCTGACTGACCGCGGACGGGGTGTAGCCGAGATGGCGGGCGGCCGCGCTGACCGACCCACTGGCCACGACCGCCCGCAACACCTGCAACCGCCGTACATCGAGCATGAAGTGCAGCTTAAGGCAGCTTGCAGTTATTGTCGCTTGTCTAACAGGTCGGGTCGGGGGAGCGTACCCCCATGACCGCCACCACCGTCCGGGCCGCCGCCCTGACCCTGCTCTGGGGATCGGCGTTCCTGTGGACCAAGCTCGCCCTCGACGGCGGCCTCACCCCCGTCCACGTCACCGTCGTCCGGTGCGCCCTCGGCGCGGCGGTCCTGCTCGCCCTGGCCCGCGCCGCCGGCCAACGGCTGCCCCGCGACGGCACCACCTGGCGGCACCTCATCGTCGCCGCGCTGCTCTGCAACGCCCTGCCGTTCCTGCTCATCAGCATCGGCGAACAGACCGTGGACACCGGTCTCGCCGGAATCCTGCACGCCACCACGCCCCTGTGGTCCCTGCTCCTCGGCCTCGCCGTCGGCACCGAACGCGGCATCCGGCCGGCACGGCTGACCGGCCTGCTGCTCGGCTTCGCCGGCACCGTGCTGATCTTCGCCCCCTGGCAGCGGCACACCCAGACCGGCTGGGGCGTCGCCGCCCTGCTCGCCGCCGCCGCAGCCACAGACCGACCGACGCCACCGCCACGAACACCAGCATCGAACAGACCAACGCCCTGATCACCCGGCAACCCTGCCACAGCGTCATAGGGTGCAGGTGTGCGCCTGGCCACCTTCAACCTGCTGCACGGACGATCCCTCACCGACGGACTCGTCGACCCGGACCGGCTCGCCGCCGCGGTCACCGCCCTCGACGTGGACATCCTCGCCCTGCAGGAGGTGGACCGCGACCAGTCCCGCAGCGGCAACCTGGACCTCACGGCCATCGCCGCCCGCGCCCTCGACGCCCCCGAACACCACTTCGCCGCCGCCGTCGTCGGCACCCCCGGCGAACAGTTCCGCCCGCTGACCCACGACGACGACGGCCATGGCGAACCCTGCTACGGCGTCGGCCTGGTCAGCCGCTACCCCGTCCGTTCCTGGCAGGTAACCCGGCTGCGTCCCGCCCCCGTACGCTCCCCGGTCCACGTCCCCGAAACCAGCGGGGGGGTCATCCACCTCCTGCGCGACGAACCCCGCGTCGTCCTCGCCGCCGTCCTGGACACCCCGCACGGCCCGCTCACCGTCGCCGCCACCCACCTGTCCTTCGTCCCCGGCTGGAACGTCCACCAGCTCCGCCGCGTCGTGCGGGCCCTGCGCGCCCTACCCGCGCCGCGGATCCTGCTCGGCGACCTCAACCTCCCCGCCGGCGCCGCCGCGCTGCTGTCCCGCTGGCGGCCGCTCGGCCGACGCCCCACCTACCCGGCCGGGGAACCCCACGTGCAACTCGACCACATCCTCGCCGACCGGCAGGGCCTGGACCGGCTGCCGCCGGTCACCGCGGTCGACACCCCGCTGTCCACCATCTCCGACCACCGGCCGCTCATCGTCGACCTCGGCTGAGCACCGCTCAGCCCATGCCCGCGGCCCGCTGCGCCGCCCGCACCGCGTTGCGGAACAACATCGCCACCGTCGTCGGACCCACCCCGCCGACCCGCGGCGTGATCGCCCCCGCCACCCGCGCACAGGACTCGTCCACGTCGGGCAGCAGGCGCCGACCCTCGTACCGCACGCCGCCGCCGACCACCACCGCACCCGGGCGTACGTGCTCCGGCTGGATGATCCCCGGCACCCCGGCCGCGGCCACCAGGATATCCGCCCGCCGTGTGTACCGCGGCCAGTCTGCCACCCCGGTGTGCACCACCGTCACCGCCGCGTTCGCCGTCGGTCGCTTCTGCGCCAGCAGCATCGCCAACGGCCGGCCCAACGTCGCCCCCCGCCCGAGGATCACCACCTCCCGGCCCGACACCGGCACCCCGTGGAACGCGAGCAACGCCTCGATCCCCGCCGGCGTGTTCGGCAACGGACCCGGCAACCCCAACGCCAGGCGACCCATGTTCACCGGGTGCATCCCGTCCACGTCCTTGTCCGGATCGAGGACCTGCAACGCCCGGTCATAGTCCAGGTGCCCCGGGATCGGATGCTGCACCAGCACACCGTGCACGTCCTTGTCGGCGCTGAAGTCCTCCAGCACCCGGCGCAGATCCGCCTGCGACGCCGACGCCGGCAGATGCACGTGCGGCGACGCGAAACCCAACTCAGCCGCCCGCCGCTGCTTGATCCGGATGTACCCGGCGCTCGCCTCGTCGTCGCCCACCAGCACCGTCGCCAACGCCGGCGTCACCCCCGCCGCGCGCAGCGCCAGCACACCCTCGGCCACCTCGGCCAGGATCTGCTCCGCCACCGGCCCACCCGGCAGCAGCCGAGCCGTCGTACCCGCAGAAGACATGGCTCACCTCGCCCGCGGAGGCCCAGGCGGTCGACCTCCGCGACGAGCTCCCCGATGGTTGAAGCCATCCCCGTGCCGCCAGTCGCGTCACCGTCAGCCTGCCACACGCCGACCGCCGGCATCGTCAGCGGGCGGCGGCGGCGCACGTGGCCGTGCCATCCCGTCGCCTCATCGACGGGATCGGGGGCTGGTGCGAGACCGGCTGAGCCGGCCGGCCGGACCCAGAGGAGTCCGTCCGGCCGGCTGCCGAACCGACTCGGTCAGGGGCAGGCCGCCGTACCGCCGTTGGCGACCGACCTGATCCCCGGGGCGTCGCGGACCGTCCGGAAGTTGGTCCGGAAGGCGTCGAACACGGTGGAGTCCTCGAGCTGCAGCAGGGTCTCGTCGGACTGACGCAGCGAGTTGTAGCTGAAGTTGTGACTGCCGACCCAGGTGATGGTCCGGTCCGCGCGGCCGTAGTAGTTGCCCTCGACCTGAAGGTACTTGCTGTGCGTCCAGACGCTGTCGCCGATGCAGTAGTACTTGACGACCGGCCCGCCGTAGGGGCTGCTCGTGGCGGCGAGGAGGTTCTTCATGGCGCCGGCTTCGGACTTGCTGTTCTGGTCGTATCGCTCCACCACCTCGACGTAGCAGCCCGCGTTGTCCAACTCCCACAGCTTCGAGGCGATGTAGGTGCGGCTGAAAATGGCCTGGTTGACCCGGATGATGGTGCGGTGGCTGCCGTCCTGCGTGCCCACGACGGAGTTGCCGAAGCAGGAGACGTGGTTGAGCGCCGTCATGATCGTGTCTTCGCTCGCGTCGTCGTACGGCTGTCCGTTGCTTTCCTGCCGCGGATAGAAATGGACCTTCGCGTTCCCGGAGGTCACCGCGGGCCGGCCGGTGTCGTAGGTGTTGTTGTTGACCCCGCGAGCCTTGAGGTCGTCGAAGTAGCCGCTGTAGGCGTTGTAGATGTTGGTGTTTCCCACCAGCACGAGCGCGGCGTTCCACCCCGCGAGTCCGTCCCGACCGGTGTGCAGGTTTGCCGTCGACTGGACCACCACGTCGGAGGCGCCCTGGGTGCTGGAGAACAGGAAGAACTTGTCGTGGTTGATCGACCCGACCTTGCTCAGCACCCGGTCGCCGATGCAACCGCGGCCCGCCGGACAGAACAGAATCCACGACGGCGCGCTGAGGTCGGTGCCGAGCGCCGTCACCAGGGAGGCGTACGGCGCCTTGGCGGGGTCGTTGTCGTTGAAGATGACCTGAACCTCGACCCCCCGGTTCTTCGCCGCGATCAGGGCGTTCGGCACGGTGGCGTCGGACGCGTAGAACATCGACATCCTGATGCGGGAGCCGGCTGGCGCGCCGTCGATCAACTCCACGAGGCGCGTCTGGATCGCCGCCTTCTCATCGGCTGTACCGAGCGGATTGTTGAAGACGGCGGTGGTGGTCGGTGCCGCGATCGCGGGCTGCACGCCGACGGACAATGCCGCGGCCACGAGGCACGCGAACGCGGCGAACGACGACATGACCTTGCGTAGCGACACGGACCCTCCTGAACTCACAGCGCCTGCCAATGAAAGGGATGTATTACGAAGATCGTGATCAGATCCGGTCGCTTTCCGGATCCTCCCCAGGGCCCGCCGTCGGCTGCGAAGCCACGACCGCGGTGGCGGTGACCACGATGCCCAGTGGGATGAGATTCCGGTCACGCCGGCCGGCCGGCCGGTTGTCCCCGAAGAACCCCTCCACCAGGGCGATGCCTCCGTCGCGGGGACTGCCGTGCCGTCTCCATGGGTGGCGACTCTAGCCCGCGAGTTCGCCCAGGCCCGGATCATGGCAACCGGGGGGTCATGGGCTCGTTGCGCCGGGCAGTCGGTCCTTCCTGGCCTCGCCGACCGGCCTTGCCCGTTTCTCCCGGTATCGCGCCGCAAGCGCGGGATCGTCGGCGATTTCCAGGTTGAGCGCCCGGATCGGCGCCTCGGACGCCGGGTCGGCGAGCTCGGCGGCGGTGGCGCACATCACGGTCTTGAGCGTCTCGATATCGCCCATGTCGGACAAGGCGATCCCGTCCGCGGCCTTGGCTCAGCTCCAGGAACGAGTCGAAAATCACCGTCCCCTTGGATTACTGCTAGCCGCGCGTGTGCTCGATCTCCCTCAGACCCAGCCACGACGCCAACGCCTCCAGCTCGGCCCGCACCGCCTTGGCTGAATCGGCGTTGAACGGCACGTCCCCGTGCACCGCGTGCACCCGCAATACCGACGCCTTCCGGTCCGCCGTCGCGTCCACCTTGCCGACCAGCTCATCGTGGTGCAGCACGGGCAGCGCGAAGTAGCCCCAGCGCCGCTTCGCCTTCGGCACGTACATCTCCAGGTGGTACTCGAACCCGAACAGCTCCCACGCCCGCTTCCGGTCGTGCACCAGCCGGTCGAACGGCGACAGCAACACCGTACGCCCCGCGAACGGCCGACCGACCGCCTCAGAATCGACCCGCCACACCCCCGACGTGCCCTCCACCACCGCCGGCTCGCCCGCCTCACCGACCACCGACGCCCGGGCCACACCCAGCGACCGCAACCGCCGCTCGTCCCGCCGACGCAGCGCCTCCGCCGCCGGAACCACCGGCGTACCCGCCGGATACACCCGCTCCGCCAGATCCCACAACCGCTGCCGACCCACCCGCCCGGAGATCGCGATCTCCCGCCGCGCGGCCAGGAACTCCAGCATCTGCGTGACGTTGCGATTGTTCGTCCACCCGGTCGACGGCCACGGCACCACACTGCGATCCGGCACGTCCCGCGACAGCAGCGGCCCCGAATCCCGCAGCAGATCCAGCACGTACCGCCGGAACGACTCGTTCGCCCGCAACCACTCCCGCCGCCGCTGTTCCTCGGGCCACGCCGCCATCTCCGCCAGGTACAGCCCCAGGTCCGCCATCGGCCGCACCATCGCCCGATGCTCGAACAACGTTCGATCCCGTTCCACCGCCCGCAGCAGATCCGCCGGTTCGTACCCCGCACCCAGCCGGCTCCACGCCACCAGATCGGCACTCGGCGCCACCGCCGCCGTCGGATCCAACTGCAGGAACGTCAACCGCTCCACGACCGGCAGCAGCCCAGTCGGGCGCGCCGCGTCGAGCAGCTGGGCGCGGACCGCGATCCGCCGGGCTTCATCACGATCCAGCCGCAGGGGAGCCATGCCCCGACGCTAGAGCTCCGGTCCGACAACGCGCCCGCCCACCAACCCCGCCAACGCCCGGTTCACGCAGTTGGATCGCACCGCCGCGCTGCTGACCGGGCGAACGCCGCCCGCATGACCCAGGGGAGAGAGCGGTGACGCCGAACGCGGCCGTCCCGGGATCGCGGGCAGCGACCCCGGGACGGTATGTCAGACGCCGGCGGGCTCGCGCTCCCTGGCCGGCGTGTTGCGCGGTCGCAACCTCGCCAGCGACGGGCCCGCCGCCAGCAGGGCGGCGAGGGCCAGCACGACGAGGGCGATGGGGTGTGAGAGGACGATCAGCAGGTCACCGTCACCGAGGGCGGAGGTCTGGGTCAGCGCCTTCTCGAAGAGGGGCCCGATGACCAGGCCGAGGACAAGGGGCGCCATCGGCAGGTTGTAGAGCTTCATGAAGTATCCAGCGACGCCCGCGACGAAGACGACCCAGACACTGAACATGTTGTTGTCGATCGAGTACGCGCCGACGAAGCTCGTGAACAGGATGATCGGGTACAGGTACGCGTACGGGATCCGCAGCATCTGGGCGAAGATCGGGGCCATCGGCAGGTTGAGCACCAGGAGCATCACGTTGCCGATGAAGAACGAGACCAGCAGCCCCCACACCAGCGTCGGCTGGTTCTGGAAGAGGAGCGGGCCCGGCTGCAAACCGTAGATGGTGAATGCGCCCAGCAGGACGGCGGTCGTGCCGCCGCCCGGGAGGCCGAGGGTGAGCGTCGGCACGAAGTTCGCGTTGGCCGCCGCGTTGTTGGCGCTCTCCGGCGAGGCCACACCTTCGATGGCCCCCTGACCGAGCTGGCTCCTGTTCCGGGAGACCCGCTTCTCGACGCCGTAGGCGATGAAGGAGGCGAGGGTCGAACCGGACCCGGGCAGGCAGCCGAGGAGGAATCCCAGGACGCTGCCGCGTCCGATCGGACCGATACTGCGCCGCAGTTCGCTTCTGGTGATGAGCAGCTCCCGGAAGCGGGTCCGGATCGGCACCGCCGCGCCGATGCGAATCTGGTACATGACCTCGCCGACGGCGAACAGCCCGATCATGACCTCGACGAACGGTACGCCGCTGAGCAGGTTGACGCTGTCGAACGTGAACCGTGACGTGCCCGTCCCGGCGTCCAGCCCGACGGTCGCCAGCAGCAGCCCGGCCGCGGCCATCGCCAAGCCGCGGATTCTCGAATTCCCCGAGAAGCTGACGATGGTGGCCAGGCCCAGGATCATGATCGCCAGGTTCTCGACGGGGCCGAACTTCAACGCGAAGTCGGCGAAGGGCGGCGCGACCACCATCAGGAGGACCAGCGAGAAGATGGCGGCCACGAAGGAGCCGATGGCGGCGATGGACAGTGCCGCGCCGGCCCTCCCGCGCCTCGCCATCTGATAGCCGTCAAGCGTCGTCACGACGCTCGACGCCTCACCCGGAGTGGAGATCAGCACCGACGTGATGGTTCCGCCGTACTGCGCGCCGTAGTAGATCCCGGCGAGCATGATGAGCGCGGTCACGGGCTCGAAGTCCAGGGTCAGTGGCAGGAGCACGGCCACGCCGGTGGTCGACCCCAACCCCGGCAGCAATCCGATCACGGTGCCCGCGAGAACGCCGACGAAGCACCAGAGCAGGTTCTGGGGCGTCAACGCGGTCTGGAACCCGAGAATGACGTTGTCGATCACCGCTCAGCCTTCCGTTCCCACTCCGAGCAGCCCCCCGGGAAGGGGGACGTGCAGGAACAACCCGAACACGCCGTAGATCAGCCCCGTGGCGACGGCCGCGATCACCGCGGACTTCAGCAGCGCCTGCCGTTCGACCCAGGTCGAGATCACGAAGACAAGGCCGCCGAACGCGGCCAGAAAGCCGACCACCTGCACGAGCAGGATCGCGCCGAGGGTCAGTCCGAAGACCTTCCAGAGGTTGCGGATCCGCTCCCGCCCGCTGCGCCCGCTGATGTCGACGTCGTCGTCCGTACCGCTCTCCATCGGGTCGGTGTCCCCGGCGGCGTGCGGCCCGGCCCCGGCAGCAGCCCCGCCCGGACGACTCGGCTGGCCGCGCACGGACCCGAGGGCGACCCAGCCGCAGAGGATCGCGGTCAGGCCGCCGGCGAGGACCGGCAGGAAGCCGGGACCCACCCGACCACCGTCGACGAACACGCCGTAATAGCTGCCTCCCGCCGCGGCAGCGAGGCCGACCACGGCGAGCACGGCATACACCGTCGCCTCGCCGTTGCCGCGGATACGAGCCAGCGTGCTCACTTGCCCTGGGCCTTCTTGAGCATGTCGTTGTTCTCCTTGAGGTACGCCGTGAAGTCATCACCGAACAGCGCGTTCGGCTGCAGGTAGTTGCTGGCGATGTACTGCTTGGCCTTGTCGGACTCGATGAACTTCCTGCTCGCGTCGATCCAGAACTTCCTGGCTCCGTCGCTGATCCCGCCCGGCGCGATCAGGCCACGGAACTGGGCGAACGCGACGTCGATCCCCTGCTCCTTCGCGGTCGGGATGTCCTTCAGCTCGGGGTACTCGTACCGCTTCTCGGAGAACGCGCAGAGCGCCTTGAGTTTCCCGGCCTTGAGCTGCTCGACGACCTCACCGGGGTTGAGGGACGCGACCTGGATCTGGTTGCCCAGCAGCGCCGCGAGCAGTTCCTCGCCCGACTCGAACGGGACCCGGTCGAACTTCGCGCCGGTGTCCTGCTCGGTCAGCGTGAAGACCACGTTGTCCAGGCCGGTCACACCGGAGATGCCCGCGACGACGCGTCCGGACTTGCTGGCGTTCACGACGTCCGCGCACGTCGTCCACGGCGAGTTCGCCGGTACGACGGCGAGGGTGAAGTCGTCGCCGACCTTCATGATCGGGGTGAACCTGGTGTAGTCGAAGGCCACCTTGGTGTTGAGCGGCAGGGCCAGCAGCGCCGTCTCGCTCGGCAGGAGGTAGTTCGGGTCACCCGTCTTGCTCAGGAAGTAGGAGTAGCCGACGGCGCCCGAGCCGCCAACGCGGTTCTCCGTGTTGATCCGGAGGCCGGGGACGACGGCCTCCAAGCCGGCCGCGATCGAGCGGCCGGACATGTCGCTGCCGCCACCCGCCCCGTACGGAACGACCATGGTGACGTTGCCCTTGGGCTTGAATGTCTCGCCGTCGCCTCCGGCGGACTTCTGGCCCTTGGCTTCACCGCACGCCGTCAGGATGAGAACCGACGCGGCCACGACCGCGGTGAGCAGCAAGCTGTTGCGCTTCATGGCGACCCTTTCGTTGGTGGTAGTGGTTGAGCTCGGTGTTCAGGTGGATGGGGTGCTGTCGTGACAAGGTCCCGTGCGGGTCAGCGCGGGACCTTCGTCGCGAACACCCGGCCGGCCTCCTGGGCCACGTCCGTCGCGATGCGCAGCAGATGCAGGTATCCGTCGACGTTCCAGGCGCTGCGCCCGACGAAAAGCCCGGTGACGCCGCGGGTGTGCAGCAGGTCCCTCGCGTTCGCGGTGGTGACGGAACCGCCGTACAGGAGACCGGACGCCACGCCGCTGTACTCCGCGTCGAGGGCCTCGGTGATCTCGGCGACCTCGTCGACCGTGGGCTCCCGACCCCTGTCCCCGATCGCCCAGACGGGTTCGTAGGCGAGCAGCACGCCCGATCCGGCGGGCACCCGATCAAGAGCGGCAGCCACCTGCGAGAGCACGTGCTGTCTCGCACCACCGGCCGTCCGCACCTCGGCGGACTCTCCCACGCAGACCAGCGCTGTCAGGCCGTGGCGAAGAGTCGCCCGCACCTTACGGTTGACGGTCCGATCGGTCTCACCGAAGTGCTCGCGCCGCTCCGAGTGCCCGATCTCGACGAGCGTCGCCCCCGCATCGGCGACCTGCGGCACCGACACCTCGCCGGTCCAGGCTCCGGCGTCCTCCCAATGGGCGTTCTGGGCGCCGACGACGACGGGAGAATCCGGCCCCAAGGCGTCGCGAACCACAGATATCGCGGTCGCCGAGGGGACGACGAACGGCTGCACACCGGGCCAGCCGCCGGCAGCCGCGGCGTCCCTGAGCCGGGTGGCGAACGACACCGCCTCGGCCCGGGTCTTGTTCATCTTCCAGCTGGTGCCGACCCACAGGACCACGGTCAGTCACCCTCGTACGAGCAGATCGCCGCGACCTTGGCCGCGGACGCGGAGTTGGGGTCGAAGGAGTAGGTGAGCCACTCCCGGGCGAGACGGCGGGCCAACTCAAGCCCGATGACGCGTTGGCCGAAGGTGAGCACCTGGGCGTCGTTGGACAGGATGGCTCGTTCGACGGACAACGAGTCGTGAGCCGTGACGGCCCGTACTCCGGGCACCTTGTTCGCGGCGATGGCCACGCCCAGTCCGGTGCCGCACACGAGCAGGGCACGGTCGGCCGTTCCCTCGGCGATCAGTCGCGCGGCGGCGACCGCTATGTGCGGGTAGGCGACGTCCTCGCCCGAGGCGACGCCGACATCGATGACCTCGCGCACCCGCGGGTCGTCGGCCAGGTCGGCCTTGAGCGCCTCCTTGTACCTGAAGCCGGCGCTGTCGGCGCCGACGACGATCCGAAGAGTCATGGCTGCTCCCGGGGTTGGTCGGTGGCGAAGTGAACAGCGAGAGCGCTGACGATCAGGGCGAAGGAGACCGCGCCCGCGTCGGGCGTGCCGATGCTGCCGTCGCCGTGGGTGCGCGCGCGCCCGAGACGCGCGGGTATGTGCGCGGTTACCTCTGCCGCCTGCGTCGCCGCATGCGCAGCGGCCGACCACGCGGCGCCCAGCGGCGTTCCCGCTTCGGTCCGGGCCTCGAGCACCTGCGCGAACGGCACGGCGGCGTCGACCAACGTCTTGTCGCCGGGCTCGGCGCCGCCCAGTCGCATGACGGTCGCGACGGCCGCGCCGCTCGCCCGGACGATGTCATCAGGGGTCGGCACATTCTCGTCGTCCAACGTTCCGGCGGCGGCGGTGAGTGCCGCACCCCACAGGGCGCCCGAGGTGCCGCCGGCCCGTTCGGACCAGGCCTTGGCCGCTTGTATCAGCAGTCCCCGGACACCCGCCCGCTCATCGGCCGCCACCTCGGCCGCCTCTGCGGCGGCCGCGGTGCCGCGCGCCATGCCGATGCCGTGATCTCCGTCGCCGGCGACCGCGTCGATCTCGCCGAGGCGGGCCTCGTGCTGGAGCACGACGTCCCGGACATGGGCCAGTGCCCGCGCGACGCGGGCGGCGCAGGCGCGCGAGGCGGGCGAACCTGGCTGGATGCGCCGCGGAGGCCCGGCGACCGCGAGTACGCGGCGGGGCTGTTCGTCGATGACGGGGCCGCGGTGGAAGGCGGGGGTGTCGGCCGGCGCGACCCAGTACTTTTCGAGGTCGTCGTCGAGGAAGGTGACGGTCAGCGAGAGGCCGGACATGTTCAGGCTGGTGACCTGCTCTCCGACCGTCGGCCGGACGATGGTCAGGCCAGCCTTCCCGAGTTGATGGGCGACTCGACGGTAGACGACGAAGAGTTCCTCGTACTTGACCGAGCCGAGGCCGTTGACCAGGACCGCCACCCGGCCGCTCGACCGGCTGGTCCCGGCCTCGTCGAGGAGCTCGCCAACCAGCAGATCCGCCAGCTCGTCGGCGCCGAGAAGCCGCTGCTTGCCGATTCCGGGCTCGCCGTGGATACCCAGCCCGATCGCCATGTGCCCCGGTTCGACGGTGAACAGGGGGTGTCCGGCCCCGGGAAGGGTGCAGCCGTCGAAGGCGACGCCGAAGGAGAAGGTGGCGTCGTTGGCGCGGCGGCCGATCGCCTCCACCGCATCCAGGTCCAGGCCGTCTTCCGCCGCACCACAAGCGATCTTGAAGACGATCATGTCGCCCGCGACGCCGCGGCGTTGATCACGTTTCTGCGGCGGGGCGGAGACGATGTCATCCGTCACGGCGAGCGTACGGACGTCGATGCCCTCGGCGTGCAGCCGTTCCGCGGCCTGACCGAAGTGCAGGACGTCACCGGCGTAGTTCCCGAAGCCGAGGATGATGCCACCGCCGGCGTCGGCGGCGCGGGCGACGGAGTACACCTGGCTCGCGGACGGCGATGCGAAGATGTTGCCGCAGACGGCACCGTGCGCGAAGCCCGGGCCGACCCAACCGGCGAAGGCCGGGTAGTGGCCCGACCCACCCCCCAGCACCACCGCGACCCTGCCGGCCGGGGTGGCCGATGCGCGGACCACCCCGCCGTGCACCGGGATGACGTGCTCGCAGTGCGCGGCCACGAATCCTTCGAGCGCCTCCCCGGCGAAGTCCGGGGCCACGTTGACCAGGCGGGTCATCGCCGGGCTCCGAGCTTCGCCCGGAGAATGCCGCGCAGGTAGTCACGGTTGCGCGCCGACACGCTCAGCCCGTCACCCCCGTAGTGCTCCACACTGATGGGGCCCTGGAAGCCCGCCTCGAGGGCGATCTCGATCGCGCGCCGGTAGCTGATGAGGCCGGACTCCGCGGGGGCGGGGACCGTGAAGTAGGCGCCGGTCGCCGGGTCATGGTCGCGGTAGTAGTTCTTGACGTGCCAGTAGTTGGCGTACGGGAGGGTCTTCAGGTGCATCTGCTCCCAGTCGTCGATGGGCCGGTGCAGCCGGATGAGGTTGCCGATGTCAGGGTTCAGGCCGACGTTCGGCATGCCGATGGCCTGGACGAGCGCGACGGCGTCCTCCGCCGTGCCCAGCAGGGTGTCCTCGTACATCTCGAGCGAAAGCTGGATACCGAGGCTTGCCGCATGCCGCGCGATGCGCGAGAAGCGGGCGACGGCAAGGTCGAAACTGGCCTCGTCCCGCTGCTGGTCGACGGCCCCGGGTTGGGTCCAGAACCACTCCGCGGCCCGCTGCTGCGCGGTCAGCGGCCGGTGCAGCCCCAGACTGACCACTCCGGTGCCGATGCCCGCCGCGGCCTCGACCGTACGCAGCGCGTAGTCGACGTTGGCCTCGCCGTGCTCCGGGTCGAGGATGCTGCGCCGGACGACCGAGATCGCGGTCACCCCTAGATCCGCGTCCTTGAGCGTGCGGACCAGGTCCTCGCGCTGGCCATCCGTGAGGTCGCCCGGACGCAGCCAGGTGTCGGTGAGATCGACGTGCTCGAACCCGCAGGCGGTGACCTCGCCGAGGACCCTGGCCCATTCGGTGGGGCCGGCGTCCTCGACGGTGATGCCATCGCGAGTGCGTGCCGGGAACTGGATCAGGGCAGCGCCGATGGGCCACTGCTCTGCCGTCCAAACCATGCCTGTCTCCGATCGACGTTGCCGTGTCATTGCCGGGCGGCTGCCTCATCGTTGCCCATAGATCCTGTAGGATCCATGATTATGCGGGCTGTGTCCAGAGGTGCGAACGGTAGGATCTCAACCACCATGACAACGTCGATGACTTCCGATGGCGCCCCACTCGAGCCCGACCTCGGTCGGCCGGTCGAGCGGCGCGCCCTGCGGGATGGCGTGTATGACGCGATCCTGGAACTTCTCCTCGAAGGCAGGGTCAAACCGGGCGCATCCCTGAGCATCGACGCCCTCGCCCGCCAACTCGGCGTTTCCCCTACGCCGGTGCGGGAGGCGATGGTGCAGCTCGAGCACACGGGCCTGGTCACCCGGGCCGCGCTGAAGGGTTACCGGGTGGCCCCGCCGCTGTCGGCCGAGCGCATGTCCGAACTCGTCGACGCGCGCACCATCCTCGAGGTCGCCGCCGTGCGCGGCGCCGTACCGATGTCGGACGCGGCGCTGCTGGAGCTGAAGGCCGCGCATTCGGACCACGTGCTCGCGGGCGACCACGTCAAGCGCGTGCGGGCGAGAAACGACGAGCCGGGCTGGTCGGCCGTCCGCCGGTACTACACCGCGGACTGGGCGTTCCACCGCGTGATCCTCAGCCACTGCGGAAACCAGTACCTGCTGCAGCTGGCGGAGTTCCTCTCGCCTCAGGTGCATCGACTGCGGCAGTTGCTCGGTCACGGCCTCACCGACGTGGACCAGGCTTTGGCTGAGCACGGCGACATCCTCGACGCGATCGCCGCCGGCGACAACGAGCGGGCCGAGAACGCCATGCGGACGCACCTGCTGGCCGTGCGCGCCCGCTCGCTCGCCGAGAGCTGACCCGGACGGGGCGGGAGCCGCAAGAACTCCTTGACTCGGCGGGTTCTTGAGAAGATCCTATAGGAAACAGGGTCCGGACGGGGAGCCGTACCGGACCGCGCGACCGGAACGCCCAAGAGAGGAAGCAGATGCGCCAGACCGTCTCCGAGGCCCCGCCGCGGGTCGCGCTCACGATGGGCGATCCGGCCGGCATCGGCCCCGAGCTCACCGTTCGACTCCTGGCCACGCCCGAGAACCTGCACAAGGCCGAGGTGTACGTCCTGACCGACGCAGCCGAACTCAAGGCGGTCGCCGCCGAGGTCGGCGTCGAGGTGCCGGTGGCCGACGCGCCGACTCCCGGTCACGCCGTCCTTGTCGGCAGCGACCTGCCCGGGCGGCCAGTGGAGCGCAGGACCGTCAGCAAGGCGGCGGGGGAACGGGTGATGGCCGACCTGCTCAAGGCGCTCGGCCTCTACCGGTCCGGCACGGTGGACGCGATCATGTTCACGCCGCTGAACAAGGGATCGCTGCATCTGGCCGGTATGCACGAGGAGGACGAGCTCCGCTGGTTCGCCAAGAACCTGGGCTACGAGGGCACCACCTCCGAGTTGAACTTCATACCCGGACTGGTCACCTCCCGGGTGACCTCGCACATCCCGCTGAAGGACGTCGCAGCACGGATCAACGCCGACTCGGTCCTCGCGGCCATCCGCCTCCTCGACGACGTGCTCAAGGGGTCAGGGATCGCGGCACCCCGCCTCGCCGTCTGCGCGCTCAATCCGCACGCCGGCGAGAACGGCCAGTTCGGCCGCGAGGAGATCGAGCACATCGCCCCCGGGGTCGAGGCGGCCCGGGCTCAGGGAATGGACGCGACCGGCCCCTATCCGTGTGACACCGTCTTCATCAAGGCCAGGAACGGTGACTTCGACGGCGTAATCACGATGTATCACGACCAGGGCCAGATCGCGATGAAGCTCATGGGCTTCGATCGGGGCGTGACCGTGCAGGGTGGCCTTCCCGTCCCGATCGCGACCCCGGCGCACGGCACCGCGTTCGAGATCGTCGGCAAGGGCGTCGCCAACCTCGGTCCCAGCCAGCACGCCTACGACCTGGCCGTCGCTCTTGGACGGCGCAACCGGCAGGGCTGACGATGACCACAACAGTAGTCGGACCTGCCCCCACCGCAACCGCCTGCAAGCTCGCCCGGGACAACCGATAACCCAGCCGGGGCCGCCGCCGGACACGGACGGCTGCGGCCCCGGCCCCACCAGCCCGTTCGCCACCCGGCTCAGACGCCCGGCCCGCCCGCAGCCTCCCGGACCAGTCCGGCCAGGGACCGGTTCGTGCGGTTCGACCGCACCGCCGCCCGCTGCTGACCCGCCGTCACCTCGATGTACGTCTGCGACGACGCCAACGACGCGTGCCCCAGCAGCCGCATGATCTCCGCCGCGCTCGCCCCGTCCTCGGCCAACCGGGTCGCGAAGGTGTGCCGCAACGCGTGCAGCCGCGCGCCCCGCGGCACCCGGTCGACGATGCCGGCGCGCCGATAGCAGGAGTCCACCAGATACTGCAGTCCGCCGCGGCGCAGCGGCTCACCCCGCCGGTCCACCAGCAGCGGCGAGTTCGGGCGTACGCTGCGGGCGCCGAACCGGCGCGCGCGACTGTCCAGGTAGGCCGCCAGCAGCCGGTCCAGATCGTCCTCGATCGGCACCACCCGCGGACGCCCGCCCTTGCCGGCCACCTCCACCCGCCGCTCACCGGGGCGGCCGGCCAGCGACGCCACCCGCAACGCCAGCAGCTCGGACAGGCGCAGCCCGGCGCAGAGCGCCAGGGCCAGCACCGCCAGGTCCCGCTCGGGCCACGGATCGCGCTGCCGACCGTCATCCCGGGCCACCGCGGCGAGCAACTCCTCCGGGGTGTCCTCGCCGCGCAGCGGCTTGGGCTGGGGGAGCGGGGCGCGGGGCCGCCCCACCGCCGGCATCGGATTCCCCGGCACGACCCCCTCCGCGACCAGGAACGTGAAGAAGCTGTTCCAGGTCGACCAGGCCCGATGCACCGAGGCGGCGGCGCGTGGTGCGGCGAACCGGGCGAACGCCTGACGCATGACCCGGGGGGAGAGGGCCGTGATCGACAGCTCGTCGAGGGGGAGGGGAGGGGCCTCGCCGACCTGGCCGGCGACGGTGAGCAGGTCGCGCCGGTAGGCGGCCAGGGTGTGCGGGGAGGGCTTGCGGGTGGCCCGGGCGGTCAGGAACTCCTCGATCAGGCTTGCAACCGATTCGTCCTGTTTGTCATGCATAAGGTATATTATGCACGATTCTCGCGTTCCGGACCATAGTGGAACAGGGGAGACGACCTGCTTCTCCTGGCCGTCCGAGGGAGGTCCGCTCGGGTGTGGAGCGTTGTGCCACGATGGCGGTCGCAGCCCGGGGGCTCGACGAAGGGGGAGGCCGGATGACGCAGCCGGACGGTGCGGGTGGGCGACCCGGGGACGACCCGACACCGGCGCCGTGGGTTGCTCCCGACCAGTGGGAACCGCCATGGATGGCACCCACACCACCCGACCCGACGGCAGGCGCCAGTCCACACCCGCCGACCGAGCCGACGCCGGTACCCGCACCGACCACCCGCACGGTGGTGATCGGGCTCGTGCTCCTGCTCCTGGCCTGCGCCGGAGGCGGACTGATGCTGCTCCGGCGGGCGGCGACCGGCCCCGCCGATCCCTACCGGCACGTCACGGACCGACCGGCAGGGCAACCTGCCGTACCGCCGAGCATCAGCGCACCGGACGAGCCCCCAGGCCCGCATGCGGTCAGCTACGAGGTAACCGGCACGGGGCGCGCCTCGGTGCTGTACACGAAAAGCGCATCGGTCACCGGGATCGTGTCGGTGACCCTGCCGTGGCGGGCCACGCTGACGCTGGACGCCGGCGAGGTGACCCTGCGGGCGTTGACGCCACAAACCCCGCCCGAGGGCTTCGGATGCCGACTGGTGATTGACGGCGTGACGGTCGTCGACAGCACGCCGGACGAGTCCGATGCGGTCACCTGTCAGCTTTCGCCGGCCTGAGAGGCGACCCCCTGCGCGGGGGAAGGTGCGAGAACCTTCAGCTTGACATAATGTATATTATCGAACCTCAAGAAGGACGAGTTGTCTCACTAACTTGAACCACCGCGTTTGTTGTTGTTTCTCATTCATCCTGAGCCATTCTCAGTAAGTTGAGCCATCGCCTGACCCTTCTCGCTAAGTTGAGCCATCGTTGCCACAGGTGTCGCTCGCGATCTTGGTCCCCTACTACGTTCGGTAACCGCCATCGCTGCGCCGGACGCCGACGCGGGCAAGGCCAAAGATGTCGGAGTACGGGCTCGTGGTCGCCGGCGTGCTGCCCACCGCTCAACTGCCGGCGCTGGCCATAACCGACGTGTCCCCTCCCCTCGAGGCGTGATGCTCTCCCTGAGGCCAAGCGCGGCGGCGTGGATCCGCCCCCGGCCCTCCCGGCGTTTCAGCTTCGCCGCGAACCGGCCAGCGCACTGGCGAACCGGAAGCTGACCGTCGCCCTCCGGGCTGCCGTGCACCGGCCGCGCCCAGGCTGCGGACACGCAGACGATGCAGGATGGTGGGGTCCGGCGGACGTGGTCGAGCGAGCCTGAAGTGCTCACGCGACGAACAAACTGCTGCTAGCCTCAAAGCCGCAGGAGGCCCCAAGGGGTTCCCGCGCCCGCCTTGGGGCCCGCTCACGCGGGCCCTTCGTGCATCTGGCGGCCGATTCAGTTCCCGCACCACGGCTTCCGGCCCAGCTGCGCTCCGGTGGCTAGCGGATGGCCGTCGATCGCCAACGGACGAACAGTTGCTCGCCGGGCTCGTGGTGGATGTCGACCGGCAGGTTCAGCGGGGCCAGGTCGATGCCGGTGCCCGGCGGCAGCACGGTGAATCCCCGGCGACCGTAGTAGCTATCCAGCCCGGACTCGGCCGGGAACTGCCCGTACAGCAGCAGCCAATCCAACTGGTGGTAGAGGCGCACCGCACGACGCAGCAATACGTCGCCGATCCCGAGCCCCCTGGCGGTCGGAGCGACGGCCAGGCCTCGTATTTTGGCGACCTTCGTCGAGGCAACCAGCGCGAGCGGGAGCGGCACGCCGGCGGCTGCGGCTTCCGACAGCACGTTGCCGGGCGGCACCGCCTGCAGGGCACCGTGCAGTTGCCCACTCGGGCTCTCGGCGACCAGCACGGTGACCAGTCCGATCATCGCGTCCTGCGGCCGACCGACGGCGGCGGCCTCGGCTAGCGGGCGCAGCATCTGCGACGTGCCCGCCCGCAGCCCTGTCAGGATGGTGGTGGCGACAGTGCCGGCTTCGATGGTCTTTTCCAGCTCCTGGTCGAGGCTGAGTTCGGCAAGGGCCAGGAGATCCCGCACTTCGGCCGCGTCGCCTGGGGCGGCGAGCCGGATGCAAGTTCCCGCCGGCCCGGGCCAGCCCCGGAGCAGCCGGTCGGCCGTGATAGGCGGCATGCGTCCGGGCTTCTTCGTCGCTTGACTGGCCGACCGTGGCTTCGCCATGTGGGGACCGTACGCGTTGGGTGCGACAGAAAGAGTCACGACCAGGTCGAGGGAGTCCAGAGGACCCTGGCAGCAGGTGCGCCCTGACCAGTCACGACAACTGCCACAGCAGAGGCCAGGCGGGCGCCAATGCGGCGGCCCTGGCCTCTGCTGTGGCAGGCGAGCGCGCGAGGCTCCGCTGTCGAGCTGGTACTCGGCACCACAACCACATCATTTGCTGGTGCCGCGGTAACGGCTGATCATGATGAGAACCATGGTGACGGTGCCCACCAATCCAGCGAACGTGAGCAACCAGAGACCGGAACCGACGCTCATCTGTGTGGCTGCGCTCATCGCCTTTCCGATGCCAAGGACATCGTCCTTCCCGGACATTTCTGCTCGCATAGCCGTCTCAGCCGCCTGCAGGTCAGCGATCTTCCATGCGCCTACGCCAAACAGTCCGAGGGCAGCGAGGACGGCGAGGATGGGCACGACGACGGGCATGCGCTGGCCGCGCAGGCTCATGCCGGCGTACAGGACCAGAATCAGGCCGAGACCTGCGGTGATCCATCCGTCCGACCCGTCGACCCCGGACATGCTGATCGTGCCCACAATCGGTGCGCTGATTTTGGCCCAGGGCAGGAACGAGCCGATCACGGCGGCGATGCCGGCCCCCAACACGGTCCACTCGTGGATTGGACGTTCGGGGGCAGGCGCGGGCGCAGCAGCGGCCTCGACGGGTTGGTCACCGGACGGCGGCTCGTTGGGCGGCGGCGGTACCGGCGGGTTGGAACGCTGCACCATTTCGATTCCTCTGGATGTCGATGCCTTTCTCACCTTTGAGGCAGGCATGAGGACAGCAATCTAGATCGACGCTGGAGCAACGAACTAGCGACCGTACGGATGATCAAAAGGGAGCGAAAATCCGACGGAACCGTCGCTTATGGCAGCGACGTCACCTGTGTGGGCAAGCCAAATTGGCGAACTCTGTGCCCGGGCCACGAGACTCCATGGAGCAGTCGGCCAGGGGTGACGGGTGGCATCCCATCCAGGCACTCATCGCCTCCTCGGACGAGCCGAGGCCTGCCCTTCTAGCTGAACCGGAGTATCGGCGGGGATGACTACAGTGATGCTCCCGCTCTCAACACTTGAGGATCTGGTATGGCGTCCGAAGCCGAGGCATCCGAAGGCGAACTGTCCGTACCAGTGGACTACGTGCCGGGAGCGCGTGGCCACGCGGTCCTTGCCGTCGGCCCCGATAGCACCGGCGGAGAGGCCCTTGCCTTGTGGCGGCTCAGCCCGACCGGCCGTGCGGGTGGGGCCTGGGTTGTGCGTTTCGACGAGATCGAACGGGACCCCGACCAGTTGCGCCGGATCATGTGGATGCTTCAGGACAGGTGCCTGGTCGACTGGGACAGGGAGGCGCCGGCGCGCATCCTGGCCAGGATCGCCGACGTGTTGCCGGCCGAGCTGCTCACCGCGCTGCAGCGCAACATCCTCACCGTTCCCGAGCTCGTGACCGAGATCAGCGAGCAGCGGTCCATCTACGCCGCAGCGGTAGAGCGGCATCGTGCGGCGACGAAGTCAAAGATTGCTCCGCTCGCGTGGCCCACTCCGATCCCCGACCAGCAGGGCCTCGTCGAGTGGGCGGTCCGGACGCCGTCGGCCTCGGCGTCACCGGTGGCAGCGAGCGCCCTGGCGTTGACCGCGGTCGTCGCCAGGGCGCCGTCGTGGTGGTGGTCATCAGCTGGCGCAGCAGCCGCCGGTCTGGCCGCTGGTCGGGGTGTCGAGGCTGATGAGGCTCAGCGGTGCGGAGAGCAGGCCGCCGGGGATTCCGGTGGCGAGCCCGTGTCCGGCCCGCTGGGCTGCAGGGGCGGGGCCGCAGCAGCTGTCGGTGCCGGTGGAGTCGGCGGGGTTGCTGGTGCAGACGCCGGTTTCGGGCAGGTCGAGCTGGACGTCGCGGGCGGCGTCCCAGTCGCCGGCGAGGGCGGCGACGACGGAGCGGACCTGCTCGTAGCCGGTGGCCATGAGGAAGGTGGGGGCGCGGCCGTAGCACTTCATGCCGACGGCGTAGTAGCCGGCCTCGGGATGGGCGAGTTCGTCGGCGCCGTGCGGTGGGACGGTGCCGCAGGAGTGCTCGTTCGGGTCGATCAGCGGGGCGAGAGCCCGGGTGGCGCCCATGACCGGGTCGAGGTCCAGGCGCAGCTCGGCCGCGATCGAGTGGTCGGGGCGGAAGCCGGTGGCGGCGACGATCCGGTCCACCACGACCGACTCCTCACCGCCGTCGGCGTGCCGGACGACCACGGCGACCCGGCCGTCGGTCGGGGTGAGGGCGTGGACGGAGAAGCCGGTGAGCAGCCGGATCCGGCCGGCGTCCACGTGCTCGCGCAGCCGGGAGCCGAGCGCGCCACGGGCGGGCAGCGCGTCGGCGTCTCCGCCGCCGTAGGTGCGGGCCGGGCTGGCCGAGCGGATCGCCCAGGTCACCTCCGTGCCCGGCTCGCCGGCGGCCAGTTCGGCCAGGGAGAGCAGCGTGTTGGCAGCGGAGTGGCCGGCGCCGACGACGAGGGTGTGCCGGCCGGCGAAGCGGTCGCGGTCCGCGCCGAGCACGTCGGGCAGGGCGTGCTCGAGGAACGCCGCCACGTCCGTCTCGCCCCGGGCGGGCAGGCCGGAGGCGCCGAGGACGTTGGGGGTGCCCCAGGTGCCGGATGCGTCGATGACCGCGCGGGCCAGTAGCTCGTCACCGTCGGCGAGGCGGATCAGGAACGGCGTCTGGTCGCGTCCGGCGGTGCGCAGCCGGTCCAGGCCGAGGCGGCTGATGGCCTCGACGCGCGCGCCGTAGCGCAGGTGGGGCTTGAGCTGCGGCAGCTCTGCGAGGGGCTGGAGGTAGTCGGCGACCAGCTCCGCGCCGGTGGGCAGCGCGTCCTCGGCCGGGGCGACCCAGCCAGCGTCGTCGAGCAGACGGCGCGCGGCCGGGTCGACGTTGTAGCGCCACGGGGAGAACACCCGCACGTGCCCCCACTGCCGCACCGCCGCGCCGGCGGTGTCGCCGGCCTCCAGAACGAGGAAGGGCAGGCCGCGCTCGTGCAGGTGGGCGGCGGCGGCCAGACCCACCGGGCCCGCGCCGATTACCACGACGGGCAGCTCGTTCAGGACACTCATCGGAAAACTCCTCTGTGTTGAGAACTGTCGAATCAAGAAGGTGCAGTTGTGCTGGGGCAGGCGGAGCGCAACGGGTTCAGATGACGGGGCTGCGTCGCTCGAGGAGAACGACGTCGCGCCACCGCCCGTGGTGCCGGCCGACCCGCTCGCGGATGCCGATGACGCGGAAGCCGGCCCGCTGGTGCAGGGTGAGACTGGCGGTGTTCTCCGAAAAGACGCCGGACTGGATGGTCCAGATGCCGGCGGCCTCGGTCGAGGCGATCAGCGCGTCCAGCAGCAGCCGGGCCACGCCACGCCCTCGGGCGGCCGGGTCGACGTAGACGGAGTGCTCGACCACCCCGGCGTAGACCGCACGGCTCGACGTCGGAGACACCGCCACCCATCCGACCACGGTGTCGTCCGCGTCGACGGCCACGAGGCGGTGGTCAGGCAGCTTTCCCTCGTCGAATGTCGTCCAGGTCGGTGCGGTGGTCTCGAAGCTGGCGTTGCCGCCGTCGAGGCCGGCCTGGTAGATGGCGAGGACACGATCGGCGTCGTCCGAGGTCATCGGGCGGACGGTGATGTCGGCCATCAGCAGGCTCCGATCGGGTTGGGCGCGGGGCGGCCCATGACGACGTCGGCGGCGGAGGGGAAGCAGCCGACGCAGGCGTCGTTGATGCGGTAGTGGCGGGCGGTGCCGACCGGCTCGACGAGCACGAACCGCACCTCGGTGAGGATCTTCAGGTGTTGGGAGACGGTGGACTGGGCGAGCCCGACGGCGGCGACGATCTCCCCCACGCTCATCGGCCGGGCGTGCCGGGCGAGGTATTCGACGATCTGCACCCGGGTCGGGTCCGCCAGGGCCCGGAACCACGAGGCGTAGGTCCGCGCGGTCGCCCGGTCGAGCAGGTCGTCCACCATCACTCCTTCTATCGCTTATCGCCGATTGGCGATGAAAGCCTAGCAGGTGCCGTCCCGGTGAGGTGGGCGGTTGCGACGACGAGGCGGGCGATCGCGGTCAAGGTGGCGCGGTCGACGCGGTCGGGGGTGTCGGCAGGGCTGTGGTAGCCGCCCATCCCGGCGCCGATGCCGACCGCGGCGAGACCTGCTGCACCGTAGCGGCGGTTGTCCGAGGCCATCGGCCCCGCAGCGAGTGGGACGCCGGTGTGCCGGCCGGCCTGGTCCAGCAGCGCCAGGAGGCGGTGGGCGGGGCCGCCGGCCTCGACCGCCGCCGGCCCATCCAGGCGGCCTGCTCCGTCGACGTTGACCACCAGGGGTGCGCCGCCCTGGTCGCGCAGCTGCGCGGCGTGGTGAGCCGAGCCGAGCGCGCCCACCTCCTCGCCGTCGAGCAGGGCGACGCAGAGCCCGACCTCGTCGGGAAGTCCGCGGCCGAGGATGCGGGCGGCTTCGAGGACCACCGCGACGCCGCTGGCGTTGTCCGACGCTCCGGGCTGGCGCAGCCCCGGGTGGTCGCCGACGCCGTCGTAGTGGGCGGTCAGGAGCAGCTCCGCCCCGCCGGGGACGGCCTGCCGGAGCCGGGCGTGGATGTTGGTGCCGGTGACGTCGTCGCGGCGAACCGGCGTGGCGCCGGCGAACCAGCTGGCGCTGTCGGTTGCGGCGGCGAGAACGCCGCGGTGGGTGTCCGGGTCGAGGGTCAGGACGGGCAGCGGTCCCGGGTCCGGTCCGGCGAGGGTGGTGAACTGCCACCCGTCGGCGTCGACGGCTCGGCGGACGAGCAGCCCGGCCGCGCCGCGGGTGTCCCGGTATGCGTCGAACAGGCTCATCTCCGCCGGCACCACGAGCCACCGCCCGGCCGGGTCGTCGGCACCGGCGACGCCGAGCGGGCCGCGGCGGGTGTCGGCGGCGTCGGCGGAGGCGGAATGGATCGCGACCTGCCGACCGAAGACCAGCGGCGCGGAGCTGTTCCCGTCGCCCCAGATGACGGCTGGCGCCTCGTACACCTGCGGCACCGCCCGGACCGGGAACTCCTCAGTCCCGACCGCGGCACCGAGGGCGGCGAGCTGGTCGACGAGCCACGCCCGGGCTGCCGCGCCGCCGGCTGATCCAACTCGCCGTCCTGCCATGCGGTCGGAGGCGAGGGTGGCGACGGTCGCGGACATCCGGTCGGCGCTGACTTCCCGGAGCAGGACCGCGAGATCGTCTGGGGTGGTCATCCGCAGCACCCCTGTCCGGCGGCCACCGCGTCGGCCTTGGCCTGCGTGCCGCAGCACGAGCCGGCGGCTTCCGCGGCTTCCTGGGTGCCGCAGCACGGGCCGGCGCTCGCGGCCTCGCCGGCCGGCGGCAGGATCGAGCCCACGGCCTGGGCGGGGCTGCCGCAGCAGGCGCCGGAGCCGGTGACCCGTAGGGCGGCGGCCGGGTCGCCCGCGAAACCGCCGGTGGTCTGGGTGTTCTCGCTCATCACAGGTCCTCTCGTCAGCGGGGGCTGATCAGCGTGTAGACGGTGGTGCGGGCGCGGTCGTAGCGGCGCTGCGCACGCTGGTCGGCGGTGGAAACCTGGGCGCAGGAGTCGCAGAACCGGACTCCAGCGCGAAGAGCGGATGAGCGGCGGGTGGAGCCGAACATGGTGGTCCCCTTCCTCCAGACGCCTGTCTTGACGTCCGTCTAAGCAGACGGTTGCACGTTGATTAGAGAGATGTCAACCTAGAGGCATGTCAAAGCAACAGGCGCCACTTGCCCTCGTCGACCTCAACGCCGACGCGCCGTGCTGCCCCCCGCTGGCGCAGCGCCGGGTTCCGGCCGAGACGGCCGCGGTGCTCGCTCCCGCGTTCAAGGCCCTTGGAGACCCGGTGCGGCTGCAGTTGATGTCGATGATCGCCTCCGCCGAGGGCGGGGAGGCGTGCGTGTGCGACCTGACGCCGGCGTTCGACCTGACCGGGCCGACGATCTCGCACCACCTCAAGACGCTGCGCGAAGCGGGCCTGGTGGATGCCGAACGGCGGGGCACGTGGGTCTACTACCGCGCCCGCCCGGGAATCCTGCGCCAGCTCGCCGCCCTGCTGTCGGTCGAGCCCGCCCCCTCGTCGCAGGCGTAAGCCGCCGGGCAAACCCCGTGCCTACCAGCGCCGATCGCGAAACGCGATCAGCGTTGAGCGCCGGATCCCAAGTGCGAGGCGACGTCCGCCTTCCGCTGCCGGCGCTGGCGAGGCCGTCTGGACACATGAGCGGCGAGGGCAGTCATGACGTGCGCGGCGTCGCGACCGACGCCGCGCAGGGTGTTCGAAGCGAAGGATCGCTGGAACTCCAACCCGAGATAGACCAGCCCCGGGTGGGTGGTGGAGATCCCGCCCACCTGCCGGGGCGCGCCATGGTCGAGGGCGCCGAGGGGCTTGAGGTAGGCAACGTCCGGGCGGTAGCCGGTGGCGAAGATGACCGCGTCGACCGGCTCGGGCGTGCCGTCGGCCCAGCTGACGCCGTCAGGGGTGAAGGCGGTGAACATGTCCCGCCGGGAGAGCAGCCCGGAGGCGAGGGCGTCGCGGTAGACGCCGGTGTCGAGCACGGTGGCGTGTCGGACAAGACGGGTAAGGACCCGGCGTGGCAGGCGGTCCGCGCCGGTGACCCGCAGCCAGTGGTGGAGGTCCCGCCCGCCGAGGCGTTGGGGCAGGAAGCGCACGGGTTCCCGGGTGGCGAGCGTGACCCGTGCGTGGGCCGCGATCTCGTAGGCGACCTGGACGGCGGAGTTGCCGGCGCCAACGACGACCACTCGCTTGCCCGCGTACGCCTCCGGCTGGCGGTAGTGGGCGACGTGCCGGAGATCCCCGGCATAGTCGTCCTGGCCGGGGAGTGTCGGCAGGTACGGGTTGCCGAAGGATCCGCTGGCGGCGACGACGCCGACCGCGCCCAGCTCGTCGCCGGCGTCGGTGTGGACGAGGTATCCCCCGTCGCGGCGAGGGCGCACGGCGGTGACGCGGCTGCGGGTGCGGATGTCGACGTCCACGGTCTGCGCGTACCGGCGCAGGTACGCCGTGACCTCGTCGCGGCGGGGGTAGCGGTCCGGGTCGCCGTCGAAGGGCATGCCGGGCAGGGCGCTGTAACGCGCAGGCGAGAAGAGGGTGAGGCTGTCGTAGTAGTCGGGCCAGGAGCCGACGGGCTCGCTGCCCGCCTCCAGGACGACGGGCCGCAGGCCCGCGGTCAGGGCGGCTCGGGCGGCGGCGAGGCCTGACTGGCCACCGCCGATGATGATCACTGGCTCGGATGTCATGGGACGATCATATCGTCGTTTTGTTGAATGACAATATGATGATGGTGGGGGAAGGTAGGGCCATGAGCGACGCCACAGCCGGACAGCCCATAGGGGCATCCCCGCCCGCGCGCGCGGGCGGAGTCCCGGTGGGCCTGGCGCCGCAGACGCAGGAGTTCCTCAAGGCCCTGGGCAGCCCCACCAGGCAGCGGATCATGATGCTGTTCGCGCAGGGCGCTGAGCTGTCGGTGGGCGAGGTGGCCGAGCGGACGGGCATCAGCCAGGCCACGGCGTCGCAGCAGTTGACGCTGCTGCGACGCGGGCGGGTGGTCACCTCCCGTCGCGACGGGAAGACCGTGTACTACCGGGCCGATCGGGGCGGTGCGCTCGCCGCCCTCGCCGAGCTGCAGTCTTACCTGGCGACCTGCTGCTGACCAGCTCGCCCACCGGCGACCCGGCGTTTTAGCGCCGTCCACCCGGAAGCTGCGCAGTCCCCCGACCCGCATAACGAACCTGCAGGCATGACAGGTTAGGTGTGGAGTGTGATGGTGCCGGCTGTTCCGTCGACGGTTACGAGCTGCCCGGGGCGCAGTCGTTGGGTGGCGTCGCCGGTGCCGACGACGGCGGGGATGCCGTACTCACGGGCCACCAGGGAGGCGTGTGCGGCTAGGGTGCCGCCGTCGGTGACCACTGCGGCGGCGCGCGAGAACAACGGCGTCCATGCCGGGGCGGTGGCCTTCGCGACGAGCACTTGACCATCGGCGAAGCCGTCGAAGTCCTCCGGTCCGTGCACGATGGCGACTTCGCCGGTGGCTCGGCCGGCCGAGGCGGGATGCCCGACGATGGCGCCCTCGGCGGTCTCCGTGGTGCCACGGGCCTGTTGCACCGCGCGTTCGATGACGTCGCCGATCAGTCGCGCGGGACGGCCGAGGGTCAACGGCGCGGTCAGGCGGCGTTGGCGCTGCCAGAGCGCGCGCCGCTCTGCGGCCTTGGCGCTGAGCTG
The DNA here is from genome assembly GCF_900091465.1 of Micromonospora rhizosphaerae. NCBI lineage: Bacteria > Bacillati > Actinomycetota > Actinomycetes > Micromonosporales > Micromonosporaceae > Micromonospora > Micromonospora rhizosphaerae. The sequence continues at coordinate 4,627,768 of NZ_FMHV01000002.1, read as the reverse complement.
TCCGGGGTCGCCGGCGATCGCCGTGGTCATTTCGTCGCGGTTGCAGAAGTGGATGTCGTCGGGCTGCTCGATCGCCCCCAGGTCGGCCAGGTGCCGCCCGAGGCGGGCGGTGCAGGCCCGCAGGACGGGCCAGGCGAGGGTGAACTCGCGCGCCTGCTCCTCGCGGATGACGGCGTAGCGCTGGTTGACCTTTAGCAGCCGGTCGAAGTCAGCCAGCAGCCGCGGGCGGTCGGCCAGCGCCGCTCGGCAGCGTTGTTCGGCAACCACGCGCTGTTCGGCTAGTGAGCGGTAGCGGTCGCCGGCTCGGGGTGGTTGGCCGGTGGCTAGTTCTCCGGCGACCGGGTGATACCAATCGATGCTCTGTACGGCGTGCGCGCCGGGCACCGGCTGGGCGCCGGGGAGTCCGCGCAGCAGCACCTGCGCGCCGCCCTCATCGTCGGGTAGCACGTCGATGAGATGCCGGCGGACGAAGCGAGTCAGGCAGGCTTCCATCTTCCACGCCGACCCGCCGACGATCGCCAGATACCAGAGGTAGATCCCGGCTTCTTGCCCGAGTGCGTCGACGAGCTCGGCCAGTCGCCGCGGTGATGCCGTGTCGACCTGCGCCTCTGCGGTGGCCACAACGCGTCGATAGCCGGGCAGTTGTTGTTCACGCCAGGTCCGCTCCAGTTCGGACAGCACGACGCGGTCGGCGGCATCCGGGTCATAGCTGACCCGGATCAACGCGTTGAGCAGGATCTTGACCGCCCGAGTGCGGCCCTGCCACAGCACGCCGGCCAACAGTTTCGATGACGGGATCGGCGTGGCGTTGTAGTACCAGCCGTTGACCAGCGCGTACCGGAACGGCACTCGCACCCCGACGCTGCCGTACATCCCATCGAGATACCCGTCCTCGAGCACCGGCAGCAGCCAGCTGGCAAACAGCGGAGTGACCGCCTCGGGGAGCCATTCCCCGAGCCGGAAGTTGCGCATCCACAACCCCGGCCCCGGCGCCGTCCACGACACCGGCTCCGGCACCGCGGTCATCGGCCGGGCCTGCAGCAGCCACAGCTGGCCCGCCCGGTCGATGGCCCACTCCACGTCCTGCGGGCGGCCGTCGTACCGGTCGGCGATCCGGCACGACAGCTCCGCGACCGCGTCGGCCTGGCCGTCGGCGAGGACCCGTCCACCGCCGGGGCCGGACCGGGTCATCGCGGTGCGGCTCGCGGTGACCGTCCACTCTTCGCCGGTCGTCTCACCCGACACCAGCGGATCCCCCAACCCCGCGACGGCGGCCACTATCGTCTGATCGCGGTCGCCGGTGACCGGATGCGCGGTGAAGGCCACCCCGGCCGCAACTGGGTCCACCATCACCTGCACTAGCACCGCCATCGCCGCCGTCGCCCCGCCGTGGCGCTGGTGGTAGGCGGTGACCCGCTCGCTGCCGGCCGCGGCGAAGCATCGCCGCACCGCCTCACCCAGCCCGTCGGCCGGCACGTTCAGGTACGTCTCGTACAGGCCGGCGTACGAGGCATCCGGTAGATCCTCGGCCGCTCCCGACGAACGCACCGCGAACCGGTTCCCGCCCAGGCCCTCGACGCCGGCCGCAAGCCGTCCATCCAACTGCGGGTCGTCGAGGGCTGCGGCGGTGACCACGATGCCGGGCGGCACCGGGAACCCGGCCGCGGTCAGGTCCGCCAGCACGGCCGCCTTCCCACCGATGACCGCCCGGTCGACCGGGCTCGCCTGCGCCAGGTCCACGACCGTCAGGTTGGAGTCCATCACCCACCACCATATGTAGCATTGCAAAGTATTGTGACGCTACAGTAGATGCGCTGGGACACAACCGGCAAGAAGGAGCCACAGGTGTTGCCGATGCGACCGGAACTACTCAAGGGCCATCTCGACGCGTTGCTGCTCGCGGTCCTGGAACCCGGGCCACAGCACGGCTACGCCGTCATCGAAGCCCTGCGAGCCAGCAGCGACGGGGCACTGGACCTGCCGACCGGCACCGTCTACCCGGCGCTGCACCGCCTCGAACGCGCAGGCCTGATCGCCAGCGACTGGCATACCGTCGGCGGCCGCCGCCGCCGTGCCTACCACCTCACCCCAGCCGGACAGGCCGCGCTCAGTGAGCAGCGGGCAGTCTGGGACCACTTCTCCACCGCCGTCACCACAGTTCTGGGCAGGCGGGCATGGCCAACGACCGCCTGACCACCCAAGCCGGCGAAGCGCGTCTCGACGCCTACCTGGGCGACCTCGCCGCACGACTGCGCGGACCACGCCGGCGCCGGGAGCAGATCCTCGCCGAACTACGCGACGGACTCCACCACGCCGTCACCGACCGCACCGCCGCCGGCCTGCCCCACGGTGAGGCGGTCGCCGCCGCGATCGCCCAGTTCGGCACCCCGCAAGCGGTCGCCGAGGCCTTCGCCGGGGAACTAGCCACCGCCTACGCCCGGCGCACCATCGCGTGGTACATCGCCACCGGACCTCTCGTGGGCATCTGGTGGCTCCTGCTCCTGCAGCCCCACCCCTGGCGCACCGGCCTGGTCGCCCTATTGGCCGCGATCCCCGTCATCCCACTGATCATCATCGCGATCGCCACCGCAGCCGGAGCCTTCGCCACCACCGGTCGCCTCATGCGCTGGCTACCCGAAGCAACCCCACATCACGCACTCGCCGCGACCACCACCATTGCCGCCCTTGCGCTCGCCGGGGATCTCACGGTGCTCGCCAGCTACCTCCGGTCAGACATCCCGGCCCACTCACTGGCCACGTTCGCCGTCGCCGCCAGCCTCACTCGGATCGCCTGCAGCCTGGTCACGATGCGCCACGCCACCGCGATGAGCACCTCACAGCCCTCCTGATCATCGGACCACCCGCTGGCTGAGCCGCACCAAGCACCCGTGGGTTGATCTCGCACTTCAGTTGACGAACGACAGATCACTCAGCGATAGTTGACTCAATGAACGCTGAGCTTGCTTCCCTGGCCAGGCGCGCACGGATCCACGCCGCACTCGGCGACCCGGCGCGCCTGGCGATCGTGGACGCGCTCAGCCTGGGCGACGCCTCGCCCGGGGAGATCGCCCACACCCTCGACATGCCGACCAATCTCGTCGCCCACCACGTCAAGGTGCTCACCGAGGCCGGCCTCGTCGTGCGGACCCGGTCGGAGGGCGACCGGCGGCGCACCTATCTCCGACTCCAGCCGGCAGCCCTGGCCGCCCTCACCCCTCCCCCGCTGGCCGATGTGGGACGGGTGGTTTTCGTGTGTACCCACAACTCCGCCCGCTCCCAACTGGCCGCCGCCCTGTGGAAGCGACGCACCCACGGGGACGCCGCCTCGGCCGGCACCAAGCCTGCGGCCCGAGTGCATCCCCGCGCACTCGCCGTGGCCCACCGCCACTCCCTCGACCTCGACGCGACCGCCACCGCGCACGTCAACGACGTCGTCCGCGCCGACGACCTGGTCATCGCCGTCTGCGACAACGCCCACGAAGAGCTCACCGGGCCGGTCCGCCCCCGCCTGCACTGGTCCGTGCCGGACCCAGTCCGCATCGACACCGACGAAGCGTTCGAGACGGCCTACGCCGACCTCGCCGACCGCGTCGACCGCCTCGCCCCCACCACCACGTTGAGAGGCACCCGATGACCGACATCAGCGCCCACTACCAGGAGATCACCCTCGACCAGCAGCTCGCCCTGCACACCGCCGCGACCCGGCTGGCCGACGAGTTCGACGACATCTACAGCACCGAGACCATCGAGCGGTTCCTGCACACCAGCTACGACCAGTTCGCCACCGCCGCCAGCATCCCGAACTACCTTCCGCTGCTCGCCGAGCGCTTCGCCCGCCAGCGGTTGCGGGCCCTCGCCCGGGTCGAGGGACACCACCGCGACGGCCGTCCCGTCGTCCTGTTCCTGTGCACCCACAACGCCGGCCGCTCCCAGATGGCCCTGGGCTTCTTCACCCACCTCGCCGGCGACCACGCCATCGCCTGGTCGGGTGGCAGCGAACCCGGCATCGAGATCAACCCCTCCGCCATCGCGGCGATGGCCGAACGCGGCATCGACATCTCCGAGGAGTTCCCCAAGCCGTGGACCGACGAGGTGGTCCGCGCCGCCGACGTGGTCGTCACGATGGGGTGCGGCGACGCCTGCCCAGTCTTCCCCGGTACCCGTTACGAGAACTGGGACATCGACGACCCCGCAGGCCTCAACGTCGCCGATGTGCGGCCAATCCGAGACGAGATCGAGCGCCGGATCCGCCGGCTCCTCGACGACCTGCACGTTCCCGCCACCCGATAACCCGCTGCGCCCCGATGGTCGGGGCAATCAGATCATGGGAGAGAAAACACTGATGACCATCGCACTCCGGCGGCGTCTGCTGGCCGAGTTCATCGGCACTGCCCTGCTCGTCACCGCCGTCGTGGGCTCCGGCATCATGGCCGCCACGCTCTCTCCCGGCGACGTCGGGCTCCAGTTGCTGGAGAACTCGGTCGCCACCGCTCTCGCCCTCGGCGCGCTGATCCTGATCTTCGGTCCGGTCTCCGGCGCCCACTTCAACCCCGTGGTGTCCGCAGCCGACTGGTTCCTCGGTCGCCGTGTCGGAACCGGACTGACCCTGCGCGAACTCGGCGGGTATGCCGTCGCCCAGGTCCTCGGGGCGATCGGTGGGTCGATCCTGGCGAACCTGATGTTCGACCTGTCCGCCGTGGCCTGGTCCAGCAAGGACCGGGCCGCCGGGCACCTCTGGCTCGGTGAGGTCGTCGCCACCACCGGCCTGATCCTGCTGATCTTCGCCCTCGCCCGCTCCGGCCGCGCCCTGGTCGCCCCCGCCGCCGTCGGCGCCTACATCGGGGCCGCGTACTGGTTCACCTCGTCGACCTCGTTCGCCAACCCCGCGGTGACCATCGGTCGGGCATTCACCGACACCTTCGCCGGCATCGCACCCGCCTCCGTCCCAGGGTTCGTCGTCGCCCAACTGGTCGGGCTGGCGGTCGGCGTCGGCCTGCTCGCCGCGCTCTACCCCGACGCCGGGCAGGCCGCCGACCAGGTCGTCGTCCCTGCGGAGGAACGCGACCCGGCACTGGACCAGCGCCCATGACCAACTGCGAGCCGGAGCATGGTGAGGCAGAGATGCGTTACCGCCGCCTGCTCAACCAGCCGCGTCCCGCCGGCCGATACCGGCTGCTCGACCGCAACAGCGACCCCGACCGGTCCCTGCCGGCACCCCGCGCCGAGGCGCACATGAACCGGCCCTACGAGCTGTACTCCAAGGAAGGCATCTGATGTCCAAGCCCAGCGTCCTGTTCGTCTGCGTGCACAACGCCGGCCGTTCCCAGATGGCCGCCGGCTGGCTGCGCCACCTCGGCGGCGACGCCGTCGAGGTCCGCTCCGCCGGCTCCGAGCCCGCCGAGCAGATCAACCCCATGGCCGTTGAGGCCATGCGCGAGGTCGGCATCGACATCACCGCCAACAAGCCGAAGATCCTCGACTACGCCACCGCCGAAGCCTCGGACGTGCTCATCACGATGGGCTGCGGCGACGTCTGCCCGGTCTTCCCCGGCAAGCGGTACGAGGACTGGAAACTCGACGACCCGGCCGGCCAGGGCCTGGACACGGTCCGTCGAATCCGTGACGAGATCCGCAGCCGGGTGGAGAACCTCCTCGCCGAGCTCACCCCCGCCGACTGACGCACCGTCCACCCCCCACGCCCGCCGCCCCCAGACCGGGTGGCGGGCGGACCGAGCGAGGAGCCCTCGTGCCCGACCCGCACCGCCTGATCATCATCGGCTCCGGACCCGCCGGATACACCGCCGCCCTCTACGCCGCCCGCGCCAACCTCGCGCCGCTGCTCATCGAGGGCAGCCAGTCCGGCGGCGCGCTGATGACCACGACTGAGGTGGAGAACTTTCCCGGCTTCGCCGACGGCATCACCGGCCCGGAGCTGATGGATAATCTCCGCAAGCAGGCCGACCGCTTCGGCGCCCAGTTCATCACCGACGACGTCACCCGCGTCGACCTCACCGGCCCCGGCCTGAAGACCGTGTACGTGGGCGAGCAGGCCTACCAGGCCCAAGCGATCATCCTCGCCACCGGGTCCGCCTGGCGGCCCCTCGGCGTCCCCGGCGAACAGGAACTCCTCGGCCACGGCGTCTCCTCCTGCGCCACCTGCGACGGATTCTTCTTCCGCAACCAGGACATCGCCGTCGTCGGCGGCGGCGACTCCGCCATGGAAGAAGCCACCTTCCTCACCCGCTTCGCCCGCAGCGTCACCATCGTGCACCGCCGCGACACCTTCCGCGCCAGCCGCATCATGGCTGACCGCGCCCTCACCAACCACAAGATCCGCGTCGTCTGGAACAGCGTCGTCGACGAGATCATCGGCAACGACGGGGCGGTCGCCGGAGCCCGCCTGCGCAACGTCCACACCGGCGAGACCAACGTCCTCGACGTCACCGGCGTTTTCGTCGCCATCGGCCACGACCCCCGCAGCGAACTATTCCGCGGCCAGATCGACCTCGACGACGATGGATACGTCCTCGTGCAGTCCCCCAGCACTCGCACCAACATCCCCGGCGTCTTCGCCGCCGGAGACCTCGTCGACCACACCTACCGACAAGCCATCACCGCCGCCGGCACCGGCTGCGCCGCCGCCCTCGACGCCGAGCGGTACCTCGCCGTCAACTCCTGAATCTCCGTCGGTCCTGCCGGTCTGAGGGCCGGCAGGACCGACGCGGTCAGCCCGGGGCGCCAAGGAGCGGTCCACCCGACCCGCTGGCTGGCTCTCGGGCTGCACGTCGATGGTGCGGCCCCATACGCTGTGAAGACGTCCCGGCTAGACGGGCGCTGCTGGAAGAAGCATCATGGCCCACATTTTGATCATCGGTGGCAGCGACGCCGGCATCAGCGCCGGCCTGCGCGCCCGGCAGGTCGACCCGTCCGTGGAGACCACCGTGGTCGCCGCTGATGCCTTCCCCAACTACTCGATCTGCGGCATCCCGTACCACATTTCGGGCGACGTGCCGGACTGGCGGGATCTGGCCCACCGCACACGCGACGACCTCGAACGCGCCGGGTTGCGGCTGCTCTTGGACACCCGCGCCCGGCACATCGATCCCACCTCCCGCACGGTCGCGGTGAGCGGACCGGACGGGCGTGAGGAGAACCTGCACTACGACCGACTGGTCATCGGAACCGGCGCAGTCCCGGTCCGCCCGCCGATCGCCGGCCTGCACGAGCTGGGGCCCGCGGACGGGGTACATCTGCTGCACACCATGAACGACACCCTCTCCCTTGCGGAGACGCTGCAGCAGGAACCGGAGTCCGCGCTGATCGTGGGAGCCGGCTACATCGGGCTGGAGATGGCCGAAGCCCTGCACGCCCGAGGCCTGCAGGTCACCATGGTCGAGCAGATCCCGCAGGTACTGGGCACCGTCGACCCGCAGCTCGCGACGCTGGTCGCCGACGAGCTGACACGCCAAGGCGTGCGCGTACTAACCGACACCACCGTCACCGGAGTGACACGCGAAGGCGGCCGGCTGAAGGTGACCGGCCACCGCACCGACCGGGCCGGCGACAAAGGCAGCTTCAGCCAGGTCACAGACCTGGTACTCGTCGTCGTCGGAGTCCGGCCCGACACCGCGCTCGCGCAGACCGCCGGCGTCCGGCTGGGAGTGCGCGGGGCGATTGCAGTGGACCGGCGGATGCGCACCGGCGTGCCGCACGTCTACGCCGCCGGAGACTGCGTGCACACCTACCACCGGCTCCTGGACACCAACACCTACCTGCCACTCGGCAGCACCTCGCACAAACAGGGCCGCGTGGCGGGAGAAAACGCCGCCGGAGGCGACCGGCAGTTCGCCGGCTCGCTGGGCACCCAGGCGGTCAAGGTCTTCGACCTCGTAGCCGCCCGCACCGGCCTGCGCGACGCCGACGCCCGCGAGCACGGACTCGACCCCGCCACGCACGTGGCCCGCGTCGACGACCACAAGGCCTACTACCCAGGCGCCAAACCGATCACGATCGCGATCACCGGCGACCAGCGCACCGGACGGCTGCTCGGCGCCCAGCTCATCGGCCACCGCGACACCGCGGTCGCCACCCGCGTGGACATCTACGCCGGCGCCCTGCACCACCGCATGACTGTCGACGCCCTCACTGACCTCGACCTGTCCTACACCCCGCCGCTGGGCAGCCCCTGGGACGCCGTGCAGATGGCCGCGCAGCTCTGGGTCAGCGCCCACGCCGCCGACCTCCCCTAACCAAATGGCAGCCCACGTATCCGCAACCGCAACGGTCAACGGCAGCTTTGACCCGGCGCCGCTGGTGACGGGTTCCTTCGCGCCAGCCGGAGTGCAGCAGGCGCTCTCGGAAGCCTTCTCGAGCTGCCCGGAGTCGGCCTTGGCGGTGTAGACCTCCCAAGGCTCGTTGCCGGGGCCGCGCAGTCCGCGCACCGGACGTTGGACCACCGACCGCCGGTGGCCGTCGAGATGGTGCCTGAGCCAGACTGGACCTTCCAGTGCAGGGGAAGGTCAAGGCCCGACGACCGGAGGCGATCGGATTTGCGAATTGGGGAACTGGCCGCGGCGACCGGCACCACCACCAAGACGCTGCGCTTCTACGAGGACAGCGGCCTGCTGCGCCCTGCAGGGCGCACCGCTACTGGGTACCGGGAATACACCGAGGAGGCGATCGCGCGGCTGGACTTCATCCGCCGCGGCCGTGCCGCCGGGCTGACCCTGGCCCAGATCCGCGACGTCCTCGCCGTCCGCGACCGCGGCCAGGCGCCCTGCCAGCACGTCGAGGACCTGCTCGCTGCCCGCCTACGCGACCTCGACGCCCAGATCGCCGACCTACGCGCGCTGCGGGACACCGTCGCAGAGCTGCACGCCGCGGCCAGCACTCCCGACCCCGGCAGCTGCCACCCCGAGCAGGTCTGCCGCTACCTGTAACCCACACGCTGCCGAAGGGGCTCGCCATGACCGCCGCCGCCGAAACCGTCCGAGAATCCGACCACGAACACTGCGGCTGCTGCGGCCGCCAACTTCCCAAGAGCGAGGTCGTCGAGCTGGGCAACACCCCGGGGGTGTTCATCTGCGTCGGCTGTGCGATCTGGGCCGCCCGCCGCGCCGGCCCGGCGGCGGCGCTACGCCAGCTGCGGTTCACTCCGCTGGGGACACTGGTGCGGAGGCTCGCCGGTAGCAGCACCGGCGCTGGGCCGCGGGCCGCCATCCCGATCCTGCCCAGCACCGACCTGGACCGCACCGCGGCGTTCTACGTCGCGGCCGGGTTCACCGAAACGGGCCGCCACCAGGGCTACCTGCTGATGCACAACAACGACGTGGAACTGCACTTCTCCCTTGAACCGACCGATCCGGCACCCGGCCAGTGCTTCATCCACGTCACAGACGCGCTAAAGCTGTGGAAGCAGCTGCGCCACCACGCCACCGCAGGGGTAGGCCCGATTGCCGACCAGGACTACGGGCTGCGCGAGTTCGTCCTGACCGACCCCGACGGCAACCGGGTCCGGTTCGGCAGCCCTGCCCGCTGAGGGCGGGCGACAGTCGACCTCAGGCGAGCAGCGGTTCGAAGATGTCGCGGCCCAGCGTGATGGCCTGGTCCTGGTCGAGGACGGTGGCGGCCAGGCCGGGACGGGCGGTGATCCACGCCTGGGCGGTGGAGGCGTCAGCGAAGAAGTTGATGGTCGAGCAGCAGGTGTCGACGGAGCGGCCGGTCGCTCCGGTGGCCGCGTACACGATCACCATTTCCGCCGGCTCGTACGTGGCGGCACCGTTGGTGATGGTCACGCGGACCGGTTGGCCGGTGTGCGGGTCGGCGGAGGTGATCACCGCGTCGGTGCCGAGCATGAACGGCATGCCCAACGCGTCGATGGCGCACATCGCGAACACCTCGACGTCGCCGAGGGACACCACGTGCGGCGTTGGCGTTGGCGAGAACGGGTAGGCCGCGACCAGACGCCCGGCGCTGTCGACGGCGACAAGATCTTCCCGAGCGAGTTCCCGCAGCGCGTTCGCTGTGTCCGCCCCGTTGACGGCAGCGCGGATGTCGGCGTCGCTGGGGGCGGTGCCGGTGGCGGCGAAGTGACGCAGGATCGCCCGGTGCACCTGCCGCAGCCTGTCGGGCAGTTGCTCGGCGCGGCGGGGCCGGTCGGTCCGGATAGCGTCGCCCGGCGGGGTGCAGCAGTCCGCCGGGCTCGGTTCCGTCGCGGCGGTAGCGGTCTCGGCGCCCATCGCCTGGCGCAGGGCAGCGCGGATGCGCTCCTCGGTGGGGAGATCCAGGCGGCACGCCGCCGACCCGTCCCCGCTGCCGCCCATCACGTCCACGCCGTTGACCAGGATCGACGGCGACGGATAGTCCCCCACGACCTCGGTGACCACCGCATGCGGCAGCGGCCGGCCATGATGTCGACGTCGGCGATGGCGCCGGTCATCCAGCTCGACTCGTCCGACAGCAGGAACGACACCGCGTTCGTGATGTCCTCCGGGCTGCCGGGAGCTGGTTACGCCGGGTGCCCACCCTGGCAGCGGACCAGTCCGATGACGTCTTCCGGTACGAGTCGCTCGACCTGGCCACGCGGTTGACGCTGATCCACAAGGAGGGCAGGACCGCTCGCTGTCCCCGCGTCCTTACGGACGAACGCGCATGATCGTCTTCCCCTTGATCCGCTCGGTCGGTTGAAGGCGGCGACGGCGTCGTCGAGGGTCGAGACGTTGCCGATGATTGTCCGCAGTCGTCCGTCCCGCACCCGCCGGACGATCTCACCCAGTTGGACGCGATCGGGCACGACGACGAAGTCGATCGCCAGGGAAGGCTTCGTCGTACTCGCTGAACGCCTTCGGGATGAAGAAATCTGCGGCGTTGACGAGCAGGGTCGCGTCGGCGTGCTCGGCGACGAGTTGCTTTCGGACCTCGGGCACCTGGTCGCGGTCGGTCAGCTCGGCTGTGATGCCCCATGCCTTTCCGTTCTGCGACAAGGCTTCGACCGCGGCCCCGACCTTGTCCTGGTCTCGGCCCGTGATCACGGCGGTGCCGCCCGCGGCGACGACTTGGTGGGCCGTGGCGAGGCCCATGCCGCTGCTGCCGCCGACGACCACGACCTTACGGCCCTCGAAACTCTCACTCATGACAGTTGTTCCTCCCCCACCGAGTCGCGATTTGTGTCGGCAGCACCCGGTTCCCCGGGAGTGGCGCGACGTCCGTAGAACTCGGCGCCGGTGGGCAAGTCGAACAGTTCGTCGCTTAGCGGACGCACCCGGTCGGACGCCCCGAACCTAGCCGTAGTAGAACTGGTCGGTCAAGTCCACTCCTGGGGTCAAGCGGATGCTACTGTGGCGGCAACTTACCCCAGAGCACCCACCGTAACGACGGCACCCAGCCGGCCACTTCCGGACATCTTTTCCGGACTCGATGGTCCACGGAAGGTAGGGGGTTGCGGGAATACAACCGGCCCGTAGGGTGTCTGTATATTTGCGCGTTCAGGTGCGTTTCACCTGGTTCCCCAGCTTCTCGGCGAAAGGCCGGGTAGGGAGAGCTGTGCCCCAGCAGACCCAGTATCACAAGAACCGGGAAGCCGTTTCGCGGCTCGACCCGGAGCAGTACCGCGTGACCCAGCAGGACGGCACCGAGCGCCCGTTCGCCAACGCCTACTGGGACAACCACGAGCCCGGCATCTACGTCGACGTCGTGTCCGGCGAGCCGCTGTTCGCATCGGTCGACAAGTACGACAGCAACTCCGGCTGGCCGAGCTTCACGAAGCCGATCGCCAAGACGAACGTCGTCGAGCGCGAAGACTCCAGCCACGGGATGATCCGGACTGAGGCCCGCTCGCTGCACGGGGACAGCCACCTCGGCCATGTCTTCAACGACGGTCCCCCCGACAAGGGTGGACTGCGCTACTGCATCAACTCCGCGTCGTTGCGGTTCATCCACCTCGACGACCTGGACAACGCAGGGTACGGCGAATACCGCACCCTGTTCACGAGTGACACCAACACTGACACCGACGACAAGTAAGGAGACGACGTGACCACCGAAAAGGCGATCCTCGCCGGCGGCTGCTTCTGGGGCATGGAGGAGCTGTTCCGCCGCCAGCCCGGCGTCGTGTCCACGCGCGTCGGCTACAGCGGCGGCGACGTCCCGAACGCCACCTACCGCAACCACGGCACCCACGCGGAGTCCATCGAGGTCGTCTACGACACCGAGAAGACCGACTTCCGCGCGCTGCTCGAGTTCTTCTTCCAGATCCACGACCCCTCGACGAAGAACCGCCAGGGCAACGACATCGGCACCAGCTACCGCTCGGCGATCTTCTACACCAGCGACGAGCAGAAGCGGGTCGCCGAGGACACGATCGCCGACGTCGACGCCTCGGGCCTGTGGCCCGGTAAGGTCGTCACCGAGGTCACCCCGGCAGGCGACTTCTGGGAGGCTGAGCCCGAGCACCAGAACTACCTGCAGACCTACCCCAACGGCTACACCTGCCACTTCCCCCGCCCCGGGTGGAAGCTCCCGAAGCGGGCGACGGCCTGACACCTCCGGCGCGCGGACCCCGGGTCCGCGCGCCGGCCCGGGCCGAGGTGGTCGGCCTGGACGAGGAGTCAGCCGGATGGGGCATAGATCAAGACTGCTGTCGGCCGTCGTCGGTCACTGCCGCTGACCTGCTCGTTGCGTAGCCTGACGCCGCCCTCGGACCATGCCCGTCGGCTGGCTTGGCTGTGCGAATGGCTGTACAGCCACCTTCTGGTCCGAAACTCCGGGGCGCGCTGCTCGCGTCATTGCGGTCGAGATTAATGGGTGGGCAGCCGTACGGCGCTACTAGCAACGTAGGTGGGCTCCACAAAGTGGCGGGGCATCGACGCGGCAAACCTTCCATCCGCCGTCGATGCCCCGCTCTTGCTTGGGCGGCGGTCAGCCGGGCGGCGACGGGACCTGCGGTGGCTTGCCCGCGGCGCTGCGCCAGTCCAGCACGGCGATGAGCAGCAGCACTGCGGCGGCGGCGGTGGTCGCGGTGGCCAGCGGCGACACCCGCCCCATCAGCGGGGACGCCGCGGCCAGCAGGGCGATGCCGACGATCCTGCGCCGCGAGACCCGGGCGAACACCAGATGCTCCAGGCGGGCCCGGCCGACGAGGAACAGTGCCGGCCCGCCCAGGATTGTCGCCAGCCACGATGGGTGTGTCACCTGGGTGTGGCTGTGCTGCACGATCTCGTGGCCGATTGCGGTGGTGACGATGCCCAGCACCATCACCGCATGCGCGAACGCGGCAGGCGACCCCCCCCCCGGCGGGATCGCCTGCCGCGTCGAGGGCCTTGGGCAGCAGCTCACCGGCCTTTTGGAAGTACACCCGCCACAGCAGCGTCGTGGTGGCGAAAGCGATCACCAGGCCAGCAGTCTCGTGGAGGCCGTGCGGGTGGGTGCTATAGCTGATCCCGACGGCGAGGATGCTCTCACCGAGGGCGATCATCAACAGCTGTTGGTTCCGGTTCGCCAGGTAGTGCCCGGCGACCTGCCAGATGGCATTCCGATGCCGACCCAGCCCGGGCAGCGGCCAGCCCAACCTCGCCGATCCCAGATCCACCACCGCCGCAACCGCCCACCACACCAGCTGGGCGGCGCCGACGGCCACCCCGCCGACTACCCAAAACACCCCGGCCAGGCATAACCACGCCGTTACCCGCCAGTACAACCGGCGCAACCGGTGCGACCGCAGACCCAGCGAGATCACGGCCGGGCGCGCCACCCGTTTCCCTCTTGTTGTTTCATGGCCGCAGCCAGGATCAGCTGCGGGTGATGCGTGTGACGTGCAGACGCATGTCAACGAGCGTTGACACACGCTGACCTCCGGCGCGCCGCTCACGACGCATCGCCGAGCAACTCCTCAGCGGCTTGCCACAGCAAGGACCAAGTGGTCCAGGAAAAGCCTCGCCCCATCGATGATCTTGCGGACATAGCACCCGTTCAATCAAGCTGGCGGCGCATGCGTTCGTCCTTCACCATCACGCGAATGCGACATAACGCCGGATGGACTCCAAGGTCCCATCATCCATGGATTATCTGACGAGCCGCTGGATACACTTGACCGATGAGCGACGAGCAGGTGGCTGCGCCGTCGAAGCAGCGGAGGATCAGTCAACGGGGCATCGCGACGCGAGAGCGGATCCTCGAGGCGGCGAACCGGCTGATGTTCGTGCGCGGAGTGAACGCGACGACCCTTGACGACGTCCGCGAGGCAAGCCAGACGAGCAAGTCTCAGCTTTACCACCACTTCGCCGACAAGCAGGACCTCGTGCGCGCGTTGGTCAAATATCGAGGCGCGCTTGTGCTTCAGCGCGAGCGCGGAGGGCTCGAACGACTGAGATCGTTCTCAGGGCTGGTCCGGTGGCGTAACGCGCTGGTCCAGGCCAACTCGCTGAACAACGGCAAATACGGGTGCGGCCTCGGGTCGATGGCTGTCGAGCTGTCTGATCAAGATGAGCAGGCTCGATCGATGCTGTCGGAGACGTTTGCGGCATGGGGAAAGCTGATCAGTGACGGTCTGCACCGGATGCGGGACAGCGGTGCACTGCGCCAGGACGCCGACCCGGAGAAGTTGGCCACGGGGTTGATGGCAGCTTTGCAAGGCGGCTACTTGCTGGCGAACGCCGCGCACAACGTCGCACCCATGGAAGTTGCTCTGGACATGGCGCTGGAACACATCAAATCGTTCCTCTTGGAGCCGTCCGGCGAGCCGACCCGTTAATTGAGCCCCTTTCATCGTGATCAGGCTGGTCACGGCGGGTGCGAGCAGCCCGGAGATCGATGACGGCGAGGCTCCAGGTAAGACAGCAGTCGAACCAAGATCCGATGCCCCGACCAGGAGCCTCGCCGTGCTGTCTCACCCCGCCACGATCCCGCTGTCCAGCCGAACCCTGAATCACCTCGCCGAATGCCTCCGTAACCACCGCCAGCAGCGTCGATCCCGGTGGCGGCGCCTGAACCCGGCCGGCAAGCCCTACTCACCCTCGCCCATCTGCGCAACGGCGACACCTACGCCCGCCTCGCAGCCGGGTTCAGCATCGGCGTCGCTACCGCCTGGCGCTACGTCCGCGAAGCTGTCGCTCTACTCGCCGCAGCCGCTGACGACCTGGCCGCCGCCATGGCATCCAAAGGCTGGCGTACGCGATCCTCGACGGCACGCTGATCCCGATCGACCGGTTCGCCGACCAGAAGCCCTACTACTCCGGCAAACACAAGCGGCACGGCGTGAACGTGCAAGTCATCGCCGACGCAGCCGGCCGGCTGATCTGAGCATCGACCGCGCTGCCCGGCGCCGCCCACGACCTCAGCGCCGCCCGCGCTCACGGCATCATCGACTCGCTGACCAGCGCCGACGTGATGACCTTCGCGGACAAGGGCTACCAATGGCAGGGAGTGGCCTGCGTTGACCTGGCTTGACCGGGCCCGCCAGGCCGGACGACGACCACACTGACCACGATCGACAAGGCCGTGCCAGCCGGCCTGGACGTGCACCTGATCTGCGACAACTACGGCACCCACAAGACCCCCGCCATCAAGGCGTGGCTCGCCAAGCATCCGCGTTTCCACCTGCACTTCACCCCGACTGGCTCGTCCTGGATCAACCAGGTCGAGCGGTGGTTCGGATACCTCACCGACCAGGTCATCCGCCGAGGAGTACACAAGTCGATCCAGGCACTGGAGGCCGACATCCGCGCCTGGATCAAGGACTGGAACCACAACCCGAAGCCGTTCGTATGGGCCAAGACCGCCGAGGAAATCCTCGACTCCCTCGCGCGATATTGCAGGCGGATTTCCGACGCACCGCACTAGGCCACCGCGCGACAACGTCGTGAGGCCGCGATAGGGCTCGTCCGAGGGGTCTCCGGCGCTCGGCCCGGTAGTCTCAGCCACCGGCCGTCGCCCGCGCCGACTCGGCAGCAGCATGATCGGAGTAGCCGGGGTGTCGGGCGTCGATCAGATCGACATAGGTGGTCGTTCGCGAGAGGTAGTCGACCACAAAGGGGCAGATTGCGGTGATCGTGCCCTCGCGGGCGCGGATCTCGTCGAGTACTCGCCGCACCATCGCGCCCGCCACGCCCTGGTGTTGATGACTCGACTCGACTTCGGTGTGCCGGAGGGCGTACCGGTTGGGCTTCAGGTGGGTGTAGTAGAGCCAGCCGACTAGCTCGCTGTCGCGGTAGAGCTCAAAGCGGCCATGATCGAGGCTGTCGATCAGCTCCTCGGCTACCAGTGGCTGTCCTTCACTGCTCATCGGCTCACCCTTCCAACGTGTAGTTACGCCGCGCGATCAGACAGGCCCCGTTTCGGACCTTGAAGTCCAAGTATGGCATTGGACTGCCCGCCATGCACCGCTCGAGTGCCGCACCTTGGACTAGGTGGTCCGTCCGTGGGCTTGGCAAGAACTGCTCGAAGCCACCGACCGAAGACGAACGAGGCGAGAAGAGAACATGGAGCGATCACCGGCGACCGTTGAGGTGCGCAAGGACGAGACCACCCGCCTCTACGAGGCGCTGATCGATGGCCGGGTCGTCGGTAACCTGGCTTACGAGACTACCGGCGGGCGGGTCTCGCTCACGCACTCTTACGTGGACGAAGACCAACGGCATCGCGGCATCGCGAGCTTCCGATCCAGTCGAGCTCGTCGGTTGTCCAGTTGGTCATCAGGTGTTCCTATCGATCACTTTGATTAACTCACCATGTTGGCTGTTCCTGGTCGTGCCGGTGTACGGGTTGCGTGCAGCGAGGACAGTGAACAGGGTGGCGACGATGGCAAGTCCGCCGTATCCGAGGGCGATCTGCGGTAGCGAGAAGGTGTTCGAGAGTTCCCCGGAGATGAGGCTGGGGAAGGCGGCGCCGCTGTAGCAGAGGAGGTAGATCGCGCTGAAGATCGGTGCCCGGTCGGCCAGGGTGCTGTCGTGCAGCAGGCCGCGGGTGGCGACGCTGATGGCGATACCTTGACCGGAGCCGGCGACGATGGTTGCGGCAATGAACAACGCCAGTGTGCCGATGGCGATCGCTGTGATGATGCCGATCCATCCGGTCAGGAAGATGATCATGCCGATGCGTTGGGCCGCCGCGGATGTGAACCGGCCGCCGAGGGGAGCGCCGAGAACGCTGGGGGCCATGTAGGCGGCGAACACCAGTCCGAGGATGAGCGGGCTGTGGGTGTGGAGCTGATCTTCGACCAGCGCGGGCATGAAGGCCTGGTAGAAAGCCCCGGTCGCCCAGGTGGCCAGGAACACCGCTGCCGCGACAGGGAGCAGATGCCTGACCCGGGCCGGTACGCGGACCCGGGGTAGCAGTGATCGCCAAGCGCCCGGCGTCGGCTCTGCGGTTTCCGGGCTGATCACGATGAGTGCGGCAGATAGTACGAGGAGACCGGCGCAAACCAGGTAGATGAGGTCGCGTGGCCAGGGGCCGAACTGGACCAGGGCGCCGGAGGCGATGGCGCCGAGGGTGAGGCCGAGCATGGGTCCCTGGCTGGAGGCGACGGAGGCCAACCATTCCGGCCTGGTGGGTGCGGTGTCGACGATGTAGGAGGTGAGGCTGCTGCTGGCCAACCCGGTACCGACGCCCATCAGTAGTCGACCGGCCAGCAGGGTGCCGATGTCGTGCACGTTCAGCAGCAGCAGGCAGCCCAGCAGGAGCAGGCCGAGGCTGGCGATCGCGGTGAGCCGTCGGCCCAGATGATTGGACAGTCGCCCCAGCACCAACAGTGCGGCGATAGTGCCGACGGAGTTGGCGACGACGGCCATCGAGATGCCGGCGTTGGTGAACCCGTCCTCGGCCCGGTAGATGTTGAACAGGGGGATCGGCGCGGCCGACGCGGCAAACGAGGCCACCAGGGAGACCACCGCGGATAAGAATGCCAGCCGAAGCGTTCTCCCCCGGCGAGCCTGGTTGATCGCTGGTGCCAGGTTTTGCATCGATATGTGTCTTTCTCTTGTTCTGAACCGCCCCGGAGTTCTGGAGGCGTCGGGTGGGTGCGCACCAGACACTTGACCAGTCCGCTGAGGTGTTCCCTACGAGTCGTCCGACCCTGACCACGTAGCTGACGCTGATCCACGAGGGCCCGGTTGCTGCCCCCAAGTCCTTTATGGACGAACGCGGATGATTGTCTTCCCCTTGGTCCGCTCGGTCGGGTTGAGGGCGGCGACGGCGTCGTCGAGGGCGGCGACGGTGCCGATGTTCGTCCGCACGCGTCCGTCCCGGACCCGCCGGGCGATCTCACCCAGCTGGGCGCGGTCGGACACGACAACGAAGTCGATCGCCGGGCCGTCAGCGGGCCGCGCCTCGGGCGGCCCGGTGACGGTCACCAGCGTTCCTCCGGCTCGAACCAGACCCGCGGACCGCTTCTGGATGTCGCCGCCGATGACATCGAAGACCAGATCGACTCCGCCGACGTCTTCCAGGGTGTCGTTGTCGAGGTCGACGAACTCGTGCGCGCCGAAGTCGACTGCGGTCTGCCGGCCGCTGGCACGTCCGGTGCCGATGACGTAGGCGCCGGCCTGACGGGCGAGCTGCGTCGCCATCGAACCGACGGCGCCGGCCGCGCCGTGCACCAGGACGCTCTGCCCCTCCAGGAGGTGGCCGTGATCGAACAGCCCCTGCCACGCGGTCAGGCCCGCCATCGCGACGCCAGCGCCCACCGTGAACTCGACGTCGCCCGGCAGCGGTGCGAGGTTGCGTGCCTCGACGACGACATACTCCGCGAGGGTGCCGTCGCGAGTCCAGTCCGTAAGGCCGAACACCCGCTGTCCCACCGACAGGCCGGTCGTGCCATAGCTGAGGGCGGTGACCACACCGGCCACCTCGTGGCCGGGGATCGACGGCGTCCGGTCACGGCCGAGGCGATCGATCCAGGTCGAGGGCCACTCCAGCTCATTCCCGGTGAATCCCGACGCATGAACTTCAACGACGACATCGCCGTAGTTCGCGCCCTCAAGACTGGCGAGCCTCGCCGCGTCCGGCGCGGGCCGCTCCACCAGCGTCATCCCCGCCGTTCCCGCGGCCCGGTCCGTCACCACGATCGCTTTCATCTGACTACCTCTCTCAGTAACAGTCCTCGTCTACCCCCGTTATGACGTAACGGGGTCTCCGTTGTCTCCGCGTCCTTACAGACGAACCCGGATGATCTTCTTGCCCTTAGCCCTTTCGGTCGGGCTGAAGGCGGGCGACGACATCGTCGAGGGCCGCGACGTTGCCGATGTCCGTCCGCAGCCGACGATCCCGGACCCGCTGGACGGCTCGAACCATGTCTGAACGCCGGACGGCTACGTCATGTCGTGCTCGAACGCGGTGAGCTGCTCGTTGTCCTGGGCCCCCGCGGGTTCGTGCTGGGGGTAGGCGCCGGCACCGGGATGAACCTTGTCGATGAGATCGAGGTATTCCGGGTTGCGGGCAATGAACTCACCCACGACCGGGCAGATGACGGTAATCTTCTTCCCGCTCTCGCGGATCTCGTCCAGCACGCGAGCGACGAGCTCCGTGGCCACCCGATTGCGTCGGTAGGCGGGGTCGACCCAGGTCGTTAGCAGCACGACACGGCCGCCCACGAACCGGTACGAAAGCTCGGCGATCGCTTCGGCGCCGAGGGCGGCGATCCAGCGGCCGCGCTCCGCGTCGTTGATGACATCGAGCTCCCAGCTGGATTCCACCTCGCTGAGACTTGCCTCGTTCAGAGCAGCGATGAGCGCCGCGTTGTTCTCTTCCCGGGTGGCCGCCTCGGCCTCGAGATTGACCGTCATTGTCACACTTTCTGTCGCGGAGCTAATAGATGGGTTTAGGACAAATGGGTGTGACCCTGGGTTACTCCCGGGTGCTCGGGGTCGATGAGGTCGGCGTACTCGGGGTTGTGCTCGATGAAGGTGCGCACGATCGGGCACATGATGGTGACCCGCTTGCCTTGCACGCGCACGTCGTCCAGGACGCGTCGGATCAGCTCGGTGGCGATGCCCTGTTTGCGGAACTCGGGGAACACCGAGGTGGCCAGCAGCACGAGTCGGTCGTCTCCGGCGACGTTGTAGGTCAGCCCGGCCACCTCTCGGTCCCCGACGATGGCGTCGTAGATGCCGAGTTTCTCGTCGTTGACGACTTGGAAGTCGAACGCGGGGGCGTGGGGATCGTCGATTACCTCGTCGATGAGGACGGCCTGGTCCTGGCTGAGGGTGCCTTTCTCGTCGGGGTATCCGGCCTCGTCGGGGTACTCGAAGGCGTGGCGGGTCGGCTCGGTTGGGTCGGTCATGGGGTTGCGCCCTCGTTGATGGTCATCAGATCACTCCCGGTCGTGGCGGTAGTCGTACTCGCCCAGCCGCATGTCGTCGACGGGAGGTGAAGGCCCAGCCATCGACGTACTTCTCGCTCCTGCGGGGGTCGTTCTCGTGCTTGGGTGTGCCGAGTCCTTACGAGCGAACGCGGATGATCGTCTTTCCCTTGATCCGCTCGGTCGGGTTGAAGGCGGCGACGGCGTCGTCGAGGGTCGCGACGTTGCCGATGTTCGTCCGCAGCCGACCATCCCTGATCCGCTGGACGACCTCACCCAGTTGCGCGCGATCGGCCTCGACAACGAAATCAACCGTCAGGCCGTCCGCCGGCTGTGCTTCGGGCGGGCCGGCAATGGTCACCAGCATTCCTCCGGCTCGGACCAGGCCCGCAGAACGCTTCTGGATGTCGCCACCGATCACGTCGAAAACCAGATCGACGCCGGCGACGTCTTCCAGGGCGTCGTTGCCGAGGTCGACGAACTCCTGCGCGCCGAAGTCGAGCACGGTCTGGCGGTCGGCGGCACGTCCAGTGCCGATGACGTAGGCGCCGGCCTCTTTGGCGAGCTGGGTCGCCATCGAGCCGACTCCACCGGCCGCACCATGTACGAGGACGCTCTGCCCCGCCTGGAAACGGCCGTGCACGAACAGTCCCTGCCATGCGGTCAGGCCCGAGATCGGCAGGCTCGCCCCTACCGTGAAGTCGACATCGCCCGGCAGCGGCGCAAGGTTGCGCGCCTCGATGGCCACGTACTCGGCCAGGGTGCCGTCGCGACTCCAGTCCGCGAGGCCGAACACCCGCTGTCCCACCGACAGACCCCTCGTGCCATAGCCGAGCGCGCTGACCACGCCAGCCACCTCATGGCCGGGGATCGACGGCGTGCGGTCCCGCCCGAGGCGATCGGTCCAGGTCCCGGGCCACGTCAGCTCGCCCGGGGTGAATCCCGACGCATGTACCTCAACGAGGACGTCGTTCCCCGTCGCCTGCGGCTCCGGTCGCTCCGCCAGCCTCATCCCGGCAGTTCCTGCGGCCTCATCCGTCACAACAATCGCTTTCATTTGGACGCCTCTCTGTATCAGTCGCAGACACGGCACTTCACTTCCCCGGGGTCTTGGCGCGACACGATGGCCGACAGTAGGTGCCGGTCGTCTTCACCGCGGTGAGAAAGCTGCCATCGAGTCGTTCCTCGCGTCGTTGGATCGCCTCGTACTGCGACTGCGGATCACTGAGCATCGATGTTTCTCACGTTGTCCGGATCTGAGTCCGCCCGAGTTGCGGGAGGCGACGACGATCGCCGCCCTGATGCGTGAACGACGGCAAATCCTAGCCTTAACGGACTGATGAGTCCAACTCGGGGTTTGGCGTTGAGCGAGTTCAGCTGGGGACGTCTTGGTCCTAACCGCCTATCAGTGCAGCTTAAAACACCGAGGTGATGGTTCACGAGGGCCGAGCGGTTCTGGCAACGAGCGATCAACTGGACTATTCGGTCCGCGAAGGCTAGCCTGCGGAGGTACTCGGTCACCGGGTGATACGCCCGGCCACAGCCCCCCGCTCAGACTGCGGCTCGGCTGCTGCTGGATCCGCGTACCTGGACCGTCACTACCAGGATCTACAGGAAGGCGCGGCTGATGGAAACCGATCATGATCGTGTCGTCGCATCCGCCCGAGCTGTCCTTCCGGCCACTGAGCGCCGGCGCACGGACATGATCACCCGCGGCTTCACGTTCGTCGCCGATGAACCGCACAACGGCGCACGCGGCGAAGGCCCGACGCCGACGGAGTACCTGTTGATGGCGCTCGCGTCGTGCACTGCTCAGACGCTGCGGCAGTATGTCGACTATAAGTACGACACCGCCGGTGACATCACCGTCGAGATCGACTACCACGAACCCGAGCAGGAAGGCGCAGAGCGTTACCTGCAGCGCACTATCACGCTGAGCGAAGAACCTGACCCCGACGACTTGAAGGTGATGCATGACATTGCCGGGAAGTCCCCGGTGACGCTGCTGATTCAGTTCGCATGGAGCGTGCGGACCGAGTTCGTCGGGCCGCGCTGAAATCAGGCCGCTTGCTGCCCGGCGATCACGGCCGGAGCAACAAGCGGTGGTCGTTCCGCCCAGGCTGCGACAGTGATCGGCAGCCGGTGGCGCTGCAACGCCTGGTTCATCCGGGCCCGGACGAGGTCGCGGTAATGACGGGGCGTGCGCGAGCCGTGCGGGTAGGGGTCGGCGGACGTGGAGAGCAGTTCGGGATCCTGGCGGCGCAGCCAGGCGAGGAACAGGTCTTCGACGCCGCGCATCAGATACAGTCATGTCGGGAGAATGTTGCCTACCCCTGCGTCGGCCAGAGTGTCGATCAACTCGTCGATCTCGCTCGGTGCTGTCTGTCAGTTCGGGCGGGATCGGCCAGTTCGGGCGGGATCGGCGCGAGGAACGGTGTGGGCGAGGCCGGCGTCGCGCATGGCGCACAGTGTGATCAGCCGGGCCACGGTGGACGGTGCGCCGGGTTCGACGAGCAAGCGTTGAAGTGCCTCGTCGAGGAAGGCGATGGACATGAGGAGCTCGACGTTGGCACGCTGAGTTGCGACAGCGAGCTGATCCAGGTTGCGGCGGATCACGGATTCCTTGGTGCGGATCGAGAATGAGATGCGGGCGCCGGCCAACGCGTCGATGATCGGTGGCAGCAGCGGGTAGCGACCCTCGGCGCGCTGGTAAGGATCGGTGCTGGTACCGAATGCGGCCCATTCGGGCCGGACTCGTTCGGTAGCAAGTTCGCGTCGCAGAACCTCGGCGATGGTGACCTTGACGAGCTGGCTGTCGAACTCGGCGACCATGTTGAGACCGAGGTGCTCGTAAGTCGGTCGGACCAGACAATAGCTATCCCTGCTGGCCCGACCAGCGCGTCGGAAGGTGACGTGTGACCGAAACCAAGATGAGCGGCCGGACGATCTGGAGGCGGAATCTAGCGGCACCGCTGCGAGCCTTTCTGCGAACTGAGTCCGGCAGCGCCGGCGTGCTCGTGGCCGCCATCGTCGCCGCACTGCTCTGGGCCAACATCGACCTCGGCTCCTACGAAGCCGTCTGGCGCACCCAACTGTCCCTGCGCCTCGGGCACCTCGAGCTCTCCCGCGACCTGCACACCTGGATCAACAGCGGCTTGATGACGTTGTTCTTCCTGGTCGTCGGCCTTGAGGCGCGGCGCGAGTTCGACCTCGGCGACCTACGCGACCGGCGACGTTTCGTGCTGCCCAGCGTGGCCGGCGTGATCGGCATGCTGATCCCGGCGCTGATCTTCCTGGTGATCAACCACGGCGGGCCGGGCGCGCATGGCTGGGGCGTGGCTATGTCGACCGACACCGCCCTCGCGTTGGGCCTGCTGGCACTGCTCGGCCGGGGCGTGCCCGACCGGGTGCGGATCTTCCTGCTCACCGTGTTCGTGGTCGACGACTTGATCGCACTCATCGTCATCGCCCTGGTCTACAGCGACGACATCAAGATTAAACCCATCGTGGTGGCCGTAGCGGCGTTCGCGGTCATGCTGGCCATCGGCGCAGCCGGCGTCCGACGTGGCTCGGCGTACGTGCCGGTCGCCATCGTGATGTGGGGCGCGCTGCTGGTCAGCGGAGTCGACCCGGTGGTGGCCGGACTGGCCATCGGGTTGACCGCGTTCGCCTACTCTCCCGGCCGAGCTGAGCTCGAGCAGGTCAGCGGGCTGTTCCGGTCGTTCCGTGAGCAGCCGACGCCCAAGCTCGCGCGTACGGCTTCGATCGGCCTCGCGAATACGCTATCGCCCAACGACCGCCTTCAGCGCATCTACCACCCTTGGTCCAGCTACGTCATCGTGCCGCTGTTCGGCCTGGCCAACGCTGGCATCAGCATCGACGGTCCGTTCCTGGCCCAGGCGTTCGCGTCGCCTGTCACCTGGGGCGTGCTGCTCGGGTATGTCGTCGGCAAGCCGCTCGCCGTGGTCGGCACCTCGGCCGGGCTCACCTGGATCTCACACGGCCGAATCCGTCCGGCCGTGGGCTGGGCGGGCGTGCTCGGCAGCGGCACGATCGCCGGTGTCAGCTTCACGGTGTCGCTGCTGATCGCCAGCCTGGCCTTCACCGGCGACCAACTGGCCGAGGCCAAAGTCGGGGTGCTCAGCGCCGCGATCGTATCCTCAGCGCTGACCTGGACCGCGTTCCGCCTCACCAACATGCTGCCCAAGGACAAGCGCACCCGGGCGCTCTTCGGCGACATGACGGAGCTGATCGACCTCATCCCAGACGTCGACGAGAAGCAGGACCACGTCCGCGGCCCAGCCGGTGCGTCGGTAACGCTGGTGCAGTACGGCGACTTCCAGTGCCCGTACTGCGGGAAGGCCGAGCCAGTCGTCCGGCAGTTGCTGGGCCACGCCGACCTGCGTTTCGTATGGCGTCACCTGCCTCTGTCAGACGTACACCCGCAAGCCCGGCTAGCAGCCGAGGCCGCCGAAGCAGCGGCCGATCAGGGCAAGTTCTGGCAGATGCACGACCTGCTGCTCGACCACCAGGACAAGCTGAACATCACTGATCTCGTCAAATACGCCGGCGTCCTCGGTCTGGATCAGAAACGCTTCTACGACGATCTGATAAGCCAGGCACACTCCGGCCGCATCGAAAGCGACATCGACTCGGCCGACAACAGCGGAGTGTCCGGCACCCCGACGTTCTTCATCAACGGCCGCCGCCACTACGGCGCCTACGACATCACGACCTTGACCGCCGCCATTCGTATCGCCCGAGCCCGGGCCCGCCTCGGCCGCGAGGCACCAGCGACCCGTAAATGAGCGCGTTCCCGTTGACTCGACAGCACGCTGGTCGGCCGTCAGATCCTGCCGCGCGAACTCTTGCCTTGACGCGAAGCGATGGGAGCGTCAAGAGGATTCGAGACCTCATCGAGGCTTGTGCAGAAGCGCCGGCGCGGCGTAGCCGATCGACGGTGGCCGGGGCCGACGCTACGCGTGCGAGCCGTCTACCCCGGCAGCTTTGATCCCTTCACTCCCGGGCATTTGAATGTGGTGAACCGGGCACGCGACCCCTTCGACGAAGTGGTCGTGCTCGTCGCGGTCAACAGCATCAAGCATCCGGGCACCGACGAAGAGGAGCGAGCGGCCGCCACGGCCGCGGACCTGGACGCCTGGCTGAGGCTCCGAGGGGAGTTCGCCAGCACGCGGAAGGACGTCACGAGGCGAGGGGTGAAGCGCACCAAGACCATCCTGCAATCCGCTGTCCAGCCAATCCACTGTATTTGCTACCCATCCAGGCCGGCGTAAGCGCGTAGCGCCTCGTGAGTCGTCGGCAGGCCGTGTTGGCGGAGCGGGCCTTGAGGCCCCGAAGAGCCGAACACATGCGGGTTATCGATGAGCCAGGCGACCACCGCCCGCTGTGCCGCCGTCAGTTCCTCGAAGCCGCGGCCGTGATCCGATTCCATCTGCGGAAACGCGCACCCCAGCACCACGTTGAAATGGTTGTGCCAGTTCGACGTGGGTTGCTCGGCGAGCACCGCCGCAACGAGGTCCGACCGTACCTCCCCGGCCACCGGTGCGGCGAAGGCGTCGAGCACTTCGAGTGCCACGTAGCTGGGGCTCGCAAACCAGATTGTCTGCCCGGTGTCCTGTTGGCGAATGGCCGCCCGTCCGCGTAGCTCGGCTATTGCCGAGTCCGGCACCTCTTCACCGGCCAGCTGCGCCCACGCCACAGCAGCCGCCCATCTCAAGTCGGGATCTGTACCTGCAAGGTTCCTGTCGAGCAGGTCCGCTACAGGCTGCGTCAACGCACCGCCGACCAGTCCTAACGCGATCAGCGCCGCTCCCACTATCTGCGCCGGGCGCTGGTCGTCGGAGGCGATTTCGAGCAGGCGGGGGCGGATCGACGTCATCTCCTCCGAAAACCAGGCCAAGGCATGGATCGCCTCCCCGACCACCTCGGCGTCTGGGTCAGCCAGGCATGTCAACAGCAGCGGGACGCCGGCCCGGACGGCATCGTACGCGGCGAGCGCGTGCCGGGTCTCGAACAGGCGCCGCTCGGGCTTAGTGAGCGGAAGCGGCTGCCTCTGCCCTGTTCTAACGACCTCGCACCAATCCTTCATCGCTTGCGACCAGCGGCGCCAGGTCTCCTCGGGGACTTGGGCCACGTCGTTGCGGATTTCGGCGATGGGGAAGCCGCTGGCGGGTATGTCGTAAGGCGTGTAACCGACAGCGAGGCAGGAGAGCAGCTGAATGACTTCGTGCCGGGCGGGCGTGGCGGGGTCGGCCAGCAGCTCCAGCAGGAACGGAACCGCGTATGCGCTGGCCTCGTAGCGGGTGCCCTGGTGGTAAATGTTGCCGTACAGCTCGTACATTGCCGCGCCACGGACCTCGGCGTCGGATGACCGCAGATCACGAATGAGGCCAGGCACGTCCTCGGCACTTCCGTACGCGTGCGTCAACGACGCCCAGTCGACGCTGTCCAGATCAAGTCGCACCCGCCGCATTCTCCACGAGGTGAGCCCACCATGGGGTACCCCTCGTGGTTTCGACCGCCGCCAGCCGGCCGCGCCGGTCGCTCGGCCATCTCCCTAGCGGATCAGATGCCCCTGGTCGCCTCGCAGTCCAGGATCGTGCCGATCTAGTAATGCAGGTCGCCGTCAACCCACCCGCCTGCCAGTCGGAAGTTGGCTCAAGATAACGAGAAGCGCCCGGCCATGGCCGGGCGCTTCTCATTATCTTGAGCCACCGCAGGTCAGAACAGCTTGGATGGCTCAGGATGAATGAGGAGTGGCACTCTCGCCTCAATCGCTTCTGCCGACGTAGGCCGCGAGGTGCTCGCCGGTGAGGGTGGAGCGGGCGGCGACGAGGTCGGCGGGTGCGCCCTCGAAGACGACCCGGCCGCCGTCGTGGCCTGCGCCGGGGCCGAGGTCGATGATCCAGTCGGCGTGCGCCATCACCGCCTGGTGGTGCTCGATGACGATGACCGACTTGCCGCTGTCGACGAGCCGGTCGAGCAGGCCGAGCAGCTGCTCGACATCGGCCAGGTGGAGCCCGGTGGTCGGCTCGTCGAGGACGTAGACGCCGCCCTTCTCGTCCATGTGGGTGGCCAGCTTGAGCCGCTGCCGCTCGCCGCCGGACAGCGTGGTGAGCGGCTGGCCGAGGCTGACATAACCCAGCCCCACGTCGGCCATCCGCTGCAGGATCTTGTGGGCGGCCGGCGTCCGCGCCTCGCCCGCGCCGAAGAACTCCTCCGCCTCGGCCACCGACATCGCCAGCACCTCGGCGATGTCGCGCCCACCGAACGTGTACTCCAGCACCGACGCCTGGAAGCGCCGCCCCTCGCACTCCTCGCAGACGGTGGCCACCCCGGCCATCATCGCCAGGTCGGTGTAGATCACGCCGGCGCCGTTGCAGTTCGGGCAGGCGCCCTCGGAGTTGGCGCTGAACAGCGCCGGCTTCACGCCGTTGGCCTTCGCGAACGCCTTGCGGATCGGGTCGAGCAGCCCGGTGTACGTGGCCGGGTTGCTGCGCCGCGAGCCCTTGATCGCTGCCTGGTCGACCGACACCACTCCGTCCCTTCCGGACACCGAGCCGTGGATCAGGGAGCTCTTGCCCGAGCCCGCCACCCCGGTGACGACGACCAGCACGCCGAGCGGGATGTCGACGTCGACGTCCCGCAGGTTGTGGGTGTTGGCGCCGCGCACCTCCAGCACCCCCGACGGCGTCCGCACCGACGGCTTCAGGGAGGCGCGGTCGTCCAGGTGCCGCCCGGTCAACGTGCCGCTCCCCCGCAGCCCGTCGACGGTGCCCTCGAACACCACCTCGCCACCGGCAGTGCCGGCGCCGGGGCCGAGGTCGACGACGTGGTCGGCGATCGCGATCGACTCGGGCTTGTGCTCGACGACCAGCACGGTGTTGCCCTTGTCACGCAGTCGCAGCAGCAGGTCGTTCATCCGCTGGATGTCGTGCGGGTGCAGCCCGATGGTCGGCTCGTCGAACACGTAGGTCACGTCGGTCAGCGACGACCCGAGGTGCCGGATCATCTTGGTGCGCTGCGCCTCGCCGCCGGACAGCGTCCCCGAGGACCGGTCCAGCGACAGGTAGCCGAGCCCGATCTCCACGAACGAGTCGAGGGTGTGCCGCAGGGCGCCGAGTAGCGGAGCGACCGACGGCTCGTCGACGTCGCGGATCCAGCCGGCCAGGTCGCTGATCTGCATCGCACAGGCGTCGGCGATGTTGATCCCCTTGATCTTCGACGACCGGGCTGCCTCGCTGAGCCGGGTGCCGTCGCACTCGGGGCAGGTCGTGAAGGTGACCGCGCGGTCCACGAACGCCCGGATGTGCGGCTGCAGCGCCTCCTTGTCCTTGGACAGCATCGACTTCTGGATCCTCGGGATCAGCCCCTCGTAGGTGAGGTTGATGCCCTCGACCTTGATCTTGGTCGGCTCCTTGTAGAGCAGGTCGTGGAGCTCCTTCTTGGTGAACTTCCGGATCGGCTTGTCCGGGTCGAAGAAGCCGCAGCCGGTGAAGATCCGGCCGTACCAGCCGTCCATGCTGTAGCCGGGGATGGTGAGCGCGCCCTCGTTGAGTGACTTGCTGTCGTCGTACAGCTGGGTCAGGTCGATGTCGGAGACCCGGCCCATGCCCTCGCAGCGCGGGCACATGCCGCCGGTGATGCTGAAGGAGCGCCGCTCCTTGGTGCCGTCTGCCTTCGTGACCGCCCCTGCACCGCTGATCGAGGCCACGTTGAAGGAGAAGGCCTGGGGCGAGCCGATGTGCGGC
This sequence comes from Micromonospora rhizosphaerae, assembly GCF_900091465.1. Taxonomy (NCBI): domain Bacteria; kingdom Bacillati; phylum Actinomycetota; class Actinomycetes; order Micromonosporales; family Micromonosporaceae; genus Micromonospora; species Micromonospora rhizosphaerae. Next base: position 4,598,710 of record NZ_FMHV01000002.1, on the reverse strand, counting down.
TGACCGAGCCGGCTGAACAGGATGCGCAACATCGCGTGCGCGTCGGTGGCGGTGCCGACCGTGGAGCGGGGGTTGGCGCCCATCCGCTCCTGGTCGACGATGATCGCGGTCGTCAGCCCTTCGAGTACGTCGACCTCGGGCCGCGCCAGCGTCGGCATGAAGCCCTGCACGAAGGTGCTGTAGGTCTCGTTGATCAGCCGCTGCGACTCTGCGGCGATCGTGTTGAACACGAGCGAGCTCTTGCCCGAGCCGGAGACGCCGGTGAACACCGTCAGCCGGCGCTTCGGGATCTCGATGCTGACGTCCTTGAGGTTGTTCTCCCGCGCGCCGTGCACGCGGATCAGATCGTGGCTGTCGGCAACGTGCAGCGCAGGCGACTGTGTGTCCGTCCTCGTGGCCATGCTCATCGTGTCTCCATCTGTTAGGCGGGGTCGCCTTCGCGGTCTCCGTCGGCGTCGCCTGGCTCGATCTGACCAGCTTCGAGCAGTACGTCTGGTTCTCCTTCGCCGGCGCGGTCGCGGCACCGGTCCCCTGTCTACCTGATCGGCGGTCGGCGGCGTCAGACCAACCAGCGGCCGTCGCGCATCAGCTCGCGGTCGGGCAGCTCGTTCACCTCGCGCCAAGCCTGGATGCGGCGCGGGGAGATGCGGAACCAGCGGTACGGCGTGGCGAGCGCACGTGGGTCGAAGCCGGTGTGCGCGACGAACCGGTCACCCCGCTCCTGCGGCAGCGCGTCGATCTCGAGGACCTCGACTTCGCCCTCGATCATGGTCACGTCGCGGGTGTGGCCCAGCCCCAGTCGAACGGCCCGGGTTGCGGCCAGGTTCCTGCCGGTCGGGCTGTCCGTCGGTGTGGCCATCAGCAGCGCCTCGCCGTCCCAGTCGAAGGACAGCGGCACCAGGTACGGCGCACCGTCCGCCGAGGCACTGGCTACCCAGACGTCGATGTCGTGGGTGAGCCGATGCTCGGTGTCGCGACGACGCTGAGCGCGGGAGCGAGGGTCGGCACTCATCGGTCCTGAAGCAGCCCGAGGACGTTGCCATCGGGGTCGGTGACCGTGGCCATCAGGCGGCCGCCACCGACGTCGTGCGCAGGCTCCTTCACGGTGGCACCCGCGGCGGTCACCTCGGTCAGCTTCGCCTCGATGTCCGGCACGTGCCAGTAGGTCACCGGTGAGGTCATGCCCTGCGGCCCACCACCCGGCACCAGCCCGATGTGCTGGCCCGCGGCCTCGAAGCCGACGTAGTAGGACGCGTCGGTCTGCGGCGGTACGCCGAGCAGGGCGGTGTACACAGCCTTTGCCGTCGCCAGGTCGGACACGGGATGCAGCACAGTCTTGATTCCCTGGGTGGAAGAGTCGCTCATGCTCACTCCTGAAGTCGTGGGTCACGCCGAACCGGTGGATCCGGGCTGAGTGGGAGCGGGTCGGCTCAGCGCAGCTGCTGGATGCGGACCATGTTGCCGGCGGGATCGCGGAAGGCGCAGTCGCGAACGCCGTACGGCTGATCGGTCGGCTCCTGGACGACCTCGGCGTCGCTGGCCTGCAGCCGCTCGAAGGTGCCGTCGAGGTCCTTGGTGGCCAGGATGATGCTGGCGTAGGTGCCCTTGGCCATCATCTCGGTGATGGTGCGGCGCTCGTCGTCGGTGATGCCGGGGGTGGCGGCCGGCGGGTGCAGGACGATGGACGTGCCGGGCTGGTCGGCGGGGCCGACCGTGATCCAGCGCATCCCGTTGTATCCGACGTCGTTGCGAACCTCGAAGCCGAGAGTGTCGCGATAGAAGGCCAGGGCTGCGTCCGGGTCGTCCTGTGGGAGGAAGGTCTGGTGAATGGTGATGTCCATGGCGGTCACGCTACGTGCGGCTCGGGGGCGGGCGCTTCTCGATTCCTGATCGGTCTGGTCACCTGTTTCGCCACACACGGCGGCATCCCCGCCGTCGCGCGCGCCGCGTCGCGCCGGTAGGTGCTGGGCGGCACACCGACCAACTCGGTGAAGCGAGTGCTGAACGTGCCCAGCGACGCGCAGCCGACCGCGAAACAGACGTCGGTGACGCTGAGGTCGCCACGGCGCAACAGCGCCATGGCGCGCTCGATGCGCCGCGTCATCAGATAGGCGTACGGCGACTCGCCGTAGGCGAGCCGGAACTGGCGGCTGAGGTGCCCGGCCGACATGTTCACGCCGCGGGCGAGCGCCTCGACGTCCAGCGGCTGCGCGTACTCCCGGTCGATCCGGTCGCGAACGCGCCGCAGCAATGCGAGGTCGCGCAGGCGCTGAGTCTCGGCGGGACTGCTGGTCACCTACGAGATCGTGCCACGTCGCACCGGAGCTGCCCAGCGCCGCTGGCGTCCCACCCGCTCCGCGTCCGGCTGATCGCCGCGGTGGAGCATGATCAGGGCTCCCGGTCGCTGCTGCCTTGCACGGCTTTGGTCGTGAGGAGCGGCGGGTAGTGGGGGGCGAGGCTCCCCGAACGCCGCCGGTAGTCGGCGACGAGGTCCAGAAGGTCCCGGCCCGTCGGCCGCCGGCCGGGCCGGATGTCGCAGGTGCCGACCTTGCCCTCCTGGATCAGGACGTTGGGGTCGAGGGTCATCCCGAACAGATCGTTGGCCGAGTCGCCGCGGGTGAGGCCCTCATATCCCCAATGGAAGGGCAGCACGATCTGGTGGATGATCCGGTTCTCTACCCGCAGCGGGGTGAGCCGGTCGGTCACCAGCACGCGCGCCTCGATGGCCGCGCGCGTGCTGATCATGTGGGCCCACGCCAGGTGGGTCAGCCGCCGTTCGGCCGCCAGATCCGGCGACACCTCGACGAACATCTCCGGCTGCAGCTCCGACAGGGTACGGACGAAGCGGCTCATGCCGCCGGCGGTGTGGTGCTCGGTGAGTCGGCTGATCGTGAAGACGTACGGGAAGACCTCGCTGTGCGGCTCCGGCGGGCTGGGGTTGAGCGAGTTGACCGGGTGGGTGTAGACCTTGCGGGTCGGGTTGGCCTGCTGGCCGTAGAGCGGGTTGCGCACCGGCGATTCGACCGGCTCGTAGTGGGTGGGCAGCGGCCCGTCGAGCACCCCGGCCGGGGCGTACAGCCAGCCCTTGCCGTCGCCCTGCATGATGAACGGGTCGTCGCCGGCAAGCGCCTCCACGCCCACGGCGCCACGGGCCGGCCGATACGACGGCGGTTTGGTCTTCTCGAAGTCCGGCACGTCGTACCCGGTCCACTCCCCCTTGTCGGCGTCCCACCAGACGTACTTCTTCCGCTCGCTCCACGGCCTGCCCTCCGGGTCGGCCGAGGCGCGGTTGTAGAGGATGCGCCGGTTGGCCGGCCAGGCCCAGCCCCACTCCGGGGCCACCCAGGTCTGCTCCGAGCCGGGCTTGCGGCGGGCGGCCTGGTTCACGCCGTCGGCGAACACCCCGCAGTAGATCCAGCATCCGCCGGCCGTGGAGCCGTCGTCCTTCATCTCGGTGTACACCGACAGCGGCCGGCCGGTCGCCACCTCGAAGCCGTTGATCTCGCGCAGCACCGCCTCGGCGCTCGGCTCCGCCTCAGGGCCGTGCGTCGGATAGTCCCAGGCGAGATCCAGCAGCGCCCGATCACGCGGCCGGGTCGAGCCCGCCACCCGTTCCCGGACGAGGCGGCCGAGGTGGTAGAAGAACCAGAGTTCGGAGCGGCAGTCGCCCGGCGGGTCCAGGGCCTTCTCCCGCCACTGCAGCAGCCGCTGCGTCTGGGTGAAGGTGCCCTCCTTCTCCACGTGCGAGGCGGCGGGCAGGAAGAAGACCTCGGTGCGGCACTCCTCCGGGACGATCTCGCCGGTGGCCACCTCCGGGCTGTTCTTCCAGAACGTCGCGCTCTCGATCATGAACAGGTCCCGGACCACCAGCCAGTCGACGTTGGCCATGCCCAGGCGGTGGGCCTTGCCGTGCGCCGCGCCGACCGCCGGGTTCTGGCCGAGCAGGAAGGAGCCCTTGACCTTGCCGTCGATCATGTTCAGCACCTGCTGGTACGCCCCGTGGTCGCCGGTCATCCGGGGCAGGTAGCCGTAGCAGAAATCGTTCTCCGCCGTCGCCGCCTCCCCCCAGTACGCCTTCAACAGGTTGACCCCGTACGCCTTCGCGTTGCCCCAGAAGCCCTTCTGGCCCGGGTGCGTGATGCTCGCGATCCAGTCCCCGAACGTCAGGTGGTCGGCGTGGTGCGGCATGGGCAGGTAGCCGGGCAGCAGGTTGAACAGCGTCGGGATGTCCGTCGAGCCCTGGATGCTGGCGTGCCCGCGCAGCGCCAGGATGCCACCACCCGGGCGGCCCATGTTCCCCAGAAGCAGCTGGATGATCGCCCCGGTGCGGATGTACTGCACGCCAACGCTGTGCTGGGTCCAGCCCACCGAGTAGACGAGCACGCTGGTGCGCTCCCGGCCGGAGTTCTCCGTCCAGGCCCGGGCCAGCTCCAGGAACTTCTCCTGCGGGATGCCGCAGACCCGCTCCACCATCTCCGACGTGTAGCGGGCGAAGTGCCGCTTGAGTATCTGATAGACGCAGCGGGGATGCCGCAGCGTCTCGTCCCGCTCGGCCTGCCCCCTGATCGGCGGGCCGTGCGACTCGTGCTGCAGTCCGGCCGCGGTTTCCCGACCGGTCTCGGTGTCGGGTAGCGCACCGCGCTGGTCATACCCCTCGTACTGCCAGGTCACCTGGTTGTAGCTGGCATTGTTGGGCTTGAAGCCGGAGAAGATCCCGTCCAGATCCTCGGTGTCGAGGAACTTCTCGCTGACGATCGTCGCGGCGTTGGTGTAGGCCAGCAGGTACTCCCGGAAGTCGAGCTCGTTCTCCAGGATGTAGCGCACCACACCACCGAGCAGCGCGATGTCCGTGCCCGCCCGGATCGGCAGGTAGGTGTCCGCCAGCGCGCTGGTGCGGGTGAACCGGGGGTCGACGTGGAAGACCTTCGCCCCCCGCCGCTTGGCCTCCATCACCCACTGGAAACCCACCGGATGGGCCTCGGCCATGTTCGAGCCCTGGATGATGACGCAGTCCGAGTTGGTGAGGTCCTGCTGGAAGCCTGTGGCGCCACCGCGACCGAAGCTGGTCCCCAGACCGGGGACGGTGGCGGAGTGTCAAATCCGGGCCTGGTTCTCGATCTGGAGTGCCCCCATCGCCGTGAACAGCTTCTTGATGAGGTAGTTCTCCTCGTTGTCCAGCGTCGCCCCGCCCAGGCTGGAGATGCCCAGCGTCCGGTTCAGCGGCCGCCCCTCGTCGTCGACGTCCTCCCAGGTGGCGTCCCGGGCGGCGAGGACCCGGTCGGCGATCATGTCGAGCGCCACGTCGAGGTCCAGGTCCTCCCACTCCGTGCCGTACGGCCGGCGGTAACGGACCTTGGTCTGGCGCAGCGGGCTGGTCACCAGGCTCTTGCTCGCCGAGCCCTTCGGGCAGAGCCGACCCCGCGAGATCGGGCTGTCCGGGTCACCCTCGATCTGGATGACCTGGTCGTCCTTGACGTAGACCTTCTGGCCGCAGCCCACCGCGCAGTACGGGCAGACCGAGCGGGCCATGCTGTCTGCGGTCTCGGTACGCGCAGTCAGCGCCGCCGACCGGGCCGACTGCGCCGCTGCGCCCCGGCCGAGCGGGTCCGTGCCGGTGAGCTGCCGGTAGACCGGCCAACCCTCGATCCAAGTGCGCACACCCATCTCAGCACCTTTGGAGCGAACGGGACGAAATGCGAACGGCATGACAATAGATGAGCGGTCCACCGGGGCGCAGCAAGATGAGCGGCGGAGGGCAGGGCCAGCAGCTGCGCCACCCGGCGGCCGTCGCGGTCCGGGACACCCTGCTGCGCCCGAACCCGGCCCGCGACGGCCTGCGCTCGATGATCCGGTACCCGGACTTGGCAGCCCCCGCAACCGGCCCGATGCGCCTGGCACCACAACTGACCGCGGCGCCAGCCGGCGGCGATCCGGGGACCGCCGCCGGCTGCTTTCAAATCGATCGGACTACCGGTCGGGCCGGTGGATCACCTGGATCCCGTTCACGATCGGCGGGGCGTACCCCCTCCTCCCCACGAAGCGGATGTTCAGCTGGCCGTCGGTGACCTGCACGTAGAAGACGTGCTGGTCGGCGGCGAAGCTACCCACCTCGGCGGCGGTGTCGTGTGCGGGCAACAGGACGCCGCCCTCCACGATGACGTCGTAGAGGCGGGTGTTCGGCTGCCGGTTGGCAACCTCGGCGAAGCGCAGGTCGACCTCGTAGACGCCCGCCGGTAGCCCGTCGAACCGGTACTCGACCGGATCCTGCCGCAGGTCCTGGTAGAGCGGGTCCTCCTCGGTTCCCGAGATCGGCCGTGCCGTGCTGGCGACCCTGGATTGGCTGCTGGTGTAGCCCCAACTCCCGGGGCTGTACCGCTGGTCGGCCGACCAGAGATCACCCGACAGGTCCGTGTAGCCGCCGCCGCCGGCGTTCACCGCCTGGTAGTACGCCGGCACGACCAGGCGGACGGGAACCTCCAGCCGCGGCTGTCGTCCGCTGTTCGTCTGGATGAGCATCGTCGCGCTGTACGTACCCGGTGTGAGCCCGGTCGTGTCCACGCTCACGCGGATCGGCTGGGTGGCGCCGGGAGCGACAGTGCCGCTGGCCGGGTCCTCGGACAGCCATGGCACGTCCACGACGTTCGGCACGCCGCTCTCGATCAGGTACACCCTGTTCGGGTCCTGGTCGATCATCCAGAGGTTGCCCGTCGAGTCCAGCTCGAGGCCCGCGCCACCGAATCCGGGGCTCGGGTGCGGCAGGGTGCTCAACACCGCACAGTTCGCGGGGTCGAGTTGGTAGACGGTGTCCGTCTCGCTGTTGGTCGCCGCCCAGACGATGTTGGAGGCGCCGTTCCAGGCGAGGCCGGAGATGTTGCCGTCCGGCGGGCTGCACTGGGAGATGACGGCACCCTTGTCCGGGTGGGACAGGCCCTTGATGTGGTACAGGATTCCCTCGTTCCACCCACCGACGTAGAAGGTGTCGTCGTCCGGCCGGTAGGCCAGACCGCGTTGCGAGATCGACGTCCACGGGAAGGAGCCGGTGATCGAGCCAACCTCCGCACCCGTGTTCGGGTTCCAGCAGTGGATCCCGTTGTCACCGCCCACGTTGAGCTGGCACATCACGCCGCGGCCGGCATCGTAGGCCATGTCGGCGGGCCACTCCCCGCCTCCCGGTGCCGGCCAGTTGCGCCCGGTCGGGGTGCCGGTGACGGAGAACTCGTGGTTGCGGTTGTTGTCCGGGACGTCGGAGAGCCAGACGTCTCCGGTGAAGCCGACGCCCCAGGCCAGGGAGAGCCCGCTCGGCACCCAGGACCGGATGACGTCGCCGGGTGCGGTCGGCGACCAGCCGGAAGGCGCCTTGCCGGCGTACAGGCCCTTGGTGTTGCGGGCGTTCGGGTTGTACTCGGGGTTCTTCGGGAGCCCGTTCGTCGAGCCCGTGGTTACCTTGCCACCACCGGTTTCGGCGGCCTCCCACGTCATGTCGCGGCTGCCGGTGTTGCGCAGGGTGAGCACCCTCGTGCGGGTCTGGCCGGGCGGCACGATGAACTCGAGCGCGCCCGGTGCCACCTCGGCCCGCGCGGTGCGCAGCACGAAGTCCCGGGTGGCCACCTCGTCCTGCTCATCGAGCACGACCTCGGCGGACTCGGCGGTGTAGTTGGTCGCCGTGGCCTCGATCGTGTACGTGCCCAGGCTCAGCTGCATCCGATAGCTGCCGGCTGCGTTCGTCGTCGTGGAGCGGACGACCGATCCGTTCTGCAGTGCGCGGACGGTCGCCCCGGCCACGGCCTGGTGGTCGTTGGCGTCGGTGACGGTGCCCTGGACGAAACCGCTCGGGGGTAGCCGGTAGAGCACCGCGAACGTCGGGTCGCCGATCGCGGCCGCGTTGAACGAGTACTGCAGTGCGACGTTTCCGCTCTCGTTCTCGATCCCGATCGTCGCCGAGTTGCCCTTTTCCCAGCCGTCGTTGTCGATGTTGCGGTACTCGGTCTGGACTCGTCCGTTCTCATGGAGCACGACCTCGAAGTCCATGCGGTGCGAGGAGTCGCCGAAGAAGGTGACATTCCGCCACTCGATCACGAACGTCCGGGCCGGCGCCGACCCCAGGACCTGGGTGCGAACGCTGGCCGCGCCGTCGACGACCAGGTCGTCCCAGTACGGGTAGATGGCCGCGTTCGGGGCCGCCGTGCTGGGAATCGAGGTGTTGAAGAACTCGCTGTTCGGTCCCAGGAAGTTCACCAAGCCGTTCGTGGACACGTGGGCGGTTTCGTACGTCTGGCCGTAGAAGGAGAACGGGAACGGCAGGTCAACCTGGGTCGACTGGTCGTCTCCGCTCAGCGGCAGAACGGTGTCGGCCTCGAGGTAGCCCGGCGTGGAAACCTGGCAGAAGTAGCCGTACTCGTCCCTGCGCTGCGGCAGCGTGAAGTCGAGCGTCTCGTCGCCGTCGACGACCAGATGTTGCTCCTGTTGGTCGCTGCAGCCTCCCGCCGCGGCCCGGACGTCATACTCGCCCTCCGGCACGCTCGGGAAGCTGTACCCGCCGTTCGCGTCCGTGGTCGCCGGCGCGATCGGCTTACCGAGCACCGTCACCGTCGCATTCGCGACCGGCTCGCCGTCGTTGTTGCGGACCTGGCCCGACACGGCGTGCGAGGGCGCCGGCTGCAGGGCCAGGTCTTGAATTGTGGTCGCGCCCTCGCTGATGACCAGCCCGCTGACCGCCTGCTGGCGGAACCCGAACGCGGTCGCGGTCACCTCGTAGGTGCCGACCGGGAGGACCATGGTGTACCGGCCGTTGGCGTCCGTTGCCGTCGTCCGGTCGGCCGGCCCGGCGACGCGGATGGTGGCCCCGCTGATCGGGCTGCCGTCGGCGGCGTTCGTGACCGTGCCGCTCAACGTCCCGACCGGGCCGCGCGGGGACTGGTCGACCGCGGCGAATGCGTCGAGGCGTCCCTCCCCCCACACGTTGTTGTCGGCGTCCGTGCCGCCACAGGACAGATCGGAGGTGTCGATGGCGGTGCTGTCCAGCAGTGCCCTGGTGCCGGCGATGTCTCCCACCAGCGTCGCCGCCGCCGACCACATGAGCGCGACGGTGGCCGCGACGTGCGGCGAGGCCATCGACGTGCCGTCGAACGACGCGTACGAGTTGGGCGGCACGCTGCTGCGCACGGCGACGCCGGGAGCCGCGATGTTCGGCTTCGGCTCGCCGTTGAATCCGGACGGCCCGCGGCTGGAGAAGTCGGCGATGTTGTTGCCGATGTCGAACGCGCCGGCGCTGTAGCTCTCGATGTAGTCGCCGGGCGATCCCGAGCTGTTGCAGCCCGGGCCGCTGTTGCCGTTGGAGAACGCGGGGAAGATGCCCGAGGCCACCCAGGCGTTCACGATCGCCTGGTAGAACGGGTCGCCACCGCCGCCGCCCCACGAGTTGTTCACGATGTGCGGCCGCAGGTCCGGCCGCGGGTTCTGCCCGTTGAGGTCGGTCGGCGCGAGTACCCACTCACCGGAGGCGAGCAGCGCGGACAGCGAGCACGAGAACGACTCGCAGCCCTTGGCCGCGATCCAGCGAGCGCCCGGCGCGACGCCGATCTGGTTCGGCCCCGGTTCGCCGTCGTCGCCGACCATGGTGCCCATGGTGTGCGTCCCGTGGTCGGCGTTGTCACAGGGAGCCAGTGACGGGCTGCCGCACACGTTGGACGGATCGAACCAGTTGTAGTTGTGGTCGAAGTTGCCGCCGCCCTGGTTGCCGCGGTAGTGCGCGACGAGAGCCGGGTGGTCGAACTGGACGCCGGTGTCGATGTTGGCGACGACGATCCCCTCGCCCCGGATGCCGAAGGTCGACCAGACCTGGGGCGCGTGGATGCGGTCGATGTTCCACTCGACCGCGTTGACCTCGGGCTGCTCCTTGTTCGGCTTCGGGTCGGGAATGTGGTAGGTGCGGTCGGCGAGGACCCGTTCCACGCCCGGGTCGGCCGCTATCTCCTTGAGCACCGACTGACCCGCGGTGACCCTGACGGTGTTCGTGATCCAGAAGCGTTGATGCTTCACACCCCGCTTCTTCAGCAGCGCCAGCAGGCCCGCCTGGCTCTGGTCCGCGGTCCGCTTCAGCTGATCCATCACGAACTTGCCGCGGGCGTTGCGGTCCTGCATCCCGGCCGCCCGACCCAGGTCGGCCTTGTCGCGCAGTACCGCCCAGAACGTCGCCTGCTTCGTCCCGGCGGTCTGTTCGAGGACCTTCTTCTCGACCTTGTCCAGCGAATCGGCCGCGGCCGGCGATCCGATGGCGGAGACGGCAGCGACCATGGCGACGACGAGCAGCGCCGCCATGGCTGTTCTGCGGGGACCCCCGCGCAGAGTACGGCCTCCCCGTAATGACCTACTCATGTTCCACCCCTCTCGTGGCCTCACCGGACCGTCACCCGTCCGGCCTGCTGTTGAGGGTCGAGGGAAGGCATGTGGCAAAACCCTGCAGAATTCTGAAACCCGCGGGGCAGGTCAGGGGTGTATCGGACACGGGGTCAGGTTGGTGACAGAGGCATTGACCGCGTTCGGTCGACCGGTCGAGCGTTGACCTGGGATGGGGCGGCTTCTGCCGGGTCGTTGATCCGCCGGCTGGTGGCGGCGGACTACCCATCGGTTCCATAACGGGGGCGTGATGGAGCTTCGGGTGTTAGGTCCGGTGGAACTGCAGGCGGCCGGGCGGCTCGTGGACGTGGGGGGTCCAAGGCAGCGTTGTGTGCTGGCCGCGCTGGCGGTGGACGTCGGCCGGCCGGTGATGGTGGACACCTCGTTGATCGTGCCTGGGGCCAGGCTCCGCCGGATCGGGTGCGGCACACGCTGTACGTCTACATCGCCCGGCTGCGAGGGTTGATCGCCGCGGCCGCGGCCGCCGATGGAACCGTGGCGGCCGTCGTGCGCCGCTCGCGTGGGTACGTGCTGGACGTCGACCCCGACCGGGTGGACGTGCACCGGTTCCGTCGGCTGGTCGAGCAGGCCCGCGACCCGCATTGTCCGGACACGAAGCGGGTGGCACTGCTGCGGCAGGCGCTCGCCCTGTGGCGGGGTACCCCCCTGGCGGACCTGCCGGGTGACTGGGCGGCGCGGGTGCGCGAGGGGTTGCAGCAGCAGCGCCTCGACGCGGTCGTGTGCTGGGCAGAGGCCGAGCTGCGCCGGGGCAACGCCGGCGATCTGGTCGGCCCGTTGACCGACCTCATCGCCGAACACCCCTTGGTGGAGCCCCTTGCCGCGCTGCTGATGCGGGCACTGCACTCGACCGGGCGCACCGCAACCGCCCTGGACTGCTACGTCGCGATGCGCCGACGGCTGGTCGACCAGGTGGGCATGGAACCCGGCGCCGAACTGCAGCAGCTGCACCGGGCGATCCTGCGTGGCGACCTCGACCAGGCATCCGGATGGGGACGGGAGAGAAGCGGGCACGCCGTACCGGCGCAACTGCCGCTGGATGTGCACGGCTTCGCCGGCCGAGACACGGAACTGTGCCAGCTCGACGCGATCCTGACAGCGGCCGGCGAGGAACCCACCACGGTGGCCATCCTCGCCCTGACCGGTACCGCCGGGGTGGGAAAGACCGCGCTGGCGATGCACTGGGCCCACCGGGTGGCCAACCGGTTCCCGGACGGGCAGCTGTATGTGAACCTGCGGGGTTTCGACGCGAACTCACCCGCCACCCGCCCAGACGAGGCGCTACGTGCTCTTCTCGACGCGTTGCAGGTGCCGCCGCAGCGCGTGCCCGCCAGCCTGGCGGCACAGGTCGGCCTGTACCGCAGCCTGCTCGCCGACCGGAGAGTGCTGGTGGTGCTGGACAACGCCAGCGACGCGGACCAGGTCCGTCCGCTCCTGCCCGGCTCCCCCGGCTGCCTCGTCGTCGTGACCAGTCGCAATCAACTTCCGGGCCTGGTCGCCGCCGAGGGCGCTCACCCGTTGACGCTCGGCCTGCTCTCGACCGACGATGCGCGGCAGATGTTGGCCCGCCGCCTCGGACCGGAGCGCGTGGCGGCCGAACCTCGGTCGGTGGACGACATCATCGCCCGGTGCGCGCAACTGCCGCTGGCCCTGGCCATCGTGGCCGCCCGCGCCGCGACCCATCCGGAGTTTCCCCTTGGCATGCTCGTCGCCGACCTGGGCGACAGCTCCGGTGGCCTCGAGCCGTTCAGCGGCGGGGACCCGAGCACCGACGTGCGGGCCGTTTTCTCCTGGTCGTACCGGACGCTCAGCCCGAGCGCGGCCCGCCTGTTCCGGCTCCTGGCCGTTCACCCCGGCCCGGACATCGCCACGACCGCCGCGGCCAGCCTGATCGGTGCGCCGCCGGGGCAGGTGCGTCCGCTGCTGGCCGAGCTGGCCCGGGCGCACCTGGTGACCGAGCACCCTGCCGGCCGGTTCGCGTTCCACGACCTGCTGCGTGCCTACGCCACCGAACTCGTCGAAGCGGTCGACGCCGACACGGACCGGAGCGCGGGCGCTTGCCCGCGTCCTTGACCACTACCTGCACCCGCCGCGCAGGTCCGCGGTAAACTCGCCCGTCTCGGTTAGCTTCCCCGCCACTCGCCGTTGCGCCCGTCCACTGTGGTCGGCATTATCGAGTTCACCGGCGTCAGTGGGGAGGACGCGTGGGCACACGGATTGCGGGGGTTCTCCGTCGGCGCCTGCGGTGGCGTGGCCGTCGAGCGGCCGGCTTCCTGGGGCTGTTGGCGCTGTCCGCGGCGCTGCTGGCCTGGGGTCGGGGGGTCACCGGCTACAACCAGCAACTGCTGCTCAACATCGGCGCCAGCATCGTCATCGTGGCCTTCTCGTACGCGATCGTCGATCCGCTGTTCGAGGAGCTGCGCCGCTCACGGGTCGAGGAGCATCCGCGCTTCGACGACGAGGAGTTCAGCGCGCACGTGGCGACCGCGACCTCGATGGTATCCATCATGGACAGTGGCAGTCACCTGCTGGAGGGAGCGGGGCGGGACCGTTTCCTGCGCGCGCTGCGGACGGCGTTGGGCAACGGGGTGCTCGTGCGGGTGCTGCTGCTGGATCCGGACTCGGCGGCGGCGTCGCAGCGGGCGGAGGAGATCCGACCGGTGAACGTCCGCGAGGTGATCGTGGACAACCTGCGCCGGCTGAACGACTTCGCCGAGGCGCTCGACGCGGAGGCCCGGGCCCGGTTCCAGGTGCGCATCTACGACGCCTCGCCGACGGTGCACATGTTCCAGTGGGACGACAAGGCGCTGATCTCGTTCTTCCCGGTGGGGGTGCGCGCGCACACCGCGCCGCACCTGGAGGTGTTCGTGGGCAGCCCGCTCGGCGAGTTCGTGGAGAGTCGCTTCGACGAGTTGTGGCGGCATCCGAGCACCCGGCGGCTGGACGAGTACATCTGCCTGCCGCTGGCGCTGCGGTACGACGGGGTGGTGCTGCGTTCCTGCGCGGTGCACTTCGTCATGCTGACCGACGGATGCTGCATCGACGGTTCGCCGATCGTGGACCAGTTGACCGACCACGGTACCGGGCCGTTGGAGGTCGAGTTGTCCCGGCCGCTGGCGGTGGACGGCTGGTCGGGTACCCGGTACCGGCTGGCCCGGGTGGACGAGGACGCGCAGCGGGCGTGTCCGGGAAGCCTCCCTACGGCTTCGCCCTGGCGTCCGAGATCCGCCACAACGCCGACGGCCGCCCGATCGCGATCAAGACCCTGGCCCGCCGCGAGGATGAGGCCGCCGTGATCCGGCGCATGGTCGGCCGGGTCCTGGACGACGAACCGACCACCCTCGCCGCCGTCGCGGCCGAACTGAACCGGGACCAGGTTCCGACCCGGGGCGGGACGACCGGGAAGAACACCTCCGGGTCCGCCTGGTGGGCGCACACCCTTAACCGCATCCTGCGGGATCCGCGCCTCGCCGGGTACGACGCCGAGATCATCTACGCGACCCGCCCGGACGGCCGGAAGTCGGCGAACGTCGCCGGTTACCGGATCATCCGGGACGCCGACGGGGCCCCGGTCGTGGCGCACCCGGCGATCATCGACGCCGAGACATGGCACGCCCTACAGGCCCGCCTAGACGGGCGTCCCGGGGCCGCCCCGGTGCCGACCGGGATTCAGGCCCTCCTGTCTTCCCTCGGGATCCTGCGCTGTGAATGCGGCGCGATCATGAAATCTCACCGGTCCGCCGCCCAGCGGTCCCGGTCGTCCTACCGGTGCGCCCGCCCGCGAGGACTACGCCGACCGGGTCAGCATGCGAACGACTGCGCGATCGCGATGGACGCCCTAGACGACTACGTCGCCCGCCGGATCTTCGCGCTGATCTCTACCGCCGACGCCGACGCCGACCCGGACACCCTGGACGTCCTCGCCGAGGCCGCCCGACTGTTCGGCCTCGCCTCGGCTGACCCAGCGACCGCCGCGAAGCGCGGCGCGATCGCTGGCGAACTGGACGACGCCGAGCGGGCGCTAGACACCCTGTACGACGACCGGGAACAGGGCGGCTACTCGGGGAAGGTTGGCCAGCGCCGATTCCTGGACGCCGAGCGGGCCCTGTCGGCGCGTATCGACGTCCTGACCGAGCAACTAGCGGCGATCGACGCCGCCGCCTCGCCCCTCCTCCCGATCGCCGAATGGCTGGGCGAGCCGGGCGAGGACCCGATCGGTCCGGGGTCCTGGTGGGACCGGGCCCCGGTCGCCGAGCGTCGCGCGTTCGTGTCTCTGTTCGTCCGCGAGATCACCGTCCGGAAGTCCCCCGACGGCATGACCCGCCCGCCGATTGAGTCCCGCGTGTCCATCACGTTCGTCCGGCCCTCGGAAGACCACTAGGGCGCGTATCGGGTCGTGATCAATGAGCATCGCAGCTTCCGGGGCGGGTGCCCGTCTGGGGTACGGGGCCCGGCGATCTGCGGCTGCGCCGTGTGGGCGCGAGTGACCGGAAGCGATGCCGCAGGCAGGCAGCGGCGGGGTCCGAGGGCCGCGGCTGCATGCCCGCCGGGATGGTGTGTCAGACCATGGCGAGCCGGTCCACCAGCAGCTCCACCCTCGGCTCGGTGTCCTCCGGTGGCAGCCGTCCCGCTCGGGTCAGGGTGGCCAGCCCGTGCAGGGCCGCCCAGAACACCTCGGTGAACAGTGCTGGGTGGACGCCGTCGCCGGCGACCTCTCCGAGGCTTTCCAGCAGGGCGGCGAAGGCGTCCTTAAGAGGTTGTGGGGTGTCCTCGCTCGCGAAGGCCAAGCCGCCGTCGAGCTCGAACATGGCGTCATAGACCGCCGGGTTGCGTGCGGCGAAGTCGAGGTAGGTGCGGGCGAGGGCGGTGACCCGGGCGCGCGGGCCGTCCGCGGCGGAGGTCGCGGCCCGCAGCGCCGCGGCCATCTCGGCGGCGCCGTCGAGGGCGACGGCGCCGATGATCTCGCGTTTGCCGCGGAAGTGGCTGTAGAGGACGGGCTGGCTGTATTCGATGCGCTCGGCGAGCCGGCGGGTCGTGACCGCGTCCCAGCCCTGCTGCTCGGCGAGTTCGCGGGCTGTCGCCACGATGAGGCGCTCGCGCGCCGCCCGTTCGCGCTCCTTGCGTGCCTGTACCGACATGATTCGATCCTAGCACCGCTAGACAAGCAAGCGGCAGCAGTACTAGCGTTGCCACGCCAGCTATCAATGCTAGATCCCAGGAGGGGTCAACCATGCTCAACGCGCTCGAGGTGTTCACCACCGTGGTCGTCGGCCTGATGGTGGGGGTGGAGTTCTCCGTCGCCTTCGTCATCAACCCGATCCTCAACGCACTCCCCGGTGACAGTGGCCAACTCGGGCGCGCCCACGGGGCCGGATGCTCGGCGCCGTGATGCCGGTCTGGTACATCACCTCGCTCGTCCTCGTCGCGGTCTGGGCCATCGCCGGATGGCACCACCACGGCAACGGCCTCGTCGTCACCGCCGGCGCGCTGCTGATCCTCAGCGTGATCATGTCGATCCTGCTGCTCGTCCCGATCAACAACCGGGGCAAGACGTGGACCCCTGACAACCGGCCCGCCGACTGGAAGCAGCAGATGAACCGCTGGGACCGCTTCCACTACGTCCGCGTCGCCGTCATCATCGCCGCCTTCGCCCTGCTGGTCGCCGCCCTCACCTGACCCGCGGGCCGACACCACGCCCGTGGCGCACAATCCCCACTGCCCGGGCGGCAGCGGGCCACCGAAATCCCGACATCCGGGAATGCAGCTGCCGCTGAGAGCCACAACTGCGATCCCGACAACTGCGCCCCTCGATGACCTGCGCGGCTCCCGGCTCTGATTCGGGTGAGGTCTTTGATCCAGATCACCGAGGCACGCAGCCGAAGCCCGGCGAGGTAGCTTTCCGGGGTCTTGTCGTAGCGGGTCGCGATGCCCCGCCACGCCTTGAGCTTGTTGATCAGGCGCTCGACGGTGTTCCTCTCCTTGTGGAACTCGGCGTCGTGGTCGACGGGGCGTCCCCCTTTGCGACCCTTCGTCTTCCGGTTGGCGGCCTGGTCCCGTTTCTCCGGGATGACGGCCTTGATGCCGCGCCTGCGCAGGTGGGCGCGGTTGCCGCGGGACGAGTACGCCTTGTCCCCGGCGACCGCGTCCGGCCTGGTGCGAGGCCGCCCCACTGGGCCGCGGATCCGGATCTTCCCCAGCACCGGAATGAACTGTGGGCTGTCGGCCGCCTGTCCCGCGGTCAAGACGAACGCCAACGGCCGGCACTTGCGGTCGGCGGCGAGATGGACCTTTGACGTCTGCCCGCCCCGTGAGCGCCCCAGCAGAGCGGCCTTCAGCCGGACCCTGCGCCGGCGCCGGACGCGTCGCTGCTCGTCCCGCTCGGGATCGGCACCACCGTCCTGCCCGCTTCGTCCCTCGGGACCGACCCCCTTTGACCTGGCCTCCTCCTCTTCGGCGGCAGCCTTCTCCAAAGCGGCGAGCACGTCCTGGCTCGTGTGCATCCCGGCGGCATCGTGATGGGCCCGCACGGTGGTGGAGTCGATACTGACCAGCGACAGATCCACCTCACCCCGCTTCGCGGCCTCCGCGATCAGGCCCTCCAGCAGGGCCTCGAACACGCCGGCGTCACGCCACTGCCGGAAACGATTGGACACCGTCGACCAGGCACCGAATTCCTGCGGCATCTCCCGCCACTGCCCGCCGGTCCTGAACCGCCAGACCACGCCCTCGAACTGCTGGCGCAACCGCTCGGGGTACGGGCCATACTCGCCGATCGGCAGGTACGGCTCGATGAACTCCCACTCCACATCGGTCAGCTGCGCACGCGTCACGCAAGACGATCTACCGGATCGAAGATCAGCACGAGGGAAGAACCCGCGCTCATTGATCACGACCCGATACGCGCCCTAGTCCCCCAAATAGGCTGGCCCCGGCCGAGCGATTCCGCCGCCGACCAAGGCCCTAACGGCCGGTTTCCTGGTCGGCGCGCTGGGCATCGCGACGCGGCAGTTGTGGCTGCTGTACCTGGGGTACGGGCTGCTGGGCGGCATCGGTCTCGGGATCGGCTACATCTCCCCCGTCTCCACGTTGATCAAGTGGTTCCCGGACCGGCCGGGCCTGGCGACCGGGCTGGCGATCATGGGCTTCGGCGGTGGCGCGATGGTGGCCTCTCCCCTGTCGCGGCAGCTGCTGTCGTTCTACGACCCGGGTTACGACCCGGCGAACGCGGGCTCGACGGCCTCGGGCGGCGCGCTGGTGTGGCTGGCCGCTGGTGACCACCGCGAACGTGTCGGCGGCGAACGCGGTGAAGACCCGATCGTTCTGGCTGCTGTGGGTGGTGCTGTTCTGCAACGTGACCGCCGGGATCGGGATCCTGGAGCAGGCCAGCCCGATGATCCAGGACTTCTTCCGGGAGGGCGGCACGTCGACGGTGTCGGTGGCGGCGGCGGGTGGCTTCGTGGGGCTGCTGTCGCTGTTCAACATGGCGGGTCGGTTCGTGTGGTCGTCGACGTCGGACCTGATCGGGCGGAAGCCGATCTACCTGCTGTACCTGGGCGTCGGCATGGTGCTGTACACGCTGCTGGCCCTGGTCGGGCAGACGGCGACGGCGTTTTTCGTGCTGCTGGCGTGCGTGATCCTGTCGTTCTACGGAGGCGGTTTCGCCACCGTGCCGGCGTATCTGCGGGATCTGTTCGGCACCTTCCAGGTGGGGGCGATCCACGGGCGGCTGCTGACGGCGTGGTCGGCGGCGGGGGTCGCCGGGCCGCTGATCGTCAACGGGTTCCTGGACGCCCAGGGCAAGCCGGGGACGTTGACCGCGGCGGCGTACCGGCCGGCGTTGTTCACGATGGTCGGGGTGCTCGCGGTGGGGTTCATCGCCAACCTGTTGATCCGGCCGGTGCCGGAGCGGTTCCACGAGCCGGCGGCGGGCCGGGACGCGGATGAAGCCACGGAGCCGGCGACGGCGGAAAGGAGCGGTACGCGATGAACGAGGTCAACCAGCACCGGCAGCAGGCCCGGTTGTGGATTTCCTGGTTGGTGGTGTCGGTGCTGCTGGGTTACGGCGTGGTGCAGACGGCCATCACGGCGGCGAAGTTGTTCACCCATTGACCGGGGCGGCCCGGGGGCTCACTCCCCCGGGCCGTTTGTCATGACGGGGACGGTCAGAGGCCGCCGGCGACGCGGAGCACCGCGCCGGTGGTGTAGGAGGCGTCGGGGCCGAGCAGCCAGGCGATGGCGCCGGCGATCTCGTCGGGTTCGCCGGCGCGGCCCATGGGGATGCGTCCGGCGGCGCTGTCGGCCCGGTCGGGTACGCCGGAGAGGGCGTGGATGTCGGTGCGGATGACGCCGGGGGCGACGGCGTTGACCCGGATGCCGTGCGGGGCGAGTTCCTTGGCCAGGCCGATGGTGAGGGTGTCGGTGGCGGCCTTGACGGCCGCGTAGTGGATGTATTCGCCGGGGCTGCCGAGGGTGGCGGCGGAGGAGGAGACGTTGACGATGGCGCCGCCGCGGGCCATCCGGCGGGCGGCCTGTTGGGCGCAGAGGACGTACCCGATGAGGTTGACGTCGACGACCTGGCGCAGGTCGTCGGGGCGCAGGTCGACGAAGGGGCCGATCGGGCTGGTGATGCCGGCGTTGTTGACCAGGCCGGTGAGCGGGCCGAGGTCCGCGGCGGCGTCGAAGAGCTGCCGCACCTGGTCGGGGTCGGTGGTGTCGGCCCGGACGGCGATGCCGCGGCGGCCGGCGGCGTGGATGTCGGCGACGACCGCGTCGGCGGCGGCCTGGTCGCGGCGGTAGCCGATGGCGACGTCGTGGCCGGCGGCGGCGAGCCGGCGGGCGGTCGCGGCGCCGATGCCGCGGCTGCCGCCGGTGATGATGGTGACGGGATTCAAGGGACCTCTCCTGCCGTGGCTTCGCCGCGACGTTACCCCGGTGCGCCCGCTCCGGCGGCGGAGAGGATGATCACAGCGGCGGGTCGATCAGCGGTGGAGGTGCGCGGTGGCGGGTGTGGGTGTCGGTGACCTGGTCGAGGACTTCGAACTGCCGGACGAGACGGGCACGCCGCGGCGGTTGTCGGAGTTCCTGGCCGCCGGCCCGGTGGTGTTGTTCTTCTACCCGGCGGCGATGACGCGGGGGTGTACCGCGGAGAGCTGCCACTTCCGGGACCTGGCGGCGGAGTTCGCGGCGGTGGGCGCGCAGCGGGTGGGAATCAGCCGGGACCCGGTGTCGAAGCAGGCGGAGTTCTCCCGGCGGCACGGGTTCGACTATCCGCTGCTGTCGGACGTCGACGGTGTGGTGGCGGAGGCGTTCGGGGTGCGGCGGCGGTTGCCGTTGGGGGCGTTGAGCACGCGGCGGATGACGTTCGTGATCGGTCAGGATCGCCGGGCGCTGGCGGTGGTGCACAGCGAGCTGAGCATGAACGAGCACGCCGACGCCGCGCTGCGGGCGTTGGGGGGTTGATCTTTCCGGTGTCGTACCCGCCTGGTATCAAGGCTGCCATCAGACGTGGGTACGGAAGAGGGCAGTGATGGCGGGCCAGGGTTTGTCCACTGACGAGGTGCGGAGCATCCGGGAGGCGTTGGCCGCGGGTCGTAAGCCGAAGGTGGTGTTCACCGCCGCCGCGGGGCAGATCGCCGGTCAGGTCGGTCAGGTGGTGGAGTTGACCGATCCGGAGGTCTCCGACGAGTTCCTGGTGGTCCGGTTCGGCCGGGACGAGCTGCCCTTCTCCCCCGCCGACGTGGCAATCGCGCCGCGGGGCGCGGGCCGGAAGGCGGCGGAGCCGAAGCCGGCGGTCGAGGAGCCGGCGGCGCCGGCGGAGCCGGAGTTCGTGCTGGACACGCCGCCGGTGCCGGCGCCGCGTCGGGAGGAGCAGAAGGTGGAGCAGGCGGAGGCGAAGCCGGCGCGTCGGGGGGTGAAGGCGGCGAAGCCGAAGGGCCCGGCGGGTCTGACGGTGACGTTGGCGTACGCCGAGGGTGAGTGGACCGTGGCGGCGCAGCAGGGCAGCAAGGTCCTCGCCAAGCCGTACGTGGTGAAGCCGGCGGAGGCGCTGCGGATGGTGGCGCTGGTGGACGTGCCCGGGGTGCAGGAGGCGGTCGAGCAGATCCTGGCCGCCGAGCGGGCGGAGGCGGAGCAGCAGGCCGAGAAGCTGCGCGCCGAACTGGCCGAGATCGAGGCACGACTGGCGGAGCTGCGCGAGGCCCAGTGACCACCGGCCACGGCCGTTGCCGCGCCCGGTTCTCCCGGCCGCACTCGTGAGGGCCGGCCGTAGGTCGGCCGTCCCCGATGGTCGTGACGCCGCTGAGTTGCCCGCCGGTCGCGCCGGCCACGACCCGG
Source organism: Micromonospora rhizosphaerae (assembly GCF_900091465.1). Classification (NCBI taxonomy): domain Bacteria; kingdom Bacillati; phylum Actinomycetota; class Actinomycetes; order Micromonosporales; family Micromonosporaceae; genus Micromonospora; species Micromonospora rhizosphaerae. Next base: position 4,577,965 of record NZ_FMHV01000002.1, on the reverse strand, counting down.
TAGACGCCATCGCTGATCTCGTCGTGGGTGAGCCAGCGCCAGCCACCGTCGTCGCCGGTGTGTGCCGCCGACCGAGAACACCCGTCGAGTCGATCCGATGATCTCATTGGTGCTTCTCTAGTTCGGCCAGCGTGGCGAGGGCGCCACCGTAGGAGCCGAGCTGCGTTTTCCGTTGTCCACGCTGGCCGCAGCCCGCATCGTCGGTTCGCAGGGGTCGCCTGGATGAGGCGGTCCGCCCCGACACCTTGTGGTGTTCTACGTCACGCGCTAGCGTGCCTCATCAGGTCATCATATGACCTGATGAGATCCGGGTGACGAACCAATGGAGACGGAGCGCACGGCATGCACGACGCCGCGAGGATGGCGCCAAAACGGGTCGGAGTGATCGGGCTCGGCGCGATGGGGATGGGCATGGCGGCCTCGCTGCGTGCCGCGGGCTTCGAGGTCGGCGTCTTCGACGTCCGGTCCGAGGCGTCCGCATCGTTCGCCCGCGACGGCGGGACTGCGTTCACCTCCCCGGCTCGACTCGCCGAGACCGTGGACGTCCTGGTCAGCGTGGTCGTCAACGCCGCCCAGGTGGAGGAGGTCCTGTTCGGTGTCGACGGCGCCGCGGAACGGCTCCGCCCGGGCAGCGTGTTCGTGATGTGCTCGACGGTCGACCCGCAGTGGTCGATCGCCCTCGAGCGCCGACTCGCCGAGCGGCACATCCGCTATCTCGACGCCCCGATCTCCGGCGGTGCGGCCAAGGCCGCCGTTGGAGAGCTGACCATGATGACATCCGGTGCCCCCGAGGCCTACGCCATCGCCGACCCGGTGCTCGAGGCGATGAGCCAGACCGTCTACCGCCTGGGCGACACCGCCGGAGCCGGCTCGAAGGTGAAGATCATCAACCAGCTGCTCGCCGGGGTGCACATCGCCGCGGCGAGCGAGGCGATGGCGCTCGGCATCAAGGCGGGGGTGCGCGCGGAGGACCTGTACGAGGTCATCACCCACAGCGCCGGCAACTCGTGGATGTTCGAGAACCGGATGGCCCATGTCCTGGCGGGCGACTACACCCCCCTCTCGGCGGTGGACATCTTCGTCAAGGACCTCGGGCTCGTCCTCGACAGCGCGGCACCCCTGCGGGCGCCCCTTCCACTCGCCGCGGCGGCCCACCAGATGTTCCTCCAGGCGTCTGCCGCGGGACTGGGCCGGGAGGACGACAGCGCCGTCATCAAGATCTTCCCGGGGGTCGACCTGCCGGTACCTGCCGAGCCGTCCGGCGAGGTGACGTCAGATGCCTGACAAGGGGCTCAAGCTGGGCTGCATCGCCGACGACTTCACCGGTGCGACCGACCTCGCCAACAACCTCGTCCGCGCCGGCATGCGCGTCGTGCAGATGATCAACGTGCCCGACCTCTCGATCGCGGAGAGCGTGGACGCCGACGCGGTCGTCATCGCGCTGAAGTCACGAACCATCCCGGCCGCAGAGGCCGTGGACGTGTCCCTCGCCGCCCTCGCCTGGCTGCGGGCGGCGGGTGCCGAACAGATCTACTTCAAGTACTGCTCGACCTTCGACTCCACTCCTACCGGGAACATCGGCCCGGTCACCGAGGCACTCATGAAGTCCCTCGACACCGACTTCACCATCGCCACGCCCGCCTTCCCGGACAACGCGCGAACGGTCTTCAAGGGTCACCTGTTCGTCGGTGACGTTCTGCTCAGTGACAGCGGGATGCGACACCACCCGCTCACCCCGATGACCGATGCCAACCTCGTCAGGATCCTGGCCGCGCAGGCCACGAGGCCCGTCGGACTGATCGACCACCGCGTTGTCAGCCAGGGCGACTCCGCGATCCGCGCGCGTGTCGAGCAGCTGCGCAGCGAAGGCGTGGGCATCGCCATCGTTGACGCGGTGAGCAACGACGACCTGCTCCGACTCGGACCTGCCCTCGCCGGTATGCCGCTCGTCACAGCCGGCTCCGGTGTCGCCATCGGACTCCCGGCCAACTGGGGCATCGTGCCCTCGAGATCCGCCTCGGCCCTGCCGCCGACCACGGGTCACCAGGCCGTGATCTCGGGTTCGGTCTCGGAGGCCACCAACGGCCAGGTGAGCGACTACCTCCGACGCGGCCTGCCGGCATACTCGGTCGACCCGCTCAGCATCGGAAGCGGGCAGGACGTCGTCGGGCAGGCGCTCGAGTTCGCCGACCAGCATCTCGCGTCCGGGCCGGTCCTCGTGTACTCGACGGACGGTCCGGAAGGCGTCAGGTCGGTACAAGGCCGGCTCGGGGCGGTGGAGGCGGGGGCGCTCGTCGAGGACGCGCTCGGGCGCATCGCCCGGGGACTCGTCGACCGGGGCGTGCGCCAGCTCATCGTCGCCGGCGGCGAGACGTCAGGGGCGGTCATCCAGGCGCTCGGTGTCGATCAGCTCCGCATCGGCGAGCAGATCGACCCCGGTGTGCCGTGGTGCGCCGCGCCGCTCGCCGGCGGCGAGACGCTGCACGTGGCACTCAAGTCCGGCAACTTCGGCACACCGGACTTCTTTACCAAGGCTTTCGCCGTGCTCGAAAGGAGCAACGCCTGATGGAGCAGGTCCTCGACGAGACCCTCATCGACGCGGCTCGGGAGCAGATCGTCCGGGTCGGTATCAGCCTCTACCAGCGCGGATACGTCCATGCGAGCGCCGGCAACCTCAGCGCCCGGGTCGGCGACGATGTCCTCATCACCCCGACCGATGCCGCTCTGGGCTTCCTCGAGCCGCAGCGGATCGCTGTCGTCGACAGCGAGGGGCGGCAGCGCTCAGGAGAGCGCGCCAGCAAGACCGTCGCGCTGCACCGCAGGATCTACGCGGCCACGTCCGACGCGGCGTTCGTCATCCACACCCATTCGACGCACCTCGTGGCGCTGACGCTCTCGGGTGTCCACTCCCCCGAGGACATCCTCCCGCCGATCACGCCCTACTACGTCATGAAGGTCGGGCACGTCCCGCTCATCCCCTACCACCGTCCGGGCGACCCTGCCGTCGTCGATCTCGTCGAGGAAGCCATCGTCACGAGCGCCCGCCGCGGCATCCGGCTCGGCGCGGTGATGCTCGAGCGCCTCGGGCCCGTGGTCTGGGGTCCCTCCGCGGCGGCCGCCATGGCCGTTCTCGAAGAGCTCGAGGAAACGGCCAAACTCTGGCTCCTCACCAACCGCCAACCGGATCCACTCACCCCCGAAGCGATCCAGGAGCTCAAGGACATGTTCCGCGCGCCCTGGTGACACCACTCCCGTCCCCCACATGGAGAGGTCGCATGTCCACCTCAGTCTCCCAACCCACCGCCGCCGTCGACCGACAGCGGGAGAACGCGGTGTTCCGCAAGGTCGTCCTGCGGGTCGTCCCGTTCCTCATGCTCTGCTACGTCGTCTCGTACCTCGACCGGGTCAACGTCGGATTTGCCAAGCTCCAGATGTCGGACGACCTGGGCTTCAGCGAGGCAGCCTTCGGTCTCGGAGCCGGACTGTTCTTCATCGGCTACTTCATCTTCGAGGTCCCGTCCAACGTCCTGCTGCAGAAGGTCGGGGCCAGGGTCTGGATCGCCCGGATCATGATCACTTGGGGGCTCGTGTCCGCGGCCTTCATGTTCGTGACCAACGAGGCGATCTTCTATGTCCTGCGCTTCCTGCTCGGTGCCGCCGAGGCCGGCTTCTACCCGGGCGTGATCCTCTACTGCACCTACTGGTTCCCGTCGCAGCGTCGCGCCAAGGTCATCGCCCTGTTCATGTCCGCGATTCCGCTCGCCGGCATCTTCGGCAACCCGCTCTCCGGCTGGATCATGGACCAGTTCGACGGCCGGAACGGCCTGCAGGGCTGGCAGTGGATGTTCCTCCTCGAGGCGATCCCTGCTGTCCTGGTCGGCATCTGGACGCTGTTCTACCTCGACAGCGGCGTGCGCAGCGCCAAGTGGCTCGACGAGGAGGAGAAGCAGCTCGTCGAGACCGCGATCGCGCAGGACAGCGCGCACAAGGACGTCCACGCACCCCTGTGGACCGCGTTCAAGGAGCCGAAGGTGTGGCTCATGTCCCTCATCTACTTCTGCTTCGTCATGGGCCAGTACGCCCTGACGTTCTGGATGCCCACCTTCGTCAAGTCGACCGGTATCGAGGGAGCCCTGGCCGTCGGCGTGCTGAGCGCGATTCCCTACCTCGCCGCCCTCGTTGCGATGAACCTCTTCGGCTGGTCGGCCGACAAGCGTCGCGAGCGGCGCTGGCACCTCGTCGTCCCCGCGTTGATGGGAACGGTCGGCTTCACCCTCGCCTCAGCGTGGAGCGGCTCGACCGCCCTGTCCCTCGTCGCCCTGTCGATCGCGGCCGCCGGCGTGCTGACCTGTGCCCCGCTGTTCTGGTCGCTGCCCACGTCGTTCCTCGGCGGTACGGCTGCGGCAGCTGGCATCGCGGTGATCAACTCGGTCGGCAACCTCGCCGGCTTCGTCAGCCCGTACATGATCGGTGCCATCAAGGACGCCACGGGATCCATCGAGACCCCGATGTACATCCTGGCTCTGGTTCTGGCCGTCGGCGCCGCCGTCGTCCTCACCACCAAGAAGGACGTCGTCAACCGCTGACGACCCGGCCGCACAGCTCTTCCCGAAGGAAGCCCTCATGCCCAGATTCGCGGCAAACCTGTCGATGATGTACGCCGAGCACGAATTCCTGGATCGTTTCGCCGCCGCCGCGGCGGACGGGTTCCAGGGTGTGGAGTACCTCTTCCCCTACGACCACGACGTCTCCGAGCTGCGGACTCGTCTGGACGACCACGGGCTTCGGCAGGTGCTGTTCAACGCGCCTCCCGGCGACTGGGCTGCCGGGGAGCGGGGCATCGCCTCGATCCCGGGCCGCGAGGCGGAGTTCCACTCCTCCTTCGGTCAGGCCCTCGAGTATGCCGCGGGGCTGGGGTCGTCGCGCATCCACGTCATGGCCGGCCTCGTGCCGTCCACCGAGGATGCCCGCGACCGGGAGCGCAGGCTCGACGTCTACCAGGGCAACCTCGCGTGGGCGGCCGAGCAGGCCGCCCACGCGGGAGTCGACGTGCTCATCGAGCCGATCAACCCGCGCGACATGCCCGGCTACCTGCTCTGCGGTCAGCGGGACGCGCACGAGATCGTCGAGCGCATCGGGGCGCCGAACCTCAAGGTGCAGCTCGACCTCTACCACTGCCAGATCGTCGAGGGCGACCTCACCACGACCCTGCGCCGCGACCTGCCCACCGGGCGCGTCGGTCACCTCCAGGTGGCCGGCGTCCCGGACCGCCACGAGCCCGACACGGGAGAACTCAACGTGCCCTACCTGTTCAGCGTCATCGACGACCTCGGCTATGACGGCTGGATCGGCTGCGAGTACCGCCCACGAGCCGGCACGAGTGAGGGCTTGGGCTGGCTCACCGCCTGGCAGGGGGTGTCGGCATGAGGATCGTCATCACCGGTGGTTTCGGCTTCATCGGCATCCAGGTGGCCGCCGAGCTGCTGGCCCGAGGTTCGTTCCGCGGCACGGCCATCAGCGAGGTGGTCCTTGCCGACCGCTTCGTCCGACGTGACCTCCCCATCGCAGCCGACCCCCGCGTCCGCGTGGTCGAGGGCGACCTGCTCGCCTCCCTCGACGCCCTGTTCGCCGAACCCGTCGACGTCGTCATCCACCTGGCGTCGGCAGTCTCCGCCGAGTCGGAGGCAGACTTCGACCTCGGGATCCGGGCCAACCTCGACTCGACGCGTACCCTGCTGGACTCGGCGCGGCGGCAGAGCGAGTCGGGCGGGCCGGTCCCCGTCGTCTTCTTCTCCAGCAGCGTCGCGGTGTACGGGTCGGACGACTCCCTTCCGCTGCGCTCGCCCGTGAGCGAGTCGACCCTCGCCACGCCCCAGTCGAGCTATGGCACCCAGAAGCTCTTGTGCGAGCAGCTCATCGCCGACTACACCCGCAAGGACTTCGTCGACGGACGCGTCGCACGGCTGATGACCGTGGCGATCCGGCCGGGCAAGCCGAATGCCGCTGCCTCCGGGTTCCTCTCCGGAATCATCCGCGAGCCCCTGGCGGGCAGTCCCGCCACCTGCCCTGTCGATCCTGACCTTCGCGTCGCCCTCGCCTCGCCGCGGACCACGGTCAAGGGGATCCTCGCCGTCGCTGAAGCCGACCGCGGCCACCGGCAGGGGCAGCTCGTCGGCCGCCTCCCGGTCAACCTTCCGGCGCTCACCGTGACCGTGTCCGAGATGCTCGACACGCTTCGACGCGTCGCCGGGGATGCGGTCGCCGATCTCGTGACGTTCGCCCCTGACCCCGCCGTCGAGGCCATCGTCGCCTCCTGGCCCGCGGTGTTCGACAACACCCGGGCGGCGACCTTGGGCCTCTCACCGGATCCCGACTTCGAGTCCGTCGTGCGCCAGTACCTCGGTGACCACCGCGATGCGGTGTCCCCGGCGGTGCTGGCGCACCCGGGATCCGAAACGATGGGTGGATAGACTCGGATGGTGCTTCCCAAGGTGCGTGGCCCCGTCCGGTTGGCCGACCGCGTCGCCGAGCTCCTCACCGACGAGATCCGCTCCGGGCGTCTCGCCGTCGGCGGCAAGCTCCCGACCGAGGTCGAGCTCGTCAAGCAGCTGGGCGTGAGCCGTACGGTGGTCCGGGAGGCCGTCTCGCGGCTGCGCAACGCCGGACTGGTCGAGCCCCGGCAGGGGCTGGGCGTCTTCGTCATGGCCCCACGGACGGAGCCGCTCGACCTGTCGATGGAGGCCCTGGAGACAAGGGCGAAGGTCCTCCAGATCGTCGAGGTCCGGCGTGCCATCGAGGCCGAGGCCGCAGCTCTCGCGGCCGCACGGGTGACGGCCGACGACGTGGCGCGGATACGGGAGGCGCTCGTCGCCATCGACTCGGCCGTCGCCGAGGGCCGTGACGGCGTGGACGAGGACCTGGCGTTCCACCGCTGCATCGCGGAGGCGACCCACAATCCCGTCCTTGTCGCGACGCTGGGTTACCTCGGCGAGGTCATGCGCGGCGGCATCCGCGTCACCCGCGCCAACGAGGCCCGGCGCGACGACTTCATCCAGCAGGTCCGGCGCGAGCACCACGCCATCGCCGAGGCCATCGAGTCCGGCGACTCCTCGGCCGCGGCGGCCGCCGCGCGCATGCACATGAGGCGGGCCGCCGAACGACTCCAGGACGCTGGAGAGAACTTCTGGAATGAGGCGGCCGGCCTCGACGGCGGCCTCAGCAACTCCCTCTGACCGCCGGGGCTGAAACGCCCCGCGGGGCCGGTGCGACCCCCTGGCACCGGCCCCGCACGCGTCGCTCAGTGCTGCGGGATGTGCGCCACCCCGATGCGCTTGCGGAACACCCAGTACGTCCAGCCCTGGTAGGCCAGCACGATCGGGGTGAACACCACCGCCACCCAGGCCATGATCTTCAGGGTGTACGGGGTGGAGGAGGCGTTGCTGACGGTCAGCGTGCCGGCGGCGTCCAGGGTCGACGGCAGCACGTTCGGGAACAGCGCCGCGAACAGGGTCGCCACGGCCAGGGCGATCGCCACGGCGGTGCCGGTGAACGCCCAGCCCTCCCGGCGTACCCGGGCGGCGGCCAGACCACCGACCAGGGCGAGGGCCGCGCCGACGGCGAGCACGACGGCGGCCACACTGGAGCGGATGGTCAGCGTCCAGGCCAGGAACGCCACCGCGACCACGGCGGTGCCGACGCCGAGGCGCACCGCCAGGGCGCCGGCGCGCTCGCGGATCTCACCGGTGGTCTTCAGGGCGATGAACACCGCGCCGTGGGTCAGGAACAGCCCGAGGGTGGTCACCCCGCCGAGCAGGGCGTACGGGTTGAGCAGGTCGAGCAGGCCGCCGACGTACTCGTGGTCGGCGTCCAGCGGCACGCCGCGCAGGATGTTGGCGAAGGCGACGCCCCACAGGATCGCCGGCAGCAGCGAGCCGAAGAAGATCGCCTGATCCCAGCGGCGCTTCCAGGACGCCTCGGGCCGCTTGTGCCGGTACTCGAAGGCGACGCCCCGGGCGATCAACGCCAGCAGGATCAGCAGCAGCGGCAGGTAGAAGCCGGAGAAGAGGGTGGCGTACCACTCGGGGAAGGCGGCGAACATGGCACCACCGGCGGTGATCAGCCAGACCTCGTTGCCGTCCCAGACCGGGCCGATGGTGTTGATCAGGACGCGCCGTTCCCGGTCGTCGCGGCCGAGCACGGGCAGCAGCATGCCGACGCCGAAGTCGAAGCCTTCGAGGATGAAGTAGCCGGTGAAGAGCACGGCGACGAGGAGAAACCAGACGGTCGTCAGTTCCACGATGGGCTCCGGGATCAGTAGGCGAACGCCAGCGGGCGCTCGGCGTCGTCGGTGTCGTCGTCAACGGGGGCCGGGGTGAGGTCGGGGACGCCGGCCTTGGCGTAGCGGACCAGCAGCCTGAACTCGACGACGGCGAGGGCGGCGTAGATCAGGGTGAAGGCGGTGAACGAGGTGAGCACCTCGGTCAGCGAGACGCTCCGGGAGACGCCGTTGCGGGTGAGCATCTCGCCGAAGACGATCCACGGCTGGCGGCCCATCTCGGTGAAGATCCAGCCGAAGGAGTTGGCTAGCAGGGGCAGCACCGGCATGACCAGCCCGGCGCGCAGCAGCCACCGGCTGGTCGGGGTGCGGCCCTTGCGCTGCGCCCAGAGCACCAGCAGGGCGATTGCGGCGGCGGTCAGCCCGAAGCCGATCATGAAGCGGAAGCTCCAGTAGGTGACCGGGATGATCGGGGTGTAGCTGCCGGCGCCGTACTGGCTGGCGTACTGGGCCTGCAGGTCGTTGATGCCCTGCACCGTGCCGTTGGGGTCGCCGGTGCCGAGGAACGACAGCAGGTACGGGATCTTGAGGGCGAAGACCTCGCGGCTGCCGTCGAGGCTGCCGACGGTGAATACGGAGAACGAGGCGGGGCTCTCGGTGGTGTAGAGGCCCTCGGCGGCGGCCATCTTCATCGGCTGCACCTCGGTCATGATCTTGCCCTGAGTGTCTCCGGTGATCAGCACCAGGGCCGAGGCGACCATGACCACCCAGGCGCCGAACTTGGTGGCGAACCGGTAGGCGCCGGTGTCGGCGCTGCCGGAGTTGCGGATGACGTGCCACAGGCCGACGGCGACGATCAGCGAGCCGGCGACCAGGAACGCGCCGGCCAGGGTGTGCGGGAAGGTGACCAGCGCGACCTTGTTGGTGAGCACGGCGCCGAAGTCGGTCAGCTCGGCCCGGCCGGTGGTCGGGTTGACCCGGTAGCCGACCGGGTTCTGCATGAACGAGTTCGCGGCGAGGATGAAGTACGCGGACAGGTTGGTGCCGATCGCGGCGGCCCAGATGGCGGCCAGGTGCAGCCGCTTCGGCAGCCGGTCCCAGCCGAAGATCCACAGGCCGATGAAGGTCGACTCGAGGAAGAACGCGACCAGCGCCTCGATGGCCAGGGGCGCGCCGAAGATGTCGCCGACGAAGCGGGAGTAGTCGCTCCAGTTCATGCCGAACTGGAACTCCTGCACGATGCCGGTGACCACGCCCATCGCGAAGTTGATCAGGAAGAGCTTGCCGTAGAACTTGGTGAGCTTGAGGTAGCGCTCGTTGCCGGTGCGGTGCCACAGGGTCTGGAGGATGGCCACCAGGATCGACAGGCCGATGGTCAACGGCACGAAGAGAAAGTGGTAGACGGTGGTGACACCGAACTGCCAGCGGGCGACGTCCAACGCGTCCACCTGAAACCCCCAGCCGTGCATACTACGAGACGTAGTAAATACTACCGGGCGTCGTAGAACAGCGGCAGGGCCGGGGGTCCCGACCCGACCCGGGACCAATGACCCTGATCACCTCTGCCGCCCGGCCCGGGATCGGGCCCCACCGTCACCCCGGCCCGTGCGACCATCCAGCACTGATGAACAGCACCGCTTGGCGGCCGCCGCTGATCTGGCGCGCCGCCCAACTGCTCGCCCGCGGCATCGTGGGCCTCTTCGCCCGCCTTGAGGTCACCGGCGACGTGCCGGCCGACCTGCGCCGCGGGCCGCTCATCCTGGCCGCCAACCACATCAGCCCGTTCGACCCGGTGGTGCTCGCCGCCGCCTCCCGCGCCCGGGACGTCGCTCCCCGGTTCATGGCCACCGGAGGGCTGTTCCGGGCCCCCGTGGTCGGGTCGGCCATGCGCCGCGCCGGGCACATCCGCGTCAACCGGGGCACCGCCTCGGTCCACCAGGCCCTCGACGACGCCGCCGCGGCGGTCGCCGCCGGCTCGGTGATCCTGGTCTATCCCGAGGGGAGGATCGGCCTGGACCCCGGCATGTGGCCCGAACGCGGCAAGACCGGCGCCGCCCGGCTCGCCTTCGCCAGCGGCGCCCCGGTGATCCCGGTGGCCCAGTGGGGCTCCCACGAGGTGCTGCCGTACCGGACGACGCCTCAGGGGGTGCTGCGCGGACTCGCCCGGGCGCTGGTGCGCCGGCCGCTGATCCGGGTGCACTTCGGCGACCCGGTCCACCTGCGTGACCCCGGCACGCCTGGCGCGGCCCGGCAGGCCATCGACCGGATCATCGACGCGATCACGGACGAACTGATCCCGCTGCGCCCCGACGAGCCGGACCGCCCCCGCCACGTCGACCCCAGCCGCCCGGTGGACACCGCCCGCTCGCACCGGCGGCGCCGACCAGCCTGACCGCCGGCGACCGTAGCGGCGTCGCACGACAACTGCCGCCCCGATGATCGCCCCCTGGCCGCCGGGCGGTCACCCTGCGGCCACCGCCGGGAGGCATACTGCGCTGCGTGCTGCCCCGCTCCGGCTACCTCGACGCCCCCGCGCCGCTCGCCTTCGCCCACCGGGGCGGCGCCGCGGACGGTGACGAGAACACCGCCGCCGCGTTCGCCCGCGCCATCGCGCTCGGCTACCGGTACGTGGAGACCGACGTGCACGCCACCGCCGACGCGGTGGCGGTGATCTTCCACGACGCCACCCTGCACCGGGTCACCGGCGAGCACGGGCGCATCGCCGACCTGCGCTGGGCCGACCTGGCCTCGGTACGGGTCGGCGGCGCCGCGGTGCTGCCCCGGCTCGACGAGGTCCTCGCCGCCTGGCCGGAGGTCCGGTTCAACATCGACGTCAAGGCCGACCGCGGCGTCCAGCCCACGGTGGACACGGTGACCCGGGCCGGCGCCGGGGAGCGGGTGCTGCTCGCCTCGTTCAGCGACGCCCGGCTGACCCGCCTGCGGGAGCAGGCCGGGCCGAAGGTCGCCACCAGCCTCGGCATGCGCGGGGTGGCCCGGCTGCGGATGGCCTCCCTGCACGGGCGGTCGCTGCGGCTGCCGCCGTCCGTGGTGGCCGCCCAGGTCCCGGTCCGCTACGGGCGTATCCCGGTGGTGGACCGGCGGTTCCTCGCGTACTGCCACCGGTTGGGCTTGCAGGTGCACGTCTGGACGATCGACGATCCTGCCGAAATGCACGACTTACTTGATCTTGGTGTGGATGGCATCATGACCGATCACGTCGGCGTGCTGCGCGACGTCTACCGCAGCCGCGGCCACTGGGCCGCCTGAACCCTGGCAGAGGAGCCCATGGCCGAGACGGTCAGCCCCACCCTGCACGAGCCCCCGTCGAGCACCCGCCGCGAGCGCACCGGCTGGTACTTCTACGACTGGGCCAACTCTGCCTTCCAGACCACCGTCATCACGGTCTTCCTCGGCCCGTTCCTGACCACCGTCACCGAGCTGGCGGCCGGCTGCGAACTCGGCGCGGACCACTGTGAGGGGTACGTGCACCCGCTGGGCATCCGGGTCGCCGCCGGCTCCTACTACCCGTACCTCATCTCGTTGTCCGTCTTCCTCACCGTCTTCGTGCTGCCGGTGATGGGTGCGATCGCGGACCGTTCCGCGCACAAGAAGCGGCTGCTGGCCGCCGCCGCGTTCACCGGCGCCGCCGCGACGATCGCGATGGCCTTCGTGACCGGCGGGCGCTACCTGCTCGGCGGGGCGCTGTTCCTGATCGCGAACATCTCCTTCGGCGCGGCCGTGGTGGTCTACAACTCGTTCCTGCCGCAGCTCGGCGGCCCCGACGAACGCGACGCCATCTCCAGCCGCGGCTGGGGTATCGGCTATCTCGGCGGCGGTCTGCTGCTCGCGCTCAACCTGGTCGCGATCACCGTGCTCAGCGAGGAGGGCAACCCGCAGCGCACCCTCGACCTGGCCCGCTGGTCGATCGTGTCGGCGGGCGTGTGGTGGGCCGCGTTCACCCTGGTGCCGCTGCGCTGGCTGCGCGAACATCCCGCCGCCGCGGCCGCCGTCGCGGCCCGGGCCGGCGGCCGCAACGTGGTCGCCGACGGGTTCCGGCAGCTCGGCCACACCCTGCGGAACATCAAGGCGTACCCGCTGACGCTGTTCTTCCTGCTCGCCTTCCTGGTCTACAACGACGGCATCCAGACCGTCATCACCCTGGCCAGCCAGTACGGCACCAAGGAGCTGCGGCTGGAGCAGAGCACCCTGATCACGACGATCCTGCTGGTGCAGTTCCTCGCCTTCGGCGGGGCGCTCGCCCTCGGCGCGCTCGCCGGGCGCGTCGGCGCGTGGAAGACCGTGCTGCTCAGTCTGGTGCTCTGGATCGGTGTGATCATCGCCGCGTTCCGGCTGCCCGCCGAGGAGCCGCTGCCGTTCATGCTGCTCGGCGGGGCGATCGGGCTGGTGCTCGGCGGCAGCCAGGCGCTGAGCCGGTCGCTGTTCAGCCAGCTCATCCCCGCCGGCAAGGAGGGCGAGTACTACGGCTTCTACGAGATCAGCGACAAGGGCACCAGCTGGCTCGGGCCGCTCGCCTTCGGCCTGGTGTTCCAGCTCACCGCCTCCTACCGGGTGGGCCTGGTCTCACTGCTAATCTTCTTCGTGGTCGGGTTCCTGCTGCTGGCCGCCGTGCCGATCCGGCGGGCCATCGTGGCCGCGGGCAACACGCCGCCCCGGGTGCTCTGAGCCCGGCCACGCGCCGACCGGATCCGGTCTGGTCGATGGACTAGGCTGCCCGGACGTGACCGACGACGCCGCTGCCGCCCCGATCTGCCTGGCCCGACCCCTCCCGGGCCCGGACGACCCCCTCGCCGGTGGCTGCGCCGCGGCGCGCGCCGTCGACGGGCGGCCGCTGCACGCCGCCGCGCTGAAGTTCTTCTGGGGGCCGATGGACTGTGGCAAGTCCACGATGGCCCTGCAGATGAACTACAACCACGCCCGGCAGGGCCGGCGCGGCCTGGTCACCACCCGCATCGACCGGTCGCTCGGCCCGCAGGTCACCACCCGGATCGGCCTGGCCCACTCCGCCATCGAGGTCACCGACTCGCTCGACCTGCGCGACCTGGTCCGCGGCGCCTGGGCCGAGGGGGTACGCGTCGACTACCTGATCTGCGACGAGGCGTCCTTCTACAACCTGGAGCACGTCGAGCAGATGGCCGAACTGGTCGACAACTACGACGTCGACGTGTACGCCTTCGGCCTGGCCACCGACTTCCGCTCCTGCCTGTTCCCGGCCGCGCAACGGCTGTTCGAGCTGGCCGACGAGGTGGCCCGGATCCAGGTCGAGGTGCTCTGCTGGTGCGGCCGGGAAGGCCTGCTCAACGCCCGGGTGGTCGAGGGGCGGGTGGTCCGCGAGGGCGAACAGGTCGTCATCGGCGACACCGTGGACAGCGCCGAGGTCCGCTACCAGGTGCTCTGCCGCCGCCACTACCGCAGCGGCGACCTCGGCCCCCGCGGCTGACGCGCGCCGGTCAGAAAGGATCGCCGCAGACCCGCCACTTTCCGTGCTCCTGCACCACCGGCAGCTTGCGCTCCTCGCTGTCGCCGCCGTCGCGGGTCACCCGCACGGTCACCGTCCCCCGCGGACGGCCACCCAGGGTGGCCACTGACACGTCGGTGATCTCCCAGCCGTTGACCTGCGGCGGGGTCCGCACCCAGCTGCCGAAGCCGACCTGGCTCCACCGGCTGCGGGTGTCGGAGCACAACCTGTCGTAGGCCCGGTCGGTGTCGCCGGCGGCGACCTCCCGGAAGAAGTCCTCGGCGGTCTGCCGCACCGGCCCCTTGGCCTGCAGCACCACCTGCACGTTCCAGACGGCCAGACCGGCCACTCCGACCAGACACAGGCCCAGCCCCCAGCCGCCCAGCACCAGACCGGTGTGCACCGGCCGGCGGGGCCGGGCCGGCCGGGTCCAGGGCTGCTCCTCGCCCATCACCCCCGACCGTAGAGAACCGCGGGCCGGCGCGCAGGAAACTCGCCCCTGTCCCGCGCGCCCCGGCAACTGGAACTGCTCTGCCGAAAGTCGGCGCGAGTACCTGCCAGAGGGTGTCAGGATCCTGTCGACAGACTGGCCGGCATGACAGTCAACGCCGACCTCGCCATGGTCAACCTCGACAGTTCCGACCCGGTCGCCCACGCCGGGTTCTACCACCGCGCCCTGGGTTGGGAGATCACCCACAGCCAGGCCGAGTACGCCATGATCAGCAAGGACGGCGTCTCGATCGGCTTCGGGCTGGTGCCGGGCTACGCGCCGCCGACCTGGCCGGACGAGACCGCCGGCAAGCGCTACCACCTCGACCTGTACGTGGACGACCTGGCCCTGGCCGAGAAGGAGTTCGTGGCGGCCGGCGCGTCGAAGCCGGACTTCCAGCCTGGCGGCGAGCGGTGGGTGGTGCTGATCGACCCGATCGGCCAGCCATTCTGCATCTGTCCCCGCCCGCGGGGCTGAGCCCCGGTGGCCGGTTCGCCGGGTGAGTGGCGCTCACCCGGCGAACCGCGTCATGGCAGTGGGCTGTCCGGGCCGTCAGCCGCGGCGGCGGGCCCGGGCCGCCCAGATGACGTACGCCGGGTCGCGGTCCAGGTTGTGCCGGTCCCGGTCGTAGCGGCGGGTGGTGCGGGGATCGGCGTGCCCCATGGCGTCCTGCACGTCCTCCAGCGGCACCCCCTCGGCGCGGGCGGTGGTGGCGAAGGCGTGCCGCAGCGAGTGCGGCGACAGCTTCGCCCACGCCGGGATCCCGGCCGCCCGGGCGAGCCGGCGCACCAGCCGGAACACCGAGTGCCGGTCCAGGCGGGCGCCGGTGGCGGTGACCAGCAGCGGACCGGTCAGCTCCGGCACGGTCACCCGCTGTGCGGCGGCCCGCCCCGCCAGGTAGGCGTCCACCGCGTACGCGGTGCCCGGGGTCAACGCCCGCCGGCGCACCTTGCCGCCCTTGCCGACGAAGCGCACGCTGCGGTGCCCCCGCTCCGCGCCGAGGTCGTCGAGGTTGAGTGAGACCAGCTCGCCCACCCGCAGGCCCAGGTCGGCCAGGAGGGCGATGGCGGCGCGGTTGCGCGCGGCGGTCGGGCCGGCTTCCGCCTCGGCGGCCGCGAGCAGGGCGTCGACCTCCTCGGGGGTGAGGCCGATGGTGGCGGAGTGGTCCCGGTCGATCCGAGGCCGGTCGGCACCGGAGACCGGGTTGGCGTCGACCGCGCGCAGTTTGACCAGGAAGTCGTACCAGCTGGACAGGGCGGAGAGCCGGCGCGCGACGGTGGCCGGGGTGAGCGGCCGTCCGCTGCGGACGCCGAGAGTGGACTCCAACGCCCGGCCGTAGGCGTTGACGTCGAGGAAGTTCGCCCGCAGCGGGTCCAGCCCCCGCCCGGCGCACCAGCTCAGCCAGCCCGCGATGTCCCGCCGGTACGCGTCGCGGGTGTGCTCGGACAGCCGCCGGTTGCGCAGCCACGCCTCGGTGAAGTTGGCCGGCCCGCCAGGCAGGGCGGGTCGGGCCGACGTGCGGGGCAGCACCGGGACGTCGGAACGCAGCATGTGAGAAAGGTTCTCAGCCCCGGCCGCGAATCGCGACGAGGCGCGCCCGACGGGTATCCGACAGCACTCCGGTCAGGCCGCCTCCGCCGTCAACCGACCGGAATGCGGAACTGACGTTCCTGACAGCAACGTGCGGAAACGGAGGGATTTAGGTATCCCACCCGTGGTGCGATTGGATTGCGGCTTTCGCTCACGACGCTGTCTTGGATTCGGAACCACGGGGCCGAAAGAAGAAAGGACATCATGACCAGGAGTGACGGCACCCCCGCAACGTCGGACGCCGGATACGCGGCTGCGCTCGACACGGCCGAGACTCTGCTGGGCTTCCGGCTGGAACGTTTCCTCGGCCCGGCACCGGGCGAACCGGTCAACGGGGACGACTTCAAGCGCATCGCGACCATGCACGCGTTCGGCGACGCCTGGCCGCGCACGGAGCACCTCGACACCCGGACGCGGGCGCTCGTGTCCGTGACGATCGCGGCCACGCTCGGCGTTCTTGAGCCCCTGCGTGGCCAGGTCCGCATCGCCCTCAACAGCGGAGCCAGGAAAGAGGAGATCGTCGAGGTCTTCATCCAGATCGCGGCCTATGCCGGCGTGGCTCGCGCGTTCGACGGCTACCAGGTCGCAACTGAAGTCTTCGCCGAGCGCCCGGCGCAAGACTAGGCTTGTCGCCCGGTGCAGGCGAGGACGCCGGCAATCTCCTCGGCGATCGTGCCCTCCGCGCCGAAGCGGCCTCCCGCCGGATGCGACCGCGTGTCATGGCCGAATCTGTCAGCCGGTGGACGGCGGCGGCGAGTGAGTCTCCTTCCCGGTGTCGGCGCCGGTCGGGCGCGGCGTTACCGTCGGCGGGTGCGCGCCAGCCGGCTGGTCTCCTTGCTGCTGCTCCTGCAGACCCGGAGGCGGATGACCGCCCAGGAACTCGCCGACGCCCTGGAGGTGTCGGTCCGCACCGTCTACCGGGACGTCGAGTCACTCGGCGCCGCCGGGGTGCCGGTGTACGCCGACCGCGGCCCGGCCGGCGGATACCGGCTGCTGGAGGGCTATCGGACCCGGCTGACCGGGATGACCGCCTCGGAGGCGGAGGCGCTTTTCCTGGCCGGCATGCCCGGCCCTGCCGCCGAGCTCGGGCTCGGCCCGGTGCTGGCCGCGGCGGAGCTGAAGCTGCTCGCCGCGCTCCCCGACGAGTTGGCCGACCGGGGTGGCCGGATGCGGCAGCGGTTCCACCTGGACGCCCCGGGGTGGTTCCGGGACCCGGAGCCGACCCCGCACCTGGCCGCGCTGGCCCGGGCGGTCTGGGAGGACCGGATGGTCGAGCTGCGCTACCGGCGCTGGAAGACGCCGCGCGAGGTGACCCGCCTGCTCGCCCCGCTGGCCGTGGTGCTCAAGGCCGGCCGGTGGTACCTGGTGGCCCGCTCCGGCGACCAGCTGCGCACGTACCGGGTCGCGGAGGTGCTCGATCTGGTGGTGCGGGACGAGCGGTTCGACCGGCCGGGCGACTTCGATCTGGCCGCGTACTGGCGGGAGTGGACCGACCGCTACGAGCGGGGCGTCTACCGCGACGAGGCCCGGGTGCGGATGACCGTGGCGGCGCTGGAGTTCATGACGTACGTCTTCCCGCCGGCGATGAGCCGGGCGGCCCGGGCCGCGGCCGGTGAGCCCGACGAGCACGGCTGGGTGCACACCAGGGTGCCGATCGAATCGGTCAAGCAGGGGCACGTCGAGCTGCTCAAGCTCGGCGCCGAGGTGGAAGTGCTCGCCCCGGCGGAGCTGCGGGACCGGTTCACCGCAACCGCGCACGCGCTGGCCGGACTGTATCCCGCGCCGGTCGACCGGCCGCCCGCGTGAGCGCTGGCCGAGTTCCAGAGTGACGACCTGGTGTCACCTAGCCCGGGCGAACCGGGCGCCGGTGGTAGGCGCGAACCATCTCCTCCATGTACTCCGACACCAGAGTGGCCGCCTCGGGGGTGTCGGGGCGGGCGGGGATCGTCGTCCAGGTGGCAGTCATTGTCACCGTCCGATCCTCACCGGGCCGTCAACGGCATTTCCGGCCGTCAGGGCTGCGCCGGACGCCAGTAGACGCCGTGTTCGCGGGCCAGCAGCGCATCGTCGACCAGGTAGCGCCGCAGCGACACGTGATCCGCCTCGCCGCCCTCGCACCAGGCGCGCAGCGCCGCGTCGACCGCGCGCTCCGGATACCGTACGCCCGGCTCGAACGACCGCTCGGCGATGTGTTCGAGCAGCACCCGTCGGCGTCCACGCTGGGCGGGCAGCCGGACCAGGACCCCGTCGCGGAGAAACGTCCGCAGGATCGCCGCCGGCGGGCTCTCCGCGGGTAGTGGCGACGGCGGACCGCCCGCCCGGGCCAGGTCCCGCAGCCGTTCCCCGTCGACCCGCAAGCCCGCCCCGTCGTCGGCCAGGATCTCCGCGTCGACCAGTCGACGGACGGCGGTGGCAACGTCGCGGGCGGACAGTCCGGTACGCGCGGCGACGCCGGCGGCATCACGGTCGCCGAGCACGATCGCGGCGAAGACCAGGCGGCGCCGGTCGTCGGCGAGCGCGCCCGCGAGAGTCTGTGCGGTCATGGCGGCAGCCTGCCAGCCCGGCTGCGGTCCCGGCGAGGTTTTTCCGGGCTGACGCTCGGCCGGTGCGCCGTGCAGCCGGGCTGCCGCTCAGCCGGTGGGCCGCTCGGCGACCAGGACGATGCGGCGCAGCAGGTCGGACAGCAGCCGCCGCTCGTCCGGGTCGAGCGCGCCGAGCAGGCGGCGCTCCTCGTCGCCCACGACGTCCATCGCGCGCAGCCAGGCGGCCCGGCCGGCGTCGGTCAGCTCCACGTCGACCCGGCGCCGGTCCGCGCTGGACGGAATCCGATGGACGAAGCCCCGCCGCAGCAGCGCGTCCACCCGGGCGGTGATCGAGGCGGGGGCCATGCCGAGGTCGGCGGCCAGTGCCGACGGTGCGGCGCGACCGCGTCGACCGGCCAGGGCGTGCAGGGTCCCGAACTCGTGTGCCTGCAGGTCGAGGTCCGCCAGCGCCCGCTCCTTGACGGCACGCAGCTGCCGGGTGAGGAACGACATCCGGGTCACCGGGCCCTCGACGTCCGGGTCCAGGTCGGGCAGGACGGGCAGCCAGCGTTCGACGTGGCGGTCGATGCGGTCGCGGTCGCTCACCCGACCACCGTACGTCAACTTCGAAATATTCGTTGTCAAAAGGTTCGACATCAAAGTAGTTTGTCGGCGTGACGCATCCGCTCCGGCTCCGCTCGTTCCGCCTGCTCTTCCTCGGCCGTACCGTCTCCGCCGTCGGCGACGCGGTGGTGCCCACCGCGCTGGCCCTGGCCGTTCTCCGCGCCACCGGCTCCACCGCCGCGCTGGCCATCGTGCTCGGCTGCGCGATGGTCCCCCGGCTGCTCCTACTGCCCCTCGGCGGCGTGGTCGCCGACCGCTTCGACGCCCGGCGGGTCGCGATCGGCACCGACCTGGTGCGCTGCGCCGCGCAACTGGTCGTCGGTGCCGAACTGCTCGGCGGCGCACCCGCGCTCACCCACATCGCGGCGGCCTCGGCCGTCGGCGGCGTCGCCTCGGCCTTCGCCATGCCCACCGCCTCGCCGCTGGTCGCCGGCACCGTCGAGGCCGCCGGGCGGCAGCGCGCCAACGCCCTGATGGGCGTCACCGCCAACGCCAGCCGGCTGGCCGGCCCGGCCCTGGCCGGCCTGCTGATCTGGACCGCCGGCCCCGGCTGGGCGTTCGTCCTCGACGCGCTTTCGTTCGCCCTCAGCGCCCTGCTGCTGTCGGTCATCCGGGTGCGGCACGTACCGGTGCCGCGCCGGTCCATCCGCACCGACCTGGTGCTCGGCTGGCGGGAGGTCCGCTCCCGCGACTGGTTCTGGAGCAGCCTGCTCGCGCACGGCGTGTGGAACGGCGCAGCCGCCGTGCTGCTGACCCTCGGCCCGGTGGTCGCGGTGGACCGGCTCGGCGGCGAGGGGGTCTGGGTGCTGCTGCAACAGGGCGGCGCCGTCGGCATGCTCGCCGGGTCCCTGCTGGCCGCCCGGGTCCGGCCCCGCCGGCCGGTGCTGGTGGCCAACCTCGGGCTGGCCACGTACGCGGCGCCGCTGCTCCTGCTCGCCGTCGCCGCGCCCGCCCCGGCCGTCATCACCGCCTACTGCATCGCGCTGACCGCGCTGGGCTTCCTCAACCCGGTCTGGGAGACCCTGGTGCAGGGCCAGTTCCCGCCGCAGGTACTGGCCCGGGTGACCTCGTACGACTGGCTGGTATCGCTGGGCGCGATGCCGATCGGGTACGCCCTCGCCCCGCTCGCCTCCCGGGCCTGGGGACCACCCGTCCCCCTGGCCGTGGCCGCCGCGCTGGTCGCCCTGGCCTGCGCCGGCACCGCCGCCGTTCCCGCCGTACGCCGGCTGGGCTGGCCGGTCAGCGCCCCGCCCGCACCCGCGGAGACGGTACCGGCGGGGCGCTGACCGCGTGGTCACAGCGCGTGCCCGGTGGTGGCGTCCACGTGGTCGGGAACGGCCTCGTGCCGGTCCCCGACGCTGGACGTGCCCGACGGCTCGAACATCAGGATCGACGCGCCCTGCGGGGCGGACGGCCGGTGCTCGACCCCGCGCGGCACCACGAAAACCGCGCCGCGCGGCAGCACCACCTCGCGAACGGTTGCGTCGGCGCCGTCACGCAACGCGATGTTCAGCTCCCCGTCGAGCACCAGGAAGAACTCGTCGGTGTGGTCGTGGGCGTGCCAGACGTGCTCCCCGGCCACCTTGGCGATCCGCACGTCGTAGTCGTTGACCCGGGTCACGATCCGCGGGCTCCACAGCTGGTCGAAGCCCGCCAGCGCGGTCGCCAGGTCCGTCGGCTCATCTCTCATCGGCCCATCCTCACTCTCGTCGGCAACCGGTCACAGCCGACGGTGCATGACGTGCAGGCCCACCCGGCCGAGCGTGGGATGCGCGAAGGCCTCCGGCACCGTACCGATCACCGCGAAGCCGAGCCGCCGGTACAGCTCCACCGCCCCCTCGTTGCTCTCCACCACCGCGTTGAACTGCATCGCCGCGTAGCCCTGCCGGCTGGCCCAGTCCAGCGCGTACTCCGCCAGGGCCCGGCCCACGCCACGGCCCCGGGCGTGGGCGGCCACCATGAAGCTGGCTGTGGCGACATGCGAGCCCGGCCCCGGCCGGTTGGTGCCCATCTTCGCGGTGCCGAGGACCTTCCCGTCCTCCTCGGCCACCACCGTGTGGCCGGGTGCCCGCTCCACCCAGACGTCGTGAGCCACTTCCGAGGTCCAGGCCGGGTCGTACGGGAAGGTCTCCTGAGCGGTGATGACGTCCTCGACGATCGGCCAGACCTGGTCCCAGTCGGCCTCGGTGAATTCACGGATCCGCATTCGCGGCACGATAGCCGGACGCTTGATCGCCGGCGACCCGCTTTCCGGCGGTGGCGCGGCGCGGGTGCTGCCGGACGCGCTGCGTGCCGCGAACCGCGCCTACCTGGAGGACCCGATGCGCAACGCCGAGCGGATCGACAAGCTGGCCAGCTACCGGGAGGTCAGGCCAGGGTGAACGCGTTCAGAAGCCGGTGATCCAGATCTCTTCGGACAGCGCGGTGGGCCGGCCGGGGCGCGTTTCATACTTGTCGCCATGCTCTGGGGTGTCAGCGGTCCGCTCTTCCTGGTCGACTACGTGACGGCGGTCGCCGGGGCGCTGGCCGTCGCCCTGTCGATCAGGTCGCTGACCGGCTGGCGTACCCGGGGCGCGCCCCTGACGACGGTGGAGCTGGCCTACCTCCGCGACCGGGCGCTCCTGGCCTGCCAGGTGGGCCTGGCCGCGCTCCGCCGCGCCGGAGCGGTGCACGTGGGCGAGCTGTCGACGCTGTCGGTGGACGCCCCACCCCCGGCCCGGTCGACCCCGCTGGTGCGAGCCCTGCACGCCGCACTGAGGCAGCCGCAGACCTGGGCCGCCCTGCTCGCCGACCCCGGGGTGGCCCGGGCGCTGCGGCGGCTGGTCGGCGGGCTCGTCCGCGACGGCTGGTTGCTGACCCCGGCCCAGCGACGACGCATCGCGCTCGGCACCCTGCCGCTGTTCGGCGTGGCCGTCGTCGGACTGACCCGGCTCCTGGAGAGCGCCGTCGAGGGGCGCGAAGCCGGTGGTCCCGCCTCCGTGGTCGGCCTCCTGCTCGCCTGTGTGGCGACCCTGCTGACCGGCTGGTGGCTGTGCGAGGTGCCCGAGACCGGGGCGGCCGCCCGCCGCCTGCTGCGCCGGCTCCGACGGGAACACGCCGAGCTGGCGCCGGAACACCGACCGGCATGGAGCGAGCACGGCACGGACGAGCTGCTCACCGCGATGGCGTTGTTCGGGCCGCGCCCGTTGCTGGCCGTCGAGCCCGCGTTCGCTCAACTCGTCGGCGTCGACCCCGAGCGCACCCGGCCGGCCGCCTCCGCCAAGCGCCCCTGACCGTCCGTCACCGCCGACGCCGGCCTTCGTTCGCCTGCCCGCGGCGCGACTTCCTACAGTCGGCAGGTGCCGTTTCTTGCCACCCCCGCCGTGCCGCCCGGCACGATGGCGGCGCTGACGCAGCCCGAGATCCACGCGGAGGGCCTGCTGCTGCGGCCCTGGCAGCCGTCGGACCGCCCGGCCGTCGTGGCGGCGTACGCCGATCCCGCCATCCAACGCTGGCACTGCCGATCGATGACCGACGACGAGGCCCACGACTGGATAGCCGCCTGGCCGGACCGGTGGCGCGGGGAGACCGGCGCCGGGTGGGCCGTGCTCGACGCGCGGAACGTCGTCGGACAGATCAGCCTGCGTCGGGTCGCGCTCGCCGAGGGCCTGGCCGAGGTGTCGTACTGGGTGCTGCCGGACGCACGCGGTCGTCGCGTCGCCACGCGCGCGCTCACCGCGCTGGCTGCCTGGTGCTTCGACACGCTCAAGCTGCACCGCGCCGAGCTGTGCCACTCCACCGCGAACGTCGCCTCCTGCCGGGTGGCGGGGTACGCCGGCTTCGCCGCGGAGGGCACCAAACGACGCGAGGGCCGCCACGCCGACGGCTGGCACGACATGCACCTGCACGCACGCCTCGCCGGCGACCTGTGACCGGGGCGGGCACCCGTCCGGTTGTCAACCGCGGGGCAGCTCGCGGGAACGTTGCCGCACGCCCGCGCCGCCGTACGGGTAGTCGGCCACCAGTGGGGCGCTCGCCTCGTCCAGCAGCCGGGTCTGCTCGGCGTCCAGGCTCAAATTGGCGGCGGTGAGGTTGTCGTCGAGCTGCTCGGTGGTCCGGGCGCCGAGGATCACCGAGGTGACCGCCGGCCGGTCCGCCAGCCAGGCCAGCGCCACCGCGGACATGGACACGCCCCGCTGCTCGGCCACCTGACGTACCGCGTCGAGCACCCGCCAGGTGCGCTCCTGCGCGTTGCGCCCGGCGTACGCCTCGACGCCCCGCTCCGGGTCCTCGCCGAGCCGGGTGGCCCCGGTCGGTGGGGTGTCCCGCCGGTACTTGCCGGTCAACCAGCCCCCACCCAGCGGCGACCAGGGCAGGATGCCGATGCCCTCGTTCTCGCAGACCGGCACGATCTCGAACTCGATCTCACGGACCAGCAGGTTGTACTGCGGCTGCAGGGTCACGATCGGGGTGAGGTTGAGGTGCTGGCTCAACAGGGCGGCCTTCTGCAGCTGCCAGCCGGTGAAGTTGCTCACGCCGGCGTAGCGGATCTTGCCGGCGCGGACCGCGTCGTCGAAGAAGCGCAGCGTCTCCGGCAGCGGCGTCAGCGGATCCCAGGCGTGCGCCTGGTAGAGGTCGACCGCCTCGACGCCGAGCCGCCGCAGGCTGGCGTCGAGGGCGCGGGTGAGGTGCACCCGGGACAGCCCGGCGTCGTTGGCCCCGGGCCCCATCGGGAACCGCCCCTTGGTGGCGATCACCACCCGGTCCCGCATGCCGGGCCGGTCGCGCAGCCAGCGTCCGACGATCTCCTCCGACCCGCCGGCGGAGTAGACGTCGGCGGTGTCGATGAAGGTGCCACCGGCCTCGACGAACCGGTCGAGCTGGGCGAAGCTGCCCGCCTCGTCGGTCTCCGCGCCAAAGGTCATCGTGCCCAGACAGAGGTTCGACACCACCGTTCCGGTGGCGCCGAGGGTGCGGTAGCGCATGGCTTCCTTCCGATCGTCGACGAGACGCCGCCGATCCTGCCACCGCTGGTGGCGGGCGGCAGCGCGGGGTCGGCAAGGCCACGAGCGGCCGACCGGCACTCGCGGCTCTGCTCGAGATGGGGCAGAGTGGCCGGTACGGCTCGGCGAGGAGGGCGATGACCGTGGAGGGACCGACCGGGGTGGTGTTTCCCGAGTCCGGCGGAGGGCGCAGCACGACGTCGCTCGGCCGCGCGGTCGTCGCCGACGCGCTGCGCGCCGTCGACCCCGTCGGTGCGCGCTCGGCGGAGCACGAGACGAACTGGCGGCACGGCTACCTCGGACACTTCCGACGACTGGTCGAGGCGGGCCTGCTCTCCCGGGATGCCGCGGTGACCATCGCCCGCGACGGGCTCGCCTCGCTGCATTCGCGCATGCGGGTAGTCCCGGACGGCGGCCCCGAAACCGCGCTGGACCAGGTCTTCTCGCTCCCCACCGATCACCAGCCGCTGAGCACGGCCACGGTGGCCGGCACCGGCGAGGTGGAGCGGGAACTGTCGCTGCCGTACCGGGGTCAGCGGCTGCGCGGCGACGACCTGCACCGCAGGCTCGACGACTGGGCCGCCCGCGGCATCATCGAGCCGTCGTGCGCCGAGGCGGTACGCGCCGTCATGGCGAACCCGGACTGGCTCGACCTGCGCGATCAGCGCATCGTCGTGCTCGGCGCGGGCGCCGAGATGGGCCCGCTGCCGTCCGTGCTGCGCTGGGGCGGCGACGTGGTGGCGGTCGACCTGCCGCGCCCGGAGATCTGGCGGCGCCTGCTGCGTACCGCGCGCCGGTACGGCGGGCGGCTGCACCTGCCGGTGCCGCCCGGCACGGCGGACGACGACGCGGCGCTGACCGCCCACGCCGGCGCGGACCTGCTGCACCGCCTCCCACAGGCCGCCGAGTGGCTGCTCGGCGTGGACGGCCGGCTCGTGCTGGGCAACTACGTCTACGCCGACGGGGCGACCAACGTGCGGGTCGCCATGGCGGTCGACGCGCTCACCCGTCACCTGCAGGAACGTCGCGACGACGCGGCGCTCGCGTTCCTGGCCACCCCCACCGACGTGTTCGCCGTCCCGGCCGAGGCGGTACGCCACGCCGAGCGGGGCTACGCGGCCCGCGGCCTCGCCCGGCGGTCGCTGCGGGTGCTGTCCGGCGGCCGGCTGCTGCACCGCAACTATCCCCCGGGCGCCGACCCCGGCATCAATGACAGCCTGGTGCCGCAGCAGGGTCCGAACTACGCGCTCGCCAAGCGACTGCAGCGGTGGCGGGCGACGGTGGCCCGGGACGCGGGGGCGACGGTCTCGTTCAAGGTGGCGCCACCGACGCGTACCCGCTCGGTGCTGCGCAACCGGGCGCTCGCCGCCGCGTACGCCGGCGCGCACCGGTTCGGCATCGAGGTGTTCGAGCCCGCCACCAGCAACACCCTGATGGCCGCGCTCCTGGTGCACGATCTGCGCACCGGCGGCGGTCCGGCGCTGGCGCATCCCTGGCAGGACGAGGCGTCCGGGGCGGCGCACGGCGGACTGTGGCGGGTGCCGTACGCGCCCCGCAGCGCCCTGGGGCTCGCCGTCCTGCTGGGCCTCGGCGGCGCGCGGGCCTGAGCCGCCTCCCGGCTCGAGCAACCGGTCGGGATGACCGGAAATACCCGCTTTCGGCGGTGGAGTTGGTGATGATCGAGGCGTGAGCGCCAGGATGCCGACTCTCGTGCCGCCGATGCTCGCCACGAGCGGCGCGTTGCCCGGCGGCTCCGGCTGGGGATACGAGTTCAAGTGGGACGGCGTGCGCGCGATCGCGTACGTCGCCGACGGGGTGCGGCTGCTCAGCCGCAACGACCGTGACGTCACGCGGGCGTATCCCGAGCTCGGCGAGCTTGCCGAGCTGCTGGCTGGGCGGCGGGCGGTGCTGGACGGCGAGATCGTCGCACTCGACGCCAACGATCGGCCCAGCTTCTCCGCGCTGCAGCACCGGATGCACGTACGCGCACCGTCCGCCGCGCTCGTCGCCAAGACTCCCGTACGGCTGTACCTGTTCGATCTCCTCCACCTCGACGGGCGGGACCTCACCCCAAGGCCGTACGCCGAGCGTCGCACCGCCCTCGAGGAGTTGGCGCTCAGCGGTCAGAGCGTCGACACCCCGCCCCACTGGACCGGCGACGCCGGACGGGACCTGGCCACCGCAGCGGCCGACCTGGGCCTGGAAGGCGTCGTCGCCAAGCAGCTCGGCTCGCCGTACGAGCCGGGCCGCCGGTCACCCGCGTGGGTCAAGGTGCCCCTCAACGACACCATCGAAGTCATCGTGGGCGGCTACAAACCCGGCGCCGGCCGGCGGGCCGGCACCATCGGCTCCCTGCTGCTCGGCATGTACGACCCGCACCGAAAGCTGACCTACATCGGCCACGTCGGCACGGGCTTCACCCAGACCGTGCTACGGGACCTGCAGGAACGCCTGAATCCGCTCCGCCGAGCGGACTCCCCGTTCGACTCCCCCGTGCCGCGCGAACACGCCCGCCACGCCGTCTGGGTCGACCCGGTCCTGGTCGGCGACGTCACCTTCCGATCCTGGACCGCCGACCGTCGACTGCGCCACCCCTCGTGGAAGGGGCTCCGTAGCGACCGCGATCCGGCCGAAATCCGGCTACAACGCTGACCGGCCTACGTGCCGACCCGGCGTGTTTCGAGCGTGGTCGAAGCCGGCCCGCTCAGCTGCCAGAAGTCCTTTGGTAGCTGGTCGACGAAATCCCCGTACTCCTTTGCGCTGATCGACTCGCGCAACGTGTCCAACACGGCACGCGCACCGTCGGTCGCCGACTGAAGATCCACCCCGGCCCGGGCCTGCACCCGCTCGAGGAAGTCGGCGAGTCCGAACGGTTCGGCATTTTCGGTGCGCTTGGCTACGCATCCCCGCAGCTCCTCCGGGAGCTGCGAGGCGAGGTCCCGCGCCTGGCCGCCACTGATCCGTTCCGCCAACGTCTGCAGCGTGGCGCGGGTGATGGGCTCGGCCGGCGCCGGCGACGCCATCGGTCGACTCGCGACCGACTGGATGAACTCGATGTAGTTCACCTCGGATCTCCTCTCGAACCGGATGGTGGCGGGTACCCGCGCAGCCGGGGATCTACCGGCTCATCCCCGCCGGCCGCCCGGACGTGGGTCAACTCATGCGCCCGGCGGCGGCGGCCGGTGTGCGATCCGGCGGGCGAAGGGCGCCGCGTACAGGCCAGCGCTGGTAATCGCGTAGAACACGGGCAGCACCGCGAAGATCAACAGGCCGACCAGCGGCGCGACCAGGTAGCCGACGAGCCCGGCCGCGGCGTACAGGACGACCCCGACCAGCGCCCGGACCCGCTCGGCGGGATAGAACCGCTCGGGGACCTCTTCCTTGACCAGGTCGGGGTGCCGGGCCAGGTAGTGGAAGAACACCAGCCAGCTCGCACACAGCAACGCGCCGATCAGCGCGTAGAAGGCAATGGCCACCCGCTGGTCCGGCCGGTTGTGCCCGAGGAGCGCGTGCGAGACGACCGCGGTCGGGAACGGCATCAGCGCCGTGGCGAACAGGATGAAGAGGTTTGCCCAGTGCAGGCCCCGATCGGTCTTGCGGATGCGGTGGAACGCCGCCTTGTGGTTGAGCCAGACGACGGCCACGTACGAGTACGACGCGAAATATGCCGCGTAGGTCGGCCAGTGGTCCAGCAGCGCGGACAGCAGATGGCCGGGCTCGACGTCCGGCACCCGCAGTACGGGGTCCAGCACCAGCAGAGTGATGATGATGGCGAGAACCGCGTCGCTGAAAGTGATGGCACGGCTGATGTCCGACCGGGTGCCGGGGTCCTCGATTGGCCTGGCCACCGCCCGTGCCTACCCCCGGGCGCACGCCCTAACCGCCAGCTCCTCGAATCGGGTCAAGAGTGCAGATCATGCGCGGCGCCGCGCCATGCATGGTGTCTGTTGCGGCCCGGTCGCGACGATCTGTTGCGTGGCGGGCCGGTCCGCGCCACGTACGCCCGGATCAGCCGCCGCGGACCGACGGCGTCGGCGCGGGCGAGCCGCCGGCCACGGCACCCGGATGCGGCGTGTTGGTCGGGGCCGGCCCGAGCCCGGCCGGTACGGGCAGGGCGCTGCCCTTGACGAACTCGTCCCAGCCGACGTTCCAGGCCGTCCAGCCGTTGCCCGCTTCCAACTTCACCTCGGTGCCGGTGAAGGTGACCAGGTCGCCGACCTGCGTAACGCCCATCAGCCAGTCGGCGGCAGCGGCGGAGACGTTGGTGCAGCCGTGCGAGACGTTGGTCTGGCCCTGATCCCCCTCGGACCACGGCGCGCCGTGGATGAACTCGCCTCCATCGGTGAGCCGCTGGGCGTCCTCGACGTCCACGACGTAGCCGCCCATCGGGTCGCCCCGGGTGTCGAACGTCGTGTACTGGTGCTTTTCCATGATCACCATCTTGCCGCTGGAGGTGGGCGTACTCGGCTTGCCGAGGCTGACGGGGATCTTGCGGATCAACTTCCCGTCGCGCAGTACCGACATCTGCTTGGTGGCGTTGTCGATCTCCAGGGACACCTGGCGACCGATCTTGGAGGTAGCGGTCCGGTCGGCGTCACCGACGCGGTCCTTGCCGATCGGCAGGCCCTCCAGGCCGGACCGCACACTGATCGTGGTGCCCGGCCGCCAGAAGTCGGGTGCGCGGTAATAGACCTCGCTGCCGTCGTCCAGCCAGGACCAGGTGCCCGGCTGCGGGGGGTTCGTCTTCACGAACAACCGGCGCTGCACATCCGCCCTGGCGGCTTTGGGAATGGGCGGGTCGAACGCGACGGTCACCGGCATCGCCGTGCCGTACGTCTGGTTGCCGTCGAAGTACAAGGTGCTGGTGATCGCCGGCTTTGTCGATTTCGGCGTGGTGGTGAAGGTGGTCTTCCGGGTGGTCGTCTTTCCCTTGTCGCCGGTGGCGGTGACCTCGGCGGTGTAGGTCCGTTTGGGCTGCAGCGGCTTGCTCGGGACCCAGGCCGACCCGTCTTCGCGGGGCTCGGCCTTGACCTCGGCGCCCTTGTCGTCGGTGATCCGCACGGCGGTGATCCGACCGCCGCTGACCCGGGTACCGACCTCGGCGCTGATCGGCACGTCCCGCGACTGGTCGCCGGGCGTCACCGTGAGTTCCGGCGGCGCCACCTTTCTCTCCGGATGCCGGGCGCCCGGCATGCGGTCAGCGGTACATCCATCGAGGACCAACGGTGTGGCCGCGAGCACCGACAACAACGTCAATCGTCGCCTGAACCCCATACTGTCCCCCGTTCCTGTCTTCCCCTCCGCCGCCTTCTCCCCAGGGAGCCGAGGTATATGCGCAACTTCTACAGATTCGGAAGGCCGCCGGTGCGCGACGTTTTCCCCGGGCTGTGCCATCGGTAGAAATGGACCGACGATTTCCTTCCGTGCCGGGTTGGAGGGAAAGGGTCACCGGCGGGCGGGGCATCCTATTCTGACTCGGCCGCGCACAAGTCTCGCCGCCGCCGCAGGGGCTGCTTTCTCCAACCCGGCCGCGCCCAGGCTGCCGAGCATTACCGTACGTTGCGTGACTACCTCTCGTGTTGCTGCTGCGACGATGAGTGTCACCCTGGCGATGTCGGCTGTTGCGGTCCTGCCCCCAACAGGGGCGGCGGCCGCGCCGGACGTGGCGTGCCCGAGGGCCGCGCCGCCGGTGCCTCCGCCCGCCACACCGTCTCCACCACCGGTTGACCGCGCCCAGCGGGAAGTCGGGGGAACGGCGCTGGCGACGTCCGGACTGGCGATCCCCGAGGGTGCGCCGTCGGCGCCGGCGGTGACCGCCACCTCGTGGCTCGTGGCCGACCTCAACAGTGGTGAGGTGCTGGGTGGATGTGCCCCGCACGAGCGGCGAACGCCGGCCAGCGTGCAGAAACTGCTGCTGGCCGCGGCCCTGATGCCCCGCCTCGATCCGAAGCAGGTCGTCGAGGTGAAGCGGGAGGATCTGGCGGATCTCGACCCGGCCAGTTCATTGATGGGGGTGGTCGAGGGTGGCCGGTACTCGATCGAGAACCTGTGGCAGGGGCTCCTGCTCAGATCGGGCAACGACGCGGCCAACGTGCTGGCCCGAGCCGGCGGCGGCGAGAGAGCCAGGCAGGGCGGAGTCGACGCGATGAACGACGAAGCACGCCGGCTGCGCGCGAACCAGACCCACGCCGCAACCCCCTCGGGCCTGGACGGCCCAGGTCAGTACACCAGCGCGTACGACCTGGCGCTCATCGCCCGGGCCACCTTCGCCCGCGAGGACTTTCGGCGATATGCCGCAACCAGGGTGGCGGAGGTACCGGCACAGCCGGGAAAGCCGGCGTTCCAGATCACCAACGACAACACCCTGCTGGACCGCGTTCCCGGCATGCTCGGCGGGAAGACCGGCTTCACCTCTCTGGCTCGGCAAACGTACGTCGGCGTGGTGGAGCGCGACGGCCGGCGGCTCGCCGTCACCCTGCTCGGGGCGGAGACCGCACCGCTGGGAAGTCTGGGGGAGGCGATAGCCCTGCTCGAATGGGGCTTCGCTCTTCCTGCGGACGCGTCCGTCGGCCGCCTGGTCACACCCGAGGAAAAGAAGTCGTCGGCACTGGCGTTGCTGACCGGCCTCGGCCTCGGCGCCACTGCCGCAGTGGTGGTCCTGGTCGTCGCGGCTCCCTGGCGGCGGACACATGCGCGCCGACCAGGCAACCAACGGTAAGTAGGCCTCACGCGACGTGGATGGTCAGAGCAGTCCAGGCCCCCAGGTAGATCTTGTCGCCGTCCTTGATCGGTACCTGGACGAGCGGGTCGATCGGGTTCGACGACGGGTCGTTGAGGTACGTGCCGTTGGCCGACTCCAGGTCGACCACCGCCCAGCCGTCCTGCTGAGCGACCAGGAGCGCGTGCAGATGGGACACGCCAGGATCTTCGGGCGGGCCGACCAGATCGATGTCCGGATTGACGCCGCGCGACCGGCTGCGCCGCCCGATCACCATCTGCTCGCCGGTCAACACGAAGCGCCGCTCGGGCGCGAACTGCGGGAACGCCATCCCCCCGGCGTCCTCGCCACCCATCGCCTTGACGACCTCGAAGTACGCCGAGTCCGCGCGCACGACGACCGTCCACCCCTGAGACGCCGGCCCGGACGGCGCCGGCCCGGACGCGGGCGGTGTCCGGGCGGCTGAGGGCACGGTGTTTGCGGGGTTCACGGGGGGCGCGAGCAGGAAGTCGTACCCGTCCTCTTCGCAGAAGCGCCCCGTTTGGGGCGTGCTGCACACGGGGCACGACTTGACGTCGGGCGGCGCGACCGGCGGCGGTGCGGGCGGCCCCGCCGAAGCCGGCGGCGGTGCGGCGGAAGCCGCCGCCGGTGGTGCGGAGGCGCCGCCCATCAGGGCGCCGCAGACGTCGCAGTAGTCCAGGGTCGCGGACTCGTGTCCCTTGGGGCAGGTCGCCATCAGCCCTCCTGCTTCTTCTTCACCCGGACCGTCTTGACGGACCGCACGTTCGTGATCTCCGCGTCGACGCCGGCCACCTGCTTCTTGAGCCGTACCGTGCCGGTAGGCGCGTCGACCACGTCCACCACGCGGGCGAGCAGCTTGGCGGTGTCTTCATGGCCGGACGCCACGGCGAGTTGCACGGCCCGGCCGAGCTTCGCGGTGGCGGTCTCCACGTCGCCTGCGTCGCGCGCCGTGAGCCCTTCCTGGATCACCGCCGCCAACTCGGCCTGGCCGGTGTAGTGCGCCACCTGCGGGTTGATCTTCGTGGAGAGAGCGGTGTCGTCGGTCCACCGGGCCAGGACCAGCTTCTCGGTGAGCACCTGGCCTCCGCTGACGAGGCTGATCCGCGCGGCGAGCACCTCCTCGCCGACCGCGTCCGGCTCGACCTCGATCGAGACGTGGTAGTCGCGGCTCTCCGCGCCCCACGCCCCGGTCGGGTAGTCGCCGATCCGGCCGCTCACCTCCGCTCGCCGGCCGGTGAGGTCCTCCACCTGCGGGTACACCTGTTTCACGAACCGGATGGTGGCGCCGGCCGGGGTCCACACCCGCAGCGACACGTCGGCCACCGACTTGCCCATCGCGGTCTCCGTCATGGCCTGGAACGCGGCCGGCAGTTCGGCCGGGTCCTCCAAGCCGTCGGCGGTGCCCAGCAGGGTGGAGGCGATCAGGCGCAGCTCGCGCGCCACCCAGTCGTCGCCGACGCCGCGGCTGTCGCAGACGAATCTGCCCTCGCAGGCGTCCAGCACCCGCTGGAAATCCCGCGGGCTTTCGTGCTGGTTCTGCCCGTCGGTGAGCAGGATCGCGTGCTTCACCTCGGCCTGCTCGCCGGCGAAGAGGTGGTTCGCGAGGTCCAGCCACCGGCCGATGGCCGTACCCCCGTCGGCTCGCAGTCGGGCGACCGCCGCCTTCGCCTCGGCCCTGGTCTGCCCGGACGCCGGGACCATCCGGGCGTCGGCCGGGTAGACCATGTGCGCTCCCGATGTGCCGGCGACGACAGCGAACGCGACCCCGTCCCGGAGCGTGTCGATGGCGATGGCTGTCGCCTTCTTCGCCTCGGCGATCTTCTTGGCCGGCATCCCCATGGATCCAGAGACATCGACCATGATGACTTCCGCCGCGCTCGGCGCGGCATCCGTGTTGCGCAGGTCGCCGCCCTGGGCGGTCACCGTGATGATTGCGTCGACGACCCGCCCGCCCTCGGGCAGGTACTCGTTCTGGTCGACCTCGGCGGAGAACAGTGCGCTCATGGAACAGAGCCTCCTGATGGTGAATAGGAGAGAACGGCGACGGCGATGTTGTCGTGGCCCCCGCCGTCCAGCGCGACGGTCGTGAGGTGCCGCGCGACGTCGATCAGCCGGCCGGACGACGCCGCCGCCAGCGCGGACGGGTCGGACAGGTAGTGGTGCAGTCCGTCGGAGCAGAGCAGCACCCGTCCGGGGGCGGCCGGCCGCAGCGAGACGACCTGTGCCTCGACGTCGTCCGAGTCGGCGCCGAGCCAGCGGATGAGCGCCCGCGACCCGGGGTCGGCGTCGAGGGTCGCCGGGACCGAACGCCCGGCGGCGAGTTGGCCGGCCACCGAGTCGTCGACGGTGAGGCAGGAGGGGTCCGGCCCCAGCCAGTACGCCCGGCTGTCGCCGATCCAGCCCACGGTCACCGCGTCGGCGGTGACGATCCCGGAAACGTACGTGCAGCTCGGCGGCGTGTCCCCGGCGTCCGGACCGGCGGCGGCGGCGCGGGCCGCCGCCGCGGCCGCCCGCGCGCCTTCGACGGTGGCCTTGGGCGGGTCGACGCCGCGGGCCAGCGCCGCCAGGAGTGTCCCGAGGCCGGCCTCGGCCGCGCCGTACGCCGCGGCGTCCGAGCGGGTGGATGTCGACACCCCGTCGCACACCACGGCCGCGTTGACGCTGCCGGCCCGGCCGACCGCGACCGCGTCTTCGTTGCGGCGTCGGCGCAGGCCGCGGTCGGTCACCCCGGCGACCGTACCCAGGTCCAGCTCGGCGTGATCCCGCCCGATCGACCGCCGGCGCCCACAATGGTCGCAGTAGGCGTCTTCGTCGACGTACGCCGCGCCGCACGCGGCGCAGGAAGCGCCGGCGGCTCGCGACGACAGCCAGATGGTGGGGACCGAGAGCGACGCCAGCTCACCGGTCACCAGGTTGCGTCCGCACACCTCGCAGAACCGGTGCTCCGGCTCGCTCGGAGGCCCGTGCTCGGGGCAGGCGTTCCCGTTCACACGAGCGTCCTGGGTCGAACGGCGTTGGCCCGGTCGACGAGCGCGATCCGGGTGTCCGTGTCGCGGGCCAGCTGCGCCATCGCCCGGTACGCCTGCTCCAGCCCGAGGCGCAGCCCTCGCTCGGTCAGCTCATGGCCCAGCACCCCGGCGCCGGGCGGCAGGCGATGCCCGGGCAACCGGGTCGCGGTGATCCAGGCAAGGGCCGCCTCCAGCACCTCGACGGCGAGCCGAGCGCGGCGCTCGACATCGAGGCTGAGCCGTTCCAGCCGCCCGGACGCGTGCAGCAGGTCGTCGGGCTTGACCGGGTGCGCGGTGGCGCGCAGGCTGGCGCGCACGGCGGCCACCTGGGCGACGACGTGCAGGCTGGAGCTGTCCGGCACCTGGTCGAGTACGGCCAGCGCGCCAGCCCGGTCCTCGACCGCCAGCCGGATCCGGGCCAGCCCGAAGGCGGCACTGAGGTAGCCGTGGTCGACCCGCCACACCCGCTCGTAGAGCCGCTCGGCCGCGCTCGGGTCGCCGGTGCACTCGACCGCGGCGGCCAGCGCCAGCCGGGCGGCCGGCTCGCCCGGCAGCTCGTTGTAGACCGCGTCGAACGCGACCCGAGCCTCTCCCGGGGTGTTCGCGGCCAGCGCGGCCAGGCCGCGGTACCAGTCCATCCGCCAGTCGAACGGATCGGCCGCTGCCAGCTCGTCGAGGCCGGCGAGCGCGCCGGCGAGATCGCCCTGCTCGATGCGCGCCCGGACCAGCCGGAGCGCCACCTCGACGCTCTGCACCGGCGCGGCCGTCAGCTCTCGGATGACCTCGTCCGGGTCGGTGACGCTCAGCGTGGCCAGGAGGCCGGCACCGGGATCGAGGACGTCGACCTGCGGCAGCGGCAACGCGGCGGCGACGCTCGCCGGGCGGAGATCGGTGACCACCGCGTCACCGACCTCGCCGGCACCGGTGCCGAACGCCCGCCGCTCGGGCGTGAACCGGCGGGACAGCGTCGGCCGCGGCACGCCGTCGGCGGCCGACACCACCTCCCGGAGTACGCCGAGCAGCTGCTCGCTCATCTCGGCCGCGGACTGGAATCGCCGGGCCGGTTCCCGGTGCGTGGCCCGGCGCAGCAGCCGGTGGTACGACTCCTCCTGGGCCAGCAGCGGCACCTCCGACGGGTCGGGCAGCCGGTCGGCGTACGTGCTGGAGAACCCGCGGAACTCGAAGCTGAGCACGGCGAGCGACCGCCCGACGGTATAGATGTCGGAGGCCACCGACGGGCCCACGGCGGCCACCTCCGGCGCCTGGTATCCGGGCGTTCCGTAGATTGCGCTGACGTCGTCGTCGGCCCGCCGGACGCCGCCCAGGTCGATGAGCTTGAGCTGCTCCTCGGCGTGGATGACGTTGTCCGGCTTGAAGTCGCAGAAGATCAGGCCGCGGTCGTGCAGGTAACCCAGCGCGGGCAGAATCTCCACCCCGTACGCGATCACCTCCGGCAGCGGCAGCACCCGCGCGCCCTCGGCGCGCCGGGCCACCAGCATGTCCCGCAGCGACTGGCCGCCGACGTACTCCATGACGATGTAGCCGACCAGCTCGCCCGTCTTCGGATCGGGGTGCTGCACAAAATCGTGGATCTTCACGATGTTGGGGTGGTCGATCTCGACCAGGAACCGCCGCTCGGTCACCGCCGACGCCATGGCGTCGCCGTCGCCGGTGTTGATCAGCCCTTTGAGGACGACCCAGCGATCGCTGACCGAGTCGCTCACGTTGCGGTCCCGGGCCAGGTAGATCCAGCCCAGCCCGCCGTACGCGAGCGCGCCGAGCACCTCGTACCGGCCGTTGACGAGGTCGCCGGCGCGCAGCCGCGGCAGGAACGAGAACGGGTGGCCGCAGCTGGGGCAGAAGCCTTCGGCCCGGCCCGGCTTGCCGTCCCGCCCGCGGCCCACCGCCGCCTCGCACTGCGTACAGAAGCGCCGCGACTCGGCCACCTTCGGGTCGCTCATGACTGCCGTGGCCGGGTCGCGCAGCGGTACCCGCGGGATGTCGATCAGCCCGGCGCCGAGACCGCCGCGCGCGGCGGGGCGGCTGCGACCGGATCCGGTGCGCACCGAGCCGGCGCTGACCGTGGCGACGGACGGTAGCGTCGCTGCGGCGGTCGCCACGCTGGCGCCCGGGGACGTCACAGCTGCGCCCGCCGGCGCTCGGCGCCCGCATTCGTCGCAGTAGCCCTCGGCGCCGTACGAGCCGGGGCAACCGGACCGGACACACCTCATTGGTGCCCCCTCTCCGTGAGCTCGTTGAGGTATCGCAGGTAGGCGACCATGGCGCGGGTGGCCGCCGGCAGGTCGCAGGGGCTGGTGTAGAGCAGGTCCTGCGCGGTCCGATGCCGCACGGCGAGCTCGGCGTGCTCGGCCAGGCCAAGCCGCCCCGCTCGGGCGCGGTAGGCGTCGAGCCGGCCGCGCAGCTCAGCCCGGCGGCGCAGCAGTCCTTCGGCTGCCTCGCGCAGGTGGGCCGCGCGCTCCCGGGCCTCCGCCACCGACCGCTCCACCACGGACAGCTCGTCCGCGAGCCGGGGCCAGCGCTGCTCGCGGTGCAGTTGGTCGAGCTGGGCCAGGTGCGCCCGCAGCGCCGGGACCGCGTCGGGAGCCGGCGGCAGGCCAGGGTTGGCGATCTTCTCGTTCGCGACGGCGTACGCCCGGCCGGTCTCGTCCTCGGCCGCGGCCACCTCGTCCACGGCGGCCCGCAGCCGCCGCACCCGGTCCGGGTAGGCGTCGCGCAGCCGGGTCAGGTCGGCCAGCCGGGCGGTGACCGCCTCGATCTCGGCAGCCAGCGCCGACGGGGGTCCAGCTGTGTCCAGCAGGTCACACATCGCGTCGAAGGTCGCCTCGGCCAGGCGTACGTCGAGACGCTCCACCTCGGACCCCGTGGCGGCGTACCCCAGCGCCTCGGCGGCCGCCCGGGCCCGGTCCAACGCCTTGGTCAGCGGCTCGAACCGAGCCGCGATCTCCGCGTACGCCGACTGGACGCCGTCGAGCGTCCCGGTGACCTCGGCGCTGGCCCGCTCCAGCTCCTGGGCCAGACCCATCGCGGTCACCCAGTTCGGCGGCGCCCCGGCCAGCGGGTCGTCGACCACCATGCCGTCGGGCGCAAGCGGTAGGACGGGACCGCGCAGCAGCACGGTCAGCTCGTGCAACTCGTCGTCGCCGGGCCTCGACCGCTCCCCGCGTACCGTCTTCACCCGGTCCAGCACGGACCGCACCGCGGCGAACTGCGACCACAGGACGTCGAGCCGCGGGAGTGTCTCGATGGCGACCCGGCGCGTCTTGCCCCGCAGGTCGTCGCCCCGCAGCACGACGAGGCCGGGATGGGCGTCCAGCGCGTACATGGCGGCCGAGATCCGGTCGTGCGCCGCGACGAGCCCGACGATGGCGAAGTCGACCTCGTCGCGGCTCATCGGCGCTGGCGTCGTCACGGTCAGTCCCGATAGCGGGCGGCCGGTGGCTGCGGCGTGCTGCCCAGCGCGGTGAGCCACTTGTTGTAGAGCCGGGTCCAGGTGCCGTCCGCGCGTAGCCGCTCGAGCACTCCGTTGACGAACCGCACCAGGTCGGGCGACTCCTTCTGCATCGCCATGCCGTACGGCTCTTCGGTGAACCGCTCGGGCAGGACGGTCGTACCCGGGTCCTGTGCCGCGAAGCCGGCCAGGATGGCGTCGTCCGTCGAGACCGCGGCGACCTGGTTCTGCTGCAGCATCACCAGGCAGTCCAGCGCGTCCGCCGCCGACACCGGCAGCGCCTGCGGGGCCTTCGCCGCGATGTTCCGGATGGATGTGCTGCCGGTGGCCGCGCAGACCTTTCGGCCGGTGAGATCCCTGAGGCCCTTGATCGGCGAACCCTTGGCGACCAGGATGGCCTGGCCGGCGCTGAAGTACTCGGTGGAGAACGACACTCGCTGCCATCGGTCGCAGTTCATCGTCATGCTGCGGATGACGATGTCGACGGCACCCGTCTGGACCGCCTGCTCCCGTTCGGCGGTCCTGACCGCCCGGAACAGCACCTTGCCGGGGTCGCCGAAGATCGCCCTGGCGATCTCGTGCGCCAGGTCGATCTCGAAGCCCACCAGGTCACCCGTGCCCGGGTCGCGGTATCCGAAGCGGTAGTTGTTCTGGTCGACACCGACGACGAGCCGTCCTCGCCTGGCGATCTGCGCCATCGTCGAGTCGGCCGGCATCCGCCCCGGCGTGGGCAGCGCGCCGGACGGCCGGAGGCTGGCGCGCGGGTCGCACGAGCCGGGCGGCACCGCGGCCGAGGTCGGGATGGCCGCCGGGTCCTGCGCGCCGACCGGGCGGGGCGCGGTCGCGTCCACCCGCCCGTCGGGCAGCGACCGGCTCGTCGCACACCCGGTCACGCAGAGGACGGCCACCAGCGCGACTGCACATCGTTTCATCGGTACTCCGCCAATCGCCGCTGGATCCCGAGGGCCGCACCGACGATCAGCAGCGTCGCCAGAACGACGACGCCGATGTCCGTACCGGCGAGTGCCCCGGCGGCGCGGCCCACCTCCCGGTCGAACCGCTGCCCGTTGTGTTCGATGGCGGCGGCCAGGTGCTCGTCGAGCTGGTTGAAGATGCTGGCCGTCGAGTCCGGGCCCGTGCCGACCGCTGCGGCGACCGCCTGCGCGTACTGTCCGCCGTCGTCGAGCGCGCGCAGATTCTTGTGGGCCGCAAGCCACTTCTGCGCCTCACCGGTCGCCGCCTGCGCCGCGCTTCGGGTGTCCGGGTCCGCGTCCGAGACGGCCGGCAGCCCGCCCCGCCCGGTCACGCTCGCCATGGCCCGGACGTAGTCCTCCTCGAACCGTGCGCCGTTGCCGCGGGCGATCAGCGTGTGCGCCTCGTCGGCGCGCGCCTGCAACGCCGCGATGCGAACCCCGGCGAGCTGCGCGACCGGTTCCGAGCCCTGCTCCCGGCTCGCGTCGAGCCTCCCGGCCGCCAGCACCGCCGACACCCCCAGCCACACGACCAGGACGGCCGCGGCAGCGGTTGCGCCCACCAACCCGATGTTGAACAACCGGTTGGTGCGCCGGGCCAGGTAGCGCTGCACCATGACGAGCGCGGCGATCGTCAGCAGCCCGAGCAGGACCGCGAACCACGGAAACGCTCCGGCGGCGCCGCGCGCGTCGTCGAGCTCGCTGGACGTCGCCTCATAGAGCTCCTGGACCGCGGGCAGCAGCCGCTCCCGCATCAGCCCCGACGCCTCGCGCAGGTACGCACCGCCGAGCGGCACGCCCTGCCGGTTGTACGCCCGGGCGGCCTCGACGAGTCCCGTGTAAACCGGCAGCTGGCCGATGATCTGCACGACCGCCGCGTCACCCCGGCCGCCGCCGGCGCGCCCTGCGGACACCACGGCCAGCGCCGCGCCCGCGTCGGCGATGTCGGACTGGTAGCGCTCGCGTAGGGCCACGGGTTCGACGCCGCCGGTGAGGAAGGCGCTCGCCGCGGTGGCGTCGGCGTCGGACAGCGCGCGGTAGAGCCGCTGCGCGGCAACCGTCAGATCACCGCTGCGCGCGGTGGCGCCGTTGACGAGGTCGATCCGCTGACGTACGCCGACCGCGCCGGCCGCGCCGGTGGCGACGCCGAGCACGATGAGTACGGCGGTGGCGAGCGCCAGCCGCCCAGGGGTGCGACGGAGGCGACGTCGGACGTCCGGAAGTCGTGTCGCAATGGTTGCCGGTCCGCGAACGAGAGTCACGCCTACCACCTCGGGAATCAAGGTAGAGGACGTCTTCAAGCCCGATGAGCGGCTCGTTTTCGCTGTTCCGGCCGCGCGTTGTACGCGCAATGCCAGGAGGACGTCGCGCTACCGCTACAAGTGGTGCAGGAGGAGCAGGCCGAAGGCGGCGGCGAGCGCGGGGCACCCCACCACGGTGATGATGCGAAGTCGTGCGGCCAGGTCGGCGTCCCAGTCCTCGACTGCCCCGGAGGCGCGGCGGATGAGCGGGGTGGCGGCGCGCCCCGCGCCGAAACCGACACCGGCGAGCGCGGCGACCTGCAGGCGCTGACCGCCGAGGAAGACCGCCACCGCGAGCACGTACGGGGCGGTGGCCGACACGTACGTCCGCACGCCGGTGCCGAGTTCGAAGCCGAATCGCAGCGCTCCGCGCCGGGGGCTCCGCCGCAGCACGTCCTGCGGCACCTGGCGGGGGTTCTGTGGCAGGGGGATGGTCACCACCCCGGCCTCCCGGAGCACTCCCAGCAGCGCCACCGTCACGATGGTCGCGTACCGCCAGGACGCCGGCAGCGGCGCGGACAGCCCGGAGAGCGCCCCGAGGACCACCCCGCTGAGCAGGCCGCCGGCGATCAGCCCCAGGACGAACAGGGTGAGGAGCTTCCCCTGCGGGTTGCGATCTCGCCGCCCGGGCGAGGCCAGCGCGTACGCGCTGTTGCGGGTTCAAACCGAGCCGGAGAGGGTGTAGCCGGCGAGCCCGCCGACAATCGCCCAGGTGAGCACGTGCCCGTACGCGGCGGAGAGCATCGCGCCGGCGGTGAGCAGCAGGACGGGTACGAGCGGGTCAGTGACCCAGCGGCGCAGCGGCCGCACGGGTCCTACGGATGGCTGACGACTCGTCATACCCTGCCGCCGGTGAGCGTGCGCCAGGTGTTCTGTCCCACGATTCCGTCGACGTAGAGCCCGTTCTTCCGCTGGAAGTCCCGTACCGCGGCATCGGTCTGCGAACCGAAGTACCCGGTGACGGGCAGGCTGTATCCGTGTTTCCTGAGTTGCCGCTGCACGCCGCTCACGGCCTGACCGCTGTTCGAGTAGCGCACGGTGATCACGAGGGCGGACCACGTCTTGGCGTCGACAACACCGCTCGCTGTGATTCCCTTGGCCGTCTGGAACTGCTTCACCCTGGTCTCCGTGCCGCTGCCGAAGATCCCGTCGATCGTGGTGGGATAGCCGCGCGCGGTCAGCAGGTGTTGCACGGTGTAGACGTTCGTGCCGGTCTGGCCCCGCTTCGTCGTCGGCCAGCTGACCGAGGAGAGGCAGCCGCAGCTGGTGTTCCAGCGGCAGATCGACCTGACCCAGCCCGAGCTGGTCTTCTTGTACCCGTCGTGGCACCGGCGCTCCACATGGCACGCGCAGGCGCCGCACGCGCCCTGGTAGCGCCACAGCCAGCCGTCGTACGTGCCGGCGTAGCACTGGTTCGGCCGCAGTTTCCAGGTCGTGCCGTTGTTCTTGTGGAAGCCGGCGTACGTGCCGCTGGTGTTGCAGGCATCGCCGAAGATCGGGCTCGGACCGCAGCCGGGGGAACAGTTGTGGTCCGTGGCGTACGTCGGGCACCCGCCGTAGATCGTGTATCCGTCGGCGTAGGCGCGGCGCGCGGCCGGGAAGATGCTCAACGCGGCCATTCCCACCGCAGTGCCGGCCTGGAGCAGCGTGCGCCGGGACAGCGCCCAGGACAGGGTGAAACGACTCCTGGTCCGATTCGCCGGCCCGCGCCGCCGGGACGCGGTGCCGGTACCGGGGTCTGTCCCCCTCAGCGGGGGTACGGCGTCGAGGGTGGTCACAGCGTGCCTCCCTGTGGGCTCGGGTGGACGGTCGGCCCGGCACCGCCGCCGGACGAGTTGTCGGCCTGGTCGAGCAGGTGGCGCAGTGCCGCCCGGGAGCCGACCGGCTCGGATCGCCGGATGCGCCCGGTCGCGTCGATCACGACCGCGAACGGGGTGGCGATGACGTCGTACCGGTCGAACAGGTCCCCCTGTTCGCCGAGGACGGTCATCGGCAGGTCTGCCGCTTGTGGCGGGACAGCCTGCCGGTAGAGGACTCGAAGCACGGCATCGGTCCGTTGACTTTGTTCCGCGGCCTCGTCGAGCAGTTGGCCGCAGGTCGTGCAGCTGGGGACCAGAAAGAGCAGGACCAGGGTGTTCGGGGCCGGCGGCGCCAGGTCACGGAACCGGGGCGCCGGCGAGCCGGGCCGCAGGCCGACGGACGCAGGGCGGCCGACCGCGCCGTTGGACAGGGCGTGCACCTGACGTACCAGGCCGGACACCACGAGGGCCAGCAGCAGAATCGCGATCCAGCTCAGGATCAGCGCGCTCGTCTGGAAACTCATCCGGGTACGCCTCCTTGTTCCACCGGCACGGGCGGCTGATCCGGGTCGTGCATGGCGGCGGGCAGGTGCGCCAGGAGCGCGGTGAACGTCGCTGCGGCGAGCAGGACGATCGTGAGTGAGGTGCTGGCTCGCCCCACCGGCACGACCGCGCCGGACAGCAGTGATCCGACCACGGCCAGGCCGGCGAGCGTGGCCGCGCGCGCCACCACCCAGCCGGTCATCGGCACTTCCACCCGCGAGCACCCACAGGGGACGGCCCGCCCAGTCGACCTCACGTACAGGCCGTAGCCCACGTACGTGGCAAGGAGTGCGGCACTGCCGGCCAGGACCACGGCCAGCAGCCGGCCACTGCCGTCGCGGAGCAGGGCGACGACTCCGGCTGCGCCGAGCAGGCCCTCGGTCGCGATCACCAGCGCCGCGACGATGGACGGCGCCGGAACCACCCGGTGGGCGGCCACCGCGGTCGACAGGGCCGCCGGCTTCGAGAGGTGCTCACCGCAGGCGGTGAGCAGGGTGAGCAGCACGGTGTACGCCGCCACGCTGGCCACCAGGGCGGACACGACGGCCTACTCGACCGACTGGACGCGTAGCCGGTCCACCAGGTCCGGTACCCGGTCGACCACGGTGTCGGCCAGTGGTAGCACGGTCACCCAGGTGTCCGCGGCGGCGAGCACAAAATACGGCTTGCCGTCCGAGAGCGTGTCCCGGAAGAGCTCTCCCGCCCGGGTCCGCAATCCGCGCCACGACGGCAACTGTCGCGCGCGCTCGGCGGTGAGCGGCGCCAGGTCCAGCAGGCCGAGTCCGGGCACCTGCTTGATCACGGTTGCCGGCGCCGCGATCCGGCTGCCGGCACTGGCATCGGGACGCACCGCGAGACCGTCGCCGTGCTCAGCGATCCGAAGTGTCCGCAGCACCGCGAGCAGATCTGCGGTCGAGGCGCCGTACAGCTGGGTGACGAAGCAGTACCGGCGCCCTCGCCACGCCGCCACCAGCCGGTCCTCGTCGAGCTGGACCTGCGCGTCGTACGACGTCACGCGCGCCGTCAACAGGGCACCGCCCTGATAGTTGAGCTGCTCGTCGAAGTCGGTGACGCCGAGCGCCTGGGCCAGCTCGTCGGCCAGGCCGACCGAGCCGGCCGTGAACTCGTGCTCCCGGCCGGCGATGGTCAGCTCGACCACCGAGGTGAACGGCGCGCTGAAGTCGAGTGGGCCGCTGAGCAGGAACCGGCGGCCGTCCATGGCGCGGTGTGCGACAGGTGCCTCCGCGGCTGCCATCCCCACCACCCCCCGTGGGTAGCAACGTGGTGGCCTTGAATTATCCGTGCGCGCAAATATCCTGACAAGCCCGATGTCGTGCTCCCGTCACCACCCCTTGACCGCTCGTACCCCTGCGATGGTTTGATCGGGGCCACCCGGGAGCGCCGCGCGGGTGATGACGGGCGGCAGGAGGTTGCGGTGGATCGCTTCGATGGCCCAGCCGCACCGTTGGACGCGCACGACCTCGTCGCGGCGTCGTTGCCATTCGGCAGCTCACGGACCTTGCCGGCCCGCGCCTACACCTCGCCGGCGGTGCTGGCATGGGAACGCAGACACCTCTTCGGCGGAAGCTGGGTCTGCGTCGGCCGGCACGAGGAGCTGCGCGGGACGGCCAACCAGCGGGCGGTCACCGTCGGCGACATCGGGGTGCTCCTGACCTTCGACGGCGCGACTGTGCGAGCGTTGGCGAACGTGTGCCGGCACCGCGGCCACGAACTGCTGGCCGCGGGCGCGACAGCGGACCGGGCGGCGATCGTGTGCCCCTACCATGGATGGGCCTACCGGCTGGACGGCACGCTGGCGGCGGCGGCTGCCATGGGCGGAGTGGAGGGGTTCGATCCCGCGGACCACGGCCTGATCGAGCTGCCGGTAACGCAATGGCAGGGCTGGGTGTTCGTCAACGCGGCGGGCGAGGCTCCCCCGTTCGCCGAATACCTCGGCGCCCTGGACGGGCTGATCGAGCCGTACCAGCCCCAGCGCCTGCGCCTTGGCGACCGCCACGTGTACGACGTCGCGGCGAACTGGAAAGTGATCGTGGAGAACTACCACGAGTGTTACCACTGCCCGCGCATCCACCCGGAGCTCTGCCGGGTCTCGCCGCCGACATCGGGCGACAACTGGGACCTGCCGGGTGCCTGGATCGGCGGTTCGATGGACCTG
Source organism: Micromonospora rhizosphaerae (assembly GCF_900091465.1). Classification (NCBI taxonomy): domain Bacteria; kingdom Bacillati; phylum Actinomycetota; class Actinomycetes; order Micromonosporales; family Micromonosporaceae; genus Micromonospora; species Micromonospora rhizosphaerae. The sequence goes on along the minus strand of NZ_FMHV01000002.1, from coordinate 4,534,000 downwards.
CGGGAGCACGCCGAAACCATGTCGCTGGACGGTCGGTCACGCGGGCTGTTCATCGACGGGGCTCCCCGCCGCACGGTCCGGTACGTCGGGCTCTTGCCCAACCTGCTGATCTCGGCACACCCCGACTACGTCATGACGCACCGCATCGACCCGCTCGCGCCGGACCGGACGCGAGTCGAGTGCAGCTGGTACGTGCCGCAGGACGTGACGGAGGTGGCGTACGCGGTGGAGTTCTGGGACATCACGAATCGCGAGGACTGGGCGGCGTGCGAGTCGGTCCAGCGTGGGCTGTCGTCGCCCCACTACCGGGTAGGACCGTTGGCGCCGAACGAGGACGCGGTCTATCAGTGGATGAGCTTCCTCGCCCGGGCCTACCAGGACCCCGTGGCCGCGGTCACGGCCGCCTGCGTATCCCGCAACGGCGACCAAGAACCCGACGGCAGCCCAGATTCACTTGATGGACGGGCACTTCTCGCTGGTCGGGAGCGGTGGCCCGGGACAGCGGCCGGTGGACAGTGAGGCGGCCGTCGCCGACCGTGGGGGATGTCAGAGGGGGGCTCTACCCTCGCGACGTGCTCTCGCAAATCACTGGCTTGTCCCGCCATTTCACGGCGGAAACGCTCCAGACGTACTTGCTGGACCGCTCAGTACGCACGGAAGACGGCTGCCTCGTCGTGCATGGCTACGGTAACCAGCGTGGCGTGCACCAGAAGGTGGCGGGTCGGGCGTGGGCCCACATCGCCGCGTTTGTTGTCTTCGTTGGCGACTACAACCCTGAGTTGGACGTTCACCACGTCTGCGGTGCGCCGGACTGTATTGAGCCCACCCACCTGCGTCAGGTCAGTCATGCCGAGAACTGCCGCAGCCGGAAACAGCAACCTCAGTGCCGCAATGGACACGACCGCGAGATCGATCCCCGCACCGGCCGCTATCGCAAGGTCTGCCGGCACTGCAACAGCGATGCGCAGAAGCGGTGGCGCGAACGGCAAGCACGCCAGGTTGCCGAAGGCCGCGCCAGCTACGGCCGCCCAGCGGGTTGACAGCGGCTGCATGAACTAGCTAGCCGCCGCGGTCGGGGCGGTTGTGCATCTGCCGGCCATAACCGTCGAGGAGGCCGGGACCTGTCCTCGATGAGCGGCATCCTGGCCGACAGCTCCTATCGTCTGCTGCCGGCCTGACGGCCCGGCCTCACTTCAGGTGCCGGGCGAAGAACCGGTTCCCGTCGTCCCCCTCGAACTGCGGGACGCCGGTGTGCCCGCCCATATTGGCGTGCAGCGTCTTCTCCTTGGAGCCGAAGGCGTCGAACAGGTCCAGGGCCAGCTGCCGGTCGTTTCCTTCGTCGTCCCACTGCAGCAGGACCTGCAGCGGAATGGTGACCTGCCGGGCCTCCTCGAACATGGTGCGGGGCACGAAACTCCCGGCGAACAGAAGGGCGGCCGAGATGCGCGGCTCGACCACCGCCAGCCGGAGACCGATGGCGATCACCCCTCCCGCGTACCCGACCGGGCCGCCGATCTCGGGCAGCGAAAGGAGGGCGTCCAGGGCGGCCCGCCATTCCGGGACCGCCTTTTCGACCAGCGGGAGGACGAGCCGGTCGACGATCTCGTCGTCGACCGGCTCGCCGGCCTCCAGCGCCCGGCGCAGGTCGGCGCGGGCCTCCTCGGCGGCGGCGGAACGGGGCCGGTCACCGCTCCCGGGGAGTTCGATGGTGGCCGCGGCGAAGCCCTCCGCCGCGGAGTGCCGGGCCCGGGCCACCAGTCGGGGGTACATCATGTGCAGTCCGCCGGGGTGGCCAACCAGGATCAGCGGCGCCGGTGCGGATGCGGATGCGGATCCAGGCGTCCACAGGACGCCGGGGATCTCGCCGAGGGTGAATTTGCGTTCGAGGACGCTGTCGTCGAGGCGCTGTTCGGAAGTGAATTGCATGGTCGTGCCTTTCGGGAGTGCCCTTGAACGGCGCTCCCGGACGACCTATCGCCCGACCGTGACCCCGGAGGGGAGCACCCATGTCGATACTGCGTTCACGGGTACCACCTCGGCGTTCTCTCGCACGGCCTCCGGAAAACTAGCAGTAGTCGCCGTGGTCCGCCTACAGGTTTTTGTGGAGGCTCCGTGGCCGGATGCCACGGAGCCACTCGCTTGAAGGGCTTTAGGCCACCGTTGGCTTCAGCGCCACCTCGACGGGGAGCAACGAGGTGCCGTCGGCGTTCACGGTCAACGGGGTGGTGTGCACGGCCGTCGGGTAGCGCCGCGGAGTGCCGCGCGGACGCCCCGGGGCTGGGGCGTCCGCGCCGGTGCGCCTACGCGGCAGATGGCGGCCTGGTGCTCCCGGCGATCGCCGGAAGCCGGGTCTCGACTCCGGCCAGGAGGATCGCCAGCCCGTTCTCGAACCGCTCGTCGGCGTCACCGAACTCGGACTCCTCGATCATCTGGCTCAGGTGAGGGAACTCGCCGGTCGCGAGCAGGGTCGTCAGGTACGGGCCCATGCGCTGCTGCCAGGCGAGGCGATCGACGCCGGACTGGTCCGCGGCGGCCCGCTCGGCCAACTCGGCCTGCACGGCACCGTTGACCCAGTGGCGAATCGGGTTGAGCACGTCGAGCATCTCGTCGATGCTCAGGCCGCAACCGCCGAGCAGGGCGAGGTCGCGCTCCGTGCCGCGCAGGACGTTGGGGCCGATGATCGGCCGGCCGGCGAGGAGTGGAGCGAGCCAGGGGTGCCGACACAGGATCTGCCGGTGGCGGCGAGCCAGGGTCGCCAGGTCGGCGCGGACGTCGCCGGTCGGCTCCTGAGGCTCGAAGCCGACCGCATGATCGATCATCACCGCGTACAGGTCTTCCTTGGCGGGCAGGTAGCGGTAGAGCGTCATCGCGCCGGTGCCGAGCTCCTTGGCGATGCGTCGCATCGAGACAGCGTCGATGCCTTCGGAGTCCGCGATCTCGATCGCGACCGCGGCGATCCGCTCACGGCTGTACGTCGGCGCCGGGCCTCGGGCGGGCTTCTCCGGTCGCATCCAGATGATCGGTTCCAGCTCGGCCACGCCAGCCATTCTACGCGCCCACCAGCGACTTGCGTACGCCGTACCCAGTTGGCTACGGTGAAACCGCATACGGCGTACCCAGTTAAGGGGTTGGTCATGGATGATCCGATCGTGTACACCACCGGCCTGCGGAAGGACTTCGGCGACGTCGCCGCGCTGACCGGCCTGGACTTAGCGGTGCCGCCGCACGTCGTCTTCGGGCTGCTCGGCCCGAACGGCGCGGGCAAGAGCACCACCGTGCGGATCCTGAGCACGCTCACCAGAGCCAGTGGCGGGCAGGCCGTCGTCGCCGGGTTCGACGTGGCCCGCGAACCGGACAGCGTTCGCAGGGTGATCGGGCTGGCCGGCCAGGACGCCGCACTCGACGACGCGCTGACGGGCCGGGAGAATCTGCGGATCTTCGGCCGGCTCTCGCGGCTGGGCGTGCGTGGCGCCCGGCGGCGTGCCGATGAGTTGCTGGAGCGCTTCGATCTCGCCGACGCCGGCGACCGGCTGGTCGGCACCTACTCCGGCGGCATGAGTCGCCGCATCCACCTGATCGCCAGCCTGCTGCGCGCCCCCAAAGTGCTCTTCCTCGACGAGCCCACCACCGGGCTGGACCCCCGGAGCCGGATCGGGGTCTGGGAGTCCGTCCGCGACCTGGTGGTCGACGGCACCACCGTGCTGCTCACCACCCAGTACCTGGAGGAGGTGGACCAGCTCGCCTCGGCCGTCGCCGTGATCGACCACGGTCACCTGATCGCCGAGGGCAGCCCGGCCCAGCTCAAGTCCCGGATCGGCAGCCACATCGACGTCGTGGTGGAGTCAACCGACCACCTGCCGGGCGCCATGGCGGTGCTGGAGAACCTTACCGGTCAGCCGCCGGAGGCGGACGGGCCGCACATCGTGGTCGCCGCCGTGGGCGCGGTGCCGCCGCTGCCGCGGGTCGTGCGCGAGCTCGACGCGGCCGGCATCGGGATCCGCGACGTCGGGGTCCGCGAGCCGAGCCTCGACGACGTCTTCCTGTCCCTGACCGGCAAGCAGACCGCGTCGACGGCCGAGACCCCGAAGGTGATGGCATGACTCTCCTGGCCGACGGCTGGACCCTGACCGTACGGAAGCTCCTCCAACTGCGTCACCAGCCCGGAACCCTGGCCGCCATGCTGATGGGGCCGGCCGTCTTCGTGGTGCTGTTCGGATTCGTGTTCGGCAGTGCCATCGCCGTACCAGGCGGCGGGAACTACCGCGAGTACCTGATGCCCGGGCTGTTCGTGATGACCACCGTGACCGCCATGTCCACGGCGATGGTGACCGTCGCGACGGACCAGGAGCGTGGCGTGATGGATCGCCTGCGCTCGATGCCGACCCGTCGGGCGGCCGTGCCGCTCGGCCAGACCGGTGCGGACGGGCTCACCGGACTGTTCGGGCTGACGGTCCTGCTGGCCTGCGGGCTCGCCGTCGGCTGGCGGGCCCACCACGGCGTCGGATCGGTCCTGGCCGGGATCGGTCTGCTCCTGCTGTTCCGCTACACGATGTCGTGGATCGGCACCTTCCTCGGGCTGGTGGCACCGTCGGCTCAGACCGCGGACAACCTGGCGCCGCTGACATTCCCCATCAGCATGCTGTCCAACGCCTTCGTGCCCACCGGCGGGATGCCGGCCTGGCTACGGGCGGTCTGCGAGTGGAACCCGATCAGCTCGACGGTCGCGGCGTGCCGGACGTTGTTCGGCAATCCCGGCATCCCCGGGCCGGACTCCGCCTGGCCGCTGGCGCATCCGGTGACCTCGACCCTGCTGTGGCTCGCCCTGCTGTTGGTGATCTTCGTGCCGCTGTCGGTACGCCGCTTCGCCCGCGCCGGGCTGTAGGGGAACTTCCCGCGTCGCCGATCGCTGGCCCCTGTGGTATCGAGTCGCCGTACGTCCGCAACAGCGCCCGCAGGATGTCGCTGCGGGCGCTGGCGTATCCCAGAGCACTCGCACTACGGCATGCCGGAAATGGTGAGATGCTCACCATGACCGTGTACGACCTCCTGCCGCCTGAACTGGCAGCCCGACGGCGAGGTTTCACGGCGACCTGAGAACGGCAGAGGAGGCGGCCCAGGCACCGGGCTCCACGCGGGTCCCGCGCAACGGTAGGACGTTTGACGTCTTCCTGGACCCGGTCGGCAAGCCCTTCTGCCTGTGCGCCAGGCCCGTCTGATCGACTCGTCGCGGTCACGGATGAGGGGGAACCATGTCAGGACAACCACCTCTTCCCGGCCCAGTCCGGACAGGTGATCCGGGTCGATCCACCGCGCCTGCTCGAATGCACCCGGGCAGGGCAGCAGCTGTGCTGGCGTCTGGACCCGACCGGACCCAGCGCGTGCCGGCTGGCGCTGACGATCACGGTCGACCATCGCAGCAGCGCGGCCGCTGACGCACCAGGCTGGCGGTGCGGTACCTCAACGCCTGCTCGCCGTCGCCCTCTCCCCCGGAACACCCGAACATGGACGGCGCGCCTCACCTCCTACCCGGAGGACACCATCAGGCGCGCCGTCCGGCCAGCCGCCCACGGCGCACACCAGCGTGATTCCTTACGCCAAGGAACTGTCATTATGATGTAGCGGCGCTATGTCCGTTCTGTCCCCCCGCTCTTAGCTATCGGATTACCAGTAACGGTTATCTGATAATTCCCCGGATCGACGCCTGGCGGGATTGCTGGCAGGGTTGGGCCGCATGACGGGGATGTCCGGGGCGGACGTGCGGGCCGCGGTCGACGAGATGGCGCGGGTGCTCGGTCCGGTCACCGACCGGGACTGGGCGGTGCCGGCCGGGGGCCTGGAGTGGTCCTGCTGGACCACCGCCGCTCATGTGGCGCACGACCTGCTGGCCTACGCCGGCCAGGTGACCGGCCGCCCCGCCGCCCGCTACCTCCCCTTCGACCTGCGGGTACGCGACGACGCGAGGCCCGCGGAGGTCCTGGCGGTCGTCGCCGCGTGCGCGGGACTGCTCTCCGCCGCCGTCGACACCGCCGATCCACAGGTCCGCGCCTGGCACTGGGGGCCCTGCGACCCCGGCGGATTCGCCGCGATGGGCGTCGCCGAGACCCTGCTGCACACGTACGACATCACCCGGGGGCTCGGCCTCTCCTGGCAACCACCCGCGCGGCTGTCCGCCGGGGTGCTGCGCCGGCTCTTCCCCGGCGACCCGGCCGGGAACGCTCCGGAGGTGTTGCTCTGGATGACCGGCCGCGCCGAACTCGGCGACCGTCCACGGCGCACCAGCTGGAGCTGGCGGGCGGCGATTCAGTGAACGGAAAGTGCTCGCCCAGCCGGCAGGGAAACCTTCAGCGGCCGCGCCGCCACGGCAGACGCCAGCGGCGGCGGGCCTTCGGCGGGGCGGTTGCCGGTTCCACGGCCGCCGCCGCGACCCGTTCCGCCGCCGTCCGCTCCCGATCCGCGCGCCACCTGCGTACGGTGTCGTCGGCGTTGACCGGGCGGACCACCACCCGCGGCCCGGTCGGGGTACGCAGCCAGGCCACGATCTGCGCGTTGAGCTCGGCGACGAACGTTCGCACCGACTCCTCGGTGGGCAGGTCGCGCACCTCGTCGGGGAGCTGCTCGATGCGGCGGCGCAGCTGCAGCGGGGTCGGCAGCAGCAGGTCGGTGGGGAGCGCCTCCCGCTCCAGGAAGCTCTTGATCCACCAGGACTCGTCGTACGGCAGGTCCCGGCCGGGGATCGGCTTGCCCGCCCCGGGCAGGCCGTCGAACTCGCCGCGCTCCTGAGCCGAACGGATCTGCGCCTCGACGGTCGCCTCCCAGCCAGTCGTCACCCTCGACACCTCCCGCACCCACCGTATCCGCTGCCTGCGGTCGGGTTCAGCGCGCGCGGTGGCCGGGGAATTCCCCGCCCCTCGTGCCCGGCAGCCGGCGGTGACCCGGCGTACATTCCTCGGTGGGGTCGCCGGCGACGGCCCGTACCGGCGTCAGGAGGGACCACCGGCGTGCGCGACTGGCTGATCGGGCTCGGCGTGGCGCTGGCCTGTCTGATCGCCAGCTGGGCGCTGCTGGTGCTGCTGGCCCGGCGGCTGCCCCCGGGCATCCTGCGCGACCTGGCCGCGTTCATCCCCGACTGCCTCACCACCGTGCGTCGGCTGCGAAAGGACCCGCGGGTCCCGCGCCGGGCGAAGATCGCCATCGTCTTCGCCGGGCTCTGGTTGGCCAGCCCGATCGACCTCATCCCCGAGTTCCTGCCGGTCATCGGCCCGCTCGACGACATCGTCGTGGTCGCCCTCGCCCTGCGCTACGCCGGCCGGCAGGTCCCCCGGGAGGTGCTGCTCGCCGCCTGGCCGGGCGAACCGCGCCTGTTGAACCGGCTGCTCGGCCCCACCAACCCCGAACCGGCCGACCGCTGACGCCGCCAGCTCCGCGCCGCCTCAGCGGCGGCGCCCGTCCTGGCTGGCTGGTGATCCCGCGCGGATGCACCCACCGGGGTCATGATCGGCCGCGCCAGCGGACGTGCCGGTGCCCGTCGCGGGGGAACGGCGGCCGGGCGGGCAGCACCTCCTGCAGGACGTACCCGCTCTTCGCCGCCACCCGGCAGGAGGCCGGATTGTCGACCTGGTGCAGCAGCTCCAGCCGGGCCAGGCCGCTTGCGGCGAAGCGCGCGAACGCCCACTCGGTCACGGCGGCGACGGCCCGGGGCGCCACCCCGCGGCCCCGCGCGGGCGCCGCCGTCCAGTAACCCACCTCCGCGTACGGCCGTCCCGCCGTGACGTCCTTGAGGACCACGTTCGCCACCAACCGTTCCCCGTCCGGCCACGGCTCGAGCACCGCGAAGCTGAACCGGCGGTCGGCCGCCCAGCCCTGCCGGCTGCGCCGCAGGAACGCCACGGCCTCCGCCCTCGTGGTGACCGGGTACCGGGTCCAGCTGCGCAGCACCGGATCCCGGTACGCCGCCAGCAGGGCGTCGAGGTCGTGACGGCGCCACGGGCGGAGCACGAGTTCCGGGGCACCGGCCGTCGCGACCGCTCGCAGTAGAACGGACATCCCAGTAGTGTGACCCCTTCGTCCCGCCCACGGCGACGGCCCTGATTGTGGCTGGGGCGCTGCGGTGTCCGCGCTGGCTCCGGTCGGAAAGCAGCTCAGGCAGCAGCCCCCAGCGCCCTCAGCAGGGCAATGCTCTCCCCTCGTTCGGTCAACGCGAACGAGAGCCGAATCGCGTCCGGGTGGCCGGCGGCCGAGACGGTGAAGGACGTCATCAACCCACGGGCGACATCGGTGACCACCAGCGACGGGCGGGGCAGCTCCGCGAGGACCTTGGCGACCGGCCGGAAGGTGAGCCAGTGCGACTGGAGCAGCAGCAACCGTCGGTCGGTCAGCAGGACGTAGCACTGCTTGTCGTCGCCGGTCGTGACCCAGTTCCCTCCGGTGAGGATGGCCGACGCCGCGCCCCACGCCAGGTTCGCCTTGATTGACATATTTATGCGGGCGCCGCTCGCCACCTCCGGCCGTTCGCCGTCCTGGAGCAAAGGCGCCGCAGTACTGACCAGAGCCTGCTGCAGCTTCTGCCTCATGGGATGCTCCCGGTACATCGCCACCGTCGGCCGTCGTGGGCCTCAGTCGAAGACCAGATGAAAGCCACCGTACGGCGGATGGGAAACGGCGCAAAGAAGGCGTTCGGACAGGACCGCCGCTGTAGGTGGGGACCATCACCTCTACGGGCGGGTTCAGGACGTGATCGCCCAGGCGTAGCGTCAAGGTCATGTCGACGAGACGGGGGACGTCATGGTGAGTTTCGGCGCGCTGGTGGGAATCGGCCTCGTGGCGCTGGGTCTGGTGCTCACGCCCGGCCCGAACATGGTCTATCTGGTGTCCCGGTCGGTGACCCAGGGGCGGCGGGCCGGGCTGATCTCGCTGCTCGGCGTGGCCGTCGGCTTCCTGGTCTACCTGGCCGCCGCGGTGGCCGGGATCGCCACGGTCTTCGTGCTGGTGCCACCGCTGTACGCGGCGGTGAAGCTGGCCGGCGCGGCGTACCTGTTCTGGCTGGCCTGGCGGACGCTGCGGCCCGGCGGCCGCTCGGCGTTCACCCCGGCCCCGCTGCCGCCGGACCCGCCGCGGCGGCTGTTCTCCATGGGCCTGGTCACCAACCTGCTCAACCCGAAGATCGCGATCCTCTACATGTCGCTGCTGCCGCAGTTCATCGACCCGGCGCGCGGTCACGTGGCGGTGCAGAGCCTGCTGCTCGGCCTCACCCAGATCGTGATCGCCCTGACGGTGAACGCGCTGATCGTGCTCACCGCGGGGTCGGTGTCGGCGTTCCTCGTGCGGCGGCCGGGGTGGGCGCGGGCGCAGCGGTACGTGATGGGCAGCGTGCTGGCCGGCCTCGCGGTGCGGATCGCCGCCGACCGGTCCCGCGCCGCCGTCGCCACCCCCTGAACCGCGTCAGAGCGCGTCGGGCTGCCCGAGCGCCGGATGCCGCTCGCCCGGCCGGGCGTGCCAGGTGGGGTCGTCCTCGCGCAGGGTGGTGTCGATCCGCAGCCGCGACCAGTCGTCGAGCTCGGGCAGGTCGTCCGGGTCGAACCAGCCGACCTCGGTGGACTCGTCGTGGTCGGCCGTCGGGGCGCCGCCGACCGGGCGGCAGCGGAACCACACGTTGAGGTACTCGCACGCGTCGCCGTTGGGGTAGACGACGGGGTGGGTGGCGACGCCGCCCACCCGTTCGATCTCGACGCGCACGCCGGTCTCCTCCAGGACCTCCCGCAGCACCGCGTCGGCCGGCTGCTCGCCCGGGTCGATCACCCCGGCGGGCAGCGACCAGCGGCCGTTGTCGCTGCGCCGGGCCAGCAGCACCTGCCCGGCGTCGTTGCGCACCACCGCGCTGACCCCGGGCAGCAGGAGCAGTTCGCTGCCGATGTATTTGCGCATGCGAATGATGTACGGGGAGATCGCCATGCGCCGCACCCTACCGCCGCGGGTCGCGGTGCCACCGGCCCGTCCCGGCCACCTCCCGCGGTGATGCTGCCCCGCCACGCCACCCGGAACGGACCGCGCCGTGGGCCGAACGTTGGTGCACACCACCACTAGACTTCGCCCTCGATGGACGCCCAGCCCGCCCCCGCCGCCGACACCCGCCCCTGCGCCCACTGTGGACGGGAGGTGCCGCAGCGCGCCGGCGCTGGCCGGCCGTTCCGATACTGCCGGGACAACGATGGTGCCTGTCAGCGGGCCTCCCGCAACTCGCGGATGCGGCACCGCAACGCCCCCGGCCTGCCCGGCCAGGTCGCCCGCACCTGGGAGGCGGTGGACCGGCTCGATCAGATCGTGGCGACCCTCACCGAGGCGCTGCACGCCGAGCTCTCCCCCGCCGGGGTGGAGCGGCAGCTGGCGCAGTTGCGCGCCGACGCGGCCGCCCACGTGGCGGCCGCGCACACCGAGCGGGATGAGGCCCGCCGCGACGCCGAGGACGCCGCCGCGGCCGCGGCCCGGGCCCGCCAGGAGGCCCGCGCCGCGGTCGCCGACCGGAACGCCGCCCGCGAGCGGGCCGACCGGGCTGCGGCGGAGGCCGCCCGCGCCGCCGAGCGGGCGGAGCAGGCCGAGACGGCCCGGGACGAGGCGCGGCGGGAGGCCAGCGCGGCGCAGGCGCTGCGGGTGCAGGCCGAGCGGGACCGCGGCACCGCCCGCCACGAGCTGCGTACCCTCCGGTCGGAGCTGGAGGGCGAGCGGCGGCGTAGCACCGACCTGACCGCCGAGCGGGATATCGCACGCGGCGACGCCGAGCGGGCCGCCCGCTCGGCCGGCGAGGCCCTGGAGCGGGCCGAGCGCCTGGGCACCGAGGCCGCGCAGGCGCGTACCGAGGCTGAGGCCGGGCGCGCGGAGGCCGCCCGGGCGCGAGCGGAGGCCGCCGGGGCCGACCGGGCCCGTCAGCAGGCGGACGACGCGCGGGGCCGGGCGGAGGCCGCGCAGCAGGAGGCGGTGGCAGCGGCGGCGGCGGCTCGCCAGGAGCTGGCGGTCCGGACCGACGAACGGGACGCGCTGGCAGCCGACCTGGCCGCGGCCCGCGACGCCGCCGCGGCCGCCGAGGCCCGGCTGGCGGAGCTGACGGTACGGCTGCGGGCCACGGAGGCCGACCGTGACCTGGCCCAGCGGCGGGCGGCGCAGCTGGCCGACCAGGTCAGCGACCTCGCCAGTGCCCTGGCCCGGCTCGGGTCCCGCCAGCCCGAGAGCGCCTGACCCCCAGATGTTGACTGCTCAACTTTCGCGGTACGCCGGCGCCGCGATCCTGTCCGGGACCCTGCCGTTCGACGCCGGCGTCCCGGCCACACCCGGCCGGCTGGCTGCGGAAGCAGTTCGCCCTGCCCGAGTGAGCGACCGGACCTCCCCGAGGACTGGGACGGGTCAGCGGGCGACCTCCACCAGCGGCGATGATGCCCAGGTGGGAAAGACGTACGAACGCATCGACGGCCGGCTCCGCTCCTTCATCGAGAACCAACCACTCTTCTTCACCGCCACCGCGCCACTGGCCGGCGACGGCACCATCAACCTCTCCCCCAAGGGCCTGCGTGGCTCCTTCGCCGTCGTCGACGACCGTACGGTCGCCTACCTGGACTTCGCCGGCTCCAACGCCGAGACCGTCGCCCACCTTCGGGAGAACCGCCGGATCACGCTGATGTGGTGCGCGTTCTCCGGCCCGCCGAACATCGTGCGGGTGCACGGGCGGGGCGAGCCGGTGTTCCGCGACGATCCCCGGTGGATGGATCTGATCGGGCTCTTCCCGGACATCGACACCAGCGTGCACGGCCTGCGGGCGATCATCCTGGTGCGCGCCGAGTTGATCCGCGACACCTGCGGCTACGCGGTGCCGCTGATGACCTACGACGCCGACCGCGACCTGCACGCCAAGCGCTTCGCGCGCGAGGACGACGCCTCGCTGAGCGACTACTTCGCGAAGAAGGACCACGTCGGGACCAGCATCGACGGGCTGCCCGGCCTGCCGCTACCCCTCCCGCCCACCCCGGCCGGCTGAGCGGCCCGGTCAGTGGATGCCGGCCATCAGGTGCCGGATGTGCCGGGCGAACATCGCCGCGCCGAGTCCCAGCGCCACCGACGCCAACCCGAAGGTGAGGAAGTACGTCGGCTCCGGCCAGGTCTCGGCGAGCCGGGCCACCTGCCCACCGATCGCGTCACCGACGGCGACGGCGAGGAACCACAGGCCCATCATCTGGCTGGCGTACTTGACCGGGGCGAGCTTGGTGGTGGCCGACAGGCCGACCGGGCTCAGCGACAGCTCACCGGCGACCTGGATGGCGTACACGGCGATCAGCCACCACGGGGAGACCAGGTCGCCGCCGACGGCGGCCTGGGCGGCGGCGGCCATCAGCACGAACGACACGCCGTTGAGCACCAGACCGACGGCGAATTTCATCGGCGTGGACACCCGGTGCCCCAGCCGCAGCCAGAGCCAGGCGGCCAGCGGCGCGCCGATGATGATCAGGATCGGGTTGACCGACTGGAGCCAGGACGCCGGGAAGGTGAATCCGAGCACGTCCCGGTCGGTGCGGTCGGCGGCGAAGATGTTCAGCACCGACCCGGCCTGGTCGTAGATCAGCCAGAACGCCGCGGCGAAGACGAACAGCCACAGGTACGCCTTCATCCGGCTGCGTTCGGTGCCGCTGATCTCCCGATCGGCGAGGATCCGGGCGAAATAGGCGATGGTGACCAGCACGGTGACGATGGTGAGCAGGTTGACCACGTTGTTCACGGTGAACAGCCCGGCCAGGGCCAGGGCGGCGAGCACCACCAGCACCACCAGGGTGGCGACGGCGACGCGGGTGAGCGCCCGGCGACGGTCCGCCCCGAGCAGCGGGTCGGCCGGTCGGACGCCGGCCTCGCCCAGGTTGCGCCCGCCCAGGACGTACTGCAGCACCCCGAAGGTCATGCCGATCGCGGCGGCGCCGAAGCCCAGGTGCCAGTTGATCTTCTCGCCGAGGAAGCCGGTGATCAGCGGGGCGATGAACGCCCCCAGGTTGATGCCCATGTAGAAGATGGAGAACCCGGCGTCGCGGCGCGGGGAGTCCCGCTCGTACAGGTCGCCGACCATGGTCGAGATGTTGGGTTTGAGCAGGCCCGTGCCGAGCACGATCAGCGTCATGCCGACGAACACGCTCCACCCGGCCGGCACCGCCATCACGTAGTGGCCGGCCGCGATCACCACGCCGCCCCACAGCACGCTACGCCGCGCCCCGATGAGCCGGTCGGCGACCCAGCCCCCGGGCAGCGCCATCAGGTACACCATCGCGTTGTAGGTGCCGTAGACGGCATTGGCGGTGGACTCCCGCATGCCCAGCCCCTCGTCGGCCACCGCCGCGGTCAGGTAGAGCACCAGGATCGCCCGCATGCCGTAGAAGCTGAACCGCTCCCACATCTCGGTGAGGAACAGCGTCGCCAGCGCCCTCGGATGACCGAAGAAGGTCCGCTCCGAGGGCGGTCGGTTCTCGATCGGCGCGTCAGCTGCCATCGCAACCTCCCGTCCACCCTGGGGCGGCTAACATCCCCGGTGACAGCCAAAACACTCCACCGTTTCCACCCGGCAGGGGACGACTCCGCCGGGCGGCTGCCGTGGGCGGCTACCCTTGCAGGGGCCGTCCGCGCGTCCGATCCACCGACGTGGGCGGGAATGTCCGGGCGGAGACGGACCGTTACACCAAGAAGACCAGCACCACCACGAACGAGGGGAAGTCGATCATGGGCGAGCGTATGCTGCGCGGAAGCCGCCTGGGCGCGGTGAGCTACGAATCCGACCGCAACACCGAGCTCGCGCCGCGTCAGACCCGCGAGTACCTGTGCGCCAAGGGCCACCAGTTCGAGGTGCCGTTCGCCGTCGACGCCGAGGTCCCCACGACCTGGGAGTGCAAGTTCGACGGCAGCGTCGCCCGGCTGGTCGACGGCAGCGAGCCGGAGCAGAAGAAGGCCAAGCCGCCGCGCACCCACTGGGACATGCTGCTGGAGCGTCGCTCGATCGCCGAACTGGAGGACATCCTCGCCGAGCGGCTCCAGGAGGTGCGGGCCCGCCGCGGCCGCGCCTGAGCCACACCAACTGACGCGAACGCCCCCGGGAAACATTCCCGGGGGCGTTTTCGTCGTCTCGGCGGCCCGGCTCAGGGCCGGCCGGGCTCGATGATCTCACCCTCGATGGCCCGCCCCGGGTCGGTGCCCGGCTGGGCGGTCTGCGCCGGCTGGGCGGTCTGGGTCGGTGTGGGCTGCGGGGCACCCCGGCGGACCCGGACCCGGCGCGGGCCGAACAGGTCACCGGCGACCCTCGACGACACCCGGCGCTCGGCGGCACGTCGTACCCCGGACCGGGCCAGCCGGCGCACCGGCGGCACCAGCAGCAACAGCCCCAACAGGCCACTGACCAGCCCGGGGATCGCCAGCAGCAGCGCGCCGGCCAGCCCCACCAGGCCGTCGGTCACCTGCCCGCCCGGCGGCTGGCCCGCGTTGACGGAGGCGCGGAAGCCCCGCCACGCCCGCATCCCCTCCCGGCGCAGCAGCACCAGCCCGAGCAGGGACGCGGCGAACACCAGCAGCATCGCGGAACCGAAGCCGATCCCCCGGCCCACCAGGACGAACACCGCCAACTCCAGCACCGCGAGCAGCAGCAGGGCCGGCGGTACGAACCTCAGTCCTCGGCGCATCTCACCTCATAAGCCATGGGCGTCATCACGCTCCTCAAGCATGACACGCCGACGCTCACGGCCACCGGACCTGACCGTCCGGGGTGCCGTGCAGGCCCCGCCGCACCGCCGTACGCCGGTCCTGCAACCCCCACGTGGTGATCCGCCACAGCGCCTCGGCCACGATCAGCGGGCTCATCTTGCTGGTGCCGCGTTCCCGCTGGGCGAAGGTGATCGGCACCTCCACGATCCGCACCCCGGCCCGGTGCGCCAGCCGGGACAGCTCCACCTGGAACGAGTAGCCCTGCGAGCGGACCGACTCCAGGTCGATCGCCTCCAGAGCGGCCGACCGGTACACCCGGTAGCCGCCGGTGGCGTCCGAGACCGGCATGCCCAGCGCCAGCCGCGCGTACAGGTTCCCGCAGCGCGACAGCACCAGCCGGCGCAGCGGCCAGTTCACCACCCGGGCCCCCCGGGTCCACCGGGAGCCGATCACCACATCGGCGTCGCAGGCGGCGTCGAGCAGGGCGGGCAGATCCTCCGGGGCGTGCGAGCCGTCGGCGTCCATCTCCACCACCGCGTCGTAGCCGCGCTGGCGGGCCCAGGCGAACCCGGCCAGATAGGCCGTACCGAGCCCTTGCTTTCCCTCGCGGTGCAGCACATGCACCCGCGGGTCGGTGCGGGCGAGGGCGTCGGCGATGACTCCGGTGCCGTCGGGGCTGTTGTCGTCGGCGATGAGGATCTCCACCGCCGGCGCCGCCTCCCGGACCCGCGCCACGATCCGGCTGACGTTGTCGGCCTCGTTGTAGGTGGGGATGACCACGAGGACCCGCCCCAACCCGGGATGGCCGATCGTCCGCCTGTCGGCTGCCTCGCCCACCCTCGCACCGCCTTCCGCCGACGCACCGGCACCCGTCGTCCTACCCGGGGGCGACCTCCCGGCGCCGGCGCAGCACCGCCGCGCCGGCCAGGGCCGCGACGGCCAACGCCGCGAGGGCCACCTCGGGCCACACGCCCACCAGGGTGGCCGGGGTACGCCCGTCCCCGAGCTGCATTTGCCGGATCACCACCGCCGCGGTGTTGAATCCGGTGGCGCCGGTTACCCGCCCGTCCGGGGAAACGAACCCGGACACCCCGACCGTCGAGGCCATCAAAGCGGCGCGCCCGTGCTCGACCGCCCGCAGCCGCACCATCGCCAGCTGCTGGCGGGCCTCGGCGACGTCGAAGGTGGCGTTGTTGGTCTGCACCACCAGCAGCTGGGCGCCACCGGTGACGGTGTCCCGGACGACGCCGTCGTAGGCGACCTCGAAACAGATCACGTCGCCGAGCACGGCCGGCCCGGCGTCGAGCACGCCCGGCTCGGTGCCGGGGACGAAGTCCGACCGGACCCGGTCGACCTCGGAGCTGACCATGCGGGCGATCGTGCGCAGCGGAACGTACTCGGCGAACGGCACCGGGTGCCGCTTGGTGTAGAGCTGCTGAAGGTCGGGGCCGCTCGTGGGGCGCCAGAGCAGCCCCGCGTTGCGGACCTGCCCCTCACCGGGGCCCAGCAGCACCGCGCCGACCAGGATCGGCGCACCGATCGCGTCGGCGGCCTGGGAGATCCGGTCCGCGGCGCCCGGGTAGCGCAGCGGGTCGATGTCGCTGGAGTTCTCCGGCCACACCACCAGGTCGGGTCGGCGCTGGGTGCCGGCGGCGACCCGCTCGGCGAGGGTCAGGGTGGCGTCGACGTGGTTGTTGAGCACCGCCTGCCGCTGGGCGTTGAAGTCCAACCCGAGCCGGGGCACGTTGCCCTGCACGATGGCGACGGTGACCTGCTCGCCGCCGCCGCGTACCCCGACGGGCACGGCCAGCCCGACGCCCAGCACCGCGACGAGCGCGGCGAGCAGCCCGGCCACCGGCCGCCACTGCTCGGCGTGCCGCGGCGGCGCCCAGCGCCGCCAGGCGAGGGTGACCAGCAGCCCACCGGTCAGCGCGACCGCGAAGGTGACCAGCGGCGCGCCGCCGAGCGCGGCCAGCCGCAGCAGGGGCGAGGTGTCCTGGGTGAACGCCAGCCGCCCCCAGGGGAACCCGCCGAACGGGGTGCGGTCGCGCAGCGCCTCCTGCCCCACCCACAGCACGCCGGTGATCGCGGGCCAGGCCCACCGGTACCGGTCGACCAGCGGGGACACCCAGGCGGTGGCCACCCCGAGCAGGGCCAGGTAGCCGGCCTGCAACAGCGACAGCAGCACCCACGGCACGTAGCCGGTGTGCAGATTCGTCCATTCCAGCAGCGGCGCGAACAGCGCCACCCCGGTCAGGAAGCCCAGTCCCGCGCCCGCGCGCAGCCGGCGCCGGTGCGCCGCCGCGGCGAGCAGCGCCACGCCGGCCGGCGCGAGCGGCCACACCCCGTACGGCGGGAACGCGGCCAGCAGCGCCAGCCCGGCGGCCACCGCCATCGGCACGGCCACCCGCAGCGGCAGGGGGCGCGGGGTTACGCGTGCCACCGCTGTGGCACGCACCTCTTCCCGGTCGAGCGTCGTCATCGGCACCTCACCACGATCACGCGCCGAAGGCTACCCGCCCCGGACCGGCTCCGGCGGCCGCGGTGCGCCGCCCGCCGCCTGCCGCTCGGGCGGACCCGAGGGACCTGCGCGCGGGATCAGCGCCGACGCGCGACCAGGACCGCGTCGTGGATCGTGACGTCCCGCCCGTCCGGGTCGACGGCGCCGCGCGGGCGGGCCTCGGCCGCGCATACCTGCCAGCTGGCGGGGTCGAGCGAGGCCGCGATCTCCTCGGCGGTGAACATCAGCTCCGGAAAGTGCATCCGGTGCGCGGTGGTGCGCAGGTCGGACGGGTGGTGCCCGACGATCAGCAGGGTGCCGCCGGGGGCCACTGCGGCGGCCAGCCGGGCGAACAGCTCCCGCCGCGTGTCGCCCGGCAGCTGCATGAACTGCGCCGACACCAGGTCGTACCCGCCCTCGGTGGGTGGCTTCTCGCGTAGGTCCGCCTGGGTGAAGGTGATGCGTCCGGCAACCTGCTGGCCGGCGGCTGCGGCCAGGTCGGCGGCCCGGCGCAGCGCGGTGGTGGCGATGTCGACGGCGGTGACCTGCCAGCCGCGCCGGGCCAGCCAGACCGCGTCCGCGCCCTCGCCGCAGCCGACGTCGAGCGCCCGGCCCGGGGCCAGGGCGGTGGCCTCGGCCACCAGCTGCGGGTTCGGCCGCCCGCTCCACACCGACGGGCTGGCCCGGTAACGCTCCTCCCAGGCGGGCTGCTCCAACATGGTCCGCAGCTCGTGCCGGTGGGCTTCGACGGCGCCGCGGGTCTCCTCGGCGATCAGGTCGGAGTTGATCGCCGCAGCGGCGGTCAGGCCGGCCGCCGCGGCGGTGACCACCTGCGCCCGCAGGTCGGCCACGTTGCCCGCCACCCACACGCCGGGCACGGCGGTCGCGCCGGTCTGGTCCGTGGGGATCTGCGTGCCGATGACGTGCCCGCCCATGTCGACGTCGACGGGTGCCAACCCGAGTGAGCGCAGCACGTCCGCCCGGGCGCTGAGCCGGGTCCCGACGACCACCGCGTCGAGCGCGACGACCTCGCCCGAGGCCAGCCGTACTCCGCTGAGCGCGTCGTCGGTGACCTCCAGCCCGGCGACCGGCCCGTCGACCACGGTGATCCCACGCGCGGCGAGCTGCTCGGTCTCCTCCGCACCAGGCACCGCAGTGTGGTGCAGCAGCAGCGTCACGTGCGGGCTCCACTGCCGCCACAGCTGCGCCTGGTGTACGCCCAGCGGCCCGGTGGCCAGGACCCCGATGCGCCGGTCGCGAACCTCCCACCCGTGGCAGTACGGGCAGTGCAGCACGTCGCGTCCCCACCGTCCGGCCAGTCCGGGCACGTCGGGCAGCTCGTCGACGAGCCCGGTGGCCACCAGCAGCCGCCGGGCCCGTACCCCGCGCCCGTCGCGCAGGGTCACCAGGAAGTCTTCGTCGTCCTTCACCGCGTCGTCGACGGTCCCGGCGACGACGTCACCGCCGTACCGGGTGACCTCCGCCCGGCCGGCCGCCAGCAGGTCGGCCGGCGGCGTGCCGTCGCTGCCCAGGTGGTTGTGCACGTGCCCGGCCGGCGCGTTGCGCGGCTGCCCCGCGTCCACCACGAGCACCGACCGCCGCGCCCGCGCCAGGGCCAGCGCCCCGCTGAGCCCGGCGGCGCCGCCGCCGATCACCACCACGTCGTACCTGTCGTCCATGGTGAAGTCCCTCCGTCGCGTTTCGTCGGGCCCACCGTGCACCCACCGCCGGCAGGCTGGCAAGTATTGTTGCCACTATGGCAAGCAACGAGGACGTGCTGGCCGCGGTTGGTCCCCGGCTGCGGGCCCTGCGGCGGCAGCGCGGCACGACGCTCGCCCAGCTCGCCCAGGCGACCGGCATCTCGGTGTCCACCCTGTCGCGGCTGGAATCCGGCGGCCGCCGCCCCACCCTGGAGCTGCTGCTGCCCCTCGCGCGGGCCCACCAGGTGCCGCTGGATGAACTCGTCGGCGCCCCGCCCACCGGCGACCCGCGGCTGCACCCCCGCCCGATCGTCCGCCACGGCATCACGTTCCTGCCGCTGACCCGCCGCCCGGGCGGGTTGCAGGCGTTCAAGCAGATCCTCCCGCCGCACACCCCCGCCGAGCCCGAGCAGCAGACCCATGAGGGCTACGAGTGGCTGTACGTGTTGTCCGGGCGGGTGCGGCTCCTGCTGGCCGAGCACGACCTGCTGCTGACCCCCGGCGAGGTCGCCGAGTTCGACACCCGTCTGCCGCACGCGGTCGCCAACCCGGATTCGCGGCCCGCGGAACTCCTCAACCTCTTCGGGCCGCAGGGCGAACGGCTGCACGTCCGCGCCCGACCCGCCGCCCACTGACGCCTGCGCGCCCACCCGGCCGAACAAAATCGGGGCGCGGCTTGCGCCGCGCCCCGATGCTCCCAGGCCCTTCCCGGCCGGTGGGGCGAGAATGAGCGGCGCCGACCTTCGGACCGACCGGACGCGGACTGGCTGCCCCCGCCGGGCCGTTGTCTACTGGCCGTGCCTCTCACCCTGCCCGTACACCGGTAACCGCGGCCGGTTCGCGCCGCCCCGCCGACCCCCGCCCGCTGGACCTGGCCGCCGCGACTCGAGGTCGCTCGGCCAGCGGACGAAGGGACGAAGCGAACAACAGCCGCTTCCCGTGGTAGGACTCAAAGACGGTACGGCGTGCACCCCCGCCGCTGTCAACCCACCCCGGCCTGTCGTGTGTCGCACCACGGCGTGTCGCGTCGGCGCGTCTCGTGCTCGCGGCGGGCCGTCACCGATCGAGGTGGCAACGCAGCAGCGCCCCCGCCGCCTGCGGGTGCTCCTGGGCCAGCAACCCGCCGGCGGCGAGCACGTAGTCGACGTCGACGACCGGCCGGGCCGCGCGTGGCAGCGGCCACCCGCCGGCCTGGTCGGTCAGCACCGCGCCGAGCACGCTCGCCGCGTCGGCGGGCGCGGCGTGCCGGAGCACCCCACCGGAGCCGACGAGCAGCCGCACGTCGCGCAGGTCCCGCCCGGCCCGCTCCCCGGTGGCCGCACCGCGGGCGTGCCGACGCAAGGCCACCGTCGCGGCGAGCGCGGCGATCCGGGCGTCCACGGCCCGCTCGGTGTCGTCGGCGGGCAGGAATCCCGGGTCGGCGGCGCGGACCGCCGCCGCCGCGGCCAACTGGTCCTGCTCCCCCGGGGCGAGGAGGCGCTCCTCGGCGGCCGCGCGGACCACCCCCGGGGCGCTCCACCGCATGCCCAGGTCCCCCTCGACGGTGCGGGCCCGCCACAGCATGCCGGCGACCTCCCGGCCGGGGCCGCTGCCCCGCTCGTCGGGGGTGAGCACCGAGTACACGTCGGTGGTGGCGCCACCGACGTCGACCACGGCCAGGTCCCCGCCGAGGGTGTCGGCGAGCACCTCCACCCCGGTCAGCACCGCGTCGGGGGTGGCCGCCCGGACGAGGCGGGCGAACCGGCTGCCCCGCGAGAGCCGCTTGCCGCCGATGACGTGCCGCAGGAACACCTCCCGGATGGCCGCCCGCGCCGAGGCGGGGGCGAGCACCCCGATGCGGGGCAGCACGTTGTCGGCCACGGTCACCGGCACCTTCGCGCCAGCGAGCAGGGAGTGCAGCTCGTCGCGGACATCGGCGTTGCCGGCCAGGACGACGGGCACCCGCCAGCGGGCCTTCGCCAGCCGGGTGGCGTTGTGGGCGAGGGTGTCGGCGTCGCCGCCGTCGGTGCCGCCGACCAGCAGCACCACGTCCGGGCGGGCGGCGCGTAGCGCGCTCAGCTCGACGGCGCCGAGCCGGCCGGCGGCCACGTGCACCACGTGCGCCCCGGCCGACAACCCCACCCGCCGCCCGGCCTGGGCGGTCACCAGGGGCTCGTACCCGATCACGGCCAGCCGCAGCCCGCCGCCGGCGGACGAGCAGACGTACCACGGCGCGTCGCGGACGCCGAGCGTGGCGGTGGCCGCCGTGACCGCGGCGTCCAGGCCGTGCAGCACGTCCGTGCCGACCGTGGTCGGCGCCGACGCGGCCGCGACCAGCGCGCCGGCGTCGAGGTCGACCACCGCCGCCTTGGTGTACGTCGAGCCGACGTCGGCGCAGACGGCGACGTTCACGCCGCCGGCGGCACGACCACCGTGCCGGTCGCGGTGACCGCCACGATCGGCTCCGCCAGGACCTCGGCCGCGGACTCGGACTTGTCGGGGCGGCCCCGGCAGACGACCCGTGCGGCGAAGTCGATGGTGCGGCTGCGGGTGCCCACCCGGGTCACCGTCGCGGTCACCTCCAGCACGTCCCCGGCCTTCATCGGCGCCTTGAACTGCACGTCGGAGTACGACGCGAACAGGCCCTCGTCGCCGTCGGTGCGGATGCACACCTCCGTGGCGACGTCGCCGAACAACCCCAGCGCGTACGCCCCGTCGACCAGGTTCCCGGCGTAGTGGGCGTGCGAGTACGGCACGTACCGCCGGTGCGTCACGGTCAGCCCCAGCCGGGGATCCTGCTCGCTCATTGCTTCGCCTTCTTGTTCGTGATCAGCGCGTGCACCAGGTAGCTGGCCACCTCGCCCGGGGTGGTGCCCCGGCCGAAGATGCGGTCCACGCCGAGCTCGTCGGTCATCGTCTCGTCGAACCGCGGCCCGCCGACGATCAGCAGCGGCCGCCTGCCCGCCGGCACCGCCTCGCGGAACGCCGCGGACATCTCCCGGGTGTTGTGCAGGTGCGCGTCGCGCTGCGTCACCACCTGCGACACCAGCACCGCGTCGGCCTTCTCCGCCCGGGCCGCCTCCACCAGCTCCGGTACGCTGACCTGCGCGCCCAGGTTGGTGACCTTCAGCTCCCGGTAGTACTCCAGGCCCTTCTCCCCCGCGATGCCCTTGACGTTGAGGATCGCGTCGATGCCGACGGTGTGCGCGTCGGTGCCGATGCAGGCGCCCACCACGGACAGCTTGCGCCGCAGCCGCTGCTTCACCAGCGCGTTGACCTCCTTGGCCGACAGCAGCGGGAAGTCCCGCTCCACCACCTGCACCGCCGCGAGGTCCACCAGATGGTTCACCCGCCCGTACACCACGAAGAAGGTGAACCCGTCGCCCATCTGCTTGGCGTGCACCAGCATCGCCGGGTCGATGCCCATCTTGTTGGCCAGCTGGATCGCCGCGCCCTCGGCCCGCTTGTCGTGCGGCACCGGCAGCGTGAACGACACCTGCGCCATGCCGTCGCCGGTGGTGTCCCCGTACGGCCGGACGATCTTCTTCCCGGCGCCCGCGCCGGTCTCGACGGCGGTCACGCCTGCTGTCCTTCCAGGATCTCCGTGGCGGGGTTGAAGTAGTCGACCTCGTGCTTCGCCACCCCGTCGAGGCCCTTGCCCCGGTCGGCGGGCCGCTTCATGATGCCGAAGGTGCCCTCCGCGATCGCGGTCAGCAGCGACTGCTCACCGATGCGTTCGAGCAGCTCCACCGCCTCGGCGAGGACCCGGTGGGCGCGCTGCTGGATGAACCCGCCCGGCGCCGGCACGAAGTCCTCGTGCAGCCCGCCGGCGGCGCCCAGCACGTAGCGCACGTTCTGCAGGGCGATGTCCCGGTCGGACAGCCACGGCGTCACCACCGCCTCGGTCATCATGCCGACCAGCAGGATGCCCTGCCCGGTCATGGTGCCGACCAGGTTGAAGAACCCGTCGAGCAGGTTGCCGCGAAACACGTCGCCGGTCATGTGCTTCGTCGGCGGCATCCACTTCAGCGGCGCGTCGGGGAACAGCTCGCGGGCCAGCAGCGCGTGCGCCAGCTCCAGCCGGAACGACTCCGGCAGGTCCGGGTTGATCTCGAACGCGTGCCCCAGCCCCAGCTGCCAGTCGGCCAGCCCGGCCTCGTGCGCGAAGTACTCGTTGAGCAGCTGCGACACCGTCACCGTGTGCGCCTCGTCCACCGCGTCGGCGGTGGTGAGGTAGTTGTCCTCACCGGTGTTGATGATGATCCCCGCCCGGGCGTGCACCTGCCGGGAGAACCGCTGGTCCACGAACGTGCGGATCGGGTTGATGTCGCGGAACAGGATCCCGTACATCGAGTCGTTGAGCATCATGTCCAGACGCTCCAGACCCGCCAGGGTCGCCATCTCCGGCATGCACAGACCCGACGCGTAGTTCGTCAGCCGCACGTACCGGCCCAGCTCCCTCGACGACTCGTCCAGGGCCGCCCGCATCAGCCGGAAGTTCTCCTGCGTGGCATACGTGCCGGCGAACCCCTCCCGGGTCGCCCCCTCCGGCACGTAGTCCAGCAGCGACTGCCCGGTGGAGCGGATCACCGCGATGATGTCCGCGCCGGCCCGGGCCGCGGCCTGCGCCTGCGGGATGTCCTCGTAGATGTCCCCGGTGGCCACGATCAGGTAGATCCACGGCCGCTGCTCCGGGTCCCCGTACCGCTTCACCAGGCGATCCCGCTCGGCGCGGCGCCGGTCGATCAGCCGGACGCCCGCGCCGACCGCCTTCCGGGCGGCCCTGCGCGCCGCGGTCGCCGCCTTTCCGGTCGGCTGCTGGAACCGCACCGACCCGGCCGCGGCCTTCTGCGCCAGCAACGTCACGTCGGTGATCTGCTCCCGCGCCAGGGCGTCGAACACCGGCGCCGCCACCCCGTGCCCCAGCCCGACGTCGGCGACCACCGCGTCCACGAGGCGGTTCACCCACGGGATGCCGTCCGGGTCCGCGCCGGCCACCCCGGCCAGCCGCAGCACCGCCCGCTCCACCGACACGGTGGTGTGGCTGCGCGCCAGATCCACCACCGGCTGCCCGGCGCGGCGCGCCAACTCCCGCGCCCGCGCCACCAACGCCGGATCCAGGTCAAGCTTCCCCGTCGGCTGTGCCGATGGTTCGCCCGCAAGCTCGCTCACGACTGCCCTTCCTCATAGATCACGTCACCCCGCAGCACCGTGGCCCGGCACACCGGCAGCGGCGTCGGGTCCTCCGGACCCCGCAGCTCCGGGTCGTCGGCCAGCAGCACCGGCAGACCCCGGTCCACCCCGGCCGGCGTCGACCACACCGCGAACGTCGCCGGCGCGCCCAGCGCCAGCACCCCCTCGTTGTCCAGGTGCACCGCCCGCCACCCGCCGCGGGTGTGCGCCGCGAACGCCGCCCGCACACTCATCCGCTGCACCGGGTTGTGGTGCGCGGCCGCTGCCCGCACCGAGCCCCACGGGTCCAGCGGCGTCACCGGCGAGTCCGACCCGAACGCCAGCGCCACCCCGACCCCGTGCATCGCCCCCATCGGGTTCGACTCCAACGACCGGTCGAGGCCCAGCCGCGACTCGTACATCCGGCCCGCGCCGCCCCACAACCGGTCGAACGCCGGCTGCATGCTCGCCACGATCCCGTACTCCACGAACCCGGCGATCAACCGCTTGTTCATGATCTCCGCGTGCTCGACCCGGTGCCGGGCCGCCCGCAGCCGATCCACCCCCAGCTTCCCGGCCGCCGCCGCGAAGCCCTGCAGCACGGTGGAGATCGCCGCGTCGCCGATCGCGTGGAACCCGCCCTGCAGGCCGTGCGCCGCGCAGTCCAGCAGGTGGTCGCGCACCTGCTCCGCGGTGACGTAGCCGTGCCCGCACGACCCGGCGTCGCCGTCCAGGTACGGTTGCGACACGTGCGCGGTGCGCGACCCCAGCGCCCCGTCGGCGTACAGGTCCCCGCCGGCGCCCACCGCGCCCAACTCCCGGGCCTTCGCCGCGCCCAGCAGCTCACCCCAGTAGCCGTACACCTCCGGCACCCCGTCCCCGGAGATCGCCAGCAGGCCGGTGAAGTCCATCTCGTCCGACGTGCCCGGCCCGCCGCACTCGTGCACCGCCGCGATTCCCAACGACGCCGCGTGCCGCAACGCCGTACGCTGCGCCGCCACCCGCTGCGCCGCCGATATCGACCCGAGCGCCGCCTCCCGCACCACGTGGTGCGCGTCACGGCGCAGCCAGCCCGACGCGTCGTACCCCGGCGCGGACACCACCTCCGGGCAGGCCGCCAGCAGCGACTCCGACACCAGCGCCGAATGGATCGACGCCTGCGACAGATACACCCGCCGGCCCCCGGCCGCCCGGCCCAGCGCCACCGCGTCCGGCAGGGTCCGGTCCGACCAGTTCGACTCGTCCCAGCCGTGCCCCAGCACCACCGCGTCGCCCGGCAGGCCCGCCGCGAACGCCGACACCGCGTCCAGCAGCTCACCAGACGACCGCACCCCGGACAGGTCAAGCCCCGACAGGGCCAGGCCGGTGTCGGTGGCGTGCACGTGCGCGTCCACGAACGCCGGGGTCACCAGCGCCCCGCCCAGCTCCACCACCCGGTCGGCGGCCGGTGCATCCGCGTCCGCACCCAACCAGGCGATCCGCCCGTCGGACACCAGCAGCGCCGTGGCGCTGGGGTCGGCCGGACAGTGCAGGACTCCGCCGCGGTACAACGTCGAGGGGTTCGTCATGGCTCTCAGTCTGCCGCCAACCGGGACTCGAACAGACGACGCACCCCCGGCTCCGAACGCAGCAGCTCCAACGCCAACTCCGCGTGGCCCGGCACGTACCCGTTGCCCACCAGCATCGTCACGTCCGCGGCCAGCCCCTCCGCGCCCAGCGCCGCCGCCGCGAAGCTCGTCGCCATCGAGAAGAAGATCACCGTGCCGCCGTCCTCGGTGGCCAGGATCGCCCCGTGCTCACACCCCGGCACGTCCACGCACACCACCGTCACGTCCGCCGGCGTACCCAGCGCGCTGGTCACCGCCGTGGACAGCGCCACCGGGTCCCGCGCGTCGGCCAGCGCGACCACCGACGCCAGTCCGGCCGACTCCAGCGCGTCCCGCTCCGCGGCCACCGGCACCACCCCGACCGTACGGTCGGCGCCCGCCCGCCGAGCCGCGGCCAGCGACAGCGACCCGCTCTTGCCCGCGCCCCCGATCACCGCCACGCTCACCGGCCGCGGGTCACCCGCGCGCCGCCGGTCCTCGACGTACCGGGACACCACCCGGGCCGTCAGCGCCGGCGCGCCGCACACGTCCAGCACGGCCAGGGACAGCTCCGGGTGCAGGTCCGCCGGCAGCACCGCCGCGATCGACCGGGCGAACAGGATCGCGTAACCGTCGCAGGGCACCTGCTCGCTGCGCCCGTCCCAGCGGGCCAGCCCGTCGAGGATGGTCAGCGGGGTCAGCGTCAGCGACACCAGGGTGGCCACCCGGTCGCCCGCCTTCAGCCCCAGCGGCGACCGCCGGCCGGCCTCCTCCACGGTGCCGATCAGCATGCCGCCCGATCCGGTCACCGGGTTCTGCATCTTCCCCCGGGTGGAGATGATCTCCAGCACCTCGGCGCGGACCTTCTCCCCGTCACCGCCGTGCTTCTCCCACAGCTGCCGGAAACTCGCCGCGTCCAGGTTCAGCCGCTCCACCCGGATGCGCACCTCGTTCGACGCGATCCGCGGCTCGGCGTCCAGCCGCCACGCCGCCTGCGGAAGCACCCCCGCCGGTTCCACAACGCGGTGCAGACCCACCGGTGACGTCACGCCGACCTCCCCCTGTCCAGCCGCCCGAAGCCCTGGCTAGGACTCGCGTCGCGGGAAAACTTCCGGCAGACTAATTTCTTCACCGGATATTTTCCAGTAGCCTTCGGGGCTGCTGATCACCCGCACCACATGTCAGGAGGGGCCGTGACCCAGACCCAACCGGTTGAGACCATCCCTCAGCCCCGTCACGCCCCGGTCGCCGTGCCGACCGCCGGGCAGCCGTACGAATACCGCCGCCGCCCCCTGGTCGAACCCGACTGGACGCGCTTCCCCGGCTGGCGCACCGTCACCCGCGAGCAGTGGGAGAGCGCCCAGTGGCAGCGGGTCAACTGCGTCAAGAACATCAAGCAACTGCGCAACGTCCTCGGCGACCTCGTCGACGAGTCCTTCTACGAGGACCTCGCCACCGACCAGAGCGCCCTGGCCACCATGTCCATGCTGGTGCCGCCGCAGATGCTCAACACCATGGTCCCGTTCGCGCCGATGACCACCGAGGCGTTCCTCGCCGACCCGGTCCGCCGCTACATGATCCCCGTCGCCTCCGACCGGCGCACCGACTGGCCGTCCCACCCGTACGCCACCCGCGACTCCCTGCACGAGCACGACATGTGGGTCGCCGAGGGCCTCACCCACCGCTACCCCACCAAGGTCCTCGCCGAACTGCTCTCCACCTGCCCGCAGTACTGCGGCCACTGCACCCGGATGGACCTGGTCGGCAACTCCACCCCCGCCGTCGACAAGCTCAAGCTCACCCTCAAGCCCGTCGACCGGTACGACGCCCACATCGCCTATCTCAAGGCCCACCCCGGCGTCCGGGACGTCGTCGTCTCCGGCGGCGACGTGGCCAACGTGCCCTGGAAGAACCTCGAGTCGTACCTGATGCGGCTACTCGAGATCGAAACCATCCGCGACATCCGGCTCGCCACCAAGGCCCTCATGGGCCTGCCCCAGCACTGGCTCCAGCCCGACGTCGTCGAGGGCCTGGAGCGGGTCGCCCGCACCGCCGCCCGCCGCGGCGTGAACCTCGCCATCCACACCCACGTCAACCACGCCCAGTCGCTCACCCCGCTGGTCGCCAAGGCCGCCCAGACCGCCCTCGACGTCGGCGTCCGCGACGTCCGCAACCAGGGCGTCCTCATGCGCGGCGTCAACGCCACCGCCCCCGACCTGCTCGACCTCTGCTTCGCCCTGCAGGGCGAGGCGGGCATCCTGCCGTACTACTTCTACATGTGCGACATGATCCCCAACGCCGAGCACTGGCGGGTCCCCGTCTGGCACGCCCAGCAGCTCCAGCACGACATCATGGGCTACCTGCCCGGCTACGCCACCCCGCGGATCGTCTGCGACGTCCCCTTCGTCGGCAAGCGCTGGGTCCACATGCTCACCGAGTACGACCGCGAGCGCGGCATCTCCTACTGGACCAAGAACTACCGCACCTCGATCGAGTCCGCCGACCTGGAGGCGCTCAACAAGCGCTACGCCTACTACGACCCGATCGACACCCTGCCCGAGTCCGGCCAGGCGTGGTGGGAAGCCCACCGCAACGACTGACCCCGCTCCGACCCGCCGCCCGGCACCCCAGCGGTGCCGGGCGACGCGTTTTTCCCCACCGCACCACCACCGACGCCTGGGGCCACTAGCCTCCAGTTCCATGAGCCCGGCCGACCCCGACACCGCCGGCCGGGTCACCACGGTCGAGGTCTTCTTCGACGTCGTCTTCGTCTTCACCGTCACCCAGCTCGCCCTCGTCCTCGAGGATGACCTCACCTGGGCCGGCCTCGGCCGCGTCGTCCTCGTCCTCGGCGTGCTCTGGTACCCCTACACCGGCTACGCCTGGCTGACCAACCAGGTGCCACCCCGGCGCCCCGCCCAGAAGATCACCCTCTTCGCCGGCATGGCCGGCTTCCTGCTCACCAGCATCGCCATCCCCGCCGCGTTCACCGACACCGGCCTGCTCTTCGCCCTCGGCTACCTCGTCCTCACCGGCGTTCACTTGATCATGTTCGGTCGCTCCGCCGCCCGCGCCGCCGCGATCCGCCTCACGCCCTACAACCTCGCCGCCGCGCTGCTCATCCTCCTCGCCGCGTTCGTCACCGGCCCCGCCACCTACGCCCTCTGGGTCGCCGCCGCCCTCGTCCAGGCCGCCCTGCCGTACCTCACCCCCCGGCACTCCTGGATCCGCGTCGCCGGTACCTACGAGGTAGCCGCCGGACACCTCGTCGAACGCCACGGCCTGCTCGTCATCGTCGCCCTCGGCGAATCCGTCGTCGCCATCGGCGCCGGTGTCGACATCCACCACCTCACCCCCGGCACCGCCGGCGCGATCGTCATGGCACTCGCCCTGCCCGCCGCCCTGTGGTGGACCTACTTCACCGACACCCGCGCCGCCACCGCCACCCTCGACGCCGCAGAGCCGCGTGTCCGCACCCACCTCGCCGCCCGCACCTTCGTCCTACCGCACTACCTGCTGCTACTCGGCATCGTCGCCACCGCCACCGGCATCCACGCCGTCGTCGCCCACCCGGACGCGCCAGCCGGCACGGCCGCCGCGCTCGCCCTCGCCGGCGGCGTCGCCCTCTACCTGACCGGTGTCGGTGCCGCCCGGCTGGCCCTCGGCCTCGGCCTGCCCCTCAGTCGGGCAGCCGGGGCCGTCGCCGTCCTCGCCGCCGTGCCCCTCGGCGTCTGGACGGTCGCCGGTGCGCAGCTCGCCGCGGTCATCGTGGTGCTCATCGCCATGCTGCTGGCCGGACCACGTCACCCGGCGGCGCGCACCGCCTAGGAATCAGCCGCCCCGCGGCGCGTACATGATGACGGCGACGCCGAGTAGGCAGATCGCCGCACCGACCAGGTCCCAGCGGTCCGGGCGGAAGCCGTCCACCAGCATCGCCCAGCCCAGCGACCCAGCCACGAACACCCCGCCGTACGCGGCCAGCACCCGCCCGAAGTTCGGGTCCGGCTGGAACGTCGCCACGAAGCCGTACGCGCCCAACGCCAGCACCCCCGCGGCGATCCACCACAGCCCCCGGTGCTCCCGCCAGCCCTGCCATACCAGCCACGCCCCGCCGATCTCGGCCAGGGCGGCCAGTCCGAACAACAGCAGGGAACGTGCGACGGTCACGCGGAGGACCCTAGTGCGGTGTCCACTAGCGTTCACCGGGTTTCTGGTGGCTGTTGTGGATCCTCGCCGGGTGGTGGGGCGGGCCTCCGCGGGCCAACTGATCCTCGCGCCGTCCGGGGTGGGCGGCGGGGGTCACGTCGGGACCGGCCGGCGCCGGGGAGGTGTCGGTCGGCTCGACGGTGCGTGACCACCTGCGGCAGCACGACGGCTGTTTCGGTGGTGGGTCCGCCGCCCGGGGTGCGGGTGGCGATGCTGGCGGCCGCGACGAGGTCGCGGTGCCCGGAGAAATGGCAGTGGGGGCAGGACAACGTCCGGCCGCGCGGCTTGGGCACCCGCTGACGCGCCACCACGGGCGACATGCGGCGACCCCCGGCGTGGGTGCCGGGGGTCGCCGCATCGTGCCGGGTCAGGTCGTGAAGGAGCGCTCCCTCGCATCCCGAGTGCCCTCCTGGACGCGCTCGCCGGACCGCCCGGTTCGGGCCTCATCCTGCTTCATCACGCGCTCCGCCCGCGACCGCTCGCCCTGGTCCATGTCACCCATCCGCGCCCTGGCGGCGCCGGCCACCTGCTCGACCTTGTTCTTCGCCCTCTCGTAGCTCATGTCGCCTCCCTGTCGTCCGGCGGACCGGGGCGCTGTTCACCCCTCCCGACCCGCGTCCCCGCGGTCTGTCGATGAAAACCTTGGGGCCTTCCGGTGGCGTCACACCCGCTAGGGCATCCTAGGACGTTAGGTTAGGCGGCCCGGCGGGCAGTGCGGAGCCTCCGCGCACTCCACCAGGTCGGCGCCGCCCGCATCCACCGCTGCCCGCAGGGTCGCCGCGGCCGCCTGCAGCTCGGCGATCCGCGCCTCTACCTCGGCCAGCTTCGCCGCCGCCCGCGCCCGGAGCCCCGAGCCACGGCGCCGCTCACGTACATCGAGCAGCTCGGCCACCTCGTCCAGCGTGAACCCCAACCGCTGCGCCGCCTTGATCACCCGCAGCACGGTGACCACCTCGGCCGGATACAGCCGGTGCCCACCCAGACTGCGAGCCGGCTCGGCCCCGTCGGCGACAGCCGCGTCTGACCGCGCAGCGCCGTCGCGAACAGCTCGTCGAACTCGGCCACCCGCAGCGGCCGCTCGGCCGTCGGCAGCGTGCACGCCTCGGGCACCCAATCGTCATCCCGACTCATGCCTCGACGGTAAGCCCGTACTCAGGTACCGGATGCAAGCCCGGAACGCGGGCGGCGGGCCCCCGGATCATCGGGAGCCCGCCGACACACTGGTCATCTGTTGAAGCCTTGCCGGCCGGCCTGTCTGGCCTGCTCGCCCTGCTGGGCCCGCGCCGCGCTCTGCTGGCTGGCGCCCTCCGCCCGCAACCGCTCGTTGTCGGTGGCGTCGCCGATCCGCTGCTTGGCGACGCCGGCCATCTCCTGGGCCTTGCTCTTCGCCTTGTCGGTGAAGCTCATCGGGTACTCCCTCCGCTGCCGCGGTGCTCCGGGCCGTCCGGCCCGCTCCCCCGGTGCGTCCCCGCATGACCTCCGGCGAAACGCCCGCTGGTTGGCGTCGTTGGCAAGACGTCTGCGGGTTGTCGTCGCGCACGGCACGTCTGCTAGATCGTCCTAGGGCACTAGGTGAACGGTGAAGCGCCAGTGCAGCTCAATGGTGCTGGTTAACTGGGCGAATGGGAGAGATCCTGCTTATCCGGCACGGCGAGACCGCCTGGAGCGCCAGCCACCGGCACACCTCGTACACCGATCTGGAGCTCACTCCGGACGGCGAGCGACAGGCCCGGGCACTCGGCGCGATGCTCGCCGGCCGGCGGTTCGTCCGAGTGCTGTCCAGCCCCCGGCAACGGGCGCTGCGCACCGCGCACCTGGCCGGCCTCGACGTCGACGACGCCGACCCCGACCTGGCCGAGTGGAACTACGGCGAGTACGAGGGACGCACCACCGCCGACGTCCACGAGGAGAACCCGCACTGGAACCTCTGGACCGACGGCTGCCCCGGCGGGGAGTCACCCGCGGAGGTCGGGGAGCGCCTGGACCGGGTCCTCGCCCGGGTCGCTCCCCTGCTCGACGGGGGCAACGTCGCTGTGGTCGCCCACGGGCACAGCCTGCGGGTGCTCGGCGCCCGCTGGATCTGCCTCCCCCCGTCCGCCGGCGCGCGGCTGCGGCTGGACACCGCCACGGTCAGCGTGCTCGGTCACGAGCACGGACGGCAGGTCATCCAGCGGTGGAACCAGCCGGCTCCGCCGCCGCCCGAGACCGCCCCCGTCCCTGGGACTCGGCACTAAT
Organism: Micromonospora rhizosphaerae; assembly: GCF_900091465.1. Taxonomy (NCBI): domain Bacteria; kingdom Bacillati; phylum Actinomycetota; class Actinomycetes; order Micromonosporales; family Micromonosporaceae; genus Micromonospora; species Micromonospora rhizosphaerae. Next base: position 4,501,913 of record NZ_FMHV01000002.1, on the reverse strand, counting down.
CTTCGGCGGCCGGTTCTCGTACGGGGTGGAGAGCACCACCGTCGTCCGGGTGGTGACGTTCGCGGCGGTACGGATCTCCTGGAGCACCCGCTCCAGGTCCGCCGGCCCGGCCACCCGCACCAGCAGCAGGTAGAAGTCCTCCCCCGCGACCGAGTAGCACGAGTCGATCTCCGGCAGGTGAGCCAGCCGCTCGGGCGCGTCGTCCGGCTGCGACGGGTCGAACGGCCGGATCGCCACGAACGCCGTCAGCGGCAGGTCAAGCGCCTCGAACGAGACGCGGGCGACGTACCCCTTGATGACGCCCCGCTGCTCCAGCCGCCGGACCCGCTGGTGCACCGCCGAGACCGACAGCCCCACCTTCTCGGCGAGGTCCGTGTAGGACAGGCGTCCATCGGCGGTCAGCGCGGCGATGATGGCTCGGTCGATCTCTTCCACGGGTGCAACCTACCCTCAGAATTTCTTCCGGGCGATGTCGAGGCGTGCCGGCCCTCCGGCGTCCGGTCCCGCCCCCGGCCCGGACGACCAGTGCCGGGGTCGGAGCTACCCACGGGCAAGGGCGCGGGAGATGACCAGCCGCTGGATCTGGTTGGTCCCCTCGACGATCTGGAGCACCTTCGCCTCGCGCATGTACCGCTCGACCGGGTGGTCGGCGACGTAGCCGGCGCCGCCGAGCACCTGCACCCCGTCGGTGGTCACCCGCATCGCCACGTCAGTGGCGAAGAGCTTCGCCTTCGCCGCCTCGATCGAGTACGGCCGGCCGGCGTCGCGCAGCCGGGCGGCGGCGAGCATCAGCGCGCGCGCGGCGGAGATCTGGGTGGCGTGGTCGGCGAGGGTGAAGCCGAGCCCCTGGAAGTCGATGATCGGCTGGCCGAACTGCCGCCGCTCCTTGGCGTAGCCGATCGCGTAATCCAGGGCGGCCTGGGCCAGGCCGACCGCGCACGCGGCGATGCCGAGGCGGCCGGAGTCCAGGGCGGACATGGCGATGGTGAAGCCCATCCCCTCGCCGCCGATCAGCCGGTCGGCCGGCACCCGGGCGTCGTCGAAGGCGATCTGCGCCACCGGGGAGGCGTGCAGGCCCATCATGCGCTCCGCCGCCTGGGGGTGGATGCCCGGCGTGTTCCGGTCGGCCAGCAGGCAGGAGATGCCCTTCGGGCCGGGGCCGCCGGTGCGGCAGAAGATGTTGTAGAAGTCGGCGACCCGGGCGTGGGTGATCCACGCCTTGGTGCCGGAGACCACGTACGAGTCGCCGTCGCGGACCGCCTTCGTGGTCAGGGCGGCGGCGTCCGAGCCGCCCTGCGGCTCGGAGAGGCAGTACGCCCCGAGCAGTTCCCCGCCGATCATGTCCGGCAGCAGCTTCCGCTGCTCGTCGGTGCCGAACTGGGCCACCGGGTAGCAGGACAGGGTGTGCACGCTGACCGCCTCGGCGACGGCGAGCCAGTGGCTGGCCAGGATCTCCAGTACCTGCAGGTAGACCTCGTACGGCTGGGCGGCGCCGCCGTGCTCCTCGGGGTACGGCAGGCCGAGCAGCCCGGCCCGGCCGAGGGTGCGCAGCACCTCCCGGGGGAACTCGGCGCGCTCCTCGAAGCCGGCGGCCTTCGGGGCGAGCTCCCGGTCGGCGAGTTCGGTGGCGAGATCCAGCAGGTCGTGGGCCTCGTCGGTGGGGAGGATGCGGTCGACAGTCATAGCGCGATGAGCTCCGTGGGGGTGGTGTTGAGCCGTTGCACGCCGTCCGTTGTGCAGACGACGATGTCCTCGATCCGGGCGCCGTGTCGCCCCGCGAGGTAGATGCCGGGTTCGATGGAGAAGGCCATGCCGGCCTCGAGCGGCCGGGGGTTGCCGGCGACGACGTACGGCTCCTCGTGGCCGTCGAGCCCGATGCCGTGGCCGGTGCGGTGCAGGAAGGCGTCGCCGTAGCCGGCGGCGGCGATGATGTCGCGGGCCACCGCGTCGACCGCCTCGGCGCTGACCCCGGGCCGCACCGCAGCGACCGCCGCCCGCTGCGCCTCGTGCAGCGCGGCGTAGTAGTCGGTGAACTCGGCCGGCGCGGGGCCGCCGGCGACGTACGTGCGGGTGCAGTCGGAGCGGTAGCCCGAGGGCATGGTGCCGCCGATGTCCACCACCACCGGCTCGCCGGTGCCGATCGGCCGGTCGGAGGTGCCGTGGTGCGGGCTGGCGCCGTTCGGTCCGGCGGCGACGATGACGAAGTCGACCGTCACGTGGCCGGCCTCCCGGATCGCCGCGGCGATGTCGGTGGCCACCTCGGCCTCGGTGCGGCCGGGGCGCAGCCACTCCCCCATCCGGGCGTGCACCGCGTCGATCGCCGCGCCCGCCTCGGCCAGGGCCGCGACCTCGGCCGGCGACTTGCGGATCCGCAGCTCCCCCAGCACCTCGCCGGCCAGCCGCTGGTCCGCGTCGGGCAGGGTCGCTCGCAGCGCGAGGACCTGCTCGGCCCACATCCGGTCGGCCAGCCCGACGGCGGTCGCCGGGCCGGGCAGCGCGGTGCGCACGAGGGGGTACGGGTCGGTCCCGTCGGCGTGGTCGACGATCCGGACCCCGGTGGCCGGCGCGGGTGACGCCTCCGCGGCGGGGCGTTCGAGGGTGGGCACGATCAGGGTCGGCTCGCCGTGTGCGGGCAGCACCAGGCAGGTCAGCCGCTCGCTGGCGTGCGCGTCGTAGCCGGTCAGATAGCGCAGGTCCGAGCCGGGGGTGAGCAGCAGCGCGTCGAGGCCGGCGGCGGCGGTGGCGCGCTGCGCGGCGGCCAGCCGGTCGGCCGGATAGAGCTCGTCGAGTCCCACCCCGTCAGCTTAACGGTCGTTTGGGCGTCGGCCCATGCCCGGTTCTCACCCGCAGGGACGCTTCGGAGCCGGGCCCGACCTCCCGCCGCGTTTGGCGCCCGCGGTGGCGGGAACGAGCCAGGACCCCCCCAACAGTCAGGAGCATGTTGATGGCGGCCGCATCGACGGCCCGCGCAGGTCATGTCACCGCGCACCCGTGGGAAGGGGAGGCGAGCCCGCAATGCGGCAGAACTCGGACGACAGAGGCGCGGAGACCCAGGAGCGCCCAGGTGAGGCGGGGCACCGGCAACGCGAGGACGACAGTCTGACGAATGATGCGATGACCGACGACGACGCCCGGACACCCGACACCGCACCGACCGAGCAGGAACCGACGTGGCGTAGCGCGGAAGCGTCGGGCAGGCGGATCGCACCGCCGGCCCCGCCTGCCTAGACCGCACCGGGTGTGCCGAGGTACCGGACCGCCTCGGCCGGCGGCCCGGCGGCCCGGTGCCTCAGCACACGGCAGGTCAGCGGTTCTGCTTCTCCTGGCAGGGCACGCAGAACCGGGCTTGCGGCAGGACCTCCAGCCGTGCCGGGGGAATCTGCCCGCCGCACTTCTCGCAGCTACCGTAGCTGCCGTCAGCGATGCGTCGCAGCGCGTCGCTGATCTGCTCCAGGCTCTGCCGGGTGGCGGCGATCAGCGCTGCCTGGGTGTGCGCCTCGGCCGGATCGCCGGTGTCCGCGGTCAGTTGGGTCAGTTGCGCCGTCTGCGCCTCGAACTCGTTCGTCAGCGTGGTTCGCAGCTCGGTGAGCCACTGCTGATTCCTGGTGTCCCTGGTTCCGGTGCTCACGTCGATCCCTTCTGGAAAAAGAAAAAGGGCCGAAGCTGGATAGCTTCGCCCTGGTGGCCGTTCATCTCGGGAGGAAGGGAAATCCCGGAGGGCCACGCCGGCTGGGGATCGGGCTCGGCAGCCCGTAGGTGGGCGCGGCGCCGAGCGCCGGCGCGGTCGAGTGGCGCATGGACCGCGCCGCAAGGGAACGGTGGTGCCGGCGCGCAGCGAAAGCCGCCGCCGCGGTGACGGCGGCGGGGGTCAGCTGCCCGGCCGGAGACACCCACCCACCATAGGCGGAGCAGACAGGGAAACCAACGGATATCGGGTTCTGCCGCCGGAACCATCGGTTCCGCCGGCAGAACCGGACCGGGTTTCAGCTGGTCAGCCCGCAGTGGACGCGCCGTGGTTTCCCCGAGCGCGGGTAGCTCCGCACGGCAGGTCAGCGGGTCAGCGCGGCGCGCGCCGCGCTGGCGATCGCCCGCACCCCGATCCCTGCCTGGTCCATCAGCTCGGTGGACGTCCCGGAGGTGGGCAGCCCGCGCACGGCCAGGTGGGTCACCCGCACCGGCTCGGCGAGGTCGGCCAGCGATTCGAGGACGGCGGAGCCGAGGCCACCCTCCGGGTAGTGGTCCTCGACCACCACCAGCCGGCCCTCGGTGACCCGGACGGCGTCGAGCAACCGCTCCCGGTCCAGTGGCTTGACCGAATAGAGGTCGATGACCCGGGCCTTGACTCCCTCGCGCGCCAACTCGTCGGCGGCGGCGAGGCAGTTGTGCACCGTCACCCCGGCACCGATGAGCGCGACGTGGTCGTCCTCGGCACCGCGCAGCACCTTGCTGCCGCCGACCGGGAAGGAGTCCTCGTTGTCGTAGAGCACGGGGTACTTGCCGCGGGTCATGCGCAGGTAGTTGACGCCCTTGCGGTCGACCATCTGGCTGACGAGGGCGGCGCACGACACGGCGTCGCTGGGATAGAGAACCGTCGACCCCTGCACGGCGCGCATGGCCGCCAGGTCCTCCAGCCCCATCTGCGAGGGACCGTCCGCCCCGATCTCCACCCCGGCGTGGGACCCGCACAGGGCGATGTTGGCCTGGGAGATGCCGGCCATGCGGATGAAGTCGTAGGCGCGGGAGCAGAACGCCGCGAAGGTCGCGGCGAAGGGTCGGTAGCCGCGCACCTGCAGCCCGACCGCGGCGGCGACCAGTTGCTGTTCCGAGATGAACATCTCGAAGAACCGGTCCGGGTACGCCTCGCTGAACTTGTCCGCGCGGGTGGAGTCGCTGACCTCGCCGTCCAGGGCCACCACGTCCGGCCGCGAGCCCAGCGCGCGCAACGCCTCACCGTACGCGTTCCGGGTGGCCACCTTCGCCCCCTTGTCGTACCGCGGCATCGTAGGCGGCTTGCCGGTGGGCGCCTCGGCGGGCGGGGCCTCGGCGGCAGGCGCTGCGGCGGGCGGAGCCTCGGTGGGCGGAGCCTCGGCGGTCGGAGCCTGGGCGGCGGGGGCCTTGGCGGGCGGGGCGGCCTCGGGCCGCGGGCTGGTCACGTGGATCTGCCGTACCCCGCCGAGAGCGTTGATGGCCCGCTCGGCAACCTCGGGCTTCAGCGGCTTGCCATGCCATCCCGGCTGGTTCTCTACCTCGGGTACGCCCTTGCCCTTGAGCGTTCGGGCGAGGACCACCGTCGGGCCCGTCGCCTGCCGGGCCCGGCCCAGCGCCTCGTCGATCGCGGCCAGGTCGTGGCCGTCGATGACGATCGCCTGGCAGCCGAACGCCTCGACGCGCCGCCGATAGGTGTCCAGGTCCCATTCCAACTCGGTCGGCCCCCGCTGGCCGAACCGGTTCACGTCCACAATCGCGGTGAGGTTGTGCAGCCCGTAGTGGCCGGCCTTGTCCAGTGCCTCCCAGATCGAGCCCTCGGCCGTTTCGCTGTCGCCGCACACCGCCCACACATGGAACGGCAGCTGATCGAGGTACCGGCCGGCCAGGGCGATCCCGACACCGACGGGCAGTCCCTGACCGAGCGATCCGGTGGCGATGTCGACCCAGGGCAACGCCGGCGTGGGATGTCCCTGCAGGCGTGACCCGAACTGCCGGTAGGTGTCGACCAGCTCCTGGTCGGTGATCGCACCGACCGCCTTGAAGACCGCGTACAGCAGCGGCGAGGCGTGGCCCTTGGAGAAGATCAGGTGGTCGTTGAAGCGACTGCGCGGGTCCGTCCAGTCGTACCGCAGGTGCCGGGAGATCAGCACCGCGAGCAGGTCGGCGGCGGACAGGCTCGAGGTCGGATGCCCGGACCCGGCCCTGGTGCTGCAGCGGATCGCGTCCACCCGTAGCTGGGCGGCAAGCTCACCAAGCTGGGTCATCTCCTTCTGGTGCAGCGTGCGCTCTGCTTCCATCGTCACCGGCATCGCCTCCAGCGATCGGCCCTTCTCGGCCAGCCCACCGTCGCCGGGCCGTCCGGGCTCACGGCCGAGGCAGCTTCCGCTGACCGCCTCCGCACATACCGTAGTCAGGAACGCCACGAGTTATCCGGTAACCACCGATTTGCCCAGCCGGGCGCACCGACTGGCGGACGGCACTACGCTACGTAATGGAGCGGGCCGCACAACCGTCAGTGCGGGAAGGCCCGGGGCGCCCGCGGCTCGACCTCCTCGCGGAACGCCTCGATCCGGGACGCCACCTGCCGCCTGCCGTACGTGTCCTCCAACCGATCCAGATAGAGCGACCGGCGGGCGAGCCCGGCCAGGTCGAAGCTGAAGTAGACCGCCATCAGCGGGTTGACGAACAGGGTGCTGCCCCGGGTACGCGGGGTGACGTGGAGGTCCCCGGACGCGCCGCGGGTGGCGGCGGCGATCTGGCCGTGCACGATACTGGGCAGCAGCGGCGTGGCTTCCTGCCCGTACGCGACGGCGTCCCGGTACAGCTCGGCTTCGCGGCTGGTGTTCGGGATGGAGAGGGCACCCAGGTAGGCGCCGTCCCGGTCGAGGGCGGCGATGTTCTCCAGCACCTGGGTGTGGTTGACCCCGTGGTACGCGTCGATGCCGAAGCCGAGGCAGACGACCAGCCGCACCGGCACGTCCAGGCCGGCGACGGCGGCCAGGCTGGTCATGTCCTCCACCGGGGTGCCGAGCCCCGCCTCGTCGCCGCGCATCAGGATGTCGGTGCCCCCGTCGATCAGAACCACGGCGTCCACGGCGAGCGTGTCGACCAGGTGGCGGTACGCGGCCCGGAGCGGCTGCACCCCGGTCTTCGGGAAGGCGTACACGGTGGACGGCAGATCGTGCGCGGCGAGCCAGCGGGCCAGCGCCCGCTCGGGGAAGTAGTCGTCCAGGCCTGCGGTGTCCGGGGTGACCGCGGCGAGGTTCTCGGCCGCCCAGGCGCCCGGCTCGAGCAGCTCGAGTTCGGAGAAGGAGAGGTTGGCCAGGTGCGCCCGCCGGCCGGCGTCGAGCAGCGAGACGGCCAGCGGCAGGCCGGCATACACGTCGAAGCCGCCGCCCGCCCCGGCGATCAGGACGCTGCGGGCGTCGCTGAGCGCGGCGAACAGCGGCGGTACGGCGAGCGACGGCACCATGCCTCCTCCGATCCTCACCACCCTAGGCGACGGTCGCCGGCGAGGGCTCCGCGACCGGTGCGGGGTCGGCATAAGCGGCGGCGACCACCGCCCGGTCGAAGAGTGGCGGCTGGCCGACGGTCCGCTCGCTCCAGCGGTCGCGCCTCGGCCCGGTACAGCTCCTGGCCGGGCAGGTACCGTTCGCGGTAGCGCACCGCCCGCCACAGCGTCGGTGCTCCCAGCCATACTGCCGGCCATGAGCGTGCCGTTCCCGGAGCCGGGCCCGTCGTCGGACGTGCCCGCACACTTCCTCAGCTACCTCGACTACTACCGGGAGACCGTCGCCGACCGGCTGGCCGGGCTGACCGACGCGCAGGCGCGCTCCACCCGGGTGCCCTCCGGCTGGACCCCCGTCGAACTGGTCAAGCACCTGACGTTCATGGAGCGGCGCTGGCTGGTGTGGGGGTTCCTCGGCGAGCAGGTGCCGGACCCGTGGGGCGACCACGCGCAGGGCCGCTGGCACGTCCGCCCAGACGAGACCGTCGCCGACCTGGTGGAGGCTTTGCGCCGCAACGGGGCACGGACCCGGGAGATCGTCGAGTCGGCCACGCTGCACAGCCCCGCCGCGCTCGGCGGGCGGTTCACCGACGAGGCGAGCCGGCCGACGCTGGCCGCGATCCTCTTCCACGTGCTCCAGGAGTATGCCCGGCACGCCGGCCACCTCGACATCGTCCGCGAGCTGATCGACGGACGGACCGGGGAATGACCGACGTGCCGGAGCATGGCGTCAGCCGTCGAGCCCGGCGCGACGCAGCTCCACCTTGCGCACCTTGCCGCTGACCGTCATCGGGAAGGAGTTCATCACCCGTACGTACCGGGGGATCTTGTAGTGGGCCAGCCGGTCCCGGCAGAACTCCGCCACCTCCTCGACGGTCAGGGCGTCGTGCCCGTCGCGGAGGATCACGCAGGCCAGGATCTCCTCGCCGTACCGCTCGTCGGGGACGCCGACCACCTGCACGTCGGAGATCTTCGGATGCCGGTAGAGGAACTCCTCGATCTCGCGGGGGTAGACGTTCTCCCCACCCCGGATGATCATGTCCTTGATCCGGCCGACGATGGTCAGGTAGCCGTCCTCGCGCATCACCGCCAGATCGCCGGTGTGCATCCAGCGGGCCGGGTCGATCGCCTCCGCGGTCTTCTCCGGCTCCTCCCAGTAGCCGAGCATCACCGAGTAGCCCCGGGTGCACAGCTCCCCCGGCTCGCCCCGGGGCACCGTCACCCCGGTCGCCGGGTCGACCACCTTCACCTCCACGTGCGGCATCACCCGGCCGACCGTGGCGGTGCGCCGGTCCAGGTCGTCGTCGTACCGGGTCTGGGTGGAGACGGGCGAGGTCTCGGTCATGCCGTAGCAGATCGCCACCTCGGCCATGTTCATCTCCGCGATCACCCGCTTCATCACCTCCACCGGGCACGGCGAGCCGGCCATGATGCCCGTCCGGAGCGAGGAGAGGTCGTACTCGGCGAAGTCCGGCAGGCCCAGCTCGGCGATGAACATCGTCGGCACCCCGTACAGCGAGGTGGCCCGCTCGGCCGCGACCGCCCGCAGCGTCGCGGCCGGGTCGAAGGTCGGCGCCGGGATGATGATGCACGCGCCGTGACTGGTCGCGCCGAGGTTGCCCATCACCATGCCGAAGCAGTGGTAGAACGGCACCGGCAGGCAGACCCGGTCCTGGGCGGTGTAGCGGACCAGCTCACCGACGAAGTAGCCGTTGTTGAGGATGTTGTGGTGCGACAGCGTCGCGCCCTTCGGGAAGCCCGTTGTGCCCGAGGTGTACTGAATGTTGATCGGGTCGTCGCAGCTCAGCTGCGCCGCCCGCTCGACCAGCCGCTCCGCCGGCACGGACGCCGCCCCGGCGACGAGGTCGTCCCAGCTCGACTCGCCGATGTAGACCACGGTCCGCAGGCCCGGGCAGTCGCCCCGGACCGCCTCCACCATCCCCTGGTAGTCGCTGGTCTTGTAGCGGGGGTAGGAGACGAGCAGGCTCACCCCGGACTGGTTCAGCACGTACTCCAGCTCGTGCCGCCGGTAGGCCGGATTGATGTTGACCATGATGGCGCCGATGGCCGCCGTCGCGTACTGGATCAGCACCCACTCCGGGCAGTTCGGCGCCCAGGTGCCGACCCGGTCGCCCTTGCCCACCCCCGCCGCGAGCAGGCCGCGGGCCAGCTCGTCCACCGCGCGGCCCAGTTCGGCGTACGTCCACCGCCGGCCACTCGGGCAGTCCACCAGCGCCTCCCGATCCGGGTACGCCTCGACCGACCGGGCCAGGTTCCCGCCGATGGTGTCACCGAGCAGCGGGGTGTCGGAGATCCCGCTGGCGTACGAGGGGAGGCTCACCGGAAGTCCTCCTCGCGGTACTCGCCGGCCGGACGCGCCTCCGCGCGGGCGTGCTTGTCCCGCTCGGCCGAGCGCAGCTCGGTCCGGCGGATCTTGCCGGAGATGGTCTTCGGCAGCTCGGCGAACTCCAGCCGCCGCACCCGCAGGTAGGGCGCCAGCCGCTCGCCGGAGTGCGCGAAGATCGCCGCGGCGGTCTTCTCGTCCGCATCCCAGCCGGGCGCCAGGACCACGTACGCCTTCGGCACCGCCAGCCGCACCGGGTCCGGTGACGGCACCACCGCCGCCTCGGCCACCGCCTCGTGCTCCAGCAGAACGCTCTCCAGCTCGAACGGCGAGATCCGGTAGTCCGACGCCTTGAACACGTCGTCGGTGCGCCCCACGTAGGTGAGGTAGCCGTCGGCGTCCCGGGAGGCGATGTCCCCGGTGTGGTAGTACCCGCCGGCCATCGCCGTACCGGTCAGCTCCTCGTCGCCGTGGTAGCCGACCATCAGCGCGGTCGGCCGGTGCGCCAGGTCCAGGCAGACCTCGCCGTCGTCGCCCGGCTCGCCGGTCACCGGGTCGATCAGGGCCACCACGTAGCCCGGCAACGGGCGCCCCATCGAGCCGGGCTTCACCGGCTGCCCGGGCGGGTTGCCGATCTGCGCGGTCGTCTCGGTCTGCCCGTAGCCGTCCCGGACGGTCACCCCCCAGGCCGCCTCGACCTGCTCGATCACCTCCGGGTTCAACGGCTCGCCCGCGCCGACCACCCTGCGCGGCGGCGTCCGCAACTGGCCCAGGTCGGCCTGGATGAGCATCCGCCACACCGTCGGCGGGGCGCAGAAGCTGGTCACCCCGCACCGGTCCATCGCGGCCATCAGGCCGGTCGGGTCGAAGCGGGAGTAGTTGTAGACGAAGACCGTCGCGCCGGCGTTCCACGGGGCGAAGACGTTGCTCCAGGCGTGCTTCGCCCACCCCGGCGAGGAGATGTTCAGGTGCACGTCGCCGGGGCGCAGCCCGATCCAGTACATGGTGGACAGGTGCCCCACCGGGTACGACGAGTGGGTGTGCTCGACCAGCTTCGGCCGGGCGGTGGTCCCCGAGGTGAAGTAGAGCAGCAGCGGATCATCCGCCCGGGTCACCCCGTCGGGGGTGAACTGCTCGGACTCGTCGTACGCCTCGGCGTAGGCGCGCCAGCCGTCGGCCGGCGCGCCGACCGCGATCCGGGTGTAGTCGCCGGGCACCTCTACGAACTTGCCGGTGTGCTCCGCACCGACGACCACGTGCCGGGCGGCGCCCCGCTCCAGCCGGTCGGCCAGATCGGCCGGGCCGAGCAGCGGCGTCGCCGGGATGATCACCGCGCGCAGCTTGGTCGCCGCCAGGATGGTCTCCCAGAGCTCCAGTTGGTTACCGAGCATGAGGATCAGCCGGTCGCCCGCCCGTACGCCCTGCGCGCGCAACCAGTTGGCCACCTGGTTGGAGCGGCGGGACAGCTCCGCGTACGACCAGCGGCCCTCTCCCCCGTCGGCCTCGACGATCCAGAGCGCGGCGGTGTCGTTGCCCTCGGCGAGCACGTCGAACCAGTCCAACGCCCAGTTGAACTCGTCCAGCCGGGGCCAGCGGAACTTCGCGTACGCGGTCTCGTAGTCCTCGCGATGCGCGAGCAGGAAGTCGCGCGCCTCGCGGAAGGCGTCGGTGCCGGCGGTGGCCATGGGGTGTCCTTCCTGTCACCACGGGGCGCGGCGGTGGGGGGACGGTGCCGCGCGCAGTACGCTGATCCTCGATCGGGTGACCTGGGTCTCACTACCCCCGGACGGGGGTGGCTGCGGGGATCGGAACGCCGGGGAGGTGAGGACGCTGGAGCAGCTGTATCCGCACGACGACGGCGACCAGATCCGGGCCGCCCTGCTGACGCTGCTGCGTGGCACCGGGCTGCCGGTGGCCTTCGGCGGCATGGTGCAGTCCGGTGGCCCGCCCCGGATGACGATCAGCGAGCTGGCCGGCACCACCACCACGGCGCTGCGCGGCCTGGCCATCACCGCCGGCGCCGGCCTCGGCGGCAAGGCCCTCGCGCTCGGCCTGCCGCTGCGCGTCAACGACTACCCGGTGGCCCGCTCGATCAGCCACGAGTACGACGGGCCGGTCGCCGCCGAGGGGCTGCGATCAGTGCTCGCCGTGCCGGTCGTGGTGCGCCGGGAGGTCCGGGCGGTCCTGTACGGCGCGATCCGCCAGCGGCTCTCCCTCGGTGACCGCCTGGTCGCCGCCGCCGTCGAGGCCGGCCGCGACCTGGAGCGACGCCTCGCCGACCGGGATGCCGCGCGGGCGGCGCTGGCCACGCTCGGCACCGCGCGACGGCCCGACCGGAACCCGGCCGGACCGGAGTGGGAGCAGGTCCGGCAGGCCCACGCCGAGCTGCGGGGACTGCTGCGCCGGATCGACGACCCCGAACTGCGGGACCGGCTCGACGCGGTCGCCGACCGGCTCGCCGGCGCGGTGCGTTCGCCCGGCACGCCCACGCCGACGACACCGCTCTCGCCTCGGGAGACGGACGTGCTGGCCTGCGTCGCGCTGGGCTGCACCAACGCCGACGTGGCCGACCAGCTCGGGCTGCGGCCCGAGACGGTGAAGAGCTACCTCCGCTCGGCGATGCGCAAGCTCGGGGCGCACACCCGCCTGGAGGTCGTGGTCGCCGCCCGCCGCGCCGGACTCCTTCCGTAGGCACGCCGATGGACGGGCGGAGACGGCGCCTCACCTTCGCCGGGGTGCTGCTCGCGGTCCTGACCATTGGTGCGATACCGGTGACCCACGATCTGCTGCAAGCGGCCGAGCAGGAGGTTTCCATCGAGGCGTACGACCGCACGGCGAATCCCGGAGTCATCGTCGCGCTTTGAACATGGACCAGGGGTACGTGGTGTCCCGGGTGGCGACCACCGAGGACGCCACCTCGGTGGTCGTGCACGTCTCGATACGTCCGCGCCGCTTGAGCTGGTCCGTCGGAGACGACACCGTCGAGCGGCAGATCGAGGTCTGGCTCGACGGCCCGCTGGCCTATCGGCAGGTGATCGACGGCCACTCCGGCAATCCGGTCCCCGAGCGCTGATCCGCGTCGCTGACTTTCCCACGGCCGGCTGGCCGCATGAATCACCGCCGCTGGGCGTCCTAGGAGGCTAGCTCCCCCTGAAGCCGGCAAGCACGTGCGCGCCGAAGGACTGGACAGGCAGCCATATGGTTGCCTATTGTCGAAAGCGCAGCCGAGCGGCTGCCTATTAGAGGACGGTGATGGGTGGACGAGGTGTTCCGGGCGCTGGCTGACCCCAGCCGCCGCCGGCTGCTCGACAGCCTGAACGGCCGCAACGGCCAGACCCTGCGCGAGATGTGCGCCGGGCTCGACATGACCCGGCAGTCGGTGAGCAAGCACCTGGCGGTGCTGGAAGCCGCCGAGCTGGTGACCACCGTGCGGTGCGGCCGCGCGAAGCTGCACTACCTCAACGCCGCCCCGATCAACGCCATCGCCGACCGGTGGATCCGCCGGTACGACCGGGAGCGGGCGCGCGCCCTCGCCGACCTGCAGACAGCATTGGAGTCCGAGCCCATGGAAAACCCGAAGTTCGTCTACACCACCTACATCAGGACCACCCCGGCGCGGCTCTGGCGGGCGCTGACCGAGCCGGAGTTCACCCGCCGATACTGGGGCGGCGTCACCCTGGTCTCCGACTGGCGGCCCGGCTCACCCCTGCTCTGGCAGGACTCCCCCGACGCCGAACCGAAGGACCTCGGGCAGCGGGTGCTGGAGGCCGAGCCGCACCGGCGGCTGTCGTACAGCTGGCATGGTTTCCAGCCCGAGCACGCCGCGCACTTCGGCTGGTCGGCTGAGGAACTGGCCGCGCGGCTGGGCGAGCGCCGGTCCAAGGTGACCTTCGACCTCGAGCCGTACGGGCAGACGGTCCGGCTCACCGTGACCCACGACGACTTCTCGCCGGACAGCGAGATGCACCGGGCGATCAGCGGTCAGCTCGCGGGCAGCGGCGGCTGGCCGGAGCTGCTGGCCAGCCTCAAGAGCCTGCTGGAGACGGGTGAGCCGCTGCCGGGTCCCGAGCGGGCCGAGGCGGCCGCCTCCTGAGCCTGGCCCGGTGCAGCCCCTCCCGCAGCTCGTCGTCCCCCATCACCAGATAGACCAGGCCGCAGTCCTGCGGACCGGTGACGTTGAGCTGGCAAAGCGTGCACGGCTCCCCGGGCCGGATCGGGCAGCTCGGCGCCGGCCTGGTACGGGTGGTCATGTCACGAGAGTCCCCCCGCCGGAGGAGTCCGGACAGGGCCGAAGGTCACGAAGTGGCCGCCGGGCACGGGCGTTAACGCCCGTGCCCGGCGCCGTCGTCAGGGCACCATCCAGCCCAGGACCGCGGAGCCCTGCAGCGCGACCAGCACGCACATGAACAGCAGCAGGACCAGGCTCCAGCCGAACACCTTGCGGAAGATCTCGCCCTCGCGGCCGGCCATGCCGACCGCCGCGGCGGCGATCGCCAGGTTCTGCGGGCTGATCATCTTGCCCAGCACGCCGCCGGAGGAGTTCGCCGCCGCCAGCAGCAGCGGGTCCAGGCCGGCCCGGGCCGCCGTCTGCACCTGCAACGCCCCGAACAGCGCGTTGGCCGAGGTGTCCGAGCCGGTCACCGCGACGCCGATCCAGCCGAGGATCGACGACAGGAGGACGAACGCCCCGCCGGCCGCGGCGAGGAACGCGCCGAGGGTGTTGGTCTGCCCGGACTGGTTCATCACGTACGCGAGGGCGAGCACGGCCATCACGGTGACGATCGCGTAGCGCAGCTCGGCGTAGGTGCGCCCGTACGCCCGCAGCGCCCGGCCGGCGGAGACCCGCAGCACCAGGGCGGTGAGGACACCGGCGAGGATCATCAGCGTGCCGGCGGCGGGCAGCCAGTTGAAGGTGAACGTGACCGAGGACAGCGCCTTGCCGTTGCCGCCCAGGATGTCCAGGCCCGGCCAGGGGAACTTGACCGTCCAGGGCTCCTTGGCCAGGGCGTCCTTCACCGGCCCGAGGTTGGCGATGGAGAAGATCGCGATGATGATCAGGTAGGGCGCGTAGGCGCGGGCCACCTCGGCCGGGGTGTCGGCCAGCCGCGGGCCGTCGCCGACCGTGCCGGCACGCACCTGATCCGCGGGCCGCGGCTCCAGGTCGTCGCCGTCGCCGCGATGCCGGCCGACCGCCGTCTCGTCGACGCGCGGGTCACCCGGCGGGGTCTCCCCACCGGAACCGCCCAGCCCTGGAGCGGCCGTGCTGGTCGTACCGGAGCGGCGGCCGGCACGCGCGGGGACCGTGCCGGGGCCGGCCAACTCGGCCTCCGCCGGGCCGCGGGCGGCCGGCACGGCCGCCGTCTCCGGCTCGCGGCCCAGGTCGGCAGGGGTGACCGGGTGCCACACGCGGATCAGCAGCACCACGGCGGCGGCCGAGACGAGCGCGGCGACGATGTCGGTCAGCGGCACCGAGATGTAGTTGGCCGCCACGAACTGGGCCAGGCCGAAGGAGACCCCGGCGACCAGTGCGGCCGGCCAGGTCTGCCGGATGCCACGCTTCCCGTCGACCAGCGCGACCAGCATCAGCGGTACGACCACCGCCAGGATCGGGGTCTGCCGGCCGACCATCGCGCCGAGGGTGTCGACGGTGAGCCGGGGATCCGGGTTGGCGCCGCTGCTGACGCTGGCCAGGGTGACGATCGGGGTGGCGAGCGCGCCGAAGGCCACCGGCGCGGTGTTGGCCAGCAGCGACACCGAGGCGGCGTGGATCGGACGGAACCCGAGCGCCATCAGCATCACCACGGTGATCGCGACCGGGGTGCCGAAGCCCGCCAGCGCCTCCAGCAGCGCGCCGAAGCAGAACGCGATGATGATCGCCTGGATCCGCATGTCCGGGCTGACCCGTTCGAAGGAGCGGCGCAGCACGTCGAAGTGTCCGCTCTCGACGGTGAGGTTGTAGACCCAGATCGCGTTGATGACGATCCACAGGATCGGGAAGAAGCCGAAGGCGGCGCCCTCGGTGGCCGACAGCACGGCCTGGCCGACCGGCATGGCGTAGACGGCGATCGCCACCACCAGCGCGACGGCGAGGGAGATCAGCCCGGCCAGCCAGGCCTTGACCTTCAGCACGCCGAGCAGGACGAAGAGGGTGAGGAGCGGGAGCACCGCGAAGATGGCCGAGAGCGCGACTGAGTCACCGACGGGATCGGTGACGACCTTGAACTGGTCGAACATGGATCACCTCGACGCTTGGGGGACGGGGGTGGGGGTGAGCGGCGACCCCGGGTCAGGACGGGGCCCTCCGGTGCAGCAACTCCTCGACGTCCCGTCCGCGGATCGAGGCGTCGAGGACCTGGGCGGTGTGTGCCAGCGCGATGTCGCCGCCGGCGCGGGTCACCGAGGCGGCGACCTGCATCAGGCAGCCGGGGTTGGCGGTGACGAGCAGCCGCGCCCCGGTGGCCAGTACGGTGCGGGCCTTGCGGTCGCCGAGTTCGGCGGCCGGCCCGGGGTGGAGCACGTTCCAGATGCCCGCCGAGCCGCAGCAGATCTCCGGGTCGGCGATCTCCCGCAGCTCCAGTCCGGGGATGTCGCGCAGCAGCCGGCGGGGCTGGGCGCGCACGCCCTGGGCGTGGGCGAGGTGGCAGGCGTCGTGGTACGCGACGGTCACCGGCAGCGGGTGCCGGGTGGCGACCGGGCCGAGCTCGTCCAGCAGCTCGGACAGGTCGCGGACCCGGCCGGCGAAGTCGGCGGCGAGCGTCGCGTAGCGCGGGTCGTCGCGGAGCAGTTCCCCGTACTCCTTCAGGGTGGAGCCGCAGCCGGCCGCGTTGACCACGAAGTAGTCGATGCCGGCGGCGGCGAACGTGTCCAGCATCCGGCGGGCGAAGCGGCGCGCCTCCTCGTCGCGTCCGTTGTGGACGCTCAGCGCGCCGCAGCAACCCTGCCGATCCGGCAGGATCACCACGTCGCAGCCCTCGGCGGCGAGCACCCGGGCCGTCGCGGCGTTCACCTCCGGGAAGAAGGCGCTCTGCACGCACCCGGTGAGCATGCCGACCACGGCCCGCCGGGTCCCGACCGCGGACACCCGCTGCGGCGGCCGCAGCCGCCGGCCGAGCCGGGGCGCCAGCGACTCCAGCGCCGCCAGGGTGGGTGCCAGCCGAGGCAGCAGCGCGGTCCGCGCGACCAGCCGGCGCAGCCCGCTGGCCTGGTACGCCCGCAGCGGGCCGCGCAGCAGCCGCAGCCGCTTCGGGTACGGGAAGAGCGCGAAGATCGCCGCCCGCAACGCCCGCTCCCGTGGGCCGCGGGTGTGCCGGCGTTCGACCTGCTGGCGGGTGTCCTCGATGAGCCGGTCGTAGCGCACCCCGGACGGGCAGGCGGTCACGCACGACATGCAGCCGAGGCAGCGGTCGAAGTGGGTGACCATCGAGTCGGCGAGCGGTTCACCCTCCAGCCCCTGCTTCATCAGGTAGATCCGCCCCCGGGGCGAGTCCATCTCCTCGCCCCAGAGCACATAGGTCGGACAGGTGGGCAGGCAGAAACCGCAGTGCACGCAGTCGGCGATCAGGTCCGCGGCGGGCGGATGGTGCTCGTCGAAGGCGCCCTGACCGGGCGGCGGGGCGACCGCGCCGAGCACGTCGCGCGGCCCGCTGGCCGGCCGCGTCCCGCCGGGCGAGGTGGCCGACGCCGGTCGACCGGTCGCGGGTTGCTGGGGGATGCTCATCAGATCCCTCCCACGAATCGTCCGGGCGCCAGCCGGGCGTCCGGATCGAAGCTCTGCTTGACCCGGTGCATCAGCTCCAGGCCGTGGACCGGCCCCCACAGGTCGACCCGCTCCCGCACGGCGGCCGGCGCGGTGAGCACCACCGTGTGCCCGGCGACGGCGGCGCTCGCCGCCCGAAGCGCGTCGACCAGCCCGGCGACCCGCTCCGGGTCGGCCGTGCCGGGCACCCCGGCGTAGAGGACGCCGACGCCGGCCGAGCCGCGCAGCGCGAGCGGCACGTCGTGCCGGTCGGCCGCCGCGCGGGCGTCGGCCAGCAGCCGGGGTACGCCGGAGAGCGCCGCGGTCAGCTTCAGCCCGATGTCCCCGTCCCGCCACGGGTACCGGCCCCAGCCGTCCGGCGGTCGGTCCGACCCGGTGGCGTCCGCCCCGAGCAGGCGGCGGGCGGCGTCGGTCCGGCCGGCCACCCCGGCGGGGGTGCCCTCCAGCAGCACGGTCAGCTGGGCTCCCCCGCCGGCCGGCGCATCGACCTCCAGCGCGGTGGGCACTAGCTGCGCGGCGCGTACCGTGGCGGCCAGCCGGCCGGCCTCGGCGATGTCGTCGACCCGGCGGGAGACGTACGCGCTGGCGGCCGGCAGCGGGTGGAGCCGGAACGCGCACTCGGTGATCAGTCCCAGCGTGCCGTACGCGCCGGTGACCAGCTTGCCCAGGTCGTAGCCGGCGACGTTCTTGACCACCTTGCCGCCGGCGTGCGCGACCACCCCGTCGGCGCGGACCAGGGTGATCCCGATGAGCAGGTCCCGCACGGTGCCGTAGAGCATGCGGCGGGGACCGCTGGTGTTGGCGGCGACGGCGCCGCCGACGGTGCCGCCGGGCAGCGGCGCGTCGAGGGCGAGCTGCTGCCGGGCGCCGGCCAGGGCGGGGGCCAGCTCGTCCAGGCGGGTGCCGGCCCGGACCACGGTGATCAGGTCCCCGGCGGCGTGCTCGACCACCCCGGTCAGCGCGGTGGTGTCGAGGATCAGGTCGAGCCGCCGCGGTGGACTCCCCCAGGCCTGCTTCGTGCCGCCGCCCCGGACCGTCACCGCCAGGTCGAGGCCGGCCGCCGCGCGCAGCACCGCTGCGGCCTCCGCCGTGTTGCGCGGCACCGCGACGTACCGGGCCGGCGTGCCGGCGATGGTCTCGTGCTCGCCGACCGCGCGCACCGCCTCGGCCGGGTCCGGGCGGGCCGTCGCGGGGACGGGCCACGGGCCGTCGCCGTCGGGGGTGCGCGCGCCCCCGCCGGCCTCGCGGACGGCGCTGCGCAGCTGGTCGAGAGTGCGGTCGGTGGGCATCAGAACACCTCCGCCAGGCCGGCTTCCTGCGCCGGGTGGACGCCCTTGCGTCTGCCCGGCACCTCGCCGCAGAGCCGGGGCGTCGGGAAGACCTTGCCGGGGTTGGCCAGCGAGGCGGGGTCGAACGCGCAGCGCAACAGCTGCATGGTGTCCAGGTCGTCGTCGGTGAACATCCGGGGCATGTACTTCGCCTTGTCCATGCCGACGCCGTGCTCGCCGGTGATCGAGCCGCCGTGGGTGATGCAGAGGTCGAGGATGGCGCCGGAGACCTCCTCCGCGCGTTCGGTCTGCCCTTCGACTGCGGCGTCGAAGAGGACAAGGGGGTGCAGGTTGCCGTCGCCGGCGTGGAAGACGTTGGCCACCCGGATGCCACGTTCGGCGGAGAGCTCGCCGATGCGGCGCAGCACCTCGGGCAGCGCCGTCCGCGGGATCACCCCGTCCTGCACGATGTAGTCGGGACTGATCCGCCCGACCGCGGCGAAGGCGGACTTGCGGCCCTTCCAGAACAGCGCCCGCTCGGCGTCGTCGGCGGCGATCCGGATCTCGAACGCCAGGTTTTCCCGGCAGAGCCGCTCCACCTGGTCGAACTGGGCGGCCACCTCCGGCTCCGGCCCGTCCAGCTCGACGATGAGGACCGCCCCGGCGCCGGCCGGGTAGCCACAGTGCACGGCCGCCTCGGCGGCCTCGATCGCGAGCGCGTCCATCATCTCCACCGCGGCCGGCACCACGCCGGCCGCGATGATCGCCGAGGTCGCCGCGCCCGCCTGGTCGGTGGTCTCGAAGGCGGCCAGCAGCGTCCGCACCGACTCGGGCAGCCGGGTAAGCCGTACCGTCACCTCGGTGGCGATGCCGAGGGTGCCCTCCGAGCCGACGAACGCGCCGAGCAGGTCGTAGCCGGGGACGTCGGGGGCGCGTCCGCCGAGGCGTACCAGATCGCCGTCGGGGGTGACCAGCTCCAGGCCGGTGACGTGGTTGGTGGTGAAGCCGTACTTGAGGCAGTGGGCGCCACCGGAGTTCTCCGCCACGTTCCCGCCGATGGAGCAGATCTGCTGGCTGGACGGGTCGGGCGCGTAGTAGTAGCCGTGCGGGGTAGCGGCCCGGCTGATCGCCAGGTTGATCACGCCGGGCTGCACCACGGCCCGTTCGTCCTCCGGCGCGACCTCGACGATGTCCCGCATCTGCGAGGTGACGATCAGGACGCCGTCGGCGTGCGGCAGCGCGCCGCCGGAGAGCCCGGTGCCGGAGCCGCGGGCCACGAACGGCGTACCGGCGGCGACGCAGGCACAGACCACGGCGGCGCACTGCGTGGCGTCGGCGGGGAGCGCCACCAACGCCGGGACGACCTTGTACTGGGCCAGCCCGTCGCACTCGTAGGTGCGCAACTCCTGCCGGTCGCTGATCACCCGGTCGGCGCCGATGGCGGCCCGCAGGGTGGCGGCGAGGGCGTCGATGTCCGTCGTGGTTGTGCTCATCGGCCACCTCCACGGGTCTCGTCGGTCACGGCATCCGTTCGTACGCCGGCAGGGTGAGGAATTCGGCGAAGTCGTCGGCGACGGCGACCTCCATGAACAGCGCCCGCGCCTCGGCGTAGTCGCCCGGCTCGCCGGGCAGCTTCGCGATCTCCTCGTCGGCGATCCGTTCGACCAGCTCGCGGGTGACCCGTCCGCCGGTGTCGTCGAGGGTGACGTCGTTGTGCAGCCACTGCCAGACCTGGCTGCGGGAGATCTCCGCGGTGGCCGCGTCCTCCATCAGGTTGTAGATGGCCACCGCGCCGGAGCCGCGCAGCCAGCTGGTCAGGTACTGCACGCCGACGCTGACCGCGTTGCGCAGCCCCGCCTCGGTGTGCTGCCCGGGGGTGGACCGGACGTCGAGCAGCTCGGCGGCGGTGACCCGCACCTCGTCGCGGGTGCGGTCGAGCTGGTTCGGCCGGTCGCCGAGGATCTGGTCGAAGACCTCCCGGCAGATCGGCACCAGATCCGGATGGGCGACCCAGGAGCCGTCGAAGCCGTCGCCCGCCTCGCGGGTCTTGTCGTCGCGGACCTTCGCCAGGGCGGTCTCGGTGACCTCGGGGTCGCGCCGGCTGGGGATGAAGGCGGCCATGCCGCCGATGGCGTGCGCCCCGCGCCGGTGGCAGGTCCGCACCAGCAGCTCGGTGTACGCGCGCATGAACGGCACGGTCATGGTCACCGAGTTGCGGTCGGGCAGCAGGAAGTCCGCACCCCGGGTGCGGAACTTCTTGATCACGCTGAACATGTAGTCCCACCGGCCGGCGTTCAGCCCGGCGGAGTGCTCGCGCAGCTCGTAGAGGATCTCGTCCATCTCGAACGCGGCCGGGAAGGTCTCGATCAGCACGGTGGCCCGGATGGTGCCGCGCGGGATGCCGAGCCGTTCCTGGGCGACCAGGAACACGTCGTTCCACAGTCGAGCCTCGAGGTGGCTCTCCATCTTGGGCAGGTAGAAGTAGGGCCCGGCGCCCCGGTCGAGCTGCCGGCGGGCGCAGTGGAAGAAGTAGAGCCCGAAGTCGACCAGGCTGCCGGAGGTGCGCTCGCCGTCGACCAGGATGTGCTTCTCGGTGAGGTGCCAGCCGCGCGGCCGGACCACGATGGTGGCCAGTTCGCCGTCGTTGAGCGCGTAATGCTTGCCCTCCGGCGAGGTGAAGTCGAGCTTGCGCTCGATGGCGTCACGCAGATTGAGCTGGCCGGAGATCACGTTCTCCCAGCGCGGGGTGTTGGCGTCCTCGTGGTCGGCCAGCCACACCTTCGCCCCGGAGTTGAGCGCGTTGATGGTCATCTTGGCGTCGGTCGGACCGGTGATCTCCACCCGGCGGTCGACCAGACCCGGCGCGGGTTCGGCGACCCGCCAGTCGGACTCGCGGACCTCCCGGGTCTCGGGCAGGAAGTCCAGCAGCGCGCCGTCGGCGAGCTCGGCCGCCCGTCGCCTGCGACGGTCGAGCAGTTCGCGCCGGCGGGCGTCGAACCGGCGGTGCAGATCGGCGAGAAACTCCAGCGCGTCGGGGGTGAGGATCTCGTCGTACCGGGGGTGGATCGGTCCCGTGACCTCGACGCCGGCGGGGTTGGTCATCGGCTCGCTCCTCACCGCGATATGTGTGGCGATCTATCCGGTGGTGCTCCTGCCGACTGTAGTTCTCGCTGATTGGGGCCGAAACCTGAGCGACGGCACAGCCGCCGGGAGCGGTCGGTGCGGTGCGGCGAGCGGTGCCCGACAGGCGGCGAGCGGCACCACGGCCGCCGGCAACCGGAACCGGACAGGCGACGCAGGCGCGGCCCACGTACCAGGCGTTACCGGCGTCGGTGGCCGGGCATGTCCGCAGGTCCCTTGCGCGAGGGGGAACACCGGACGGCAACGAAAATTTCTCATTTTCGCCGGATCGGCACCCCAACCCTCCTAGTGTTGGCCACACCGGTGCGAGTCACGGAGTTGGCCACCCGAACGACGTCCCACGCAGTCTGCGGACGAAAAGTGAGGGAAGACGCGTATGAAGGCACAGAAAGTTCTCGGATCGGCAGCAGTCGGCGTGGGCCTCGGCACACTCCTGCTCCCGGCCGCCGCGCTCGCCGACACCACCGTCTCACCAGCCACCACCCCGGTCGGCGGCACGGTCGTCCTCACCACCACGACCTGCAACCCGAAGTCGGGTGACGCCATCTTCCGGGTCACCGGGCCGAACCGGGACCAGAACGTCCGGTCCACCACCGCCGCGGCGGGCGGCGGGTTGAGCGCCGAGCTCTTCACCGCCGGATTCACCCTGGGCACCTACACGGTCACGACGACCTGCGGCGACGGCAGCTCCGGCGGCACCGCCCAGTTCACCGTCACGCCGATCGGCGGCGCCCAGGCCGGCGCCGGCGGCAAGGACGGCGACGCCGGGTTGCTCGTCGCGGGCGGCGCGCTCGCCGCCGGCGCCGTGGCCGGTGGGGCGTACGCGCTGGTCCGCCGTCGGCGCCGCGCCTCCGCCGTCGCCTGAGGCGTCGACACACCACCCCTCTGCGCGGGTGCCCGCGCCGGCGCGACCGGTGCGGGCACCTCGCCCACCCCGGACGGAGGTGCGAAGCTGTCGCAGCAGTGCAACCCCGAGGGCAGGTCCGCAAAGTCGCGGACGGCGGCGGTGGTCGCCGCGGTGACCCTGAGCGGTGCGACCGGGGCCGGACTGGTCGCCGCCGGCCTGGGCACCACGTCGACCCGGCCACCGCAGCCGGAGGCCTCGGCCACCCCGACCGTCGAACGGTCCGGTGCGCCGGGGCCCTTGCTCCCCCGCTCGCAACCGCTGCGGATCACCATCCCCAGGATCGGCGTCCGGGCGGAGATCGTGCCGGTCGCCACCGACAGCGACGGCGCGCTCGAGGTGCCGCCGCTGGACCGGGCCGAGCTGGCCGGCTGGTACCGCCGCGGCCCCACTCCCGGCGAGGCCGGCAATGCGGTGCTGGTCGGGCACGTCGACACACAGGACGGCCCGGCCGCCTTCTTCGACCTCGGCCGGCTCCGACCCGGCGACACCATCCGGGTCACCCGCGCGGACGGCCGGGTCGCCCGGTTCACCGTGGACGACGTCGGGGCGTACCCGAAGGAGCGCTTCCCCACCGAGCGGGTGTACGGCGGCGGCCCGGAGGCCCGGCTGCGGCTGATCACCTGCGGCGGCCGGTTCAATCCCCGCACCGGCAACTACCCGGACAACATCGTCGTCTTCGCCACCGCCGCCGGCTGAGCGGGTCGGGCGGCACGCCCGCGCCCGCCGGCCGTACGGTAGGCCGTCAGTTCCCGGCGGGCGGAGGTGCGCGGTGGACCACTCGGCGGTTCGGACCTGGCGGGGTCCGCGGCTTTCCGCTCTGCTCGATCGCCTGCTGGGCCGACTCGTCGACCCCACGCCGGAACCCGCCGCCCGACCGTCCAACCCGGACGCGGTGGTGGACTGCGCGGTCTACGTCAACGGTAGACGCGAGCCGGGTCGCCCACACTACGCCGACGCGTACGCTCGCAGCCGCCGCAACCGGCGGTCCTTCGTCTGGCTGGGCCTGCACGACCCGGGTCCGGCGGTGATGGCGGCGGTGGGCCGGACCTTCGGGTTGGACGAGTTGAGGGTCGAGCAGGCCCTCGCCGACGGGCACCGCCCCACTCTTCAGCAGCAGGGCGGGATCACCCTGCTGGTGCTGCGCACCGCGAGCTACGTCGAGCACACCGAGCTGACCGACACCTCCGAGGTGATCGACACCGGCGACGTGATGGTCTTCCTCGGCGACCGTTTCGTGATCACTGTCCGACACGGGGCGGCCGGCGCGCTGGCCTCGGTCCGGGACGACATCCAGCGCCGGCCCGGCGTGCTGGCCGAGGGGCCGTGGGCGGTGGCGTACGCGGTCTGCGCCCGGATGGTGGAGCTCTACCTGGAGGTGTCCGGGCACCTGGAGCGGGACCTGGAACGCGTCGAGGAGAGTGTCTTCGCCCGCGACCGCAGCGCCGACATCCAGCACATCTATCAGCTCAAGCGGGAGGTGGTGGAGTTCAAGCGGGCGGTGCTGCCGTTGCAGACCCCGCTGCGGACGCTGACCGAGCAGCCGGCCGGCGGACCGCCGCCGGCGCTGCACCGCTGGTTCGTGGCCGTGGAAGGGCGGCTGACCCGGGCGGTGGACCGGATCGGCGCGTACGACGAGCTGCTCAACTCGATCCTGCAGTCCCGGCTGGCGCAGCTCGCCGTCGACCAGAACAACGACATGCGCAAGATCGCCGCGTGGGCGGCCATTGCGGCCACACAGACCGCCGTGGCGGGCATCTACGGCATGAACTTCGCCTACATGCCCGAGCTGAGCTTTCGGTACGGCTACCCGGCGGCGCTGCTGCTGATGGCCCTGGCCGGGCTCACCCTGTACCGGCTGTTCCGCCGCTCCGGCTGGCTCTGACCCGCCTGAAGAAGCCCGGATACCCTCGCCGGTGTGATGTGGCAGCGGTACGTGGCGATCGGCGACAGCACCACCGAGGGGCTCGACGACCCGGACGGCGACGGCGGCTACCGGGGCTGGGCGGACCGGTTCGCCCTGGCGGTGGCCCGTACGCAGGGCCGCCTCGAGTACGCGAACCTCGCCATCCGCGGTCGGACCACCGCCCGGATCCGGGCCGAGCAGCTGCCGGCCGCGCTGGAACTGGCGCCCGACCTCGCCACCGTGGTGGCCGGGATGAACGACGTGCTCCGGCCGTCGTTCGACGCCGACCGGGTGGCCGAGGACGTCGGCGCGATGCAGCGGGCCCTGGTGGGCCAGGGCGCCACCGTGCTGACCTTCACCCTGCCCGACCCGACGCCGGTGATGCCGCTGGCCCGACCACTGCGCGGCCGGATGGTGGCGCTCAACGCGGCGGTGCGGGCGGTCACCGCGTCGACCGGCGCCACCCTGCTCGACCTGGGCGCTCACCCGGTCGCCTCCGACCCGCGACTGTGGAGCGATGACCGGCTGCACGCCAACAGCGCCGGCCACGAGCGGATCGCGGCCGCCCTGGCGCACACCGCCGGCCTGCCCGGCTACGACGACTCCTGGTCGCACCCGCTGCCGGTGGCCGTGCGTCGGCCACGGCACGAGGTGGTCCGCGCCGAGCTTGCCTGGACCCGGCGGCACCTGCTGCCCTGGCTGGCCCGGCACCTGCGCGGCCGGTCCTCCGGCGACAACCGGGTGGCCAAGCGCCCGGTCCCGCTGCCGGTCGAGCTCCCCTGAGTCGGTCGCGCTCGTGGCGGCACCGGCCCGGCTGAGCCGGTCGCGCCCGTGAGCACCGCCCGATCTGGATACCGCGTTGCCGGTGACCGACGGCGCTGCGCGGGGCGGCGGGCGGGCATAGGTTGGGCGGGTGCGCGTGCCCCTGCTCTCCGGCGCCCTCGCCGCAGCGCTCCTCGCGACGCTCGGCAGTTGTCGGGGCGGTGACGAGGCGTACGTGCCGCTACGCCACCCGTTCCGCGGTGCGACCCTGCTGGTCGACCCCGACAGTCCCGCCGCGGGCTGGCGGCGCGACCACGGCGCCGCCTGGCTGGACCCGATCGCCGGCACCCCGCAGGCGCGCTGGCTGACCGGCCCCGAGGAACTCCCCGGTCTGGCCGGGCTGCTCGCCGCCGCCCGGGCTCGGGACGCGTTGCCGCTGGTGGTGCTTTACCACATCCCGAACCGGGACTGCGCCGGCCCGGACGCCGGCGCCCGAACCGCCGCCGCGTACGCCCGCTTCGTCGACCAGGTGGTCGACGCGCTCGGCGACAGCCGGGCGGCGGTGATCCTCGAACCGGACGCGGTCGCCGCGGACTGCTTCGACGACGCCCGGGCTCGGATGCTCGCGGACGCCGTCCGCGTGCTCGCCGGCGCCGGCCAGTACGTCTACCTCGACGCCGGACATTCCCGCTGGCGCGGTCCGCGACAGACGGCCGAGCGGCTGCGCCACGCGGGCGTCGCCCGGGCGGAGGGCTTCTCGGTCAACGTCTCCAACCGGCAGTCCATCGTCGACAGCCAACGGTGGGGCGTGGCGGTGTCCGACCTGGTGGGCGGCCGGGAGATGGTCATCGACACGTCCCGCAACGGGCTGCCGGCACCGCCGGACGACCAGTGGTGCAACGCCGTCCCGCAGGCCCTGGGCCGGCCGCCCACCACCGATCCCGGGCTGGAGCGGGTGGCCGCGCTGCTGTGGATCAAGAGTCCGGGCGAGTCGGACGGCCCGTGCGGGCGGGGCGAGCCGGACGCCGGCGTCTTCTCCCCGGCGCAGGCCCGTGCCCTGATCGCGGACGCGCCCGGGCTGCCGGCGCCGGCCCGGCAGGCGGCCCGGGACGCCCGGGCGCCGGTCACCTGAGCGTCGCCCCGCTCAGGTGACCGTCGGCTGGGCCGCCACCTCCCCGGTACGGCGAAGCTTCTGCCACCGCAACGCGCCCCCGCTCAACGCGGTGACCACCGAGTGGACCAGGACCAGGTACATCACCTGCCGGTAGACGAACTGCTGCAGTGGCAGCGCCCACAGCGGGCGCAGCGGTTCCCGGTCGAGCCGGAACGCGAGGACCGCGGTGATCACCTGGATGGTCAGGACGGCGAGCCAGGCGACGGCGGCCTCCACCCGGTCGAGGAAGAACAGCCCGTAGACGGCGAAGATGTCCACCACCGGCGCGAGCAGCGGCAGCAGCACCGAGAACAAGGCGATGAACGGTAGGCCCCGCCGGCCGAACCGACCGGACGGACCGCGCTCGATCAACGCCCGCCGGTGCCGCCAGAGCGCCTGCATGGTGCCGTAGCTCCATCGGTAGCGCTGCCGCCAGAGCTGCGGCAGCGTACTCGGCGCCTCGGTCCGGGCCACCGCCGTCTCCTCGTACACCACCCGCCAGCCGGCGCGGTGGAGTCCCATGGTGAGGTCGGTGTCCTCGGCCAGGGTGGCCCGGCTCAGGCCACCGGCGGCGTGCACCGCCTCGCGGCGGAAAGCGCCGAGGGCACCCGGGACGGTGGGCATGCAGTGCAGCGAGTCGTAGAGCCGCCGGTCGAGGCTGAAGCCGATGACGTACTCGATGTGCTGCCACCGGCCGATCAGCCGGCGGCGGTTGCCGACCTTGACGTTGCCGGCGACCGCGCCGATCCCGGGATCCGCGAAGGGCTGCACCAGGCGGTGGATCGCGTCCGGTTCGACGACGGTGTCCGCGTCGACCATGACCAGCAGGTCGTGCCGGGCCAGGGCGACGCCGGCATTGAGCGCGGCGGCCTTGCCGCCGCGCGGCACTCGGGCTACTCGGACGTTGGCCAGCCCGAGCAGCTCCACCTCCTCGGCGGTGCCGTCGGCGGACTCGTCGTCGACGACCAGCACCTCGATCTCGGGATGGGTCCCGCTGGCCAGGCTGCGCACCGTCCCGGCGATCGTCTCCCGTTCGTTGTGGGCGGGCACGATCACCGTGACCGGATCGTTCATCCGGCCGCCCCACGACCAGTTCGGTGCCCGCCGGCGACGGGCGTGTCGCAGGGCGTACCCGAAGAGCAGCAGGGTGCGGGCCAGGGTGAGCAGGCCAACGACGATCAGCAGCAGCCAGAGACCGCGCACCGTGCCGTCGGCGATCCGCACCGCCCAGACGAGCAGTCCACCGCGGATCTTCTCCCCGGTGCTGGCGGAGGCGGCGGCGGACCAGCCGAGCCCGTCGGAGACCGTGGTGAAGCGGTAGCCCCGGGCCTGCATCTCAGGGATGAAGCGGTCCAGGGCGGCCACCGTCTGGGAGCGGTCGCCGCCGCTGTCGTGAAGCAGAACGATAGCTCCCTGGTTGCCCTTAGGGGTGGAGTTGCGGACGATGGCGTCCGTGCCCGGCCGGGCCCAGTCCCGGCTGTCGGTGTCTTCGAAGACGGAGACGTACCCCCACCGGGCGGAGTCCCGGATGATCGGCCAGTCCGAGTCGTCCACCGCGTCTACTCCGCTGGAGTACGGCAGCCGGGCCAGGGGCGCGCGGACGCCGGTGGTGTACCCGATGACCGCCTCGGTCTGGGAATACTCCAGCCGGCGCCGCCACGACGGCACGTTAGTCAGCTCTGGGTGGGTGAAGGTGTGGATACCCAGCTCGTGGCCCTCGCGCACCATTCGTCGGCTGATCTCCGGGTACCGGCTCACCTGGGAGCCGAGCACGAAGAACGTGGCCGGCACTTTGTGCCGGCTCAGCGTGTCCAGGACCTTGGGCGTCCACACCGGATCAGGGCCGTCGTCGAAGGTGAGCGCGATTGTGTTCGCCGGCATCTGCCGCGTGTCGAGCCGCCCGCTGCGCAGGTCGACGACCGTGCCGCCGGCACGGACGGTCGCAGGCACCGACGAGGCGCTCTCCGGGCCCCTGCGCTGGCTGTCGGGAGTGAACCGGGCATTCGCGTACGCCCCGACGGCCAGCACGTTGGCCAGGATGAAGGTCGCCATGGCGGCGAACAGCCACCGTCGGCGGTTGCGGCGGCGCCACGGCCTGTCCGGTTCCGGCGGACCGACCTCGCCGGTCCGCCGCCCCCCACGCCAGACGCCCATCAGCCGGGCGCCTGCAGGCCCAGGGCGTCCGCGCCCTGGCTGATCCAGAGGGCGACCAGCAGGAGCAGGGCCAGTACGATCACGGCGCACGCGAGCCGGCGGAGCTTGCGTGCACGGCGGCCGGACCGGTCCACGAAGATCGCCGCGGTCAAGTCCGGCGCCTGGAGCATCTCGGTGGCGTCGTCGACGGGCTGTTCCCTGACGGACGGTTCCGGCGGTGCCGCGACGCCCCGGGCCACGGCGCGGTCTGGAGAGGACATGTCGGCGATCCGACCGGCGGCGCCCTCGATGAGCGCCGCGCCAGCGGCTGCCTCCATTGCAGACGCGGCCGCCGCGGGAACCTCCGTGTCGGCGGGCGCTGGCGCGACCCCCCGGACGACGACGTCGGCAGCGGGCTTGGCCACCCCTCGGGCGACCGAGTCCCCGTCGGAGCGCGACCGTCTGCGTCGTTTCCGAGCGGGAACCGGCTTTCTGCCGACATAGCGCTTGCTCATGTCCTTCACGCTACGGAGAGGAACCACTCGCCGCATGATCAGCTAGCTGTTTCGGTGCCGATTGTGATCAGCGGGACACGGCTGCCGGAGATCGGCCACGCGCAGGACTTTCAAGCAGAACGAGGAGACGGGGGCCGGCGGACTTCGCCGCCGCCGTGACCGTGCCGTTGGCGTGTTCCCGTCACGCGGAGGTCCGGTTTGAGCCGCCCGATCGGGTCACGGTTCACCGCTCGATCGGCCGACGGGTGCGCGCCCGCTTCAGCTCGAAGAACCCGTCGGTGCCGGAGACCAGCAGCACGCCGTCCCAGAGCCGGCCCGCCTCCTCACCGCGCGGGATCGGGGCCACCACGGGTCCAAAGAAGGCGTTGCACGCTCCGGCGTGGTCGGTGACGTGGATGGTGGGGGTGCCCAGGTCCTCGCCCACCGGCTCCAGTCCGGCGTGGTGACTGGCCAGCAGCGCCTCGTCGTGGTCCGTCGACTCGGCCGCGTCGGCCAACTCGAGGGGCAGGCCGACCTCGGTCAACGCCGCGACGTACAGTTCCCGGGCGATCGGTGCGCGGTCGTAGTGGATCCGGGTGCCGAGCGCGGTGTACAGGTCGCGCAGCACCTCGTTGCCGAACTTCTGCTCGGCCGCGACGGCGACCCGGACCGGACCCATGCCCGGCTTCAGCCATTCCCGGTACCACTCCTCCAGCCCGTCGCGCCCCTCGTTGAGCACGGCCAGGCTCATCACGTGGAACCGGACCCGCACGTCGCGGACCCGCTCCACCTCCAGCAGCCAGCGGGAGGCGTTCCAGGCCCACGGGCAGCGCGGGTCGAACCACATGTCGGCGGTAGTCATGGTCGTCTCGTTCCTTCCGGAGAGCGGATGCGCCTCACGGTAGGCGGACGGATCGGCCCCGTCAGAGTGCCGATCCGTGGCGGATTCAATGGGCCAATCTGCCGCTGGACGACCATGCGAAGACGGGCCGGGACTCCGGTCAGGGAGCCCCGGCCCGTCGGCGACGCGTCGGGTCACATGGTCTGGTGCCCGTGCGCGTCTTCGCTGCTCCCGGCCGCGTGCGACTTGCCGGGGGCGCGGGGCACACTGTTGACCGTCGAGGTGTCGTACGCGAACGTGATGACCGCGGTGGCGATGGCGTCGCTGTTGACGTCCAGGGCCGTCGTGCTCACGTTCCCGTACAGGGCGTTGCCGGCGAGTTGGCCATAGAGGGTCGCGTCGGCGCCGT
The DNA here is from genome assembly GCF_900091465.1 of Micromonospora rhizosphaerae. NCBI lineage: Bacteria > Bacillati > Actinomycetota > Actinomycetes > Micromonosporales > Micromonosporaceae > Micromonospora > Micromonospora rhizosphaerae. The sequence goes on along the minus strand of NZ_FMHV01000002.1, from coordinate 4,471,586 downwards.
CGGCGACCGGCGTAAGGCTGTCGCAGGCCTGGTGGTAGCAGGGGTCGTACGACTTGCCGGCCACACCGCCGACGAGCGCCGCCTCCGCGGCCGTCTTCACGCCCTCCGCGCCGGTGAAGAGCCCGCCGGCCGGAATGCCGACCCCGGGGGCGATGAACGGCCCGTAGTCCGACCGGCCGGTGAAGTCCGCCGGCACGGTGGGCAGGCCCCTGGAGGCGAAGAACGCCTCGAACACGTCCTCGATCTGCGCGGAGCCGGCCGGGCCGGGGCCCGAACCCGAGGCCGCGGAGTCGTCACCGTCGTAGATGCCGTAGACGTAGTTCGGCGAGCCGATCATGTCGAAGTTCAGGTACAGGGCGATGTCGGCCCGCTGAGCCGGCGACAGCGTGTTGACGTAGTGGTTGGAGCCGAGCAGGCCCCCCTCCTCCGCGCCCCACCAGGCGAACCGGACCGCGTTGTTCGGCTTCACCTTCGCCATCTGCAACGCGACCTCCAGGATGGCGGCGCTGCCGGTGCCGTTGTCATTGAACCCCGGTCCCTCCGGCACCGAGTCCAGGTGCGCCCCGGCCATCACCACGTTGTCGGTGCGGCCCTCGCGGGACTGCGCGATCACGTTCTCTGTGCTGCGCACCTCAGAGGTGGTGTCCGCGGTGATCCGGACGGTCAGGCCGGCGGTCGAGGCCAACTCGACCCCCTTGGCGAACGAGACCGACACGACCGGGATGCCCACCGGGCCGCCGAGCGTGCCGGCGAACAGGGCGAACCGGTCCGGGTTGTTCGCCGGCGTGCCGTTGCCCTGGTTCATGATGATCGCCCCGACCGCGCCGGCGGCCCTGGCGTTGGTCGCCTTCTGACCGAACGAACACTCGCCGCGCTGCATGAGCGCGACCTTGCCGGTCAGGTTGAGCCCGGTGAAGTCCCCGGGCTGGCATCCTGAGCTGGAGGTGGCCGGATTGGCCAGGGCGAGGTCGACGGGGACCACCCCACCCGTGACGTCCCCCGCCGCCGAGTAATCCATGAGGTCGTAGTCGACCCCGTCGACGTAGGTGGTCGGGTTCGGCGCCACCTGGGCGAAGGACGAGCCGAACTCCTCGTAGAAGGGGAACTGGAAGGGCTGCCGGGTGACCTGGTAACCGGCCTCCGCCAGCTTTCCGGCCACGTAGTCGGCGCTGGCCGTGAAGCCAGAAGTGCCGGAGGCGCGGGTGCCGTCATGGGCGTCCGCGATCGCCTGGAAGGCGTCGAGGTGCCGGAGCACGCCCTGCACCGTGACGGCCTTGGTGAGTGTGTCGACGGAGTTGTTGGTGGGGTCGGCCTGGACGGGACCGACGAGGGTCATCGACCCGACGACGGCGCCGACGGCCATGCCGGCGAGGGTTTTCCGGGGAGACACCACGATGTGCCGCACCTCCTTGGTGACGAGGGACCCCGGCGCACCGGCCTCGTACGCCAGTTCCCCGCAATGTAGACGCAGGTAGCGGGCATGGGAACCGTCCACATGGGTTGAACTGCGGATATCCGTGTTGCTTTCCGCCAAGGGTCTAGCGATACCTGGAAATATTTGGCAGTGTGACGGCCACGTACCTGGTCGTGACCCAGCACGACGCAGCCGATGTCAGGGGAAGTGCATGCGTAGACCAGCCCGGTTCCGATCACTCGTCGTCGTGGGGGCGGCCGTCCTGCTCGCCACGATGTCCGCTCCCGCCCAGGCGCACGAGCCGTGGGACGACGGGTCCGTCCCGCCGCCCCCGCCGAGCAGCCCGGCCGACGGCTACAGCCGCAACATGCACCTGCTCTCGACCGCCGCCCACACCGGCGGCGTCAACTCCGACCTCGCCTTCTCCGGCGACCTGGTCTTCGCCGGCCACTACGGCGGCTTCCGGATCATCGACATCTCCGAGCCGGGCGAGCCGGTCGAGCTGGCCGACGTGCACTGCAACGGGCCGCAGGGCGACGTCTCAGTCTGGGGTGACCTGCTGTTCCTGTCGGTGGACACGCCGCAGAGCACGCCGGGCTGCGAGGGGTCCCGCAACGTCACCGCGGCCACGCCGGGCGCCTGGGAGGGCGTACGGGTCTTCGACGTCAGCGACCCGAGCGCGCCGCGGTTCCTCCAGGCGATCCGGACCGACTGCGGCTCGCACACCCACACCCTGGTACCCCGCGAGGACGGCGGCACCTACATCTACGTCGCGTCGTACCCGTTGAGCGCCAGCAACATCGGCCCGGACTGCCGGGCGCCGTTCGAGCGGATCTCGGTGATCGACGTCCCGGGTGGCGACGCCGCCGCCGGTCTCGCCGCGAAGGTCGTCGCGGAGCCCACGGTCAAGGGGATCGACCTCTTCTCCGGCGCGTCCGGTGACTTCTTCGCCTGCCACGACATCCAGGTGCTGACCCCGCGTAAGCTCGCCGCCGCAGCCTGCCTGTCGCAGGGGCAGCTCTGGGACATCAGCGACCCGCTGGCGCCCCGGGTGACCGCGAACATCGACACGCCGGACGTGGACATCTGGCACAGCGCGGCGTTCACCCACGACGGGAAGCACGTCACCTTCGGCGACGAGTACTTCGGGCCGGCGAAGGAGCCGTTCGGGGCGATCTGGACGTACGCGGTCGACGACCCCGGCACGCCGCTGAGCCACCTGCGCATCCCGCGCGCCGAGCCGAGCACCTACCACAACTTCAACTACGTGCCGGTGGCCGGCCGCAACATTCTGGTCTCCTCCGCCTATGGCTCGGGGACCTCCGTGGTCGACCTGACCGACCCGAGCAACCCCAGGGAGATCGGCTACTACGACATGCGGTCCAACCAGTGGTCGACGTACTGGTACAACGGCCTGATCGTGGCCAACGACATCTCCCGGGGCGTGGACGTGCTCCGGTTCAGCGGCCCCGAGACGGCCGGGGCCAGGAAACTGCCGATGCTCAACCCGCAGACCCAGACGTTCCTCCTCGGCTGACGGGTGCCCGGCGGGCGGGGGCGGCCACCGTCCCCGCCCGCCACCGTCCCCGCGCGGGGAGTTGGCCCGATCCGGCTGGACGGCGTCGTCCGCTCAAGGGCTGTTCAGCAGCCGCTCGCGCTCCGCCTCGACGACCGCCAACCGAGCGCTCAGCTCGGCCGCCCGGTCCCCGAGCCGACGGCGCAGCCGCGAGACCGTCGCCAGCGATCGCTCAGCCGCGCCCTGCGCCCGCTCGACGCGCCGCATCACCGCGAGGTCGGTGATGATGTTGTCCAGCCAGATGTCCGTGAACCTGGTCAGGTCACCGAGCTCCAGCGATGGTGCGTGCGGCGCCTCGCCGGGCACGTCGGCCAGTTCGGTCCGCAGCAGGGTCGGCCGCCCGGAGCGCCTCGGTCACCTCCCGCTGCTCCCCGGCCAGGCGCCCCCGCTCGTCGGCCAGCTCCAACAGCCGGGTCCGGCGCGGATCGTCGGTCCCGGCGAGCTCGCGTTCCCGTTCGTTGAGCAGCATCTCGTAGACGCGGCGGGCCTCGACCAGCCGGGTCTGCCGGGCCCGCGCCTTGGCCCGTTCCGCTCGCAACGCGGCAAGCCGCTGCTCCGCCTCCGTCACCCGGTACCGGACTGCCTCGGCCTCGGCCCGTTCCCGAGCCAGCTCGTCGTCGCGAGCGCCGCGCAGCGAGGCGACCAGCCGGCCCAGGGTGAGCCCCGCCAGCCGGTGGACGTCGGCCTGCTCAGCGTCGAGCCGAGCGCGCAACGCGCGCAACTCGTCCTCGGCGGCGCCGACCCGCCGCTGCAGCTCCGCCACCCGCCGGGTGGTCAGTTCGTGCTCGCGGAGCGCCGCCGCGGCGGCGGCCAACCGTTCCTCTATGTCATCGCCCATGCCGCCATTGCACTACGGTCCGGCAACACGCCGCGAGTCGGCAAGCGCCGCGACGACGAGCGACAGAAGGCCCGCGACAACCGGTGGTGAGCCCTCGTGTTTGAGCGGCGGGGGCAGTGTTTGAGCGGCGGGGGCAGGGGAAGACAGGCGCCGCGTGCCCGTCGGCCCGACGCCGCCGGCCGGTGCCCGCGCCCCTGCGGCGGCACCGCCCGCACGGCCGCGGCGGCAGATCCCCGAGGAGGAACGACGATGGCGGACTCGTCGAGGGCCAGCACCAACGCCCGGAAGGCGACCGGGACCCGCAAGGCACCGTTGAACCGGAAAGCGGCGGCGAAGAAGGTCGCGGCCGCCACAAAGCGGGGCACCGGGGCGAGCGCTGCGAGGACCCCGGGCGAGAAGCCGAAGCCGACGACGGCGCGGGTGGCCCGGAAAACGGACACTTCCGCCACCGCGGCCCCCGCCGGCAAGGCGACCGTCAAGGCGACCGCCGCCAAGGCACCTGGCACGAAGGCCGCGGCAGCGAAGAAGGCCCCGGCCAAGAAGGCCGCGGCGAAGATGGCCCCGGCCACTAAGACCGCGGCGAAGCGGGCGCCGACCAAGGAGGCCCCGGCGAAGAAGGCGACCACCATGGAGTCGTTCGAGCGGCGGCGGACGGCCCGCCGGCCCACCCGCGGCCCGGGGGTGCGCGGGGCTGGTCGCCCCGCTCGCTGAGCACCTCGGCAAGAATGACCGCGTGACGAAGCGCGGTGCCCGCCGGAGCGCGGCCGAGGATCCGAACCTGCCCTGCCCCTGCGGATCCGGCCTGCCGTACGCGCAGTGCTGCGGCCCGCTGCACCGGGGCGAGTCGACCGCCGCGACCGCCGAGGCGCTCATGCGCTCCCGGTTCAGCGCCTTCGCCGTCGGTGACGCCGACTACCTGCTGCGCAGCTGGCACTCCTCGACCCGGCCGGCGCGGCTGCGGCTGGACCCGGGGCAGCGGTGGACCGGTCTGGAGATCCTCGGGACCGACCGGGGCGGCCTCTTCGACACCGCCGGCACGGTGCGGTTCCGCGCCCACTACCGCGAGGCGGGCCGGCCGGGCGTGCAGGAGGAGCACAGCCGCTTCGTCCGCGAGGACGGCCGCTGGGTCTACCTGGACGCCGTGCCCGAGTGAGGACCACCGCGACCGGCCCGAGGCCGGGCCGGCCGCGCCCAGCTACTACCTACCGACCGCAGACCGCACTCCGCGCCGGCAGACCGAGCCGGGTGACCGCCGCCGCCACCAGCTCGTCCGGCGGCAGCGTCACGTCCAGCACGACCCCGGACTCGTCCGGTTCCAGGTGCTCCAGGATGGCCCGCTGGGAGTCGAGCAGGCTCGCCGGCATGTAGTGCCCGGCGCGCCGGGTCAACCGGTCCCGGATCAGCTCGGCCGACCCGGCCAGGTGGACGAACTCCACCTCCGGCGGGCCCTGGCGGAGCACGTCGCGGTAGGACCGCTTCAACGCCGAGCAGGTCAACACCGTGGACACGCCCTCGGCGTGCCGGGCGGCCATCCAGGCCGCCAGCTCGCCCAGCCAGGGCCAGCGCGCCGCGTCGTCCAGCGGCACGCCGGAGCGCATCCGCGCCACGTTGGCCTCGGAGTGGAACTCGTCCGCCTCGGCGAACCGCAGCCCGGTCAGCTCACCGATCCCCCGGGCCACCGTCGTCTTGCCCGCGCCCGACACGCCCATCACCACGATGTGCCGGGTGGGCCGCCGGTCACCAGTCATGGACGGTGCCGTCCTTGAGCCGGTTGAACGGCAGGTACGCCGGCACGTACGGGAACCGGGCGGCGGCCTCCTCGTCGAGCTGCACGCCGAGGCCGGGCTGCTCTCCCGGATGCAGGTAGCCGTCGGTGAAGGTGAACGACTGCCGGAACACCTCGTTGGTCAGCGCGCCGTGCTGCATGTACTCCTGGATGCCGAAGTTGTGGATGGCCAGGTCGAGGTGGAGCGCGGCGGCCATGCCCACCGGCGAGATGTCCGTCGGGCCGTGGATGCCGGACTTGATCTGGTACTGCGCGGCGAAGTCGAGCAGCTTCCGCATCGCGGTGATGCCCCCGGTGTGGGTGACCGCGGACCGGACGTAGTCGATCAGTTGTTCCCGGATCAGGGTCTGGTAGTCCCAGACGGTGTTGAAGACCTCGCCGATGGCCAGCGGCGTGGTGGTGTGCTGGCGGACCAGGCGCAGCGCGTCCTGGTTCTCCGCCGGGGTGCAGTCCTCCAGCCAGAACAGGTCGTACGGTTCGAGGGCCTTGCCGAGCTTGGCGGCCTGGATCGGCGTCATCCGGTGGTGCCCGTCGTGCAGCAGCGGCAGCTCCGGGCCGAACTCGTTGCGGACCGCCTCGAAGACGCCGGGCAGGTGCCGCAGGTACGCGCGGGTGTCCCAGTCCTCCTCGGCGGGCAGCGGGGTGCGCTGGGCCGGCTCGTAGTCGTACCGCATGCCGTCGACGCTGGGCTGCGCCGCCACCCCGTAGACGGCGTTGATGCCGGGCACCGAGGTCTGCACCCGGATCGACCGGTAGCCGAGCTCGAGGTGCCGGCGGATCGAGTCGAACAGCTCGGGCAGGTCCCGCCCGGAAGCGTGGCCGTACGCCATGATCCCGGTCCGCGACGCACCGCCCAGCAGCTGGTAGAGCGGCATCCCGGCGGCCTTGGCCTTGATGTCCCACAACGCGACGTCCACGGCGGCGATGGCGGCCATGGTGACCGGTCCCCGCCGCCAGTACGCCGAGCGGTAGAGGAACTGCCAGGTGTCCTCGATCCGGTGCGGGTCCCGCCCGATCAGCAGTGGGACGACGTGGTCAGCCAGATAGGAGGCGACGGACAGCTCCCGCCCGTTGAGGGTGCCGTCCCCCAGGCCGGTGAGGCCCTCGTCCGTGGTGATCTTCAAGGTGACGAAGTTCCGGTCGGGACTGGAGACGATCACGTCCGCTGCGATGATCTTCACGCAGGTGCCTTTCTTGCAGGTGGTGCTCAGCGAAGGGTGCTGCCGGGCTGCAGGTCGTCGAGGAGGGACAGTTCGTCACGGCGCGGCAGGGCCTCCCAGTCGCCGTGACCGGCGACCGCGAAGGCGCCGAGGGTGACCGCGCGGCGCAGCCGCCCGGCCAGGTCGAGTCCGTCGAGATGACCGGAGAGGTAGCCGGCGGTGAAGGCGTCGCCCGCGCCGACGGTGTCGACCGCGGTGACGGGCAGCGCCGCCGCCTCCCGGACCCCGTCGCGGGTGTACGCCCGGGCGCCGTCCGCGCCGAGTGTGACCAGCACGGTCTCCACCCCGCGGTCAAGCAGAGCGGCCACCACGGCCGGCTCGTCCGCGCCGGGCTCGCCGACGAGTTCGAGCTCGTCTTCCGAGGCGACGACGACCGAGGCGTACCCGGCGAGCGGGGTGAGCACCGCGCGGGCGGCGTCCCGGGTCCAGAGCCGCGCCCGGTGGTTGACGTCGAGGCAGACCAGCGCCCCGGACCGGGACGCGGTCTCGGCCGCCCACCGGGTGGCCTCGCGGGCGCTGTCGGAGAGCGCCGGGGTGATGCCGGTCAGGTGCAGCACGTGGGCGCCGGCGGCCAGGGCCGGGCGCAGGTCCTCGACCGACAGCGCCGAGCCGGCGGATCCGGCCCGGTGGTAGCGCACCCGGGTCAGGTCGGCGGTGCGCCGTTCCAGGAACATCAGCCCGGCGGGCCGCTCGGGATCGCGGGTCACGTGGTCGACGCCGACGCCCTCGGCGCGCAGCTCGCGCAGCACGTATCCGCCGAGCTCGTCCTCGCTGACCCGGCCGGCCCAGGCCGTCCGGTGGCCGAGCCGGGCCAGCCCGATCGCCACGTTGGCCTCGGCGCCGGCCAGGTGCATGGTCAGGGCGCCGCCGGCGGCCAGCGGCCCGGCCGCCCGCAGCGACACCAGCGCCTCGCCGAAGGTGAGCAGGTCGAGCCCGGTCATGACGTCGCGGCCCGGTAGGCCCGGGCCCGCTCCCGCAGCGCGTCCAGGTCACCGCCGGACGCCGCGTCACCGACCAACGGACCACCGACGCCGACGGCGATCGCGCCGGCGGCCAGGTAACCGGGCAGCTCCGCCAGGCCCACCCCGCCGACCGCGACGAACGGGATGTCCGGGAACGGGTCACGCAGCGCCTTCAGGTACGCCGGCCCGCCCAGCGACGCCGGGAAGAGCTTCACCACGGCCGCGCCCGCGTTGACGGCCGCGTACGCCTCCGTGGGGGTGAGCGCCCCGGCGGCGACCGGGAGTCCGCGGCGGACCGCCTCGGGGATGGAGTCGACGACGGCCGGGGTGACGACGAACTGCGCGCCGGCCGCCGCCACGTCGGCGACAGCGGCCGGGGTGAGCACCGTTCCGGCGCCGACCAGCGATCCGGCCGGCGCCGCCGCCCGGATCGCGGCGATGGCGTCGAGCGCGCCGGGCGTGGTCAGGGCCACCTCCACCACGCGTACGCCCTCGGCCAGCAGGGCGGTGCCGGTGGCGATGGCAGCGGCGGTGTCGGTGCCCCGGATGACCGCCAGCAGGCGGGTGGCGGCGAGTTCGCCGGTGAGGTCGAGGGTCATCGTCACCATTCCGCGTAGGAGCCGTCGAGGTGTCGCCACATCGGGCTGCGCCAGGCGTGGCCGTGTTTGTCGGCGGCGCGGATCGCCTGCTCGTCGACCTCGATGCCCAGGCCGGGCGCGGTGAGCCGCTCGACGTGTCCGTCCACGAAGGTCAGCGGGGTCTTGTCGAGGCAGTAGTCGAGCACCTCGGCGCCGAGGTTGTAGTGGATGCCGATGCTCTGTTCCTGGATCAGGTAGTTCGGCGTGGCGAACCCGACCTGCAGGCAGGCCGCGAGGGCGATCGGGCCGAGCGGGCAGTGCGGGGCGAGTTGCACGTCGTAGACCTCGGCGAGCGCGGCGATCTTGCGTACCTCGGTGATGCCGCCGGCGTGCGAGACGTCCGGCTGGGCGACCGCGATGCCGGCCTGGAAGACGGGCAGGAACTCCTGCCGGCTGTAGAGCCGCTCCCCCGTCGACACCGGGGTGGTGGTCGACCGGACGAAGTCGCCGATCAGGTGGGAGTTCTCCGGGACGACCGGCTCCTCCAGGAACAGCGGCCGGTACGGCTCCAGCAGCGGCGCGACCCGCCGGGCGTTGGCCAGGGTGAACCGGCCGTGGAAGTCGACGGCGACGTCGCGATTGTCGCCGAGCACCTCGCGGGCGGCGGCCACCCGGGCGACGACGCCGTCCAGGTCGGCCACCGAGGCGATCGGCTTCATCCGCCCCGAGGCGTTCATCTTGACCGCGGTCAACCCCGCCGCGACCTGGGCGGCGATGTGGTCGCGGACCTCGCTGGGCTCGTCGCCGCCGACCCAGCCGTAGACCCGGATCCGGTCCCGCACCGGGCCGCCGAGCAGTTGGTGCACCGGGGCGCCGAAGTGCTTCCCGGCGATGTCCCACAGCGCCTGGTCGAGCCCGGACACCGCGCTGGCCAGGATGGGGCCGCCGCGGTAGAACGAGCCCTTCGTCATGACCTGCCAGTGATCCTCGATCCGCAGCGCGTCCCGCCCGATCAGCAGCTCGCCGAGCTGCTCGACGGCGGTGCGGACGGTCTCCGAACGCCCCTCGCAGGTGGCCTCGCCCCAGCCGACGACCCCGGAGGCGGTCTCGACGCGGACGAAGAGCCACCGGGGCGCGACGAGGAAGGTTTCGATGCGCGCGATAGTCGTCATGATGTCCTCAGCCCTTCGTCGCGCCGGCGGTGAGCCCGGAGACCACGTACTTCTGCACGAACAGGGCGATCAGCATGATCGGCAGGGTGACCACGGTGGCCGCGGCCATCAGCCCGCCCCAGTCGATGCTGGCGTAGCCGACGAAGTCGAAGATCGCCACGGGCAGGGTCTTGGTGTCGGCGCCGGAGAGCACCAGGGCGAACATGAAGTTGTTCCAGGAGAAGATGAAGGACAGGATCCCGGCGGTGGCGATGCCCGGCACGGACAGCGGAAGGGTGATCCGGCGGAACGCGCCGATGTGGGTCAGCCCGTCGACCAGCGCCGCCTCCTCGAGCTCCTCCGGCAGGCCGTCGAAGTAGCCCATCATGATGTAGACCACCAGCGGCAGCGACACGAACATGTGGCTGAGGATCAGCACACTGAAGCCGCCGACCATCTTCAGGTTGGAGAAGACGTAGTACCAGGGCACCAGCAGCGAGACGCCGGGGATGACCCGGGCCATCAGCACCACCAGTGCGGACTTCTTCATGTTGAACCGGCTCATCGAGTACGCGGCCGGCACGCCGAGGATCAGCGATGCCACGGTGGCGGCGAAGGCCACCCAGAGGCTGTTGCCGATGAACTGGACGTAGTTCGCCTGCTTGAGCACCTTGGCGTAGTTGTCCATGGTGGGCGAGAAGACCAGCGCCCTGCCCGTGTCGTAGATGTCCACGTTGGTCTTGAACGACGCGGCGATCATCCAGAACAGCGGCGCGAGCAGCGACAGCACCACGACGGCGAGCGCCACCACCCGGAACACCCGGTACGCGGGACGGGGCTTCATCGCTGGGCCTCCTTGCGCCGGGCGGTCAGGGCCCACATCGACCCGATGATGATCAGGAAGAAGATGATGAGGACGGTCGAGGAGACGCCGTACTCGTTGTAGTCGAAGCTGAGGCCGTAGGCGTACACGTTGAGGGTCTCCACCTCGTGGAACGATCCACCGCCGCGGCCCTTGGTGGCGTAGAGGATGTCGAAGGTCTTCAGCGCGTCGATCCCGCGCAGCAGGATCGCCACGATCACCGTGGGCATCAGCAGCGGCAGGGTGACGTGCCGGAAGCGTTGCCACGTGCTGGCCCCGTCGATCCGCGCGGCCTCCTGCGGCTCGTCGGAGAGTGAGGTCAGCCCGGCGAGCAGGATCAGCACCACCATCGGCGTCCACTGCCAGATGTCGATGAAGATCGTGGTGGGCAGCGCGGTGTGCTGGCCGGCGAGCCACGGCTGGGGCCCGATGCCGACCCAGCCGAGCATCTGGTTGGCCATGCCGATGTTCGGGTCGAAGATGAGCCGCCACATCATGCCGACGGCGACCGGGGTGGCGACCAGGGGCATCAGGATGGCGACCCGGACCCACTTCTGCCCCCGGAACGGCCGCCACAGCAGCAGCGCGACGGCCATCCCGAGGACCACCTCGAAGAGCAGCGCGACGACGGTGAACGCGGCGGTCCGCCCCACCGCCGGCCAGAACCGGTCGGTGTCGGAGAGGACGTCGAGGTAGTTCTGGAAGCCGACGAACTCGGACTCGGCCCGGACCGACCCCTCGGCGTCGGTCAGGCTGAGGTAGCCGGTCCAGGCCAGCGGGAAGACGATCAACACCGCGACGAAGGCCATCGCCGGCGCCGCGAAGAGCCACTTGCGGTGGTCGTTGGCCCAGCGCGCCCAGGCGGGCGTGTCGGGGGTGGCCGGGGCGCTGCGGGACGCCTCGGTGGAGGTGACGGTTGCCATGAGATCTCCGGGGTGGGCGGGCCGGACGGGGTGACGGGGTGGTGGAGCCGTCCGGCTCCACCACCCCGCGCTCGGCTTACTTGGCCTCGTCGTCCAGGAACTTCTGGAACGCGGCGTTGGCCGTGTCGGCCGCGGCCGCCGCGTCCTTGCCGGTGATCGCGTCGACGATCGGCTGGCCGACGATCTCGCGGGCCTCGGGGACCTTCACGACCAGCGGCCGGTCGTGGCCCACGCCGTCCTTGGTGCTGGCGGCGATGGCCTCGACCAGGTCCTTCGGGTAGGTCGCGGTGCCCTCCGGGTTGGCCCAGACCGAGGTACGGGCGCTCGGCACGCCGGCCTTCTGCTGGGCGAGCGTCTGCTCCTTGCCGGTGGCCCACTCGATGAACTTCCAGGCGTTGCTCTTGTTCTCCGAGCTGGAGTTGATGCCCAGCGCCCACGAGGGGATGTTGTACGGCTTCGAACCGGCCGGGCCGGCCGGGAACGGCGCGAAGCCGACGGTGTCGGACACCTTGGACTTGGCCGGGTCGGTGGCGTTCTTGTAGAGCGAGTTGGCCTCGGTGTAGAAGGCGGCCTTGCCCTGGGTGAAGATGGCCATCGCCTCGGGCCAGCTCATGTCGGTGCTGACGTTCGCCGGACCGTTGTCCTTGATCAGCCCGCCGTAGAAGGCGTACGCCTGCTTGGCGGCGTCGCTGTTGACGGTGGCCTTGCCGCTGCCGTCGACGAAGTCGCCGCCGAAGCTGTAGAGGAAGCTGGAGAACTGGGTGACCGCCGGCGACTTGCCGGTACGGGCGACGAAGCCCGCGACGCCCGGCTGGGCGGCCTTGATCTTGGCGGCCGCGGCCTTGAGCTCGTCGAGGGTCTTCGGCGGGGCGCTCAGTCCGGCCTTGGCGAGCAGGTCCTTGCGGTAGTAGAGGACCTCCTGCTCGGTGATGATCGGGACGCCGACCGGCTTGCCCTCGTACGAGGTCGCCTCCACCGGGCCGGACTGGAAGTCAGCGAAGTCCCAGTCCTTGTTGGACTTCACCTGGTCCGACAGGTCCTCGAGGTACTTGTTCTTGGCGAACAGCTTCCCCTCCTGCAAGGGGCGGTACATCATCACGTCGAGGTCGCTGGAGCCGGCGTTCAGCTTGACGTTGTACTGGTCGGAGAGCTGGTCCTCGCCGAGCTGAGTGAGCTCGACCTTGAGCCCGGTCTGCTTCTCGAACTCGGGCAGGGCCTTCTTGATGTTCTCCGTCCACACGTGATTTGCCAGGGTCACCCGGACCGTCTTCGAAGCGCTGCTGTCGTCGCCACCGCCGCCGCAGGCGGACAGGCCCATGGCGACAACCACAGCCAGAGAAGTGCCGATTATCGATCGACGCCGCACGTCCATCTCTCCTTCTGTCGTGGCCGCCACCTCGGGGGAAGAGCGCCACACCGGTGTAACGTCTGCTTAACGCCCGGATGTTAGGGCTAAAAAGCTGACTTATTCAAGAGCTGATCTTCAACTGATATGCTCCAACGCGTGGATCAGTCCTCTCCAGGGGCCGCGCCCGCCCAGCACGCCCCTGCCGAGGCCGGGCTGCACGCACGCGTCCTCGACCACCTCGGCACCGCCATCTGCGGCGGCGAGATGGTCGCGGGTTCGGTTCTCAACATCGACGACCTGGTCGACCGGTACGCGGTCTCCCGCTCGGTGATCCGCGAGGTCCTGCGGGTGCTCGCGGCCATGGGTCTCATCGAGACCCGCCGCCGGGTCGGGGTGCTTATCCGACCGGCCGAGGCGTGGAACGTCTTCGATCCGCAGGTGATCCGCTGGCGACTCGCCTCGGCCGGTCGGATGGCGCAGATGCGCTCGATCACCGAGCTGCGGACCGCGGTCGAACCGCACGCCGCCTGGCTGGCCGCCAGTCGGGTCGACCACGACGAGGCGAGCGACCTGGTCGGGCTCGCCGCCAAGATGTGGGCCGCCGGGAAGGCCGGGGACGAGGAGCGCTTCCTCAGCCTCGACATCGAGTTCCACCGGCGAGTCCTGGCCGCCTCCGGCAACGAGATGTTCGTCAAGCTGCAGCAGATCGTCGCCGAGGTGCTCACCGGCCGGCACCACTACCACCTGATGCCGCACTACCCGGACGAGCAGGCCCTGCAACTGCACGCGGACGTCGCGCAGGCGATCCAGCGGCGCGACGGCGACCGGGCCCGCGAGGCCATGGTGCGGATCATGGAGCAGGCCTTCAACGAGATGAAGTCGATGTGGGAGCAGACCGCAGAGCCGGATCACGGCTCAACCGGTTCGTGAGCTGACCTCTCCTGTTCGGAGCAGGTACCGGCGTAGAGTGATGCCCGGCGCAGTCCTGCGCCTCACCTCCTGCCCGGCGCTCACGCCGCCGGCCTCGCGGAGGCCGGTTCGTCGTATGGCGTACGCCCGGCGCCCGTGGGTACGCGGGCCGGATGCAGATCGGCGAGGTCTCCCGGGTCTACCACCAAGAAACCAACCAGGGCCCCCGGCGCCGGCCCCGGCCGGTCGAGGGGTTCGTCCCGATGGATCCGGCCAACCGGCCCCTACCCTTCAAGCGGTACCCCCAGGCACGGCTCCGCGCCCTCCCCAGGGACCTGCCCCCGACGGGGGCGCCGGCAGCCGCGGCGCTGTCCGGACGGGTACCGCCCACCGAGGCCGCCGTGGATCTCGACCTCCTCGCCCGGCTGCTCTACTTCTCCGCCGGGGTGATCCGGACGACCGCCGGCACCGGCGACCCGCTCTGGTTCCGCGCGGCCCCGTCCGCCGGCAACCTCCACCCGCTCGAGGTGTACGTGGTGGCCGGCGACGTAGCGGGGCTGGATTCGGGGCTCTACCACTTCGCGCCGGACGTGTTCGGCCTGGAGGCGCTGGCGGAGGGCGATTCCCGGGCGGCACTGGCCGAGGCCGTCGCCGACGGTGCGGCCGCGGCCAGCCCGCTCAGCCTCGTCATCACCGGTATGCCGTGGCGGACGGCGTGGAAGTACGGCGAACGCGGATGGCGGCACGTGTACTGGGACTCCGGGACGTTGCTGGCCAACCTGCTGGCGGTCGCCGAGGGTCATCGGCTGCCCGTGGAGGTACGGCTCGGATTCGTCGACGTCGCGGTGTGCCGCCTGCTCGGCATCGACGGCGTGGCGGAGTTCCCGGTCGCGGCGATCACCCTCGGTCGTCCGACGGCTCCCACCCCGGCGGGCCCCGCCGGCCCGACCCGGCCGTCGTTCGCGGCAACGGACCTCTCCCCGCCGCCAGTCGCGTTCCCGCTGACCACCCGCGTGCAACAGGCCGGCGAGCTGACCACGGCCGAGGAGGTGGTCGCCTGGCGGGCGCGTACGGTCGCCGGGCTGTCCCGTTCCTCGGAGAGCGCGGATCCGCCGGCCACGGCCGGCAGCGAGCCGATCGAGGCGCTGATCCTGCGGCGCGGCTCGACCCGCCGGATGCGCCGGCAGGCCGCGCCCGCCGAGCTGCTTAAGTGGGCGCTGGCGGTCGCCACCCGGCACGTCCCCGTCGACGCCGTCCCGGCGGGGACCTCGCTGCTCACCCACGAGGTCGGGGTCCATGCCGTCCGGGGCATGGACCCGGGCCTGTACCACCGGGCCGATCGGGGGCTGCGGCTGGACCGGGCGGCGCCGGAGGCGGAGGTACGACGCCTGAGCGAGCACCTCTGCCTGGACCAGCCGCTCGGCGGCGACTCGGCGTACACCGACTTCGCCTGCGCCGACCCGAACCGGGTGCTCACCGGGTATGGCGACCGGGGGTATCGGGTCGCCCAGCTCGAGGCGGGTGTGGCCGCCGGGCGCCTGCAACTGGCCGCGTTCGCCCTCGGGTGCGGCGGCACCGGCCTCACCTTCTACGACGAGGAGATCCGCGAAGCGTTCGCCACCCCCGCCGCCTGCATGCTCGCGGTCTCGATCGGCGTGCCCGCCTACCGGGCGAAGCCGGGCGGCCCACCCGGCCGGCCGACGCGCATCACCGGCTGACCGGACGCTGTAGCTTGCCGACCGGGGCCTGGGCTCCCCCGGCGCGGAGCCCCGGACCCCGGATCAGGCCGAGATCTGGATCTTGCGACCGACGCCGGCCCGGAACTGGGCCATCGCGTCGGCGTACCGGTCGAGCGGGAAGCGGTGGCTGATGAAGACCTCGGGGTCCAGCACGCCGGCGGCGAACAGTTCACCGGCCCGCTCGAAGCTGTGCAGCACCGCCATTGAGCCGGTGATGCTGATCTCCTGGTTGTAGATCCGGTACGGCTCCACGGTCGCCCGCGTCCGGTACTCGGAGACGCCGAACTGCAGGAACGTCCCGGCCGGGGCGACCCGGCGCAGCCCGTCGTCGATCGCGGCCTGCACGCCCGTGCAGTCGATGACCACGTCCCACCCGCGGGGCCGGGTCAGCTCATCGGCCTTCGCGCCGCTGGCCGTGCAGCCCAGCCGGACCGCGGTGGCGAGCCGGTCCGGGTTCGGGTCCACCACGCTGACGCTCGCCGCGCCGCAGCGCTTCGCCAGCTCCAGCATCATCAGCCCCATGGTGCCGGCGCCGTAGATGAGGTAGTGGTCGCCGAGCCGGCGGGGCAGCACGTCGAAGCCGCGTACGGCGCAGGACAGCGGCTCGATCAGCGCGGCGTCGGCCGGCGCGACGCCGTCGGGCAGCGGGAAGCAGTTCTTCACCGGCGCCACCGCGAACTCGGCGGCGCCGCCGGAGACGGTGACGCCGATGGCCGCCCAGCGTTCGCAGAGGTTGCCCCGGCCGCGCCGGCACTGGTAGCACTCCCCGCAGTGCAGCGACGGGTCGACGGCGACCGCGTCGCCCACCCGCACCTCGGTGACGTCCCGGCCGGCCGCGACCACCGTGCCGGCGAATTCGTGGCCGGGCACGATCGGGTACGCCGGCGCGAACTCGCCGTCCATGATGTGCAGATCGGTGCCGCAGATCCCGCAGCCGGCGACCTCGACCACCACGTCGCGTGGCCCGGGCGAGGGATCCGGCACGGACTCCAGCGAGACCTGTCCCGGCGTGACGATGACCGCTGCCTTCATTTGACCGCCCCCATGGAGAGTCCTCGGACGAGTTGCTTCTGGGCGATCCAACCGGCCAGCACGACCGGCAGCGACACGATGGTCGCCGCCGCGCAGAGCCGGGCGAGGAACAGCCCTTCGGAGGTGATGAAGCCGACCAGGAAGATCGGTGAGGTGCCGGCCCGGGTCGCGGTCAGGTTGACCGCGAAGAAGAACTCGTTCCAGCTGAAGATGAAGCAGATCAGCGCGGTGGCGGCCAGGCCGGGGGCGACGATCGGCAGCAGGATCCGCCGGATCGTCATGGTCAGGCTGGCGCCGTCCATCGCCGCCGCCTCGATCAGCGCCGCCGGCACCTCCAACAGGAACGAGCGCATCATCCAGACCGCGAGCGGCAGGTTCATCGACGTGTAGAGGATGATCATGGTCCAGACGTTGTCGAGCATGCCGAGCTCCTTGACCAGCAGGTAGATCGGCAGCAGCGCGGCGACCGCGGGCAGCATCTTGGTGCTGATGAAGAAGAACAGCACGTCGCGCCACTTGGCGACCGGCCGGATCGACAGCGCGTACGCCGCCGGGGTGGCCAGCAACAACACCAGCAGGGTGGAGAACAGGCTGGCCATCACCGAGTTGAGCAGGTACGGCGTGATGTCCCGGTCGAAGACCTGCCGGTAGCCGTCGAGCACCGGCGTGAAGACCCAGGACGGCGGGTTGCTGGCCGCGTCGACCTCCCGCTTGAACCCGGTGAGCACCATCCAGAGCACCGGCAGGAAGAACAGCAGCCCGGCGAGCCACGCGACGACCGCCCAGGCCGCCCCGCTCGCCCCGGTCGTCCGGCGGGCCGGGCTGGCCGGCCGTCGCCGGGACGCCGGTCGCGTCAGCGTCGTCATCGCGCGTCCTCCATCCGGAACAGGCTGGAGATCACCCGCAGCGCGAACGTGGCGACGATGATCGTGCCGATCACCACCACCACTCCCGCCGCGGCTGCCTCGCCGTACTCGAACTTGCGGAAGGTGGTCAGGTAGATCTCGTAGGGCAGGTTGGTGGTGGCGGTGCCGGGACCGCCCTGGGTGATGGTGAAGACCGCGTCGAAGGTCTGCACCAGGTAGATGGAGCCGAGCAGGGCGCCCAGCTCCAGGTAGGGGCGCAGGTACGGCAGCGTGACCCGGGTGAAGGTCTGCCACGGCCCGGCCCCGTCGACCCGGGCCGCCTCGAGCGTCTCGAGGGACTGGCCCTGCAGTCCGGCCAGGATGATCAACATCATGAACGGGGTCCACTGCCAGACGAGGGTGGCGACGACGGAGAGCATCGGATACTGCGAGACCCAGTCGGTGCTGCCGCCGAAGATGCCGTTGATCAGGCCGTACGATGGGTTGTAGATGGCGTGTTTCCACAGCAGCGCCGCCGCCATGGGCATCACCAGGAACGGGGTGATGAGCAGGGTGCGTACGATGCCGCGACCGGGGAACCGGCGGTCGAGCAGGATCGCCAGACCGAGGCCGAGCAGCACCGAGACGACGACGGAGGCGGCGGTGAGCACCACGGTGTTCAACAGGGCCGCGCGCAGCCGGGCGTCGGTGAGCACCTGGCCGTAGTTGGCCAGGCCGACGAATGCGCGGCGGCCGGGCCGCAACGCGTTCCAGTCCAGGGTGGAGAGATAGAGCGTGACCAGGAACGGGATCTGGGTCACGACGATCGCGAAGATCAGGGCGGGCAGCAGCGGGGCGCGACGGGTCCAGCGCTGCCTCGCGGCGAGTGGCACGGGCCGGACGCTGCGACGCGGCGCCGCGCCCGCGGTCATGGTCTGGGTCATCGGTCCACCTCATGGCGGGTGGCCGGGGCCGGCCGGTCGGCGGCCGGCCCCGGCGGCGGCTACCGGTATTCCTTGGCGACGTCCTCGGCCAGTCGCTGGCCGTCGGCGAGCGCCTTGTCGACGGTGGTGCTGCCGGCGATCGCGGCGGAGACCTCCTGCGACACCTTGGTGCCGAGGTCGGCGAACTCCGGGATGCCGACGAACTGCACGCCGAGCGCGGGACGCGGCTGCACTCCGGGATTGACCGGGTCGGCCTCCTGGATCGACTTCAGGGTGAGGTCGGCGAAGGCGGTGGCGGACTGCCGGTACTCCGGGATCTCGTACGTGGACTGGCGCTTGCCGGCCGGCACGCGGGACCAGCCGAGCGAGGAGCCGACCAGCTTCTCGTACTCCTTGCCGGTGGCCCAGGAGATGAACTTCCAGGCGGCGTCGGCGTTCTTGGTGGTCTTCGGCATCGCCAGCGCCCAGGCCCACAGCCAGCCCGACGACTTGGTCTTGTTCACCGGCGCGTACGCGTAGCCGACCTTGCCGGCGACCTTGCTGGCGTTCTTGTCCTCCAGAGTGCCGGCCGCGGAGGTGGCGTCGTACCACATCGCCGCCTTGCCCTGGCCGAAGGTGTTCAGGCACTCGGTGAACCCCGCCTGTGGCGCGCCCGCCTCGCCGTGGCCGCGGATCAGGTCGACGTAGAACTTGGTCGCCTCGGTGAACTCCGGTGCGTTCACCTTCGGTGTCCAGTCCTTCTCGAACCAGGTGCCGCCGAACGTGTTGACCACCGTGGTCAGCGGAGCGAACAGCTCGCCCCAGCCGGGCAGCCCGCGCAGGCAGATGCCGGCGACGCCCGCCTTCTTGTCGTCCAGCTTCGCGGCGAACTGCGCCACCTGCTGCCACGTCGGCCGTTCCGGCATGGTCAGGCCCTTGGCCGCGAAGAGTTCCTTGTTGTACATGAGGAAGGACGACTCGCCGTAGAACGGGGCCGCGTAGAGCTTGCCGTCCTCGCCGGACAGCGAGGCGACCATCGGCTTGAGCAGATCAGCCTTGTCGTAGCCGCTGTCGGAGTCGGCGTACGAGCTGAGTTCGTGCAGCCAGCCGTTCTTGGCCCAGATCGGCGCCTCGTACGCGCCGATTGTCGCCACGTCGTACTGGCCGCCCTGGGTGGCCACGTCCTGGGTGACCTTGTCGCGCAGTTCGTTCTCCGGCAGGATCGTGAACCGCACGGTGATGCCGGTCTGCTTGGTGAAGTTGTCGGCGGTGACCTTCGCCAGGTCCTCCATCTGGGGGTTGCCGACCATCAGCACCGTGAGGGTCTTGCCGCCCCCGGCGCCGCCGGTGGAGGAGCCGCCACCGGCTCCGGAGCAGGCAGTCGTCGTCAGACCGACCGCGACGGCGACCGCGAGCGCCCCGCGCAATCGGCGAGGAGACCGTGTTCTGGACACAGCGAACCTCCATGAGTGGTGGTGTGGTGGTGGTGGAGACGGGTCGGCCGGGCGCTCAGACGCGCAGCACCACGGGGCCGAGCAGCGAGTAACGGTGGGCCTCGGACGCCGGCAGCGCGGTGTCCGTGACGATGGTTTCGACGTCGCCGACGTCCGCGAAGCGGCAGAAGCTGCTGCCGCCGAACTTGGTGTGCACCCCGGCGAACACCACCCGCCGGGCCACCGCCATCACCTGGGCCTTGACGGCGGCCACAGCCGGGTCCGGAGTGGTGAGGCCGTGCTCCCGGGAGATCCCGTTCGCGCCGACGAACGCCAGGTCGATGACGAAGCCGGCGAGCATGCTGGTGGCCCAGTGGTCGACGGTGGCGAGGGTACGACCGCGGACCCGGCCACCGAGGAGCAGGACCGTCATGGTGGGCGAGGAGGCGAGCATGGCGGCGGTGTGCAGCGAGGCGGTCACCACCGTCAGCGGCCGGTGCGTGGGCAGCGCCTCGGCGATGAGCTGCGGAGTGTAGCCCTCGTCGATGAAGACCGACTCCGCGTCACCGAGGTGCTCGACCGCGGCGGCGGCGATCCGGCGCTTCTCCACGACCAGTCTGGTGCTACGGCTCTCCAGGGTCGTCTCGAAGCGGGCCCGCTCCACCGGATACGCGCCACCGTGCGTGCGCCGCACCAGGCCCTGCTGTTCCAGCAGGCTCAGGTCCCGCCGGATGGTCTCCGGAGCGACGCCCAGGTCGGCGGCCAGCTTCTGCACGTCGACGTCGCCCTGACGCCGAGCCAGCGTGAGGATGTGGTGTCTGCGCTCCGCTGCGTCCACCTCACACCTCCCGCCCGCTCGTGATTCTGTTTCTAACACCGGCAATCGGGCATGACGACGGTCACATCTGGGGTAATACGCTGTGTTTGCCGCCCGCGACATCACGCCGAACGGGCAGCGAAGAACGGGGCAGAAACCGCATACCTCTCTTTTAGACCGCCCGTTTTCCACCGTCCGGCGCCCGATCTCCATCCGGGCCGCCCGCTCGGGCACGGGCACCCCCCCGCCCGGCAGGTCTCGCCGGGGCCGGTGCCGCCCCTCAGCGAGGCGCCGCACGACCCGCGGCCTGCCAGAGCGCCACCGCCAGGTAGGGCAGGGCGGCCACCGCGAAGGCGACCGCGTTGCCGGCCGCACCGGCGACGAGGCCGTACCCGCCGTAGAAGGCGACGATGGTCAGGTCGGTCGCCATTCCGGCCACCGAGGTGACCGTCGCCCGCGCTGTTCCGGTGATCCCCGCCTGCAGGCGTACGTCGGCGAGCACCGTGGCGACCTGGAACGCGGCGAAGGCGACGGCGAGCAGCAGGAAGCCCTCCGGACGGCGGATCAGCGCCCCCGCCGCCAGGGTCGACGCGGCGAGCACCAGCAGACCCGCGTACCCGCGGTTGGTCAGCCGCTCCCCCATCGGGGCGAGCAGCCCGCCGGCGGTCATCCCGGCCCACATGAGCAGGAGCAGCAGCGGCACGGTCGCCTCGGCGACGCCGGTGTCCCGGGCGAGCAACCCGGTGTACTCATCGAGCCCGCCCCAGATCGCGGTCACCACCGCGACGAGCAGCAGGGCCCCGCGTACCCTGCGGTCGGCCCGGGCCTCGGCCAGCCCGCCGCGCAGGCTGGCCAGCCACCCGGGCGCGTCGTCACCGTCCGCCGACTGGTCGCCGGGCACGGTCGGTCCGGGTACGCCCGCATCCGGCATGGACGACCGGTGCGATCGGTGCTCCGGGAACCGGGTCGCGACGGCGGCCGCGAGCAGACAGGTGAGAATGCTGGCCACGCCCACCGCCGGGTAACCGCCGGCGGCGAAGACCGGCCCGGCCACGGCCCCGGAGCCCGCGGCGCCGAGCACCTCCGCCGTGCGGGTCCGACCGATGAGGCGGGCGTACCGGTCGGCGGCGCCGAGCCGGTCGAGTTCGGTGAAGACCAGCGCCTCCAGGGCGCCGGAGCGCAGCGCCCCGCCGGCGCCCCAGAGCAGGAAGCCGGCGGCGAACGCCGGGTAGGACGGGACGAGCACCCAGAGGGCGAAGCCCGCGGCGGCCAGCAGCGGCGCGAGGACGAGCAGCAGCCGCCGGGAGACGGCGTCGGCCCAGGCGCCGGAGGGCACCTCCAGCACGATGCCGGTGGCCGACCAGAGCACGAAGAGCGAGGAGATCTGCCCGACGGACAGGCCGGTGTCCGCGAACAGCAGCACGTAGAACGGGTAGAGCAGGACGAAGTCGATGAGGAACGCGTAGCCGTAGAGCGTGGCCGCCAGCCGGCGGGTCGCAGGTACGCGCGCAGGAGCGATGAGCATGAGGCCTTCCCACGGGACGGAGCGGACACCGGACGTACGGCGTCCACGGCGGCCCGCGGCCACGGCCTCTAGCTATGCATCAACATCGCCAGGTCATGCGCCTGATGGTAGCCCGCTCTCGCCGGCCGTGCGGCCCCTCGTCACGAGCGGGATGTCTTTCACCGTTGCTGTCGCCAGCAAGATGCGGATCGCTTCGGTGTGAACTCTCGGCGAGGGGGTGTGGTGGGGATGTCTTCCGAGGTCAGACGGGTTGCTCCGGCTCGTCTCGGTGCCATGTGGCTGGCATGGTTGCTGTACTTCGGTGCTGTACTGCTGGCGTGGACCGGTCGGCCTCCCTGGTCCATCCGAGAAAGCGGCGGTGCAGCACTCCGGCCGGTGTACAGGGCATGTCCTCGGTGGCCTGGACGAGGTAGGAGCCGAGGTAGAGGGCCAGCGACACCGGAGCATCTGCATACTCGGCCCGTAGCTCCCGCTTCCGCGTGGGGCAGGGCCAGGGCAGGTCGCAGCCCCCGCAGTTCCAGATCGGCATGACCGGGCCGTGGGCGGTCACCGCACACCCCCAAGAAACCGGGCGGTGATCGCTTGGGCCTGCTGGCTGGTCGCCCAATCCACCTGCCAGCACGGGTACGGCGTCAGCCGCGACCACCAGACACGGCAGCCGACGCAGGTCCCGTCAAGCCCTCGGACGTGCACGGCGAGGATCCGCTGCTCCTGGTTGTCGTTCACTGGGCCTCCTCTCCCGGCCAGTGGCCGCGGTTGATCGGGATGCGGTGGCGGGCACGGCACGGCAGGTCGGCGCCGCACCGGCAGACCCGCCGCCACCGCCGCCAACACCAGACCGGCCGATGCCGACGCGCGAAGGTCAGCGCGACCGCCAGGACGTACTCGTCGTACGAGACCCGCCTCATCGGCTCATCACTCGGCGCTGAGCCATGAAATGTCGTGCCAGCCAAGGTGAAGGGAGCACTGCCAGCTCCTCCTGCCGCAGCTATCGGAGGCGTGGATGCCCGATCGCAGAGGTGCGCCGGACATCCACGCCGGCGAGGACGGCCCACAGCGCCAACCGGGGGAATCGACCTCCTCGGCAACCTCCCACAGGTACCGTTGGGTAGTCAAGGGGTGACGTAGGTGGTCTACTCGTGTTGCCAACCGAGGGGAAACACCGTGCCACCGCGTTACCGCTATGAGCAGATCGCCGACGACCTTGCTGGACGCATCTCGTCCGGGGAGTTCCCACCCGGCTCTAAGCTGCCCAGCCGGCGAGAGTTGATCGAGCACTACGGGGTCACGGAGCCGGTGATCGACCGCGCCATGCAGGTGCTGCGGATCAAAGGGATGACCGAGACGCTGCCGGGCGTGGGCGTCTTCGTCGCCGAGTAGTTCCCCTGGCCAGCCGCCCGCCGGTGGGGCCTCGACCCCTCGTTTGTAAGTTCTAGGCGCTTCGTCTGGCGGGGTCCGCCCTCGTCCGCGACCTCGGCCGACCGTCCGGGGCCGGCCGCCAACGGTCGCCCCAGTCCGGGTCAGTTGCTGTCAACGTTGCTGTCGACAGCTCCGCATAGTCTCCTCAGACCGTCACCAGCCCATATCTCGACTGACCTCTGCCTTCGCCGCCTCGATCTCGTCGTGCGAGGCCCCCGCCGCGTCCGTCTCCTCGAGACGGGTCAGGAGGTCCATCAACGCCTGCTTCTGAGCCGGATGGCTGATCGGCACCGCGTTCAGGTCGACGTCCTGGAGCCAGTCGAACAACACGAGCGCATCGGCCCGCCAGAGATCAAGGGCGACCCTCGGAAGATCCTCGTTCACCCCAGCAGTATCCGGCGTACAGGCCGATTCGTCCGTCGCCCACCGGGTCAGCCGCCTTCACCTGGCGGCTGGCCTGCTGTTTCTCCGGGTGACGCTGGTCGTCATCGGTCAATGTCGGTTGGCCTTTGACGGCCGGTTCACGGCTCAGACGGCTCAGCGACGGCCCGCCCGGAGCCGTCATCGCCGGCATGCCACAGGGCATGTCACTCCCACAGGTCGGCATCCTCGTTGCCGGACGGGTCCGTCTCCCCCAGAGACTCATGGAGCCCTCCGATCTCGCGGCCCGTCGGATTGCACTCCGCGTCCGTCTCGACCAGGTGCCAGCCAGGGTCGCTCTCTCGCGCGTTCGGGTCCCCGCCCTCGTCTAGGACGCACACTGCGGCGACGACCGCCTCGTACGCTCCGGCCCGCGCGACCAGCAGCACATCGTGGGGATCCGCGCCTGCGTCAATCAACCGCTGGGCAGCCGCCACGTCGCTCAGAGCGCTGGCATCCATCCAGGGAGATATCGCCTCCCGCCACAGGGCACGCAGAACCATGAACCGCGCAAGCTGCGGAATGTTTTCGCTGATCTCCGACCTAGCCCACTCCTCCGGGTCTTGGGCTCCAAGCTCCTTGAACCTCTTCGCGAGCGATACAGCAGAATCGCGGACATCCGGCGGCAGAGTCGCCAGCCACTCGCCCCAGGTAGGCCAGGAAATCACCACGTGATCATGCCTTCGCCTCGTCCACTAGCCAACCCCCAACGCTCGGTGCGGCGTCTCTAGACGCCAACGGGAGATGACGTGCCGGAAACCGACCGCTTCGGTGTGAACGCGGTTACGGGGCATCGTTCGTTGTCATGCGTTGCCGTCCTGCATGGCGGAGCATGCTGTCCGTGCCGCCTGATGCCGTCTCGTGCCAGCCGCTGCTAATCGTCTCGCTGCCTCCTGGCTGCCTGACGCCGGCTGGACCCCTCGCTTGTAAGTTCTAGGCGCTTCGTCCGGCCGGGTCCACCCGCGTCCGCGACCTCGGGCGGCTGTCCGCGCCCGGCGGCCGGCGGCCGTCCTCGTTTCGGCTCGTTGCTGTCACCGTTGCTGTCGACACCACTCGCCCCGGTTGCACATTCGCCGACGTGGCTGGGTCGACTCAACTCTGCTCAATTCGCCTGGTCAGCTCGGCGGGCGACCTCCTCGGCCAAGCGGGTAGGGTCGAGGCTTGCCAGGATAGCCCGTCCCGTTCCTCGTGCGGATCGCCGGATCGATCACCACCGTTACAGCCAACGGTCGAGCAGCGCCACGGGCAGCCCGCGGTGGCGCCAGCCGTCACGGCGAGGGTGCGGGTCTTCTGGGATGGGTGCAACAAGGGCTGGATGAGGCAGTTGAGGTCCAGCCGGGGCCAATGATGTGTCCAGATCAGCAGACCCCCTGCGTTAGATGGGGCCTGCCGACCGGTACAACTCGGGCGGGCTCCGCTACCGCATGCATCCGCCGTTCTGATGGTGCTCGCTGCTACGCGCAACAACAGCAATAGCAGTAGCACATAAGGGCTCCGTTTGGCCCAACGTCGAAGGAGTATGACTGGCCGCGAGGAATGAACATCCAGTCGCCTGCGGTAAGTTCCTTGCCCTCATAGATGATGGACCCGCCAGCAATGAACCGGATTCCGTCGCCCTCGTCATGCGAATGTTCTGGTGTGTGAATGTCTGGCTCGGCGAAGGAGATGAACATCTGCGACCGCTCGGAAAGGTAGACAGGCAGTTGATACTTGCGGAACCCGTCCGGCACGTTGCTTACCGCTAGGGCCTTCCGAAGCGAGTCGGCTCCTTCATCTCTTGACGTAAAGATCCGACCCTCCAACCGAATGCCGGCTTCTTCGGTTGCTCTACGGATTCGCTCCAGCCCTTCGTCGAATGACAGACGATTGGGATTGAACTTCTCACTCGCCATTGTTGCCTCACTTGGTCGGCGTAGTTGCGTTACGTTGGTTCGGGTCTGAGCGGCGATAGGCATAGGAGTTCGGCGCCAAGCGCCCGCCAGGAAGTGTTATACGCCGCGCGCGATGCCTGCATGGCTTGCCACCGGCAAGCCCTGATCGGAATGACCTACCTTGAACCGCATCGATGCCGTACCACAGTCAGCCTGCCATGAATGCAATTAATCACAATGTCCAAGTCGATGATCCGACAGAAATTGGCCCTCACTCCTCAACTGCTCCTCAGCTTGCCTCCCGTTGAGAACCAGGGCGGTGCGGCGCGGGCGCAAGCCCGGCCGAAGGACTCCCACACTGCCAGGGGGGATCTCGCGGACTTCCCTGGCCGGGCGCCGCGCTGACGTGCGGCTAGCCTGCACTGTCCCCGTCAGTCCCCGTCGAACCCCCGACGTCACCTGCCGACCTGGCACGGATTTGGCACGCGTTCGGTCGCCCGGGCCTGGCCGGCGGCCAAAAATGCGTCTGTCGACCCTCCTGTGTGGCGTTCTCGGGCTCGCTACTGGTGCAGGTCATCCAGTTCCTCACTCATGGATCGACTCACGCATCTGCGTCACTGCTACGAGCGTGATTTGACAACGCTAGGGCGCGTAGCTGCAGAGGTTCAGCCTCCGCAGCCCGCCCGAGGTCTCGCAGAATGCCCGCTAGGTTGTTTAACCGCCTCGCCACGTCGGGGTGGTCGGTGCCCAGCGCAGCTTCGGTGATGGCTAGGGCCCGGCGCTGCAACGGTTCGGCCTCGACGGCCGCCCCTCGCGCACGCAGGATGGCCGCCAGGGTGTCCAGTCGTATGGCTACCCGTGGATGGCCGGGGCCAAGCGTGGCTTCGGTGATGGCCAAAACGCGGCGCTGCAGCGGTTCGGCTTCGGCAGCTCGCCGCAAGATTTGCAGCCCCATCGCCAGGTTGTTCTGGGCTTCCCCCTGAGATGTGGACACCCTGAGACTGGATGTTGGTCCAGAGGAAGGGGTGTCCCCGTTGGGGCGTCCATCGAAGTACACGGAAGAGTTCCGGCGTGACGCGGTTGACCTGGTCCGCTCGTCGCAGCGGCCGATCAACCAGGTCGCGCGTGAGCTCGGGATGAGTCACGAGACCCTGCGGAACTGGGTCCGCGCCGCCGAACGCAAGACCGCGACGGCTTCGGCGGCCTCGGGTGGCGACGGGTTGTCGGTGGCGGACAAGGACGCCGAGATCGCCCGGCTGCGGCGTGAAAACGCCGAGTTGCGGCAGGAGAAGGAGATCCTGCGCAAGGCAGCCGCCTATTTCGCGAAGGAGATGGATCGGTGACCAGCCGCTTCCGGTTCATCTCCGCCCACCGCGCCGTCTTCGGCGTCAAGCGGCTGTGCCGGGTCCTGGCGGTGTCCCGCTCCGGGTTCTACCGGTGGGCCGCCAGTGAGCCGGCCCGGCAGGATCGCGTCGCCGCCGAGGATGCCCTCGCCGAGCAGATCAGGATCATCCACGCCGACTCCGGCGGCACCTACGGGTCGCCGCGGGTGACCGTCGAGCTGCACGACCAGGGCGTGCGAGTCAACCGCAAGCGGGTGGAGCGGATCATGCGCCAGCGTGACGTCGTGGGCCGGCACCTGCGCCGCCGCAAACGCACCACCATCGCGGACCCGGCCGCCCCACCAGCGCCGGACCTGATCGGCCGGGACTTCACCGCCACCGCACCCGACCAGCGGTGGTGCGGCGACATCACCTACCTACGCGTCGGTGGCGGCTGGTTGTATCTGGCCACGGTCATCGACATCGCCACCCGCCGCCTGATCGGCTGGTCAATCAACACCCACATGCGCACCAGCCTGGTCATCGACGCTCTCAACGCCGCGGTCGCCGCCCGCGGCGGCCAAGTCGACGGCGTGATCTTCCACTCCGACAGGGGCGCCCAAGGCGGATTCAACTGGTCGTCGCAACACCTTGTCGGAGAGGTGAAGCGATGGCGTATGGGCTGGGGCAGAAGCGGGTTCGGGAGTATCGGGGTCAGATTCCTTCGCCGGGACGGCCGACGGTGGCGTGGCGTGAGGACCGGGTCAGGTTCTGGGCTGCGATCAGTCGCGGTGTGATGACCGAGGACGCGGCCGCGGCGGCGGGCGTGTCCTCGCCGGTCGGGTTCCGGTGGTTCCGGCACGCTGGCGGCGTGAATCCTGCGTTGCCGCCGAGGGTGTCGGGCCGCTATCTGTCGTTCAGCGAGCGCGAAGACATCGCTCTGTCGCGGGCGCAAGGCATGGGCGTCCGCGAGATCGCACGCCAGCTCGGCCGGGACCCGTCGACGATCTCGCGGGAGTTGCGGCGCAACGCCTCGACCAGGACGTACCGCCTGGATTACAAGGCTTCGACTGCGCAGTGGCATGCTGAGCGTCGAGCCCGCCGGCCGAAGACCGCGAAGCTGCTGGCCAATGAGCGGCTTCGAGAGTACGTCCAGCAACGGCTTGCGGGTGCGATCCGGACAGCGGGCGGCCGACTGGTCGCTGGGCCGCAGGGCCCGCAGTGGAAGGGCCGCAACAAGCCTCACCGTGGTGATCGGGCATGGACTATCGGATGGAGCCCGGAGCAGATCTCCCGCAGGCTCAGGGCCGAGTTCCCGGAGGATGAGTCGATGCGCATCAGCCACGAGGCGATCTACCAGGCGCTCTACGTCCAGAGCCGCGGCGCCCTCAAGCGCGAACTCGTCACCTGCTTGCGGACCGGGCGGGCGCTTCGCGTTCCCCGGGCACGCGCGAAGCAACGCGCGTGGGCGCACGTCACCAGCGACACGCTGATCAGTGAACGTCCCGCTGAAGTCGCGGACCGTGCCGTGCCCGGGCACTGGGAAGGGGATCTGATCATCGGTTTGCAGCGTTCCGCGATCGGGACACTGGTCGAGCGGACGACGAGGTTCACGATGCTGATCCACCTGCCTCGTGAGGACGGCTGGGGTGTGATCCCGCGGACGAAGAACGGGCCGGCTCTCGCCGGCTATGGGGCGATCACGATGAGCAAAGCCCTCGCCGCGACAATCACCCAACTGCCCGAGCAGCTCCGCAGATCGCTGACGTGGGACCGCGGCAAGGAGTTGTCTGCGCACGCACGCTTCACGGTCGAAACCGGCGTCCCGGTGTTCTTCGCCGACCCCCACAGCCCCTGGCAACGCGGCACCAACGAGAACACCAACGGGCTGCTGCGGCAGTACTTCCCGAAAGGCACCGACCTGTCCAGATGGAGCGCCGACGAGATCAACGCCGTCGCCCACGCCCTCAACAGCCGACCCCGGAAAACCCTCGACTGGAAGACCCCAGCCGAAGCCCTCGACGAACACCTACGATCGCTCCAACAACCCAGTGTTGCGACGACCGATTGAATCCGCCCAATACAGCAGCGGCGACTTCGCCGACGCCTGCCGCCGCCACGGCATCCACCGCTCCATGGGGCGAATCGGCTCGTCGTACGACAACGCCCTGGCCGAGGCGCTCTTCGCCACCCTCAAACGAGAACTCGACGTCGACCACCGCCACTGGGCCACCGAAGCCGACGCCCGCCGCGACGTCTTCCGATGGATCGCATTCTACAACCACCGACGCCGCCACTCCGCACTCGGCTACCTCAGCCCCGCCGACTACGAACAGAGCCTCCCACCGATTACGCTGCACCAGATCGCGGCATAACCCGGTGTCCACATCCCGGGGGGAACCTCAGTTCAGCCGGATGGCCACGTCGGGGTGGTTGGGGCCTAGCGTGGCTTCGGTGATGGCCAGAGCGCGGCGCTGCAGCGGTTCGGCCTCGCCACTCCGGTCTAAGTCGTGCAGGCTGATCGCCAGGTTGTCCAGTCGGCCTGCCACGTCGGGGTGGTCTGGGCGCAGCGCGGCTTCGGTGATGGCCAGGGCCCGGCGTTGCAACAGTTCGACATCGGCAGCCCGCCCCAAGGCGCGCAGGATCCCCGCCAGGCCATCCAGCGCATTTGCCACCTCGGGATGGTCAGAGCCTAACGCGGCTTCGATGATCTTCAACGTCCGCGTTTGGTGGCTCAGTGCGATTTGATAGTGGCCCTGCGTCTCCTCGAACACCGCTGTTCGGCCGAGCAGCCACGCCAGTTTGGTCCCGCCGATCTGGTCGGGGCACAAGTCGGCTAGTGCCCCGATGTGCGGACTCAAGGCCGCCCACCGCGGCCACCCCGCCACCTCAACCTGCGGATTGCCCGCCGGCACTGCATGCGACAGGAGATCACACGCAGCATGCAGGGCATTGTCCAACAAGGCTGTCTGTTGACCGTCGCCGTCAGCCTCCCCGCCGGCGCCGGTCGCCTGGTTACGCATCTGAGCGATGATCACCGCCTGGACCAGGCGATGCACGGCCACCGTGACGTCGGTCAGGGCGATCATGTTGTAGGACGCCAATACCCCCAACGCCTCGTCAACCCCCGCCGGATCCTCTGTTGTCGCGGTGAGCACGTCGCGGGGCAGATCGTCCGGCGCGAAACAGGCCATGATCTGTAACAGCGCGACAGCTGCCGGTGACTCCCGACCGATCGCGTCGATAGTGACCGACCACACCCGCGCCACTGCCCGCCCGGCCGAGTCCCCAGCCGCCACCGTGCATAACATTCGTCCTGGATCCTGGCGCAGCCGCTGCACATACGTGGTCATCGGGGTCCGCGTCCGTTGCAGATACGCGCCGGCCTGCTGCAACGCCAAAGGCAGATATCCCAACTCCTCGCACAACACGCCCGCTGTCTGCTGATCGGTCTGACCGCTTATCCGCGTCAGCAGATCCACCGCCGCATCCGGAGTGAGTACCTCCAGCCGCAGGTATCCGTCGGTGATCTGCTCCCACCCCACATCCCGTCGCGTCGTGATCAACACGTGGCCCTGGGTGAGCTGCGCCAACAGAGGCTCCACGTGCTCACGTTGCTCTACGTTGTCCAACACCAGCAGCCAGCTCGGATGTGACTGCAACCAGCCCACCGCCCATGAAGCGGCCTCAGCCTCCGTTGCGGTCAACTGCGCGTCCGGGTGCAACCGGAACGTCAGTCCGGCCAGCCCCGACTCGATCGCCTCAGGACTGTCGGCACTCACCCACCACACCACCGGATACCGGTCACCATGCCGGGCCACGTACTGCAACGCCAACTCGCTCTTGCCCACACCACCCAAACCATGCACCGCCTGGGCCACCACCCCCGTGCCGGCCTCAACCAGTCGCCCCAACTTGGCCAGATCCTCGTCACGCCCGACGAACACCCGCACGGGCGGTTTCGGTAGCCCCACGAACCCACCGGACGGGGTCGCCACCCGATCCGGCGGCCCCAATGACACCGGGACACCCACGACCGCGCGGACGTTGTCACCCGTCTGCACCACACCCTGGTTGGTGTGCAGTACTGCAGCGCGCCTTCCGGATCCCGCGACCGACTCGACAGCGGCGTCCAGCGCGTCGTCCTCGCCTGTCGCGGTCATCGCCGCCCCGGCCCCTGCCATGCGGTGCTTC
Source organism: Micromonospora rhizosphaerae (assembly GCF_900091465.1). NCBI lineage: Bacteria > Bacillati > Actinomycetota > Actinomycetes > Micromonosporales > Micromonosporaceae > Micromonospora > Micromonospora rhizosphaerae. Next base: position 4,440,479 of record NZ_FMHV01000002.1, on the reverse strand, counting down.
CGTCCCCGGTCTGCACGATGCCGCGGTTGTCCCGCACCGCCACCGACCGCTCACCAGCCGCGGTCACCGTGGCCCCCGCTTCCGACAGGATCTCGACAAGATCCGCCATCAGCTGTGGATCAGCCTCCAACGCCTTGCGAATCTGCAACCGCAACCCCGCCACCCGGTCCTGATCACCTGGGTCCTGGGCCAGCTCGGCCGCCGCGGCCTCCATCGCCGGCGCCGACTCCGCCCGACCCAACAGCCGCCGCAGCAGGCGGCCGCCCACGCCCACCGTCGCGTCCGCCGCCGCCTCCTGCACCCGGGCGACCACGGCAGCCCCGTACACGCCCATCGCCGCCGACACATATGGCACGACCGCCGCCGCCACCGATGTCACGTCAGCGTCCACCCCGCCACCTCCCGCGTTAGCGCACCGACTTCGACCAGTACCACGCGCGTGGACACGGGTGAAAGCAGCCATCCAGACACAAACACCACGGCAAGCGTCAGTCCGCCGACACGTCGCCCACGCTGCACGATCTCGTCACCGAACAAGCGAAGTCGGAACAGGAGGCGTCCGATGTACGTCAGTGCCGTACGCGACCACATCCGCGACCCCCGCCGGGGGGAGCCGGGTAGGTCGCACCAACGGCTGCGGCTGGGTGTCAGGGACTGTCGATACGCGCACCGCAGCGGCCGTCCAGTGATACCTGGCCGCGGTTGTTGTTGCGGGTTTCGCTGCCTTCTCGCTGCCTCGGTTGCCTTCACTCGTCGGCCTCGGCGAGCTCAGCCGCCGGGTCGGCTGTCCCTGCTTGGGCTCCTGCGGCACACGGCTTAGGAAAGGTGTAACGCCCGCTGGGCGGACTATCGCTCCACCAGGGCATCCGCCCGCCAGGCCGCCAGCACGGCGCTTGATCATTCCGCGCATGTTCCGGATCTTGACAAGCCACCTATCCACCGGAACGCGCATAGCACGTCGGTCAGCTGGCCGTTGCCTGGTTGGAAAAGCACGACGCTGGGCGCCTCAGCAGCCCTCGCCGGCGGTCAGGCCCTTCAGCCATTGGGAGGTGCGTCTTATCCGTGGGCGGCGCGGCGACGTGGTAGGACAGCTTCAGGGACAAGCCGACGAAGCGGGCGGGCCGGTGACGACGAACAGAGTGGCCAATCTGCTGCGCAAGCGTGAGAGTCCACAGCGGCCGATCTTCTTGGAACTGTTCTTCGATCTGGTGTACGTCTTCGCGCTCACCCGGATCGTGGACGAGTTGGTGCTGGACTACACCAGGGGCCGCGTCGCCGAGACGTTGACCACTTCCCTTTCGGAAAACGGCGAGACTCTGCTGCTGTTCCTGGCCATCTGGTGGATCTGGACCCAGACGGCGTGGATGACCAGCAGATTCGACCCGTTGCAGCCGGCGATCCAGTTCGTTGTCCTCGCGACGATGTTCGGGAGCCTGCTCCTGGCGGTCGCGATATCCGGGGCTCTCAGCGAGACCGGCCTGCTCTTCGCGAGCACGTACGTCGCGATCCAGGTGGGCCGCACCCTCTTCTTCGTACTCACCATGCCTGGCCACGATCTGCGCCGCATCAACATGCTGGCGCTCGTCTGGTTCGGCGCGTCAGCCGTACCGTGGCTCGGCGGAGCTTTCGCACCAGAGCTGACGCGCAATTTGCTGTGGCTGCTGGCCTTGGCGATCGACTACCTGGGGGGCACGCTCGGCTGGCCGGTACCGTGGCTGGGGCGCTCGCAGGTGTCCCCGTGGGCCGTCGCGGGCGAGTACCTGGCCGAACGCTACTGGCTGCTCATCATCGTCGCGCTTGGTGAGACGATCCTGACCGCCGGAACGGCTTTTCTACACGGTCCGATCGTGGCTGAACGAACATTGGCCCTTGTACTGTCGTTCGTCACCACGGTGTTGCTGTGGCGGATCTACTTCTACCGAGCCGGCCAGATCTTGGGCGAGGCCATCGCGGCATCCGCCGATCCTGGCCGGCTCGGTCGGCCGGCCGAGCTCTCCCACCTGCTCATGGCGCTCGGCATCGTCGCCAACTCGGCCGGTTCCGAACTCGTCCTCATAGATCCATCCGGACACGCCAAACCCGCCTGGGTCGCCGCCATGCTCGGCGGGCCCGCGCTCTACCTCGCCGGGCGCTCAGTATTCGAGCACGTGGCCTTCGCCCGCGTGTCCCGGCCACGACCGATCGGGATCCTCGTCCTCGCGGCCATAGCGCCGGTGATGGTCGGCCTGCCGCCACTCGGGGTCGCCGCAGCAGCTGCCGCCGTCCTGCTCGGCGTCGCCGTCTCGGACACGATCCGAGCCCACGGACGCCCACTGGAGCAGGCCTCGCCGCCCCGCTGACGCGTGCCCGTTGCCCCACCAACTCAGAGTCGATCTAGGGCAAATTCGTGTGATCGGAGATCACCCTGTCCACCTCTGACGGCCTGGATACGGCCTGATCTTGGAGCTTCCCTCGGCGGCACGCTAGGACGACCGCTTGACCCCCAGGCAGCAAACGTCGGTCCCTGACCTGCAGCCGGACCATCGCTCAGCGCGAAGAGCCGATCAACGCATTACGAGTCCGTTCCGAGGCGCTGTCCATCGCCTGGCCGTCCTGCTGGACGTGGTGTCCTGGCCCGCCATTGTCCGCTGGTGGTCGCCAGTTTGGCTGCTCGCTTGGCTGCTCGGCGGCCCCGGGCGCCTCGCCCACAACCTCCGCACGCTTCGTCTGGCGGCGTCCGTACCCCGCGGCCCCGGCTACCCTCCCGGCATGGCGTCCAAGGATTGCCCAGTTTGCGGCAGCGCTCCTGTCCGGCGCTACAACCACGCACTGCACCACTGCACCTGGTGCCGGGCGCTGCTTCGTTCCGTATTCGGCGGCTACGTCGCCACCAGGTATCTACCGGTAAACGAACGGTGGGCATCGTGCCGGGCGGACGACGACACGGCACCAGCGGTGGAACATGCCTTGGACAGCGACGACACTCTGTGCGGCATCCCGAGCGACCTAGTCATCGTCTACCGACACCACTGGCGGCCGGGCGCAGACTCCTGCCGAGCCTGCGCCGAGATGGCACACACCATCGACGCCCGCTGGCCAGCCTGCCACCGGTAGGTTGGCGGCCACATCGCCCGGCACGACACGCAGCACCGTCGATCGCGACTTGCCTAGCGGCCTTGGAAGCCCGGCGCCGGGACCGAGCCGCGACAGCTCGCTTACAAGCTCTGTGCAGCGGGTCCGTCCCAGTCTGGGAACGGTCGTCAGCTCGGAACAGGGTCCGTCTCCGCGCCCGCTGGCACGCCGTCGTCCAGCGCGGTTGCTGTCGGCGTTGCTGTCGTTCCGCGTTCCCAAGGCTGGCGCCAGCGTGAGACTGTGGGTCACCGTCAACACCGGCCCAGCACACGTGCAGACGAGGCTCGCATGAGATCGACGAATCTGTGGAAGAGACCCCTTTCCGCCGGGGACAAGGCCCTTCTGGTCGTGGCGGCTTTTACGGCGGGGCTCGTCGGCGGCCTCATCCGATTCGCGCTGGGCCTGGACCGGCTCGGCTTCTGGTTCACCAGCCTGCTCCATGCCGCGTTTGTCGGGTTGGCCGTCCTCGCCGTTGGTCTGGTATTGCTGCGCCGAAGGTGACCGCCAGAATTCCTTGACCTCACGTCCTGACGGCGGATCGCGTGTATCCGCGCGAGGCCACGCAGGCCGTACCGGCCGGCCGTCTCGCCGGCGGACCTTGACCTCTTCGTCTCGAACGCGGTGACGGGCTGTTGTCGGCTGTCGGCTATGGCGTTCGGATGCCGTTGTGTGCTGCTCGGGCGTAGCTCCGTGCCGTCTGTCATCGTCAGCCGGCACCACGTTCGCTGCCTTTCTGCTGCCCGTTCGCGTCATCGGGCGGCAAGAATGGCGCCGTGGCTAACGATCTTCTTCGGGCATTGGCGGAGACCTGGGATAGGGCGGCACGGGTACGCGTGTTCGACGCTGGCTCCGGCCAACCAGCCCGCAAACGGCGCCAAGGCCCGCCGGTCCTTGCCGATCAGCATGAGACCGAGGCGCTGATCCAGCTGCGAGCAGCTCTGACGCTACGGCCCGATACCGAGGACGTGGCCTTGATGCGTTGGCCCGACCTGTGGCTGGAACTACTCGGAGCTGACAGGACGCAGTTGACCACGATCGGTCTGATCTACCCCCGTTGGCTGAGGGGGGAGACCGGCAGTGATCTGGAGCTGCAAGACCCGACGGCCATCGTGCAGTGGTTGACCCGCTGGGCTCCAGACGCGGCGGCAGCACTCACCAGAAGAGTCCCGCCGAGCGACCGGTCCTAGTGACCGCCGCGGCCCTCCTCTCCAGCGACGGAGAACGTCCTCCTACCAAAGCAGTCACGGCTTGATGGCGTGACCCCCCGCCGGGGGGAGCCGGACAACCGTTGTCGGCCAGTTGAGGTGTACCAAGGATCTTGGACATGTCCTCCGACTTGAGAGGATGAGTCCATGCCCGAGCAGCGTCGTCGGTTCAGTCCGCAGTTCAAGGCCGAGGCCGTGCAGATGGTGATCGAGACCGGGAAACCGATCGCCGTGGTCGCTCGTGAACTCGGAATCCATGACGGCACCCTGGGCAACTGGGTGAACGCGTGGCGCCGTGAGCACCCGGAGCCGGACCAGCCCGTCAACCCCACGGAGCGTGCCCGCGTGAAGGAGATGGAAGAAGAAATCCGCCGGCTGCGGATGGAAAACGAGTTTCTAAAAAAAAGCCGCGGCCTTCTTCGCCCGGACGCACCCGTAGCGGTGCGGTGCGCGCTGATCGACGCGGAGAAGGCCACCTACCCGGTCGCGTGGATGTGCCGGATGCTGCGCGTGCCCCGCTCGACGTTCTACGCCTGGCGTAACCGGGCCGAGACCGCGACCACGGCCCGCCGGCGGCAGCTGGCCGAGCAGGTACGGCGGGTGTTCGACGCCTCGCGGGGCACCTACGGGTGCCGGCGGGTGACCGCGGCGCTCAACCGCGAGGGCATCGCCTGCAGCGTCGGGCTGGTCGCCGACCTGATGCGTGAACTCGGCTTGCAGGCCTGCCAGCCACGCGCCTACAAGCGCACCACCGTGCCCGGCCAGCAGCCGGTCTCCAGCCCCGACCTGATCGCCCGCGAGTTCACCGCCGTCCAGCCCGGCACCCGGCTCGTCGGCGACATCACCTACCTGCGCACCGGGCAGGGCTGGCTGTATCTGGCCACCGTCATCGACCTGGCCACCCGCATGGTCGTCGGCTGGCAGACCGCCGACCACATGCGCGCCAGCCTCGTCATCGACGCCCTCGCCATGGCGAAACGACACGGACATCTACGCCCCGGCGCCGTGTTCCACAGCGATCGCGGCCGCCCAATACACCTCGGCCGAGTTCGCCCGGTTCTGCACCGCCAACAAGATACGCACCAGCGTCGGACGCACCGGCGTCTGCTGGGACAACGCCGCCGCGGAATCGTTCTTCGCCACCCTCAAAAACGAGATGTACCACCGGCAACGCTTCGACACCCGCGCCCGCGCCAGCTTCGCCGTCGCCGAATACATCGAAATCTTCTACAACCGCCAGCGCCTGCACTCAGCGCTCGACTACCGCACCCCAGCCGAAGCCCTCACCGAATCCCAGACCCGCATCGCAGCCTGACCAGCAAACCCACGAGGCACTGTCCAAGATCCTTGACACAGCCCACCGCAGCTGGCGCATCGGCTTGGGGTGCACCAGGCTGGGCCGGCACATCCCCCGCTCCACGACCTTGGCCAGCCACACCGCGTCGAGCCGGTCAGTCTTCGGCCGGCCCGGCACATTCTTGACATGCTTGGCATTGAGCAGCCAGCACGCGAAGCCCTCGGCCTCCAGCAGGTAGAACACCGGCTTCCAATAGTCCGAGGTCGCCTCCATCGCCACCAGTTCGACCCGCTCGACCCGCAGCCAGTCCGCCAACTCCAGCAACGCCGGCGTCACCGTCGCATACTCGCGGACCTCCTGCACCCGCCGGTCCCGCCGGCTCACGTGCGGCACCCGCACACACGCCACCAGACCGGCCTTGCCGATGTCGATCGCGCAGACCCGCGCAACCACCTGCACCGGCTCCTCCGTGATCGCCTCCACAGCGCCACCCCCTCATCCACAAGACCAACCAGGCGGTCGCCCGCGGAAGCGGTTGCGGGCAAAGACAGAGGCGGACTCGCGTGCTCGAAGCAACAATGCAGGGCCCCTAAGATCACGCTCCCAGCGTCAGACCAGAAGACGGGCTCAACGCACCAAGCAAGCTCGACGTCGGCGGGCGACCACCCCCGATTTTCACGCACGGCACGGGCGTCACGACAGAGTCATCGGGGACTAGAAGCAACGCCGTTCAGTTAGACGGGTTGGTCGGTTGTCAAGGTCCGGTGTCGAGGATGTTGATCTCGATGGTGGCTTTGTAGGTGGTGCGGTCGATGTCCGGGCCGCGGGCGTTGTACTTGGAGATGGCGCGTTTGACGATGCGGGGTTTGGTGCGTACGCGTCGGTCGGGCATGAGCGTGGCCAGGACCCGTCGTCCGATCGCGCCGACGAGGTCGATGACCGTGTCGGCGATGATGCTGGCGGCTTGGATGACCTGGTCACGGGCGGTGTGCAGGGCAATGGTGAAGCTGGCCCGGTCGGGGTCCAGGCCAGGGATGGTGTCGGTGGCGTCGGTCATGGCGGTGCGGAGCACCTGGTAGGTGACCAGCAGGGCGTAGATCTCCTGGTCGATCCCGGCCGGGGTGCGGGCGCGTAGCACCCGCCCGCCCAGGATGGTGGATTTCAGTTCCAGGTAGACGGTCTCGATCTCCCAGCGCTGGTGGTAGAGGGTGATCAGCTCGCCGGCTGGGTAGCGGTGCGGGTCGAGCAGCGTGGTGACCAGACGGTAGGTGCCGGTGCGCCGGCCGGCGCTGGTGACGATGCTGATCTCGGCCTCGATGACGCGGACGGCGAGACTACCGAGTTGGGACAGGTAGGAGCCGTCCGGGTAGCGGGATCTGACCGGTAGTCGTCGGCCGGTCTTGCATCGCACCAGCAGGTCCGCGCCGGTGGTGGCGAGATGGGTCAGCAGGTCCGCGGCGGCGAAGTTACGGTCGGCCAGCAGCAGCATCCCCGGTCGGAGACTGCCCGCCAACCGTGCCGCGTACCCGGGTTCGCCGGTGCTGGCTGGGCCGAAGACCGCGTCGATGACGCTGCGGGTCCCGCAGGCCACCAGGGCTAGGACCCGGACCGTGGGGTAACCGCCCGCGCCGTGGTTGCAGCGCTGTTTAACCACAGCGGTCAGGTTCGCGGCGCTGTCGGCCACGCTCATCAGCGTGCCGTCCACAGCGCAGACCAAGAGCCCGCGCCAGGACACCGCCCCTGCCGCGGTCGTCGCGGCCGGGCCACGGAGCAGGTCGAACAACGCCCGCAGAGGTGTCGCCCCGAGCCGTTGCCGGGCCTGACGCAGCGCGCTGGCCGTCGGCGTGGCCACGGCCAGGCCATGCAGACCAGCGGTCAGCCGATGCCAGACCTGCACGTAGCCCAACTCAGCGAACAGGCAGCCGGCCAGCAACAGGTAGACCACCACCCGTGCAGGCAGCAACCGAACCCGCGACTGCATCGCACCGGTGCGATCGAGGGCATCATCGACCATCTCGAACGGCACCAGCTGGGTCAACTCGCCCAGATGACCCGGCGCGAACCGCCCCGCCGCCACCATCGTCGTACGCGTTATGGCAATCTGTCCGGACAGCGGAGCTCCTGGTTTCGGGGTGTCTTGGAGTGACAACCCTCTCTACCGGAGCTCCGCTGCTTCACATCCTCGACACGCCTTGACAAGCCACCAACCCGCCTAACTGAACGGCGTTGGGACTAGAAGAGGTGATTCACGACGACGGACCCGACTACATCCTCGAACGGGTGCGAATGTACTACGACGGCCGGGGGGGCCAAGGCTCCCCATTCGACGCCGTCCCGTTCCGGCCGATCGACCTCCGCCCAGACGACGAGATCGTGGTGTACCTGACGCTGCGACTCGCCGAGGTGCCGAATGAGACGTGCGCAGGGTTCCAGCTCTACAGCCAGAGAGTTCGCTTCAAAGTGCTCGGCATACCCCGCGAACAACTAGTGCCGATCGGACACGTCATCAGCGTCTTGACGCCAACGGCAGCCAGCCAGCCATGCGCCGCCGAAACGTGGAAGTTGCCCCGGGCCCGGCGTGTGAATCCAGAGGTAAATCGCACTGCCGGGTGCCCCGCCCGTGCCCAAGGCTCTCTGCCGAGGGCAGCCCATAGACCGCGGAAAACTCGTCCGAGCCGCTGGCTGTCGTCCGTGGACATCGGGCTTGATGCTCTGGCCCGCCACCAGATGCTCGCCCACGTTGTGCAGCATGTCCGCCAGGTACTTGGCGGTCGCACGGTCCATACGAAGAACAACTTCATCGGCCATGACGGGACAGGATCGAGCAAGGGCGATCGCTGACCCGCCGCCTCCTGGGTGCGCAATGAGGCAACACCTTCGTTACGGCCGAGGTCCATACCACGTGTGGCACGGACCTCGGCGACGGGTTTGTTCAGCCGGTGCAGCCGGGGACGCTGCCTGGTGGGGCGCAGTTGTTCGGGTGATTGCCCTGGACCACAGTGCCGTTCAGCGTGACCGTGCCGGAGGCTTCGTAGATGCCGCCCCCGTCGCCGGCTCTGTTGTTGGTGACGGCGCTCCCGTTTAGGGTCGTCAAGCCGTTGGCGTTGAAGAGTCCCCCGCCGAGGGCAGTACCGCCTGTGACGGTGTTGTTGCTGATGTCGGTCTGGTTAGTCGTGAGGGTGCCGCCGGGTTCCAGGGCATTGGCGAGGCCGCCGCCCCCGGCGATTCCTCCCGAGGCTGTGTTGCCCCATACTGTGCTGTCGGTCAGTGTGGCCATGCCTCGGCCACCGACGTTGAACCCGCCGCCAAGAACCACACCACCGGTGGCGTGGTTGCCGCTGATGTGAGTGCGGGTCAGGGAAATCGTGCCGTTGGTCGAGCCTCCACCACCGGTTACGCTGCCTCCTGGGGCGTTCGTGGTGTTGTTGATGATGGTGGTGTCCGTCACCGTCATCGTGCCGGCGGGGTTGACCAGAGCGCCACGCGCGGTGCCGCCCGGGGCGGTCGCCTGGTTGTCTTCGATGAAACTAGCGTCGATCGTCGCCACGCCGAAGCTGGAGATGCCCGCAGCTTCCGCGAGGCTACTGGTACCAGGCGCGACGGTGACGGAGTTGTCGACCACCCGACTGCCGTTGACCGTCAGCACGCCGGCACTGGCGATCCCCCCGCCTGATACAACGCCGCCTTGGCCGGTGCCGATGTAGCGGGCTGTGTTGCCGCCTACTTCGGTGTTGTTCAAGGTCGCCACGCCGAGGCTGGCGAGGCCGGCGCCTGCGGCGCCCCTGGCGGCCACATCCGACTCGGCGTTGTTGTCGACCACCCGGCTGTCGTTCACCGTCAAGGTGCCCTGGTTCAAGATACCGGCACCGCAGACCAGCCCTCCTGGAGGAAAGGGAGGAGTGGTGGGGGCGCCTGGGCAGTCCGTCGCCTCGCCACCGCTGATGGTGGTCTCATTGAGCGTCAGTTTGCCGGTGCTGGACACGAAGAGGATGCGGAAGGCGGGGGCGGACTCGTCGCGCTGGATCGTCGCGCCGTTGCCGTTGATGGTGATGTCGCTGGTGATGGCCGGCAGGCGGCGAACAATTGCGGGGTCGGCGGGAGCAGAGCCCAGCCGGTAGGTGCACCCGGAGGCCAGGCGGAGTGTGTCGGGGCCCGGTGACCTGTTGGCCGTGTTGATCGCCGCGACGAGAGCCGGGACCGAGCACGGCACAGACAGTGTGGCGGCGTGGGCAGCCGAGGCCGGGAGCGCCGCAGCGCCGGCTGCCAGGCCGGCAGCGGCCAGGAGCCGGCCCGGATACGATCGCCGGACACCGGGTGCCCGACCCCTCGCTCGGAATCTCTGCCAGGACATCAGGGAACTCCTCTTTCTTCTGCTCGGTTGTCTCCCAAGGACCAGCATGTCCGGCCGTACTCACAATCGGCTCATCGGCGGCTCGCACCGCAACGGCACACCTGCTGATCACGGCCCCGGTCGAGCTCGAACCTATGCCCGTTTAGTCCCTCTATACAGCGGATCGCGGCTTTTCCTTCTGCTGGGACTATCTGGAGGCGACAAGGGCCAAGAGGACCCGCAAGGCGATCAGGCCTGACGCGAGTCTCCGCTCGTCCTGAGCTTGACGCCTCGCTCACAAGCTCTGTGCAGCTCGTCTGCGCTCGTCGGTGGACGGTCGCGACCTAGGCGGGTCACGACGTGATGTATCGCCGACGCTAGAAGACGCCGTGATGCACGGCTTGAGGGTCGGATAACGGCGAGACATCGGCCGATCATCCAAAAACAACCGGGCCGATCAGTCAGCCACCACCGTCTGCTTGGACAGGCCGATCACGGAGCGTCATGAGTAGCGTCGTGATTGAACGACGCCGACCGATGCCCGAAATTTGGTACTCCGGGGGTAGTCGTAAGGAAGGTGAGTTGCATCATGAAAAGACGAGTGGCAGCGCTGTTGGCGAGTGTCGCAGGCCTTGCAGTGGTCCTGATGTTTCCCAGTCCTGCCTCAGCCTCTATCTCACAAATCGAGATTGCCCCGACAGCTCAAGTCAGCTCCCAGGGGGCTTTCGTGACCGTCTCCGTCACCTATCAGTGCACCCTCAACGAACCCGCCAACGTCGAGGTCTTGGTCGCGCAGTCCAGAGGTACTGCTCTCGTAAGGGGCTTTGGCATCCTCTTCGGCTTTTGCAGTTCGAGCCCGCAGACATCCCTGATTGTCGTGGAGCCGCAGGACAACATGGCGTTCCAACCGGGCCCGGCCGACGCTAGAGCGTCGGATTTGGACGGCGGTGCTACCACCGGGCCGGTGACAATCCGCCTTGTCCGTTGATCGCCGGATCCTAGGATCCCCCCGTTGGGCTTCGGTCGAGACGTGCGGCCTCCCGACCTAGATTGGGAGGCCGCACCGCTTTGTCCAGGCGCGGTGGGGGGCAAACACGTGCTGGGCGGCTCGATACCGCTGTTACGCTCATCTCCACCAACACTCGACGGAGCGTCACGCAGGTCCTGGTACAGCGCGGGTCCCGAGACCGGACACGGCCGGCAGCCGGCCGTGCCGCCGGCAGACGTCCCTCTGCCGCGAAGGCTGCATCCTCTTCTGCCGTAACGGGTCTGCTGTCGTTTGGATCGGCGATGTTGACCATGGACTCAGCCCATTGCCGGTGCTGTGTGAGGGTACGTCGAGGATCTTCCAGGCGCCCGCGGCAGGATTCGAACCTGCGACACACGGTTTAGGAAGGGTTAGCGTTCCACCGCCTCCGCGGTCTGTTACCTGCACAAAACGTGGCACGGTCTGGTCGCGTGACACGAGATCATTCCGTGAATAGGCCGGATCTTGTGCGAGGTCGGTGACCGGCTAGTGATCTTCCCGGATGTCGGGACAGACCTTAGCGGCTCTTCCGAGTTCCGGTGGGGTGAGCGCCTCGCCTCGCCATCCTCGGCCGCTATCGTCGCGGCCATGGAGCCCACCGCCCGCCGCCTGTACCGGCTCGTGGAGCCGATCCACCTGGTCACCTTCTTCGCCGACGAGCCGACCGATGCACTTATGGCGCTCGGCCACCGGAACTATTGGGACGGCTACTTCGCCGGACGAGCCGCACCGCTGGGCCGAGTCCCGGCCGAGGTGGTCCATGCGATCTTCTACAACTTCGCCGACGGCGAGGTCGCCCGCCACATCCCCCGCGTCTGGGACACGGCCACTCCCGAGACGGCGCTCGCCGCTCGCGAGCAGGGCAGCGTCGCGGCGCTGAGGCGGATCCTCGGCGATCTCGCCGACGCCCCCGGTCTCGCGCGTGCCGCCGACCTCGCCACCAGGGCGGCGACCAGCGCCCCGATGGAGGGACGGATCATGTACGCCGGACTCCGAGCGCTCCCCGTACCCGAGGAGCCCGTGGCCCGGCTCTGGCACGCGGCCACCCTGCTCCGTGAGCACCGCGGGGACGGTCACATCGCCGCCCTGGTCGCCGCGGGCATCGGCGGGACGGAGGCCCATGTGCTTCACGCGCTCTCCGAGGGGATCCCCGCGGAGAAGTTCGGCAGGGTCCACCACCTCCCCGCGGCCCGGCTGGCGGCGGTTGTGGACGGGATGCGTGCCCGCGGCCTCATCGACGCCTCGGGCTGGCTCAGTGACGACGGCCGGGAGACCAAGGAGCGGATCGAGTCGCTCACCGACGACCTCGCCGCACCGGCGTACGACAACCTGGAGCCGAGCGAGCTCGACCAGCTCATCGGGGACCTCGAGCCCATCTCCACAGCGCTCGACGCTGCCGGCTCCCGGTAGGTCCCGACACGTACGAGCGAACGGCGAAGTCGAGAGGACCGACTCCGGGGCGGACCACTACTGGACCGCGCTCCGTTGGCAGTCCGACTGCGGCCTGCCCGGCGTGACGGCGGTGGCTCGGGTGTCGCTGACCTGGACGGTGCACCACCAGGGCTCGGCTGTCTGTCCACTATGGACTGTGTCGCGTGCGACCGTGAGGAGAAGGCAAAGAGCGTCCGTTCTATATCGACATCGGTAGTCATGTCAGCCATAGAGGAAAATGAGGAGCGGGGCACCGCAGCAAGATCCGCAGCGCTAGCGTGACGCGCGCTGGTCCATTCAGGACCTACTCAAGGAGCATCATGACGCCTATCCGCTCGCCCCGTACCCATCCCGCCCGCCGAATCTCTCTCGCCGCGGCGCTGGCCTTTGTCCTCATCGTGCCGACTCTCGCTACGTCGTCCCTGACGGCGGCGGCGGCGCCTTCCGGCCCCGAGGTGGTCAGTTCCGATCCCCAGTCCACCGACAATCTCGATCCTGCCCTGCTGAGCGAGATGCGTCGGCAGAACGATCTAGAGCCCGCTCTCCACGCCATCTGGGACGAGCAGCTGAAGACGCCACGGTCCGGTTTCGCCGGCGTTGCCTACGAGGGCGAAGGCTTGTCGGTCTACTGGAAGGGAGACCTGACGCCAGGGATGCGCGCAGCCCTCGCTCGCGCTCAGAACTGGGGAGCCGTCGCCGTGAAGCCGGCGGCATACTCCGAGGCCGAACTGCACGCTGCCGGAGAGAAGATCCACAAAACCATCAGGCGGCATCGAGGAAGTGAGATTCAGTCCGTCGGTTACAAACCGGATGGCAGTGGGCTGGAGCTGACCCGTGGCCCTGAAGTCGTGGATCCGAGATCGGCGACGGATAGCCGGTCCGTAGGGCGGGCGAAAACCCCGGTTGCCCAGATCCTCAAAGAGGCGGGGGTGACGGTGCCGGTGACTGTAGTCGACGCCACGGAGCCGCTCGACCTGCTGTCCAGCCGTCTCGACGACTCTCCCCCCTGGAACGGTGGCGGGCGATGGGAGTCGTGGCGGGGCCTGGACAAACGAGGCGTTTGCACGACCGGGTTTGGGGTTCACGCCAACGGTCGGAGCTACGTCCTGAGCGCCGGGCACTGCGCGACCCCGCCCGACGTCGCCTACCAGGGCACCTACGGGAGCTCAGCGTTCGACGAGATGGGCCCGATCTACGACGACGACTGGCGTTCGGACCTTTTGATGATCAATGCCCCTGGGTGGTATCTCATCTTCGACGGCACCACGACCACCTCGAACACGAAGGGGGTCCGGAGCTGGGGATACTGGGCGGCCGGCCAACTCGTCTGCCAGTCCGGCCGGTCGAGTGGGACGGTTTGCGGCATCAAGCAGGTTCAGTCGCAGGGCCTTGAAGTGAGCTGTACGACCCCTGACTCCGACGGAGACTGTGGCTCCGTCATCGAAGGGGTCATCAGGAGTACGCAGGTCGATGGAGCCACGGCCGCCCGCCCTGGTGACAGTGGTGGCCCCGTGTTCACCCTTGATGGTACCGGCGTTCGCGCCAAGGGCATCGTTGTCGGCGGCGGCGGTACCACCCTGTACTTCCAGGACTGGGCGGATGTAATCCGGGTCTACGGCGCATACCCGAACACGAATTCGTCGACCTCATAGCGGAGCACGGCGGTGGGCGGCGCCCGGCTCGCGCCGCCCACCGCCCAAAGGATCGGCAGGCCGCGGGTCGAAAGGGACCTATCATGTCGCTACGCCAGCAGAAGGGGTGCGAATGACAAGCCAGCAGACGGACGGCCCAGCGCCTACCCGTCCGCCCCATCGGCTCATTGGTCTTCTGCTGGCCGCTTCGACGGTCGTCGGCCTCGTGCTGACCGTCGGGTCAGTAATAGCCGGCAGGGAGACGGCGCCGGCGCAGGCCGCGTCGGCCGCGAACACCGAGGCAGGTCCGGCCCGCTGTCCCGAGTCGTGGAACGACGAACCCACGCCGACGCAGCGTGGCAAGGACGTTCTGGTCCCCACCGGGGCGACGGAGGCCCTACTGTGCAGCTACCGACAGGACGCGTCCTCACCCCTGGATCTCGACGTCAGCCGACGTATCACCAGCAAGGTCGACGAGTTGACGGCCTATCTCAACGGGTTGCCGAGCTCGCCACCAGAGGAGACGGTCTGTCTGCTTGGGCAGCCGACGGAGCACGCTTTCGTCTTCGGCTACCCCGGTCAGCGGTCGGCGGTGATTCGGCTGAGCAACTGTGCGTGGCAACGCGATGACGCGATCCGCTACGGCGGTGACCTGCGTAAGGTCACCGCGTACTGGGGTGTGCGCTGGAACCAGTAGGTCTCCGGGTCGATGGGCGTAACGTGACCAATCAACCCCTGCCGCCGCTGATCGCACGCCAGGTCGGCGCCTCCACCGCCGGACGCGGTCAGGCCACACCGACCCGGACCGGCTGGTCGTCGGCACGAGCGGGTAGTGCCCCCGCCCTCGCGGCACAACGCGAACAGCCGGCCGGAACCTACCGATTCCGCAAGGTCGACACCCTCGACCTATATCAACCGATCCTCACTGATCAGGGATTCTAAGAAGAACGGAACCTCTGTGTCCCGCCAACCAGCGGGCAGTCAGCGTGACTCCCGCCGGTGGGTGGTGGAGCGGACCCTGCTCGCCGCGCCGAACGAAATGGAGCAACCGGTTAGCCATCCGCCACCTCATGTCCAACCTGGCGCGGCGATGGTAGCGCCTCTCGATCGTCGCCCGCGTGTCCGGCGAAACACCTGACTCGTTGACCGAACGGACGAGGACAACCGATGACAGGACCGGATTAGCGGGACTCCGTTCGAGGGTCATTCCTGTCGTTCGCCTTTTAGCGTCCCCGCCCATACACGTTCAGGTTCCACCGCCGTGAATGGATGTGACGATGGCACAGCGGCTGCCTCTGCAGGAGATCCGCGACCGGACGTACAAGGACCGGGACGCCTGGTGGACGGTCTGGCTCGTCGACCCCGTCGCCTCCCGCCTCGTCCGACTCGTGGCACCCTACCGGTGGATCACCCCGAACCGGCTGACCACGGCGGCCTTCCTGCTCGGGTTGGCCGCGGCGGCCTGCTTCGCGCTGCAGGACTACCCCTGGCTGGTCGCCGGGGCGGTGCTCTTCCACCTCAGCTTCGTGATCGACTGCATGGACGGCAAGGTCGCGAGGCTCAACGGCACGGGTTCGGTCTTCGGCGCCTGGCTCGACTACGTCTTCGACCGGCTGCGGGTCCTCGTCTGCACGATCGCCCTGATGGCCGGGCAGTTCCAGCGGACCGGCGATCTGACGTACCTCTGGGTCGGTGGTGGCGTCATCTTCCTCGACATGTTCCGCTACCTGAACGCCCTGCAGATCGGCAAGGTCAAGGACCAGATGCGTGCCGAACTCTCCGCGCTGCAGGGCGAGGGCGGCGTACGTCCGGCGTTCGTCGAGGAGACCGTCCAGCAGCAACCCGTGGGCGCGGCGACGGCGGACCAACTGGCGGCCGGCGAACGGCCGGTCGTCGACGTCTACGGCGACTTCCGCACGCGCTTCGGCCTCTTCGTGCGGTTCCGTAACGCGCTGGTCCGCCAGCGCATCCGGGCCCATGTGGTCAGCGGCATCGAGTTCCAGATGGCGGTCTTCATCATCGGGCCGCTGACCGGGTTCATCATCGGTTCCGCCGTGGTCGCCGGCGGCCTGGTGGTCGCGTTCGAGCTGCTGCTCATCTACAAGCTCAGGGCGGCGACGCGCAGCTTCACCCGCCATCTCGCCGATGCCAAGTCGTCAGCGGCAGCGGCCGCCTTGGCGACCCAGCCGGCTGGCATTGAGGCCGACGCCGTGCCGGTGTGAGGTCTGACCGCCCTCTCGAACTCAAATCGCTTCATCCTCGACGAGCGTGACGGGACTTGAACCCGTGACCCCCTCGCTGTGAAGCCGGGGTGGGACCCGCTGGGCCCCACCCCGGTGCGACGCCGCCGGTCAGCGGCGGGAGTTGTCCACGTCCGTCGGCGGGATGACCATTGTGGCGTCGGTGTCCATCGCCCGGTCCGCGGTGGTCTGCCGCGGCGTGGTCGGCTGGGTGCGGTCCGGGTCGGCGTACGGCGCGACCGGCTGGGTGCCGTCGGCCGAGGTGTACGGGGCGACCGGCTGGGTCCGGTCGGCGGTGTGCCCGGCGACCGGCTGGGTCAGCTCGGCCTCCGCGTACGGAGTCACCGGCTGGCTCAGGCCGGCCTCGACGTCCCGCCGGCCCGCCTGGTACGCCCGGGCGTGCGTGGCGATCGTCTCCGACTCCTGCTCGGCCCGGGACAGCCAGTTCTCCCAACGGCTCTGCATCGGGCGGACCAGGCCCCCGCCGACGCCGACGACGAGGATGCCACCGATCGTGGCGAGGACGGCGATCAGCACCGGGGTGGTCACCGTGGTGGCGACGCCGATCTGGTTGAGGGCGGCGATGATGCCCAGCCCCAGGATGAGGACCGAGGCGATGTTGGCCAGCAGCCGGCCGTAGGAGAGGCCGCCGAGCGCACTGCTGATGATGTCCTTGACCGCCTTGGCGATCGCGGCGGCCACCACCACGATGACGATCGCGACGAACGCCCGGGGCAGCCAGGCCACCACACCACGGATCAGGTCGGAGATCGGGTTCGGGCCCCAGATGCCGAAGGCGAGCTGGAGCGTCACCAGCAGCACGGCGTAGTAGGCGAGCTTGGCGACGATGTCACTTGCGTCGTACCTGGACCGGGCGAGGGCGTTCTTGATCCCGCCGCGCTCGACCGCACGATCGAAGTGCACCCGTTCAAGGATCTTGTCGACGATCTTGAGGACGGCCTTGGCGATCAGCCAGCCGACCACAAGGATCGCGATGAAGGCGACGGCCTTGGGCAGGAACAGCATCACCGAGCGGAACGCGTCGCCCACCGCGTTCCCGAAGTTGTCTCTCATCGAAAGGCCTCCACGCACGTGTTCGGTCGGTCTGCCCCGACCTACCCGAATCGGCCGAGCGGGAAACGCGATGACGAGCCCGAGGGTCAGATCGCCGTCGCCTTGACCACCTTCCAGTCGCCGTCGACCGGGACCATGGTGAGCACGACCCGGTTCTGGTCCACCTTCTCGCCCGCCGTGCTGACGTTGCGCCGGTACTGGTTGAGATAGACCAGCAGTTCGACCCGGTCGGCGTCGGCGGTGACCACCCCGGTGGCGGAGACCTCGGCCAGCACCACCGCCTGCTGCTTGGTGGCGGTCTGCTTCAGCGTCGCGGTGGTCTGGGCGTACTCGTGGGCGAAGGCGCCCGTGGCGAAGGTCCGTCCATTGGCGACGCTCTCGTCGAAGGTGCGGTAGTCGTACGAGAAGATGGCCTTGGCGGCCGCGGGCGCGGCGGCCAGGGCCTGCCGTACGGCCCGGTCCCGCTCGTCGGCGCGATGGTCGCCGTACCAGCCGGTGACGGCGAGGGCCGCCGCGATCACGATCGCCACGATGAGCGCCGGCAGCAGTGGGACGCGCCCAGCCCGTCGGCGCAGGGCTCTGGGGATACGCATGGGTCTCCTCCTCGGGTCAGCCGACGAACTGGAGCTTGGACACGAGCCAGTCGCCGGCGTCCGGGTCGCGGACCATGTCCACCTGGATCCGGTAGTGCGACGGCCGTCCCTCGGGCGCCTTGACGT
This sequence comes from Micromonospora rhizosphaerae, assembly GCF_900091465.1. Taxonomy (NCBI): domain Bacteria; kingdom Bacillati; phylum Actinomycetota; class Actinomycetes; order Micromonosporales; family Micromonosporaceae; genus Micromonospora; species Micromonospora rhizosphaerae. Next base: position 4,422,414 of record NZ_FMHV01000002.1, on the reverse strand, counting down.
TCTTGACGGTGGCGTCGACGGCCACCAGCACGACCGCCCGCCGGCGGTCCCCGGAGACCAGTCCGGCCCGCAGCACCGACCCGTACGACTCGACCCTGTTCTCCACCACCGCCGTGCGCACCTGCGCCTGGCCGCGGGTGAACTCCTCCTTGAAGTCGCCGGTCGCCCCCGCGGCGATCCGTTGCAGGTCTCGGTCCACGCTGGCGGCGCTGACCGAGACGAAGTTGACGCTGGCCTGCTTGGCGGCGGCGAGCGCGGCCTGCCGGGCGTCGTCGGTCGCCCGGTCGACGTACCAGCGGTGCCCGTACACCCCGGCCGCGGCCAGGGTGGCGGCGAGCACGACCACGAGCAGGCCGACCAGCGCCCGCCGCCGGCCGGGCGTACCCGCGTCCGTGGCGGCGTCGTGGGCCTTCCCGGTCCGGACGGGGCCGGCGTCGGGGCGCGGCAGGTCCTCGACCGGCTCCTGGTCGAGGCGCTCCAGCACGTCCTCGATCGGGGCGGCTGCCGGCTGCGGCACGGCACGGGTGACGAGCCGGCGACGGGTGGGACCCGGCGAGCCGGACTTCGCCCCCTTGATCACTTTCAGCGTGGTGCTCCTACGGCTTTGCACCGCCACCTCCTCTGGTACGCCGGTCACGGGGTCAACCCGGCGAGCAACAACTGCTTCCAGGACTGGTCACCGGCCGTCCGGTACTGCCCGCCGGTCCCACCGAACTGCAACGGCCGCCCGTCGGAGCCGAGCACCAGGCCGGTCGCCGGGTCGTACCCGCTGACACTCCCCTGCTCGGGCTGGGCGGGGGCCGGCGGGCGGCCGGATGGCCGCGGCGCGTTCCCGGCACCGCGGACGCTGGCGCCGGCCGCGCGGTCCCCGGCGCTGCATCGGCCGCCGCCACCGCGGTAGACGCAGGAGGGCGGGTCACCGGCGTTGACCACCAGTCCGAGGTGCGCCGTGCCGTCCCCTGGGGTGACGGTGAACCCGCCGGCCACCGCTATCGGGTAGACCACCAGCAGCTGCTCGATGCCGGGCAGCCGGCGGGCGGCGATCCCGTTGACGGTCACCAGGTTGCCGAGCAGAGTGCCGATGCTCGGGTCCAGTCCGCGCAGCAGTGCCTGCAACTCGGCGCCGGCCTGCGGCCCGGTGGCGAGCAGTCGCCGCAGGTCCGGGTCGGCGGCGCGGACGGTGGCGGCCAGCTGCGCCAGCCCGGCCGACCAGCGGCGCAGCGCCTCGGCCGATTCCGCCTGGGTGGTCAGCACGGTCCGCCCGTCCCGGATCAGCGCGAGCGTCTCGGGCAGCCGGGCGTCCGCGTCGGTGAGCAGCGCGTCGCCGGCGTCGAGGATCCGGGCCAGCGCCTGCTCGTTGCCCTCGAACGCGGTGCCGAGTTCGGTGATCAGCACGGTCAGGTCCGCCGGGTCGACCGAGCGGACCAGGGCGTCGAGGTTGGTCAGCAGCGTCTCCGGGGCGAGCGGGACACCGGTGCGGTCGACCGGGATGACCGCGCCGTCGGCGAGGAAGGGCCCGCCGTCGCGGTCGGGACGCAGGTCCAGGTACTGCTCGCCGACCGCGGAGCGTTGGGTGACGACGGCCCGCAGGGCGTCGGGGACCCGTACGCCGCGATTGATCCGCAGGTCGGCGCGGACCCCGTCGGCGTGCAGGTTGACGGCGGTGACCCGGCCGACGGGGACGCCGCGGTAGGTGACCGGGGCGTTGGCGAAGATGCCGCCGGCGCGGGCGAGGTCGACGTGGACCACGTAGCCGCCGCCGAGCAGCCGGTCGCCGAGGCCGACGTAGCGGATCCCGACATACGCGATGCCGAGGACGCTCACCAGCACGAACGCCAGGACCTGGAGTTTCGCGGTACGCCCGATCACGGGATCAGCCCTCCTCCCAGCAGGTCCGGCAGGTCGCCGACCTGTCCGGTGACCGCCCCGGTCACCGCGAGCACGCAGTCGGCCGTGAGGACGGTGCCGGCCGGCAGTTCGGTCCCGGCGGGGAACACCGTGCCCGGGGGCACGATCCCCTTGGGCAGGAGCAGCCCGCCGATGGGCACCTCCGAGCCGGGCTTGAGCAGCACACAACCCTCGGGCAGCCCGCACTCCTTCGGCGGGGTCCACGTCGCGGGGAAGTTCTTCAGGTCCGGCAGGCACTTCGTGAGTGGCAGCCCGGGGAGGGTGGTGTCGCCGGGCGTCGACCGGGAGCCGCCGCCGCTGGCGGGGGGCGCGGTGAGGGCGCTGGGCGTGGCCTGCCGGACCGGTGCGGGCGCGGCGGCGACCAGGTTGGCCAGGATGCTGGCCGCGTCCAGGTCGGCGGTGACGGAGAGGTTGACGAAGTCGCCGACGATCGCCCCGGTGACGTTGGGCGGGAAGGGATACGACAGCATGAAGTCCATCGACTTCGGCAGGTCGTCGCCGGCCCGGGCGAGCTGCTCCAGGATCGGCTGCAGCGCCCGTACGCTGGCCAGGGTGTCGTCCCGGCTGCGGTTGACCACCCGGGTGCCGACCTTGCCGAGTTCGCCGAGGGCGGTCAGCGCCTTGGTGAGCTGGGCGCGCTGCTGAGCCAGCACGGTCAGGCCCGGGGCGAGGGAGTCGAGCGCGTCGCCGACGACCTGGCGTTGCCGGGCGAGCCGGTCGGTCAGCCGGTCGAGCGCCTCGATGGCGCGGACGAGGTCAGTCTTCTGCCGGTCCAGCCCGCCGATGAACGTGTCGAGCTGGCGCAGGGTGTCGCGGACGGCGGGCTCGCGGCCGGCGAGGGCCCTGCCGAGTTCCTGGTTGATGGTCTTGAGCTGGGCCAGGCCGCCGCCGTTGAGCAGCAGGCCGAGCGCGGCGAGCACCTCCTCGACCTCGGCGCCGCGGGCGGTGCGGGACAGCGGGATGACGCCGCCGTCGCCGAGGCGTCCGCGTGCCGGCTCGGTGGGGGGCGGGGCAACCGTCACGTACTTCTCGCCGAGCAGGCTGCTCTGGCGTACGGCGGCGGTGGCGTTCGCGGGCAGCCGCACGGCGCGGTCGATGCGCAGCCGCACTCGGGCGTGCCAGCCGGACAGCGAGATCTTCTCCACGCTGCCGACGGTCACGTCGTCGACCTTGACGGCGGCCTGCGGCACCAGATCGAGCACGTCGCTGAACTCGACGGTGACGGTGTAGCCGTCGCCGGCCGGGGCCCCGCCGGGCAGCGGCAGGTCCGCGAGCTCCGGAAGGCCGCAGCCGGCGGGGAGCGTCAACGCCGCGAGGGCAGCGGCCAGCACGCGGAGCAGCCGGGGCCTCATGCCGGGCCTCGCAGGATGCCGCCGAGGGTGGGGTCGCTGGTGATGGCGGGGCCGCCCGGCGCCGGGTCGGGGATCGGCGCACCGGGAGAGCTGAACGGGGGTCTTCCCGGGGAGGACCCGCCGGTCGCCGGGGCGCCGGGCGGCAGCTTGAGCAGCTTGCGCAGCTGGTCGGTCATGGGCAGGCCGCGGGAGTGCAGGGTCTGCGCGAGCGCCCGGCACTTCGCCGGCACCTCGGCAGCCGGGAGCTGATCCACCATCAGTGAGCAGACGAATCCGGCCGGGTCGTAGGGACCCATCAGGTTGTCCCGGGTGTCCAGCGTGCCGGAGCGGGAGTTGTACGCCAGGTTCAGGTTGTTCAGGGCCAGCGGCGCCACGTCGAGGATGTCGATGACCGCCCGCTGCTGACGGACCAGTACGCGGGTGATGTCGGCCAGCGCGGCGACGTTCGAGGTCAGCACCGCCCGGTTCTGCTTCACGAAGCTGGTGACCTCGGCCAGCGCGGCGGCGAGGTTGCGCAGCGCGGCGGCCAGTTCGTCCCGCTCGCCGGCGAGTTGCTCGGCGACATCGGCGAGCTGCTGGTTGAAGGCGCGCACCTGCTGGTCGCTGCGGGCCAGCGCGGTGGTGAAGCGCTGCAGGTTGGCCACCGAGCCGAACAGGTCCTGCCGTCCGTCGGCGAGGGTGCTCAGCGCGCGGGACAACCCGTCGAGGGTGTCGTGCAGGTTGCCGCCGTTGCCCTCCAGGTTGGCCCGACCGGTGGCGACCACATCCGACAGCGCGCCGTCGGCGTTGGCGCCCTGCGGGCCGAGGGTGCGATTGAACTCGTCGAGCGCCTGGTAGATGTCGTCGATCTCCATCGGCACAGCGGTCCGGTCCACCGGGATCTCGGCACCGTCGGGGAGCGCGGGCCCGCCGGTGAAGGCCGGGGTCAGCTGCACGTACCGGTCGCTGACCACGCTGGGCGGGACGATCAACGCCTGGGCGTCGGCGGGAACGTCCACCTCGGGGTCGTAGCGCATGCTGACCCGTACCGTTCGGCCCTGCGGGGTGACCGACTCCACCTCGCCGACCCGGACGCCGAGCACCCGGACGTCGGAGCCGGGATACACCCCGACCGCCTTGGTGAAGTACGCGACCACCCGCCGCTGCGCCGGGTCGTGGCGCCACAGGACCACGCCGGCGGCGACGGCGGTCAGCAGCACGGTGGCGGCGGCGAGGGGACGCCGCCAGCGCTGGATCGGGCCGGGCATCAGCGACCTCCCGTCGTGGGCTGGTACGGCTGGAGCAGGCCCGAGACGTACGAGTCGAACCAGCGTCCGTTGCCGACCACGTTGGCGAACGCGGTGACGAACGGCGCCATCCGCCGGATGGTCTGCTCCAGGTCGTCGCGGTTGCGTTGCAGGACGGCGACCACGTCGCGCAGCTTGCGCAGCGCCGGTTCGAGCTGGGCGCGGTTGTCGGCGACCAGCCCGGACAGCTGGGTGGCGAGGTCGTTGGTGCCGACCAGCAGCTGGTGGATGGCGTCCCGGCGGCGGCTCACCTCGGCGAGCAGCTTCTCGCCGTCGGCGACCAGCTTGCGGAAGTCCTCGTCGCGCTCGGCGAGCACGCCGGTGACGGTCCGGGCATGGGCGAGCAGGGTCCGCAGCTCGGCGTCCCGGCTGGCGACGGTCTTCGACAGCCGGGACAGCCCGGTCAGTGAGGTGCCGACGCTGGCGGGGGTGTCGGCGAACGTCGCGGAGAGGGTGGTGAACGCCTGGGCGAGCTGGTCGGTGTCGACCTTGTCCAGGGTGTCGGCCAGCCCGGTGACCGCCTGCACCACGTCGAACGGCGCGGCGGTGCGGGACAGCGGGATCTGTCCGCCCTCGGGCAGCCGTCCCGCTCCCGCCGGTGACAGGGCGAGGTACTTCTGACCGAGCACGGTCTTGATCCGGATGGTGGCGCCGGTGTCCCGGCCCAGCCGTACGCCGTCGTCGTCGACGCGGAACCGCACCCGGACGTACGGCGCCGGGCCGCGGGCCAGGTCCACCGCGGTCACCGTGCCCACCCGTACCCCGGCCACCCGCACCTCGTTGCCGGCGGTCAGCCCGCTGGCGTCGTGGAACGCGGCCTGGTAGGCCCGGCCGGTGAGCGCGGCCAGCCGGTCGAGCTGGAAGGCGCCGAGCAGCGCGGCGACGATCACGACCAGTCCGATCGCGCCGACGACGACCGGATTGCGTTCGCGGAAGGGCTTCACTGGCGGCCTCCGGTGGCGCAGCGGGCGGCGGGGGCGCTGAAGGTGGCCGGGTTGAGCGGTGGCTGGCCGGCGACGGCCACCCGGCCGTCGAAGTCGCAGAGGTAGAAGTTGAACCAGGAGCCGTAGGAGGCGACCCGGGTCAGCGACTCGTACCGCTCGGGCAGCCGGCCGAGGGTGCCGTCGATGACGGCGGAGTTGCGGTCCAGGGTGCCGGCGAGGTCGTCCAGGGCCCGGACGTCCGCCGCCAGCGGCGGCCGCACCTCGCGCAGCAGCGATGAGGTCACGTCGGTGAGTTCGCCGAGGTTGGCCAGAGCGTCCCCGATGGCGGTGCGGTCGGCGGCGAGGCCGGAGACGAACTGTTGCAACTGGCTGATGGTCTGGTCCAGGTCGTGGTCCCGGCTGGCCAGCGTGGCCAGGACGCTGTTGAGGTTGGTGACGACCCGGCCGATGACCGCGTCCCGGTCGGCGAGGGTGTTGGTCAGCGACGCGGTGCGTTGCAGCAGGCTGGTGATCGTGCCGCCCTCACCCTGGAGGACCTGGATGATCTCGTAGGCGAGCTTGTTGACGTCGTCGGGGCTCAGCGCGGTGAACAGCGGGCGGAATCCGTTGAACAGCACGGTCAGGTCGAGCGCGGGCGTGGTCTGCGCGAGCGGGATCAGGCCGTTGGCGGGCAGCGGCCGGCCCTCCCCCGGTCCCTCGGTGAGCGCCACGTACCGCTGGCCGACCAGGTTCCGGTAGCGGATCTTGGCGCGGACGCTGGTGGCCACGGGCACGTCGCGGTCCACGGTGAAGGCCACCTCGGCGACCCGGTCGTCGACCACCGTGATGTCGCTGACCTTGCCGACCCGGACCCCGGCGATCCGAACGTCGTCCCCGGCGAGCAGTCCGGTGACGTCGGTGAACCGGGCCCGGTAGGTGACGCCGTCGGGTGGGAACGCGCCGAGGGTCTGGGCGAGCAGGCCGGTCAGCAGCAGCGTCACCGCGGCGAAGAGCACCAGCTTGACCAGCGAGGTCGTCGTCTTCCCGGTCATCGGGCGTTCACCACCGCTCCGCGCAGCAGCGGCCCCCAGAGCAGGACGGCGATGTCGGGCACCTCCGCCGGCGGCGTGCCGGTGAGCCCGCCGACGAGGGGCTTGACCAGGGCGCTCTCCTCGCCGGTGCCGGCCTGGCCCATCGCCGCGGAGCCGGCAGCGGTGCCGGCCGGCCCGCCCGGCACGCCCACTGGCAGGAGGGGGTGGGAACGGGCGCCCCGGTAGTCGTAGCCGTCGTTGACCGGCACCTCGGGGGCGGGCACGGACGGGTGGGGCAGGCGCCGGCAGTCCGGGCCGTTGTGGGCGCCGTAGACCGGTTCGTCGCGTCCCCGCTCGTACGGGCCACCGTCGCGAGTGACCTCGAGGGTGATGTGCATCCGGCCGCCGGCGAAGACCTCCTCGACCCGGGGTTGCAGGGCGACCAGCCCGCTGACCAGGCACGGGTACTCGGGGGCGTAGGTGGCGAGCAGTTCCAGCACCGGGCGGCTGACCTCGCCGAGCCGGATGAGCTGGTCGCCGTGCCGGTCGAGGAAGGCGCGGGTGACGTCGGCGGTGTCGGTGGTGTCGGCGAGCAGCGCGGCGAGCTGGGTCCGCTGGTCGCTGACCGTGCGGGCGGTGACGGTGACGTCGCGCAGCAGGGCGAGCAGGTCCGGCAGCGCGGCGTCGTAGGCGTCCAGCACGACGGCGAGCTTGCGGACGTCCTCGGCGAGGGCGGGCATCGCCGGGTTGAGCTGCCGCAGGTACGCGTCGAGCCGGGCCAGGTTCGCCCCCAGCTGGTCGCCGCGTCCCTCCAGCGCGGTGGAGATCGCGCCCAGCGTGGCGGCGAGCTGATCCGGTCGGATCGACTGCAGCAGCGGCAGCGCCTGGTCGAGCACCCGTTCCAGCTCCACCGCGGTACGGCTGCGGTCCTGGCTGATGACCGCGCCGTCGCGGATCGGGCCGGCGGTGCCGGCGGTCGGTGGGACGAGTTCGACGTACCGCTCACCGAAGAGCGTCTTGGGCAGCAGCCGCGCGGTCACGTCGGCCGGGATGCGGTCGGTCGTGGCGGGGTCGAGCGCCAGCCGGATGACGGCGCCGCCGCCGTCGCTGCGCACGGAACGGACATCCCCGACCACGACGCCGCGTACCTTGACGTCGGCGCCCTCGAGGAGTTGCAGGCCGGCGCGGTCGGCGTGCAGGGTGACCCAGGCGACCGGGGTGAACGCCTTACGGTACTGCAGCACCGAGGCGGTCAGCGCCGCGGTCAGCACGGCGATGAAGACGATGCCGAGGACGCGATGTCTCATGCTCACCCCGCGATCCGGACGGTGGTCGTGGCCCCCCAGATGGCCAGCGACAGGAAGAAGTCGACGATGTTGACCGCGACGATGGCCAGCCGGACGGCGCGCCCGACGGCGACGCCCACGGCCGCCGGCCCACCGGTGGCGGTGTAGCCGTAGTAGCAGTGCACCAGCACCACGATCACGCTGAAGACCAGCACCTTGCCGAACGACCAGAGCACGTCCACGGGCGGCAGGAAGAGGTGGAAGTAGTAGTCGTAGGTGCCGGCGGACTGGCCGAAGTAGAAGACGGCGATGGTACGGGTGGCGAGGTAGCTGGAGAGCAGGCCGATCACGTACAGCGGGATGACCGCGATGAAGCCGGCGATCATTCGGGTGGTGACCAGGAACGGCAGCGACGGCACCCCCATCACCTCGAGCGCGTCGACCTCCTCGGAGATCCGCATGGCGCCGAGTTGGGCGGTGAACCCGCAGCCGACGGTCGCCGACAGGGCCAGCGCGGCCACCAGCGGGGAGATCTCCCGGGTGTTGAAGTACGCCGAGACGAAGCCGGTGAACGCGCTGCTGCCGATCTGGTTCAAGGCCTGGTAGCCCTGCAGGCCGACCTCGGTGCCGGTGAAGAAGGTGAGGAAGCAGATGACGCCGATGGTGCCGCCGAGCACGGCGAGCGCGCCGGTGCCGAAGCTGACCTCGGCCAGCAGCCGCATCACCTCGCGCTTGTAGCGGCTCAGGGTGCGCGGCGTCCAGGCGAAGGCGCGCAGATAGAAGGAGAGCTGTCCGCCCAGGTCGTCCAGGTAGCGCAGCACGGCCATGTCAGCTTCCCTTCTGCGGTACGACCTGGAAGTACACGGCCGTCACGATGAAGTTCAGCGCGAACAGCAGCATGAAGGTGATCACTACGCTCTGGTTGACCGCGTCGCCGACGCCCTTGGGGCCGCCCTTGGCGGTCATCCCCTTGTAGGAGGCCACCAGGGCGGCGGCCGCGCCGAACAGCAGCGCCTTGACCTCGCCCACCAGCAGGTCAGGCAGCTGCCCGAGGGCCTGGAAGCTGGCCAGGTAGGCGCCCGGCGTACCGCCCTGCAGGACCACGTTGAACGCGTAGCCGCCGGTCACCCCGACCACGCTGACCAGCCCGTTGAGCAGCACGGCGACCAGCATCGAGGCGAGCACCCGGGGCACCACCAGCCGCTGGATCGGGTCGATGCCGAGGACCTGCATCGCGTCGAGCTCCTCGCGGATCTTGCGGGAGCCCAGGTCGGCGCAGATCGCCGAGCCGCCCGCGCCCGCGATGACCAGCGCTGTCACGATCGGGCCGGCCTCTCGCACCACCGCGAGCACCGAGGCGGCGCCGGTGAACGACTGCGCGCCGAGCTGCCGGACCAGCGAGCCGAGCTGCAACGCGATGACCGCGCCGAACGGGATCGACACCAGCGCGGCCGGGAGAATCGACACCGAGCTGATGAACCACGCCTGCTGGACGAACTCGCGTACCTGCACCGGCCGGCGGCCCAGGCCGCGGAGCGTGTCCAGACAGAACGCGAAGAACTCGCCGGATCGGCGTACGGCGGTGGTGGGGGCGCTCATCCGGCCACCTCGCGGTGCTGCCGCAGTTCCGCGACGGACAGCTCGACGGTGGGGCGCTCCGCGTCAGGCCGGCCGGCGAAGGAGCCCGGCGGCGGGGTGACCCCCTGCTCGCGGCACCACTGTCCGGCTGGTCGCTCGGCCCGGCGGGGCAGCCCGTCCGACGGAGGCAGCTGCAGCGGGATCGGCGGCAGCGGGGGCAGTTCGACGCCGGCCTGCGCCTCGGCCTGGAGTTCGTCGGCGTCCTTCTCCTCCGCCATGCCGATCGGGCCGATCCGCTGCGCGTTGAGGAACTGCCGCACCACGGGTTCGGTGCTGGACAGCAGCATCTCCCGCGGCCCGAACATGGCCAGGTGCCCGTGGTAGATCAGCCCGATGTTGTCCGGCACGGTCCGGGCGGTGTTGATGTCGTGGGTGACGATCAGGAAGGTCGCCTCGGTGCGCTGGTTGAGGTCGATGATGAGCTGGTTCAGGTAGGCGGTGCGGACCGGGTCCAGCCCGGAGTCCGGCTCGTCGAAGAGGATGATCTGCGGGTCGAGCACGAGGGCGCGGGCGAGGCCGGCCCGCTTGCGCATGCCGCCCGATATCTCGCCGGGCAGCTTCTTCTCCGCGCCGATCAGGCCCACCATGTCGAGCTTCTCGGTGACCACGGCCCGGATCTGGGACTCGGGCCGGCGGGTGTGCTCGCGCAGCGGGAACGCCACGTTGTCGTAGATGTTCATCGAGCCGAACAGCGCGCCGTCCTGGAACAGCACGCCGAAGAGCTTGCGCACCTCGTACAGCGCCCGTTCCGACAGGCGCGGCAGGTTCTGCCCCTCGATCCAGATGTCGCCCCGGTCGGGGCGGAGCAGGCCGACCAGCGTCTTGAGGAACACCGACTTGCCCGTGCCGGAGGGTCCCAACAGGACGGATATCTCACCGGCCGGCAGGGTCAGCGTGACGTCCGACCACACGGGCTGACCACCGAAGGACTTGGTCAGTCCCCGCACGGCCACCTCGACGCCCATCAACCCCTCCCTCCGTTGTTACCTGGGACATCGGAGGCGGTCGGACGAGCGCAACAGCTACTTTCCGCGGTGCCTCCACCACGAAGCGCGAGCTATGCAAAACCCGACAGTCTCGATAGCGTGCCGGTAACCGGCCGGTAATGAAGGTGTCTCGCAAAGCGTCATGACGACAGTGATCCAGCCAGAGCTCGTCCGTCGGGCCGCCGCGGGCGACCAGGCGGCGACCGCGACGCTGCTCACCGACGTACGTCCCGGCCTGGTCCGGTACTGCCGGGGCCGCCTGGGCCGGATCGGCGGGGCGTACACCACCGCCGACGACGTCGCCCAGGAGGTGTGCGTCGCGGTGCTGCGGGCGCTGCCCCGCTACCGGGAGCAGGGCTCGCCCTTCACCGCCTTCGTCTACGGCATCGCCGCGCACAAGGTGGCCGACGCGCAGCGCGCGGCGATCCGGGACTCGGCCGTCACCCCCACCGACACCCCGCTCGAGCAGCCCGACGGCGCTCCCGGGCCCGAGCAGCAGGCGGTCGCCAGCGACCTGGCCCGGCGGTTGTCCGGGCTGCTGAACAGGCTGCCGGACGTGCAGCGGGAGATCATCCTGCTGCGCGTCGCGGTGGGCCTCTCCGCCGACGAGGTGGGGACGATCGTCGGGATGACCGCGGCGGCGGTGCGGATGGCTCAGTCCCGTGCCCTGGCCCGGCTCCGTACCCTTGCCGGGGATGCACTGGACGAGGTGGCGGCATGAGTGAGCGCACGCCGGGCAGGGGCGACGAGGCGATGGATCTGGACACCCTCGCCCGGGACGACATGCTGCTCGACGCGCTCGGGCGCGGGGAGGACGCACCCGCCGACGACGACCTCGCCGTCATGCTCGCGGCGTGGCACGCCGACATCTCCGACGGCACACCCGAGCCGGCCGACCTGCGGCACCCGGCCCCGACCGGGGACGGCAGCCAGCCCACGCCGGTGCCGGTCCGCTCGGCGACCCGACGTCGGCGGCCGAGGCCCTGGGCGCTGCGTCTCGCCGCGGCCGTCGTCGCGGTGGTCGCCCTGGCGTCCGGGCTCGGCATCGGTAGCCGGAACGCCGGGCCGAGCAGTCCCCTGTGGTCGCTCACCAAGCTGCTGTACCCGGAGCAGGCCGAGGTGAGAGGCGTCGAGCAGACGATCGCGCGCGCTCGCGCCGCCCTGACGGCCGGCCGCCTCGACGAGGCGGAGCAGCTCCTCGACCAGGCCCGGCGGGACCTGCGCGGGATCACCGACCCGGCCAGCGCCGACCGCCTGCGCGCCGAGCTCGACACCCTGTCGCGCGAACTCGCGGCCGCCCGGGCGAGGTCCGCACCGACGGCCGTTCCCCCCGCACTGCCCGCCCCCGGCCCCGAGCCGAGTCCCAGCACCCGCAAGGGCGGGGGTACCACGGCGCCCGCGCCGCAGCCGTCCCAGCCGAAGCCGAGCGGCTCGTCGACCGGGGGGAGCGGTCCGCTGCTTCCGTTGCCCAGCCTGCCGCTTCCGCCGCCGCCCAGCCCGTCGCCGCTGTTACCGCTGCCGGGCCTGCCCCTGCCCACCAGCGGTCTGCTCGGCTGAGCTCCGCGGCCGCAGCTATCGGCCCGACCGCGCTCCCCCGCGACGACACCCCGCTCGGTTTGGGTGCTGCGCGTGAGCAGCGCGACGATAGCGGGCGCAGCCGCGGGGGGCCGGCGGGCGAGCCGGCGCAGGTGGTCCCGGCCTGACCCGGGACCACCTGCGGCGGTCAGCTCGCGGGTCGCTCCCGGTCGGCGTCCCGGCCGAGGGCGACCATCCGCAGCGTCTCCTCGCGGCGGCGGACCAGCAGCACGCCGGCAAGGAACGTTACGGCGGGCACGAGGACCAGCATGGCCCACTGCGCAGGTACCAGCGGGATGACGCGGCCCAGGTACATGCTGGACTCCTGCCAACCGGCCAGCGCGGTGTCGATCACCGCGGCGAGCGCGGCAACCGGTGCCAGCATGACCGGGATGCGCCGGCGCACCTGCGGGGTGAGGGTGCACAGTGTGACCACGACCGCCACCGCGGCGGCCGCCAGCCCGGCGACGTAGAGCCGGACGACCAGTGACCTTCGGGCCTCCAGGTCGTAGAAGACGTAGGAGGTGTACCCGGTCGCGTCGTAGGACGGCGCGGTCAGCCGGTTGACCTCCAGGATCGTCACGACGGCCAGGGACGCCAGGACCAGCGTCGCGAGTCGGCGTGCGCCCAGCACCGCGATAGCGCGGCGGGGCGGGGCGGGCACGCTCAGCGCCGCGGCCGCGACGACGGCGAGCGCCAGCTGCGGCAGGGTGTATACCACGTACGTCGGCTGATCGGCCACGCCCGGCCCTACCAGGACCATCCACGCGGCGGCGGCCGCCCAGGCGAGTCCGGCGGCCACCGAGCGCAGCCCGACCAGGGCGGCGAAGCAGACGCCCGCCCAACCGGCGACGCGTAGCCAGTCGACGAGGTCGGGGCCGGCCGGCCGCAGCGGTGGCGGAACGCTGGGGTCGGGCACGAGCTGGTCGATGAGTCCCTTCCCGGCGATGGTCAGCAGGACCAGGGCGACCAGCACCCCGGTCACCGCCGCTGCGTCGGCCCACGCCGGCTCGGTGAACCCCCGGGCGCTCACCCGCAGCCGGGCCCGGAGGCCGGCGCCGATCAGGTTCAGTGCGTCCCCGAGGCCGGGCCGGCGCTGGCCCGGCCGGGTGTCGGCGAGGAGGACGGCGAGCATCTCCTCCTCGTACGTCCGGCGGTGTTCCCAGGGATAGACGGCGAGCAGCCGACGGTAGCGGCGCTCCAGTTCCTCGGCGCTCACGCCGCTCCTCCCTCGGGGAGCAGGCCGGCGCGGCGCAGCCGGGCCCCGGCGGCGTCGGCGTTGCGACGCAGGCGGGCGGCCTCGTCGGCGAGCCGACGCGCACCCAGGGCGGTCAGGCGGTAGTAGCGGCGCAGCCGCGACTGCACCACCTCCTCCCGCTCGACCTCGATCAGGCCGTCGGCACGCAGTCGGTCGAGGACGGCGTAGAGCGTGCCGGCGCGCAGGCGGACCCGCCCGTCGGAGATGCGCAGGACGTCCTCGATGACGGCGTAGCCGTGCTGGGGTGACTCCGCCAGCGCGGTGAGGACCAGGAACGTCGGTTCCCGGAGGGGACTGTCTGTCATGGAGGTCAGCATATACAGCTAGCCGGTATATGCAATGACCCGTCAGCCGGGCGGTGGCTGTGGCCGGCGCCCGTCGCCGCCCTCGGCGGCCGCGGCCGCGACGCTCTCGGTGACCGGGCCGAGCACCGGCCCGACCGGCGTCGTCTGCGCCTGCGGGCCCCGCCCGCCCGGCGCCGCCCCCTCGCGGCGGGCGAACTCGGCGAAGAAGCTCAGCATCTCGACCGGGAAGGGCATCACCAGGGTGCTGTTCTTCTCGGCGGCCACGTCCACCACCGTCTGGAGCAGCCGCAGCTGGTACGCCCCCGGCGTCCCCGACATGGTCCGGGACGCGTCGGCGAGCCGGCGGGACGCCTGGTACTCGGCGTCGGCGATGATGACCCGGGCCCGCCGTTCCCGCTCCGCCTCGGCCTGGCGGGACATCGAGCGCTTCATCGCCTCGGGCAGCGCTACGTCCTTTACCTCGACCCGCTCGATGAGCAGTCCCCACGGCTTCTCGGTCGGCGCGTCGATCACCGCCTTCAGCTCGGCGTTGATCTTGTCCCGGTTGCTCAGCAGGGTGTCGAGGTCGGCCTTGCCGATCACCGACCGCAGCGCGGTCTGCGCGACCTGAAGCACCGCGGACTGATAGTCGCGCACGTTGACCAGGACCTTCACCGGGTCGACCACGCGGTAGTAGACGACCGCGTCGACGGTCACGGTGACGTTGTCGCGAGTGATCACGCCCTGCGCCGGCACGCCGATCACCGTGGTCTGCATGCTGACCCGCACCATCCGGTCGGCGACCGGGATGATGAAGTGCAAACCGGGCTGGCGGATGCGGTCCAGCACCCGGCCGAAGCGGAACACGACGCCGCGCTGGTACTGCTGCACCAGCCGGACGCTCAGCGACAGCACGAACACCGCGATCGCGATGACGATGACCAGGCCGACGACGGCGGCGGCTCCCATTGTCCCCCTCGATCCCGGAGGCGCCCGCCTCCCGGCGCCGCGCCTACCCCTTTTTGCGGCCTTCATTCCCGGCCGTCGCCGAGAATCCAGCGCCGCGTCGCGGGAGATCATCCACCCGACCGGCCAGCCCGCCCGAGTCGCCGATCCGACCGCCTTACCGCGCGCCCCCATCACGGGGAGACACAGAACAACTCCGATTGGTAGCGTGTCGATCGCTGCGCCGGTGTCCGGCGCCGACGGTGACGCCGGAGTCTGACCGTCGACTGGGGAGGTTGACGACGTGTGGGCGGACGAGGCCGGTCTGGACGCGGCCCAGCGCCGGATCGACGAGTGGGAGTCCTCGATCCAGGCGCGGGCGGAGCGCAGCAGGGCGCTCTCCGAGCGACTGTCGGGCCTCACGGCCAGCGCCGTCAGTCCGGACCGGACAGTCGAGGCCACCGTGGACTCCGCCGGGACGCTGATAGACCTGCGGCTCGACGAACGCATCCGGACACAGTCCGCGGCGCGCACCGCGGAACAGGTGCTGGCGACCACCCGGGCGGCGTACGCGGAACTGCTCCGCCAGGTGACCGAGGCGACGCGGGAGACGCTCGGCCCGGACGACCCGGCGGTCAGCGCGGTCATCGACTCGTACGGGCGCCGGCTCGGTGCCCGCGACGCGGGTGACGACGGTGCCGGCCGCTGAGGGCATCCGGGTCAGCCCGGAGGACCTGGTCGGGCACGCCGGCCACCTCGCCGGGGTCGCCGACGCCCTGACCGTCGCCCGGCAGGCCGGCCAGTCGGTGCGTCTCGGCGCCGACGCGTACGGGCAGCTCTGCGTACTGATGCCGGTGCTGCTCGACCACGTGCAACGGATCCTGGTCGAGGGCGTCGACACCGCCGCCCGCTCGGTGAACGACACCGCCGACCGACTCCGCGCCGTCGCCGGCCGCTACCAGGCCACAGACGGCCGGGCGGAGGACACGCTGAACCGGATCCGGCAGCGACTGTGACCGCCAGCCCGCTGGTCGCCGCCCCCGCCGACGGCCCGGTCAACCCGTGGGCCGGCGTCTGGATCGCCGAGGACATCCAGCTCATCGGCGAGGGCATCCGGAACGGCAGCTGGATCGACGGCACCCTCGGCGTGATCGGGGCGAGCCTGGATGGCCTGGCGCTCGTCTCCGACCCGGTCGGCTCCCTGCTTCAGTACGGGGTCTCCTGGATCATCGAGCACGTCCGCCCGCTCACCGAGGCGCTCGACTGGTTGGCCGGCGACCCGGCGCAGATAGCCGCGCACGCCCAGACCTGGCGCAACGTCGCCGGTTCGCTGCGCGACGAGGCGGAGAGCCTGGCCCGGGCGGTCCGGATGGACGTGGCGGAGTGGGGCGGCAGCGCCGGGCCGGCCTACCGCGGCTGGGCGGCCGAGCAGCAGCAGGCGATCGTCGGGCTGAGCCAGGCCGCCGAGACCATGGCGCTGGCCACCGAGGGCGCCGGCATGCTCATCTCCGCCGTCCGGCTGATGGTCCGCGACGCCATCGCCACCTGCGTCTCCCGCCTGATCGTGTACGCGGCCGAGGAGGCGGCCAGCCTCGGGCTCGCCACTCCCCTGGTCGTCGAGCAGGTCACCACGACGGTGGCGGCGTGGGCGGCGAAGATCGCGCAGTGGCTGCGCGGGCTGCTGGCCAGCCTGCGGCGGCTCATCCCGGAGATGCGCCGCCTCGGCGACCTCATCGAGAAGCTGAAGCAGTGGTTGACCCGCCTCACCAGGAACGGAGAAAAGCCGTCACCGTCACATCGTGAGCCGGAGTCGCCGACGACTCCTGGCAGCCCGAGCGCCGCCGACTTCAACAATCCTGAGATCGACGCACGGAAAATTACGAGCTATGCGATGAACCCGGATCATCCAGTTGGCAAAAACAAATATCGCGTCATCAACTCAGCAACTGGTCTGGACGTTGAGGACGCTGCCTTGATCGAAGAGCAGATCCGCAATGGGGTACGTGAGGGCATTCCCGTCCTCGGCAAGGCTGACCAGTACGGGCAGAGGTGGTCGGTGGACCTCCCGCTGACGGGCCCCAAGGGAACTATCATGGTCCGAACCGCGTGGATGCTCGAAGTGGGATCCTCGACGCCCCGACTCATCACCATCTCGTTCCCCTGAGGACTTTCCGTGAATCTCTATGACGTGGTCGAACTGATCTCCGACGTGCCTGAGGAGAATCTTCCGGCCGGGTCGATAGGAACGATCGTGCACATCTTCACCGCGCCCGAGCAGGCGTACGAGGTCGAGTTTGCCGACAGCGAAGGTCGGACGTTGGCGACGGTCGCTCTCAAGCCGGACGATGTCCGGCCCTCCCGATAGGCGAACGGTCCCTGCGATAGGTGATGCAGCAGAAAACCACGGTGGCGAGCGACGTTCGTGGAGGCGGTCAGAAGCGGCGGGCGGGCGGGATGCCGTGTGTGGGCGGCGTCCGTAGGAACCAGGCCGGGTTGCTCACCGCCAGAATGGCGCCGTCCGCGCTTCTGACCTGCGTACGGACGTAGGCGCCGACGCCGGGCCTTACCCGCAGGTCGTACCGGCCCTGTCGTAGCTGCGGGGCAGAGATCCGGGTGGTGCTGGTGGCGGGGGCGAGGTCCGCGAGGCCGGCCAGGTCCACCGTCCCGATGACCGCCTCCAGCGCAGCGCCGGCCGGCAGGTCGGTGGCGAGCAGGCGTACCGTCACCTCCGCTGCGTCGGTGACCGCGACCGCGCCCATCGCCGTGCGGCCGTCGACCTCGATGTCCAGCGCGCCCCGATAGCGGGCCAGGTCGGTGAACCAGGCCTGCCCGGCGCGCAGCGCGTCCACGAGGTTGTCGCGGCCGGTGGAGGATGCCCAGACGTACGTGATGTGGCGGTCGGCCCGACCGCGCCAGTCGGTGCCGTCGTGGTCGTCGGTGACGCCGACGGCGGTGAAGAAGACCGCGTTGCGGGCGGCGACGTCGAGCGCCCAGAGGTGGTCGTCGAGCGGCCCGCGGCCGATCTCGACGAGGTCGGCGCCGAGATTGTGGCGTTCGATCATCAGCCTGGCCAGCGAGTCCCGGCTCTCCACGTCGAGCGGGTGGTTCCAGCAGACGACCCCGCCGTGGGAGTGCAGGAACTCGATCATTCGCTCGGTGCGGGCCACGTCGTTGTCCCGGTACGGCGGGGACGGGAACTCCGGCAGCGTCTGATCCCCGCCGAACCAGTTGAGGTGCCGTACGAGGGACACCTCGTACGCGCGATGGTGGGTGACGCCGCCGAAGGCGTCGCCGTACGCGCGGAGCACCTCGGCGCGGAGGTCCTCGCCGGCCTGACCGGTGCGGCGGGCCCGGTCGAAGACCAGGCGGTCGACCACGAAGCTGCCGCGCGCCGACGCGGTCACGCCCACCCCGAGGCGCAGCCCGCGCAGCGAGTTGTCCCCGGCGACCAGGTCGGGCCAGAGCCGCCGGACGTCCTCCACCAGCGGCAGGGTGTGCCGGCGCCACTCCCCTGGTGCCGCGGGCCGGTCGACGGTGCCGAGCAGGCCGTCCGTCGAGTGACCGGCGGGCCGGGCGGCTCCGATCCGGTAGCGCAGGACGTACTGGCCGGCGGGTCGGCCGGCCCGGGCGGGGTGATGGGACAGGGCGATCTCGATGATCAGCGTCGCGTCCGGCCCGGACGACTCCGGCAGTACGTCGAGGTGGAGCGTGGTGTCGGAGATGTTGCCGGTGTGCGTCCAGTTCCAGGCCTTGCCGGCGTACCAGAGGATGCCGTCGCCGGCCGCGCTCAAGCGCAGCGCCCGCGGTGGATCGTCCGCGCCGTGCGGACTCTCGATGAAGTCGGCGGCCGACTCGGCCAGCCGGCCCTCGGTCGATGCCTGCCAGGTCCAGGCGAGTCCGCCCTCCGACTCCTCCGCTCCGTCAAAGTGGACCATGCGACGGTGGTCGTGCGCGGCGACCCGGAAGTCGTGGTCGGTCCACCAGATGACGTCGACGTCGGTGCGGCTGGCCTGATCCAGATGCGCCGCGTAGCTGGCGATGCCCTCGCTGAACGACCCGTGGATGTGCATCGCCATGCTGATCGGACGGCGCCCGCGGGCCCAGACCGGGGGCGATGGGTCGGAGGAAGCGGCCATGCTGGCGGGGATGCCCACGCCCGCCAGGGCGAGGCCACTGGCGGTCACGAGGACCGTCCGCCGGTTTACCCGTGGCTGCTGCTCCCCCATGCCGACTCCACTCCCCGCTGGCGGTCGGGTCAGCGTACGGCGCGCCGCCAAGGACCGGAAGGCGGCTCTGCGCTGACGCCGCCGAGGCCAGCGGTCACCGGGTGGGCGGCCGCGCGCCGTACACCCGCAGGATGCTGGCCCGGAGGGCGGCGGCGGCGTCATCCGCGGACATTCGGCCGGCGGCGGCCTCCGCCCCGGCCGCATGGCCGAGGGCGATGGTCGCGGCGATGAGCCAGCCGGGCGATGCCTGCGCGTCGAACTCGCCGGACCGCTGTCCCCGCTCGATCAGGCGCAGGAGCCGGTCGACGACGGGTCCGTGCAGGTCGGGGTCGGCCGACCCGGTGTCGACCTGCAACATGGGAAACCGCTGGATGGTACGCCAGCCGGCGTCGAGCAGGCGCAGCAGCGCGGCCGGCGCCGGCCCCTCGTCGAGGTCGGCGGCGTCCATGGCGGCGATGGCGTCGTCGGTCATCCGTTGGAACACGGCGGCGACGAGCGCGTCCCGCGACGGGAAGTGCGCGTAGACGGTCTGCCGGGACAGCCCGGCCGCCGCAGCGATCTCCTCCATGGACGCCTGCGGTCGTTCCCCGAGGACTCGAATCGCGGCGTCGAGGATCGCGGAGACGCTCCGCCGGGCCTCCGCACGGACGCGTCGCCGTCGCTCTGGAGAAGTTTGCTCGGACACGGTTGTCAAGGCTACCGAACGCGCTTAGCCTTTACATCGTCGTCAGGGATAAGCGAATCGGAGAAGCGCGATGGGAACCGAAGCAGGCCCCACCCCGGGCACCGACCTGGCCGGCTATCTGCGGTCGTACGTACAGGAGATGGCCTTCGGCGACGAGGAGCCGGGCGTCGTGATGGATCGGTACCACACCCACGACATCGCCTGGTACACCGACGGAATCCATCTCGATCGCGAGCGCCTGATGGCACACGCCCGTCCCGCCCGCCGAAGGGTGACCAGCTGCGACCTCGACATCCACGACACCCTGGTCTGCGGCGACCGGGTGGCCGCCCGCTACACCCTGAGGTCAGTGATGCGCGGCCGGGTGATCGTCAACGAGATCCACATGTTCGGGGAGCTTGCACCGGACGGCAGGCTGCGCCGGGTCGACCAGCTCACCCGGACGCCCGGGAGGGAGAAGCTCCGGTGACCTGGCCGGTGGGCCCCACCTCAGTCGACGGCGCCGCCACCGGGCGCGACGACGACCGGGCCAGCCGGCACCGGCGGGCCGTCGAATCCCTCGCCCTGTTCAGCACCGGGCTGTTGGCGGGCGCGTTCGGCTACGGCGCGGTGAACGTGGCGCAGACCTTGCAAGGCGGTGCCACTCGACGTTCGGCTCACCTTCCACACGGGCCTGATGAGGATGAACGGCCCGGTCATGCAGACCACGATGGCGCTGGCGATGGTGAGCTGCACCCTTCTCGCCGTGCTCTCCCGCGGGGTGGCCCGTCGCCTGACCGCCATCGCCGGCGGCCTGGTCCTGACCTCCTTCCTGGTCACCCGGCTCGGCAACGTACCGATCAACGCGCAGATCAAGGGGCTGGACCCCACCGGCCGGCTGGCCGCGTCCGTGCATCGCCGCGGCGCCGGGCGCGGTCAGGTGGCGTAGTGGGCGGCCAGGTCGACGACGCGGCGGGCGGCGGCCACCATCGCCCGGTCCGCGAACCGGCCGTCGGGGAGCACCGCCGTGCCGGAGTCGCGGGTCTGCGCGTCGGCGACCGCGACGAGCAGTTCCCGCGCCCGGGCCACCTCCCGCTCGCCCGGCCGGAAAGACTCCGTAATCACCGGGAGCTGACGCGGGTGGATGGCCGCCCGGCCAAGAAAGCCAAGCCGCCGGCCGACCGCGCAGGAGGCGGCCAGCCCGTCCAGGTCGGCGACGTTCGCGTACACCGACATGGCGGGCGGCGGCAGGCCGGCCGCGCGAGCCGCGACCACCATGCGGCCGCGCGCCCAGAGCAGGCCGTCGTCGTCGACGACGCCCAGGTCGGAGCGGAGGTCGGCCTCCCCCAGCCCGAGCGAGGCCACCGCCGGGTGCGCGGTGGCGATCGGGTACGCGGCCTCCAGCCCGACGGCGGACTCGATCAGCGGGTGCAGCGGGGCGTCGATCCGGGCGGCGAGCGCCCCGACGGTCTCCGGGGACTCCACCTTGGGCAGTCGCAGCCCGGCCAGCCCGGGCGCGCCGGCGACGGCGGCCAGGTCGGCGTCGACGTCCGGGCCGGTCAGCTCGTTGACCCGGACCTGGACCGGCACTGAATGCGACTCGGCGAGGAACTCGGCGACGGCCGCGCGGGCGTACGCCTTGCGCCCGGCGACGACGGCGTCCTCCAGGTCGAGGATGACCGCGTCGGCGCCGGAGGCGACCGCCTTGGCGAACCGGTCCGGCCGGTCGCCGGGCACGTAGAGCCAGGTGAGCAGCATCAGATCACCCCCCGCTCGCGCAGCGCGGCGAGTGCCCTTTCGTCCAGGCCGAGAGCGCGGAAGACCTCGTCGGTGTCCTGGCCGTGGCGGCGGCCGGCGTGCCGGATCTCCCCCGGGCTGGACGACATCCGGAACGGCACGTTCTGCATCCGCACCTCGCCCAGCTCCTCGTCGGGGACGGTGACGACGGTCCCGAGAGCCGCGTACTGCGGGTCGGCGAGGATGTCGCGGACGTCATAGACCGGGGCGACCGCCGCCTGCGCGGCCTCGAACGCGGCGACGACCTCGTCCAGGTCGCGCTGCGCCACCCAGGCGCCGACGGCGGCGTCGAGTTCGTCGGCGTGCGCGGCCCGCCCGCTGCCGCTGGCGAACCACGGCTCGTCGACCAGCTCGGGGCGGCCGACCAGCCGCAGCACCCGCTCCGCGATGCTCTGCGCGCTCGTCGACACGGCCACCCACCGCCCGTCGGCACAGCGGTAGGTGTTGCGGGGGGCGTTGTTGTTGGACCGGTTGCCGAGCCGCGGCTGGACGTAGCCGAGCTGGTCGTACCAGGTGATCTGCGGGCCGAGCATCGCCATGATCGGCTCGATGATGGCCAGGTCGACCACCTGGCCCGCGCCGGTGCGGTCGCGGCCGCGCAGGGCCAGCATGACCGCGTACGCGGCGGCGAGCGCGGTGACCGAGTCGGCGAGCCCGAACGGGGGCAGGGTGGGCGGCCCGTCCGGTTCACCGGTGGCGGCGGCGAAGCCGCTCATCGCCTCGGCGAGGGTGCCGAACCCGGGCCGGGGCGCGTACGGGCCGATCTGGCCGAAGCCGCTGATCCGGGCGATGACCAGGCGCGGGTTGACCGCGTGCAGCTCGTCCGGGCCGAGGCCCCACCGTTCCAGCGTGCCGGGGCGGAAGTTCTCCACCAGTACGTCCGCGTCGGCGAGCAGCCGGCGCAGCAACTCCGCCCCCTGTGGGTCGGAGAGGTTGAGGGTGATCGTCCGCTTGTTGCGGCCGAGCACCTTCCACCACAGGCCGACCCCATCCTTGGCGGGGCCGTGCCCGCGCGACGGGTCGGGCTTGGCCGGATGCTCCACCTTGATCACATCCGCGCCGAAGTCGCCGAGGAACGCGGCGGCGAGCGGGCCGGCGAAGAGGGTGGCCAGGTCGACCACCTTCACCCCGTGCAGCGGTGCGGTCATCGGGCCTCCCCCGGCAGGTCCACCAAGGCGTGCGCGGTGCCCGAGTCGGGCAGGTCCGCCGCGCAGCGGAAGCCGATCGAGTCGGAGCGGGTCAGGCCCGCGCCGAGCAGCAGCAGCTTCACCGACACCTCGGGCGGCTGCGGGCCGCCGTCGAGGTACCAGTCGGAGCCCTCGGCCCGGTACGCGCAGCCGCCCTTGAGGATCACGAACCGGGTACGCCCGTCGGAGTGTTCACTTTCGGTCAGGTTCCAGACCAGCGGCTCGCGCCGGGCGAGCAGTCCCGCCGCGGCGGCGACCTGCCACTCGTCCTCGGTGGGCAGCCGCAGCCCGGCCCAGTCGGCGTACGCGCGGGCGTCGGTGAGGTCGACTCCGGTGACCGGGGCGTCGGTGGGCCCCTGCCCGGCGGTGAACCGCTCCGGTCGGACCGGCCGGTAGCCGGTAGCGGCGAGGAACGCGGCGTACTGGCCGTGGGTGACCTCGTGGGTGTCGATGGCGAAGCGGCCGAGCCGCACCGGGCGGCGCAGGGTGCCGGTGTGGTGCAGCCGGGGCGGCAGCGGCTTCCACTCGTCGACGTAGGGCGCCTCGCCGTACAGCCCGGTCTCCCGGACCCGATGGCGGACGGTCAGGTCGTGCCGGCCGCCGTCCACGGCGACCATGCCGTCCGGCAGGGCGGCGACGGGCGCCCACGGGGTACGGGTACGCACGGCCGCCCGGGCCGGGAAGGACGGGTCGCCGGTCGGCGGCTCGTGCCGGTCGACGGGCGCGTCCGTGACGATCACCGCGGCGATCGCGCCGGCCGGCAGCCGGCCGCCCACCGCCACCCGTCCCTCGCCGGCCTCGCTGACGGTCAACTCCACCCCGGTGACCAGGTCCACGAAGCGCCGGCCCGGCCGGGCGTCGGTGACCAGCCACGGGCCGTCGTGCTCGTCGCCGCGGTTCGCCACCGTCCACAGTGGCTCGCCATCGTGCGTCCAGCGGGATGCGTACACCTGTCCGGAGCCGGGGTGGTCGGCGAGCGGGACCCAGTCCTCGGCGCGCAACCAGGCGGCGTGGCTGGCCTGCACCCGGCGCATGGCGCGCAGCACGGCCTTGTCCCGGTCGTTCCAACCGACCCAGACGCCGAAGACGCTCTCCCAGACCAGCACGCCGCAGCCGTTGAGCCAGGCGGAGTGCAGCTCGTCGAGGTGGCTGCGGTGCCAGCGGCGGGTGTGGTGCAGGATGTGCCGCCGCTCGAACCACTTCGCCCGCAGCACGCCGGGCACCTCCGAGTCCGCGAACCACTGCGCCCACGACATGGCGTGGTCCTCGACCCGCGCCAGCGGCACCCGGCTCTCGCCTTCGAGCACCATGCCGGGCCGGACGGCGTCGAGGGCCTTGCGCAGTTCGCCCGCGCCCTCCTTGAGGGTGTCCAGGAAGGCCCCGTCCACGCCGAGGGTGCCGGCCAGCGCCGCCACCTCCTCGGCGTCGCTGCCGGGCTCCCGTCTGGTGCCGGTGTCCCACGGGTTGTAGTCGACGAACACCCGGACCCCGTGCGCCTGGAACGCGCGCACCACCTCGGGCAGCTCGGGCACGTCCCGGTAGAAGTCGAACTGGTTGCGCTCGTCCAGCCCGATCACCGGGTACGCGTGCCAGAGCACCACCCCGTCGAAACCGCCGAAGTCGCGCCGCGCCGCCTCGAGGAACGACTCGACGGTGAAGACGCCCCGGTCGTGGTCGTAGAGGGTATCGTCCCAGAGCCAGGCGAGGCAGACGGTGAAGCAGTCGCCGGTGATCTCGTCGTAGTGGCGGCCGGTGTAGGCGAGCCGGGTCCGGGCGTCGGCCCGCCACCGGGTGAGCTGGTCCCGCCAGGCCGGCCAGTCGGCCGGGTCGTCCGGGGCGGCGAAGATCTTCGCCTCGTCCAGCGTGGTCAGGTCGGCGTGCGCGCCGAGCGGCACCGTGGTCGGCAGGTCGATCGGCCGTGGAACGTACGGGTTGACGCTCATGCCAGTACCCCGTAGGTCGCCCGGTGCAGGGCATCGATCTCGGCCCGATCGGGCAGGGCGGTGGAGGCACCGGGCCGCTGGGCGCAGGCCGCACCGGCGGCGCAGGCCCAACGCAGCGTCGCCGTCACCTCGTCGGCGGAGCCAGGCCCGCCCCGCTCCGCCCAGCCGACGGCCAGCGCACCGGTGAAGGCGTCCCCGGCCGCGGTGGTGTCCACCGCGTTGATCCGCGGTGCCGGGACCTCCAGCCGCAGGCCCTGCCGGTCGGCGTACGCGGCCCCGCGAGCCCCGAGCGTCAGCACCACCCGGGGCACCAGGGACAGCAGCGCGTCGAGCAGCGCGGCCGGGTCACCGCCGGGCACGCCGGCGACCACCGCCGCCTCGTGCTCGTTGACCACCAGCACGTCAACCAGGTCGAGCAGCTCCGCGGGAAGCGGGCGGGCGGGCGCGGCGTTCAGCACCACCGTGGTCCCGGCCGCCCGCGCCCAGCCCGCCGCGCGGATGACGGCGGGCAGCGGCACCTCCAGCTGTACCAGGAGTACGTCCGCGGCGGCGACCGCCCCCTGGTCGGCGCCGTCCAGCTCGGACAGTTCCCCGTTGGCGCCCGGCGCCACCACGATGAAGTTCTCCGCCGTCCCGTCCACCGCGATGAGCGCCACGCCGGACGGGCCCGGCACCTCCCGCAGCCCGCGTACGTCCACCCCGGCAGCGGCGAGGTTGTCCCGCAGCACCCGGCCGAAGTCGTCCTGCCCCACCGCGCCGATGAAGGCGCAGGCCGCGCCCGCCCGCGCCGCGGCGACGGCCTGGTTGGCGCCCTTGCCACCGGGCACGGTGGTGAAACCCTCACCGAGCACCGTCTCGCCCGGCCTGGGCAGCTGCCGCGTGGTCACCACCAGGTCGAGGTTGGCGCTGCCCACGACCGCGATCCGGGCGGCGCCACGCTCGGGGCCCATCAGAGCCCGTCCACCAGCGCACCGGTCCGGCGGGCCAGCTCGTCGAAGCCGATGCCGTCGAACGACGCGATGCTCGAGGCGAGCCGGTTCTTGAGCGGGGAGATCCATTGCTCGGGTAGCCGGTCAGCCCCGCACAACGCACCCGTGATGGCGCCGACGGTGGCTCCGTCGGAGTCGGTGTCCCAGCCCCCGACGACCGCGGCGCAGATCGAGGTGACGAAGTCACCGCGCCCGTGGGCCAGGGCGTACGTCACCAACGCCGCGTTGTTGATCACATGGACCCAGTGCTGCCCCTCGTGCGCGGCGTGCAACCGGTCAAGCCCGGCCTCCAGGTCGAGACCGCTGTGCGCAAGTTCCCGGGCCGCCGTGACGGCGGCGGCGAGCCGGCTGCGGGGCGGCACGACCGAGAGCCCTGCGTCGATCACCTGCTCGACGTCGTCGGTGACACAGGCGGCCGCAGCCATGGCCGCCACGTACATCGCCCCGTACAGGCCGTTGCGGGTGTGGCTGACCCGCGCGTCACGCCACGCCATCTCCGCCGCCGTGGCGACGTCACCCGGGTTCGCCCAGCCGTACAGGTCGGTGCGGATCTGCGCGCCGATCCACTCCCGGAACGGGTTCCCGCGGGTGGCGGTCTCCGGCGGGTCGTAACCGTCCAGCAGATTGCGGTAGGCGGCGCGCTCGGCGGTGAAGACCCGTCCCCCCGGCAGCTCGAGCAGCCAGGTCTGCGCCACGTCGTCAGTGGTGAAGTCCCGCCCGTACGTCTCGAGGATGTGCAGCGCCAGCAGGGTGTAGTTCAGGTCGTCGTCCTCCGGCATCCCGTCGATGTTCTCCACCAGGGAGGTCGGACGGCTGGCCCGGTTCCACGGCCAGGCGGCGTTGACCTCGTCGGACAGGCCCACCGCGGTGAAGTAGTAGTCCAACGGGTAGCGACCGGTGTCCTCCAGGATGGCCCGGATGCCCTCGCGGGGGATCTTCTCCACCGGCTTACCGAGCAGACACCCGCTGGCCCGGCCGAGCCAACCACCGTGCAGCCGCTCGAGCAGCGCGTCGCGGTCGGTAGGTTTCGGCAGCACCGGTCCGGTGCCCCAGGTCGCCCGGATGGCGTCGAAGTCGTTCGGCTCGTCCGCGCTGCCGATGCCGGCGTGTCCGCTCAACTCCTCGAGCAGTTCCCGAGCCAGCGCCCGCAGCACGGGTGTGGCCGGGGGCTGTGACGCACCGCCGTGCGGAGGCTGCAGCGGACCGCCAGCGGCCTGCCACCGCGCCGCGATGTCGGTGACGTCGCGCCCCTCGGCAGTGGCCTGGCGCAACTCGTGCGGCAGCACATCCTCGGGTTGAACCCAGGTGACCCTCATGCGCCGGCCACCTCGAACTCGGCGAACGCCGCCTCGGACGCCGCGTGCCGCGCGCGGTCCTTGGCCCGGATCTCCACCGCGATCCCCGCCATGCTCCGGCCGGTCGCCGTGAGATCAAGCCGGCTGTTCCGCGCGACGGTGTTCCGCCACTCCTCCGGGATCGCCTCGATCCCGTGCATCGCACCGCAGATGGCACCCGCCATCGTCGCGATGGAGTCGGAGTCCCGGCCGTAGTTGATCGCGCCGAGCACCGCGTCGGTGTAGTTGCCACGAGCGACGATCACCATGCCGAGCGCGACGGGAAGCTCTTCGATGGCATGCAGACGGCTCGGGCGCCGCGCACCCAGACCCGGTTCCCGGTAGTTCGGCCCGACGGTGTCGAACGGCACGATGGCCTCACGCAGCACCCCGATGGCGCTCTGCCAGTCGTCGACCGTGGTCGCCGCCTTGGCCACCGCCTCGATCGCCGACCGGGTGCCGTCCCGCGCCACCGAGAGCGAGGCCTGGATGACGTCGTCCACGCTGGCCCCGGGCCGCATCGCCTCGGCCACCGCGGCGGCGAAGACGCCGGCGGCCTCCCGGCCGTAGCTGAGCTGGTGGGCGCCGGCGATCTCGATCGCCTCGGCGTACGCGCCTTGCGGGTTGGTCGCGTTGGCGATGCCAACCGGGGCCATGTACATGGCCGCGCCACAGTTGACGACGTTGCCGTTACCGGCTTCCCGAGGGTCGACATGCCCGTAGTGCAGGCGCGTGACCAGCCACTTCTCGGCGAGGAAGATCCGGTTGAGCGCGACCGTCTCCTTCTCCAGCTCCGGGATCCACACCTTCTCGTTCATCAGGAGCGGAACCAGCAGGTCGGCCATGTCGTACGCGTCGAGGTGGTCGCGCTTCGCCTCGTACACCTTGACGATGGTGTTGGTCATCAACGTGTCATCGGTGATGTGTCCATCGCCCTTGTGGTACGGCGACATGGGCCTGGCGGTCTGCCAGTCCGGCAGGAACGGTCCGACGATGCCGGTGACGTACCCGCCGTACCGCTGCTTGATCTGCTCGGGGCTGCGCCCTTCGGTGGCACCACCGAGAGCATCACCGACAGCCGCACCAGCCAGGGATCCGATCGCCCGCTGCTCCAACGCCTTCACTTCGGTCTTCCTTTCCGGGGCCGCTCGGCCGGCGAGCGACCCCGATCTCTGCTGATACCTGTTGGCTGGCGTCGACCCGCCTAGCGGGTGTTGACCGTCTGCCAACCCGACTTCAGCTGGTTGCCCAGCTCGTCGATGCTGATCTTGTTGGCGAAGAACTGCTGGAAGGCCGGGGTGGCGATCTGCGACTTCCACTGCGGGTACGCCTCCGCCTTCTGGAACGGCGCGACCGCCAGCGACTTGCCGCTGAGGATCATCGTGTCCCAGCCGTTCTCACCCTTGGTCAGCGCCAGCACCGCCTGCGCGGCGTCGTTGGTGGTCGGGATGAGCCGATCCCCCTGGGCCAGCTTCGCGAGGTTCTCCGCGTTGGCGTAGTACTCGATGAACTGCGCGGCTTCCTTCTGGTGCTTGCTCTGGGATGCCACCGACAGGGTCTGCGGGTTGGCCGCCTGGCTGGTGCTCTGTCCCTTGAGCGGCGGCAGCATCTTCCACGCGAAGCCCTTGGGGGCCTGCTCCATGATCTGCTGCACGTTGTAGTTTCCGGCGATGATCATCGCGTACTTCCCGCCGAAGAAGCCGGGCAGGACGTCGCCGGTCGCCATGCTCGTGGACGCCGGGGCGAGCGACTTGTCGTCGTAGATCATGGTGTGGGTACGGGAGAGCAGCTGCTTCTCCGGGTCGCCGAACTGGAACTCCGTCTTGTCGCCGTTCGTGCTGAAGAACGACCCGTTGAAGTTCATCGACAGGCTCATGATCGCCGACACCGGTGACTTCAGACCCCAGCCGGCGCCGAAGGTGGAGCCGGAGGTGGCCTTCTTGGCGGCCGCCTGGAAGTCGTCCCAGGTCCACGGCTGGTCCCCGGTCGGCAGGGGGATTCCGGCCTTGGCCAGCAGCTCCGTGTTGGCGAAGACGTTGTACGACTGCATCAGCGTCGGCATCCCGTACACCTTGCTGTCGAAGGTGACCGAGTCCCACACGCCCTGGCTCACCTGGCCCTTGGTGTTGGCGGAGAGAAGTGGTGACAGGTCCGCCAGGTAACCCTGCTCCGCGAACCCGTGGATGTCGGCCGACTCATCGTGGATGACGTCCGGCGGGTTGCCGCCGTTGAACTGGGTGACGAGCTTGTCGTGCACCGAGTCGGCGTCGACCTGCACCATCTCCACCTGCACGCCGGGGTGGCTGGCGTTCCAGGAGGCGACGATGTCCTTGGTGGCCGCGACAGTGTCCTTCTGCCACGCGTAGGTGGAGAAGGTGAGCTTGACCGGGCCGCCACTCTCGTCCGAGGACGAGGAACAGGCGGCGGCGGGGAGCATCACCGCCATCGCGATGGCAACGGCCGCAACTGACTTGAGTCTCACGATGCATCTCCTTATGGGGGTGGTGGGGGTGGGCGAGGCTGACCGGGTTGACGCGCCGGATCAGCCCTTGACCGAGCCGCTCATCAGTCCGGACGTGAGCCGGCGTTGCAGGACGGCGAAGAAGACGAGCCCAGGCAGGGTGGCGAGCAGCGACCCCGCGGCGAGCGGCCCGAGTCGGACCGCGCCCTCCGCGCCGATGAACCTGGCCAACGCGAGCGGCAGCGTGTTCAGCTCCGGGTTCTGCAGGAACACCAGGGCCAGGAAGAACTCGTTCCAGCTGATGATGAAGGTGAACATGCTGGTGGCGACCAGCCCCGGAGCGAGCAGCGGCAGCACCACGGACACGAGCGTGCGCACCTTGCCGGCACCGTCGACGGCGGCGGCCTGCTCCAGTTCGGGCGGGATCGCTCGCACGTACCCCTGGAGCATCCACAGGGTGAAGGGCAACGCCCACACCAGGTAGACGAGCACCAGCCCGACCAGGCTGTTGAGCAGCTGGAACTGCTTCATGATCATGAACAGGGGAATGACGATCAAGATCTGCGGGAAGATCTGGCTGACCAGGATCCAGCCCAGACTCGCCTTCCGCAGCCAGGTGCGGTAGCGGACCAACGCGTACGACGCGGGCAGCGAGATCAGCACGGTCACCAGCGCGGTGGAGATCGCGACGAGCAGGCTGTTCATCCCCGCCCGCACCAGGCTCGACTCCTCCAGCGCCATCGTGAAGTTGGACAGCGTCGGGTGCTTCGGAATCAGGGTCGGGTGCAACGAGACGATCTCCTGGGGCGTCTTGAAGGCGGTGGAGACCATCCAGACCAACGGGAATGCCAGGAAGACCAGGAAGCCGGCGAGCGCGGCGTACTGGAGCAACCGGATGAACGGATGAGTCCGCGTGTTCACTCCGCCTCCCTCATCCGAGTCCAGAGGTAGAAGGCCATCAGCCCGATGATGAGCACGACCATCGCGTTGCCCATCGCGGCGGCGTAGCCGAAGTTTCCGTATTTGAAGCCCTCGTTGTATGCGAAGAGCATCGGCAGCATCGTC
Organism: Micromonospora rhizosphaerae; assembly: GCF_900091465.1. Lineage (NCBI taxonomy): Bacteria > Bacillati > Actinomycetota > Actinomycetes > Micromonosporales > Micromonosporaceae > Micromonospora > Micromonospora rhizosphaerae. The sequence continues at coordinate 4,392,276 of NZ_FMHV01000002.1, read as the reverse complement.
TTTCCGCCGGGTCCGCCCTCGGTGAGGACGTACACCAGGCCGAAGGAGTTGAAGTTCCAGACGAAGTCCAGGGACGTGATGGCCACGATCACCGGGCGCAACTGCGGCAACGTGACATGCCAGAAGCGCTGCCAGGCGGTGGCGCCGTCGACCGCTCCCGCTTCGTGCAGCTCGCCCGGGACGCCTTGCAGCCCGGCCAGCAGGGTCACCGTGGTCTGCGGCATGCCGGCCCACACGCCGACCGCGATGACGGCGGGCAGCGCGAACGTGAAGTCGGCCAGCCAGTTGATGTTCTCGTCGATCAGGTGCAGCCGGGTCAGCACGTCATTGAGCAGGCCGGCGTCCGGGTGGTAGACCAGTCGCCACATGATCGCGACGATCACACTCGGCATGGCCCAGGGCACCAGCGCCAGGGTCCGGACCAGCCACCGCATCCGCAGGCGCTGGTTGAGCAGCAACGCCAGACCCAGCGCAAGCAGAAACTGGATGGCCGTGACGCCGAAAGCCCAGACAAGTCCGATCTTGAATGATTCCCAGAACCTCGAGTTGTCCAGCAGCCGGACGTAGTTGTCGAACCCGGTGAAGTGGGTGGTCCGGTTCAGGCCGGCACGGGAATCGGTGAAGCCGAGGTAGATTCCGTTCAGGAGCGGGTAGACGCTGAAGATCAGCACCGGGATCAGGGCCGGCACGAGGAGCAGATAGGCCTCGCGGCGCTGACGCCGGCGCTGCCTGCTCCCGCGGGACCGCCGTTCGTTCGAGGTCTCGGGCCGCACCATCGTGCTGGTCACGCCCATTGCTTCGCCCTCCCATCCGGTGTCGGGGAAGAGTCCCTGACGACAAGGTGCGGCGCGACGGTGATGCGCCGAGGCGGCAGGGACGGGTCGTTGATCCGCTCCAGAAGTAGCTGCGCAGCGATGCGGCCGCGTTCCGCCGCATCGAGAGAGACGCTCGACATGCTCGGCAGCACCATGCTTGCCAGCTCGGTGTCGTCCATGCCGACCAGGGCCACGTCACCGGGCACCCGGTGGCCGGCGACGAGCAAGGCGTGCAACGCACCGACCGCGATGAGGTCGTTGGCGCAGACCAGCGCATCCGGGCGAGAGCGGGCGAGCAACCGCTCCGTCGCGGTGCGGCCGGCGGCGTACTGGAAGTCACCGACCTCGACCAGCCGCTCGTCGAGATCGATGCCGTGCCGGGCCAGGGCGGCGCGGAAACCGGCGTCGCGGGCGGCGCCGGGAACGGTGTCGAGTGGGCCGTTGACGAAGCCGATCCGACGCCGGCCGGCCGCGATGAGGTGGTCGACGGCGAGGGCGACGCCGGCCCGGGAGTCGGTACGGACGTTGTCCACCGGTGTGTCGGCTGGGAGCTGGCCGATCACGACGACCGGTACCGGGCTGTCGGCCAGCGCGGCGAGGTGTTCCTCGGTGATCCGGATCGGCGAGAGGATCAACCCGTCGACGTAGCGGTGCGCGAGGCGACGCAGCAGTGCGGTCTCGTTGTCGATCTGGCCCCCGGTCGCGTGCACCAGCAACTGCCGGCCCGAGGAGGCGACGACCGCCTCGATCGCCCGCATCATCGCCACGTAGACCGGGTTGCCGATGTCCTCGACCGCGAGCGCGATCTGTCCGGTGCGTTGGGACTGGAGGGAGCGGGCGATGGCGTTCGGGACGTACCCGACCTCCGCGGCGGCTGCGCGCACCTTGCGGATGGTCTCCGGGCTGCCGCCAACGCCGTTGAGGACCCGGGACGCGGAGGCGATGGAGACGCCGGCGCGGGCGGCGACGGTGTGCACGGTAGGCCGACCGTCGACCGAATCTTGTAAACGTTTACGACCCACGCTCGGCACCTCCCGCTCGATTTCCTGTAAACGTTTCCGGGAGTCTGCGCCCGATTCGAGGGTCAGGTCAAGGGCTCGTTACGAAAACGTTTCCAAAGGCGCTGACCTGGGCTCTCGGAGAGGGGCGCGGGAAAGCGAGGCCGGTGGATGCGGGTGAAGGGTCCACATCGATCTCATTCAGCCTCTAGCGCCGCGGCCGACCGTGGCAATATCCTCCACCTCACGCGAGGCTCTTGGAGTTCCTTTTCATCACCGGGTGGGCCGCCGTCCACCCCCGCGCGCAGCCCCGGGCCGCCCTGACCGGCCACAGAGGAGATGTCATGCACTTCGATCACCCCGAGCTGGACCGTCGTACCCTGCTGCGGGCCGGTCTCGGCGCCGCCGCGGTCGCGGTCGTCGGGAGCGAACTCGCCTTCCCGGCCGCCGCGCAGGCCGCGCCGGGCGCGGACCTCGACTGGATCATCAGCTGCGACGAGTGGGGAGCCCGCCCGCCGGCGGACCCGCTGTCGATCAGCGCGATCGCGACCAACAAGATCATCGTGCACCACATGGCGTTCCCGAACAGCACGGACTACTCCGAGGAGCACGCCAAGCAGCTCGCCCGCGACTGCCAGAATCTGCACCTGGACGTCAACCACTGGTCGGACACCGGGCAGCACTTCACCGTCAGCCGCGGCGGCTACGTCCTCGAGGGCCGGCACGGCAGCCTGGAACGGCTTCAGGCCGGCGACCGGCAGATGATCTCGGCGCACTGCCCCGGCGAGAACGGCCGGGCCATCGGCATCGAGAACGAGGGCACCTACGTCACCGAGACCCCGCCGCAGCAGCTGCTCGACGCGCTGGTCAAGCTCTGCACCACCGTCTGCGAGCAGTACGGCCTGCACGCCCACGACATCTTCGGCCACTGGGACTTCCGGGCCACCCTGTGCCCGGGCGCGATGTTCTACCGCGAGTTCCCCGCCCTGCGCCGGCGGGTCTTCGCCAAGCTCGGCACCGACCTGGCCGACGTGCCGGCCCGCCGCTGGCCGGACATCTGGCGCTTCGTCGGCGGCCCGGTCGTCCGCGTCGCGCAGTACCTGCTCACCTTCCGCGGCTACACCGTGCCGGTCACCGGCGTCTTCGACGCGGCCACCGTGGCGGCCGTGCAGGACTGGCAGGCGCGCAACAACATCCCGGTCGACATCGACGCCACGCTCACCGCGCCAACCTGGGAGACCCTCGCGCCCGAGCTGGACAAGGAGGCCACCGGCATCCCGGTCAGCGCCGTGCAGTTCATGCTCAACTCCAAGGGGTACGCCGACGTCGCCATCACCGGCGAGTACGACTACGAGACCAAGAAGGCCCTCAAGGACCTCCAGAAACTGCACGGGCTCGACCCGAACGGCATCGTCAGCACCACCACCTGGTGCGCGCTGGTGGGCGGTGTGGTGCGCCAGTCGTTCCAGGTGGACTGACCGGGGACCCCGGGGGACCGCGGTGGAGGTGGCAACGACGCCACCTCCACCGCACCGGCCGGTACGCCGCCGCCCGACCCGGTCGCGATCCGCGAGTCTCGTTGTCCACCCTCCCCCGGTCTGCCACGATGACCGTGGTCACGACCGAGGAGGATGCTGTGACGTCTCGTCTCAACCCGTACCTCAGCTTCGAGGACGACGCCCGGCAGGCGATGGAGTTCTACCAGCGGGTGTTCGGCGGCACCTTGACCTTGAACACCTTCGGCGAGTTCGGTAACCCGGATCCCGCCCTGGCCGACCGGGTCATGCACGCGATGCTCGAGACCGACCGTGGGTTCACGCTGATGGCCTCCGACACCCCGCCCGGGATGGAGCGCACCGTCGGAAACAACATCGCGATCAGCCTGAGCGGGGACGACGCCGACGAGCTGCGGGGTTACTGGGAGAAGCTGTCCGGCGGCGGCACGGTGCAGATGCCCCTGGAGAAGCAGATGTGGGGCGACGAGTTCGGCATGTGCGTCGACCGGTTCGGCATCAACTGGATGGTCAACATCAGCCAGCCGTCCTGATCCCTAATCCGCGACGCACGGGCCCTAGTGATATCGCGAGGCCACCCACCTGTCGTCCAGGCGGATGGCCTCACCGTCGTGCCGTAGCCAGGGATGCAGGGCCTGCGGCAGCTCCGGTTTCCGGACGAGCGCCGCGAAATTGTTGCTCTGTTTCGGAGCGCAGACCTCGACCAGCTTCAGGGCCGGTCGGGCGAGCTGGATCAGGTGGTAGAGGGTCTTGTTCCGGCGGCGCCGGAGCTGGGTCCAGGGCACCCGCATCCGGTGGACGAAGCGGATCTGGTGCCGGGCGTACGGCGCGTTGCAGTTGATCGTCTTGATGATCTCCTGCTCTGTGAAGCGGTAGACGTAGTTGGGTATGTCGCTGTTGCCGACGCCGCCGTGGTGGCAGTCGTTGCAGAAGACGCCGGCGTGCTCGTACTCCTGGCCGAGGTTGAGTCGCACCCCGAGGCGCGTCATCAGGTTGTCGTACGGTTCGAACAGCAGCAGGCCCCGGCGTGCGACGCGGTACATCTCCAGCAGCGCCCGATGCGGGGAATGGCAGTGGTGCAGCCCGGAATGCACCAGGCAGAAGTCGAACGACTCGTCCTCGAACGTCAGCCGCTCGGCGTCCTGGTAGCACCACTCGTACGGCGGAAACTCCGCTCTCTCCGGGCGGGAGTCGATGTTGGAGATGACCACGTCCCGGAACCCGTACCGGGCCAGCACGGCTCGGTCGATCTCCCCGCCGCAGACCACCAGGACCGCCATCCGGGTGTCCAGGACCCGGTTGCGGAGGAGCTGGCCGACCACCTCACCGTAGAAGTCCTGCATCCCGTTCCATGCCCTTCGCGGATCGGTCCGCGCCGTCCCGCCCCACCATGGCACGACCGAGGCGGATTCGCCGGGGATCCGCCGGCCGGCCACCCCGCCGGGTGTCCGCCGCATTCGGCAGTGCACGGGAACGTCCGGCCGGCCGGGCGGGGTACGCCGACGCCACCGCCGACGCGACGGCACCGCTTGAGCAGGGCGGCAACGGGACTAAGATCCGGGCGTGGTCAACGCGGAGGGCATCAAGGACGACGAGCGGTTGCGCCGCATCGAGGCGGTCACCGACGCCACCCTGTCCCGGCTCGATGTCGCCGACCTCTTCGACGAGCTGCTGGACCGGGTCCGAGATCTGCTGCACGTCGACACCGCCGCAATCCTCCTGATGGACGTGCATGCCCGACAGCTCGTGGCCACCGCGGCGAGGGGGCTCGAGGAGGAGGTCCGGCAGGGGTTCCGAGTCTCCGTCGGCCGGGGATTCGCCGGCCGGATCGCCCTGGCCCGCCGCCCGATCATCATCGAGCACGTCAGCCCCACCGAGGTGGTCAACCCGGTCCTGCTGCAGACCGGCGTCCGGTCCCTGCTCGGCGTGCCGATCTTCGCCCGTGGTGACCTGATCGGCGTCCTGCACGTCGGCACGCTCACCCCCCGCCGGTTCACCGCGGACGACGTCCGCCTGCTGGAGCTCGTCGCCGATCGGGCCAGCCTGGCCAGCCTGGCCCGGGCGAACAGCCTGGACCAGACGGCGGCCATGACCCTGCAGCGCAGCCTGCTCCCGCCCAAGCTGCCCGAGGTGCCGGGACTGGAGATGGCCGCCCGCTACGTACCGGGCCACGTCACCGGGGTCGGCGGGGACTGGTACGACGTGTTCACCCTGCCCTCGGGCCGGACCGGCGTGGTCATCGGCGACGTGTCGGGCCACGGGCTGCGGTCCGCGGTGGTGATGGGACGCGTCCGCAGCGCGCTACGCGCCTACACCCTGGTCTCCGACGACCCGGCGCAGGCGTTGACCCTCCTGGACCGCAAGGTCGCCCACTTCGAGGCGGGGAGCCTGACCACCGCGCTGTACGCCGTGATCTCTCCCGATGATGGGACGATCCAGGTCTCCGTGGCCGGTCACCCGCGACCTGTCCTCGCCGTGCCCGGCCGGCCGGGGGCCCTGATCGAGGCGTACATCGATCCCCCGCTCGGCACCGGCCGTCGGCAGCCGGCGCGCCGCACCGCGATGGTGGACTTCCCGGCCGGCGCGGTCCTGGTCTGCTACACCGACGGCCTCGTCGAACGCCGCGGCGAGCTCATCGACGCCGGCATCGAGCGCCTCATCGCCGCCGTCGCGCCGGCCCCCGCCGAAGAGGTCTGCGCGACCGTCATGGCGACCCTCGACGCCGAGCACCCGACCGACGACATCGCTCTGCTGGCCATCCGCCACACCGCGAGCGCCGCGGTGCGCGAGCCGGTTGCTTGAACACCACCACGGTCCCGATCGGCCCAGCGCTGGTCGCCGCCCTGCTCGGGCTGACCGTGGCGGCCGCCGTCGTCCTGCGGCTGACCGGTCTCGGCCGGGCGCGGGCGATCCTGACGGCGGCCGCACGGGCAACCATCCAGCTCGCCGCGGTCTCGCTGGTCATCGTCGCCGTCCTGCGGGCCTGGTGGAGCACGCTGGCGTTCGTACTGATCATGTACGCGGTGGCGACGGTCACCGCCCGGCGGCGCATCGGCGCACCCTGCCCGACCTGGATCACCTCGGCGGCGATCGCGCTCGGCGTCGCGCCGAGCCTGGCCGTACTCCTGGCCAGCCGGGCGCTGCCCGCGACCCAGGTGGTGGTGCTGCCGACGGCGGGAATCCTCATCGGCGGCGCGATGACCGCGACCAGCCTGGCCGGCCGGCGGACGCTCGACGAGCTGCGCACCCGGCACGGCGAGTACGAGGCCGGGCTGGCGCTCGGGCTGCTTCCCCGCGACGCCGCGCTGGAGATCTGCCGGCCGGCCGCCGGGCAGGCCCTGATCCCGGCGCTGGATCAGACCCGCACAGTCGGGCTGGTCACCCTGCCCGGGGCGTTCGTCGGGGTACTGCTCGGCGGGGCCGGCCCGATCCAGGCCGGAGCCACCCAGCTGCTCATCCTGCTCACCCTGCTGGCGGTCGAGGCCGTGGCCATCGCGCTGACCGTCGAGCTGATCGTCCGCTCGGGAGCGACAACCGCCGGGTGAGCGGGGCAGCCGCGGGTGTACCGGCCGCACGAAGGGGTAACAGCGTGCGGCCGGTGCCCACGACCGGCGCGCCGTGCACCGACGTCACTGCGGAGGAGGTGCCGCTGGTGGATCCGCCCGGCGCTGCACCCCGCCTCGTCCCAGGCCGGGGCACCTCGGGCCGGTCCCGCGGCCGATGACCCGGGTCCGCGCCCTGCGCGTGCGCCCCGACCTGCTCTACGTGGCCAGCGGGTGGAGCACGCTGGTCACCGACGTGCGCGGGCGGATCAGCGGAACCGATCCGCAGGGCTTCTTCGCCCGCAACACCCGGGTGCTCTGCGCCGAGCGGGTCACCGTCGACGGCCGCGAGCCGGTCAACTTCAGCACTGCAAACGTGCAGGGGCACGCCCAGCTGTCGTACGCGGAACTCGGCGACGGTGAATCGCTGCCCTCCCGGGCGGCCTACCTGCTCACCGAGCGGTTCGTCGGCGCCGGGCTGCGCACCCGGCTGACCATCGTCAGCTACGCCGCGCGGGCGCTGGAGCTGCGGCTGCGGATCGAGCTCGCCGCCGACTTCGCGGACACCAAAGAAGCGGAGACGGGCCGGCGGGTGCAGGTCGGCGACGTCGGAACGAGCTGGGCTCCCGGTGACCGGGAACTGCGCCTGACCTATCTGCGGCCGGACCTCGACCGGGCGGTGGCGATCCGCGTGCAGGCCGGCACCCCGGTCCGGTACGGCGACGGCGCCCTCACGCTCGACCTGACGGTGCCGCCCCGGGAGTCCCGCCGGGTGGAACTCACCGTCGAGCCGATCTTCGACGGGGAGCGCCTCGCCGCCCCGCCGGCGACCTTCGGCGAGCCCGCGGACAGCGCCGCCCGCGCCCGCGCTTGGCTCACCCGCGAACTCACCCGGCTGCGCAGCGCCAACGTCGACGTCGCGGCGGCGTGGCGCTGCGCCATCGACGACCTGGCGGAGCTGCCGCTCGGCGAGCCTGCCGGGCCGGCCGCGCCGATGGCCGGGCTGCCGATCTACCAGGAGATCTTCGGCCGCGACACGATGACGGCCTCCTGGCAGGCCCTGCTCGCCGGGCCGACCATGCTGGCCGACAGCCTCCGGCTCAACGCCCGCCACCTCGGCCGGCGGATCGACGACCGGCACGACGAGGAACCGGGCAAGCCGCTGCACGAGGCCCGGCTCGGTCCGGTCTCCGTGCTCGGGCTCGACCCGTTCGCGCACTACCACGGCGACTGGTCCACCGCGCCGGACTTCCTGGTCTTCCTCGGCCAGTACTTCGCCTGGACCGGCGACCTGGCCGTGGTGCGGGAGTTGCTGCCGACGGCGCGCCGCGCCCTGGACTGGATCGACCGGTTCGGCGACCTGGATCGGGACGGCTTCCTGGAGTACCACCGCCGCTCCCGGGGCGGGCTGAAGAACCAGGGCTGGAAGGACTCGGACACCGCCATTGTCGACGAGCACGGGCGGGTGGTGCCGAACCCGATCGCGACCAGCGAGCTCCAGGCGTACTGGTACGCGGCGCTGCGGCACGCCGCGGTGGTGTTCGCCGCGAGCGGGCACCCCGCCCTCGGCGCCACCCTGCTGGGCCGGGCCAGCCGGCTGCGCCGGCGCTTCCACCGGGCGTACTGGATGCCCGACCAGGGCTGCCACGCGATGGCGCTGGACCGGGGCAAGCGGCAGGTGCGGTCCGTGAACTCGAACGACGGCCACCTGCTCACCACCGGCATCGTGCCGGCCCGGATCGCCCCGGTGGTGGCCCGCCGGCTGTTCGCGCCGGACATGTTCAGCGGCTGGGGGGTACGGACGCTCTCCTCGGCACACCCGGCGTACAACCCGTTCAGCTACCACCGGGGCAGCGTCTGGCCGGTCGAGGCCGGGACCATCGGCCTCGGCCTGGCCCGGTACGGCTGCTGGGCGCAGCTGCACCGGCTGGCCGAGGGGCTGTTCGCGGCGGCGGCGCTGTTCGAGGACCACCGGCTGCCCGAGGTGCTCAGCGGCCTGCCCCGCGACGGCGACCATCCGCACCCCGGCATCTACCCGAACTCGTGCTCTCCGCAGGCCTGGTCCGCCAGCTCGGTCATCGCGGTGATCCAGGCCCTGCTCGCGCTCCGCCCGGCCGCGACGCTGCGGACGATCTTCGTGGACCCGCACCTGCCCGAGTGGCTGCCCGAGCTCACGCTGGAGGGCGTACAGGTCGGTGGGCTCACCGTCGACCTCACCGCCCGGCGCCACCGCACGGGGCGGACGTCGATCCGGGTACGCGGAGACCGGATCGCGGTGATCCGCCGGCCCACGGTGCAGGCGATGGCCACCCGCCGCCACCGCTCCTGACCGCACCTGCCCAGCGGATCGATACCGCCCGAACGGCGGTGTCCATGATGGTCTCAGCGGCGTTACCGTACGCAGGCTTCGCATCGACGCGGACACCGCCGGAGAGGATCAGGGCATGGATGGCAGAGCACGCCTGCACCGACTGACCCGACTGGTCACCGCCGCCGCACTCGCGGTGGCCAGCCTGGGGCTGCTCGCCCCACCGGCCGAGGCCGAGGCGGGCCCCAAGGTGAGCGTGCTGACCCGCAACCTCTACCTGGGCGGCGACCTCACCCCGTCGATCAACGCACCGACCCTGCCGGCGTTCCTGGCCGCGAACGCCGGCCTGCTCAGCCACGTGGACCTGGTCGACTTTCCGGCGCGGGCGAAGCTGATCGCGCAGGAGATCCGCGATCACGAGCCCGACCTGGTCGGTCTGCAGGAGGTGGCGCTGTGGCGCACCGGCCCGATCGGCAACCCCGCGCCGGCCACCTCAGTCCGCTACGACTACCTGGCGTTGCTGATGGGCGAACTGGCCGCCGCCGGTCACCCGTACGACGTGGCGGTGGTGCAGGACGAGGCGGACCTGGAGGCGCCGGCGGGGGCCCCGCACAACCTGGACGTCCGGCTCACCATGCGCGACGTGATCCTGGTCCGCCACGGTGACCGGGTGAAGGTGACCGACAGGTCGTCGGGGAACTTCACCCACAACCTGGTCCTGCCGCTCGCCGCCACCGGCGGGAGCGCGACGAGCACTCGCGGCTGGACCGCGGTGGACGCGGTGCTGGGCACGCGCAGCTTCCGGTTCGTCAACACCCACCTGGAGGCCTTCCACGCCGGTATCCGGGTGCAACAGGCACAGGAACTGCTGCAGGGCCCACTGGCGGCACCGGGCCGGGTGATCCTCGTCGGTGATCTCAACACCGGGCCGGAGCTGCCCGTGCCGGACAACCGGCTCGCCTACTTCACGCTGGTGGCCGGCGGCATGGTCGACACCTGGCCGATCCTGCACCCCGGCGAGCCGGGATACACGGCGGGGCTGGGCGATGACCTCGTCGAACCGGCCGACGACGTCGAGCACCGGATCGACATGGTCATGTTCCGGGGTGCGGTCGTACCGGTGAACAGTGAGGTCTTCGGCACCGAGCGGCAGACCGCCGACGGGCGCTGGGCGTCGGACCACCTGGGCCACGTCGCGGAGCTCGCCCTGCCGTGACCGAGGCCGACAGCAGACACCGCGGGGGCTACGCCTCCGGCACCCCGTCTGGACGCCCGAGGTGTAGCCCCGCCCGGATGGGGAAATTCGCGCCCGCCTGGGGATGACAGGAGGGCTTGCCATGGAAAGTCGCGCTAGGGCGATGGGTCACGGGATCCATCCCATCCTGATCGTGTTCCCCCTGGGACTACTCGCCACCTCGGTCATCTTCGACATCCTGTACCTGATCACCGATCGGCCCGGCTTCCAGATCTCCGCCGCGTACACGATCGGGGCCGGCATCATCGGCGGCCTCGTCGCCGCGGTGTTCGGGCTGATCGACTGGTCCGCCATCCCCGCCCGTACCCGCGCCAAGCGGATCGGCGCGAGGCACGGCGTCGGCAACGTTGTCGTGCTGGTGCTGTTCGCGGTGAGCTGGCTGCAGCGGCGGTCCGCCGTCAACTGGGAGCCGAACGCCCTGGCCCTGACCGGCAGCTTCGCCGGCATCATCCTGGCCGGGTTCACCGCATGGCTCGGCGGCGAACTGGTCGAACGGCTCGGCGTCAGCGTGAGCGACAACGCGGGCGTCAACGCGCCGAGTTCCCTGTCGCGCCGGGAGGCCGCTCGGCCCCGCGCCCGGGGCGCCTGAGGCCGCCGACGACGTACCGCGTCCGGGCGCTGTCGGCTTCCGTCGCCCGTCCGGGCAGGTGAGGGCATTGTTTCGCACAACTGTGCGAACATGTGTTCGTGTCAAGCGACGCCACGATCCTGCACGCCGACTTGGACGCGTTCTACGCGTCGGTCGAGCAGCGCGACGATCCCCGGCTGCGCGGCCGGCCGGTGATCGTCGGCGGCGGCGTGGTGCTGGCGGCCAGCTACGAGGCGAAGGCGCGGGGCGTACGCAGCGCGATGGGCGGCCGGCAGGCCCGCCGGCTCTGCCCCGAGGCGATCGTGGTGCCGCCGCGGATGGCCGCGTACACGGCGGCGAGCCGGGCGGTGTTCGAGATATTCCGGCGGACCACGCCCCTGGTCGAGGGACTCTCCATCGACGAGGCGTTCCTCGACGTGGGCGGGCTGCGCCGGCTGGTCGGGCCACCGGCCGACATCGCCGTAGGGCTGCGCCGCGAGGTGCGGGAGCGAATCGGTCTGCCGATCACCGTGGGCGTGGCCCGGACGAAGTTCCTGGCGAAGGTGGCCAGCGGCGTCGCCAAGCCGGACGGCCTGCTGGTCGTTGCGCCCGATCGGGAGCTGGAGTTCCTGCACCCGCTGCCGGTGGAACGGCTGTGGGGCGTCGGGCCGGTCACCGCCGCCAAGCTGCGCGAGCGGGGGATCCGGAGCGTCGGACAGGTGGCCCGGCTCGGCGAGGCGACCCTGGTGTCGCTGCTCGGCCCGGGCGCCGGCCGGCACCTGCACGCCCTGGCGCACAACCGCGACCCCCGCCGGGTGCAGGTCGGCCGCCGGCGCTCCTCGATGGGCGCGCAGCACGCCCTTGGCCGGGAGCCGCACTCCCCCGACGACCTCGACGCCATCCTGGCCGGGCTGGTCGACCGGGTGACCCGGCGGATGCGCTCCGCCGCGCGGACCGGCCGCACGGTGATGCTGCGGCTGCGCTTCGCCGACTACACCCGGGCGACCCGGTCGCACACCCTGGTCAAGGCGACCGCGCAGACCCGGCCCCTGCTCGACGCGGCCCGGGCGCTGCTGCGTACGGCGCTGCCGGAGATCGAGGCACGGGGGGTCACGCTGATCGGCGTGTCGGTGGGTAACCTCGACGGCGGGCACGTCCAGCCGCCGCTGCCGTTCGACCGCGATCCCGGCGCGGACCTGGACGCCGCGGTGGACGCGGTCCGGGACCGGTTCGGGTCGCAGGCGCTGACCCGGGCCGTGCTGCTCGGCCGGGATCCCGGCCTGGAGATGCCCCGCCTGCCGGACTGACCAATCCGGCGGCGGGCGCTGTAGGGTCCGTGGATGTCGATGTTCCGGACTCCGCAGGTCATCCTGTTCAGCGAGGACGTCCCCCGGGCCGCCGCCTTCTACGCCGGCCTCGGCTTCTCCGAGACCTTCCGGGTGCCCGCCGAGGGCGAGCCGATCCACGTCGACCTCGCCCTCGACGGCTACCAGATCGGCATCGCCTCGGTCGCCTCCACCCGGGACGACCACGGCCTCGATCCCGTGCCGCACGGCCAGCGCGCGGCGGTCATCCTCTGGACCGACGACACCGCCGCCGCGTACGCGAAGCTCACCGCCGACGGCGCGCCCGCCCTGGCGCCGCCGCACGAGTGGCTCGGCCGGCTGCTGATCGCCTGGACCGCCGACCCGGACGGCAACCTTATCCAGCTCGTCCAGCACCTGCCCGCCGGATAACCGCTCGCCACGGCGGACGCCGCTGCCGGACAATCGCCCATCATGAGTTCCCGACTCCAGGCCCTCGCCCGCGACACCCTGGACATCCTGGACGCCGGCCACTACCGGAACGCGCACGGTGAGCGGGTCGACCTTGCGGAGCAGGTACGCGGCGCGGTCGCCGGCACCCGCCTCCATCTGCCCGACGATCCATTGCCGACTCCCCCGCGCGGCACCGGCACGCCGACGGTGGAGGTGACCGGGGAGAGCACCCTGGTGGCCGCCCGCCGGCTCGCCGAGGGCGGCGATGTCGCCGCGCTGGTCTTCGCCTCCGCGAAGAGCCCGGGCGGTGGTTTCCAGACCGGGGCGCAGGCCCAGGAGGAAAGCATCGCCCGCGCCTCCGCCCTCTATCCCTGCCTCACCGCCGTCGGTGAGTTCTACGACTTCCACCGCAAGCAGGGCGACCTGCTCTACAGCGACCGGGCCATCCACTCCCCACGGGTGCCGGTGTTCCGGGACGACAAGGGCCGGCTGCTCGACGCCGCCCACGAGGTGTCGTTCCTGACCGCAGCCGCGCCCAACCGGGGCGCGATGCTGCACAACCAACCCGCCCACGTCGACCGGGTGGCGCCGGTGCTGCGTGCCCGGGCACGCCGGGTGCTCGACGTCGCCGCCGCGCACGGCCACCGGCGGTTGGTGCTCGGTGCGTGGGGCTGCGGCGTGTTCCGCAACGACCCGACCACTGTGGCCGCCGCGTTCGTCCTCGCTCTGGCCGACACCGGCGGCTGGTTCGACCAGGTGACCTTCGCGGTGCTGGATCGTGCCGACGGACCGGTGTACGCGGCGTTCGCCGCCCGCTTCGGCGGAGTTTGACCGACGACGCCGCCGGGGAGAGTGGCGGGCATGAAGTGGGCCAGTCGAGCCGTACCCGTCGTCTCCGCCGCCGTCGCGGCCCTCGCCGCACGTGATCTGCTGCAGCGCGACCACGCGCTGCTGCGCAACTTCCCGGTCATCGGCCGGGCGCGCTACCTGCTCGAGGCGATCGGGCCGGAGCTGCGGCAGTACATCGTGGCCGGCAACAACGAGGAGCGGCCGTTCACCCGGGACCAGCGGCGCTGGATCTACGCCTCGGCGAAGAAGGAGAACAACTACTTCGGCTTCGGCACGGACAACGACATCGAGTACACGCCCGGGTATCCGATCATCAAGCACCGGACGTTCGGCCGGGCCGTACCGCCGTCGTCGCCGACCGCCGGGCACGACGTGGAGCTGCCCTGCGCCAAGGTGCTCGGCGGCGCCCGGGGGCGGGCCCGTGCGTTCCGGCCCGCCTCGGTGGTCAACATTTCCGGGATGAGCTTCGGCTCGCTGTCCGGCCGGGCGGTGGAGGCGCTCAACCGGGGCGCCGCGCTGACCGGCTGCCTGCAGAACACCGGCGAGGGCGGGCTGTCGCCGTACCACCGCAACGGCGGTGAGTTGGTGTTCCAGATCGGCACGGCGTACTTCGGGTGCCGGGACGACCGCGGGCGGTTCAGCCTGGACCGGCTCAAGGACCTGGTGGCCGGCGCGCCCGTCCGGGCGCTGGAGGTGAAGCTCAGCCAGGGCGCGAAGCCCAGCCTCGGCGGGCTGCTGCCCGGGGCGAAGGTATCGGCGGAGATCGCCGCGACCCGGGGCGTCCCGCAGGGTCAGGACTGCGTCAGCCCCTCCCGGCACGCCGAGTTCTCCGACTGCGACAGCCTGCTCGACTGGGTGGAGCTGCTCGCCGCCGAGACCGGGCTGCCGGTCGGCATCAAGTCCGCCGTCGGCGACCTGGGCTTCTGGGACGAGCTGACCACGCTGATGCGGGACACCGGGCGGGGGGTCGACTTCGTGAACGTCGACGGCGGTGAGGGTGGCACCGGCGCCGCGCCGCTGATCTTCACCGACTCGGTGTCGCTGCCGTTCCAGCAAGGCTTCTCCCGGGTCTACCAGACCTTCGCGGAGAGGGACCTGCACGAGCGGACGGTCTTCATCGGCGCCGGCAAGCTGGGGCTGCCGGACAACGCGATCGTCGCGTTCGCGCTCGGCTGCGACATGGTCAATGTCGGCCGGGAGGCGATGTTGGCCATCGGCTGCATCCAGGCGCAGAAGTGCCACACCGACACCTGCCCGACCGGCGTCGCCACCCAGAACCCCTGGCTGGTCCGGGGCCTCGACCCGAGCCTGAAGTCCGTGCGGGCGGCCAACTACATCCGTACGCTTCGGCGGGACCTGATCAAGGTCGCGGAGGCCTGCGGCGTCGAACATCCCGGACTGATCGACACCGACGCGGTGGAGATCCTCGACGGCCGCACGGCCTCCACCCCACTGCGCGAGGTGTACGGCTACCGGCCCGGCTGGGGCCTGCCGTCCGCGGCCGATCGGGCGGAGCTCGTCCGGCTGATGACCGCCGAGGCGCCGCAGGGCGGCAGCGCGCCGCCTTCGCCGACCGCGGTCGGTTGAGCCTCACTCCTCGATCGCGCCCCCCACCGCGCGCAGGTGCTCGCGGAAGGTCAGCGCGGGATCCTGGGCGCGCCCGGCGAGGTACGCGCCGAAGCGCACCTGGTCGCGCAGCGGGACGCCGGCGCGGATCCGCTCGGCCTGCCGTCGCTCGGTGTCCCGGATGGCCTCGGCGAGGGTGAGCAGGTCGCCGGCCCGCTCGGCCGGAACGAAGAGCACCCCGTCGTCGTCACCCAGGGCCAGGTCATCGGCGTCCACCGTCCACTCCCCCACCACCGCCGACTCCAGCGCCTGCGGCGGCCGCTCGTCGAGGCGCTGCGGGCCGGTGGGGATCGCGCCGAGGCTGAAGACCGGCAGTCCGACCGCCCGGATGTCGGCGGTATCCCGGTGCAGGCCCCAGATCACCACGCCGGACAGGCCTGCGGCCTGTGCCTCCAGCACCACCAGGTCGCCGACGCAGCTCTCGTCGGTCCGCCCGGCGTTGTCGACGACCAGCACGTCGCCGGGCGCGGCCCGGTCGATCGCCTCGAGGAAGATGTCGACGCTGCCGACGTGCCGGGTGGGCGCGACTCGGCCGGCGATCCGCAGGCCGGGTATCACGGGCCGCACCGCGCCGGGCGCACAGCGCACCGGCACCCGGGCGCGGAGACAGGCGTCGGCAACGTGGGCGGCGGTCAGGGAAGCGAACCGTTGGTGCAGTTCCTGCGGATCGATGCTCATCGCCCGACGGTAGTCAGCCCGACCCGGTTCGGTGGCAGGCCACTTCTGCACTCGTGGACCGCGCCGAGCTCACGGTCGTCCTGCCCGGGCCCGGCGGGCCGAGCGTCGGCGCCGCCGGGCCTGCCACGCCCTGGCGTGCCGTCTCGGCCGTTGCATGTGAGCTCGTACCATCGGACGCTTTTCCGCCTCACCTGCGCCCGCCGCACGCCGGATCATCCGGTTGGCGTCGTCGGGCTCGCACCCGGTCGCCCGGACCAGTTCGCTGGTCGCCGTACGGAGGTCGGTGATGAGCGCGTCACCGAAGGACCGCACCCCCTCCGCCCAGGCTCTACCGGCCAGCTCGGCGCTCTCCCGGGCGAGCTGCCGGGTGTGCTCGGCATCCTCGCCGCCTCGACACTCCTCGCGCAGTTCCCGGACGGCGTCGCCTAACCGCGCGATGGAATCGGGGAGCTGCGGCGGGATCGGCTCGCCGTACTGGAGGGCGGTAGCCGACCGGCGGGCGAGGGACCGGGCGTAGAGGATGATGCGCTCAAGGTGCTCCGCCCCCTGCGCGTAGCGGTGGTACTGCGCCCGGCGGTGCCAGCGGGTCGGAGCGAGCGTCACCACCTCGTCCGCGCCGCTGAGCGACTCGTTCAGCCGCCCGACGTCGGCGTCCAGCCCCCGCAGCCGGTCCAGGGCGCGTATCGCCGCGCCGGCGTCCCGCGTGGAGAGGGCCCGGGCCACCTCGTGCAGCTGGTCGGTGAGGATGGCGAAGATCGGCGCCGCCGCCCGGTCCACCAGCCGCAGCGGGTTGATCGGGAACAGCAGGGCCACCACCAGGAGGCCGACCACGCCGCCGACCAGGGCGTCGAAGATCCGAGGCACCTCCAGGCCCGGCTGGACCGGGGCAAGAGTGGAAATGAGGACGGCGGTGCCGCCGGCCTGGCCGACCAGGGCCCCGCCCCGGCCGGCGACCAGCAGCGCGGTCGCGATCGACAGGGCGACGACCGCCCCGGTCTGCCAGGACCCGGAGCCGAGCACGAAGCGCAGCAGGTCGCCGATGACGATGCCGAGTCCCACCCCGGCGAGCAGCTCGAAGGTACGGCGGGCCCGCTGGCCGATGGCGGAGGCGATCGTGGCCACCGCGGCGGCCGGGGCGAAGACGTGCGCGCCGGAGCCGAGAAAGTGCTGGGCGATCAGGGCCGCGAGCCCGGCGGCCAGCCCGGCCTGCACGGCGATCACGATGGTGACCTCGAGCTGGCGCAGCCGGACCCGGCCACCCTTCTCGCCCCGGCTCCGGACCCGGGCCAGCGCCCGGCCGCTCCGCTCGGCGACCGCATTGAGCGGCGACCGGACGGTGTCGGCGGCGGGGCGGTCCTCGGCCATGGCGGCGGTTACCCGGCCGGGGGCGGGTGAATCGTGCCCACCCCGCGCCTTCTGTGCTAAGTAGGGCCCTGCTCAGTCTGCCACCGGCACGTCCGCCGGTACGGCCCACAGGAGCACGGCCGCCCGACCGGTACGCGGGTGCAGTGCCCGGGTCAGCGGCGGAACGTGCGGTCGAGCAGGTCGAACAGGGCGGCCCAGTGCCGCTCGGCGGCCTGCTCGTCGTACATCGGGGTGTCGGCCTGGGTGAAGCCGTGGTGCGCGCCGGTGTACACCTCGGAGCGGTAGGTGACGCCGGCCGCGTCCAGGGCCTTTTCCAGGGTGGCGATCTGCTCGGCCGTCATGGACGGGTCGTTGTCGGCGTGACCGAAGTACAGCTCGCCGGTCACCGAGCCGAGGCGCAGATGCGGGCTGTCCGCGGCGTCGGTGACCACCCGCCCGGCGTGGAAGCTGGCCAGCGCGGCGATCCGGTCCGGGTGGGCCTCGATGGCGCGCAGCGCGTTCATGCCGCCCATGCAGTAACCGGTGATGGCGACCGGGCCGGGTGCCACGCCGGGTTGCGCGGCGAGGAAGTCCAGGTAGGCGGCGGTGTCACGGGCGATGGTGTCCCGGTTGAGCGCGCCGATCATCGGGGAGAGCTTCTCGAACAGGGCGCCGCGCTGCGTCGGGTCACCGAGCCCGGAGAGGTCGACCAGCGGCGCCCGGCCCGCCCGGTAGAACAGGTTCGGCACGAGCACCAGGTAGCCGCGGGCGGCGAGGTGCTCGGCCATCTCGGCCAGCCGTGGGCGCAGGCCGAACGCGTCCATGAACATCAGGGTCGCGGGGAACGGACCGTCGCCGTGCGGCCGGACGAGATACGCGTCGGCCATCCCGTCGCTGGTGGGCACGCCCACCGTCGTCGTCTGCACTCGGAAGCCTCCTCGCGGATCGCGTCGCCCCGCCGGGAACGCTACCCCCACGCACCCCGCTCCGTCCTGACCCTCCAGCTACCCGAGACCCGATGCTGGGTGGTGTGCATGGGCCACCTGGCCGTGACCGACCCCGGTGGCAACCGCGTCGACCGCTCCAGGGATGAGCCGGACGGCTCTCGACGGAGAGCGGGAGCCGCGCTGGAATGCCGGCACGGCGGCGAGCGGGCCACCACAATGGTTGCCGGAGTCAGGGCGGTGCACTCGGGAGTGCGCCGGGGACACGTGCGGAGGGGAGCGCCGGTGGCGGTGGACGTGGTGACGGACGTCGTGATCGACCGTCCCGTCAGCGAGGTGGCCGGGTACGCGGGTGACCCCTCGCACGCACCCGAGTGGTACGTCAACATCGCGTCGGTCGAGTGGCTGACGCCGCCGCCGCTGCGGGTCGGATTCCGGGTCGCCTTCGTCGCGCACTTCCTCGGCCGACGACTCGCCTACACGTACGAGATCGTCGAGCTGGTCCCCGACGAGCGGCTGGTGATGCGGACCGCCGAGGGGCCGTTCCCGATGGAGACCACCTACCGCTGGCAGCCGCAGGGCGACGGGCGTACCCGGATGATCCTGCGCAATCGGGGCGAGCCCAGCGGCTTCGCGACGGTGGCCGCGCCGGTGCTGGCCGCGGCCATGCGGCGGGCGAACCGCAAGGACCTGGCCAGGCTGAAGGCGCTGCTGGAGGAGGCGAAGGCCTGACCACCGCGGACGGCCTTCGCCGATCTGCAAAGCGGCCTTCCCGGCCACCGGGCGCTGCGGCATGCTGGGTGGATGGGAGAGGTGCGACCGATGCCCAGCTTCGGTGACCTGTTCACCGACCTGCGCGGCGAAGACCGGACGATGCGGGTCAGCTACCACCCGGACCGCGGTGCGCTGGTGGTGTCCCTGTGGAGCGGCACGGTCTGCCGAGGCTCCTTCCGGATGGCCGCGGGCGACGTGGAGCGGCTGCTGTCCGTGCTCACCGAGATCCAACTGTCGGCCACATCGGTGACCCCGGCCGGCCCGCCGACCGGCGGTGCGACGACCGCGGGGCCCGGTGCGGCCGGGGCCGCCGTCGCGGAGGCGCCCGCTGGGACGGAACCCGCCGTGGATCAGACCGGCGACATCTCCGGTACGGCCCACCGCGGCTCGCTGCCCATCCTGCCCGTGCCCCGGGTCGCGTAGGACCGGTCACCCCCCTGGTCGCCGTGCACCGGTTGCTGCGGGCCCGAGCGAGGATTCCTGCGCCGTCCCGCTGAGGCTCTGCCGTCACGGGCTCGGCCGAGCGAGGGCCGCGACGACGGCCCCGCGGCGGCCCGGTCAACCGCCGGCTACAGCCCCGCCATCCGGGTTATCGTGACCGCGACCGGGCGGGTGCCGGCGTGCACCAGCCGCCTCGGACCAGCCGTCGAGGAGCGGGGATTGGGCACCGACGACCAGCACCTCGTGGTCGATGGACCCGGCGGGCTGTCGGCTCGGCCCCTCGACGCCGGTAAGCGGGATCTGCTCGGCGTGCTCGTGGACGCCCTCGACTACGAGGCGGCGATCGGGAAGGTCCTCGCCGCCGCCCGGGAGCGACGGCCGCTCGCCCTGACCGCCCTCGCCGTGCACGGCGTGATGACCGGGGCGAACGACCCGGCGCACCGGGGACGGCTGAACGCCCTCGACGTGGTGGCCCCGGACGGACAGCCGGTGCGCTGGGGGCTGAACCTGCTGCACGGCACCGGCCTGCGGGACTGGGTCAGCGGCCCGGAACTGGTGCTGCGCGTCCTGGACCGGATGGCCGAGGAGGATCTTCCGGTCTACCTCTACGGTTCGACCCCGGCGACCCTCGACCGGCTGGCGGAATCGCTGCGCCGGCGCTTCCCGACGCTCCGGATCGCCGGTGCGGAGCCGTCGAAGTTCCGCGTCGCTCGGCCAGGCGAGCTGGCCGAGATCGCCGCGCGGATCGCGGCCTCGGACGCCCGGCTGGTCCTCGTCGGGCTGGGCTGTCCACGGCAGGAGGCGTTCGCCTTCGCCATGCGCCCGCTGCTCGATGTGCCCCTGATGGCGGTGGGGGCGGCCTTCGACTATCACGCGGGTGCGCTGCGACCGGCGCCGGTGTGGATGCAGCGGTCCGGCCTGGCATGGCTGTGGCGGCTGCTGCTGGAGCCGAGGCGGCTGTGGCGGCGGTACCTCGTGTACAACAGCGAGTTCCTGTTATTGCTTGGCGGGCAGAAGATGCGGCTGTGGCAGCCGCGTCCGTGCGGCCCCGCCGAGGAGCAAACCGCTATTCCGGTGTGACCGCCGGACCCCCTTTCCTTTACGCCGGAATGGCAAATAGTCGGCCCGCGCCCGGTGATCGTCACACGCCCGGTTGTCGACGGCGTCAACGCTGTTTCTCCCACCGTTCCTTCTGATCCGAACGTCCCCCCTCGGACCGGGTGTCCCCTTTCGTTCGTTCTGGGCACGGCCGCGCCGGCCACAATCCCGCCAACCCCGCCTCATCGGGGTACGAATCGTGGCGAGTACGAGTCTGGGAAGCCCTGCCCATGACAGGCTCAAGCAGACCGGCGGGAGGCAACCGGACGAGCGGCATGCCCGGTGACGACGCAGTTAGCGAGGGCGTATGTGCGGTATCGCGGGAATGGTGTACGACGACATTGCTGCCCCGGTCGATCCGGACCGGCTGTTGGAAATGTGCCGCACTTTGAGCCACCGCGGTCCGGACGACGAGGGCATGTATGTGACGGAAAATGCCGGGCTGGCGGTGCGCCGACTCGCCATTGTGGATGTCCCCGCCGGCCGACAACCGGTGTGCGACGAAGACCGGACGATCCACGCCGTTTTGAACGGGGAGATCTACAATCACCGCAAGCTGCGAGACGAACTGGCGCGGCGGGGACACCGGTTTCGGTCGAGCACCGACTCCGAGGTGATCCCGCACCTCTATGAGGAATACGGTCCCGACTTCGTGAAGCGGCTCGAGGGAATGTTCGCCATCGCACTCTGGGACGAGGTCAGGCAACAGCTCATTCTGTGCCGTGACCGCGCCGGCATCAAGCCGCTCTACTACGCGTTGCCACGGCATGGCGTGGTGTTCGGGTCGGAAATGAGGGCCGTCCTCGCCGCCGGTGTCTCCACGACCGTTGATCTCCAAGCGCTCAGCAACTACTTCTCCCTGATGTATGTCCCGGGGCCCGGGAGCATCTATCGGGAGATCCGCCGGCTGCCGCCGGCCACGGTCATGGTGTGGCGGCCGGACGGCTACCGGATCAGGCGCTACTGGGACCTGCGCGAGACATCCCGCCGACACGATCTGTCGCCCAGGCGGGCGGAGGCGAAGCTGCGTGAGCTGCTCGCCGACAGCGTCGATCAGCAGCTCAGTGCCGACGTGCCGCTCGGGTTCTTCCTGAGCGGCGGCATCGACTCGAGTTCGGTGGTGGCGATGGCGAGTCAGCTGCGACCGGACGAGACGCTGCGGACCTTCACCGTCGGCTTCGCCGACCGGTCGTACGACGAGCGGCGGGAGGCGGCGCTGCTGGCGCGGCACCTCGGCACCAGCCACCTGGAGGTGGTCGTCGAGCCACGCGCGGAGGATGTCGTCGACCGGATATCACCCATCTTCGACGAACCGTTCGCCGATCCGTCCATCGTGCCCACCTACTATCTCTGCGAACTTGCCCGACGACACGTCACGGTCGCGCTCAGTGGCGACGGCGGGGACGAACTCTTTGCCGGCTACCACACCTACAAGGCCGACAAGCTGGCCCGGTACTACCGCCTCCTGCCGCGGCCGGTGGTGGAGCGCTTCGCCCCGGCGCTGCTGCGTTTCATGCCGGCGTCGCACCGGCGGGCGAGCTTCGATTTCAAGGCGAGGCGGTTCGTCGAGAACGCGCTCGAGCAGCCCGGCCGGAGCCACTATCTGTGGCGGGTCGTCTTTCGGGAGGGCCAGAAGGCGAGGCTGCTGCAGCCGGATCTGTACGCCGAACTGTCCGACTCTTACGAGACTCATGAGCAGCACCACCTCGCGGGAGTGCGGTTCGACAGGTTGACCCGGTTCCAGTACACGGACGCGAACGTCTATCTGGTCGACAACGTGCTGACCAAGATAGACCGGCTGAGCATGGCGCATTCGCTCGAGGTGCGGGTGCCCCTGCTGACGACGCCGCTCATCGAGTTCGCGTTCTCGCTGCCCGGGCGAGTAAAGATGCCGCGCTACCGGACCAAGCGACTTCTGCGCAATGCCATGGCGGCCGCGCTGCCCAGAAGAATCACGGCGATGGGAAAGCGGGGATTCAACGCGCCGCTTCCCCGCTGGTTGACGGAGCAGTTTCGGCCACTGGTCGACGAATACCTGAGCAGGGAGGTGTTGCGGCGGCATGGCTACCTGCGTCCCGAGGAGGTCGAGCAGTGGGTCGACCGGCACATGAATCGCACCGGCGAACACAGCCGGGAGATCTGGAGCCTGTTGATGTTCAGTCTCTGGGTGGAAGAGCACAAGGCATACCGATGAGCTGACCGGGTGGAGGCTGGGAAAGTCATGGGCGCCTGGATCTTCAACGCACTGCTGGCCGCCGCCGGCGTGTTCGTCGGCGGACTCGTCACCACGAGGGCAGTCGTCGGGCTGATCGAGGACAACGCCCCGCCGCAGATCGAGGTGCGGGATCGGATCCTCGCTCACCACGCGTCGCGGGGTCTGGTGTATCCGCCCGAACCGCGGCTGAAGCGGGCCCTTGACGTCACGGGCGCGTTGATCGGCCTGGTCGTGACGCTTCCGCTGTGGGTCGTCATCGCCTGCCTGATCTGGCTCGAAGAGCCGGGCCCGATCCTGTTCACCAAGAACGCCGTGGGCAAGGGCGGCGTCACCTTCCGGCAGTTCAAGTTCCGGAGCATGACCTACGAGGCGGAGCGCCACACCGGTCCAGTGGCCTCACCCGCGAATGACCCGCGAACGCTCAGGTGCGGCCGATGGCTGCGCCGCTGGCACCTGGACGAGTTGCCGGAACTGATCAACGTGCTGGCCGGCACGATGAGCCTGGTCGGGCCGAGGCCCCTGCGGGCGGTGCTGGTGGATCGGTATCTCGAGGAGCTCCCCGAGTTCGCCGACCGCCACACGGTCCGACCGGGCATCGCGTGTATCGCGCAGATCCAGCAGTACCACATCTCCCCCGCCGATCGGCTGCGCAAGGACCGGGTCTACCTGCGCAGGATGAGCGTGGGATTCGACATCTGGCTGCTGTGGCACGCGGTGGTGACGACCGTACGCGGGTCTCGACCCGAGGCGGAGTCGGACATGACCGAGACCGTCCCTCCCACGCCGGGGCCGGGCAAGCGGATCTCCTGCTGATGGCCGACGCCGTGACGTCCCGATCCGCCCTGCGGCCGCTGCTGGCGGTGTGCGTACTCTTCGCCGTCGCCTCCTCGGTCGCGGTGCCGGCGACCCTCGGACTCGGCTGGGACGAGGTGGTCTACGTCAGCCAGTACGGCACCCATGCGCCGGCGGCGTTCATGAGCGCGCCCCGGTCCCGCGGCGTCACCCTGCTCGTCGGGCCGGTCGCGTCGTGGTTCGATTCGACGGTCGCGCTGCGGCTGTTTCTCACCGCCACCGCGACGATCGCGCTCGGCCTCGCGTTCTGGGTGTGGTCCCGCGTGTTGCGACAGCCGCGCATCGCCGCGCTGGCGGCAGGGATGTACGCGAGCCTCTGGATCGCCCTCTTCTACGCGAACGCGGCGATGCCCAACCACTACACCGCCATGGCGGCGGTCACGGCCGTCGGGTGTTTCCTGCTCGCCGCGGCCGAGCCGGCCCGACCCGGGGCGTACCTGGGGCTCGTCGCGGCGCTCCTGGTCGCGGCGCTGATGCGGCCGGCCGACGCGTTCTGGCTGGGGCTTCCCCTGCTCGGCGGCATCCTGGCCGTGCCGGCGTTGCGGCGGCGGCGGTTGGCGGTGGCGGTGATCGCCGGTCTCGCCCTCGGTGTCGCGCCGTGGGTGGTCGAGGCCGAGACGCGGTACGGCGGACTGGCCGAGCGCATCCGGCAGGCGGGCCAGGTGCAGGGCGGCACGGAGCTCGGATTCTCCCTGCCCAAGGTGATCTCCACCCTGGACGGGCCGATTCTCTGCCGGCCGTGCGACAGTCCGCTCTACTGGCCGGCCGCGTTGTGGTGGGTTGCGCTCGCGCTGCTGGTGCCCCTCGGCGTCCGGGCGGCCCGCCGGGCCGGCACGTCGCCGACGGCCTGGCTGCCCGTGGCGGTTGCCGCCTCGACGGCCTTTCCCTACCTCTTCCTCATCGGCTACTCGGCACCCCGCTTCCTCCTGCCGGCGTACGGGCTGGCTCTCATTCCCGCCGCCGCCGGGCTCGCCGCGCTTTTGTCGGCCACCTCCGGCACCTGGCGACGGGTGCTCACCGCGGTGGTCGCGGCGGGCTGCGCCGGCCACCTCGCCATCCAGGCCGGCATCCTGCTGCACGTCGTCTCTGAGCAGATCAGGGGCCGCGGCGACTGGGCGCGGATCGCCGAGACGCTGCGCTCGCACGGCGTACGGCCGCCGTGCGTGGTCACCGGTCACGAGGCCATTCCCGTCGCGTACTACACCCGGTGCCGGGCGTTGGAGGACCGCGGGTACAACCGCAACGTCAGCACGGCCCAGTTGCGGGAGGCGGCGGCGAGCACCTCCGTCGCGGTGCTGGTGAAGGACGACTCGCCGCCCGACTGGGCCAGGGACTGGCGGCGGGTGCCGGTGCGGGGTCTGAGCACGTCCGGCTGGGCGCTGTACCTGCCGACGCGGGCATCGGGAGCGCCGAACTGACCGGGCCGCCGACGCCGGCCGCTGTCATGGTGCGTCGAGCAGTTTGGGCCTGGTCGGTATGGGAAGGCCGGGGACCAAGACCTTTCGGCGAATAACCTGGCAATCCAGGCAGGAGTCACAGGAAGGGACCAGCGCATGCGGGCGATCACGCTTCAGGAACCCGGAGCGGCCCTGACCGACGACCTGCCCCAGCCCAGCCCGGGCCCCGGTGAGGTGCTGGTGCGGGTGCGCGGTTCCTCGCTGAACGGCTTCGACAAGAAGGCGGCGGCCGGAATGATGAAGGGCGCGATGGAGTACCGCTCCCCCGCCATTCTCGGCAAGGACTTCGCCGGCACGGTCGAGGCGGTCGGCGAGGGGGCCAGCCGGTTCGGCGTCGGCGACGCCGTCTACGGGGTGGTCATGCGGTCGTACCTGGGCGACGGCGCATGGGCCGACTTCGTGGCGGTCGGCGATCAGTACGGGATCAACCATGTTCCCGAGGGCCTGGACCTGCCGACCGCGGGCGCGCTCGGGCTGGCCGGCACCACCGCGCTCGACGCGGTGGACGCCATCGCGCCCAAGCCGGGCGAGACCGTGCTCATCGCCGGCGCGACCGGCGGCGTGGGAGCGTTCGCGATCCAGTACGTCGCCGCGGCCGGCGCCCGCGTCATCGCCACCGCCCGCCCCGGTGCCGCCACCGACTTCGTACGGCAACTGGGCGCCGCCGAGGTGGTGGACTACACCGGGGACCTGAGCGGGCAGGTCCGGGCGATCGCCCCGGACGGCGTACCCGCGGTGGTGCACCTCGCCGGCGACGGCGCGCAACTGGCCGCGCTGCTCACGCCGGAGGGGCGTCTCGCCTCCACCATCGGCTTCGGCCCGGACCAGCACCCGGCGGCCATCTCGATCATGGGCAGGCCCGACCCGGCCACCCTCGACCGGCTCGCGGGCGACGCCGCCGCCGGTCGGCTACGGGTACCGGTCAGCCGCCGCTACGACCTGGCCGGTGTGCCGCAGGCGCTCGCCGAGTTCGCCGGCGCGCTCGGCAAGCTCGCGATCACCGTTTCCTGACTGCGCGCCGACGTGGCCCGGGGGGTTCACGCCGGCCGCCACAGGCCGATCCGGACCGGCACCCCGGCCGAGGCGTGCAGGATCGGGTCATGGTCGGGGGCGGGGAGGCCCGCGGCCTGGATCATGTCCTGGCGTAGCTCGACCAGTCGGGCTCGACGCAGCGGCCAGCGGGGGTGCTCGGCATCGGCGGCCACGAGGCGACCGGCAAGCGTCGAGTAGAGCCGGTAGCGGGCGGTGAGAAAGTGGTCCAGCGGGGTGAGTTCCTCCTCCGTCAGCGGCTGACCGAACTCCACCCGCGCGTCGCACCGCGCCCCGACAGGTCCGGGCCACCGCCGTCGGGCCCGGTACACCACCTCGGCCGCGCCGCTGTCCACCGACATGTCGGACCAGAAATACGGCAGGCCGTACGTGGCCCGGGCGGCGGTGACCGCGGGCAGCCGCGCGGCGTCCAACGACAGGAACCAGATCCCGGTACGTCCGTCCGGGCCGTGCACGTAGGTGCGGACATTCGTCTCCGGGAATCGGGACAGCCACGGCAGCGACGGCAGGATCGGCGCCCGTACCCGATCCATCAGAAACGGGATCAGGCCCACCCACGCCGCGCCGTCGAAGGTCTCCACCCGCAGGCCGGCCGGCAGGCGTGACTGGACGAGCTCGGTGGGACAACGCCAGTGCAGGAACGTCAGGTGCCTCCAGTGATGAAGCATCACCGCAAGGCGGACGGGTGGAGCCGCTGGCGCGCGCACGGTGGGTCCCCCAATCGCTGCCCCTACCGCCCCATCACACAGCGGAATCGGCGAGCCCGCAGGGAGTGTGGACGACCCGAACCCCTCGCCGCCGCTTCGGGAGGTGGTGGACGGGCGCACACCGTGTTCGTGCCTACCCTAGGCGGCTGCGGGTAGGCAGGCGTTGGCGCACGTGACCGAAGAGCACCCGCGGGAGGCCGCGATGACTGCCAACTGGGACGAGCAGGCTGATGCGCTCGGTGAAGCGTCGGAAGCCGACGTTTTGGAGCAGCAGCAGGACGAAACCGACGTCGGGCCGCCGGACACGGTGTCGGCTGCCGTACCGGAGGCGTCCGAGGCGGATCTCGCGGAGCAGGGCGTCCTGGTGCCGAATCACGAGGGTGACCGCCCCACCTCGGTGCCGGCCGATACCAACCCGCCCGACGTCCTCGAACAGCACCAGGCGATTCCGATCCCGGACGAGGAGCGCCGGGACTGAGCGCCAGAGGCGGTTGCGCGCCGGATACGTGTGGTGCCCGCTGAGACGCGGGCACCACAGGTATGCGACCAGGCGATGATTGACGGCGTTACGCCGCCGGCGGCTTGGCCGACCGGTGCGGCGAACGCGCGGTTAGCGGGGTCGACGGCATCTCTCGGCGCTGCCATGATGTGCGCCGTGAAGATCACCTCTGGCCCGGAGCACATCACCTCCGGTTCACCCGCCACGGCCGGGCTCGGGCGACGCCGCGCACAGGCCGCGGCGACCGCGATCGTCGGGCTCATCCTGCTGGCCAACGCGCACTCCCTGCCGTGGGTGGCGGTACGACCGGGACAGAGCATCGAGGATCGGCTGTTGGGCCAGGCTCCGTCGGCCGAGGTGCGGACGTACGCGCTGACCGACCTGCCGGGCGCCCGGACCTCCCTGTACGTCGGGTGGGCCCTGCTGCTGTCGCTGCTCGTCGTGGCCTGGGTGAGGCCGGAGTGGCGCCGTGGCGTGCGGGTGGCCGCCTCGGTGCTGCCCCTGGCGCTGGCGTTGCTGACCTTCGTACCCGGCGGCGCCGCGATCAGCGCCAGCGGTTTCCCCGAGGCCGAGGGACCCAGTACCGACTTCCTCGCCGGCACGTGGCTCGCGCTGGTCGGGATGCTGCTGGTGGCCGGTGCCGTCTCGACCCTGGCGGCGTCACCGAAGCCGCTCGCACCGCCCAGGCCCGCCCCGGTGCGACCGACACCGGCCGCCGAGACCGTCGCCGCCGGTCCGTCGGCTCCCGCCACACCAAGCCCGCTCCCGCTGGCCGTGCCCGGCCCTGGCTGGTCGACCCGCCCACCGTCCGTAACGTGGTGGCGTCGGCCCTGGCTCGTGACCGGCGTCGTGGCGGGTTCCGTCGCCGGGGCGGTACTGGTCGGGGCCGTGATCTGGCAGGTGGCTCATCCGCCCGCGACCCGGCACGGCGAACTCGCCGCGCTGGTGGTGGCGGCCCCGGCCGATTCGGCTCCCGGTCAACCGGCCGCTGTCGACGACCAGGTCAACGTCGCCCGGCTCCTGCCGCTCGGCGGGGATCTGCGGGCTCTGATGCTCGCCGCGCAGGTGCGCAACGACGTGCGACACGCCGCCGGCGCGGCGTGGACCCGGCCGGATTCCGCCTCGGTGACCGTCGCCCTGCTCCAATTCGACTCGCCGGAAGTGGCCGACCAGTTCCAGCAGTCCTACGTGGAGATCGAACGGGACGCCTGGGGCCCCGGCGGCGAGGTGGATATCCCCGACGTGCCCGGGGCAACGGCCTTCACCGGAGAAGGCCAGGGCCGGGCCGAGGTGCACGCCGTGGCGCACCGGGACGAGATCGTCGTGCTCGTCGCCGCGACCGGCGGACCGCCGGACGCCATCGCCGCGGTCAAGTCCCTGGTCCGGGAGCAGTACGACCGACTCTGAGTGGCCCGAGGCTGCACACCGTCTCAGGTGGCAGGCGACAATAATTTCAACAAGATCTGCTGGTGATAAACTTCCGGCATGGCAACGGCCCCCTGGCAGGCGGTGACCGCCCTCGTCGACCAGGTACGACGGGCTCTGTATGACTATGTCCGCAGCCAGGACCGCCCGGTGACGCGGGACGAGGCCGCCGCGGCACAGCAGATCTCGCGCAACCTGGCGGCGTTCCACCTCGACAAGCTGGTCGGTGCCGGGCTGCTGCAAGCCCGGTACGAGGCGCCGACCGACCAACCGCGCGGCCGGGGCAGAACGCCGAAGGTGTACGAGGCAGCGCCCGGCTGCATCTCACTGACCATCCCGGAGCGCCGCTACGACCTGATTGGCGAGATCCTTGCCCAGGCCGTCGCCGAGGATACCAAGGATGCCCGGTCGGCCGCCCTACGCCTGGCAGAGCAGCGGGGCCTAGCCATCGGCCGTGAGGTCGGCGGTGGCGGGCCGGTCGCGGTCGTCCTCGCCGAGCTCGGCTTCGAACCGGCCGGCGACGAAGAGCTGATCCGGCTGCGGAACTGCCCCTTCCACGAGCTCGCCGCTCAGCAGACCGAGCTGGTGTGCGGGCTGAACCGGGCCTTCATCGCCGGTCTGCTCGACGGGCTCGGCCGGACGGACCTGGACGCTCGGCTGGCCCCCAGCCCCGGTGCCTGCTGCGTACAGATCCATCCGGCCTGACTCGCCTCGGCGCTCCGTCCACCCTGCCCGGCCGGAGTGAGGCGGACCTCAGTTCAGCAGATCGTCGAGCGGCACCCGCGGGTCGGAAAGCCTGGCCAGGTCGACGGCCCTGCCCCCGTGACCCGCACGCACCAACGCCTGGATCTGCTCGGTGACGTCCCACACGTTGGCATTCATGCCGGCCAGCACCCGGCCGTCCTTGACCCAGAACGCCATGAACTCCGGCGCCCGGTCAGCCACCACGGCCGGATCGCCGCGGAACACCACCCGGTCGTAACCATCCGGGGCCGCCCATCCCGAGTACTCCATCCCCAGGTCGTACTGGTCGGAGAAGAAGTACGGCAACCGCGCGTACTCGACCTGCTGGCCCAGCATGGATCGCGCCGCGGCCGGACCGCCGTTGAGCGCGTTCGCCCAGTGCTCCACCCGGATGTGCCGGCCCAGCAGTGGGTGGTAGGCGTTGGCCACGTCACCCGCGGCGTAGATGTGCGGGTCCGAGGTGCGCAGCAGGGCGTCGGTGACCACGCCGTTGTCCACTTTCAGGCCCGCTGCCTCGGCCACCTGCACGTTGGGCTCGATACCCACGCCGACGACGACGGTGTCGGCGCCCAGTTGGGTGCCGTCGGCCAGCAGCACCGAGGACACCCGCCCCGAACCCCGCAGTCGCAGCACCTCGGCGCCGAAGTGGAAGGCGACGTCGTGTGAGCGGTGCAGATCGGCGAACACCCGGGCGACCTCGTCGCCGAGGACCCGCTGCAACGGCAGATCGGCGACCTCCACCACGGTCACGGCGGCGCCGCGCTGGCGGGCCGCGGCGGCGATCTCCAGACCGATCCAGCCGGCGCCGATCACGACGAGGTGGGCCTGGTCGGTGAGGGCCTCGGCGATCCGATCGGAGTCCGCCAACGTGCGCAGATACCACACGCCCTCCAGGTCCGTGCCGGGAACAGCCAGGCGGCGGGGCGTCGCACCGGTGGCCAGCAGCAGCTTGTCGTATCCCAGCCGTTCGTCATCGCCGAGGACGACCTGGCGGGCGTCGCGGTCGATGCCGGTGACGCGGGTGGCCGTGTGCAGCTCGACGTCGTTCGCCTCGTACCAGCCGGCGTCGTGCACATACACCTCGCGGCGTTGAGTGCTCCCCAACAGCAGCCCCTTGGACAGCGGTGGCCGCTCGTAGGGCCGCTCGGACTCCGCACCGAGCAGTACCACCCGGCCGCCGAAGCCCTCCTCGCGGAGTGTCTGGGCGGCTTTGGCGCCGGCGAGGCCGGCTCCGACGATGACGAATGTGGGGCTGCTTCCCATCGCGCTCTCCAATTCGGGTCAGTGGGCTCCGGTGAGGGAGAAGAACTCGGCCCTGGAGCGGGCGTCGTCGCGCAGGGCCCCGAGCAGGGTGGAGGTGACGGTGGTGGCACCGGTGGCCCGGACGCCACGCAACGTCATGCAGAGATGTTCCGCCTCAATGACGACACCGACGCCCTTGGGCGCCAGTTCGAGGGCGAGCCACTCCGCCACCTGCTTGGTCAACCGCTCCTGCACCTGCGGACGGTGGGCGAAGAGCTCCACGACCCGGGCGAGTTTGGACAGTCCGAGGATCCGGTCGCCCGGCAGGTAGCCGACATGCGCGACACCGACGAAGGGCAACAGGTGGTGTTCGCACACCGACCGGATCGGGATCGACCGGGCCAGCACCAGTTCGTCGTAGCCCTCGTCATTGGGGAAGGTGGTCAGGTCGAACGGGCGCGCGGTGAGCAGTTCGGCGTACGCCTTGGCCATTCGGCGGGGCGTATCACGCAGGCTTTCGGAGTCCAGGTCGATGTCGAGTGCGGCCAGAAACCGGGCGGCGGCCTGCTCGGCGGCGACCAGGTCAGGCGCCGGTTGCTGGTCCACGTGACGTCGGGCCGGTGCGATCGTCACGTCAGCTGCCCCCGAGCTCGGTGCGCAGGTCCCACGCCGCATCCTCCGTTTCACCAAGGGTCGTTGCTCTTGATCACCATCCTGGACCTCGCGAGCCGGAATTTCAATAGCGCCCGCTAGTGAAATAATGCCGCCGCCGGGCGCCGGCATGTCACCCGTGCAACCGCCGCTCACGGCCGGGCGTTTCTAGGGTGTCACGCCGACCGCACCGGGCAGCCGGGGCTCGACGACCCGTAACGGGGGTGCCCATGCCGAACGCCGATGCCGCTGCCTCGCCGGCCGAAGACACGCGCAGTTCCTTTGACACGTTCTACCGGGCGACCCGGCAGCGGCTCTTCGAGTTCCTCTACGCCCTGACCGGTAACGCGGCCGAGGCACAGGATGTGCTGCACGAGGCCTACGCCCGGGCGTGGCAGCGATGGTCGGTGGTCAGCCGTTACGAGGCGCCCGAGGCGTGGGTACGCACCGTGGCCCGCCGTGTCGCGGTGAGCCGGTGGCGACGAGCCCGTAACCTTCTCGCCGCCCACCAACGGGCCGGCCCACCGGGAGCCCTACCGGGTCCCAACGCGGACAGCATCGCGCTCGTCGCCGCGCTGGCCCGCCTGCCGATCGAGCAACGCACCGCGATAGTGCTGCACCACCTCTGCGACCTGCCGGTCGCCGAGGTCGCGCGGGAAACCGACGCGCCCGTGGGCACCGTCAAGGCCCGGCTCGCTCGCGGTCGACGTGCGCTCGCCGTTCTGCTCGGCATCGACCTCGAGGAGGAGGAGAGCCGTGTCTGACCAGCTCGATGCGCTTTTCGCCGGGGTACGCGGAGTGCAGCCACCGGCCGCCTTCGCCCCGGCCGAGCAGGTGCGCTGGCGCGGCCGGCAGCGCACCCACCGCAAGGCTCTGCTGGCGGGAGCCGGCGTGCTCACCATCACCACCGCGGCCGCAGGTCTCGGCGCGGGCCTGGCACTGCCCCGACCCGATGGCGTCGCTCCCCCGACCGACTCGACCCCGACGACCACGAGGCCCACGAGCCCGCCCGCGACGGCCTCGCCGGCGCCGTCCCGAACGTCCTCACCGCCACCCACCCGCAAGGCGGGCAGCGTACTGCTGCAGCCCGACGACCTCGGCCCGGGCACCTGGCGGCCATTCGAGGCGGAACAGATGCAGAACCGGGACCGCTGGTACTGGGGGCTCTGGGACGGCAACTGCCCGGCGTACAAGTCCAGCCTCTTCCCGTCCCTGCCGCACCGGCACGCCGTCGAGACGGTCGCCTACCAAGCCGTCGGCGGGTCCCTCAGGAGCGTGTCCCAGGTCGTCGAGCGGTACGACAACGGCTGGGGCGGCCGCAACCTCAACGACGTCCGCGCCGTCATCGACCGGTGCGGGAACCTCGACCCGACGCCGGAGACGCTCGCCATGCCGAACTTCGCCATCGTGGACACCGGATTCGCCGGCGACGACTCGCTGCTCGTCCGGGTGGACCTGGTGCAACTAGGACAAGGCCCGAGCAGTGACCCGCAGCCCTACATTGCCGTCGTGCGGGTCGGGGACCTCGTGACCACCGTCCGGGCGTACCCTCCAGACGCCGACCGCGTCCGCGGCATCGCCCAACGGGCGGCGGCGCGGCTGGGGTGACCGCGGGGGGCCGCTCACGGACTACCGTCAAACCGTTCCTAAGGACTGAGCGTGGGTTGGACAGGCTCAGCCGCGTGCCCCGAGCGGTGTTGGGCGCGCTGGTCCTCCCGCGTTCGCTCCGCATCCAGCGCCATCGGATCGTGTCCGTGGTCCGGGAATGTGGGGGCGGGTTCCCTCACGCTCTCGGGCACCGGGTCCGGCCTGGGCGGTCCGATGCCCGCGACGATCACTCTGGTCGTCGCGGGGCGGTGCCGTCCGTCGCCGGATCGGGTGCCCGAGGGCGCGTCGTCCAATCGCGACGCCAGCGGCGTCGTGACGGGTGGTCTTGCGGTTGGTGCTGGTCAGCGGGCGCTGCCAATGCTGGGCACCCCACTGTGAGGTGTAGGCGGGATCGACAACGACGACGGTGATGCCCAACTCGGCCGCCATGCTGACGAGCCGGGACCGCAGCTTGGCCACTGGCATGCCGCAGATGAGCTTGCGGAACCGCTTGCGGCGGCCGTGCTTCTCCCGCGTCTTCTGCGCTGCGAAGTCGAGGTCTTCGATCGCGATGCTCAGCCCGTGCCGCTTGGCCCAGTGCAGAAGCCGGATCAGGGCGTGCCGCACCTGTGCGTCACGATGGTCCGCGTTGCTGGACAGGTCGTAACAGAAGCGGCGCGGCTCACCCACTGGATTGCCGTGCTCGTCCAAGCGCCAGGCGGCGAGATGGTCGGCGTTCGTATCCACACCGATGATCCCGTTCACCCTGGCGGTGGCCAGCGGCATGGGCCGGGCCGCAGGGATCGTCCACGAGGCGGTCAGGTACCAGCGGCACCGGTCCACGTCTTCGTGGATGCGGTATGCCACCGCCCGGTTGGCAGTGACGCGGTCGCGCCAGGCATCGCCACGGTGCGGGAACGACACCTTCGCGGCGAGCACGTACCGGCCGTGGCGCGCGTTGGCCAGGTGTGCCAGCGGGGCCGGGAGTTTGATGGACACCTCGCCTTCGCAGGTGACGCGGATTGTCTCGTTCCCGTACCGCTTCCCCGACTCGCCGTCGGCCTGCAGGAACCGCCGTTGCGCCTCCCACCGCTGCCGCCACTCGGCCTCGGTGAGCTGGGCGGCGTCGAGGTTGTGACGGTTGCGCAGCAGCCGCTTCCCGCCCCGCACGACACGGACCCGGCCCGTCTCGCGGTCGCCACGCTCACGCTCAAGCCGGTCCTGGAGCACATGCAGCCGCCGGGTCTTGACGAACCACTCCTGCGCGGTGCGATAACCGCCCGGAACCCGCTTGCTGCCCTTCTCGCCGACCGGCAGCGACAGCCGGTACGCGATCGTCTTGATACCGACTTCGAGGCCCTGAATGTGGGCAAGCTGAGCGCGGCGCGACAGCGCCCACTGGTCGTGCGTGGCCTTCGTGATCGACCCGGCCCAGCGGGAGGACGACTCCTGCGTCAGGGCACGTTTCCGCTCGGCCCAGGCGTCGGTGTCGTGGTCGAGGCCGGTCACGCAACGCGCCTTGAGATCCTTCCCAGCAAGCCTGCCGAGATGGTCACCGACCAGCCGCAGAACCCTCTCATCCTCGCCGGTGAGACCCTTGAGCCGGTCGCGAATCGCGACACCGGACGGGCCGAGCGCGACGAACGGCGCATCGATCGGGCGCAGGTCAGCCACGCTGGGCGGCCTCCAACGCCTTCCGCGCCCGATCACGAGCCGAGCCGCGGCCATACAGGCCAGCGCACAACGAGGTCAACACCTCCACCATGTCCCGCACCAGATCGTCGGCAACCTCGCCGTCATCCAAAACGACCAAGCGGCGGCCATGCGCGGACAATGCGGCCTCAACCAACTCCACATCCATCCGCCCAAGGCGGTCCTTGTGCTCCACCACCACGGTGCTCACGTCCGGATCGGCCAGGAGACGACGAGCCTTACCGCGGCTGCCGCTCATCCCGGAGCCGATCTCCGCCTCCACACGCACGACGCGGTGACCGGCCTTCACAGCCCACGCCGACAACCGGGCAACCTGGCGCTCCAGGTCAGACTTCTGATCGTGAGAGGACACCCGGGCATACAAGCCCAGCCCACCGACAGCTTCCACAGTGGTGTTGGCCTCGACGTTCACCAGTATCGTGCGCGACCCAACACGCTGAGCGGGCACGGGAAGCATCCCGTCACGAAACCAGCGATACGCCGTGTGGGGACTAATCCCCTGCGCCCGCGCCCACTCAGTCAAATTCACCCCAAGACCATAACACCACTCAAGTAACCTCATACACACTTACACACACTCATCCGAGAGCAGTTCGGCACCCCGCCAGTTCGGAAAGGAGGGATGATGATTTCCTTCTCCAGACGCACCACTCACCTGCGCTACCGTCGTTCGCGGAGGGCTCTCGGGGTGGCAATCCTCGTGGCCACCGGCAGCCTGGTGATCCCCGCCAGCTCAGCGTCGGCCGGCGTCAGCACCACCACCACAGAGGTCAGGACGGCTCCCGCCGCTGCCCAGACCTTCGTCACGACAACGTCTCAGCCGGTACTGCGGCAGGGCTCGCGCGGCACGGCGGTGACCAACCTTCAGCGTCGGCTCGCCGCGCTGCACTACGACGTGGGCCCCATCGACGGGATCTTCGGACCCTCGACGTACCACGGGGTCGTCGCCTTCCAGAAGGTGAACAACCTGACCCGGGACGGGATCGTGGGGCCGCAGACCTGGGGAGCCCTCGCCCGACCGGTGATCCCCAGGCCGAGGTACACGCACTCGGGCTACTCCCTCGAGGCGAACCTGACCAAGCAGGTCCTGTACCTGGCGCGTCAGGGGTCCGTGGTGCGGATCCTGGACGCCTCCAGCGGCAAGGCCAGCACCCCGACCCCCACGGGCAACTTCAAGATCCAGCGCCGGATCGACGGCTGGCGGCAGAGCTCGCTCGGCCTGCTGTGGCGGCCGAACTACTTCTACTACGGCTACGCGGTGCACGGCGCGACGTCCGTCCCGACCTACCCGGCCAGCCACGGCTGCGTCCGGGTCACCGTACCGGCCATGAACCGACTGTGGTCGATCATCGGCATCGGTGTGCCGGTGCACATCTACCGCTGACTCCCGGCACGACAGAGGCTCCCGGTCTCCTCCGGGAGCCTCTGTCGTGGTGGCGCTGTCAGCCCGCGGCCACGGCCACCGCACCCGGCTCGACCTCACCGAGCCGCGCGGGCCGTACGACCGCGAGCAGGACGGTCATCGCCGCCACCATGCCGCCGGCGACAACCCCGGCCATCGCCACGCTTCCGGTGCCGAGGATGCCCACCATCGGCGCGGCCAACGCCCCGACACCAAACTGCACCGCGCCGAGCAGTGCCGCGGCGGTGCCCGCCGCCTCCCCGTGCCGGGACAGCGCCAGCGCGGGTGCGTTCGGCAGGGCGAGCCCTCCCGCGGCGAGCACCACCCACAGCGTCGCCAGGATGCTCGCGAGGCCGCCGAAGCCGGTGGCGGCGAAGACCAGCAGCACGAGCCCGGCTGCGGTACCCACGCCGAGCGCGGTGATCAGGATCCGCTGCGGAGAATACCGGCGCAGCAGCCGCACGTTCAGTTGGGTTGCCGTGATCAGACCGACCGCGCCCGCGCCGAAGGCCAGCCCGAACTGCTGCTCGTCGAGCCCGTACTGCTCCTGGAAGACGAACGACGACCCCGCCACGTACGCGAACAGCGCAGCCATGGCCAGCCCGGCGACCAGCACGAGACCGACGAACGTGCGGTCGCGCAGCAACGAGCCGTAGTCCCGTACGGTGGCGGCCACGCCGCCGCGGCGGCGCCGGGCGGGCGGCAGAGTCTCAGGTAGCCCGAACGCCGCGACCGTGACCAGCAGCACGCCGAATGCCGCGAGAGCCATGAAGACGCCCCGCCAGTCCGACCAGCGAAGGAGCCCGCTGCCCAGGGTGGGCGCCAGGATCGGCGCCACCCCCATCACCAACATCAGGCGCGAGAACAGCTTGGCGAAGGCGGCGCCGGTGAACAGGTCGCGCACGACCGCCACCGCAACCACCGAGGTGGCCGCGGCGCCCAGCCCCTGCAGCACCCGGAGCGTGCCGACCATCCCGATGTTCGGCGCGATCACGCACAGCACCGACGCCAGGATGTGCAGCCCGGTACCGACCAGCAGTGGCACCCGCCGCCCCACCGCGTCGGACAGTGGGCCGATCAGCAACTGGCCGAGGGCGAGGCCCGCCAGCGTGCCGGTAAGGGTCAGCTGAACGGCCGCCGACGTCGTGTGGAGATCGGCGGCGATGGCGGGAAGCGCGGGCAGGTACATGTCGATGGTCAGCGGCCCGATCGCGATCAGCGAGCCGAGCACGAGGACGAGTCGCAGCCGTTGTCGGGAGGTCATCAGCTCACCAGACAACTGGGGGCGCGTGGCCCGCTCAGTCATCTCGGCGGTGGCGGTCATGAGGCCTCACCCGTCCTGATCCGGGCAGGGAACTTTTCAGCGATCACACCTGCCACCAAATCTCTGGCGGCTGATCTCATTCCCGGACGGGCCGAAGGTGCCTCAGCTCACACGTGTGCTCTGCGCAGCTCTGATCGTTGAAACCGGTACCCGGCCCGAGCCGGGCCGCCATTACGACAGGAGGACAAGGTGCCGGACTATCCGAAGGCCATCGCCCCGGTCGACCGCATTGAGCCGGTGCCCCGCCGGATCCGCGCCTTCCTCGCCGGCGAGCAGGTGCTGGACACCACGCGGGGGCGGTACGTGTGGGAATGGTCGTTCTACCCGCAGTACTACATCCCGATCGCCGACGTGAATCGCGGCCTGCTGATCGATGAGCAGCGCACCGAGGCGTCCCGGCGCGGGACCGAGCGGCTGCACGGGTTGCGGGTGGGCGAAACGATCCGTCGTTCGTGCGGGCGGCTGTACGGAGCTGACGCGCTGGCCGGGTTGGCGGACACGATCCGGTTCGACTGGGCGGCCATGGACGGCTGGTTCGAGGAGGACGAGGAGGTCTTCGTGCACCCCCGGAACCCGTACGCTCGCGTCGATGCGCTGCGGTCCACCCGGAGCGTACGGGTGGAACTCGACGGGATCGTCCTGGCCGAGTCGACGTCGCCGGTGCTGGCCTTCGAGACCGGTCTGCCGACCCGCTACTACCTCAACCGCACCGACGTGAACTTCAGGCACCTCGTACCGTCGGCGACGACGACCTCCTGCCCGTACAAGGGCCGGACCAGTGGCTACTGGTCCGTCCGGGTCGACGGCACGGTCCATCCCGACCTTGCCTGGTCGTACGAGTTCCCCACCGCCGCGCTCCTGCCGATCGCCGGCCTGATCGCCTTCTACAACGAGAAGGTCGATCTGATCGTCGACGGCGAGCGACTGGCCCGTCCGACGACGCACTTCTCGTAGAAAACCTGGACTGGGTCGGGCACTCGCCGCGGGGCCGGGAGCTGTGGGCTTCCCGGGTGGGCACCGGCGACCGGGTACTGCGAGCCGAAGGGTCACCTCGCGGTGCGGTAGTGGTAACCGCATATTTCGGTGAAGCCCGCCTGCTCGTACAGCCGGAGAGCCGGGCTGTTGCCGCGCTCCACCTGGAGATACATGTGGTCGGCTTGATGGGCGCCGACCCAGTGGGCCAGGGCGGCCAGCACGCCGCGGGCGGCGCCTTTCCCGCGCGCCTCGGGAAGCGTTGCCATGCCGAACACCCCCGCCCAGCCAGTGTCGGCGACCACGCGACCAACCGCCACGACATCGTCCCGGATCATCGCCCGGACGTAGCCAGACGGCCGCTCCACACGTTCGAGCATGTCCCATCCGGAACGACGGTCGCCGCCGTGACCGTGCACGGCGTGCCAGACGTCGAACCAGGCGGGTGTCGGGCGTTCTTCCACGTCAATGCGCAGCGCACCCGCCGGCAGTCGGCCCAGGACCTGCGCGGTCGAGGCCACCCGCAACGACACCGGGCTCTCCCGGCGGTAGCCACGCTCTGCCAACAGCGTGTCGAGCCCCTGCGGACACGCTCGCGGACTGATCTGGAACCGCGCGACAGTGCCGTGAGCGGCATAGAACGTCTCCGCCCCGACGACCCGGCGCGCCAACTCGCCCGGCCCAGCCTCACGATGCGGCAGCGCCGTGCCCACCCACCAGGCGCACCGGGGGGCGTGGCGCAGCCACCACCCCTCCGCATCCTCGACGCGTTCCGCGGGAAGAGCCCGGGCCGCTCGCTCCTGCAAGCCCCTGATCAGCTCAGCGCCGGTCACGGCGGACGGCGCCTAGCGGTCCGGGCTGTCGGCGGGGGCCATCACGCGCAGCGCGTTGGGGTCCAGGCCGATCCGGATCGGGGTCTCGCCGTACAGCTCGCCGTCGACCTCGACGGGCGCCGGGCGGTCGGTCTCCAGCCAGAGTTGGCGCATGGCGAGGAACGGCTCGTCGCCGAGCGTGCGGCGGTGCCCGGTCGCCGCGTTGCGGGCCGTGTCGCGCAGCAGCCCGCGGCGGGTCGGGCCGCCCACCGGGTACGCGACCAGCAGCCGGTCGTCGGCGTCCGCGTCCGCCGTGATCGGCCGGCCGGCGTGGAAGCCGCCGTTCGCCACGTACAGCTGGTGGGTGACGAACTCGTGCTCCCGCGCCTCCGCGCGCACGGTGGCGCGCAGCGGCCGGTGCCGGGCCAGCAGCGCCAGGGCGGTGACCGGGTACGCGAGCCGGCCGGTGACCCGCTTGAGCCGCGGCGGCGTCCTGAGCATCACGTCGGCGGAGAGGCCGACGCCGACGTGGTTGGTGAACCGCATGTCGCCCACGAGCCCCAGGTCGACGTCGATCACCTTGCCGTCCGTGAGGACCGCGACAGCCGCGTCGAGGTCGAGCGGGATGCCGACCGTACGGGCGAAGTTGTTGGTCGTGCCGAGCGGCAGCAGGCCGAGCGCGATGTCGCGGTGGGCGAGCAGGCGCGCGGCCGTCCCGATGGTGCCGTCGCCACCGCCGGCGACCAGGAGGTCCGGCCCGAGGTCGGCGGCCGCGGCGAGGCTCTGCTCGAGCTCGCCGGGCTGGTCGACCGGGTACGTGCCGAGCAGGGTGAAGCCGGCCGCGATCAGCCGTGAGCGGGCCCCCTCGTAGAGCCGGCGGCCCCGGCGGGAGTGGGCGTTGACGACGAGCGCCGCCCGCCGCTCCCGCCGGATGGCCGCGCCCAACTCCTGCTTCGTCCGCACAGGACCAGACCCTATCGCCGAACGCCGGGCCAGGAGCCTGGGTGCGGAGAAGCCCGCTCAGGTCAGCGGCGACCGCCCTATCGACGTCGATGGTTGTAGCGCTGATTCCCGCCACAGCGGAGGCCCCCGATGGGGGCCGAGCCGAACCTGCGGGTAGCTGGGCATCACTCCAGCCTTATGTTGAGGCCGATCACGATGCGTATCGCCATCGCGAGCCGGTCCCGCGCGGCGAGGCGGCCGAGCCAGTGCCGCGCCGACACCGAGGTTGAGCCGAGTACCGGCCCGGCCAGTTCGGTGCCCCACAGCAGCGCGCCGAGCACCATGTCGCGGCTGTCGAGGTCTCCGACCGTTAGCGCCTGCATGATGCGCCTGCGTACCTGCTGGGTCCGAGCTGCGTCGAACGGCGTGTGATTCGGGTCGGTGTTGCCGGAAGTGCCGGGCTGATAGAGGCCCATCAGCTCCAGCCGGCGAGCCGCCGCATCGGCGACGTCTGCTCCGAGCAGCTGCAGCCACTGGTACGCGGGGCGCGGCCAACCGGCCGCGACGCGAGCGAGCACACTGTCGAGGAACCGGTCCCCGGTGGACGTGACGTCATGGACGGCGACAATTGCCTCGTCGGTGTCGGTCAGTGACACGCGGGCCCGTAGCCGCAGTTCGGCGAGTGCGGCGGCGGCCAGCCCCGCCTCGAAGGCGTCAAGGGGCACTCGACGGAGGCCCTTCGGCTCGTGCGCGAGGAGGAACAGCTCGTCCGGCAGCAGCAGCTCGTTCTCCGTTGAGGGTTGGGTGCCGGAAGAGGTGGGGGTCACCGGGCCGATGTCCAGCGGGGTTCTCCCGGGCACTGCCCAGTTGATCACGCTTGCCTCGTCGACGCCCAGGCCGAGCAGGAAGGTCCGGAGCCGCGCTACGCCGGTGGCGTCGTGACACGCCCCGGTGACCAGCGGCCGCAGCGAGATCGGCTCGTCGTCGTCGGACACCAGCATCATGGGTTCCGACCACGAGTGCTGCCAGCGTGCCCCACCGCAGGCGACAACCGTTGCGGCCGCCGCGGCGAGTACGAGGTCGAGGATCTCGTCGTCGCCGTCCGCCGCGCCGTGCCCGTCCGTGCCACGGGGTTCCTCGGCCGAGCGTGGCTCCTCGAGACGGTGGACCGGAGGCGCCAACGCTTGGCGCAACTCGCTGCGTCGCCCCTCGGCGAGGAGGTCGAGCACCCGCCAGAGTCCAGATCGGCCATCGCCGGCGACGGTGGCCGCCGCCTTGTACAGTCGGTCGGCGTCGCGTTCGGCCTCTTCCTGGGCGACCCGTTGCATGTGCTCGTCGAACCTGGTGGTCTGGAGCGCGGCCATCGTGTCGAGGCCGGCCACGAGCACCGCGCCCCGTCGCGGGTCGGGCACGACGGAGGGATCCGCCTCGCGTGCCATCATCGCCACGCGCTCGGCGATCGGGGGGTGCGTTCTGAATGGTGGGGCTGGGCGCGGTCGGAGCTTCCCTGCCTGTTCCAGCTCGGCCGCACCACGTTCGACAAGCCGGCCGAACCGGGCCAGAATCACAACCGGGGTGTACCCCCGGGTGCGGGTCCATCTGACATAGCCGCCAAGAAAGCCGTCCCAGGCCTTGTCGAGGCGAATCAGATCCTGGAGCGCGAGCATCGCTGCCTGTCGCCCTGCGGCCCGCACCGCGGCACGGTCGGCCTCCAGCTCCATGCGCCGCACGACCGCCAGCGCAACGGGAACGAACAGGTAGGCGTAGCCGCCGTAGACCAGACCGGCGAAGCTCGTCGGGCCTGCCCCCAGGATGGTTTGCACGATGACGTACACGCCCCGGTACGTCACCGCACCCCACCGGGTGTGCTGTAGCGAGTAGTGGGCCAGTTCGTGCGCCAGCACCGCCCGGACCTGCGTCACCGTGAATGTCTGCAGCAGCGGCACGCCAAGGCAGAGATAGCGCCGGCCGGGCCGCAGCCCCAACAGGCGGGCGTCCTCCCGTACTCGGGCGTCCGCCTCGAAGACGAGCCGGATCTCGTCGGGCGGCCGGGTGCCCACCATGTCCGCGAGCTCGCGGACCTGTGACCACAACTCGGGCGCCTGCTGCTCGGACACCGGCAGACCCTCCGGCGGCGGCTGGGGCCGCGCCCGGAGCACCTTCCATGCCGGCACGACCAGTGCCACCCCGATGGGGGCGACAAGGTAGCTGAGGTCCCGGGCCGCTTGGCCGGGAAAGGCGAGCCACAGCCAGACACCCAGCCCGGCGAGACCGACAGGGAGCCCCACCACGACCAGGTAGAAGCCGGCGAGCATGCCGACGGCCAGTGCGGCACGGATCGTGATCCCCCGAGTCACGCGCTCCATACCGGAATGGTGGCAACCCCGCACCACCCTGGATATCGACGGGACGCTCGGACTGGCGTAGGCGCCGTCATGCCTGACAGCGTTCGCCACGCGTCGGTCAGCTGCCCGCAGCGAACTCCGCCACGGCCCGCCGGATCGCCGCGATG
Organism: Micromonospora rhizosphaerae; assembly: GCF_900091465.1. Taxonomy (NCBI): domain Bacteria; kingdom Bacillati; phylum Actinomycetota; class Actinomycetes; order Micromonosporales; family Micromonosporaceae; genus Micromonospora; species Micromonospora rhizosphaerae. Next base: position 4,349,659 of record NZ_FMHV01000002.1, on the reverse strand, counting down.
TCGGACCACTCGCGGCTGGGGTGCACGCGGTTGGTGAGCAGGACCACCACGAGGTCCCGGCTGGGGTCGACCAGGACGGACGTGCCGGTGAAACCGGTGTGGCCGTAGGCCCCGGCCGCCGCCAGCGGGCCCATCCAGTGCGGGTCTCCGATGCGTACGCCGAGGCCGTGGCGGAAGCCCGGGTCGATGGCCGGCGGCAGCTGATCGCGGGTCATCTCCGCCACGGTGTCCGGGCGTAGGACGCGGACCCCGTCGACGGCGCCGCCCTGCCGCAGCATCTCGCCGAAGCGGGCGACGTCGGCGGCTGTGCCGAACAACCCCGCGTTGCCCGCCGTCCCGCCGAGGGACCACGAGTTCTCGTCGTGGACGCCGCCGCGCAGCATGCCCCGGCCGATGTGGGGCTGGTACTCGGTGGCCGCTGCCCGGGCCGCACCCGCAAGTTCGGGCAGGAAGCCGGTGTCGGTCAGGCCGAGGGGCCGGCAGACCCGCTCGTGGACCAGGTCGGGCAGCCGCTGGCCGGTGGTCCGCTCGGCCAGCAGTCCGGCGACCATGAACCCCACGCAGGAATACTCGAAGGTTACGCCGGGTCGGTTGACCAGTGGAGCGTCCAGCACCGCCTGCACCCGGGACGCCCGGTCCGGCCAGTCGGTCCAGAGTTGCAGCAACGCCGGCAGCCCGGAGGTGTGGGTGAGCAGGTGGCGCAGGGTGATGCGCCGCCGCTCGCCGTCGCCGAAGGTCGGCAGCCACCCGGCGATCGGGTCGTCGAGGCCCAGCCTGCCCTCCTCCACGAGGGTGAGCAGAACGGTCGTGGTGAACAGCTTCGTCACCGAGGCGAGGTCGAAAATCGTCGACTCCACGGCGGGCTGGAGCTTCTCCGGTGCGATCGGAGTGCCGTCCGCGTCGGCGTACCGGGCCAGGTTACCGACGGTAACCAGGTCGGCGGGGTGACCGTTCCGCTGAATCAGTGCGACGGCAGCGCTGTAGTGCGGGCGGTGTCCGCCTTCCAAGCCGCTGACCAGCATTGCTCTCAGTCTGGACACGGAGAGCACGATAGCGCAGGCGGCAACTTTTTTCACCTCGCGCCCGCACTCCGGAAACTATTGACAGCGCTCCGTAACGCCTCGATACTCGGTCGCCGGGCGTACGGCTGCCAACGGCGGCGGAGAACGCAGCGCCCATGACACTCGCGGCGATCCGGCCGTGGCATACGGAGGGAAGGAACGTGAAGCTCCCCAGCGCGCTGAGCTCACCAGCGACCAGGTGTCTGGTGGCCGTCGCGGCCGCCGCCCTCGTCGCGACGGGCTGCTCCAGCGGCACACCCGGCAAGGAAGGCTCGGCCGGCGGCGGCACCCTGGTCATCGGCTACACCGCCGACCCCAACACGCTCGAACCATGGAAGGCCACCCAGTTCCAGGCGGTGCGTCTGCTCGAGCAGATGTACAGCACGCTCACCGAACTCGACGGCGACCTCAACGTCGAGCCCGGTCTGGCCGAGAAGTGGCAGTACTCCGACGGCAACAAGACGCTGACCCTGACCCTGCGTAAGGGCGTGAAGTTCCACGACGGCAAGGAGTTCAGCTCCGCCGACGTCAAGTCCTCCATCGAGCGGATCCAGAAGCCGGAGACCGCGGCGGTGGCCGCGGCCACCGTCAAGTCGATCCAGTCGGTCGAGGCACCCGACCCGCAGACCGCCGTGCTGCACCTGACGGCGCCGGACGCCGGACTGCTCGCCGGCCTCGCCACCACCAACCTGGCGATGCTGTCCAAGGACGACACCCCGGAGGCGGTCGGCAAGAAGCCCAACGGCACCGGCGCGTTCAAGTTCGACAGCCGCACGGCCGGCCAGTCGGTGAAGCTGACCGCCAACGGCGACTACTGGGGTGGCAAGCCGAAGCTGGCCGGCCTCGAGTTCCGCATCATCCCGGACCAGACGTCCGTCGTCGCGGCCCTGCAGTCCGGCAACGTCCAGTTCGCCACGCTCGACGATCCGCTGGTGGCCAAGTCGGCCGAGGGCAGCGGGCTCAAGGTGACCAAGACGCCGAGCCTGTCGTACCACGTGCTGCAGCTCAACGCCCGCAAGGCGCCGCTGGACAAGCGGGACGTACGGCTCGCCATCTCCTGTGCGATCGACCGCAAGCAGGTGCTGGACACGGCCGCTCTCGGTGAGGGCGAAGTGACCGGGCCGATCACCTCCCCGGCCTACAAGTCCGACCCCGACGCGCGCCCCTGCCCCAGCCGGGACGTGGCCAAGGCCAAGCAGTTGCTGGCCGGCGCCGGCCTCGCCAACGGCGTCACCATCCCCGCGATCGTCTCCCAGGGCGAGTACGCCACCTCCGTCAACGAGGCGCAGAACCTGCAGGCCCAGCTCAAGGAGGCCGGCATCAACCTCACCCTGCAGACGCTGGAGTCCGGCGCGTTCGTGGACAAGTGGGTCGCCGCCGACTTCAGCGCGGCCGTGGCGCTCAACGGCGGCCGGCCGGACCCCGACGGCATGTACGGGCGCTACTTCACCAGCACCGGCAACCTGAACAAGGTCGCCGGCTACTCCTCGCCGGAGCTCGACAAGCTCTTCGCCGAGGGGAAGGCGACCACCGACGCCGCCAAGCGCAAGGAGATCTACACCCAGGTTGCCCGGCACCTGGAGGACAACGCGGCATGGGTGTGGCTGTTCTCCAGCTACAGCTACACCGCGACCACCCAGGGTGTCTCCGGCTTCACCCCGCTGGCGAACGGCTCCCTGCAGAACCTGCGCGAGATCTCGCTGCAGTGACCGCACGACCTGCCGGGCGGTGCGTGCACCGCCCGGCAGGACCCTCACTCAAGGAGGTGCCGGTGCGGTCCATCGCACGTCACCCGCTGCTCCGCAGGCTCGTGGAGACGGTGCTCACCCTCTTCGGGGTCGCGGTGCTGGTCTTCACCACCCTGCGGGCGATTCCCGGCGACGAGATCACCGCCACCCTCGGCACCGAGGCCGCCGGGCTCAGCGCCGAGCAGCAGGAATCCCTGCGCGCGTACTACGGCCTCGACCAGCCGCTGGTCCTGCAATTCTTCTCCTGGCTGGGCAACGTGCTCACCGGCAACCTCGGCTTCTCCCGCCGAGCCGGCGCCTCGGTCCTGGAGATGACCGCGAGCGCCCTGCCGGTCACCATGGAGCTGGCGGTCCTGGCCACCATCATCGGTCTGCTGATCGGGGTGCCGCTGGCCATGCTCTCCGCGTCGCGCGCCAACGGCATCCGCGACGGGTTCGGCCAGCTCGTCGGCCTGGCCGCCCTGTCCGTGCCGAACTTCCTCCTCGGCGCCGCGCTGCTCACCGTGATCTCCAAGTACGCGCACTACAACCCCAACGCCCAGGGTTTCGCGCACCTCACCCAGGACCCGCTGCTGAACCTGCAGCAGATGCTCTTCCCGGCGGTGGTGCTCGGCTTCGGCCTCGCGGCCCCGATCATGCGTACCGCGCGGTCGGCGCTGCTGGAGGTGCAGACCCAGGACTTCGTCCGCACCGCCCGGGGCAAGGGCGTCGCACCGTGGCGGCTGCGGGTGCGCCATGTGCTGCACAACGCGCTGAACCCGATCGTCACCATGACCGGCATCCAGTTCGGCTACCTGCTCGGCGGCGCCGTCGTGGTCGAGCAGATCTTCTCCGTGCCGGGCCTCGGGCGGCAGGTCCTCGGGGGAATCCAACAGAAGGAGTACGCCGTGGTGCAGAGCACCGTGCTGGTGATCGCGACCACGTTCGTCGTGGTCAACCTCCTCACCGACCTGCTGTACCGGGTCATCGACCCGCGGGTGCGTGCCGCATGAGCCGGCGCAGCTGGTACGGAACTCGTGGCCTGCGCGGCGGAGCGCCGGCGTGACGGCCGCAGTTGCCGGGCAGCAGGTGCCGGTCGCTGCACCGCCGACCCGCGCGGCGGCGTGGCGGCGGCTGCTGCGCAGCCCCGCCGGTCTGGTCGGCGCGGTGCTGGTGGCGCTCGTCGTCGCCGCCGCGGTCACCGCCCTGCTCGGGATTACCCCGTACGACCCCATTGCCCAGCACCCGCAGGCCCGCCTGCAGCCGCCGTCGGCGCAGTACTGGTTCGGCACCGACCAGTTCGGCCGCGACGTCTTCTCCCGGTCGCTGGCCGGCGTGGGCAACTCACTGCGCGTCGCCGTCGTCGCGGTCTTCCTCTCCGCCCTCGTCGGCACCACCGCCGGCATCTGCGCGGGTTTCTACGGTGGCAAGGTACGCGGGCCCGTGCTGGCCGTGACGAACGTGCTCTTCGCCTTTCCGCCGCTGCTGCTCGCGCTGACGCTCGCGGCCACGTTCACGCGCAACTGGCTGACCATCGCGATCGCGATCGCCATCGTCTACGTGCCGATCTTCGTCCGGGTCAGCCGCGGGCCGGTGCTGTCGCTGCGCGAGACCGACTTCATCAAGGCGGCCCGGGTGCTCGGCATCCCGACCTGGCGGATCCTGCTGCGTCACCTGCTGCCGAACCTCGCCGCCATCGTCATCGTGCAGGTGACGCTGTCGCTGTCCTGGGCGGTGCTCACCGAGGCCGCGTTGAGCTTCCTCGGCCTGGGCAGCCCGCCACCCGCGCCATCGCTGGGGTCGATGGTCTTCGACGCCAAGATCCTGGCCGGTACGGCCTGGTGGAACCTGGCGGCCCCAGGTGCCGTCATCGTCATCTTCGTGGTCGGGCTGAATCTGCTCGGCGACGGGCTGCGCGACGCCCTCGACCCGAGAAATGGACGCAACGCATGACGGATCGCCTTGGTGACCTGTTGACCGAGCAGGTCGACGACCGGTACGCCGGCCTCGACACCGCCTCGGTCGCCCAGTTGGCGGCGGTCATGAACGACGCCGACGCGACCGTGCCCGGCGCCGTGCGTGCCGCGCTGCCGCAGATCGTGCCCGCCATCGAGGGGATCGCCGACCGGCTGGCGGCCGGCGGCCGGCTGGTCTACGTCGGGGCGGGCACCGCCGGCCGGATGGGGGTGCTCGACGCGTCGGAGTGCCCGCCGACGTTCAGCACCCCACCGGACCTGGTGCGCGCGGTCATCGCAGGCGGCAGCGAGGCGTTGCTCGCGGCCAAGGAGGGCGTCGAGGACGACGAGGCGGCCGGTGCGGCGGTGATCGCCGAGTGCGCGATCACGGCCGCCGACGCGGTCGTCGGTATCTCGGCGAGCGGCCGTACCCCGTATGTCCTGGCGGCGGTGCGGGCCGCCAGGGAGCGGGGCGCGCTGACGATCGGGCTGTCGTGCAACGCCGGCACGCCGCTGAGCGCCGCCGCCGATCGGGCGATCGAGGTGCTCGTCGGCCCCGAGGTGCTGGCCGGCTCGACCCGGCTGAAGGCGGGCACGGCGCAGAAGTTGGTGCTCAACATGATCTCGACGATCTCGATGATCAGGCTGGGCAAGACGTACGACAATCTCATGGTCGATCTGCGGGTGACCAACGCCAAGCTGCGCGACCGGGCGGTCCGCATCATCCGGCGGGTCACCGGAGTCCCCCGCTCGGAGGCGGAGGCGGCGCTCGACCGTGCCGATCTGGATGTCAAGACGGCGATCCTCATGCTCGACCGCCCGGCCGACGCGGCGGACCCCCGCCAGCGGCTGGCCGCGAGCGGCGGTCGGCTGCGGGAAGCGCTGGAGGCGGGCGCGTGAAGGTCCTGGGCATGATTTCCGGTACGTCCCACGACGGCATCGACGTGGCGGCTGTCGACTTCACGCTGCGAGACGGGCTGCTGCACGGCACCGTCGACTACGCGGGTAGCTCGCCGTACCCGGAGGAGCTGCGCGTCCGGCTGATGCGGGCCCTGCCCCCGTCGGCGCTGACCTTCGCCGAGGCGTGCGAACTGGACACGCTGATCGGTCGGGCGTTCGCCGAGGTGGCCGCCGACGCGGCCGAGCGGGCCGGTGGGGTGGACCTGATCTGCTCGCACGGGCAGACCGTCTACCACTGGGTGGAGGGGCGACAGGTGCGGGGCACCCTGCAGATCGGGCAGCCGGCCTGGATCGCCGAGCGCACCGGGATCCCGGTCGTCGCCGACGTACGGGTGCGCGACGTGGTCGCCGGGGGTCAGGGCGCGCCGCTGGTGTCGCTGATGGACGTCATGCTGCTGTCCGGCCTGCCGAGCCGGCCGGCGGCCCTCAACCTGGGCGGCATCGCCAACATGACCGTGCTGCGGCCGATCGGTGGCGGCGGTCCGGTGGCCTACGACACCGGGCCGGCGAACGCCCTGATCGACGCCGCCGTCGTGCGGGCCAGTGACGGCCGGCTGCGGTACGACGAGGACGGCCGCCTCGCCGCCGCCGGCCGGGTGGACGACGCCCTGCTCACCGAGCTGCTCGCCGAGCCGTACTACCGGCTCGACCCGCCGAAGACCACCGGCAAGGAACTGTTCCACGCCGACTACCTGGCGGAAGCGCTGACCGGGCACCCCGGTCTGTCGGACGCGGACGTCGCCGCGACCCTGACCGCGCTGACCGCGCAGACCGTCGCCGACCAGGTACGCCGGCACCGGATCGACACCCTGGTCGCCTCCGGCGGGGGCTGCGCCAATCCGACCCTGATGGCGATGCTGCGGGAGCGGCTGACCGGGGTGCGGGTGACGACCACGGCCGAGTTCGGCGCGCCGACCGACACCAAGGAGGCCATCGCCTTCGCGTTGATCGGCTGGCACACCGTGCACGGTCTGCCCGCCACCGTCCCGTCGTGCACCGGCGCCAGCGGCGCCCGGGTGCTCGGCGCCATCGTGCCCGGTGCCGGCCCGCTGCGCCTGCCCGAACCACTGGCCACCGCCCCCACCGGGCTGCGCCTGAGCGGAGCCATCGGATGAACGCCCTTCTCGAGCTTGCGGACCTGCGCGTGTCGGCGCGGTCCGGCGGCGCCGACCGGGAGATCGTGCACGGGGTCGACCTGACCGTGGCGGCCGGGCAGACCGTCGCCGTCGTCGGGGAGAGCGGCTCCGGCAAGTCCCTGACCATGCTGGCCGTGATGGGCCTGCTCGCCGAGCCGCTGCGCGTCTCCGGCGGGACCGTGCGGCTCGGTGACCGCGACCTGACCGCGCTCTCCGAGCGGGAGCTCCGCGCGATCCGTGGCACCGACGCGGCGATGATCTATCAGGACCCGATGACGTCGCTCAACCCGCTGATGCGCGTCGGCGACCAGGTCATCGAGGCGATGACCGCGCACGGCGTGCCGAAGGCCGAGGCGCGCCAACGGATGCTCGACCTGCTGGCCCGGGTCGGCATCCCCGACCCGAAGCGCACCGCGCGGGCCTACCCGCACGAGTTCTCCGGCGGGATGCGCCAGCGGGTGATGATCGCCTGCGCGCTGGCGATGCGCCCCCGGCTGCTCATCGCCGACGAGCCCACCACCGCGTTGGACGTGACCATCCAGCAGCAGATCCTGGCGCTGATCGACGAGCTGCGCCGGGAACTCGGCATGACCACCATCTGGGTCACCCACGACCTCGGCGTGGTGGCGCGCCTGGTCGACCGGGTCGTGGTGATGTACGCGGGCCACGTGGTCGAGGACGCGCCCGTGCGGCAGGTGTTCGCCGCTCCGCAGCACCCGTACACGAAGGCGCTGCTGGCCGCGCTGCCCGACCCGAGCGACGACGCCCGGCCGCCGCTGGCCCAGATCCCCGGACGACCGCCGGCCGCCACCGACCCGGTCGAGGGATGCCCGTTCCGGCCACGGTGCTCGCAGGCCGTCGACGCGTGCGCGACCCGCCCTCCCCTGCAGCCGCGGTTGCAGGGCCGGGCCGCGTGCTGGGTGCCCCCGCACGAGTGGAGGAGAGACTAGTTGTCAAGTTCCTCCGCATACCTGTCTATCGTTTCCTGTTGTGGGCAGCGGCATTTCGAAGACTCCGAAGTGCTTTCCCGGGCTGCGATGCTTGGAGAGGGACGTCAAAGGGGCGGACCTGACGGTGGAGGCTGGCCGGTGAAGGTCACCCGGATCGCGTACTCCACCCGCCTGAACCCGGGCAAGTACGCCGCCCTGGCAGAGCAGGCCCGCCGGTTGGGTCAGGTGCGCAGCGAGGTGTGGCAGCGTTACGGGTCGATCACCGGGGTCGGGTCCGGGCTGAGGGACCGGCAGGTGCGGGACCGCTGGCTGGCTGACGGCACGCACTTGCGGTTCGGTGTGCTGGCGAACGCGTGGAAGGAAACCGTCCGCGACGCGATGGCCGACATCGCGGCGAATTTGGCCTCGGCCAAGGTCGAGGTCCGGCGGGCGATCACCCGGCGCACCAACGATCCGGTCGAGCGCAAGCGGATGTTCACCGCGCTGAAGGCTGACCAGTGGGCCATTGATCCGTTCCTGGCTCGGCAGATGCGCAAGCACTGGAAGCGTGGCCGCAACCGCACGCACGATCAGATCGTCGTGCGCGCCGACCAGTACAACAGCGTCACCGACGCGCGCGGCCGATTATGGCTGGCGGTCCCGGGCCTCGAACGCCGCAAGACGGTCAAGATCCCACTGTCGTCGACCATCGCCCCGACGGGCACTCTGCGGCTGATCCTGCGCGGCGGCCGGGTTGAGGTGCACTACCAAGTCGACGCGTCGGAGATGCGGTCGTCGCAGCGGCCCTGCGGGCAGCGGGCAGTCGGCGTGGATAAGGGCTACACGGAGGTCCTGACCGACTCCGAAGGTACCCACCACGGCACCCGCCTCGGCCAACTGTTGAGCAGTGAGTCGGACCGGTTGAAGGAGCGTAACCGGCGTCGGGCGAAGCTGCGCTCGATAGCGAACAACGCCGCCCTCCGCGGTGACCACGCGAAAGCGCACCGGATCGCGGTCAACAACCTCGGCACGGTCAAACGGGACCGGCAGGCCGCCCGCCACCGCGCCCGGGTGCGTACGGAGATCTTCACCGCCGTGCACCGGGTCGTCGACAAGGCCGCCACCGTGGTCGCCGAAGACCTCGCCAGACGCTTCGCCGGGCGCAAGAAGCTCGGGAAGAACGTCAACCGGCGCCTCGCCGCCTGGACCAAAGGGGTCACCGCCGAGGCCCTAACAAACGTGTCGGAGCGCAGAGGTTCTGCGCTCGTTCACGTCAACGCCGCCTACACCTCACAAACCTGTCACCGCTGCGGCCGGCTCGGCCGACGCGACGGGGACCGGCTTCACTGCAGCCCATGCGGGGTGGTGTGGCAGGCCGACGTGAACGCCGCGATCAACATCCTGCAACGAGCCGGCGACCCCGACATCGCCCTGCACACCCCTCACTACACGGTGAGGCAGATCCTGCAGGACAGGACCGATCGCCACCGGACCAGACTGCCGGTCCAGGACTCCAGCCCGGCCACCATCCGAGCGGAGAGCGAACCATCCGAACCGCTCAAAAACGAGCAACTAGTAGGAAGCAGGAATTGATGCTGACGGCGACCGACCTGGTCAAGGACTACCCGGTGCGGGGCGGCGACGGTGTCGTGCACGCCCTCGCCGGGGTCTCGCTGGCCGTCGGGGACGGCGAGACCCTCGGCATCGTCGGCGAGTCCGGCTGCGGCAAGTCGACGTTGGCCAAGCTGCTGGTACGGCTGGAGGATCCGACCTCCGGCCGGGTGGAGCTGGACGGGGTGGACCTGACCGAGCTGCGGGGCCCGGCGCTACGCCAGCAGCGCCGGCACATCCAGATGCTGTTCCAGGACCCGTACGCCTCGCTCAACCCGCGGCTGCGCGTCGGCCAGGCGCTCGGCGAGGTGCTGTCCGTGCACCGGCTCGCCGACGGCCGGCAGCGCGAGCGGCGGGTGGGCGAGTTGTTGGAGATGGTCGGGCTGGGCGCGCCGTTCGGCGCGCGCTACCCGCACGAGCTCTCCGGCGGGCAGCGGCAACGGGTCGGCATCGCCCGGGCCCTCGCGGTGGAGCCGAAGGTGCTGCTGCTCGACGAGCCGGTGTCGGCGCTCGACGTGTCGGTCCGGGCCGAGATCATGAACCTGCTGGTCGACCTGCGCCGCGACCTCGGCCTCAGCTACGTGTTCATCAGCCACGACGTGGCCATGGTGCGGCACATCAGCGACCGGGTCGCGGTGATGTATCTCGGTCGGGTCGTCGAGGTCGGCGACTGGAAGTCGGTGCTGGACAACCCCCGGCACCCCTACACCGCGGCCCTGTGCGCCGCGGTCCCCGCGCCCAACCCGGAGCTCTCCCAGCCGATCGAGGCCACCGTCTCCGGTGAGGTGCCCAACCCGGCTGCCCCGCCGTCCGGCTGCCCGTTCCACCCGCGCTGCCCGCTGGCGCAGGACGACTGCCGGCGGCTCGACCCGGCGTTGCTGCCGCTGCCGTTGAGCTCCGGCCACCAGGTGGCCTGCCACGTCGCCGCCGAGCAGGTGAGCGACCGGTCGGCGCAGCTCGCACCGTCCGGCTCGTGACGGTGCGGGTCCGCCGGGCGGTAGCGGCCGACGCCGACGCCGCCGGTGCCGTCTTCCTGGCCTGCTGGCACCGGTCGTACGCCGACCTGCTGCCGCCGCGGGTGCGGGCCCGCTACGACGAGGCGAGCGCGGCGGCGCTGTGGCGACGCGTGCTCGCGGCCGCGCCGGACGGCGTGCTCGTCGCCGAGGTGACCGGGCAGGGAGTTCGGGCCGTCACCCGCTTCGGCGTGGACCCGGACGACGCGCGCCGCGGGCACGTGTTCAGCCTGTACGTGCACCCGGACGCCCAGGGTCTCGGTTTGGGTCGGACGCTGCTGCGCGCCGCAGCCGAGGAGTTACGGGCGGCGGACCACGCCACGGCGACGTTGTGGGTGTTCGCGGCAAACCATGCTGCTCGCGCCTTCTACGCGGCGCAGGGCTGGACGCCCGACGGTGGCACCCGGGTCGAGGAGGCGTACGGCGAGCCCGAGGTGCGGCTGCGACGGAACCTGTCCGAAGGCGACGACAGCACCCGCCGACGTCCGTAAGGGACATCGTCGCCATGCCTCACCTGGGCTTGGCGTGACCGTCGTGCCCGGCACCGCCTGTCAAGTCCTGGAGGTGAACCGTGCCCAGCAGGTGCCCTTCCGGGTCGGTGATGATCGCGTAGGTCAGGTGGTGGTCGCGGAGGTCGGATGCGACGCCAGCCAGGGCCAGGTGGGGGCGCAGTGTCGAGAGAACGGGTTCCATCACTTCGTGGGCTGCGGCGCCGGGGGCGGTGGCGAGGGCGGCGTGCCGAAGCCGGCCGAGCAGGGTGCGATCGCTGGCGAGAACGAGAGCGAACCGGTAAGGGGAGGCGTCGACGCGGGCCCGGACGGCGGCGAGCGTCTCGTCAGGCGCGGCGGTGGGGACGTCGTGGCGCAGGCGGCTACCGGCGGTAGGTGCGTTGGCCGCCGCCCCCTCGGTGGGCAGGTTGTGCGCGAGCCAGTCCACCTTGCCCGCAGCGTAGTCGTTGACGTCGGTGAACCCGAGGGCTTCGAGCCGGCACGCGGCTCGTGGGCTCATGTCTCAAAGGCCGTCCCAGCAGTAGACGACCACGGGGCGGGTGCGATGGAGGGCAGCGGTCGTGTCGGGATTGAGGGTCTTGAGGGGGATGTTGACCGCCCCGGGCAGATGCTGGTCGGCGTACTCGACGGCGGGCAGCACCTCGACGAGTTGAGCGCCCGCGCCGAGCAGCGCACGCAGCCGCGACAGATCGACCCGGGCGACCATCAGTTGCCACCTCGACCCTCGGCGTTCCTCGACATACGTGTCTCGAACGCCGCATACCCCGCGCCTCGGGCTGACTAACCACGATCTCGCCGAAGCAGCGGGATGACCACGAGCAGGCCGGCGAGTCCACCGACCAGCGCATCGACGAACCACGGCGCCGCCAGGTCCCATGGCTGGCGGTGAGTTTCCTCGGGTTGGCCATCACACGTCCTGGGTGGGCGGGGCGCTTGGCGCAGGAGCGAGCCAGTTGAGCACCTCTGCGGTGTGCTCACCGAGCCGGGGCGGTGGCCGGTGATAGCCGGCGGGCGTACCGGACAGCGTGATCGGGTTGGCGACCTGCCGGACTGGTTGCGACCGGTCCGGCCCGTCGATGTCCACCACCGGCGCCAGTCCCAGTTCCGTGGCGAGGCCGAAGGCCCCGGCGAGGTCGTTCACCGGCCCGGACGGCACCCCGACGCCGCGGAGCGCCGCGGCCAGGTCGTCGGCGGAACGCAGCGCCGTCCGCTCGGACAACGTGGCGATGAGCGCTTCGCGGTGGCGTACCCGGTTGGCGTTGCTGACGTAGCGCGGCTCCTCGGCGACGGCCGGGATGCCCAGCACCCGGCACAGCGCGGTGAACTGCGCGTCGGTGCCGACCGCCACCGCGAGCGGCCGGTCGGAGGTGGGCAGCAGTTCGTACGGCACGATGCTGGGGTGCGCGTTGCCCAGGATGCCCGGGACCACGCCGGCTGAGACGTAGCCGGATGCCTGGTTGACCAGCGCGGACAGCAACGACGAGAGCAGGTTGACCTCGACGTGCTGGCCGGCGCCGGTGGCCTGGCGGTGACGCAGCGCGGCCAGGATGCCGACCGTGGCGTGCAGCCCGGTGATCACGTCGACCACGGCCACCCCGACCTTGACCGGCTCCCCGGGCTGGGCTCCGGTGACGCTCATCAGCCCGCCGACGGCCTGGACGAGCAGGTCGTATCCGGGCCGGTCGGCGCCGGAGCCGGAGCCGAAGCCGGTGATCGAGCAGTAGACGGCGCCCGGGTTGGCGGCCGCGATGTCGGCGTAACCCAGGCCGTAGCGCTCCATCGTGCCGGGGCGGAAGTTCTGCACGATCACGTCCGCCCGGTGCGCCAGGCCCCGAGCGGTGGCCAGGTCGTCCGGATCGGTCAGGTCCAGCGCCGCCGACCGCTTGTTGCGGTTGACGGACAGGTAGTAGGTGGCGGTGCCGTCGCCGTCGTACGGCGGACCCCAGGCCCGGGTGTCGTCGCCCGCGCCGGGCCGTTCCACCTTCACCACGTCGGCGCCGAGGTCGGCCAGGAGCATGGTGGCGTACGGGCCGGCGAGAACCCTGCTGAAATCGGCGACGAGCACCCCGTCAAGAGCCCCGGGCATGCGGACCACTCCTCAACGACTGGGACGTCGCGGCGCCACCGGCAGCGCCGCGCTGCAGGGTACGTTTGCTGAACCATGCAGGCAACCACGGTCGTGAACCTGAAGGGCCACCGCGACGACCCGGCGTACGCCGACGTGATCTATGTCGGGCGCGCCATGTATCGCGGCGGCTGGCGTCTCCCGGGCTCCCCCTTGTCCAGCCCGTACCGCCCCGGCCCCGACGGCACCCGTGCGGAGGTCCTCGAGAAGTACCGCGCGTACCTGCTCGGCCGCCCCGACCTCCTCGCCCTCCTCCCCGAACTGCGCGGGCGCAGGCTCGGTTGCTGGTGTGTGCCGGAGCGCTGTCACGCCGAGGTGATCGCGGAACTCGCCGACTCGCTGCCGACGTCGAGCCTCCCGTAGCAGGTAAGGCGGATCGAGTTTCGCCGCGCTTCCCACTGAATAGCTCGATTCGCCCTTATGCCGCTCCGTCATTTTTATGACGGAGCGGCATAGGCATCAGTAGCAGAGCGTCCTTGACCCGGTGCAGGGTCGCCGCGTAAACCGTCACCGCCGCGCACGGCTTCCGGGTTGGTCCCACGGATCGAGACACGTGTCAATTTATAGACAGAAGGCAATGGCCGGAAAGGCCGGGAATTCAAGGGCGAGCACCGTTTGTGATCATTGTAAATATGTAGATGTGTAGATAGCCTGAGCCGATCTGTTCGCTGATGGTGGAAGGGACCACTATGCAGCATCGAGAACGGCTCCATGCCCAGATCATCGGGGCGGTGGTCATCGCGTTCGCGCTCATGGCCGCCATCCTTGTCATCTCGGGGCGGTCGGCCGACGCCGCCCGACCGGATCCGGCAACCTATCTGCAGTGCTCCGGGGACCGGTTCATCACGACCGAGGTGACGCACGATTCGACCACGAAGGAGACGCGCACCCCGGGCCAGCTGGCCGACGCCTGGGCCAACGGGATGGCGGGACAGCGTCCGGACTTCCAGCCGGTGGCCCACCGCGACGCCTTCTCCACCGAGAACGGCCGCGACGTGGCCTTCACCAACACCGCGGGGCGAGTCGTCGCGGTGTTGTCCTACGAACGGGACGCCAACCTCGGCTGGCGCCTCGAGTCCGCCATCGAGTGCGCGTGAGGGGAGTCCGGGCGTGAACACCATCAAGATCGTGCGGATCTTCCTGGCGACCCTGCTCGCGGCCGCCGGATTCGTCGTAGTGACGCCGTCCGCCGGGCAGGCGCACACCGTGAGCACCTACTTCACCCGGGGTCGGTGGCCGTCGAACGCCTCAATCGCATACGGCCTCAACACCGGCTTCCCGACCGGCGCCTGGCGCAGCCGAGTGTGGGACGGCAAGGAGCAGTGGAACAACGCGACCAACTCCGGCGAGCCCACCGTCTTCTGGACTCTCGCCGACGACGTCAACCACGGCACGGCCGGCAACCCCTGCGGCATCTCGGGCGTCAACACCGGAGCGGGCTTCTGGAACAACCTCGACTACCTCAGTACGAGCACGTTGGGGGCGACCCGGCTCTGCACCGGCAGCGGCACGATCTACAACTTCACCATCGAGTTCGACAGCACCCGGTCGAACTGGTACAACGGCACCGGCGACAATCCCGGTGGTAACGCCGACTTCTGGAGCACCGCGACCCACGAGTTCGGCCACGCTCTCGGCTTCTGGGAGCACATCGCGGAGAGCGACTCCGCCTGCCCCGACGACAGCACCCGCAGCACCATGTGCCCGACGATCTACAACGGCACCGAGCGCCAACGCACGGTCGCCACGCACGACATCCACACCTACGACGGCGCCTACTGATCCGCCCCGCGCCGGCCGCTGCCGCCCCTCGGGTGGCGGCAGCCGGCGCGGATTGGCGTGAACCGCCGGCCCCACCGGAACGTCCAATCTCAGCTCGGTCGGCAACCTGGCCCCAGGTTGACATGCAGGCTGAAGGGAGCTCTCCATGAGCACATCGACAAGGATTCAGCGCGCAACTCTGGGCGCCCTGGCCGCGGTGACCGCGGCTGCCCTCACCGCGGGCTGCTCAGACAAGGCGGAAGCGGCGGACCCTGAAACCCTACTGGACTGCTCCGGCGGTCAGGTCACCTCGACCAACGTCGATCATGATGACACGACGAAGGAGACGCGGACGCCACAGGAACTGGCGGCGGCATGGGCCGCCGCGCAGGGTGGCGCATTCTCCGGTGGCCGCAAGGTCGCCTACAAGTCCGACGAGCGCACCGACATCACGTTCGCCGACGGGCAGGGCAAGGCGACGGCCGTCCTGTCCTACCGCAACGACGATCGTCTGGGCTGGCGCCTGGAGAAGGCCCTCAACTGCGCCTGACCGAGAGGTGGAAGGTTGACCGAGCACGCCGACCTCGTCATCACCGGCGCCGACGTCTACACCGTCGACGCCGCCCGCAGCTGGTCCGACGCGATCGCCGTACGCGGTGACCGGATCGTCGCGGTCGGCTCGGAGCCCGTGTCCGAGCTCATCGGCGCGCGGACCAGGGTGATCGAGGCCGCCGGCGGGATGGTGCTGCCGGGATTCCAGGACGCCCACATTCACGCGCCCTTCGCCGGGCGCAACCGGCTCCGGGTCTGGCTCAACGATCTGGTGGGCCGGCCGGCGTACCTGGACCGGATCGCGCGCTATGCGGCCGACAACCCCGACCAGCCCTGGATCATCGGTGGCGGCTGGGCGATGGAGTCCTTCCCGGGCGGCACCCCCCGCAAGGAGGACCTGGACGCGATCGTGCCGGACCGACCGGTCTTCCTGTTCAACCGGGACGTGCACGGGGCGTGGGTCAATTCCAAGGCACTCGCGGTCGCGGGCATCACCAGGGACACCCCGGACCCCGAAGACGGCCGGATCGAGCGCGACCCGGACACCGGCGAGCCGACCGGCACGCTGCACGAGGGCGCGGCGTACAGCTTCAACGACCGCTACGTGCCGCTGCCCGGGCGCACCGAGTGGGAGGAGGCCATCCTCAACGCCCAGGAGCACCTGCACTCGTTGGGCATCACCGGATGGCAGGACGCCTGGGTGACGCCCGGCACCCTGGAGGCGTACCGGTCGCTCGCCGCGTCCGGTCGGCTCGCGGCCCGGGTCGTCGGTGCCCTGTCGTGGGACCGGCACCGCGGCCTGGACCAGATCCCCGAGTTCCTCGCCCAGCGCGAGTCCGCGACGGTCGGCAGCTTCCACCCGAGCACGGTCAAGATCATGACCGATGGCGTGCTGGAGAACTACACCGGAGCCCTGCTCGAGCCGTACTGCGACGGCTGCGGCGGTCACACCGACAACCGCGGCCTGACGTACGTCGATGCCGAGCTGCTCGCCGCCGCGGTGACCGAGCTGGACCGGCTCGACTTCCAGGTACACCTGCACGCGATCGGCGACCGCGCCGTACGCAACGGCCTCGACGCGGTCGCGGCCGCCCGTACGGCCAATGGGCGCACCGACAACCGTCACCACATCGCCCATCTGCAACTCGTCCAACCGCAGGACGTGCCGCGCTTCCGGCAGTTGGGCGTGACCGCGAACTGCCAGGCCTACTGGGCGCAGATGGAGCCGCAGATGGAGGAGCTGACGCTGCCGTTCCTCGGCCGGGAGCGGGCGGAGCTGCAGTACCCCTTCGGTGATCTGCTGCGCTCCGGCGCCACCCTCGCCATGGGCAGCAACTGGTCGGTGACGACCGCGAACCCGCTCGAGGAGATCGAGGTCGCCGTGACCCGGATCGACCCGGAGAGCCGCGGCAACACGCCGTTGCTACCGGCACAGGCGCTGCCGCTACCCGTCGCGCTCGCCGCCTTCACCGCCGGCTCGGCGTACGTCAACCACGACGCCGACGGCGGCACGATCGCGGTCGGCAAGCGCGCGGACCTGGCCGTGCTCGACCGCAATCTGTTCGCCGCCGGCGCGGGACTCCCGGCCGACGCTCGCGTCACCCACACGATCGCGAACGGCACCGTCGTCTACGAACGCTCCTGACCACCACTGCAAGATCACCTACAAGATCGACCCGGGCGCTAGTGCCGGTGTCCACTAACGTTCGCCGGGTCGGCCGCAGCTGTGAAAGTGTCGTACCGGTGGTGTTGGCTCGGTTCGTGCCTCGTCGTCGGGATCCGTGCGCGCCTTCGGTGGTGCACCGCACTGCGCGCGTCGCGTTGCGGGTGACGCCCGGGCAGCGGCGGCGGTGTTTCGGGCTGCTGCGCTCGGCCGGCGATGTGTGGGCGTGCGTGTTGGAGGTCAACGCGTGGCGGCGCCGCCGCCACGATTCGCCGCTGGTCGGGTATCAGGAGTTGTGTCGGGAGTTGGCGGCGTCCGGGCCGGGCACGTTCGCGGAGCTGGACACCACGGGTGCCCGGTCGGTGTTGCGCCGGTTCTCCGATGCGTGGTTCGGGGCGGCGAAACGCCGCAAGGCCGGTGACCTGTCGGCCCGGTTCCCGCGCCGCCGGCGGGGGTTGCTGCCGGTGCGCTGGTACCACGGCACATTCACCCTCGATGGGCGCCGGGTACGGATCCCCACCGCTAAGGGCACGTCTCAGTTGTGGGTTCGGCTGGCTCGGGATCTGCCGTATCCGGTGGAGCAGGTCCGGTCGATCACCCTGTTGTCTGAGGCTGGCCGCCTGTTTCTCGATGTCACCGCCGAAGTCCCGATCACGGTCTACCCGGCAGGTGAGGAACCGGACCCGGGCCGGGTGGCCGGGGTGGACCTCGGTGTGATCCACCCCTACGCGGTGGCCGGCCCGGACGGGGAGGGCCTGTTGGTGTCCGGGCGGGCGATCCGCGCCGAGCACCGCATGCACCTGGCCGACACCAAAGCCCGCAGACGTGCGGTCGCCCGCCGGGCGCCGAAGCCGGGCGAGAAAGGGTCGAGGCGGTGGCGCAAGTACCGCCGCCGGGCCCGCCTCGTGGAGGGCCGGCATCGGCGGCGGATCCGTCAGGCCCAGCACGAAGCCGCCCGAACGGTCATCTCCTGGGCGGTCCGCCAGCGTATCGGTGTGCTGCACGTCGGCGACCCCCGCGGCGTGCTGGACCTGCCGGCGGGGCGGCGGCACAACCTGCGGCTGCGGCAGTGGCAGATCGGCCGCCTCATCCAGGTCCTCACCGACAAGGCCACCCTCGCCGGCATCACCGTCCGGCTGGTCGACGAACGCGGCACCTCCTCCACCTGCCCCACCTGCGGTAGGCGGGTGCCGAAACCCCGCGGCCGGACCCTGTCCTGCCCACACTGCCACTTCTCCGGGCACCGCGACCTCGTCGCGGCGGCCAGCATCGCCACCCGCACCCCGGGCGGCGGACCCACCACCGAGACAGCCGTCGTGCTGCCGCAGGTGGTCACGCACCGTCGAGCCGGCCGACACCTCCCCGGTACCGGCCGGTCCCGACGTGACCCCCGCCGCCCACCCCGGACGGCGCGAGGATCAGTTGGCCCGCGGAGGCCCGCCCCACCACCCGGTGGGGAGTCGCTCGCCCACACAGCGAGGATCCACAACAGGCACCGGACATCCGGTGAACGTTAGTGGACACCGCACTAAGATCCCGCGACGTGAATCCCGTACGCATTTCCTGGTCGCGGGTGCGGAAGATCGCGCTCTGGACCATGGCGGTCCTCCTGGTGCTGGTCCTCGTGCTCGCCATCGCCGCCGTCTGGGCGGTGCGCCGCTCGTTCCCGCAGCACGACGGCACCCTGCGGCTCCCCGGACTCTCCGCGCCCGTCACCGTGCACCGCGATGGCCACGGGATTCCGCAGGTTTACGCGAAGACCGCCGACGACCTCTTCCGCGCCCAGGGCTACCTGCACGCGCAGGACAGGTTCTGGGAGATGGACTTCCGCCGCCACGTCACCGGCGGCCGGCTCGCCGAACTCTTCGGCGAGAGCCAGGTTGAGACCGACATCTACCTGCGCACCATGGGCTGGCGCCGGGTCGCCGAGCAGGAGTGGCAGCTCCTGGCCCCGGACACGAAGCGCTATCTGCAGGCGTACGCCGACGGCGTGAACGCCTGGCTCGCCGACCACGACGGGGGCCGGGCGAGCCTGGAATACACCGTGCTCGGCCTGCAGAACCCGGACTACGCGATCGAGAAGTGGAGCCCGGTGGACAGCCTCGCCTGGCTCAAGGCGATGGCGTGGGATCTGCGGGGCAACATGGAAACGGAGATCACCCGCGCAGCACTGCTCGCCGCGGGCCTGACCCGCCGGCAGGTTGAGGAGCTCTATCCGGCGTACCCGTACGACCGCAACTCGCCGATCGTCACCGGCGGCGGCATCGTGGCCGGCGCCTTCGATCAGCATGCCGTAGCACCCAAACCGCCGGTGCCGCCAACCCCGCCGACAGCTCCCGTCACCGCCGGCACGGGTGGCGGCGGAACGGGGGGCGGCGGGGCCGGCGGTGCCGCGGCCACCACGCAGACGATCAAGGCGATGGGCGACGGCTTGTCCCGGCTGCCGATCATGCTCGGCAACGGCGGCCAGGGCATCGGCTCGAACTCGTGGGTCATCGGTGGTGGGCTGACCGCCACCGGCAAGCCGATCCTGGCCAACGACCCCCACCTGAGCCCCAGCATGCCCGGCATCTGGTATCAGATGGGCCTGCACTGCGAGTGCGCGTTCGATGTCGCCGGCTTCACCTTCTCCGGCGTGCCCGGCGTGGTCATCGGCCACAACGCCCGCATCGCCTGGGGCTTTACCAACCTCGATCCCGACGTGACCGACCTGTATCTGGAGCGGGTGGACGGCGACCGGGTGCAGGTCGACGGGGAATGGCGGCCGCTGGAGACCCGCGCCGAGACCATCAAGGTCGCGGGCGGCAAGGACATGTCGATCACCGTACGCACCTCCGGGCACGGGCCGCTGCTCTCCGACGCCTCGGCGTCCCTGCGGGACATCGGCGTCAAGCCGCCGGTCAATCCGGCCGGCTCACCGGCACCCGTCGCCGCCACCCCGCAGCTCTCCCCCGCCCACGCGACGAACGCCGGCAGCGACCGGCGGGACGGCTACGCGATCGCGCTGAGCTGGACGGCATTGCGACCGGGCCGGACCGCGGACGCCCTCTTCGCGCTCAACGCCGCGGCGAACTGGACCGCGTTCCGCGCCGCGGCCGCATTGTTCGAGGTGCCCGCGCAGAACATCGTCTACGCCGACGTCGACGGCAACATCGGCTACCAGTCCCCCGGCCGGATTCCGGTGCGCGGCAGGGGCGACGGGCGGTGGATGGCGCCCGGCTGGGACTCGGCGTACGACTGGAAGGGATTCATCCCCTTCGCCGAGCTGCCCAGCGTCTTCAACCCAGCCGACGGCTACCTGGTCACCGCCAACCAGGCCGTCGTCGGCCCCGCCTACCAACGCTTCCTGACCAGCGACTGGTCATACGGCTACCGCAGCCAGCGCATCCGCGACATGATCGGCTCGGCCCGGGACCGGAAGATCACCGTCGCGGACGTGCAACGGATGCAGTTCGACAACCGCAACGGCTTCGCGCCGACGCTCGTCCCGGCGGTGGTCGACGCCCTCGATGCGGCCGATCCCTCCGACAGCGCCCGGGTCGCCGCCACCGAACTGTGGAAGGAGTGGGATTTCCAGCAGCCGGCCGAGGGCGACGCGGGCAGCGCCGAGGGACGCAGCTCCGCCGCGGCCGCGTACTACAACGCGATCTGGCGACACCTGCTCGCGGACACCTTCGACGAGCTGCCCGCGGGCAACCGGCCCGACGGCGGCGACCGGTGGTACGAGGTGGTGCGGGGGCTGCTCGCCCAGCCCGGGTCGCCATGGTGGGACCGCAGGGACACCCCGGGCGTCGAGCGCCGCGACGACATCCTGCGGTCGGCGGCCACCGACGCGGCCGAAGAGCTACGGCGCGATCAGGGCGACCGGCCGGCCGACTGGCGGTGGGGCCGGATGCACACCCTGACCGTGCGCAACCAGACCTTTGGTAAGTCGGGCATCGGGCCCATCGAGTGGCTCTTCAACGCCGACCCGGTAGGGGTGTCGGGGGGCGACGCGATCGTCAACGCGACCGGTTGGAACGCCGCCGCCGGATACGAGGTCGACGCCGTCCCGTCCATGCGGATGATCGTCGACCTGTCCAACCTGGACGCTTCCCGGTGGATCCAGCTGACCGGCAACTCCGGGCACGCGTTCCACCCCAACTACGACGACCAGTTCGAGCTGTGGCGCACCGGCCGGACCCTGCCCATGCGCTGGGACCGGACCGCCATCGCGGCCGGGGCGGCACAGACGCTGACCCTGAAGCCATGACCGGCGTGGAGTCCGGGGCGGCGGGCCACCCCGGACACCACCCTTTCGTCATCCCGTACGCAGCCAGCCGAGGGTCTGCAGGGTGGAGAGGCTGGTCGCCTTGAGGCCGGCGTCGGAGACGGTCCACAGTACTCCGTCGACCACCAGTGACCGGCGGATCGGCGCCAGATCCTCCGGACGCCCCGTGCCCAGCGTGTGATCGACCGTGCCGACCTCGGTGAACCCGCCGTCGCCGACCCGCAGCGCCAACGCCACGTTGCTCGGCAGGCCCGGCTTGCCCACGACACTCCGGTCGTTCACCGCACCAGAGCTGCTCACCGCGCCGTAGACGGTCAATGGGACCACGACCAGGCGTTCGGCCGGCCAGTAGAGGAACGCGTGCGGGTCGAACTCCGCCTCCGAGTGCCCCTGCCTGACGTGATACTGGGCGATCCGGGTCGGCTTGGCCGGATCGGTGACGTCGAAGAGCGAGAGTTGGGTGCCCTGGACACGACCCTGGTCGGACGCCTCCTGCCCGACGCCGAGCAGCCGTCCCTCGCCGGCCGGGTGCAGGTACGCCGAGTACCCGTTGATCTTCAGCTCGCCGCTCACCTTCGGCGCCGCCGGGTCACGCAGGTCGACGGTGTAGAGCGGATCGGTCTGCCGGAAGGTGACGACGTACCCGGTGCCGCCGACGAACCGCACAGCGTGGATCCGTTCCCCCTTGCCCAGTCCGGTGACCTTGCCGACCTGGGTCAGCGTCGTGCCGTCGGCGCGCAGGACGTACACGCTGGACGTCGAGTCGGGCTTGTTACCCCAGGTACGACCACGGGTGGTGGCCACCCGCAGGTGCCCGTCCCACTCCGACATGGCGTACTGGTTGATCAGCCAGCCCGGCACCGACGCCGCGGCGACGTACCGCGGGGCACCCGCGCCCGAGGTGTCGAACTGGTAGAGCTCGGTGGTCTCGTCCTTGGGATCGGGTGCGGCGTTCCGCGCGGTCAGCGCCGGCAGGACCCGCCAGCGCTGGTCGTTGGCGACGTACAGCCGGGGTCCGTTGCTGTAGACGGTGTCGCCGTCGGCGATCACGGTGACCGGGTCGCCGGCGCCGAGCGTGGCCACGCCGAGGTCGAAGCTGAGCACGGTCACCAGCGACGTGCCGGAGTAGCTGGCCGGCCGGCTCACCCGGTCGCAGCCGACCCGTCCGGTGCTGGTTCGTCCGCCGGAGGTGATCTCGTACCGGGGCAGCCAGTCGTCGGCGGTCGCGTTGTCGATGATCTCGCGGCTGGCGGCGGTGCGCTGATCGTCGGTGGCCCGTTCCCGGTACGGGAAGGTCAGCCGGGGTGCGGAGCGGACCACGACGCGGACCGTCGTGCCCACCTGGCGGGCGTCCACCAGACTGCCGTCGATCCGGTATTCGCCGATGATCTTCGGCTCGCCGGAGAGGTCGACCATGATCAGCCGGGGGCCGACGATGTCGTCCGGCATCGGGCCGTCTGCCGGGGCGCGGCGCGCGCCTCCCTCGGGGACGGCGGGTTTCGCGATCCCGGCCCACCCCTCGCGGAGCAGCACCAGCGCCCGGTCACCCTGTAGCAGCAGGCTGGCTTCGGCCCCGCCGAACCCGTCGGCACCGGGTGCCAGTTTCAGCTCCCCGGTCAGCCGGCGGGTGGCCGGGTCGATCACGTACAGCTTGCCTCGGTTGACGGTGACGATCCGCTTGCCGTCGGTCTTGACCAGGTCCGGTTCGTCGACCCCGGCCTCGTGGGTGTTGGTGCCCGAGTAGCCGGGGGCAGCAGCCCCGGCCGCCGTGTCGCCCGGGGCTGCCGCGTTGGCCCCGGGCGCCGCATCCGCCCGCTTCGCTGCGGCAGGCGCCCCGGCCTGTTCCGCGCCGCTGAAGGTGCGGACGTCGCCGCTCGGCCCGAACCCCCAGGGCCCGACGTACGCCTTGGCCGCCGTCTTGAGCTGCTGCAGCGCCTCCGCGCAGGAGTCGAACGCGACGAGCTGGAACCCACCGGCCGGCACTTTCCGGTCACGAGGTGGCGCGGGGACCGGCTCCGCCGTACAGCCCGTGACCAGGGCCAGGCTGGCGACCAGGGCCAGCCCCGTGAGCCGGGCTGGAGTCATGACCCGGGAGATGCCGGTGGCGGCCGCTCGCCGGGGTACGTGGACGCTGCTACCTGTCATGCCGCCTACGACGTATCTGTGCCGGGCTGGGTTCCCAGCCCGGCGCAGCCGGTTCAGGCCGGTACGGCCCCCGGTCGGCCCACCGCGACGACCCAGCCCGCCGCGGCCGACTCGGGAGCGTCGGGCGAGTCGATGGCGACTGAACGAGCTTCAGGCGTCCCGGAGCCGGAACAGGATCGCCCCACCGATCACGGTCGCCGCCGCGTACGCCGACAGCAGCCCCAGCCCGGCCCATGGCCCGATGTGCGTCGTGGCAGCGACGTCGCGGGTGGCCTGGATCGCGAGGCCGGCGTCCATCGGGGAGAACCGGTGGATCCGGTGCTGCCACCGCGGATCGGTCACGAACAGGGCGACGACCGGAGAGCCGTAGAACAGCGCCAGGATGGCCGCGACGGCGCCGCCGGTGTCGCGGATGACGAATGCCAGCCCGGCGCTGAACACGGCAACCAGGCCCAGGTAGAGAACCGTCCCGATGGCCGCCCGCAGGATGAGGTGATCGGTGACCGACAGCGGCGGGTACCCGTTGGCGGGGGTGAATCCCTTACCCGGCAGGACGGCTCGGGCCGCCAGCAGAGAGCCGATCACCCCCGCCACGCCCGCCGTGAGAGCCAGCGCTGTGACCACCACCAGCTTGCTCGCCAGCACGCGGATCCGGCCGGGCGTCGCGGTCAGGGTCGGCCGAATCGTCCTCGTCCCGTACTCCGCGGTCACCGTCAGGGCGGCGAGGATCGCGACGGCGACCTGTCCGAGGCGTACGCCGATGAGGCTCATCTTCGGGAGGTCCTCGTGGCAGGGAGCTTGACAGTGATCGATGTCCAGGGCCCCGGTGACGGCGAAGCCGAGCGCCACGGTCGCGCCGACGGCCAGCAGGAGCAGCCAGGCCGTGCTGGGCAGGGTCCGAAGCTTCGTCCACTCGGCGCGCACGGTCCTCACGCGTCGCTCCGCCGCAGTCGCCACCAGGCCAGCGCCAAGGCGACGGCCGCATACGCCGCCACCACGCCGATGCCCGCCCACGGCCCGATGAGGCTCCACGGCTCGGCGAGCGTCTGGGTCGGCGGCTTGGCCCGCTGGGTCGCCAGGCCACCGGCCAGCGTCGTGTACATCAACAGCCTCGGCAGCGTGCCGGGCAGGATCGACCCGACGATGACCGGCAGGACCACCAGGACGATCGTCAGCGTGATCGCCGCCGCGCTGTGCCGCAGCAGGACGCCGACCGCCATCGCGAACATCGCCAGCAGGGCCATGAACGCCGCGGACAGCAGCAGGGTGCGGACGACCGCCGGGTCCGAGATGGACTCGTCGGGGAACGCGGGCGGTGCGAAGCCGTTTTCCCGAACCATGGGCCGGGCCACCAGGTACGCGACCACCACGCCGATGAGGCCGAGGACGAACGAGACCCCGCCGAGCACGAGCGCCTTCGCCGCGAGCACCCGGCCACGCCGCGGCACGGCGGCGAACGTCGTGCGGATCATGCCCCGCCGGTACTCGGAGGTCGCGTAGAGAACGCCCACCGCGATGAGAGCCATGACCCCGGCGATGATGCCCAGCAGCGACGCCTCCACGGGGTCGTCGTCCTGCTCCTGTGGGCCGACGCGGCCGGATCCGGTGACGGTGTACCTGCCGCCGGACTCGCTGAAGTCGCCCTGCATGCCCCGGCGCTTGGCGGAGTTCTCGATCTGGCGGTCGGGCGGCATGAGGACGGTGTCGTTACGCCACGCGCCGGCCGAGCCACCGGCCAGGTCGACGTGCTCGAACGTGGCGGTGGCGCTGGTGGACCTTTGACCCACCGACGATCTGCCGGCGCCCCGGGAGACGTACACGGTGGGCGCGGAGGAGACGTAGAAACTGATGATGCTGTAGCGGCCATCAGCGGCGCAGGCGGCGGGCGCAGGGGCCGCCGTCGAGGAAGGTCTGTGCGGGAGCTGGCGCTGGCCCTCGGGGTGTCGCACCAGTGAGCCCAACAGATCCTCGCGGAAGCGCCGGGGGCCCCTCACCGCCTGGCGGTGCCCGGCAGGCCCCCGTTGGTCTGCGGCAGCGTGGCAACGAGGTGAGCCGTCACAACCGGGTCATGAACCTACTTGACGGCCGAGGCTTCAGCCCGCTCGGCCGAGGCCGCCTCCGTCAGTCGGGCCCTCCCTCCGCGCCTCGGTGGCGACCGATCTCCGCCGTCCCGCCTCGCCCAGATCTTCCAGCAACAGGTCGATCAACCGCTCCTCCATCACCGCGCGCCCGACACGGCGCATCGCGTCGGACAACCTGGGGTCGATGCCCACACGGAGGGCGAGGCGCTATGCCGCTTCGGTCTGGACGGCAGAGCCTGCGCGCCTCGGAACCCGCTAGACCGCGTGAGACGCTGGTCCGCCGGGCTGACGGGCACCATCACGCGTGGTGATGCCATCGGCGAGTATTCGACTCGAGGACCCGCGCGAGCGATGGTCGAGCGGTGATTGAGACTTCGGCCGGCGAGCGGCGCGACCTCAGAGTGCAAACGGCCCGAGCAGGCGTTGCCGGGCCGGCATGCTTACCGGATGCACCGCGCATTCGCGCGAGGCGAACGGATGGGGCCGTGCTCGTCAGGACGCGCCCCTGGCGTCCAGCCGCAGCGCACCGCCGCTGGCCAAGGAGCGCACCGAGACCAGGGTTGCAGACCAGGGTTGCAGACCAGGGTTGCAGACCAGGGTGTTCGACGGGTGCGACGAGCCTGCTCCAAGCACGACATTGGTGCCCGCAGTGGCGCGGGGCGGTGACAGGAGGCGGCTCCCACAAACTCATTTCTCCCGCGCCGTAGCCGAGATGGTTTCCGTAACAGGAGGATGCTTTGATCAAAACCGAACCCACCGAAGCGATGTCCGGTCCAAGACGGCGCGCCCTACTCGGTGCAGCGGCCGCGGCGGTCGGCACCGCTGCCCTCGCGCCGCTGGACGCGCTCGCCGCCCACCCGGCGCACGCCGCCGGCGAAAACCAGTCGCAAAACCCGACGGGTCCCGGCTCGGTCTCCGGGGCTCCGCAGCTCCCGGCCGGGTTCCGCACCACCTTCACCAGCCGGTTCATCTACGCCAACGGATTGCGCCAGCACGTGGTCATCGGAGGCGACGGGCCTCCGTTGCTGCTGGTGCATGGCTGGCCGGAGAACTGGTACGCCTGGCGTTTCCTGATGCCGGCGCTGGCCCGGGACTTCACGGTCATCGCAGTCGACCAGCGCGGCATCGGGCTGACCGACAAGCCCCAGGACGGCTACGACGCCGGCACCCTCGCCAACGACCTGGCCGCGCTGATGGAGGCGCTCGGCCACGAACGGTTCGCCGTGGTCGGCCACGACACCGGATACTTCATCGGCTACGCCCTGGCCGCCGATCACCGCGACCGGGTCGACCGCGTGGCCCTCGCCGAGATCCCCGGGCCTCCCGGAGTGGTGATTCCGGGGCCGCCGCTGTTCCTCCCCGAGGCGCTCAACAACCGGCTCTGGCACATCCCGTTCAACCGGGTCAACGACGAGCTGATCGTGGACATGGTCCACGGGAACGCCGACGCCTTCTACCGCTACGAGTTCACCATTCAGGCCGGGCCGATGCTGCTGCCCGAGTACGCCATCGATTACTACGTCAGCCTCTACAACCGCGACAGGGACGCCCTACGCGCTACCTTCGGCCTCTATCGAGCCTGGGACGCCATGATCGCCCAGAACATGCAGCGCGCATCCCAAAAGCTCACGATGCCCGTCCTCGGCATCGGCGGCGAGAAGAGCTGGGCGGAGCATGCCGGACAGGGGATGGAAGACATCGCGACCGACGTGCAAACGGTCGTCATCCCCGGCGCCGGCCACTGGGTCGCCGAGCAGGCTCCCGAGGAGATGCTGGCGGCGCTGACCGCCTTCCTGGCCCCGTACCGCGCTGCCGCCGCAAACCGCTAGATCACGATGCTCGGCCGTCCGGGCATGCCCGGACGGCCGGGCATGCCCGGACTCGGCAGAGCATGACGGTGAGCGCTGCGACGAGTGGTTGACGCAGCTGATATCTGGCGGTGTCGCGGGCCTGTACCCATCTACACCGCAGGAGCACAGCCGACAAGCGCGCGCCTACGCGCCCGTCGAACTCTACGGCACGAAGGTGATCCCCATGGTCCGCGACATCCTCGCCAGCTGAGCTGCCCACCGGCGCGACGCCGAACCGAACGGAACGACATGAACGACACCGCCCCTGACGGTCCCCGAACCCCGGCATCCTCGGCGCCGGCAAGCTGGGCATCGTGCTGGCCCGGCTCGCCCTGGCCGCCGGCTACAAGGTTCTCATCGCCGGCTCCGGCGACCCCGCCAGGATCGCCCTCACCGTCGAGGTCCTCACCCCCGGAGCGGTCGCCACCACCGCCGCCGACGCCGCGACCCGCGCCGACATCGTCATCCTCGCCCTCCCGCTCGGCAAATACCTCACCATTCCCGCAGACGCGCTACGCGGCAAGCTCGTCATCGACGCCATGAACTACTGGTGGGAGGTCGACGGCATCCGCGAGGATCTCACCGACCCGCGCACCTCCTCGAGCGAGATGGTCCAGGCGTTCGTTCCCAGCTCCCGCGTCGTCAAAGCGTTCAACCACGTGGGCTACCACGACATTGAGGACGAAGCCCGTCTCGCCGGCGAACCCGGACGCACAGCCGTCGCGATCGCCGTGGCGGGTGCCGCGCTGGCGTTCATCGACCTCGCGGTGCACCGGCTACCAGATCAGCCACCCTGCCAGCGTTCATCGCCGCCGTCGCCCTGCTGGTCGTTGACGGGGTACGGCGGCACCGTCTCGCCGACGGCGTCGGCACCCTGACCGGCACCGCAGCCAGCGTTTCCTCCTTCTACCTCCGGCTTGCGCCCATCGCTCATGGCGGCACCATTGCCGATGTCGCCGGACATCGCCTCGCTGGTGTGCCGGGCGCCGCGTGCTGGTACCGGCTCGATCAGGTCAGTCATCGTGCAGTCCAGGATGTCCAGGAGCGCCATCAATGTGCGCAGGCTGAGCCGCTCCGGCCTCTCCACCACCAGCCGATACACCTGGCTCGGCGACAGATCGATACCACGCTCGGCCAGCAGCGGACGCAAGTCTGTGGTGGAGAACATGCCACGACTGGCCATGACTTCCCGCAGATGCCAACGATAGTCCAGATTCCCGGTCATCCCGTCTGCCTGTCCTCGGCCTGAAGCGCCGGCTCGGCGCCATGCGCCTCACCGTGTTTATGAACGACTCACTGAGGTTGGTGCTGGACGGGTTGTGGCAGCGCATCTAGCCGTTGCTACCCAAGCCCGAGCGGAATCCTGACGACTCCGCATCCGGGTGGGAACGCCGCGACGACATCCACGAGCGTTCCTCGCTTCGCTACCGTGGTCGACGGCGAGCGGACCGACACTGCATCATCACGTACCGACACGTCGTACGACTTTGTTAGGAACTCTTCGAGGAATGCACACCGCAGAATCAGCCGATTCCTGGTCGCTGTCAGGGGAAGCGGTCAAGCTGCTTGCGCGAGGTGATACCCCGCTTGGCGAAGACCTTACGAAGGTGCCATTCGACAGTGCGGGGGCTGACGTACAGGTGGCTGGCGATCTCCTTGTTTGTCAGGCCGGTGCGGGCTAGCCTCGCAATCTGCGTCTCCTGGGGCGTGAGCTGGTCGCAGGTTCCGACCGTACGTCGGCGGACGGTCTCGCCGGTGGCCAGCAGTTCGCGCGCCGCGCGATCGGCGAACGCCTCGAGGCCCATCGCCGCGAACATCTCGTGGGCGGTGCGCAGCTGCTCACGCGCTTCCATCCGGCGCCGCTCGCGGCGCAACCATTCCCCGTACAGGAGGTGGGAGCGGGCGAGCTCCGGCCGGACTCGGGTGCGGCCGAGTCGATCGATCGCCGTACGGTAGAGGCTCTCGGCGTCCTCGCCCTGGCTGAGCAGCGCCCGCGAGCGGGCCTCGATCCCGAGAGCCCAGTCGGTTTGACTTGCTTGGGTGGTCTGGACGAGCTGCTCGAGGGCTTGGGAGGCGAGTTGGCTATCGCCACTGCGGACGGCCGCCTCGACCAGTTCCGTCGGCGCCCAATGTGCCGCGGCGCCGGGTGCTGGTGGATCCGCGCTAGCGCGCTGCGCGGCGGCGCGGGCGTCCTCGTAGCGGCCAAGGCCGTTGTAGAGCACGGCGCTCGCCCAGTCGCAGACAGTCAGCCCGATTCCCTCGCCCCGGGCCCCCGCCTCGCTGGCGGCTGCACGCACCAGCTGGCCGACCTCGGCTATTCGTCCCTGCCAAGCCGCGAGCATCACCGCCCCATAGTTCGTGAGCTCAGATTTGGTCGTTGCGATGATCATGCGCAGGTCCTCGTTCAGCGCCGCCGCCTCAGCCAGTTCGCCCTCGAAGATGAGCACCATGACGTGTGTGCTCAGGCCCAGCGGTAGCACGGCGAGCGCCGCGGCGCGACGGGCAAGATGGGCGTGGCGCTCGGCCAGCACGTGACAGGCATTGTCGTCCCACAGAGCCACGGCGATGACGTACGCGAGCCATAGCCAGTGGAGCTCCTCCTCAACGGAAATATCGGTGCTGGAGAAGGCGCGCAGGGCCTGGCGCATGGCGGGCGTCGCGAGGCGTGGGCCCTCCGTGAAGTGCAGGACCAGGGCGTCGAG
This sequence comes from Micromonospora rhizosphaerae, assembly GCF_900091465.1. Taxonomy (NCBI): domain Bacteria; kingdom Bacillati; phylum Actinomycetota; class Actinomycetes; order Micromonosporales; family Micromonosporaceae; genus Micromonospora; species Micromonospora rhizosphaerae. Next base: position 4,319,609 of record NZ_FMHV01000002.1, on the reverse strand, counting down.
GAGGAGGTCGGCGGCACGGGGGGTGACCGGCGCGGGCGGCGCCGCACGGGCGGCGGCGACGACCTCCCGGAGGTCACCGGCCTCGGCCAGGCGGCCGGTGAACATCGACGAGGCCAACGCTTGCAGATACGTCGCGCGTGCGGCTGCCGCGTCCAGCGGCTCGAGTTGCCTGGCGGCGTTGAGCAGCATCCGCGGAGCAAGGTTGCCACGATTCGCGGTGATCGCAATCTGTCCGCGCAGTAGTTCCACGTGGGCGAGTCGCAGCTCGTCCAGCGGCCCGGCTTGAGCCGCCGCCAGCAGCGCCAGAGCGGCCTCGGGCGCGCCGGCCAGGTGCTTGGCCTGCGCGGCGGCCAACGCGCGCTCTGCCCGACGCCGAGAGTCGGGAGTGAGCGCGGCCGCCCGCTCCAGGAAAGCGGCGGTAGCGGCCACACCACCGCGCACCTCCGCACGTACAGCCGAACGCTCGAGTCCCGCGGCCACCTCCTCGTCCGGCTCCGCGGTGGCGTGCGCGCGGTGCCAGGCGCACCGATCCGGATCGGTTTCGACGTCGGTCGCATCCGCCAACGCCCGATGGACCCTCCTGCGCTCCTCCGGCGAGGCCGCACCGTACACCGCCCAACGCAGCAGCGGATGCCGGAAGCGGACCCGGGCACCGAAGTCGATCATTTCGTCCGCGGCGGTGACGGCCGCTACGCCAACATCGCCCCCGAGTCGCTGAGCCGCGCGCCAGAAAAGCGCCGGATCGCCGAGCGGCTCAGCGGCCGCCAGCAGCAACAGCTGCCGCGTGTCCGCGGGCATGGGCTCCAGCCGGCGCTGGAAGCTATCCTCGATGCGGCCCGAAAGCGTCTGCGCGGTTGGCGAACCGAACCCGCCCGCCAGTTCAGCATCGCTCAACTCCCGCCGCAGCTCCAGCAACGCCAGCGGGTTGCCGCGGGCCTCCGCGACGATCCGGTCACGTACCTGTTCGTCGAGCCGGCCAGGGATCACCGAGCGCAGCAGCGCCCGGGCGTCCCGGTCACCCAGTCCGGCGACGTCCACCGCCGGCAACCCCGACAGCTCATGCACGTCGCCGGAGTTACGTACCGCGAACACACAGGCCACCGACTTCGCGAACAGTCGACGCGCGACGAAGGCGAGCACCTGCGCCGACGCGCGGTCCAGCCACTGTGCATCGTCGATCACGCACACCAGCGGCCGGTCCTCGGCCGCCGCCGCGAACAGGCTGAGCACGGCCAGACCGACGAGGAAGCGGTCCGGTGCCGGTCCGGTGCGCACCCGGAACGCCGTGCTGAGCGCGTCCCGCTGTGGTTCTGGCAGCCTGTCCAGCAGGTCCAACATCGGCGCGCAGAGCTGATGCAGGGCCGCGAACGGAAGCTCCATCTCCGACCGCACACCCGCAGCGGACACCACCCGGCAGCCGGAAGCTTGGTCGAACAGATGCTTCAGCAGCGCCGACTTGCCCACCCCCGCCTCACCACGCACCACCAGCGACCGGCTCTCACCAGCGCGAACCGCCTCCACCAACCGGTCGAGCGCCGCACACTCCGCCTGCCGACCCAGCAGCCCAAAGCGACGCCGCCCGGCTTTTCCGTCAGGACGGTGGGATCGGTCCCGAAGACCGTCGCCGCTACCTCGTCTGACCGCGAACCACACGTCATGGCCGCCAACCCGTCCACCCGCACCACCAACGAGGTCAACCCCTCGCTCGCCAAAAACCCCAGCATCACCTACCACTGCACCGCGGCCGGAAGCTCCTGCTGGAACAGGTACGAGATCTGGTTCGGGATCACCACCCGCCGGGCCATCCGCCGCCGCACATTCATCTCGGTCACGGGACTCGTGCTGACGACTGACCTCATGGCCGCGTGGGGCACCAACGCCAGGCTGTTCACCTGAACCGCCGCCGCGGACGACATCCTCGCCAAAGTTCGCTGAGTCCACCGCGGAGTCGGCAGACTTCTCGCCACCAGCTGCCGAAACTGTCTTGGGATCTCGAGCCACGGGCTGAACGTACGAGCAACTACGGTTGTCTGCGTACGTAGGACTACGTAATGCCCGCGAGGGTCAGCACGATCTTCCGCGTGACTTGATGCCGAGCTTGTCGGGTACAGGTGGGTCGACACAGTGTGCGGTGACAGGAACAGCAGCCCGGCGATGCCCCGGTCACCCTGACCGTCCGCAGCCCGGCGGGCGATCCGCAACCCCTGAGGTCAGCAGGCTGGCCGCGCCAACCGGACGGCGCAGCCAGTCGCCAGTCGCGTGCAGCTCCGCCCGCACACGATCGGGCCACCGAGGGGGCATCCAGCGCGCCGAAGATCGCGGCCGCCTCGATGCGTTCGCCCACGCACGGCTACCAGGGAGTCCGCTCGCAAACGAAGCGGCGCGGGTGCCGGTGCCGAGTTCGGGAATCCCGGTCCGCCCGCCGTGCGACTCCACCCTGTTCGGGGGCGACGGCGGCGAACTCTTCGCTGCACTCCGGACCGCGCGCCGCCGAGCCGCGTCGGACGGTCCAGGGCGCTTACGATGCTCGCGGCCACGGTGCCGGATAGCCCGAGTGGGGCCGTGCGAGCGCGTAGCGGCAGCAGAACGCACTAATGCGTGCCGTAGTACCTCCATCGAACTCGGGACGAGGCACTTGTTCCAAGACGTTGGATTCGCGATGGGGATTGCCGCTACCGGACGACAAGGCGGAGGCGACCGACAATGAGCCCAGCACCTGCACCGGAAATATCCGAGCGTAGTAGAGGCCGGCGGGCGATCCCTGAGCCGCCGCACCAGCCCCGATGAGCACGGTGTCACCGGGCGGCGGCCACGTGCCGCTGTCCTACCGGCGTCAACTCGCGCGCGAGCGGCACATCAGCCGCGCACTGCACACGCCATCCAGCCCGACACCAGCGTCGTCACCGACATCGACGGCTTGCGGGTCGCCGTGCGATGCCGCAGCGCCGACCCCGCGCTGCGCCTCGGCGGAGACTGGTACCTGATTCGTCCGCTGGCCACCGGAGATCTGATCATGGCCATCGGCGACGTCATCGGTCACGGACTCGACGCCGTCGAGACCATGATCGGGCTGCGGTATGCGATGGAGGCGTACGCCGCCGAGGGCCAGCCACTCACCGGCGATAATCCTGTCCCGACTCAACACGCTGCTGCACCACGCCGACTGCGAGACAACCGCGACCGCTGTCGTCGCAACGTACCGGCCGGGTACGGGCCGGCTCGTCTGGGCGCGCGCCGGGCATCCGCCGCTGCTGCTGGCCGACGGCCACCGTGTGGTGCGCCTGCCCAACCCTCAGGGGCCGCTGCTGGGGATGTTCCCGGCACCGCAATTCGCCCAGGAGTCCCGCAAGCTGCCACCTGGGCACTTGGTCCTGCTCTACACCATCATGGCGGCGAGTTCGTTGCGTGACTTGACGCCGACCTTGGGGTAGATCCGGTAGAGGTGGGTCGTGACGGTGCGTGGCGACAGGAAGAGCCGTTCGGCGATCTCCCGGTTGCTGAGCCCGTCGGCCGCGAGCCTTGCGATCTGCTGTTCCTGCGGGGTCAGGGCATCAATGGCGTCGATCGGTTTGCGTCGGGATTCGCCGGTTGCACGCAACTCGGCCCGGGCCCGTTCGGCCCACGGCGTCGTCCCGAGCGCGTCGAACGTGGCCGCCGCGGCGCGCAGCAGTGGCCTTGAGTCGGCGGCTTGGCGCTGGCGGCGCAGCCATGCGCCGTACGCGAGTTGTAGACGGGCCCGCTCGAACGGCCAGTCCTTGAGGTCCGCGGCGAGTGCGGCGTCGTAGGCTGCCGCGGTGTCGGCCAGCACAGCGCCGGCGTAGCGGAGTCCTACCATGAGCACGGGCGAACGGCTCGTTTCGGCGATGGGTGTCAGTTCGGCGACCACGGCGCGGATCTCGTCGAGCGCACCGCTGAAGGCCGCCGCCTCGGCCAGGTGACCGACGAGGGTGAGCCGCTGGTACGGGTGGTATGCGACGTCGGCCGGATCGAACACCCGAAGCAACTGCCGGAACGCCTCCTCGGGCCGGCCGTCGACGAGCGCGACCACGCCGCGGATGCGTTGTATCAACGACAGCATCGTGTGCATTCCGGCCGTGAGCAGGAGCGTCTCGCCGGCGTCCGCGATCTGCGCGGCGGTGTCGCTGTTGCCGCGCAGCGCCTCCGCCAAACCGAGCTGCAGCTCAGCGGCCAGTGCCCACGACGGCCGGCGGGTTTCGGTAGCGAGCGCCACGCTCTCCGCCGCAGCGGACAGGGCGGCCCGAACGTCGCCGACGATGGCCGCGTTGTAGGCCAGGCACGACAGGGCGTGCATAAGCACGCCGACCCGGCCCTGCGTGCGGAGCGCGGTCACGCTCGCCGTCAGGAACCTGTTCGACAGGGCGTACGCGCTGAGCGTCGACGCGGCGAAGCCGAGGTCGTTGAGCCTCGACGGGGTCAGGTCCAGCCGGTACTGCAATGCCGTCAACCCGTCGAGGCAGTACGCGCCGCGTTCGACGGGCGCGGCCTGGGCCAGCGCGCAGAGCACGCGCACGTCGTCCACCGGGGCGTCGACCAGCTCCGCGACCTCCACGAAGCGAATCCGGGTCCGGTCGTCGGGGTTGGACCAGTAGAACCTCAGGCAGATGTTTACCAGCGAGTCGAGCGTGAGTTCGACGTCGCCGGCCTGCCGCATGGCGTCGATGAGTTCGGTGTAGACACCCAGCCGCGCGCTGCCGGTCCAGCCGCCGCCCCATAACTCGCGGTACCAGGACAGCCGGAACCAGTCCGCCCGGCGCAGCTGCGCCTCGTCCACCACCCCAAGCAGGCGGCGTACGGACTCCGCGTCGCCTTGCTCATCTGCCATCGCCGCGGCCCACAGCAGCCGGCTGCCGCGCTCCTGCGGGTCCTCGCTCAGTTGCGCGGCCCGCTCGATCGCGGCCCGCGCGATCGCCACGGCCCGCCGGTCGCGGGCCTGGGTGGCCACGGCGGCCAGTTCCGCGGCGAGGGCCTCGTCGGGACCGGTGGCCGCGGCCGCGCGGTGCCATAACCGCCGATCATCGGCGGCCACGACCGCCGCGAGGCAGGCGTGCACCCGCCGCCGCTGCGCCGCGCTCGCCGACTGCCGCAGGGCGGAGCGCAACAGTGGGTGCCGAAACCGCAGCCGGTACTGCTCGTCCACGCTGATCAGCCGGCTGACCGCGGCCGGCTCTACGTCGTCGATGGTGATCGGCCGATCCTCGAGCCGGGCGGTCGCCGCAAGCACCTCATCGAGGTCGTCGCCGTCGTCGAGGGCCGCCACAAGCAGCAGCGCCCGCGTCGCGGCCGACAGCTCACCGACCAGCCCCGCGAACGTCCGCTCCACGCGGGTGCTCAGTGGTAGTAACGATGGCAGCAGCGCGGCGCCGCCCGATCGGGCGGCAAGTCCGCCGAGCTCGACCAGCCCCAGAGGGTTGCCGGCCGACTCGGCCAGCACACGTTCGCGCAGGGCGAGCGTGAGTCCGGGCGCGACCTGGTCGAGCAAGACGCGGGCATCGGCCGGCTCCAGCGGCTCCAGCCGCAACTCCGGCAGCGCGGCGGCGACAAGCAGCCGGCCAACGTCCTCACTGTCACGTGCCGTCAGCACGAGCGCGACCGGGTCTGCCTCCAGCCGCCGGGCGACGAAGGCCAACACCTCCCAGCTTGCCCGGTCCAGCCAGTGCGCGTCTTCGACGGCCAGCAGGACCGGCTCGTCGAGCGCGCCGAGCAGACCGAGCACCTCAACCCCTACCCGGAACGGCGACTCGCCCGCGGTCGCATCCAGATCCCGGCGCAGCCGACGGAACAGGTGCTGCACCCCGGCGTACGGGAGCTGGACCTCGGCCTGAACGCCGGTGGTGGTCAGCACCCGCATCCCGCGAGCCCCAGCGGCCGCACAGGCTTCCCCCAACAGCGCGGACTTACCGATCCCGGCCTCTCCCCGTACGACAAGCGCGCCGCCACGGTAATGAGCGGCCTCGTCGAGCAGGGCTGTCAGCGCCTGGATCTGGGCCGTCCGTCCGACAATCACCCGGCGCTCCCCGCCTCTGTGGCCACCCGGACCCCTTCCGTCTGATGCGGGGATCATTCATCAGACGACTGTGGCAGCCTCGAGCGGCGATCGAGCCAGGGAAGCTCCCTGGCCCTGCCCTGGTCCGCCGCCCGGTCGCACCAACCTGCCGGCATGGGGCCGGACCCGGCATTGACCACGGAGTCTCCCTGGGTCAAAAGGGCCGTGGGGCGGTGGTCGGGCCGGCGTTAATCCGTGCGACGGCGAACCGCCTGCCCGCGCTCATCAACGACAGCGGCTGGTCGGGGTCGAGGGCGGGCCGCACAACATCGCCTGGACCCACCCCGACGATGTCAACAAAACGCGGTACTCGTATCGAGGCCCGGCATCACCACCCGGCTCGTCGAACGGGCCGCGAACGAAACCACCTGACCCGCGAATCACTCGCTGGCGGGGCCCGACCAATCCGGCCCCGCCGGCGACGCAGGCAAGCCAGAGATTTCCCGCCTCACCGCGGCGGTGCTGGCCTCGGGCAGCGACCCCGACATCGGCGAGGCGTCCGCCGTCGACGACGCTGCTTCACGCTCGGCGGCGTCATGGCGATCGCGGCGGTACCAGCCCTGATCGCCGCGAGCGGTGGCGGGCGCGGCCCGTGGCCGGTGCGCGCCCACCCGTCACCCCGGACCCAGCTGGCCCGTCCCCGCACCGACGCGGCCCGTCACATCCGCCAACACGACCACCAGAAATGGGGAACATGTGTACGTCGCCGTCGCCCGCCTGCCCGGCGGGCACATCACGGCGTGCGAGACACCGGCGGCCCCCGGCGCCACCGGGTTGCCGGACGGGGCCGTCGCACAACGCACCACGGCCGCTGCCGGGGACAGCACGGCAAGTCCCATGGCCTCCTTACCGCAGATCGTGCTGCGTCGGCGAACGCCCGGAGCACGCTGCACACCCAGGTAGTTGGCTGCGGAGCCGGCTGCTTCCGCACGGCAAGGCAACGAGCTCTAGCGCAGGCTTGATGGCCGCCGCCACGAGAGCGCCAACCCGCCCGGCGGCGCGATCGTGGTCGCCCGCCGGCACGTGTTGGAGGACGTCGGCCACGGCGACATCCGCGTACGCCAGCCAGCACCGCGAGGTTCCGGTTGGCCGACCACCCTGCGTTGGGGCGAGGGTTTGCCCCATCGCCAATAGGGGCATATGCTCTCAACCGCTCAAGGTTTGGAGCAGTGGCGTCGGTCTAGGCCTTATCGGGCCGGTGGCCTAGACCAGCAAGGAGGCCTTGTGAGCGCTCGCGCTAAGCCGGGCGGTGAGAAATCGGCGGTCAGATATCACCTTGCCCCGAGGGACACCATCGCCGCTGCTGAAGTCGCGGACGCGGAGTAAGCCGGACGATGACCGCACGTCCCGGGCGGCTTGGCCGCGCGACAAAGCTGACCGGCCGTCGCAGCGAACGCCATGTGCTCGACCGGCTCATCGATGCTGTCCGCGCCGGTGAGAGCCGGGCTCTGATGGTGCGTGGTGACCCGGGCGTGGGCAAGACCGCGCTGCTGGATTACCTGGTCGACCACGCGGCAGGGTGCCGGGTCTTGCGCGTGGTTGGCGTGCAGTCGGAGATGGAGCTGGCCTTTGCCGGGCTGCATCAGCTGTGCGCGCCAATGCTGGTTGGGCTGGAGCGGCTACCGGTGCCGCAGCGGCAGGCATTGCAGACCGCGTTCGGGCTCAGCCACGGGCCGGCACCGGACCGATTCCTCGTGGCGCTGGCCGTCCTCAGTCTGCTGTCGGAGGCGGCCGGCGAGCAGCCGCTGGTGTGCGTGGTCGACGACCAGCAGTGGCTGGACCGGGCATCGGCGCAGGCGCTGGGGTTCGTGGCGCGACGACTGGCGGCGGACCCGATCGGGCTGGTGTTCGGGACCCGGGTTCCCGGGGAGGAACTGGCCGGATTGCCCGAACTACACGTGGCCGGGTTGCAGGACGACGACGCGCGGGCACTGCTGGATTCGGCGCTGACCGGGCCGCTGGACGCGCGCGTGCGCGATCAGATCTTGGCCGAGACACGAGGGAACCCGCTGGCCCTGCTTGAGCTACCGCGGGGCCTGACGCCCGCGCAGTTGGCGGGCGGGTTTGGGTTGCCGGGTGCGGTGTCGTTGTCAACCCGGATCGAGGAGAGCTTCCGCCGCCAGCTGGACGCCCTGGCGCCCGAGACCCGGCGGCTGCTGCAGCTGGCGGCGGCGGATCCGTCGGGTGACTCGTCGCTGGTGTGGCGGGCTGCCGGGCGCCTAGGGATCCCACCCCAGGCGGCGACGGCGGCGGTCGAGGCGGGCTTGGCAGAGTTCGGCGCGCGGGCATGCTTCCGGCATCCGCTGCTGCGCTCGGTGGCCTACCGGTCGGCCTCGGTTCAGGACCGGCGGGCCGCCCACCTCGCGCTCGCCGAGGCCACCGATCCGCAGGTTGACCCTGACCGCCGGGCCTGGCACCGGGCCCAGGCCGTGGCCGGGCCGGATGATGAGGTCGCGGCGGACCTCGAGCGGTCGGCGGGCCGGGCCCAGGCCCGCGGGGGGCTGGCCGCGGCCGCGGCGTTCCTGGCGCGCGCGGTGCTGCTGACCGTCGATCCAGTTCGCCGCGCCGAGCGCCTGCTGGCGGCGGCGCAGGCTAACCTGCACGCCGGCGCGTTTGGTACGGCCCTGGAACTGCTCGCGACGGCAGAGGCCGGGCCGCTGGACGAGCTGCAGAGCGCCCGGGTGGACCTGCTGCGCGGGCAGGTCACGTTTGCATCAGGGCTGGGCAGCGAGGCTCCGCCGCTGTTGCTCAAGGCGGCCAAGCGTCTCGAGCCGCTCAACCTCGGCCTGGCACGCGAGACCTACCTGACCGCATGGATGGCGGCTCTGTTCGCCGGCGGCCTCGCGGCCGGCGGGGACATGCTGGAGGTCTGCCGCGCCGCCCGGGCCCTCCCGCCGGCGGCGCATCCGCCAGGTACGGCCGAGCAAGTCCTTGACGGCCTCACGCTGCTGGTCACGGATACGGCCGCCGCAGCGCCGAGGTTGCGGAGAGTAATAAGCGCCTTCGCCGACCCGGACATGACCATAGAAGAAGAACTGCGGTGGGGCTTTTTTGCTCAGGTGGCCGCCGCGGCCCTGTGGGACCACGACGCCTGGCGCGTGATGCTCCTACGGCAGGTCCGGCTCGGCTATGACGTCGGCGCCCTCGACCAGCTTACGATCATGCTGAGCGGGCTGGGCCTGGCCACCACGTGGACCGGTGACTTCGCGGCGGCCGCTTCGCTGGTCACGGAGGTCGACGCGGTCTGTGAGGCGACCGGGAGTCGCGCCGCCCCGTATACCGCGATGAGTCTCGCGTCTCTGCGAGGCAACCAAGCCGAGGCCGTCCCGCTGTTCGAGGCCACCATCGCCCAAGCAACGGCCGGCGGGCAGGGACACGCGGTGGCCTACGCGAACTGGATGACCGCGATCCTCTACAACGGGCTCGCCCGGTATGAGCAGGCGCTGGCGGCGGCCAGACAAGCCAGCGAGGACGCACCCGGGCTGTACGGGCGCGACCACACCACCTGCACGAAGACTGCCCCGTCGGCGACCTGCTGGGGCGGACACGTCTCCATGTGGGCGCTGCCCGAGTTGATCGAAGCCGCGGCACGCAGCGGGAATACGGACCTTGCATGGGACGCACTTCCCCGGCTGGCGGAAAGCACCCAGGCCGGCGGTACCGACTTCGGACTTGGGATCGAGGCACGCTCACGCGCGCTGCTGAGCAAAGGTGAGACCGCCGAGAGCCTCTACGGCGAGGCGATCGACCGCCTTGGCCGCACCCAGCTCCGCCCGGAGCTCGCCCGCGCCCACCTGCTCTACGGCGAATGGCTGCGCCGCGAGAACCGTCGCGCCGACGCCCGCGCCCAGCTGCGGACCGCCCACGATATGCTGGCCACGATGGGCGCCCAGGCGTTCGCGGAACGCGCCCGGCGCGAGCTGCTGGCCACGGGCGAGACGGTGCGCAAGCGCGCAATCGAGACCGTCAGCACGCTCACCGCGCAAGAAGCGGCAATCGCCCGGCTCGCCTGTGACGGGCATACCAACCTCGAGATCGGCGCCCAGCTGTTCCTCAGCGCCCGCACCGTCGAGTGGCACCTGCGCAAGGTGTTCGGCAAGCTCGGCCTCAACTCTCGCAGGGAACTGAAGGCGGCGCTGGCGCAACTCGGGCATGCGGACCCGCCAGCGTAGCCCTGCCGCTCGGAGGCCGCGCCGCATCGAGCGCGCCCGAATCGCGCTTGGCCTTGGCCTGAAGACCCATGAGTTTTGTTGGTACGGGCCGGCTTGCGGATCTTGTTGGTGGCGTGCCCACCATCGGTTTGGGTGTCTTCGTCGCCACCTCGGCTGCCGCGGCGTTGTCGGGCAGCGCCGCGGCGCAGCCGGCCGGGGCCGGACTCCCAGGCCCAGCTGCGCATGGCTGGTTCCCACGCACCGGCCGGTGACGACGACCAGCCCCGCGTCGATGGCCAGCCCCGCGGGCGGTTCGGTGCGGGTACCCGGCTGATACCACAACACCTTTGCGCCGGTAGCGACCGCGTCGCGGGCGATCGTGTCGGCCTCCGCCGTTGCCCAACACGCCGACGTCGATCGGCGTGTCGACCTCCGCCAAGGACCGGTAGGCGGGTCGGACGAGGATTCTGGCCGCCGCACGGGTCGACCGGCAGGACCCGGTAGCCTGGTCCCGCAAGAGTCGTCGCTCTTGACAAAGTCTCTACGCGCGCCCGCCGGTGGCGCCGGTCTGATCCTGGTTTGCCACAGCTGACGGACATCGCCGCGCCCAGCAGTGGCTTGCGGTTTGCCTCCTGTTCTGCGGTTTGGATCCGTATTGAGTCCCGTGCTGTGGCCGGCGGCTCGCGCCCGGGAAACACCATGGTGTGGAGGCCGGTCACGCCGCGGGAGCCAGCCGCGCCCTGGTTGAGCTCGTAGTCGCCGCAGCCCCGGCGCGACGCAGCCCTGGGGGCAAATCAGCACGCGGGGGTGTCAACGGCGCTGGCTGTCGGCGAACCGGCGTCGCACGAGTGCAGCCCGTTGCCGCTCTGTCATGCCGCCCCAGATGCCGTACGCTTCACGGTTGCTGACCGCGTACTGCCGACACTTTGCACGGATGGGACATCGCCCGCACACCCGCAGCGCCCGCTCCGCGGCCGCCCCGTCATTCGGCAGTGGATAGAAGACATCCACATCGATCCCGCGGCACGCGGCTCGGTCCCACCAGTCTTCGCGGGCGCCGAGCAGCGTGCGGTAGTCCACGTCCGCCCAGGTGAGCCGCCCGCTCTGTGGGCTCCTGGTCCGGGCGCCCACCTGGGCGGCCTTACCGGGGGCCGAGCTCCGCGCGACCCGACCGGATAGCAACGACACCGTCATCTCTAACCTCTCCCTCGGTTAGCCGGGCACCGAAGCGTCAGCGGCGGGATGTTGTAGGGGCATCACCAGTGCGTAGGGGCGGCGGGCGGCCGCCTGGGCCGTCGCGGCGGCCTGCGACTCGCAGTTCACGTCGAGTGGGACTGCAGAAAGTTGGTCTCCCGCGTCCTGTCCCGTGATCGCTTTCCGGCTCGCGGGCGGCCGCGACGACGTGACGGCCGGCGGCGAGCGCCTTATCGGTGATCTCGGCGCCGCAGGTCTCGGAAAGCGCCGGCACTGGACCACGCTCATGGCGGTACGCCTTTCAATGATCGGTACCTGGTGACGGGTGGAGGGGCGGCGCGCTATACGGTCCAGGTCAGGGCGTCGAACGGCGGCGAGGACTGCGGGATGTCATTGCCGCCGAGGAGGATCTCCAGCGCGCGGCCCCGGCCAACCAGCGTCCGGGTCCGGCTGCGTGAAGCGGCCCGAGCATGAGACCGTCCGAACCGTCGTCGACTGCGGCAATGTGTCGGTGGCGGCGCCACCCGCTGCACCTAGTCACGACAGATACAGTCCACAATGGGGAGTGATCAACGGCCGATTGCACCACACGGAGCCGGCGACTGAGCGGGGCACCGCACCGGATGCATTTCGACTCCGCCGCGACGACCTCGTAGGTGAGTTCGATTAACCACAGATCGAGGGCGGTCAGCGCGGCGAACTGTCCGAAGATGGGACGAGATGCGGGTAGCGCTTCGTCGTGACTCCAACTCGATGGAGCAGGTAACCCGAGGACGCTTAACCACTGCACCCACGGCGCCGTAAGCCAGTACATTGCCGTTCTCCTCTACTATTGACTGCTCCTCTGCCACTGGATTGCGATGCCGCCACACGCGTTTCGGCACCCGCCTCACAAATGGTCGGCGTCAACGACGGCCTGGGCGAATGCGTGGGGTGCGTCCTGCGGTACGTCGTGGCCGACCTGGACGACCCGGTGGTCATACTTTCCGGTGAACTTGCCGCGGTATGCCGAGCCGTCACCGGCGGGCGTGAAGGGATCAAACTGGCCGTCGATGGTGATCGTTGGCGGATGGCACCAGCGGCGAGGCCCAGAAACCAACGACGGTCAGTGTCGACCTGGCCGGCATTTTCCATCAAACCCATCAGGAACTCCTTTTCTCTGTTGCGAGGGATGGCTCGCAGCCGCGGCGGGCGGGGGCGATCGCGAGATCACCTGTGCCGCACACGAATGACCGTGGCGGGGTGGTCGGGCCGGACAGGCGAGCCGTCGATCAGCCCTTGGTGGCGGGGACGGTCTGCTGGCCACCGTCGAAGTCGTAGGTCGCGCCGGGAAGTGCGGGTGTTCACCATCAGGTGGACGGCCAGCGCGGCGACATCAGCTGGCCCGACAACACGCCTAATCGGAAGCCTGGCGCACAGCTGGTTGCGGCGCTGTTCGAAGTCGTCGCCGAGAAGCCGGGCGGGCAGGGGTTTGTCGACGAAGCCAGCCGCGATCAGGTTGACCCGCACCGGCGCGAGGTTGGCGAGTTTCATCTCCACCATCTGAACTCCTCGCTCTCCGTGGAGTCGGCACGGATCGATGCCGGCCTGACCACCCTCGCCCACCCCACGGCCCTTTCGACCCAGGGAGACTCCCTGGTCCGTGCCGGGTCCTGGCAACAAGCCGCATGGGTGGTGCGACTCGCCGGCGGACCAGGGCAAGGGCTCGAGGAGTCCGTGGGCCCCCTGGTTTGCGCCTTCCGGAGACCCCGGGACGGGCCAGGGTTTCTCAGGCCGGTGGCCGATGCGCTCTGCTGGCACGGTGCACCGGCGACGCTGTGGGAAACGGTGGACGTGTCGGTGGCAGCGGTAGCTCGCGCACTGCTGTTCCGGATGGCTACGACAAACGAGCGCGTCGCTTTGCGGAGCTGATGGCCCAGATCTACAGGACGAAGCCCGTCGGTACGGTCTCGCGGCCGCAGCCATCGGCTTGTGACACACGAGACCCCCTGAAAGGCAACCGAGTCTCTTCCCGCCAGCATCAAGGTCTTCTCGCTGCTGGATGTCTGGCCCGCCTCCTTCGACCAACTACCCGACACCCTGGACCCGGCCACCAAACACGCGATCGCCGAGCGGCTGGAACACGGGCACCCTACCGGCCTCCGCGCAGTGGGCCGACCTCAACACCTGAACCACCAGTTGCACGAGGCGGGGCTTGGAGATCGCTGCGGACTTCTAGCCTGTGGAGGGCCGCCACTCGCCAGGGCGGCTGCTCGCCAGCCAACCAGCGAGCTGCCGACTGGGCTCCTCATGGCGGCCTCGTACAACCGCTGGCGGTGCCTTCGGCCGCTACGGACGTGCCGACCCGGAGGTCTCGGACGTCGACGAGCGGGCCGGGCCCGCCGGCCCGGCCTGCTGCGCCTCGATCGCGCGGATGTGCCGAACCACAGCGGTGGGAACGCCCCGACAGCGAAGGACAGGTCCACCACCGTCCAGAGCCACGGGATCTCCGGACCGGCCCACAGATCAGCGCCAGCGGCACGATCCCGACGCAAGCGATCATGCCGAGCTGGGCCACCCAGACGTTGCGCACCGGATCGCGCGGCGGCCCCCAGAACGCCGCCGCGAGCACCAGGTGGGCGAACGCGAGCCAGTCCGTCCCGTACCGCATGAACGGGTAGCGGTCTCCGGTTTCGACCAGCCCGATGTGGACCCGCTCGATCCAGATGACCAGCGCCGGCAACTGGTCGGCGAGCGGGCCGACCGTCCGCAGCAGCCAGCGCACCTCGATCTCGAGCGGGAACGCGGTCACCCCGCTCAGGAACAGTCCCACCACCACAATCCACAGCCAGCCGCGCGGAGCTGGCCGGCGGCTGCGGGCTGCCGGATGCGCTGCCGCTGTCCGGGCGGATCGAGCAAAGCTTTGGCCACCAGCTCGCCGCCCTGCCACCGCCAACCCGGCGGCTGATGCAGCTTGGCGGCTGCGGATCCGGTCGGCGAGCTGGCGGTGCTGTGGCGGGCAGCCGCAACGTTGGACATTGACGAGTTGTCCGGTCGGCTCGTCGAGGTCGCCCGCGCCGCTGGGTCGCTCAGCGAGCTACCCCTCGCGTTGACCGTACGCATGTACCTGCTGTTCTTCTCCGGTGAGCTGACGGCGGCGACGGAACTGATCGAAGATATGGAGATGACGGCCGCGGCGATCGGCAGCACCCAGACACCCTTCGGCGCCCTCGGCCTCGCCGCCCTGCAAGGCCACGAAGACGACGTCACCGTGCTGGTCGAGTCCACCTTGCGGGAAGTGACGCCGCGCGGCGAGGGCATCGGTATCACCACAACCGAGTGGGCGACTGCGGTGCTGTACGGCGGCCTCGGCCGCCACGATGTGGCATTTGCCGCCGCCGGACAGGGCGCCCAGCACCTGGACAATCTGGCGATGGGCCCCTGGTGCCTAGTGGAGTTGATCGAAGCGGCGGCACGCGCCGGCTCACAGCACAGGCGGGCGTGGCCCTGCGGCAGCTCGCGGAGATGACCACGCCCAGCGGCACCGACTGGGCGCTCGGCGTTGAGGCGCGGGCGCGGGCGATGCTGAGCGACGGCGATATCGCAGACCACCTGTACCGTGAGGCGATCGGGCGGCTCGCCCGCACCCGGCTCCGGATGGAGCTGGCCCGGGCCCATCTCGTGTACGGCGAATGGCTGCGGGGCGAGAACCGTCGTGTGGACGCACGAGAGCAGCTTCGCACCACGGGATGTTCACGGCTATGCGGGCGACGGATTCGCCGACCGCGGTCGCCGCGAACTGCTGGCCACCGGCGAGACCGTCCGCAAGCGCAGCATGGAGAGCACCACCGAGCTGACCGCGCAGGAGGGACAGTTCGCCCGGCTCGCCCGCGACGGGCTCTCCAATCCCGAGATCAGCACTCAACTGTTCATCAGCCCTCGCACCGTCGAACGGCACCTGCGCAAGGTTTTCACCAAGCTCGGCGGCAGCTCCCGCCGACAACTCAGAGGCGTAGCGCTGCCACCCGCAGGCGGTCCGGGTGGTCGGCCGAACCCATAGGCCGTCCAGGCCGACGCTATCTGTGGGTGGCCGTCCGGTCGGCGTAGGGCCGCGCCTCAACCACTGGGCCCTCCCCGGCGAGTGGACGGCTGTCCTCGATCGTCGGGTCGGTTAGGGATGTGTTCGGGGAGGTGGGGCGTCGAACGTTTTGCCAGGGCCAGTGTTCCGGTGGAGGAGCACGGCTCCAGTGGCCGCGGCGACGAGCGCGGCGGTGCCGGCGGCGTAGACCAATGCGGTGGCGCGCAGGCCGTAATGGCTGGCCGCGATGCCGGCGGCCAGGGCCGGGACGGCGAAGGACAGGTAGTTCACGGTGTACAGGATCGCGATGAACCCGGCCCGTTCGGCGGCTTGGACGGGAGCGATCGCCAGCCGGAAGGCGCCCAGGAAGCCGGGCCCGAAGCCGAGGCCGGCGACGCCGCTGCCGAGCAGGAACGCGGGTTGTGCGAGCCCGCGAGCTGCTGTACCAGCGAGGGGCCCAAGGATAGGTACAGGCCGCCGAGGGACCAGGTCGCGATCAGACAGGGCATGGCCGCGACGAAGGCCAGCCGGTCTCGACGCGGCAGGTGCACCCGGGGTCGCAACGACTTCAAGGCCCCAGGCTTGCGGTGGATGGTCTGCGGGAGCGTCAGCGCGCTGATCAGGCACCCCAGGGACACGGTGAGCAGTAGCCACCAGATCAGGTGGGTGGGTGCCGGGGCGTACTCGGCGAGCGCGGCAACACGTGGCAGCGGCATGTGGGGAACCCGGTGGCCTGGGTCCTGTGACCAGACGCGATGGCGCACTGCGACTGGAGTGGGAGGCTCGCCGACCGGAGCGTCAACAGCCCAGTTCGGGCTGCTTGATCACGGCCTTCTGCAACACGCTCTGTAGTAGTTCGCTCTCAGTAGCCTTCCGAGAGTCGTGCTCACTCGGCCCAGGGCTGGAAGCCGGTGTGGAGGACGGCTTCGAGGGATGCGCGCAGATGGGCTGCATCGTCGGCTCCGAAGCTCTCCTCGAACCGGGCTTGCACGGCTCGCCACAGTGGTAGCGCCGCATTCGTGCGGGAGAGGCCGTCGGGCGTGATCGTAACGATCCGTGCGCGGCGGTCGGCTGCAGATGGCTCGACGGTCACCAGGCCGTCCCGCGCGAGCGGTTTGAGGTTTGTGGCCATCGTCGTGCGGTCCATGGCGATCATGTCAGCGAGGCTGGTGATCGTTATCTCTCCGTGAGCACTGAGCACTCTCAGGATGGTGAACTGCGTCGCACGAAGACCGACCGGGGCCAGAGCCTTGTCGTAAGTCGCGCCGAGGTACCGGGCCGCCTTGCGCAGCGCCAGGTTGTTGCACACGTCGGCTTGCGCCACCGCAGTGGTCATCGTCTCCTCCAGATCTTCCCGCCCAGGATAGGAAGCATGGTGCTCGCACACATGAAGGGTGCCGCTCGGGCGTCGGCCGCCAGCGGCGGCCCGGCGGGTTCGATCCGAGGGCCTGTCGTTGCCGTCCCGACGATCAGAGTATATGCTCCTAACCCCCGATAGTCACGGAAGGCGGCTCCCGCTAGCTGCTGGGACAACGGTTTGGTGCCCCCGCCGCCACGCCCGGGCTAGCTCCTCCTGCATGAGCAGTGGATCCGGGGCTGGTGGCGGGTCGAGTGCGACGGCGTGCTCCGCGAACAAGGCCCGGTCGGCTTCCGGATCGGGGAACTGAGCGGAGTGCCGCCGCCGCGCCGGTCCCCGGCGCAGGAAGACGCAGTGCGGGTGGTGGCGATCGAGTCCGGCGGGCCGCGCGCCGCCGCCCCGCGCGCCGCCGCGCCGGTGACGAACGGCGCGGCGATCCTCTCCCTGCCGGTCTGCGCGGAGGTGACCCTCCGCGTGCTGAACGCGGACGGCGAGGTGCTGGGCGCGGCAGCGCTGCGTGAGCCCGCGACCGGGGAGCGGATCTTCAACGAGCAGGTCGTCGCGGACTGGTAGCCCTGTCGCTTCAGACGCGGTGGCAGCGGGGAGCGACCGTCAGGCGGCTGCTCCCTCCCGACCGGCGCCGACAGGCGTCGGACCGGCACCGTTGCATTGAGCGTTGGCAAGATCGAGGCAAGCTTGAGCAGAGTGAAGTCATCGACTCGTCCCGGCCCGTGGCTGTCTCCGAGGTCGGCGTTCGTCGGGTTCCGTTTCCCGGCGGAGGTGATCGTCGTCGCCGCCCGCTGGTGTCTGCGCTTTCGACCTCGGCCTCGCCGCAGTCCTCGAAGTAGCGAACGCCGTCGCCGCGCACCAGCGGCGACGCGGCGAGGAACACTGTGGTCGCGGCGCCCTGCTCGAGCGTCTTCCAGCCAGGCGGGATCTCGCCGGAGGCCAGGTCCGCGCCTCTGGACCGTTCGGGCAGGCGAGCCGTCCATGTTGCTGCGCTTGGACCTCAACTCCCTGGGCCCATTCGGAACCACCCCCCGAGGCGGCCGCGTGCCGCCGTAGGCCCGGGCACCAACCAGGGATTCACCCGGGCGCGACTCCGTGCGCCCGGCGCTGAGACTGGCGACAACGCACATCGCGACTCCACCGGAGGTCTTCATGAGTACGCAGGCAAGCAACGACAACGCAACGGCGGCGTCCGGTGACGCGGCGATCCCGTTCCGGCTGGAGGTCGTCGTCATCCCTGTCGCCGACCCCGACCGGGCCAAGGACTTCTACTTGGGACTGGGGTGGCGGCTCGACGCCGACTTCGCCGGCGACGACGGCTACCGGATTCTGCAGCTGACCCCACCCGGATCGAACGCTTCTATCATCTTCGGCAGGGGCGTCACCTCCGCCCAGCCGGGCTCGTTCGACGGGTTGCTCCTGGCGGTGGACGACATCGACAAGGCCCGCAACGACCTTCTCTCGCGCGGCGTCGAGGTGAGTGAGCCGTTCCACGACGCCGGTGGAGGTCTCGGCGGCGGCTTCCACATGGGCAACGAGCAACGCGCCTCCGGGCCCCATCCCGAACGCCGCTCGTATGCCACGTACGCCTCGTTCGAAGATTCCGAGGGCAACCGCTACGTGCTGCAGGAAATCACGGAACGGCTTCCGGGTCGAGTCTGATGCTGGACGGCGGCCAGCTGCTCCGCGAGAACAACGATCCGGCTCTACAACCGGCAACAAGGAGAACTGACGTGGACGTGCCGTCGCTGGCGGATTTGCTGCACGAAGCAGCTCAACATCATGACGCGTACGAGAAGGTCGCCCCTCCGCACGACTGATCGGACTGGTACGCGGCATACATGAACGCGCGTGAGGAGGGGAGTACCCCGGACAAGGCGCACGGACCAGGGTCTTGGGTCGAAAGGGCCGTGGGCCGCGCGAGGGTGGTTGGGCCGGCATCGATCTATGCCGACTCCCGCGAGAACGAGGTGTTCGGATCGTGGATATGAAACTCGAAGCGTCGTGGTGCCCGTGGCCGACGTCGACAGCGCCAAGCAGTTCTATAACGCGTTGGGGTGGCGGCTGGACGCCGACTTCGTCGCCGAGGCGCAGTTTCGTGTCGTGCAGCTGACACCCGCCTGGTTCGCCGTGCTCGATCATCTTCGGCACCGGCATCACGTCGGCGACGCCCGGCTCCGCACAAGGCCTGCACCTGATCGTCACCGACATCGAGGCGGCCCGAGCCGAGCCGGTCGGGCACGGCGCCGAGGTGGGCGAGGTCTTCCACGACACGGAGGGGTCTTCCATCACGCGGGCACGGACGAGCGAGTGCCGGAGCCGGACCCGGACCGCCGCAGCTACGCGTCGTTCAACGACCCGGACGGCAACGGCTGGGTGCTCCAGGAGATCACGACGCCTGCCGGGCCGGTGCTCGGGACCGACGGGTGAACGCCAGCTCGCTCGTCGGGCCGGCGGTTTTTTTTCGAACGAATACGGCCGACTGTATTGAGCCCGGATGGCGGAGGGGACAACTGATGGACATCACGACTTTGACAGGGCTTCTGCGGGAGGCGGAGGAGCACCACGGCGCGTACGAGGCGACCGCTCCCAAGCACAACTGGTCGGACTGGTACGCCGCCTACATCGTCGCCCGCGAGGGTGGCCGCAACCCCTACGAGGCGGCCCGCGACGCCGCGCTGCATATGGAAGCGGTGCTGCGATGAACTACGGCTACGACGTGATCGTCCTGGGTGGCGGCTCTCCCGGCGAGCACTGCGCGGGTGCGCTGGCCGAGGGCGGCCTTAGGGTCGCCCTGGTTGAGCGGGAGCTGGTGGGCGGCGAGTGTTCGTACTGGGCGTGCATCCCGTCCAAGACGCTGCTGCGTCCCGGCGAGGCGGTGCACGGGGCGCGGGAGGCGGCGGCCACCGCCCAGGTCGACGTCGAGGCGGCGCTGGCCTGGCGGGACTTCATGGTCTCCGACTATTCCGACGCCGGTCAGCAACGGTGGCTCGCCGGCAAGGGCATCGACCTGCTACGCGGCACCGGCCGGCTCGCCGGTACAGGTATCGTCGAAGTCGACGGTGTGCGCTACACCGCCGAACACGTCGTCCTGGCCACCGGCTCGTCCCCGTTCCGGCCGCCCATCCCCGGCCTGGCCGACCTGCCTGACGTCTGGACCAACCGTGAGGTTACCGGCATGAAGGCCGTCCCGCGGCGGCTGATCGTGCTCGGCGGTGGGCCAGTCGGGGTGGAGATGGCCCAGGCGGTACGCCGCCTCGGTGGCGACGTGATCCTCGCCGCCTCCACTGGCCGCCTGCTCGACCATGAGCCCGCGCCACTGGGCGAGGCGCTCGGCGAGGTGCTGCGCCGCGACGGCATCGAGCTCGTCCTCGGCGTCCACGCGAGCGCCGCCCGGCGTGACGGCCCCGACTATGTGCTGACTCTCGACGACGGCCGGGAGCTACGCGGCGACCGGCTGCTGGTCGCCACCGGGCGGCGGCCCCGGGTGGACGGCATCGGCCTGGAGACCGTCGGCGTGTCGGCCGACCGGCGCGGTATCCCGGTCGACGCGCGCCTGCGCGCCGGCGAGCGGCTGTGGGCCATCGGCGACGTCACCGGCCTGTGGCTGCTCACCCATGTTGGCAAGTACCAGGGCGACGTCGTGGCCGCGAACATCCTCGGCGAACCGCGTGAGGCGAACTACGACGCCGTGCCGCGCGTGGTCTACACCGACCCGCAGGCGGCCTCGGTGGGCGCCACCGGGGCCCGGTTCGCCGCGACCGTTCCCGTGAACGAGGTGGCCAAGACGGCCACCTACACCCGCGCCTACGCCGAGTCCAACGGCTTCCTGACCCTGCTCAGTGACGGCGAGCGGCTCACCGGCGTCTACGCGTTGGCTCCGGAGGCTGGTGAGTGGCTGCAACAGGCAACCCTCGCCATCCGTGCCCAGGTACCGCTCGCCGTGCTGCGCGACACCATCCAGCCCTTCCCCACCTTCTCCGAGATCTACGTAGCCGCACTGAACGCCCTCCACAACAAGATCACCACCAGCCACCAAACAGCCGGGGCGGGATCGCGATGAACGAGGCCATTGCCGGCTTGGGTACGCCCTCGAGACCGTCGGTCCCGGGAAGTACGCACACCGGGTCGTCAAGGTCGGCCATAACGTGCCGCAGGAAGCCCCCCAGGCATTCGCCCAAGCCGTCGTCGACGCCAACCATCTGTGACCCCTGACCGGAAAACGCCGGGTCGTGGAGAGCGTGACCGTCCGAGGGCTCGCGCGTCCTCGCGGGGCGGCACTGAGTCGCGTTGGAGAACGAGAAATGGATTGGCTCATGTGGTGGGCGCAATGGTTGGACCTCGGCGATTCACCTGGTCCATCGAGCTGGGGTCGCCACGAAGCCGTGGCCTCCCCATGCTCCGCCCTCGACCTTTGGCTCATCCAACTCACCTACGAGGTCGTCGCGGCGGAGTCGACCTGTGCCCGATGCGGTGCCCCGCTCGGTCGTCGGCTCCGCGTAATACCCTCGGCCACCGCTCGTCCCCGGTCCTGGACCGTGTCGATCGTGACATGGTGCAAGGGCTTCAGGCGCCACCGGCACGTCGCCACCGCCGAGAAAGCCTTGAACGATCTCTTACTCGGGCCACTTCGGGCAGGCTGACGGGCGCGACTACCCATCATCAGGAGAGGAGCGCAGGTCGTGTACATGAAATCCTCGGGCATGAACTCAGAGCAGAGATCCTCACCATCCTGGAACCGGCCGATATCGCCGTCGCCCAACTGTCCCTGTTGATCGGCGCGATCACGGGTGGCCGGCGGATCCTGGCCGGCCACGCCGGCAACTCGCCCAGCCAGATCGCGGACAGCGAGTTCCGCCGGTTCATCGACGGGTGTGGGCCGACTACCACGACCTCGACTCGTACCGCGTGGACTCCGCCCAGGACCGTCGGGCAACGTTCCTGGCCGCCCGGAAGATCATCGGCGTCGATCGGGCGCACGACCGCGCCGAGCGGCTCCTTCAGCGCGCCGGAACGTCGCTGCTCGCCGAGGCGACGTCGCGCTCCGAGCACCTCGACAAGCGGCTCAACCGGGTGGCGGCCGGACTGACCGTGGTGGCCGCGCAGTCGTTTCTCCTCGACATGGCAGGCTTTCTCCTACCCCAGGCGTCCGGGGCCCGTGCGGCTCGCCGTCTCGTCGCCCCGCACCACCGTGGTCAACCTGTTGTCTCACCGTCGTGATTGGAGGGCGACTTATGGCCGTTCAGCTCAACCACACCATCGTTCATACGCGCGACAAGCGACGCTCCGCCCAGTTCCTCGTACAGTTGCTCGGCCTGGCCCAGCCGACCGAGTATGGCCCGTTCCTTGTCGTGCACGTCGCCAACGATGTCTCGCTCGACTTCGTCGACGATCCCGGAACGATCCAACCGCAGCACTACGCGTTCCTGGTGACCGAAAAGGAGTTCGACCAGATCTTCGAGCGGATCAAAGCTCAGGGCCTGACGTACTGGGCGGACCCGTTCCATCGGCGGCCAGGCCGGATCAACACCAACGACGGCGGACGCGGTGTGTACTGGGCCGACCCGGACGGGCACAACCTGGAGATCATCACCCGGCCCTACGGCGGATAGCCGGCAGGGACCAGGCCCTATCCCCCGGCCATCGCGCCGAGGATGATGAACGGTTCCTTGCCGGCGACGACCTCCTCAGGCAGTGCTGTGTCGGGCGGGTCGTTGGACAGGTCCTCCTCACACGCGTAGAAGCGGACGAACGCCCGGCGCTTGCCGCTGCGGCGGTCGCGGATCGTACCGAGCAGCATCGGGTACCGCGCCTCGAGGGTGTCCAACACCAGGCGCTGGGTGACCCGCCCGGCCACCTCGAGACGTACCTCGCCGGTGACGTGCGCGAGGTTCTTCAGGTGGGCCGGGAGGACCACCCGGATCACGGCAGCACCTGGACTTCCACGGAGAGCACGGCCGGCAGGTCCCGGACGATCGGCGCCCAGCTGTCGCCTCCGTCCGCCGAGTGGTAGACCTGGCCACCGGTGGTGCCGAAGTAGATCCCGCACGGATCGAGCGTGTCGACCGCCATCGCGTCGCGCAACACGTTGACGTAGCAGTCGGACTGCGGCAGGCCTTTCGTCAACGGCTCCCAGTCGTCGCCGCCGGTGCGGCTGCGGTAGACGCGCAGCTTGCCCTCCGGCGGGTAGTGCTCGGAGTCGCTCTTGATCGGCACCACGTAGATGGTCTCCGGCTCGTGCGCGTGCACCGCGATCGGGAACCCGAAGTCCGACGGCAGGTTGCCGCTGACCTCGCGCCAGTTCGCACCGGCGTCGTCGCTGCGCATGACGTCCCAGTGCTTCTGCATGAACAGGGTGTCCGGGCGGGAGGGGTGTTGGGTGATGCGGTGCACGCAGTGGCCGACCTCGGAGTCCTGGTCGGGGATCTCTCCGGAGCGCAGGCCCTTGTTGATCGGCAGCCAGCTCGCGCCGGCGTCGTCGCTGCGGAACGCACCCGCAGCCGAGATGGCGAGGTAGATCCGGTCCCTGTTGGCCGGATCCAGGATGATCGTGTGCAGGCACATCCCCCCGGCACCGGGCTGCCACTTCGGCCCACTCGGGTGTGTGCGAAGGGCGGTGAGCTCGTCCCACTTCTGGCCGCCGTCGTTGGTCACGTAGAGGGCGGCGTCCTCCGCACCCGCGTACACGGTATCGGGGTCATCGCGGGAGGGCTCCAGGTGCCAGATGCGCTTGAACTCCCACGGGCGTGGGGTGCCGTCGTACCACAGATGCTCGCCGACCTCGCCGGAGTAGGCGAAGTCGTTGCCGACCGTGTTCCAGGTCTTGCCGCCGTCGTCGGAGCGCTGGATGATCTGCCCGAACCAGCCGCCGGACTGGGACGCGTAGAGCCGGTTCGGGTCGGCGGGTGACCCGGTGAGGTGGTAGATCTCCCAGCCACCGAAATGAGGTCCCTCGACCGTCCAGTCGCCGCGCCTGCCGTCCGACGTCAACGTGAACGCGCCCTTCCGTGTGCCTACCAGCACCCGTACGCCGCTCATGCCCTCATCCTTCCGTTTTGTTCGACGATTCACTCGGTAGACCGTGCACCACGCCGAAACTCATCGGTCTCAGTCAGTCGTACTCTCCGGGTACGACGAATGCGAGCCTTCGGAATCGACAACCAAGGCCGTGGAGTGCGACAACGACGAGGGGGACGCATGCCCAGCGCGCGAGTGAACGGCACCGATCTCTACTACGAGGACACCCAGGGGCCGGGCGAGCCGGTCGTGTTCCTGCACGGCTTCCTGTTCGACGGCCGGCAGTACGAGGCGCAGGTGGCCTCGCTGCGTGACCGGTACCGCTGCATAACCCTGGACTTCCGTGGCCAGGGCAGATCGACCGCCTCCCGCGGCGGGTACCAGATCGAGCAGCACATGGCGGATGTGCTGGCCCTGATCCGAAGGCTGGACATCGCGCCCGTGCACCTCGTGGGCCTGTCGATGGGCGGCTTCGTCGCGCTGCGGATCGCGGCCCGGGAGCCGGGCCTGCTCCGGTCGCTGACCCTGCTCAACACCAGCGCGGCCGCGCACGCTCGCTCGAAGTTCCCCAAGCAGTTGCTGCTTGCCGGAGTGGCCCGAGTCGCCGGCGTCTCGCTGCCGCTGCTGAGGTCCGGGATCGAGGGTGAGATGTACGGCGCGGCGTTCCGGAAGGACCCGGCCAGGGGCGCGGAGCGTGGGGTGTGGCGGCAGCGGTGGGAGCGGGCGGACCGGTCGTCGTTGGTGAAGACGCTCCTCGGCTTCATGATCCGACCCGACGTCCGGGACGAGCTCGGCAACATCGCGGTACCGACACTGGTCATCGCCGGCGGGGCTGATGCTTCCCTCCCGCCGACGTTCTCCCGGGAGATCCACTCCCTCGTCGCGGGCTCGCGGCTGGTGGAGCTGCCTGGCGTCGGACACTCGTCGCCCGTGGAGGACCCGGACGGCGTGACCAAGGCGCTGGAGCGGTTCCTCGACGACATCCGAGCCGACAGGCCATGACGGCTGGGGCGTGAGCCAGCCGCCGGGTCGGCATTCCGCTGGGTGGGGCCTGTCGGAGGGCCGGGGTAGCGTCCCGCGCGTGACTGGCCCTGGAGATGTCGCACCCGAGATCCTCGACCGGCTTCGGCCCGTCTGCCTCGGGCTGCCGGAGACCTACGAAGAGCCAGCGTGGGTGGGCACGCGCTGGCGGATCCGCAAACGCACCTTCGCCCACGTGCTCACGGTCGACCCCGACCACCAGGCGGCCTACGCCCGAGCTGCCGCGACCGACCAGCCACTCTGCGTGCTGACGTTCCGGTCACCGGGCGACGAGATCGCCGGGCTGATTGCCGGCGGCCACCCGTTCTTCAAGCCGGGCTGGGGAGCCGACGTCGTTGGCATGGTGCTCGACAACGGCGTTGACTGGGACGAGGTCGCCGAGCTGCTCACGGAAAGCTACTGCGTCCTGGCGCCGAAGAGGCTGGCCGCCCTGGTCGACCGGCCGTTCGAGCTCGGGTAGCGGCAGCCGCCCCCCTGGTGCCCATGGCACGAAGCGGGGACACCAAACCCCGCTTGGACCTGGAATGCTGGCCCCCATGCATGAGACCGCCCGACTGGCCGGGTTCTTTGCCGCCCACGGCATCTGGAGCGTCTCCGACGGAACGACACTGACACCACTGCTGGGCTATGAGCACGCCGGCGGTGATCGCGGCATGGACCGCTTCGCCTTCGACGACGTCGGCGCCGGCGCACAAGCCGGCCAGGAAGCGTTGCAAGCGAACCGGTACGATGCCGTTCGCGCGGTGCTGGTGGTCGACGGGTACCTGCACCTGCCAACCGGACGGACCGATGCATTGATCGTCGACGCCGTCGAGTACGGGCCGGCTCGTCGGTCCTTCAAGATGGGCGTGCCCTACCGTCCCCAGCCGAGTCCCCAGGGCTTCGCCGTGCACCGGCCCAAGTTCATTGAGGTCGTCGGCGTCAACAGGCAGGACTATCCCGAGTTGGCCGACGCCTTCTTCGCCGGAGTTGATGCCCACGAGCGCGCGGCACCTGTCTGGAACGCAAACCTCGACCCCTCCATCTGACGCCACCACATCAGCGGCGCAACCGGCGGAGAGGGAGATGCGGCATGACTGACCTGACCGGCGCCGTCTGGCGCAAGAGCACCCGCAGCGGCGGCCACGGCGGGGACTGCGTCGAGGTCGCCGACAATCTTCCCGGCATCGTCGCCGTTCGCGACTCGAAGGATCCGGCCGGTCCCACGCTCACCTTCGCGCCGGCTGCTTGGTCCGCGTTCACTGCCGCAGCCGCGCGCGGTGCCCTCGTACAAGGAACGGGCGCATGACGGTCACGACCGGCCAGGTGATCGCGTTCGCCGCGGTGATGGCGGTGGGCGCGCTCTCCCCCGGGCCGGACTTCGCGATCGTCGTACGCCGAGCTGCCGTCTCGGGACGGACGCGCGGGATGGCGACGGCGGCCGGGATCGCGGCGGGAGTCTTCATCTGGGCGGTCGCCGCCGCAACCGGCGTGGCCACACTGCTGGCGGCCTCGGCAGTCGCCTTCACGGCCGTCAAGGTCGTCGGCGCCGCCTACCTCGCCTGGCTCGGCGTCCGCGCGCTGGTCGCCGCGGCCCACGGCGGCGGTGGGACGCTCGGCGAGCCGGACGGCCGGGATGACACCACGCTACCGGCGGCGTTCCGGCAGGGGCTGTTGTGCAACGTGCTCAACCCGAAGGCGGCGGTGTTCTTCGTGGCGCTGATGCCGCAGTTTCTGCGCCCCGACGCGACGGTGGTCGACGCGGTGGTGCTGGCGACGGTCGCTGCGGCCGTCGCCCTACTGTGGTTCCTCGGCGTGGCCAACCTGGTGGCGGCGATGCGGCGGCTGCTCGACCGGCCACGGGTACGCCGGGCGATCGACGCGGTCACCGGCGTCGCGCTCATCGGACTCGGCGTCCGGCTGGCGGCGACGCGTTTCTGAGACACGACCGACCATCCGCCCAATGCAGTAAAGCGAGCTGCGGGGGCCGCCAGCACGAGGAGCCGATCGACCGGTAACCGCCCGCCGGGGCGCCCACGAACCCGGAATGGGCGTGGGCACGCCGGCGGGGCGCAACCGAGCGGCCGGCCGGGCCGGCGGTTCAGACGACGTCGAGGCGGTTGAGCTCCTCGGGCGACAGTTCAAGGTCGGCTGCGGCGACCGAGTCGCGGATCGTCCCGGGTCGCGAGGAGCCCGGAATCGGGATCACCACCGGCGCTTTCGCGAGCATCCACGCCAGGCAGACCTGTTGCGGGCTGACGCCGTGCGTTCCTGCCACGTCGGCGAACGCGGCGAACCGGGTGCCGAGGTCGGCGGCGTTGGAGATGCCGCCGAGCGGGCTCCACGGCAGGAACGCGATGCCGAGCTCCGCGCACAACTCCAGCTCCGGCTCGCTGGTGCGGAACGCAGGCGAGAACTCGTTCTGCACGCTGACCAGCCGACCGCCGAGAATCTCGTTGGCCAGCCGGATCTGGTCCGGGTTGGCGTTGGAGATCCCAGCGAGCCGGATCTTTCCCGCGTCGAGCAGGTCCCGGATCGCGCCGACGGACTCGGCGTAGGGGACGGCGGGGTCCGGCCGGTGGAACTGGTACAGGCCGATGGCGTCGACCCCCAGGCGCTTCAGCGACGCGTCGCACGCCTGCTTCAGGTACTCGGGAGATCCGTTCAAGGTCCACGAGCCGTCACCCGGGCGCAGGTGTCCACCCTTGGTGGCGATCAACACGTCGGACGTGTCGCCGCCGTAGCTTGCCAGGGCGCGGGCGATCAGTGACTCGTTGTGCCCGACCTCGTCGGCGTCGCGGTGGTAGGCGTCCGCGGTGTCGATCAGGGTGACGCCGGCGTCCAGCGCGGCGTGGATCGTCGCGATCGAACGCTGTTCGTCGGGGCGGCCTTCGATCGACATCGGCATGCCGCCGAGGCCGATCGCGCTGACGGATCTGTCGCCGATACGGCGGGTTTGCATCGCGGGCTCCTCTTCGGGCTTGTCGTCGCTGTTCCACCCTCCGCCGCCGTGGTTAAGCTGTCAAACAGAAGAATCTGATCCAAGCAATCGGCGTTGGTGATAAGTCGTGGAGCTACGTCAGCTGGAGTACTTCGTGGCGGTCGCCGAGGAGCGCCACTTCACCCGGGCCGCCGTACGGATGCACGTAGCGCAGTCCGGCCTTTCCGCGTCGATCCGCTCCCTCGAGCGCGAGCTCGGCGCGAGCCTGTTCGTGCGCAACACGCGCAGCGTGGAACTCACCGACGAAGGGCACGCGCTGCTCACCCAGGCACGCCACGCACTCGCCAACGTCGCCGCCGCCAAGGACGCGGTGGCCGCGGTGCAGGGGCTGCTGCGCGGCACCCTGGCGGTCGGCACCCTGCAGTGCCTCGGCGCCGTCGACCTGCCCGCGGTACTGGCCCGCTTCCACGCGGCCCACCCCGGCGTCGAGATCCGGTTGCGGCAGGGCGGTTCACCCGACCTGATCGAGCGGGTCCGCACCGGCGACCTCGATCTGGCATTCGTTTCCGCACCCGCAGGCGGCGCACCCGGGGTGACGTTGACGCCGATCGCGGCAGAACCGATGGTGCTGGCCTGCGGACCGGCCCATCCGCTGCGCGAGCGCGGCACCGTGGACCTGCGGGACCTTCAGAACGAGACTTTCATCGACTTCTCCCCCGGCTGGATCACCCGGGACGTCGTCGAGCAGGCAATGGCCGCCGCCGGCGTCGAACGGCGAGTCGCCTTCGAGGTCAACGACGTGCACTCGCTGCTCGACCTCGTCAGCCACGGGCTGGGCATCGCCGTCGTCCCACAGGTCTTCGCCGCCAAGAAAACGGCCGCCCGGTTCGTTTCCGTCACCGACCCGCCCCACTGGCACATCGCCGTCGCCACCGCGACCGGCCGTCACCCCAGCGCCGCCGCCAAGGCGCTGCACGCGATCTTCGCGGAGCGGGGTACGACGACGTAGTGACCTACGGCGTGTTCACCATCCGACAGCTGCGCTGACAGGCCCGCTCGTGCGTTGCGACAGTGGCGCGGCCTGGGCGCCAGCTCACCGGCTGCGGTGACGAGGCGCCGGCGGCCAGAGGGTCAGCCGGCGCGGTGGCTGAGGTGACTCTCCACCGACTCGACTGAGGGCGCCGTGTGGTGCTGGCTCGCGGTGCCTCCGAAGTACATCTGCGCGATGTCGGGGTCGGACAGGATCGCGGCGGCCGGTCGCTGTGTCACGACCCGACCGCTCTCCATCACGATGCCGTCCGTGGCCATACGCATGCCGAAGCGGACATTCTGTTCCACGATAAGGATCGTCTTGCCGCTGTCCCGCAGCACCATGACCGACTCGAACAACGTGTGCAGCGCCTTCGGGTCGAGGCCGAGTGACGGCTCGTCGAGCAGCAGCAGCACCGGATCGAGCATCAAGGACCGGGCGAACTCCACCATGCGCCGCTGGCCGCCCGACAGGTTGCCCGCCTTGTCGTTGCACCGCTCCGCCACGATCGGGAAGAGCTCCGCCA